>NZ_CADFGP010000027.1 GCF_902833905.1 Paraburkholderia tuberum STM678 | reverse complement strand
ACGCTGCCAGCGATCAAATCGGCAGCTTGATGACCCCGGCTCTTCCACTTATAAATTCGATCTGACTGTCCGAACCAACGGCGCCACTTCTGCCCGAGGGGGCGTGACGCGACGAAAACCGCATGCGTGAGTGATCCAATCACGCATGCGACTGCGCGCAGTGTTCAGCTGCCGGTGCGCGCCTGGGCCAATGCGGCGAGATTGCCTTCGCCGAAGCCATGATGCCCCCGGCGTTGCACGATCTCGAAGAAAATCTCGCCGGCGCGACGCCGCACGAAGGTCTGGAAAAACAGCAGCGGCACGCCGTCCGCGCCGATCTCGCCATCTACGAGCACATGCGTGCGCCGCAGTCGCTCGACATCGAGCCCGTGGCCCGGCAAACGTGCATCGAGCTGCTCGTAGTAGCGCGGCGGCGGCTCGACGAATTCGACGCCGTTCGCGAGCAGACGCTCGACGCACGCGAAGATGTCGTCGGTGGCGAGCGCGATGTGCTGCACGCCTTCGCCGGGATGATCGGGCAAATACTCGTGCATCAAGTTGGTCCGGCCCGTGCCTTCCTCGTACAGCGGCACGCGGATCGCGCCGCACGGCGACACCATCACGCGCGATTCCGCCGAGACATGCCAGTTGGCGTGCAGCTCGCGGATCTCGCGGAAATTCAGCAGGTCGCGATAGAAGTCGATCCACTCCTGCATGCGGCCTTCGCCAACGGTTTGCGTCAGATGGTCGACCGCGATCAGGCCGCTGCCCGCGTGATTCAGATCGGCTGCGGCCGTGTCGATTTCGATGGGCCGGAAGTCGATGTCGAAGATCGAGATATCGCCGAGGCCGCCGCGCTGACCGCCGCGCCCGCGCCAACGATCGACGAAATAGATGTGCGAATCGCCGATGCCTTGAATGGCCGGAATCAGCAGTTCGCCGGCACCGAGGCGTTCGCCTTCGAACGCCCACGCGCCGAGTTCCACCGCGCGTTCGAACGCGCGCTGTGCGTCGGCGACGCGAATCCCGATCGCGCAGATGCCGACCCCGTATTCTTCCGCGTAGCGCGCTGCGAACGAATCGGGCTCCGCGTTGATCAGGAAATTCATCTCGCCCTGGCGATACAGCGTCACATCCTTGCTGATATGACGCGCGATCGCCTTGAAGCCGAGCCGCGTGAAGGTCTCGCCGAGCGCCTGCGGATCGCGCGCGGCGAACTCGACGAACTCGAGGCCGGCCGTGCCGAGCGGATTGTGCTGCGGCGCCAATACGGCGCGCTGCGCGGCCTCTGGAGTGGGCAAGTCGCTGGGCATGGCAATCTCCTTGTACGGTCCTTCGACGCGGGGCCGGTCTTTCCGGGTTCGGCGCGAAGTGTTCCGGTCGTTCGCGAGGGGCTGCGTGATGCGTGCTCGCTCGTGGCGCGCACTCGGCGTGCCGCAGGAACAACGGTCTGTGGCGGCTTTCGCACCGTGTTTTTACACCGGGTCGCGGGGCGTTCGCAACCGTCTGCCCCGCGCGACCTCGCGCACCGCCTCGATGAACGCGCGTCCCACCGTCGACGGCTGCGTATCCGAGCGACGAATCAGCCCCACCGGCTCGCCGGTGCCCGCAAACGGCAGCGGCAAGCGCACCAGCATGCCGTGCGCGAGTTCGTATTCGACCGCGCTTTGCGGCACGAACCACACCGCGCCGTTTTCGAGCGTCAGCGCGCGCCCCGTGGATACCGACAACACCTCGACGAACGCCGACAACGGCGGCACGCCCCACGCGCCGAGCAGGCTCTCGGCCGATTGGCGGATCAGCGTGCCGAACGGCGGCAGCACGATCGGAAATTCCTCCAGCGACGTGGCGGGCAAGGCCTTCCCTTGCGCCAGCGGATGCCCGGCGCGCACGACCGCGATCAGCGGCTCGGTAAACAGTTGCTCGAAACTCAGGCCGACCATCCGCTCCGGGTCCGCGAGGCGGCCGATCGCGAATTCGATCGACCCCGCTTTCAGGCGTTCGAGCAATTCCGGATTTGCGCCGGTCGCGAGGCGCACGATCACGCGCGGCCACTGCGTCGCGAACTGTCTCAGCACGGGCGGTACCAGCACCGCGGCGACAGTGGGCAGCACACCGACTTCGAGCGTCGCGGCGGCCGCGCCCTCGGCCCGCGCAAGCAGATCGACGCCCTGGCGCAGCGCGCTCACGCAGGCGCTCGCGTGCGGCATGAAAAGCTGCCCCTCGCGCGTCGGCACTGCGCCGTGACGGCCGCGCTCGAACAGCTTCACGCCGAGAATGGTCTCCAGCTCGGCGACCGTCTTCGATACCGCCGGCTGCGTGATGGACAAACTGTCCGCCGCCCGCTGGACGCTGCCGAACTGCGCGACGGCCAGAAAGCACTGGAGATGACGGAATTTGACGCGGCTATCCGCGAGACTGCGTTGCATAACGGAAGGTTATACGAAACGGGCAAAAACGTCATTTTTCATAACCGCACGCTTTGTATAAAGTGCGAGTCATAACGTCGCATCCCCCCGATTCCTCCAACGGAGACACCTCATGGAAGATTCAATTCTTTCGCCGCGAGATTTCGCGTCCCATCCCGAGTACATCTATCCGCCGTACGGTTCGTCGGTCAAACGCGGTCCGTCGCGTCCGCTGATTCCGCTGAAGGAACGGCTGCGGGACCAGCGCGTGCCGGTCTACGGCACCGACGACCTCGACCCGCTCGACAGCGACCTGACCCGCAACGCGGTGCGCAATGGCGAACCGCTCGGCGAGCGCATCATCGTGACGGGCCGTGTGCTCGACGAAGGCGGCCGCCCGGTGCGCAACACGCTGGTGGAAGTCTGGCAAGCGAACGCCGCCGGCCGCTATGTGCACAAGGCCGACCAGCACGACGCGCCGCTCGACCCGAACTTCCTCGGCGCGGGCCGCTGCATCACCGACAACGAAGGCCGTTACCGCTTCATGACCATCAAGCCGGGCGCGTATCCGTGGGGCAACCATCCGAACGCCTGGCGTCCGCAGCACATCCATTTCTCGCTATTCGGCGACCACTTCGGCTCGCGTCTCGTCACGCAGATGTACTTTCCCGGCGATCCGCTGCTCGCATTCGACCCGATCTACCAGGGCACGCCCGAGCACGCCCGTGAGCGCATGGTCTCGAAGTTCTCGCTCGACACCACGCAAGAGGCCTACGCGCTCGGCTACGATTTCGACATCGTGCTGCGCGGCCCGAACGAAACCCCGATGGAGCGCTAAGCCATGACGACTCTCAAGCAAACGCCTTCGCAAACCGTTGGTCCGTACTTCGCCTACGGTCTTTGCCCGCAGCAATACGATTTCGACTTCAAGAGCCTGTTCACGAACGTTCTGGCCGACATGGAAGCGGCCGGCGAGCACATCACGATCGTCGGTCAGGTGTTCGACGGCGACGGCAAGGTGATCGGCGACGCGATGATCGAGATGTCGCAAGTCGACTCGAACGGCCACTATCCGGAATCGCGCGAAGAAATCCTGAAGACCGGCTTTCACGGCTTTGCGCGCGTCGGTACGGGCACGGATCCGCACAAGCGCTTCATCGTCGAGACGGTGAAGCCGGGCCGCGCGAATCCCGACGAAGCGCCGCACATCGACGTAATCCTGACGATGCGCGGCATGCTGCTGCACACGTTCACGCGCATCTATTTCGAGGACGAAGCGCGGGCGAACGAGCAGGACACCGTGCTGGCGTCGGTGCCGGCCGAGCGCCGTAATACGCTGATCGCGCGCCGCGTTGCCGGTACGGCCAACCTGTATCGCTTCGACATCCACATGCAGGGCGATCAGGAAACCGTGTTTTTCGACCTGTGATGCGCGATTCGTCGCGAGACTCCGCGCAGTAAAGATCGAGCCCGCCTTGCGCGGGCTTTTTTTCGCGCGGGCGTTTCGCGGTGCGCCTGCGCGCGCTCAGCAGCGGAAATGATCGATGCTTTGTCCGGCGTGAATCGCGCGCGCGAGCCACGCCGGTTTATCGCCGCGACCGTCCCACGTGTTACCGAACGCGTCGCGATACAGCACTGCGGCCACGGCGTTCGCATCGGCTTCGAGCGATTCGGCCAGCGCTTCGAATGTGATGCCGTGGTCGTCCATGCGTCGGCGGATCCACGCGATCATGCGCTCGCGCAGGTTCTCGTCGCGTTCGAACAGTCGTTGTTGTCCTTCTCGTTGTTTCATAACGTATTGGTGTCGCAGCTCTTGCTGGCATTAGACAAACGGGCAACTCGCATAGCAACGCGAGGCTCGTGCGTAATTCAATTTGAATGGAAGCAATTCGACGAATTCACGCGATCCATGCAAATGCGTGAAAACCCGCATTTGCAAGAGATGCCTGTCAGATCCTGAATTAAAGCGCCTGAAGTAAAGCGCCTGAGTTGAAGCGCTGGAATCAAGCGAATCGGCTACTCGAAAAATCGGCGTGGCTCGAATTGCGCCCGTGTTTCGCGTCGTGCGTCGCCTCGTCGTGACGAGGGAGCTTCCGCGTATGGAAAGTCATTCTAGCATTCGATGTATTTGGGCCGCAGCAAAGAACTTTTTCTAATTTCACTGATTGCGCGACTTCCGAGTTTTCGGTATTCGTGGCTTCCGCCGCGCGACTGGCGGACAATGCGAGACTCTGTATTCGCCAGAACATCTGGCATCGGCCCGACATCAGGAGACACGACCATGCCCGCCTCGACCGCCATCCTCACGATCCTCGCCGCGCTGCTATTGGGCGCGATGAGTCCGGGGCCCAGCTTCGTCATCGTCGCACGCAATGCGATCGGTCTGTCGCGCGGCGACGGTCTCGCGACAGCGCTCGGCATGGGTATCGGCGGTGTGTTTTTTAGCGGCATCGCGCTGCTCGGGCTTTATACGCTGCTCGCGACGGTCGAATGGCTCTACGTCGGGCTGAAAGTGGCCGGCGGCGTCTACCTGGTCTATCTGGCGTCGAAAATCTGGCGCGGCGCCGCGAAGCCGCTCGCGTTCAGCGAAACGCGAACCGGCAGCGGCGGCAATCCGCGCAAGTCGTTCTGGATCGGCTTGAGCACGCAGCTCAGCAATCCGAAAACGGCTGTCTATTACGGCAGTATCTTCGCTGCGCTGCTGCCGCAGCATCCGCCGGTGTGGTGCTATTTCGCGCTGCCGCCGGCGATCTTCGCGATCGAGGCGGGCTGGTACACGATGGTCGCACTGTGCTTTTCGAGCCAACGGCCGCGCGAAATCTATCTGCGCTGGAAGGGGTGGATCGATCGCATCGCCGCGAGCGCGGTGACCGCGCTGGGCCTGCGGCTGATTTTTAACGCGCACAAGGTGGGAATTTGACGGCAACCCGAAGCGGCGCGCACCGTCGTGACTCGATGCGCGCCACTCGCGCCGCCCTGAATCAGCGGTAATCGCGGCGCGTTACCCTTTTCCCTCCGCCTTGATCCGCGCGCGCAACTCGAACTTCTGGATCTTCCCCGTCGACGTCTTGGGCAACTCGCCAAAGCGCACCGCCTTCGGCAACTTGTAGCCGGCCAGAAACAGCCGGCAGTGCGCGATGATTTCCTCCTCGGTCGCCTGCGCGCCTTCCTTCAACTCGATGAACGCGCACGGCACCTCGCCCCACTTCGGATCGGCCATCGCGACCACCGCCGCCACCGACACCGCGGGATGCCGGTACAGCGTGTCCTCGACCTCGATGCTCGAAATGTTCTCTCCGCCCGAAATGATGATGTCCTTGCTGCGGTCGCGGATGCGGATATAGCCGTCGGCCGTGCGCACGCCGAGATCGCCGGTATGGAACCAACCGCCTTTGAAAGCCGCTTCGGTCGCGCGCTCGTTCTTCAGATAGCCCTTCATGCAGATGTTGCCGCGAAACATGATCTCGCCGATCGTTTCGCCGTCGTCCGGCACCGGCGCGAGCGTGTCCGCATCGAGCACCGCGACCGCCGCCTGCAGGTGATAACGCACGCCCTGGCGCGCGGTCAGGTCGGCGCGGATTTGATCGTCGAGCGCGTCCCATTCGTCCTGCTTTGCGCAGACAGCCGCCGGCCCGTAGGTTTCGGTGAGCCCGTACACGTGCGTCAGATCGAAGCCGATCTGCTTCATCTTCGCGATCACCGCGGGCGGCGGCGCGGCGCCCGCGACCATCGTCGACACGCGATGCGTGATGCCCCCGCGCCATTCGGCCGGCGCATTCACGAGCGAACTCTGTACGATCGGCGCACCGCAGTAATGCGTGATGTGTTCGCGACGAATCAATTCGAACACGATCTTCGCGTCGAACTTGCGCAGACAGACGTTGACGCCCGCGCGGGCGGCCACCGTCCACGGAAAGCACCAGCCGTTGCAGTGGAACAACGGCAGCGTCCACAGATAGACCGCGTGCTTCGGCATGTCCCATTCGAGGATGTTGCTCAGCGCGTTCAGATACGCGCCACGGTGATGGTAGACGACGCCCTTCGGGTCACCGGTCGTGCCCGATGTGTAGTTCAGCGCGATCGCGTCCCATTCGTCGGCGGGCGGAGTCCACTCGAAGGAAGGGTCGCCGGTTTGCAGGAACTGCTCGTAGTCCGTCGCGCGCATGAACTGCGCGGCGTCGGCGGGCTGCGCGTCGGCCACGCTGATCACGCGGAGCTCCGGGAATTCTAGCGCCGCGCGATGCGCGAACTCGCCGTATTCGGTGTCGACGATCAGCGCCTTCGCCTCACCGTGGCGCAGCATGAACAGCAGCGTCGCGACGTCGAGCCGCGTGTTCAGTGTATTCAGCACGGCGCCGGCCATCGGCACGCCGAAGTGCGCCTCGACCATCGGCGGGATGTTCGGCAGCAGCGCGGCGACCGTGTCGCCGCGGCCGATGCCGGCCTCGTGCAGCGCGCTGGCGAGCCGCCGCGCACGCTCATAGGTCTCGCGCCAGTTGCGGCGGATCTCCCCATGGACGATCGCGAGCCGCTCGCCATACACTTGCGCTGCGCGCACGAGGAAATCGATCGGCGTCAACGGGACATAATTGGCCTCGCGCCGCCCGAGGCCTTCGTCGAACATGTGCTGTGTCATTGCTTCGTCTCCTGAGGCGCGAGCCGCGCCGCCGATTGTTGACCGTGTTCTGTGAATGAACCAGGGCCTAGCCTAGCAATTGTCGTCATGAACTGTCTGTCATTCAAATGACAGAGTGGCGCGATTGTTCGTCGCGTGCGCGTGGTTTCGCGCGCTCGCCGCCGATCATCAGGCGATGGTGCTCGCCAGCGCACACGCCGAGCACTTTGAAGGCGGTGCGTGGATCGGCCGCCGCCAGCAACCGTCCGACTATTGGATCGGCGTGCACTCGGGGCTCATCAGGCTCGCTATCTACAACGCATCGGGCCGCAGCTGCACGCTGTCGGGCGTGCCGCCGGGCGGCTGGTTCGGCGAAGGCAGCGTGATCAAGCGCGAATTGCGCAAATACGACGTGGCCGCGATCCAGCCGTCGCTCGTGATGTTCGTGCCGTCCGCGACCTTCCATGCGTTGCTCGAATCGAGTCTGCCGTTCACGGGCTTCGTGATCCGGCAATTGAACAACCGGATGGGGGAATTCATCGCGTCGATCCAGAACACCCGGCTGCTAGACGTGGACGCACGCGTCGCGCAATCGCTCGCGCAGCTGTTCAATCCGGATCTGTATCCGGACACGGGTCGCACACTGGCGATTTCACAGGAAGAAGTCGGTCTGCTCGCGGGAGTGTCGCGGCAGCGCATCAATCAGGCGCTGCAGAACCTCGAGAAGCTGCGGATTTTGCGACTGTCGTATAACCGGATCGAGGTGCTCGATCTCGAGCGGCTGGCCGCGTACGGGCGGGAACAGATCTAGCGACGCGACTGGCGCTCGCTACCCGGCGCGCACGCCGCCCTTGCGCGTCGCGCGCGTTTCGAGAGCGTCGTCGGTCTTGAACAGCGCGAGCATGATCGCGCTCAACACGCCCGTTTTTTTCCAGCGCAGATAGTAGCGATGCGCGGTCTGGTACGGGACGTAGTGCTCGGGCATTGCGCTCCACGGCGCGCGCGCGTGCAGCACCCACAACACGCTGTTGAGCACGTGGCGAATTTCGATCGGCGGACGACCACGGCGCGGGCCGTCATCATGCAAGGTTTCAGGTAACAGCGGCGCGACCCGCTGCCATTGCTCGTCGGTCAGCTCCTGAACGACTGACGAGGTCTCGATGGATTCGGAAGATGGACTATTCATGCGTGAAAGCGCGCGCGTAAAACGCGTGCTGGCGTCGCTCCGAAAGTCGTGTCGATACGTCAATTCGCTCGAGACTACTCGCAGCTTGCCTGGGAGAAAGTCAACTTTTGTCACAGGAACGGCGCGATCACCAACAGCCGCTGGGGTCTGCGCGGCTCGGAAGACCTCTGCTCGGCGATACCTACGACCCGCTCACGGTCGGCAACTACAACGAGAACTCGTGGCTGCCTGGCGCGCTCGGCGCGGGGGTTTACGCCGATAACGCGATCAGGTACACGGGCACGTTCAAAGGCCTGACGGTGGCCGCGATGTACTCATCGGCACGAACTCGGAATCGACCGGCGACGGCGGCTTCTTGGGACAGGTGCCAGGCCATCTCGGCGCGGGCAACATGTACGGCTTCACGCAGTCGTACGCGGCGGGTCCGCTGCCGGTCGCGGCCGGCGTGCAGCAGAACAGCGACAACAGCAATCACAAGCAGACCATCTTCAACGCGAACGCGGTCTATGCGTTCAGCTCGACGAAACTGTACGTCGGCTATCTGCATTCGAAGGCGACACCGGCTTCGTCGACAGCGCGCTCGCGCAGCAGACGCTCGTGCCGGGCGTCGATATCGTCAAGGGCTCGGGCCGCATCGACAACGGACCGTTCGCCGGCGTCACGTGGCAGGCCACGCGCGCGCTGACGCTGACGGGCGCCGCGTACTACGACCACATGTCGAACGCGGCGATCGGCGCTGGTCAGCTCGGCAGTGGCTATCGCTACACGTTCGTCGCACTGGCCGAGTACGCGCTGTCGAAGCGCACCGAGGTGTACGGCACCGTCGATTTCGACAAGGTGTCGGGCGCGGCGTCGGTCGAACTGCCGGGCCGCGACAACCAGACCGGCGTTGCGCTCGGTTTGCGGACAATTTTCTGAATCGTTTCACGTCGTCATGGCAAAACGGGCGTCCCAGGGACGCCCGTTTTTTCGCCCCGCATACGGAAACCGGCTCACCGGTCTGCCGCCCGCATAAAAAAAGGTGCCGCGAACGGCACCTTTGTGTACTACAGGCAGCTTCTGCTGAAGCTTAGAAGCGGTGACGCAGACCGACCGTAGCAGCCGTCTGGTTCTTCGACGACGAGGTCGGAACCGTGTTGTCGCCGCTGTAGATCGAAGCCACGCCGCCGTCACCCATTGCGTGCTGGTACACAGCCTGAGCGTAGACGTCGGTGCGACGCGACAGCGAGTAGTCAGCCTGCAGGCCGATCTGGTGGTAACGGGTCTTCATGTCGTTACCGTCGGCGTTGATGCCGTAGCCGCGCGCGTCGGTGAACGTGTACGCGACGCCGAGAGCCATAGCCGGGGTCACGTTGTACTTGCCGTTGATTTCGTAGTTGTTGGTGTGGCCTTGACGCTGACCAGGAGCTTCACCAACCAGGTTGTCGACGCGCGATTGCGTCCATGCCACGCCAACCAGCGCCGGGCCGAAGCCGTACGAAGCGCCTGCGCCGAACTGACGCTGACGGAAATCGCCTTGCAGCACGCCCGCGGTGTTCGCCAGAACGCCGTCCGATGCGCCGCTTGCGTTAGCAGCCGGGTTGTTTTGCTGAGCGTAGGCAGCACCGAGGTGCAGGCCTTGCCACTGGTATGCGGCGCCCAAGCTGTACTGACGGTTGTTTGCGAAGCCACCAGCCTGGTTCGAGAAGCCGTACGTGCCGCCGAACGTGAAGCCAGCGTAGTTAGCGCTCGAGTACTTGACCGAGTTGTTGACCGACAGACCACCGTTGGTGTTCAGGTTGTCGTTGTTGAACGGGTGCGCGAAGTACGTGCCGCCCCAGCTGCCCGTTGCGGTCAGCGGTGCGAGGTAGTCCTGCGCTGCGTCGTACTGGCGACCCAGCGTGACCGTACCGAATTGCGAGCTCGACAGACCGACGAAGGCCTGGCGGTTGAACATGCCGTTGTTGTTAGCGTACTTGCCGTTGTTGATGTTGAAGCCGCTTTCCAACGTGAAGATTGCCTTCAGACCGCCGCCCAGATCTTCCGAACCACGCAGGCCGAACATGCTCTGGTTGATGCCGCCGCTACCTGCTGCCCACTTGGAGTTGTGGGCAACGTTGCTGGTGTACGTCAGACCTGCGTCGAGCAGACCGTACAGGGTCACGCTGCTTTGTGCGTGAGCGACCGAAGCGAACGATGCGGCAGCCGAAACGACGATGAGACTCTTTTTCATGGGAACTCCAATTCGAAAAATTTATACGGGGAGCAGGACCTGCTTCAGCAGCCGATGCATCGCATTTGCCGCCGCCCGCTTGGCCGAACCGTGGGGATCGACCGGGCACCCTTGAAGCGAAGCGTGAGTGTAGGGGGACACCCTGGTACCGACGCAGGCAATTCCCGCAACAGGATCTTTCGAAATTCGCAACAATGTTAGAGCCGATGGGGATAACTTCTTGTTTTTCCACCGTTTATTGCAAGATCGAGGGGCCGGATCGACAGCTCCAGCCAAAACGAATTTGCAACGCCTCAATATCCTGAGTTGCGCGTTTGCAACAGTGCTTTAATACGCGTGACGTAATCGGGTCGGAGCAAACTGACGAAAAGACCGGCCGATATTTTTTGTAATCAAATGGTTGAAGTGACGGTTTTCCGCGTCGTTTGAGATTTATTTTTGGAGCGCCGGAACTTAATAGAGTTAAATGCAGTCCTGCTCGCGCATCCGCCAATTAATGGTTTCCGGCGGGGCGATTAACTCGTCGAATCACCAAGACGGCTTATTCACCTAATCTTTATTGACCGAGGCAGGCAATCGCTGCCGCCCCCGAGCAGCGCAACGGTTCGAGCCCACCGCGTCGAATCAGCATTCGCTATTGAGACACTGCCATTGCGGCGGTCTTCTGATTTCTCGCTTTAGCGAGCACCCTCTGTCACGTCTCTATAAGATGCGCGTGCGATTCGAAAAAACCTTCAGCATGGGCGTTGCCCGGAGGTGAATTGCGACGCCGGCCACCGCGTGACAAGACCCGCGCTGAAAGCGGACGGCATGCATCAACAAGCCTTTCGCATTCAATTAAGGGCGGGGTTGCGCCCGCTTTTACACGGGGTTTCCCTGATTACGCGTGATCACCGCTTATGGCTGGCGCGGAGCGCGCTTAAGCGCCTCCTCGTCCGCGGGCGAGGAGCCTGGCGCGAGCGGGTCGGTGTCGGGCGGTGTGTGGGGCAACGGACGCCCCTCGCCGGGGTTGAGGCTGGCACTGGGTCGCCCAGCTGAGGCAGCCGAAGGCCGCCCAGAAACAAAAAAGGGTTCCGGAATTCGGAACCCTTTTTTCGATACTTTGGTGGGCCGGGTGGGATTCGAACCCACGATGTCCTTTCGGAGGTGGATTATGAGTCCACTGCCTGCAACCAACACGGCGTCCAGCCCAAGAAAAAAGACCCGGTCGTGAAGGCCGGGCCCGTTTTGTTGATTGGCCGACATACTACACGAAAAAGGAGCCTCCGCAACCGCTTCGCTTCGGCGAAACGACCGGGAGGCCCCTTTGATCGCATCATTTGCGGCCAACCGCGGCCGTCGCCGTCAATTCCCTTCGAGGAATGACTTCAGCTTGTCCGAACGGCTCGGATGACGCAGCTTGCGCAGCGCCTTCGCCTCGATCTGACGAATTCGCTCACGCGTCACGTCGAACTGCTTACCGACTTCTTCGAGCGTGTGATCCGTGCTCATCTCGATACCGAAACGCATGCGCAACACCTTCGCTTCGCGCGGCGTCAGCGAATCGAGCACGTCCTTCACGACGTCGCGCATACTCGCGTGCAACGCCGCATCCGCCGGGGCGACCGTGTTCGTATCTTCGATGAAGTCGCCCAGATGAGAATCGTCGTCGTCACCGATCGGCGTTTCCATCGAGATCGGCTCCTTCGCGATCTTCATGATCTTGCGGATCTTGTCTTCCGGCATTTCCATCTTCTCGGCCAGCGTCGCCGGATCCGGCTCGAGACCGGTTTCCTGCAGGATCTGACGCGAGATGCGGTTCATCTTGTTGATCGTTTCGATCATGTGAACCGGAATCCGGATCGTGCGCGCCTGGTCGGCGATCGAACGCGTAATGGCCTGGCGGATCCACCACGTCGCATACGTGGAGAACTTGTAGCCACGACGGTATTCGAACTTGTCCACCGCCTTCATCAGGCCGATGTTGCCTTCCTGAATCAGGTCGAGGAACTGCAGACCGCGGTTCGTGTACTTCTTCGCGATCGAGATCACGAGACGCAGGTTGGCCTCGGTCATTTCGCGCTTCGCCTGGCGCGCCTTAAGCTCGCCGGCCGCCATCTGACGGTTGGTTTCCTTCAGGTCCTTCAGCGGCAGCACCACGCGCGCCTGCAGATCGAGCAGACGTTGCTGCTGTTCGCGGATCGCCGGAATGTTGCGCGTGAGGATCGCGCTATACCCGTGACCTTCGGCGACGATCTTGTCGGCCCATTCGAGGTCCGTCTCGCTGCCCGGGAAACGCGCGATGAATTCCGCACGCGGCATGCCGCACTTGTCGACGACCGTATGCAGGATCTGACGCTCGACCTGACGCACTTCATCCACCTGCGCGCGCAGCGTGTCGCACAGACGCTCGACGGTACGCGCGGTGAAGCGGATCGTCATCAGCTCGTTCTGGATGGTTTCCTGCGCCTTCAGATACGACTTGGACTTGTAGCCTTCCTTCTCGAACGCGCGACGCATCTTGTCGAACCATTCGCTGATCGACGCGAATTTTTCGAGCGACGCGCGCCGCAGCGCTTCGAGCTGCGCGGCGTTGGCGGTGGCTTGCGCCGCGCCATCGTCTTCTTCCTCGTCCTCTTCGTCCTCTTCCTCGGCTTCCTCGTCTTCATTCTCGATCGCTTCCGCCTCCTGCGCGGAGAAGCCGTCGGCGTCTGCCGCGTCGACGTCGATCAGACCGTCGACGAGTTCGTCGATGCGCGCTTCGTCGTTGGCGACGCGCTCGGCCATCGCGAGAATGTCGGCGATCGTGGTCGGGCACGCGGAGATGGCCATCACCATGTGCTTCAAGCCGTCTTCGATGCGCTTCGCGATTTCGATTTCGCCTTCACGCGTAAGCAACTCGACCGTGCCCATTTCGCGCATGTACATACGCACGGGATCGGTGGTGCGGCCAAATTCGGAGTCGACGGTGGACAGCGCGACTTCAGCTTCCTCTTCGACTTCGTCGTCTGACGAAGCCGCGGGCGCGTTGTCGTTGAGCAGCAGCGTTTCAGCGTCCGGGGCCTGTTCGTAGACCGCGACGCCCATGTCGTTGAACGTGCTGATGATGCCTTCGATCGCCTCGGTCTCGGTGAAGTTGTCCGGCAGGTGATCGTTGATTTCAGCGTACGTGAGGAAGCCGCGCTCCTTGCCGAGCTTGATCAGGGCGCGCAGCTTGGAGCGACGCTCCTCGAGTTCCTCCACCGTGCCAGGCTGCGACGACGCGAACGCATCCTTCAGCAGCGCTTTTTCCTTTGCACGACGGTCGCGAGCCTTGACCTTCTCCGGCTTGCCCGGTGCGGCAGCAGCGGTTTCTTCGGTCTGGGTTGCATCGTCATCGACGGGTACTTCATTCAGCTTTTTCGTCATGGAGTTCGCCGTACCGGCTGTAGTCTCGACCCCCGGCTGTTGGACAACAGCCGGTTGAACCGTGGATACTGAAGTCACGCGCGCTACCGCATCGTCCTGAACGGCAGCCGCTTCCCTTGCGCTTCTGACACCCGCCCGCTTGGCAGCCGGCGGTGCTACAGCTTTCGCCGCCCGAACCGGTGCGGCCTGCGCGGCCGCAGTGGTCGACGACTTCTTCCCGGCAGCCGGTGCAACGCTGACAACAGACGTTCTTCTGGCGGATGCAGTCAGCCTGGCTTCGGTAACTTTTCCGGTGCGCTCTTTAGCGCGTGAGCCCGTTGCATGATTTCCGCCTGTCGTCTTTGCCATCGCATCGCCTTTCGCCTTTGCTAGGAAAACCCTTGAAAAAACAAACCGCTAGAAACTTTTGATTATACCACCCGAGGTTTCGGCCTCTCCGCTACAGCCCGAGTTGACGCTTCATGTCGGCCCGCTTCCGGTTGAGCTCCGAAAACTCGGCAAACTCTTCCGGCGTATGCCGCGACTGTCGCGAAAGCTGTTCGAGACGATCGCAATAAGCGTCGTATCGCATCTTCAAAATCGCGGCTTTCAGCTCCTCGCCGACAATTCGTTCCTGCTCGCGCCGTTCCTCGATGACGGCCGCGTCCTGCGGGTCTTTCAGCAGCAAATCCCGGACGTTTTCATCATAGTCTAGAATTTTGCGAAAGATTTCCTCGAAAGTTGGGGCGTTCGCGCCATTTCGCAAGAGATCGGACAACAACTGGAACGCTGCCGAATCGCCTAGGGCTCGCGCGTGCGTCGTCACTTCCGCGAACAGTTCGCCGTGCCGGGTCACGGTGAGCAGCGCCTCTTCGGCCGCTTCGTCGAGCATCGCGACCGTGCGCGGATACATCACCAGATTGCGCAGCGTCTTTTCCTCGATGCCGGTCACGCTGCGCCGGTCCTTGCGGGCCGGCGCCCTGCGCGACGCGGCCGCGATCCGCGCGTCGACTTCGCAAAGCGCCGCGACTTCGCTGAATGGCACATCGAGCCGGTCTGCGAACATATGCATGATCTGCGCGCGCAGCGCATTGGCCGGCAACGCCTGCAGCAGCGGTTTCGCGTCGAACAGCGCGCGGGCCTTGCCTTCGGGCTGATCGAGCTCCTTGCCGGTCAACACCTCGTTGAGCATGAACTGCGACAACGGCATCGCCCGTTCGACCTGCTCGGCGAAAGCCTCGGTGCCGAACTCGCGCACGTAGCTGTCGGGATCATGCTCGCTGGGCAGGAACAGGAAACGGATCGTCCGGTTGTCGGCGGCGTGCGGCAGGCACGCATCGAGCGCGCGACGCGCGGCGCGCCGGCCGGCCGCGTCGCCGTCGAAACTGAAGATGACCGTATCGGTCTGGCGCATCAGTTTCTGCACATGAATCGGCGTGCAAGCGGTGCCGAGGGTCGCGACGGCGTTCTGGAAGCCCAATTGGGCCAGCGCAACCACGTCCATATAACCTTCGACGACCAGCACGTAATGTTGCTCTCGAATCGCAAGACGCGCCTCGAACAGCCCGTACAGCTCGCTACCCTTGTTAAATAGCGGCGTTTCCGGTGAATTCAAATACTTTGGCTCGCCGCCGTCGAGCACGCGGCCGCCGAAGCCGATCACCTGCCCTTTGACATTGCGGATCGGGAACATGATCCGCTCGCGAAAGCGGTCGTAGCGGCGGTTCTGACCCTGCGCGTCCGACTTTTCGCTGACGATCACGAGACCCGCTTCGACCAGGGCGTCGTCGCGATAGTTCGGGAACGCCGCCTCGAGGTTTTGCCACCCGTCCGGCGCATAGCCGAGACCGAAGCGCGCGGCGACTTCGCCGGTCAGGCCGCGCTTCTTCAAATATTGGATCGCGCCCGGCGCACCGCGCAGTTGCTTACGGTAGTAGTCGCAGGCGGTCTGCATGAGATCGGACAGCGCGGTTGTCACGGCCTTCGATGCCGCCGGCGCGTGGCCGCCGCCAGCTCCGCCACCACCGCCGCCGCCATATCCGGGAGAAGCCTCGTGCGGTACGGTGAGACCCACCGATTGCGCGAGCTCGTTGACCGCCTCGGGAAACGACGCGCCCACGTGTTCCATCAGGAAACCGATGGCCGTACCATGCGCACCGCAGCCGAAGCAGTGATAAAACTGTTTAGTCGGACTAACCGTAAACGAGGGGCTCTTCTCGTTGTGAAACGGGCACAGCCCCATGAAGTTCGCGCCGCCCTTTTTCAGCTGCACATACCGGCCGACCACGTCGACGATATCGACGCGATTGAGCAGGTCCTGCAGGAATGACGGTGGGATCACAGTAAATGACGCTGCCTGGAAAGCTTCAAAATCCAAGCCCGGAGCCCGGGCTCGACACCGCGCCCGGGTCCCGCGCCTCGCCTTCAGGAGGCGCGCGACCCGGACAAATCGACAGAGTTACTTAGCGAGCGCGGCCTTGACCTGAGCGGAGACGGCGGTCATGTCGGCGCGGCCGGCCAGCTTCGGCTTCAGCACGCCCATCACCTTGCCCATGTCCTGCGGGCCGGCAGCGCCGGTTTGCGCGACCGCCGCCTGCACCTCGGCAACGATTTCCGCTTCGGACATCTGCTCAGGCATGTACGCGGAAAGAATGGCCAACTCGGCCTTTTCCTTGTCCGCAAGATCCGTACGTCCTGCGGCCTCGAACTGGCTGATCGAATCCTTGCGCTGCTTGATCATCTTGTCGACGACGGAGGTTATGGCGGCATCGTCGAGCGTGACCCGCTCATCGACTTCACGCTGCTTGATCGCGGCGAGCAGCAGGCGGATCGTCCCGAGACGTTCGGTCTCGCGCGCCCGCATGGCAGCTTTCATATCGTCGTTGATCCGGTCCTTGAGACTCATCACTCACCTGAATTGCGTTGAAAAGTTGAAAAACCGGCCGGTCGACGGCGGCGATACCGCCGCATCAGCACAAAAACCCGCTTGGGACGTCTTCCTCAAGCGGGTTGGCGCAATTTTGCGTAGTGGATGCGACCCTGCCGGTTGGCCCGACGGGCCGGGTTTGCCATGATGACACCTGTCGTGCCGCCATCGGCTTGGATGCTGCCGCGCCGCGTACAGCGGGGCAACGCCAGAATCAGTAGAGCTTCCTTGGCAGCATCTGGCCACGCAGACGCTTGAAATGACGCTTCACCGCCGCCGCTTTCTTGCGCTTGCGTTCGGCTGTGGGTTTCTCGTAAAACTCGCGAGCGCGAAGTTCGGTCAGTAAGCCGTTTTTCTCCATGGTGCGCTTGAAACGGCGCATGGCGACTTCGAACGGCTCATTGTCTTTTACGCGGACGGTCGTCATTTTTCAATAACGGAACTTTGTAAAGGTTCAGGAGTATAGCAGAGCTTTCTCACAAAGCCATTGCGCCGTCAAGCCCCCGGGCATATTCGGCCGCCGCCTCGCCCGCCGCGACACCCGACGCCCACGCCCACTGGAAGTTGTAGCCGCCGAGCCAACCGGTCACGTCGACCGCCTCGCCGATGAAGTAGAGGCCCGGCACCCGCGCGCTCATCATCGTGGTCGATGACAAACCGCGCGTATCGACCCCGCCGCGCGTCACTTCGGCCTTGCGATAACCCTCGGTGCCGTTCGGCGTGAGGGTCCAGCGCGACAGCGCCTCACCGATGCCGCGCAGCGCCTTGTCCGGCAGATCGGCGACGCGGGCCTCGGCGGCCATCTGGTGAGTGTCGAGCCACACATGCGCGAGCCGCTGCGGCACCCATTCCGATAGCAGATTGGCGATCTGCCGCTTCGTGCCGCTTTTCGCGTCGATGAGCGCAGTCGCGGCGTCGCGCTCCGGCAGCAGATTGATGTGAATCGGCTCGCCGGGCTGCCAGTAGCTCGAGATCTGCAGCACGCCTGGGCCCGACAGGCCGCGGTGCGTGAGCAGCAGATCTTCGGTGAATTCGGCGCCGGTCTTCGTGTTGCCAGTCGACAGCTGTACTTCAAGCGACACGCCCGATAGCGCCGCGAACGGCTCCCAGTCGGCCGGAGCGAAGGTCAGCGGAACCAGCGCGGGACGCGTGTCGATCAACTTGTGGCCGAACTGCCTGGCGATCCGGTATGCGAAATCGGTCGCGCCGATCTTCGGGATCGACAGACCGCCCGTCGCGATCACGAGCGCACAGGCGGCGATCGTGCCCGCCGTCGTGCCGAGCAGGAACTGTCCTTCGGCGTCCTGGCGCACCTCTTCGACCGACAGCGGCGTGCGCCATGCAACCCCACCGGCGTCGCACTCGTTCTTCAGCACGTCGATGACCGCGTCGCTCGACTGATCGCAGAACAGCTGGCCCTTGTGCTTCTCGTGCCATGTCACGCGATGCTGCTTCAGCAGCGCCATGAAATCGCGCGGCGTATAGCGCGCGAGCGCCGAGCGGCAAAAATGCGGATTCGCCGACAGATAATTGGCCGGCCCCGCATACAGATTCGTGAAGTTGCACCGGCCACCGCCGGAAATGCGGATTTTTTCCGCGAGACGCTGCGAGTGGTCGATCAGCGCCACACGCCGGCCGAGTTGACCGGCCACGGCCGCGCACATCATGCCGGCCGCGCCCGCGCCGATCACCGCGATATCGAAGGATTCCATGGGGCCGCATTGTACCTGCCGGGCCCTCGCATCCATGCCCGTGCTCAGGCGGCCGCCTGCGGCCGCCTGTCCGCGCTGGTATACTTTCGGGCTTACCTTTCACTTCCGGACGCGCGTCGCGCGCGCCCGTCTCAAGCGATTCATCATGCTCGTTCTCGGCATCGAAAGCTCCTGCGACGAAACCGGTCTCGCGCTCTACGACACGGAGCGCGGCCTGCTCGCGCACGCGCTGCATTCGCAGATTGCGATGCATCGGGAGTACGGCGGCGTCGTGCCGGAGCTTGCATCGCGCGACCATATCCGCCGCGCGCTGCCGCTGCTCGAAGAGGTGATGGAGCGCGCCGGCGTCGCGCGCGGCGACATCGACGCGATCGCTTACACGCAAGGGCCCGGGCTCGCGGGCGCGCTGCTGGTCGGCGCGAGCGTCGCGAATTCGCTGGCGATGGCGTGGAACAAGCCGACCGTGGGCATTCACCATCTCGAAGGGCATCTGCTGTCGCCGCTGCTCGTCGACGAGCCGCCGCCGTTCCCGTTCGTCGCGCTGCTGGTCTCGGGCGGCCACACGCAGTTGATGCGCGTGACGGACGTCGGCTTCTACGAGACGCTCGGCGAGACGCTCGACGACGCCGCCGGCGAAGCCTTCGACAAAACCGCCAAGCTGCTGGGCCTCGGCTATCCGGGCGGCCCCGAAGTCTCGCGCATGGCCGAGTTCGGTACACCCGGCGCAGTCGTGCTGCCGCGCCCGATGCTGCATTCCGGCGACCTCGATTTCAGCTTCAGCGGCCTGAAGACCGCCGTGCTCACGCACGCGAACCGGCTGGGCGGCGCGAACATCTGCGAGCAGGCCAAGGCCGACCTCGCGCGCGGTTTCGTCGATGCCGCCGTCGACGTGCTGGCCGCGAAATCGCTAGCGGCGCTCAAGCGCTCGAAGCTGAACCGGCTGGTGGTGGCGGGCGGCGTCGGCGCGAACCGGCAATTACGCGAAGCGCTGTCGGCCGCCGCGCAGAAGCGCAATTTCTACGTCCACTACCCGGACCTGTCGCTGTGCACGGACAACGGGGCGATGATCGCGCTGGCCGGCGCGCTGCGTTTGCAACGCTGGCCCGAACAGGCCGGCCACGACTACGCGTTCACCGTGAAGCCGCGTTGGGATCTGACGTCGCTCGCGCACTGAACCGCCGCCCCAAGAGGACAAAAAGCCGCTTTACAAGCGGCTTTTTTGCTTCAATGCTTTCGCAACGACACGGCGTGGAGCGATCAGGAACGTATCAGGCGAGGCGCTTGTCCCGCTCGATCACCGCATACGCGCTGTGATTGTGAATCGACTCGAAGTTCTCCGCTTCGAGCACATACGCGACGATGCGCTCGTCGGCATTCAGACGCTGGGCAACGTCGCGCACGAGATCTTCGACGAACTTCGGATTTTCATACGCGCGCTCGGTGACGAACTTCTCGTCCGGGCGCTTGAGCAGGCCCCACAGTTCACACGACGCTTCTTCCTCGGCGATACGGATCAACTCTTCGACAGCGACGTCGCCGTTCAGCTCGGCATCGATCGTCACGTGCGAACGCTGATTGTGCGCGCCGTACTGCGAGATCTTCTTCGAGCACGGGCACAGGCTCGTGACCGGCACCAGCACCTTCAGGAACACCCGCGTCGCGCCATGGCGGGTCTCGCCGGTCAGCGTGACTTCATAATCGAGCAAGCTCTGCACGCCCGACACCGGCGCGGTCTTGTTCACGAAGTACGGGAACGACACTTCGATGCGGCCCGCCTCCGCCTCGAGTTTTTCGAGCATAGCCGCGAGCATCGTGCGGAACGTGGCCGGTTCGAGCGGCGCCTTGTTCTCTTCGAGCAACGCGACGAAGCGCGACATGTGGGTGCCCTTCTGCTCGGCCGGCAGATGCACGTCGAGATTCCACGTGCCGACCGACGGCTGCACTTCGCCACCTTGCGTGCGAATCGTCAACGGATGACGCACGCCCCTCACGCCGACCCGCTGGATCGGAATCTGGCGCATGTCGGGGGTGCTTTGCACGTCGGGCATCACGAAAGCGGGATTCATCTGATTCATTCTTTTGTCCTTTCTGGAAAGCGCCGGGCTGCGCCAAGGTTTCGCTGCATCGGCGACTATCGCGCAGCGAGTGCGAGGCGCCCAGCGGCCATGCGGATCAGCGCGTGCAACGGCGAACGCCGGCTCGCGCCGGCGTTGGGTGACGGGCCGCAACACCCGTCGGTTCAAACTGGAGATTGCCGAAGCCGCCGTCGCATGACGGCGGCATGAGTCGCACCTACGACGGCACGAGAGCCGACAGCGCTTTACGCGACGCGCTTCACAGACGACTGACCGCCGACCGCGCCGCTCGCAAGGAAGCGTTCGCGGATCGACCGGGCGATACCCGCGGCGTCGAGACCGCACGCGGCGAGCAGCTTGGCCGGGTCCCCGTGATCGATGAACCGATCGGGGAGGCCCAATTGTAGTACGGGGCGCATAACCCCACTCGCGAGCAGGGCTTCGACGCACGCCGAACCCGCGCCACCCATGATGGAGCCTTCCTCGACGGTGACGATCGCGTCGTGCGTCTCGGCCAGCTTGCGCACGAGTTCGGTGTCGAGCGGCTTCACGAAGCGCATGTTCGCGACGGTGGCGTCGAGTTGCTCAGCAGCCGCGAGCGACGGCGCGACCATCGTGCCGAACGCGAGAATCGCGATGCGTTTGCCGGCCGGCGCCGACGTCTCGCGACGCACTTCGCCCTTGCCGAGCGGCAACGCGGCCATCTGCTTGACCGTTGCGACCCCGGTACCCGCGCCGCGCGGGTAGCGCACAGCGGTCGGATGCGACTGCTGCAACGCGGTGTACAGCATCTGGCGGCACTCGTTTTCGTCAGACGGCGCCATCACGGTCATGTTCGGAATACAACGCATGAACGCGAGGTCGTACGCGCCCGCATGCGTCGCGCCGTCCGCACCAACGAGACCCGCACGATCGATTGCGAACACCACCGGCAGATTTTGCAGCGCGACGTCGTGAATCAGCTGGTCATATGCGCGTTGCAGAAAGGTCGAATAGATCGCGACGACAGGCTTCATGCCGTCCGCGGCAAGGCCGCCCGCGAACGTCACCGCGTGCTGCTCGGCGATGCCGACGTCGAAGTAACGATCCGGGAAGCGCTTTTCGAACTCGACCATGCCCGAGCCTTCACGCATTGCCGGCGTAATGCCGATCACGCGCGAGTCGAGCTCGGCCGCGTCGCACAGCCACTCGCCGAACACCTGCGTGTAGGTCTTTTTCGACGGCGTCGCGGCCGGTTTGATACCCTCGGCCGGATTGAACTTGCCGGGGCCGTGGTACAGCACCGGATCAGCCTCGGCCAGCTTGTAGCCCTGGCCTTTCTTCGTGACCACGTGCAGGAATTGCGGCCCGCGCAGTTCCTTGATGTTTTGCAGCGTCGGAATCAGCGAATCGAGATCGTGACCGTCGATCGGTCCGATGTAGTTGAAGCCGAACTCTTCGAACAGCGTCGCCGGCACGATCATGCCCTTCGCGTGCTCCTCGAGCTTGCGCGCGAGATCGAGCACCGGCGGCGCGACGCGCAGCACGCGCTCGACGCCCGCGCGCGCGGCCGCATAGAAGCGCCCAGACATCAGACGCGCGAGATGGCGATTCAGCGCGCCGACCGGCGGCGAGATCGACATGTCGTTGTCGTTGAGGATCACGAGCAGCGGCACGTCGTCTTCGACGCCCGCGTTGTTCATTGCCTCGAAGGCCATGCCGGCCGTCATCGCGCCGTCGCCGATCACGGCGATGCCCATGCGGTTGTCGCCTTGCAGCTTGCTCGCGATCGCCATGCCGAGCGCGGCCGAAATCGACGTGCTCGAGTGCGCGGTGCCGAAGGTGTCGTATTCCGATTCGTCGCGCTTCGGGAAGCCCGAGATGCCGCCCAACTGACGCAGCGTGTGCATCTGGTCGCGACGACCGGTCAGGATCTTGTGCGGATAGGTCTGATGGCCGACGTCCCAGACGATCCGGTCGTGCGGCGTATCGAAGACGTAGTGCAGCGCGATGGTCAACTCGACCGTGCCGAGGTTGGACGAGAGATGGCCGCCCGTCTGCGATACGCTGTCGAGCACGAAGGCACGCAACTCGTCGGCAAGCGGTTGCAATTGGCGGCGATCGAGGCGGCGCAGGGCTGCCGGGTCGTCGATGGTTTTCAGCAAGTCGTACATCGTCGTTCCATTGTAGGAAAACTTACGCGCCCGCACTTCATACATGCACCCCGGGGATGGAGGGTGCGCGGCGGCGGGCTTTCGCGTTCAGCTGACCCGGTTCACCACCAGGTCGGCCAGTTCGGCAAGACGCTGCGCGCGCGCGCCGAACGGCGCGAGCGCGGCGTGCGCGTCGCTGCGCAGTTGCGCCGCGAGCGCGCGCGACGCGTCGAGCCCAATAATCGACACGTAGGTCGGCTTGCCGTCCTTCGCGTCCTTGCCGGCGGTCTTGCCGAGCGTTGCGGAGTCGGTCGTGACGTCGAGAATGTCGTCGACGACCTGAAACGCAAGACCGACCGCGGCGGCGTAGGCGTCGAGCGACGCCAGACCCTGCGCGTGCGGCGTCTCGCCGGCCAATGCGCCCATGCGCACGGCCGCGCGCAGCAGCGCGCCGGTCTTCATGCGATGCATGGTCTCGAGCTGCGGGCGGGTCAGCGTGTGGCCGACGCTCGCCAGATCGATGGCCTGGCCGCCGCACATGCCGATCGAGCCGCTTGCGAGAGCGAGTTCGCGTACGAGCGAGGCCTGCTGCGGCCGGCCGAGTACGTCGGACGTGAGCACGATGAATGCTTGCGACTGCAGCGCGTCGCCGACCAGCAGCGCGGTCGCTTCGTCATACTTGACGTGGACCGTCGGCTTGCCGCGGCGCAGTTCGTCGTCGTCCATGCAGGGCATGTCGTCGTGCACGAGCGAGTACACGTGAATCATTTCCAGCGCCGCCGCCGCCGCATCGAGGCATTCGGCACGCGCGCCGGTCAGCTCGCCGGCCGCGTGGCACAGGAGCGGCCGCACCCGCTTGCCGCCGCCGAGCACCGCATAGCGCATCGCCTCGTGCAGCCTGGCGGGTTCGGTCGTCTCGGCCGGCAGATAGTGTTCCAGAGCCGTTTCGACGCGTTCGAGCACCGAGCGCGTCCATTGTTCGAATGTCATAGGTCGTCCCCGCTCTCAGTCGCGGCTGTTCCTGCGGTATTCATGGGCAGCGGCTTGAGGGTCTCGCCATCGAGGACCCGCACCTGCTGCTCGACCTTTTCGAGCTGCTGTTGACAGAATGCGACAAGTGCCGCCCCGCGACGGTAAGCGGCCAGCGATTCCTCGAGGCTCAGACTGCCGCCTTCCATGCGCGCGACGAGCTCTTCCAGTTCGGTCTGCGCGGCCTCGTAGTTCTCCGGCAGCGGCGCGCTATCGCCGCTTTCGGCTGGTGCGGCGGCGGAATCGTTCGATGCGGTCTTCGCCATGAATAGTCGCAAAATTAAAACAAGTCGGACATTCTACGGCAAAAGCGACATTTTCGATCCGCCCGCCGGCCTGCGCCCCACCGTGCTGTCTCGCTTCGAGCCTGTCCGATGCACACCGTTGCCCCGCTTCGACCCTGAAGTCTCGCAGAAAAAAAGCTCGAGGTCTGCGGCGAAAATGCCGAACTTTCTTGACATTTTTAACCCAAATCAGGGACTTAAGTGCCCCTGTCACAGGGAAACGGGTATAATTGCGGGCTCCCTAAATCGAATCTTCGATGGTTGGGTTGTTCACTGCTTTCACGTCTTCATCGGGAGTGGGAATGTCCAATCTGAGCAATGCATTGCAGTTGCGGTCTGTTCATAGCCAGCTGCCAGTCACGGCTTACTTTGACGAAGCGCTTCTTACGCGCGAAATCGACACCCTTTTCAAGAAAGGTCCTCGCTACATCGGCCACGATCTCATGGTGCCCGAAGCGGGGGATTATTTTGCCTTGCCCAGCGAACGCGAGGGGCGGGTACTCGTCCGTAACCAGCAGTCGCAAGTCGAGTTGCTGTCGAACGTGTGCCGCCACCGGCAAGCCATCATGCTCAACGGCCGCGGCCAGACGCAGAACATCGTCTGTCCGCTGCATCGCTGGACGTACGACCTGAAGGGCGAGCTGCTCGGCGCGCCCCATTTCGCCGACAACCCGTGCCTGAATCTCGGCGCCACGCCACTGCAGAACTGGCAGGGTCTGCTGTTCGAGGCCCAAGGTCGGGACGTCGCGAAAGATCTCGCACGCCTCGGCACGAAGCGCCATTTCGATTTCTCGGGCTTCATGTTCGATCACGTCGAAGTCCATGAGTGCAACTACAACTGGAAGACCTTCATCGAGGTCTATCTGGAGGACTATCACGTCGCACCGTTCCATCCGGGCCTCGGCAGCTTCGTCAATTGCGACGATCTGACGTGGGAGTTCGGCGACTGGTACAGCGTGCAGACGGTCGGTGTGCACAAGGCGCTCGAGCAACCGGGCAGCCCGACGTATCGCAAGTGGCACGACGAAGTGCTGCGCTTTCGCGACGGCAATCCGCCCGAGTTCGGCGCGATCTGGATGGTGTACTACCCGGGCATCATGATCGAGTGGTATCCGCACGTGCTGGTCGTGTCGTGGCTGATTCCGCGCGGTCCGCAGAAGACCACCAACGTGGTGGAGTTCTATTACCCCGAGGAAATCGCGCTGTTCGAGCGCGACTTCGTCGAAGCCGAGCGCGCCGCCTATATGGAGACAGCCCGCGAAGACGACGAGATCGCCGAGCGCATGGACGCCGGCCGCCTCGCGTTGATGGAGCGCGGCGAATCACAGGTCGGACCGTATCAGAGCCCGATGGAAGACGGTATGCAGCACTTCCACGAGTTTCTGCGGCGCGAACTCGGCACGATCTGATCCGCGCCGCGTGGCGCATCGATCGACTCAAGGAAAGACGGGCTTCGACCCGTCTTTTTTTGTTTAGACTACCGATATAGACCGGCCATGCGCCAGCCGCGTGAACGACGCGGCCCGCAGCCGCCATCGCCCGTATCGAGGAGACGCTCATGCCCCACACTCATTACACCACCCTGATCTCCGCGACCAATCTTGCCGAGCGGCTCACGGCCGCGCCGGGCAGCGTGTTCGTGATCGACTGCCGGTTCGACCTCGCCGATACCGACGCGGGCGAGAAAGCCTGGCTGGCCGGCCATCTGCCGGGCGCGCACTATCTGCATCTCGATCGCGATCTGTCCGGGCCGAAGAACGGCTCGAACGGCCGGCATCCGCTGCCCGATCGCGCGCGGCTCGTCGAAACGCTGGAGTCGCGGGGACTGAAGCAAGGTCAACAGGTCGTCGCATATGACGCACAAGGCGGCATGTACGCGGCGCGCGTCTGGTGGCTGTTGCGCTGGCTCGGTCACGACGCGGTCGCGCTGCTCGACGGCGGGCTGCAGGCATGGGAAGCGGCTGGCCAACCGCTGACGCAGGACGTGCCCGCGCAGAACACCGGCGACTTCAAGGCGGCCGCGCCGCTCGCCGTGACCATCGATACCCAGGCGGTCGAGCGCAACCTCGGTTCGAAGGAGCGAATCGTCGTCGATGCGCGCGCGGCCGATCGCTATCGCGGCGAAAACGAGACGCTCGACCGCGTCGGCGGCCATATCCCGGGCGCGCTGAACCGCTTCTTCAAGGACAACCTGACCCCCGACGGCCGCTTCAAGCCGGCGCACACACTGCGCGAGGAATTCCACGCGCTGCTCGGCGACACGCCGCCCGAACACGTGGTGCTGCAATGCGGCTCGGGCGTGACCGCCTGCATCAATTCGCTTGCGATGGAGGTTGCCGGCCTGCATGGTTCAGCGTTGTACGCGGGCTCCTGGAGCGAATGGAGTTCCGACCCGAAACGGCCGGTGGCGACGGGGGCGAAACCTTGAGCGCGAGCCGCCGCAAGTCGTAACCAGACGCGAGGAATTCGAGCAGCGCTTCAAGCCACGCCGTGCTGCTTGAACCACACGAGCGCGCGACGCCAGCCATCCTCGGCATCGGCTTTCTTGTAGCTCGGACGGTAATCGGCGAAAAACGCGTGACCTGCGTCGTCATATACGACGAACTGCGAGCCGCGTCCCGCTTGCGGCCCTTGCGCGATCGCCTGCTTCATCTGCTCGAGCGTGTCCTGCGGAATGCTTTGATCCTGGCGTCCATACAAGCCGAGCACAGGCGCATGCAGGTCGGCGACGAGATCGAGCGGATTGGCCGGCGTCATCGCGTTCTTCGCGCCGGTCACGCGACCATACCAGGCGACGCCTGCCTTCACGCGCGGATTGTGCTCGGCATACAGCCACGAGATGCGCCCGCCCCAGCAGAAGCCGTTCACGCCGAGCCGGTTGAGGTCACCGCCATTCTCGCCGGCCCACGCGGCGGCCGCGTCGAGGTCGGCCAATACCTGCTCGTCGGGCACCTTGCTGACCAGTTGCTCGTTGAGTTGCTGCATGCTCGTGTAGACAGTCGGATCGCCCTCGCGCTCGTACAGGTTCGGCGCGATCGCCAGATAGCCCTGCTTCGCGAAGCGCCGGCAGACGTCGGCGATATGCTCATGCACGCCGAAGATTTCATGCACGACGAGGATCACCGGCAGATGCGTCTTGCCCTTCGGCTGCGCGCGATAAGCCGGTATCAGCGTACCGCCCGAATGGAACGCCACTTCCCCTGCTTCGAGACCGTCGCTATCGGTATGGATGGTTTGCGCCGAGACTGGCAGCACCGCCGCCGCGAAGCCGGAGCCCAGCGTCGCCTTGATGAAGGTGCGCCGATCGAAAGGAACGTGCGGGATCAGACAGTCGACTTCAGGCTTCAGCACGGGACGCTCCTCGAAGTACTGTTAGAGGCAACAGGATACGCCTTGCGCGCATCCCGTTGCACATTCAACTGAGGAGATCGTCCGCGCGCGTCAGTGCAGCTTGACGCGCGGCAGCGTCGTACGGTGCAACCAGTGCGCGAAGGTGTCGAGCACCATGCGCGGATAGCCGTGCAGCGCCGCGATATGCAGCCGGTACAGCGACATGTACATGAAGCGCGCGAACAGCCCTTCGATCAGCATATTGCCGCCAATCACCCCGCCCATCAGATTGCCGACCGCGCTGAAGTGGCCGAGCGAGACCAGCGAGCCGAAGTCGCGATAAGTGAATTCCGGTAGTGGCCTGTTGTCGAGGCGCGCCGCCAGTCCTTTCATCAGAAAGCTCGACTGCTGATGCGCGGCCTGCGCGCGCGGCGGCACGTTGCGCTCGTTGCCCGGCCACTCGCAGGCCGCGCAGTCGCCGAGCGCGAAGATGTTGTCGTCGATCCCGGTTTGCAGCGTACGGCGCACGACCAGCTGGCCGAGCCGGTTGACCGGCAAGCCGTCGAGCTGACCGAGCACAGCCGGCGCCTTGATGCCCGCCGCCCACACGGTCAGATCGGCCCGCACGGTGTGACCGCTCGCGGTGCGGATGTAGCCCGGCGCGACCTCGGCCACCGTCTCGCCGATCATCAGCTTCACGCCGAGCCTGGTCAGCAATTCGGCGGTGGCCGTGGAAACGCGCTCCTGCAACGCGGGCAGAATGCGCGGCCCCGCCTCGATCAGCACGATGCCGACGTCATGCCGCGGATCGAGCTTGTGCAAGCCATACGCGGACAACACCTGCGCGGTATTGCGCAACTCCGCCGACAACTCGACCCCCGTCGCGCCGCCGCCGACGATCGCCACCTGAATGCGCGGCTCGCTGGACGTCCACGTGCCGGGTCCCGGTCTCGACTCGACGGGTTCGTGCGCCTGATGTTCGGCGCGCACGCATGCGGCGATCAGGCGCTTGCGGAAACGCTCTGCCTCGCTGACCGTATCCAGTGCTATGGAGAATTCGGCCGCTCCCTTGACGCCGAAGAAGGCCGTGGTACTGCCGATCGCGATGATCAGCGTGTCGTACTCGAGCTCGCGTTCGGGCAGCAGTTCAGCGCCGTCGTCGTCCAGCACGGTGCCGAGCGTAATGCGTCGATTCGTGCGGTCGAGTGCGGTCAGGTCGCCTTGCTGGAACGCGAAGCCATGCCAGCGCGCCTGCGCCGCGTACGGGAGCTCCTGCGTGAACGGGTCCATGCTGCCCGCCGCCACCTCGTGCAGCAGCGGCTTCCAGATATGCGTCGGATAGCGGTCGACCAGCGTGACCTGGGCCTGCGCGCTGCGCCCCTTCTTGTCGGCCCCATAGCGATCGCCAAGACGCGTCGCCAGTTCCAATCCTCCCGCACCTCCGCCAACGACGATAAATCGATGCATTGCACTTCTCCGTGTAGCCGATGAATTATCTGTCGCGACGCTGCGCATGAATGCGCCGTCCTGAACCGATTGTCCTCGACCCGCCTAAGAAGTCACAAGTCGCCAAAACCCATGTGTCACATGCGCACGACGTTATCGTGCGCATGTCACGGGCATGTCAATGCGCTTCCTCCCAGTTCAGGCCCGCACCGACCTCGGCGACGAGCGGCACCTTCAGCGCGGCGACGCCGCACATCAGTTCTGGCAGGCGCTTGCGGACTTCGGACAACTCAGCGTCGGGCACTTCGAGGATCAGTTCGTCATGCACCTGCATGATCATCCGCGTGCCGATCTTCGAGCCTTCGATCCAGTTCTGCACGGCGATCATCGAAAGCTTGATCAGGTCGGCCGCGGTACCCTGCATCGGCGCGTTGATCGCGGCACGCTCCGCGGCCTGGCGGCGCGGACCGTTGCCGCCGTTGATCTCGGGCAGCCACAGACGACGGCCGAACACCGTTTCGACGTAGCCCTTCGCCTTCGCGCTCAAACGCGTCTCGTCCATATAGCGCGCGACGCCGGGATAGCGCGCGAAGTAGCGGTCGATATAAATCTTCGCCGCATCGCGCGTGATGCCGAGGTTCGATGCGAGTCCGAACGCGCTCATGCCGTAGATGAGCCCAAAGTTGATGACCTTCGCGACGCGCCGCTGATCGCTCGACACTTCGAGCGGCGTCACGCTGAAGATTTCCGACGCGGTGGCGCGGTGAATGTCCTCGCCCTGCGAAAACGCGCGCAACAACGATTGGTCGCCCGAGATGTGGGCCATGATGCGCAATTCGATCTGCGAATAATCGGCGGAGACGAGCTTGTGCCCGAGCGGCGCGATGAACGCCTCGCGGATGCGCCGACCTTCGCCGGTACGCACCGGAATGTTCTGCAGGTTCGGATCGTTCGACGCGAGCCGCCCCGTCACCGCGACGGCCTGCGCGTAGTTCGTATGCACGCGGCCGGTGTGCGGATTGACCATGCGCGGCAGCTTGTCGGTATAGGTCGACTTCAGTTTCGACAGGCCGCGATGTTCGAGCAGAATCTTCGGCAGCGGATAGTCTTCGGCGAGCTTCTGCAACACCTCTTCGTCGGTGGAAGGCGCACCGCTCGGCGTCTTCTTGATGACCGGCAGTTCGAGCTTCTCGAAGAAAATCTGACCAATCTGCTTTGGCGAGCCGAGGTTGAATTCGCCGCCGGCCAGTTCGTACGCCTTGCCTTCGAGTTCGATCAGACGCGTGGCGATCTCACTGCTCTGCTGACGCAGCTTCTCCGCGTCGATCAGCACGCCGGTCCGCTCCATCTTGCGCAGTACGCGCGAAGTCGGCACTTCGATCTCGCGATACACATGGTCGAGCGACTTCTCCGCGGCGATCTGCGGATACAAGGCCTGATGCAAACGCAGCGTGATGTCTGCGTCTTCGGCCGCATATTCGGCGGCTTTGTCGAGCGCGACTTCGTCGAACCCGATCTGCTGCGCGCCCTTGCCCGCGACCTCTTCGTACTTGATCGTCTTCACGCCGAGATGACGCAGCGCGAGGCTGTCCATGTCGTGCGTGCGATGCGATTCGAGCACGTACGACTCGAGCAGCGTGTCATGCTCGACGCCGCGCATTTCGATGCCGTAATTCGCGAGCACCTGTTCGTCGTACTTCAGATGCTGGCCGACCTTCTTGTGCTCGGCGCTTTCGAGCCACGGCTTGAGCTTCGCGAGCACTTCGTCGCGCGGCAGCTGCACCGGCGCGTCGGGGCCGCGATGCGCGAGCGGCACATACGCGGCGCGGCCCGCTTCGACCGACAGCGACAAGCCGACGATCTGCGCGATCATCGGATCGAGCGACGTGGTCTCGGTATCGAACGAGGTCAGCTCGGCCGCATTGATCCTGTCGAGCCACGCGTCGAGCTGCTCCCATGTTTGCACGGTCTCGTAGTGGCGCTCGTGATCGACGGACAACGCGGGGGGCACGTCGGTTTCCGGACCTTCGACCGCATCGGCGATTTCGACTTCGCGCAGCCACGTCTTGAAGCCGTGGCGCGTAAACACCTCGCGCAACTCTTCGCGCGATTCGGGAAGGCTCGGCAAACTCTCCTCGATCGACACGATGTGCCCGGTCAGATCGCAATGACGCTCGACTGTGACGAGCTTGCGCGCCATCGGCAAAAAGTCCAGCGCGCGGCGCAGATTCTCGCCGACCGCGCCCTTGATCTCGCTCGCATGCCCGACGATGCCATCTAGCGACTCATATTGCGTCAGCCATTTGACCGCGGTTTTCGGACCGCACTTCTCGACGCCCGGCACGTTGTCGACGGTATCGCCGATCAGCGACAGATAATCGATGATGCGCTCCGGCGGCACACCGAACTTCGCGACCACGCCTTCGCGGTCGAGCGTTTCGTTGGTCATCGTATTGACGAGCGTCACGCGGTTCGACACGAGCTGCGCGAGGTCCTTGTCGCCGGTCGACACGACCACGTTCATGCCGAGCTTTTCCGCTTCGGTGCACAGCGTGCCGATCACGTCATCCGCTTCGACGCGATCGATCATCAGCAGCGGCCAGCCGAGCGCACGCACCGCGACGTGAATCGGCTCGATCTGACGGGCAAGATCTTCCGGCATCGACGGACGGTTCGCCTTGTATTCCGGATACCAGTCGTCGCGAAACGTTTTGCCCTTGGCGTCGAACACGCACGCGCTATACTCTGCTGTGACTTCCTTGCGCATGCGCCGCAGCATGTTGATCATCCCGTAGAGCGCACCCGTCGGGCCACCCTCGGGACCGCGCAGATCAGGCATCGCATGGTAGGCCCGGTACAGATAACTCGAACCGTCGACCAACAGCAGGGTCTTACCTTCAAGGCTTCGTTCTTCAGGCATTATGACTAAGAGAAAAGTGATTCCGAGTCTGCGATCGCTCGCAGATCAAGAGCGCGCAACGGCCAAGAAAGCCCGCGCATCGTGGCAGATGTTCACGATTATGGCAGAGTTTATCGAGGCGACCGAGTACCTGTCGGAGATTCGCCCGGCGGTCAGCATCTACGGTTCGGCGCGCCTGAAACCGAACTCGCCGTACTACAAACTCGCCACGCAGATCGCGCGCAAATTGTCGGATGCTGGCTTCGCGGTGATCTCCGGCGGCGGCCCCGGCATCATGGAAGCGGCCAACAAGGGCGCGCATGCGGGCAAGGCGCCTTCGGTCGGTCTGAACATCGAGTTGCCGCACGAGCAGTCGGGCAACCAGTGGCAGGACATCTCGCTGCGCTTCCGCCATTTCTTCACGCGCAAGGTCACGTTCGTGAAGAACTCGGACGCGGTGATCGTGATGCCCGGCGGCTTCGGCACGCTCGACGAACTGGCCGAAGTGCTCACGCTGATCCAGACCAAGAAGTCGCGCCATGTGCCGATCATTCTGGTCGGCGCCGAGTTCTGGGAAGGTCTGCTCGCGTGGTTCAAGAGCGCTCTGATTCCGATGGGTTTGATCAATCCGACCGACATCGATCTGATGCAGGTGATCGACAATCCGGACCAGGTGCTCGAAGCGGTGCTCAAGTTCTACGAAGACCGCGAGGAAGGTGAAGTTCATCCGGTCAAGTCGGAAGAAGACCGGATGTTCTACCTGTGATGGCAAGAGGCTGCGCGCCTCGCATTGCGCGTAGCACGATGCCTATCGTCGCGCACATGGCGGGCAGCCTTCGGGCTGCCCGCTTTCGTTTAGCAGGCCAGTTTGCGCGCGCTGACTGTCAACCGGATTGGCGAACAAATCGTTTGCACGCTTGCCGTCCGGCGCTAACGTGCTCAGTTGGTACTCGAAGCTCGCAATCTGAACGAACTCACCTCACCCGAAGCCGCGCTCGCGCCCATGCCGACGTTGCGTGAGATCTTCAGCGGCTTTCTCGACCTCGGTCTCATTTCATTCGGCGGCGCGTTGCCGCTCGCGAGCCATCTTCAAAGCGGCACATCCAGCGTAAGCGGGCTGTTTATCAGTGCCTCGGCCTGAGTTACTGAAACGCGACTTCCGCGAAACTCCGCAGCTTGCGGCTATGCAATCGATGCAGCCCATTCATCCGCAGCAGTTCCATCGCCTTCACGCCGATCTGCAGATGCTGATCGACCTGCGCGCGATAGAACTGATCGGCCATGCCCGGCAGCTTCAGCTCGCCGTGCAGCGGCTTGTCCGACACGCACAGCAACGTGCCGTAAGGCACGCGGAAGCGGAAGCCGTTCGCGGCGATCGTCGCGCTTTCCATATCGAGCGCGATTGCACGGCTTTGCGACAGCCGCTGCACCGGCTCGCGATGATCGCGCAGCTCCCAGTTGCGATTGTCGACGCTCGCCACCGTGCCCGTGCGCATCACGCGCTTCAGCTCGACGCCGTCGAGCTGCGTGACCTGCGCGACCGCGCGCTCGAGCGCGACCTGCACTTCGGCGAGCGCCGGAATCGGCACCCACAGCGGCAGATCGGCATCGAGCACATGATCTTCGCGCACATAGCCGTGCGCGAGCACGTAGTCGCCGAGACGCTGCGTGTTGCGCAGTCCCGCGCAGTGGCCGAGCATGATCCACGCATGCGGACGCAGCACCGCGATGTGATCGGTGATGGTCTTCGCATTCGACGGCCCGACCCCAATGTTGATCATCGTGATGCCGCTGCCGTCCGCGCGTTTCAGGTGATAGGCCGGCATCTGCGGCAGACGTGGCGGCAGCGTGCCCTCCTGCGCCTGCTCGCCGAGATTCTCGTTGTAGGTAATGACGTCGCCGGGCTCGACGAACGACGTGTATTCGCTGCGATAGGCGCGCAATTCCTCGTCGTCGGTACGGGCCATCATGCCCCGGCCGAGCTTGACGAATTCGTCGATATAGAACTGGTAGTTGGTGTACAGCACGTAGTTCTGCACATGCGTCGGCGAGGTCGCCGTGTAGTGCTTCAGCCGATGCAGTGAAAAATCGACGCGCGCCGCCGTGAACAACGCGAGCGGATGCGGCTCGCCCGGCAGCGGCTCGTACGTGCCGTTGACGATGCGGTCGTCGAGCAGCGCGAGGTCCGGTATATCGAAGATGTCGCGCATCAGGAACAGGCGCTCGCGGTCCAGATCGCCTTCGAGGTGGATGCCCTCGGCGAACGCGAAATGAATCGGAATCGGCTGGTCCGACACACCGACCTCGATCTGCACGTGATGATTCTTCGCCAGCAGCCGCAGTTGCTCGCGATAGTAGTTGCCGAACAGGTCTGGCCGCGTGACGGTCGTCTCGAACACGCCCGGCCCCGCGACGAAACCGTACGAGCGACGTGAATCGACGTGCGTGTTGACCTCGGTACGCACGCGCACGAACGGATAGCAGGCGCGCACGCGATGGTCGAACTGCTCGTTGCGGCGATAGCGCGCGAACGCATCGCGCAGGAACGACGTGTTCGCCTCGTAGATCGCGGCGAGGCGGGTGACGGCCTCGGCCGCGTCGTCGAAGCCTTCGGTTGGGAAGCTGTTGGCGGGAGTCTGCACCGTGCGCTGATTGATATCGTTGTTGATCATCATCGTTCACCCTTTTTGATGAGACGACATTACCACGGAACCCGCTGTTGCCAAATGTCGGCGGCGACGCTTGCAACAGCGCCCGCGAGAACGCGCGCAGGTTGCGCGAAAGCGGCGCAAAATAAGGCTTGGCGCCCGTGCGTCAGGCCGGATTTGCTAGAATCTGGCACCCAATCGGAGAATCACCATGAAGCTGCTCCTTCCCATCGCTGTTGCGCTGGCTCTGGCCTTCGGCAACGCCGCGATGGCTGCCCAGCCCGTCGACGAACCGCCGGCCGCCGGCGTGCCCCAGTCCGGCAATGAACGGGCCGGTCTGCCGGACCTGGACAAGATCAATCGTCCGGCCGCAGAGGTCAGCTCGAAGGTCGACATCAACGTTCCGCGCACGCCGAGCTTTCACGAAGTCAGCCCGAACGGCACCGAAATCACCGAATTCCGCGACAAGGGCAAGCCGGTCGAAATCGACGTGCATTCGAATTTCGGCACCCGCTACCAGATGAGCGCGTCGCCCGACACGTCGCCCACCGTCCACGACAGCGGCAAGCCCAGTACGCGCTTGCCATCGGTGAATCTCCACTATTGATCGTTACGAAAGCGGCACGCCGGCAACGGCGGCCGCGGCGCGACCGCGCCCCCGCTCAACCCGATCGCGGCCGCTGCGCGATGAACCCGCGCTGAATGCGGCGACGCTTGCACTTCGCCGTTCCGCATTCGTCGCCCGCTCCGCCTCATTCGTTTGTCTCACCTCGCACTGGCCGCACCGCGCCAGCCCGAACAACCTGATCCGACGTTTCCGCATGGCCGTCTTCACCGCTGTCAACGAATCCCAACTCGCAGAATGGATGAGTCACTACGATCTCGGCGATGTCGTCGAGTTTCGCGGCATTTCGTCCGGCATTGAAAACAGCAACTTCTTTCTGACGACGACGCGCGGCGAATACGTGCTGACGATTTTCGAAAAGCTGACAGCTGAACAACTGCCGTTCTATCTGAACCTGATGCGGCATCTTGCCGCGCATCGCGTGCCGGTACCGGATCCGATGCCGCGTCTCGACGGCGCGCTGTTCGGCATGCTGCTCGGCAAACCCGCGACCATCGTGACGAAGCTCGAAGGCGCACCCGAACTCTCGCCGGGCGTCGAGCATTGCGTCGAGGTCGGCCAGATGCTCGCGCGCCTGCACCTCGCGGGCCGCGACTATCCGCGCTATCAGCCGAACCTGCGCAGCCTGCCGTGGTGGCGCGAAACCGTGCCGACGATCCTGCCGTATCTGGAAGGCGAGCAGCGCGATCTGCTGGCGTCCGAGCTTGCGCATCAGGAAGCGTTCTTCGCCTCCGCCGATTACGCGGCAATGCCCGCGGGCCCGTGCCACGCCGACCTGTTCCGCGACAACGCGATGTTCGCTCACGCGGCGCCCGACACCGGCCACGAAGTGCGGCTCGGTGGTTTCTTCGATTTCTATTTCGCCGGCTGCGACAAGTGGCTGTTCGACGTCGCGGTGACGGTCAACGACTGGTGCGTCGACCTCGCGACCGGCAAGCTCGACGCCGAGCGCACCGAGGCGCTGTTGCGCGCGTATCAGACGGTGCGGCCGTTCACCGTCGAGGAAAACCATCACTGGGGCGACATGCTGCGTGCGGGCGCATACCGTTTCTGGGTCTCGCGCCTGTATGATTTTCATTTGCCGCGCGCGGCCGAACTGCTGAAGCCGCACGACCCCGGTCATTTCGAACGCATTCTGCGCGAGCGCCTGCACGGCGTCGCGAATCCAGGCATCCATACCTCATGCAACTGATCGAAGTCCCCGCGAAAACCGGCTATGTGTGGTTCCGCCAGGGTATCTGGCTGTTCCGCAAGAATCCGCTCGCCTTTCTGACGCTGTTCTTCACCTATTTGCTGGTGATGACGCTCGTGTCGCAGATTCCGGTGGTCGGCGGCGTGTTGCCGCTATTGTTCATTCCCGGTGTCGCGGTCGGCTTCATGGCCGCATGCCGCAACACGATCGCGGGCAAACCGGTGTTTCCGACCATCCTTGTCGACGGCTTTCATTCGTACGGCCCGGTGGTCGCGCGGCGGCTGCTCGTGCTCGGCGTGCTGTATGTCATCGCCATGGCGCTCGTGCTGGCCGGCTCGGCGCTCGCCGACGGCGGCATGCTGCTGAAGGTGATGCTCGGCAACGCGTCGATGGACGAGAACACGATCGCCAACAGCAATATCCCGCTCGCGGTGATCACCGCGCTCGCGTTCTACATACCGGTCGCGATGCTGTTCTGGTTCTCGCCCATCCTCGCCGCCTGGCACGACGTGCCGCCCGTCAAGGCCATGTTCTTCAGCGTCGTCAGTTGCTGGCGCAATCGCGGCGCTTTCGTCGTATTCGCGGCGCTGTGGTTTGCAGTCGCAACGGTCGTGTCGATCGGGCTGTCCGTGCTGATGCAGGCGCTCGGCGCGGCCGACTTCGCGTTCGCGATCCTGATGCCCGCGACGATGATCGTCACGACCATGCTGTACTGCTCGTTCTACGCGACCTATCGCGGCTGCTTCGGCGTGCAGACGCCGCAAACGCCGGATCTGCCGACCACGCCGGCGGCCTGATCCGTCGTTCCCGCGCGGGAGCCGTTCTGGCGCCCGCGCGCACCTTCCCGACGTCTCTGTCGACACACCTGTTCCCGACGCTCGGCATCCTGAATCGACTTGCGGCACAATGGTTTGCGTGCAATCCATTTGCACGCTCTTTTGCCGAGATGAATCATGACCCAGCGCCCCGCTCTCCCCTTCACGCTCGACGAGCAACTGTGCTTCGCGCTCTACTCGACCTCGCTCGCGATGACGAAAGCGTACAAGCCGCTGCTCGAAAAGCTCGGACTCACGTATCCACAGTATCTGGCGATGCTCGTGCTGTGGGAAACCGACGACGTCACCGTCAAGGACATGGCCGCGCGCCTGAATCTCGATCCGGCGACGGTCACGCCGCTGCTCAAGCGCCTCGAAGCGCAGGGACTCGTCGAGCGCGCGCGCGGCACCGACGATGAGCGCCTCGTCTACATTCGCCTGACGGGCGCGGGCAAGGCGCTCAAGCGTCAGGCGCGCGACGTGCCCGGCGAGATCTTCTGCGCGACGCAGCAGACGGCGGACTTCCTGCTGCGTCTGCGCGACGACCTCACACGCCTGCGCACGACGCTCAACGACTTTATGGACCAGTAGCGCGATAGTTGAAAAGGACTAGTTCCGGTTCCATCGAAAAATTAATTTGTACACAAATGATTTGTGTACTATCTTGGTCATCTGTCGCTTCGCTAGCGCTTCGCCAGACCGGCGAACCGGCAGCCAGCGGCAAACAAGCCAACCCTGACACCCCAGACTAGGAACCGCACCATGAACATCCTCTACAAAGCAAGCGCAAGGAGCACCGGCGGCCGCGACGGCCGCGCCGTATCGTCGGACGATGCATTGGACGTGAAGCTGGCGGCACCGCGTGAACTCGGCGGAAATGGCGCAGCAGGCACGAATCCCGAGCAGCTGTTTGCAGCCGGCTACTCGGCCTGTTTCCTGAGCGCCATGAAGTTTGTCGCCGGCCAGCGCAAACAGGCCCTGCCGGCCGACACGCAGGTTTCCGCCGACGTCGGCATCGGTCCGAACGACAAGGGCGGCTTCGCGCTCGACATCGACCTGCGTATCACTCTGCCGGGTCTGGCTGCGGACGCTGCCAGGGAACTGGTGGATGCAGCGCACCAGGTCTGCCCGTACTCGAACGCTACGCGTAACAACGTCGCGGTTCGTCTGCACGTCGCTTGAGGTCAGGCCGGCCGTTGCGCCGATCAGCAATGCTCAAGAAGAACCGCTCGCGGCGCATTACCCTGCGCCGTCGCGAGCAGCGCCCGCACCCTGCACAATAGGGCCGGGCGCTGATTGTTTTCGCGCGCACGGCACGCATCCTGCGTAGCCGGTCCTCGACCACCTTCAGCCCGACTGCCTGTCCCGATGACACGCGCCCGCCGCCTGCACGACAGCTTCGACTCCGGCCTCGTCCGGTTCCGCCGCGATCTGCGCAGCACCGATCATGCCGCGCTGTACTACGCGCCCAAGCATTGCGAGCGTATCTGGTGCGTGTTCGTGTTCGACACGACGATCCTGCAGCCGATTGTCGATGCCCGGCAGACGCGCCATCCAGGCGAGCCGGTGCAGGATCGCCACACTCGACCAGTTCGGCTTCGCGCCTGGCAACCTGACGGACTTTCAACTGCCCGCCGGCATGAGCGGCGCCCAATAGCTGCTCGACGATTTCCTCACGCGCATCGACAGCTACGCGGAACGGCGCGATTTCCCCGCTGCGAAAAGCCGAGCTATCTGTCGGTGCATCTGCGCTTCGGCACGGTGTCGATCCGCACATTGGCGCGGCTCGCGTACGAGATGTCGCTGCAACCCGACGGCAAAGGCGCCGCGACGTGGCTGTCGGGACCGATCTGGTGGGATTTTTACTTCATGGTCCTCGCGCACCACCCGCGCCTCGCGAAAGGCGCGCCGTTCAAGCCGGAATACGAGCAGTTGCACACTGGGAAAAAGGCCGCTCGGCCGACGCAGCGTTCGCCGCCTGGTGCGACGGCCGCACCGGCTATCCGCTCGTCGATGCCGCGATGCTGCAGTTGAACCAGACCGGCTATATGCACAACCGTCTGCGGATGGTCACGGCAAGCTTCCTCGCGAAGGATCTCGGCATCGACTGGCGGCTCGGCGAGCGATACTTCGCCGATTTGCTGAACGACTTCGATTTCCCGGCGAACAACGACGGCTGGCAGCGGGCCGCCTCGACCGGCTACGGCGCGCAACCTTACTCCCGTATTTTCAATCCGGTCACGCGATCCGAAAAATTCGACCCCGACGGCGCTTTATCAAACGATATCTACCGCAGCTCGCGAACTTGCCGGCAAAATGGATTCGCGCGCGGTGGCTGGCCGGCGCGGAGCGGCTCGCGGAATTCGGTGCATGGTACTGGGCGGGAATTTCCCGAACGGATCGTCGACCAGGCACAGGCCCGCGAGCGCACACTGGCCTGATACGGAAAGTGAGTGCCTGCTCACATTATTGAATAAGAAAGTCTGAAGGGGGCGAAGATGCGCCGTCTGCCGTCGCTGCTCGTGTTTTTGATCCTGACGCTGGCGGCCGGCTGGGCCGCGAGTCTGTCTCTGCCGGACGCGTGGTACACGGGCCTGCAAAAGCCTGTGTTCAATCCGCCGAACTGGGTTTTCCCTCCGGTCTGGACCGTACTTTACGTGCTGATGGCGTTTTCCGCGTGGCGCGTGTGGAAGCGCGACGGCCTGACCGCGGCGATCGTACTGTGGGTCGTGCAGCTGGTGTTCAACGCCGCGTGGATGTGGCTGTTTTTCGGCCTGCATCGGCCGGAGACGGCGCTGATCGACATCCTGATTCTGCTGCTACTGATCGTGATGCTGACGTATGTGTTCTGGCGGCGCGATCGCCTCGCGGGCATTCTGCTCGTGCCGTATGTCGTGTGGGTCGCGTACGCCGCGCTTTTGAACTACGCGTTGTGGCAGCTGAATCCGGCTGCTTGAGTGGAGTCTGCCGAGCGGTCGCGAAGGCCGCGCGATGAGAAAAGGGGAGTGCGCGACACGGGCACTAGCCTGATCGCCAACCCCAAACACCAGCGCCTCACCACGCGCCGATGTTCCGATTGCTGACGGCCTGATGCCGATTACAGGCAGTCGGCTTAGCCGTAGTGCTGGCTCATCCACGACGGACGCGCGTTCGTCTCTTGATCGAGCTTGCGCATGCGGAATTCGAGATCGTAGAGATCGGTCGCTTCAGCGAGATAGGCATCAGCGCGCTCCTTCGCGAGCTGGTCCGGCGACTTGGTCAGAAACAGGAACAGGCGGCTGATCAGATACATGGTTCACCTCGGCAATGATAGCTAGGCGGTTACGCCTAAGGGATAACCCGTATTATAGGGAAAACCCTGATTTCATGCCACTGCTCATTTTCGAGGTGTTGCTCGGACGTCACCGCCCGATCGACGATGCCGCCAATCCTTCCGCGATGCGGCCCGCGTCCGCACGACGCTGATGCCGGAAAAACTCCCACAGCATGGCGCTCGCGTCCGGGCCCTTGGACGAATGGAAGGGCAGCGCATCGTCCCCGCCGGCCCATGCGTGACCCAGCCCCTGCACACGACAAACCCGTACCACGCGCCGCCCGCCGCGCAGATAATCGCGCATCACGACGCCATTTTTGCGGTCCTCGCGCGTCTCGCCGGCTTTGCGCGCGCCGTTTGCGTCAATGAGGCGGTTCAGACGCAGAAACTGTGTCGCCAACTGGTCCGCGTTGACCGGCGCCACCACATGGTCGGCATCGCCGTGGACGATCAATGCCGGCATGCCCGGGTATTGCGCGACGTTCGTGGTTTCGTCGACGAGTTCCGCCGGCTCGCGACGCGCGCCGCGCCGCATCACGTCCATCGCGGTAATGCCGGAGCGCGCCTCGCCGAAAGCGGGGCCGGAATGCAGCGCGACCGCGGCGAAATGCCCGGGGTACTTGACGGCCAATAGCGCGGTCAGCCCCGCGCCCGCCGAAATCCCCGCCACGTAGACACGCGCGCGGTCAAAGCCGTGCTGCTCGACCAGCGAATCCACCAGCGACACGACCGCGCGCGCTTCCGCGCCGCCCGCGTTATCGCCGGCATCGTACCAATGCCAGCAGCGGTGCGAGTGCGCGTGCTTCGATTGCTCCGGATACACGACCGCGAAGCCGTGGCGGTCGGCGAGCAGGTTCATGCGCGTACCCTCGGCGAATTCGTCGATCGACTGCGTGCAGCCATGCAGCATCACGACCAGCGGCATCGCCTCATGCGCGTGCCCGGACGGGATATAGAGCCCGTACTGCAGGTGATTGACCAGCCGGCCCGGCGCGGCCGGCGCGGAATGGAACGAGCGCGTCCACGCGCCGCTCGCCCACGCTGCCGCGCGTGGACGCACGCGCGACTCGCGCGGCGCTTCGCGTTTCATCGGCGTGCGTAGCGCGGCAGCCGGCTTCAGTGGATGAGCCTTGCTCGACGGTTTCGTGGTGGCGGCGCGAACCGGTCGCGCCTGCGCTCGCTTGGCGGTTTTTTGCGCGTGTTCGGTTTGGATCGCGAGCAGGCGCTTGAAACCACGCAGCCAGATTTTCGACAGGCTTTTTGCCATCGGCGATAACCTCGCAAAAGAGACAAATGCGGACCCCAAAACTGCGGATCAGATGAAGTTGTGCAATGCACAATAACATCATTTTTCCTGCGGTGCTGAACACAGCGCCGCTCTTCATGCCCCATTTCGATCGTCGCGAACCTTGCCGGGGCCCTGTCGTCAAACCACCTCGATAGCCGTTCGGCAGCCCACATTCGGCGTGCAAAAGCGCTGTGCGCCGCAAGACCGTCGCGCGACACCCGACTATACTGGCGGTTGATCTCCCGACCTGTCGATCCGGGCCGCATCGGCGTTTCGTGCCGGCCGCGCGCCGATTTCCACCAACCCGATTTCACGCGACCCGCGTCGCGCTCCCGCCATGCCCGATTTACCGATCCACCTGTGGTATTCGATCACCAGCCTCGGCGGCGCCGGCTTGACGCTGCCGCTCGCGCTCGCCATCGCGCTGTGGTTGGCGGTCGGCTACTCGTGGCGGCTCGCGGCCTGCTGGCTCGCGCTGCTCGGTACCGCGATCGGCGTCGTGACCGTGACCAAGCTCGCCTTCCTCGGCTGGGGCGTCGGCGTGCGCGAGCTCGATTTCACCGGCGTCAGCGGTCACTCCATGCTGTCCACGGCCGTCTATCCGGTCGCGCTGTTTTTGATGCTATTGCCCGCGCGCCGCGCCGTCCGGCTGCTGGGCGTGCTCGGGGGGCTTGCCGCCGGCCTGGCGGTGGGCTTGTCGCGCGTCGTGCTGAGCGCGCATTCGCCGTCCGAAGCCGTGACTGGCTGCCTCGTCGGCGCGCTCACCGCGCTCGTGTTCGTGCGCATCGCGTGGAATGCGGAGCCGGGCCGGCTGTCGGCGCTCCCGGTCACCGTCAGCCTGATGGTGCTGGCAATCCTGATGCACGGCGTGCACGTGCCCACGCAGCGCTGGGTCACGCATATCGCATTGAAGGTGTCCGGCCACGACCGGCCGTTCATTCGCGCGACATGGCGGGCCCCACGCTACATTCGACCGTCGGCCGCGCCGCTGTCGCAAACGCGCAATACGCTTGAGCCGATGCGCGCCTCGGACATCTGAGCACGCTGCGCCGGCCCTTCCGCCGCGTTTTCAAGCTTCCTTTTACAGTTTCGTAGCACTTCCCTCGCTTCACGCCATACGTGAAGCGCTGCGCCGAATCGACCGTTTCGCCCACCGCTATAACCGCGCATATATTACGATAGCGTTTTTAAGCCACTGCTTCCCGTTCACGTCAGACTCCAGGTCCTTCATGACACGCTCTTGCCATCTGAAGCAGTACGCGCTGTGCGTCGCAGCCGCCGCCCTCGTGGTCAGCGTGAATGCCCACGCCGATGAACTGGTGGTCTCGGCCGCCGCCAGCCTGACCAATGCGTTCAAGGCGGTCGGCGACGCGTTCGAGCAACAGCATCCGGGCACCAAGGTTCTGTTGAACTTCGGCGCGTCCGACGTGCTGATGCAACAGATCGTCAAAGGCGCGCCCGCCGACGTATTCGCGTCCGCGGATCAGAAGGCAATGGACAAGGCCGCCGCCGAAAAGGTGATCGTGCCGTCGACGCGGCGCGACTTCGCCGCCAACTCGCTGGTGCTGATCGTGCCAGCCGACAGTCATTTCGCGCCCGCCAACCTCAACGCGCTGACGACCGCGCACGTCAAGCGCGTCGCGTTCGGCGATCCGGCCTCGGTGCCGGTTGGCCGCTACACGCAGGGCGCGCTTCAGGCCGCCGGCGTGTGGGACGCGGTCAGCGCGAAGGCGGTGCTCGCGTCGAACGTGCGTCAGAGCCTTGATTACGTCGCGCGCGGCGAAGTCGACGCCGGCTTCGTGTTCGGCACCGATGCCGCGATCATGCCCGACAAGGTCAAGATCGCGCTGAACCTGCCGACGCAAACGCCGATCAGCTATCCGATCGCGCAGGTCGAAGGCAGCCATCACGCGGCCGACGCGCAAGCCTTCATCGACTTCGTGCTGTCGCCGGCCGGCGAGGCGGTGCTCGCGAAGTACGGCTTCAAGCCGGCGCATTGATTCACGGGGAGAGCACACGCTCATGCAACAGGCCTGGGTTCCGCTGCTGCTATCGCTGAAGGTCGCAGGCTGGGCCACCGCGCTCACTCTCGTGCTCGGCGTCGCGGCCGCGCTCGGCCTGTCGCGCTGGCGCTCCGGCGCGCGCGACGTGATCGATTCGCTGCTGATGCTGCCGCTCGTGCTGCCGCCCACCGTGCTCGGCTATTACCTGCTCGTGCTGCTCGGCCGACGCGGCGTGATCGGCGCGTGGCTCGACCGCTTCGACATCCAGCTCGTCTTCACGTGGCAGGGCGCGGTGATCGCGTCGACGGTGGTCGCGTTTCCGCTCGTGCTGAAGTCCGCGCGCGCCGCCTTTGAAGGCGTCGATCCGCAGTTGGAGCGCGCGGCGCGCACGCTCGGCGTCAGCGAAGCCGCGGTGTTTTTCCGCGTGACGCTGCCGCTCGCCGCGCGCGGCATCCTCGCGGGCGGCCTGCTCGCGTTCGCGCGCGCGCTCGGCGAATTCGGCGCGACGCTGATGATCGCGGGCAATCTGCCAGGCCGCACGCAGACACTGTCGGTCGCGGTCTATTCGGCGGTGCAGGCCGGCGACGACAGCACCGCCAACTTCCTCGTGCTCGTGACATCGGTCGCGTGCGTGACGATCCTGCTGCTCGCGGGGCGTCTCGTGCCGCAGCACACGCTTCTGAGAGCCCGCTGACATGCCGCTCAACGTCGCCATCCGCAAGACCTTCGAGACCGCCGGGCGGCGCTTCACGCTCGACGTCGCGTTCAGCGCGAGCACGCAGCGGCTCGTGCTGTTCGGGCCGTCGGGCGCGGGCAAGAGCCTGACCTTGCAGGCGATCGCCGGCTTGCTGCGTCCCGATGAAGGGACCATCACGCTGCACGGCACCACCTTGTTCGATAGCGCGGTCGGCATCGATCAGATGCCGCAGGCGCGCAAGATCGCGTATCTGTTTCAGGACTACGCGCTGTTTCCGCATCTGAACGTGCGGCAGAACATCGGCTTCGGGCTGCACCGGGGCTGGCTCAATCCGCGTGCGCGCGGCGCGCATACGCAGGTCGATTACTGGCTCGATGCGCTCGAATTGAGGGGCTTGGCGGGCAATCACCCGGCGCAGCTGTCGGGCGGGCAGAAGCAGCGTGTGGCGCTCGCGCGCGCGCTGGTTTCGCAGCCGCGCCTGCTGCTGCTCGACGAGCCGTTTTCCGCACTGGATAGTGAGTTGCGCCAGCGCATGCGGCGCGAGCTATCGGACCTGCAAACGCGGCTCGATATTCCGATGGTGCTGATCACGCACGATCCGGACGACGTCGCCGCATTCGGCGATCAGGTCGTGCAGGTCAGCGACGGCCACGTGCGCGAGGATCATCCGTTCGCAGGATATGCGCGCAGCGAGGCGTCGCCTCGTTGAGCGGGTGGCATTGCGCTTCCGTTACGCCCCGGCAACCTCAATCCTTCACGCCAAGTATCACGCTCGACGCCTTGAACACCGCGACCGCGCTCGCGCCTTCCTGCAAACCGAGCACGTCGACGCTGCCATTGGTGACGACCGCCGTGACCACCGCGCCGCCTTCGAGCCCCAGCGACACTTCCGCGTTCACCGCGCCGCGCTTCACGCTGTGCACGGTGCCAGACAACTGATTGCGCGCCGACAGGTTCAACGGCGCATCGCGATCGCCATCACCCGGTACGAGCAAAACGACCCACGACGCCTTGATCAGCGCAAACGCCGCCACGCCGACCGCGAGCCCGAGGGCTTCGGTGCTCTCGTGCGTGAGCACGGCGACGATCGTGTGGCCGCCGGGCAGCGCGAGCGACACTTCGTCGTTGACGGTGCCGCGCTCGATCGCCGACACCGTGCCGTAGAACTGATTGCGCGCGCTCGTCTTCACGCCGATGCGGCCGATCAGGTCCCAGTCCGTCGCGAAGCCCTCGCCAATCGCCGCGCCCGCGCGTTCGAGAAAGCGCCGATGCTCGCGCTCGACCGCGCGAAACGTCTCGATCAGCTTCACCGCGCGCGGCGTCAGCGTCGTGCCGCCGCCGCCCTTGCCGCCGGTCAGACGCACCACGAGCGGCTCGCCGGCGAGGTTGTTCATCGTGTCGATGGCATCCCACGCGCCTTTGTAGCTGATGCCGACCGCCTTCGCCGCGCTCGTGATCGAGCCGGTCTCGCCAATCGCCGCAAGCAGCGCGATGCGGGCCGCGCCGCCGAGCGTCTGCGTGCCCGCCTGAAACCAGACGGAGCCGCCGAGTTCGAGGGCATCGCGGGGAGGATCGGGGCGCTCGATGGTCATGGCAGAGAGTGGTTGAGGGTACGTGTAGGGCGGCGAATCATTATAGCGACGCGCCCTTCTACCGCTGGCCCCTACGCTTGCCGTTCACCACGGCACGACTCTGCCGAGGTAATCGAGATAATGCAAACCGGCACGGCCCTCGTAAGCGTCGATCGTGCTGACCAGGTTCGGGATGCTTTCGTCGATGCTCAGACGCGCGTCCGGCCCGCCCATATCGGTTCGCACCCAGCCGGGCGCCATCAGCAGCAGGGTTCTGGTATCGCTTCGGTGACGTGCGGCAAAGCTGCGCATGAACATGTTGAGCGCGGCCTTGCTGCCGCGATAGACCTCGTAGTTGCCATTCTCGTTGTTGGCGACGCTGCCCTGCCCCGACGACATCACGCCGATCGTGCCAGTCGGCCGAACGAGATCCTGCAGCGCCTCGACGACCCGCATCGGACTCAACGCGTTCGTCACCATCACCCGCACGAATTCGTCGGTCGATACATCCGCGATCGTTTCACTATCGTCGTTCTTGACGCCGGCGTTGACGAACAGCAGGTCGACCGGACGTCCTTCGAGGCGGCCCCGCAACGCGGCGACCTGTTCGGGCATCGTGATGTCGACCGTTTCGACTTCGAGTGCGTCATGTGACGCCGTCGCAAGCTGAAGGAGCCTGGTCGTGGAATTTTGCCTGCCGGTCGCGATGACTCGCCAGCCGCGCTTCAGATACTCCTCGACCATCGCGAAGCCGAGGCCGCGCGAGGCGCCGATCAGAAGCACGGTTTTTTGCTGGTTTGCGGGTTGCATGGAACGTTTCCTGTCGATGGACTCGGGTTAAAGCCGGTCCAGGAAATATAGTCCCGCGTGATACAGCGCGGAAGATGCAATGCTTGCACTTACCGACCGTGAATCGTCGACAATGAGCAAGCGCCCGAACCAGGAGACCGCGCGATGTCACCCTCTCGTGAATACTGGTTCCCAGCCAAACGCTATGGCTGGGGTTGGGGCCTTCCCCTGCGCTGGCAAGGATGGCTGACGCTGCTCGCGTATTTCGTGTTGCTCGGGGTGGTCGTTTTCCGGTTTCTGGAGTTGACCCGCTTTCGTGGACACCTATCCTTTGGAACAGGAGGTGTCCATCGGTCAAGGCCGGGCGCACACCTGCATCACAGCCAGCGTGCGCCCTTGGGTCGGCCGTATTCCCGCGCTTTCGAGCGGCAGCCGGTCGATCTGATTCTTGAATACGGCCGTGAGATTGCCGTGGCGTTCCGGGCTGCACCAAACCTGCCCCTCCGACCACTCGGACAGCTTGCGCAGTTCGACGACCTTCGGATGATCTGCCGGGACGCTATCGGCGAGCGGCAGGCCGTGCGGGTCGAATACCCGCGTTTGCGCTCCGAAATGACGGAGGATGCGCTCGGCTTCGAGCGTCAGCAGCCGGCTATAAGACGTTGCTCGCAGCGACCCATAAAGCAGCAGGATGCGTGGCGGATGCGTTGAAGTGGTCACGGGTGCCAGCTTGTCCACGTCCGGTATATCGAGGTGAATAGGGCTGACGTTCGGCAGATCACTCGTCACGATCCGTTTCTCCCCAAGTTGGGCGCGGCGTTCCGCTGCCCTGATTCGTACCATGCTTGCGAACGGTTCACGACCCCCACGACGAGCAGCATCACGGGGACCTCGATCAGAACCCCAACCACCGTCGCCAGTGCGGCACCCGAATGAAAGCCGAACAGGCTGATTGCGGTGGCCACGGCGAGTTCGAAGAAGTTGCTCGCGCCAATCAGACTCGACGGGCCAGCGACGCAATGTGCGACGCCCAACTGGCGGTTGAGCAGGTAGGCCAGTCCCGAGTTCAGAAACACCTGAATGAGGATTGGCACGGCGAGCATCGCGATCACCAGCGGCTGCTCAACGATCTGCTGACCCTGAAACGCAAACAGCAGGACCAGCGTCACGAGCAAGGCGCAGATGGACCAGGGACCGAGACGGGCAACGACGCTACGGAAATGCTCTTCGCCCTTTCGAAGAAAGCGTTGGCGCAGCAGTTGCGCGAGGATGACCGGGATCACTATGTAAAGGCCAACCGAAGCGATCAGTGTGTCCCAAGGCACTGTAATCGCGGACAGCCCGAGCAGCAACGCGACGAGTGGCGCGAACGCCACGACCATGATCGAGTCGTTCAGCGCGACCTGCGACAGAGTGAAATACGGGTCGCCCTTGCACAGCTGCGACCACACGAAGACCATTGCCGTGCACGGCGCGGCGGCGAGCAGGATGAGACCTGCGAGGTAGCTGTCGAGTTGCTCGACGGGCAGCCACGGCCTGAACACGTGACGAATGAACACCCAGCCCAACACGGCCATCGAGAACGGTTTGACGAGCCAGTTGACCGCGAGCGTCACGCCGATGCCGCGCCATTGGCTGCCGACCTGCTTCATCGCCGAGAAGTCGATCTTGATGAGCATCGGGATGATCATCACCCAGATCAGCACGCCGACGGGCAGGTTGACGTGCGCGACTTCCATGCGCCCGAGCGCCTGAAATGCGCCCGGCAACAACTGGCCGAGTATCACGCCTGCCACGATGCACAGCGCGACCCACACCGTCAGATAGCGCTCGAAGAAGCCGATAGCCGGGCGCGCTACTGCACGAGCCTCAGCGCGACTCATTGGTTTCCTCTGCCGGACGCTCGCCAATGGCACGCATTTCGCGCCGGATTGCGTCGTGGTTGAGCGCGTGCAGCGGCAGGTTCACGAACTGGCTCACGCGATTCATGATCTGTCGATAGATCTTGTCGAAAACTTCGCGCTTCTCGTCGTCGGTTCCCTGCCAGGCTGCGGGATCTTCAAAGCCCCAGTGTGCGCTGATCGGCTTGCCGGGCCAGATCGGGCAGACCTCGCCCGCGGCCTGATCGCATACGGTAATGACGAAGTCCATCTGCGGCGCGTCGGGCGTTGCGAACTCGTCCCAGCTCTTACTGCGCATCCTGGCGGTGTCGTAGCCCAGTGCCGCGCATTTCTCGATCGCGAACGGATTGACTGCGCCGGATGGATGGCTGCCCGCGCTGTACGCGCGAAACTGTGCTTTGCCGAGCACGTTGAACAGCGCCTCGGCCATGATGCTGCGTGCGCTGTTGCCGGTGCAGAGAATCAGTACGGAATACGGTTTGCCGCTCACGTGCGGCTCCGAAATGAAATGCTTGTCTGGGACGGAGCGCAGCAGGCTGCCGCGGATTCGTTTGCTGCCAATGCCTGGGTATGAGATTGCCCATAGATGGGAGCCGATTCGAGGGTCAGGAAGGTTTCCCAGGCCACGCCTTGCGGATCGACGGTCCACGCCTTGTCCGACTTCGCGTAACAGCATGTCGTGCCGCTCTGGTGCTGCACGGGAACTTCAGCGGCGGCGAAGCGCGCGTTCATCTCTGCCAGTTCTTCATCGGTTTCGACCTGGATGCCAATGTGATCGACGCCAGGTTTCGCCCCGCGTTGCGAGATCGCGAAGTTCACGACGGGGTCGCTCAACTCCCACTTGCAGTAATCGCTCTTGATGACCGTCGGCTCGACGTTGCCAAACATCGCGCTGTAGAAGCGGATGCTGTCGGCAAGATTGTCCACAGCCACGTGAATGTGCATGCGTTTCATGTTTCGTCTCGGCAACAGTTGGAAAGGTCGCTCGCGGCGCACGATGCACCGGAGCAGCAGTTCTCTGTGAGGAAGCCGATCAGCGACGTCATCGCGTCGAAGTTTGCGGTGTAGATGACGAAGCGCCCTTCCTGTCGCGGACTCACCAGTCCGGCGTGTGTCAGGTCTTTCAGGTGGAATGAAAGGCCGGAAGGCGAAATGCCTAACTGCTGCGCTATTTCGCCAGCCGCCATGCCTTCGGGGCCGGCAACGACGAGCTGGCGAAAGATCGCGAGACGGGATTCGTGAGCGAGCGCGCCGAGCGCGCGTACGGCATTGATCGTGTCCATAAAGACACTATATCCACTTCACCGTTATATTTCAATATTTGTTGAAATGTCGCAATTTGGTCAGTGGTTCGCTCTTTGATGACGCATTTCGCTAGTCGGGACGGCTTGCGTACTGCGCAATCCCATTCCCAAACGACCAGTTCTCCTTCTCGACCTCGACGAGATTGATGAACACATCCTCGGGCCGCACGCCCGGCGACTTCCCGAGTTCATCGACGATGCGCCGGTAGAGCGCCTTCTTCTGCTCGACCGAGCGCGTGTTGCTAACGGTCAGCTGGATCACGACGAGATCGTCGCCGCGCTCGATATTCTGGTACTGCCGGTCATAGATCATGTTGTCGGGCGTGTGCTGGGTGATCAGCATGAACATGTCGTCCTTCGGCACGTTGAACGTGTCCACCAGCGAGCGCTGGATGCCGGCGCTCAGCGCCTGGCGGTAATCGGCCGGCTTGCCGGCGCGCAGTGAGATCCGGGTGAGCGGCATGATGGGGCTCCTTGTTTGCGGTGTTGGCTTGAACACAGCTTAGGCGCGCTCCGTCATAATAAACAGATATCTCTGTCTATTTCATCTATTTCTATCCGAAATGAAAGTCCTCGATCTCGATGCGGTGCGCGCCTTCGTGCTGGTCGCCGATCTGCGCAGCTTCACGCGCGCCGCGGACGCGCTCGACACCACGCAATCGGCCGTCAGCCTGAAGCTGAAGCGACTGGAGGCGCACCTGGGCAAGCAGTTGCTGGAGCGCACGCCGCGCATCGTGCGTCTGTCCCCCGACGGCCACGCGTTTCTCGGCGCCGCGCGCGAGTTGCTGAACGCGCACGAGCGCGCGCTCGGCGCGCTATCGGTGGAGCGGCGACGGCTCGTGCTCGGGCTCAGCGAGCACGTTGCGGGCTCCGATCTGCCGCACCTGCTCGGCCGGCTCAACGCACACGATCCGGGCCTCGTGGTCGAGTTGCATATGGGCACATCGGCGGCGTTGCTCGCGCAGTTCGACGAACGCCGGCTCGATGCGGCGATCGTCCGCTACGGCGCCGACGAACCGCCGCGCGATGACGCGCAGACGCTGTTCAGCGAACCGCTCGGTTGGCTCGCGACGCCGACATGGCTGCCGCGAGTCGGTGAGCCGCTAGCGCTCGCGCTATTGAGCCCGCCGTGCAACGTGCGTGAGGTCGCGTTGCACACGCTGACGGCGGCGGGGATCGCCTGGCAGGAGGTGTTTGTGGGTGGTGGCGTCGCGGCAGTGGGCGCGGCTGTGGCTGCTGGGCTCGCCGTGTCGCCGCTCGCGCGTCGGGTTGCGCCGCGCGGTCTGATCGACGTCGGCGCGCGGCTCAGCCTGCCGGCGCTGCCGGAATCGCGTGTGACGCTGCATTCGCGCGTGCGCGAGGCCCGCTCGGCGGAAACGCTGCGGCTGCTTGCAAACGGCCTCGCCACGGCGTGACGCCACGACCGATGCCACACCGCGCCGCGCCGCTCGAAGCAGCCTTAGTGGATGATCGGCGGCAGCGAACCGCTGCTGGCGGTCGCCGGATTGGGCACGGAGCCCATCGGCGCGATATCGCTAACGTTTGCGGACGCGTCCGACGAAGTCCGCACGGGCGGTTTGATCAGATTCGCACGTGAAATCGCGGGCTTCGCCGCGACCTTGTCCACATGCGGACGCGCGGTGTGAGCCGCCGCGAAATCGGCGTGCACGACCTTGCCCTGAGCCGGCCTCGCGTGCGCCAGTTGCACATGTGGCTGCGCGTGCTTCGCGGTCTGCGCGGTCACGGTGGCGTGCGACCGGTTCGGGCCCGACGCCGCGACTTTCGTACCGCCTTTCACGTTCCCGTCCGCCACGGGACGTTTGACGCCGTTCCCATGCGCCGCGAGTTTGCCGCCGTGGGCCGCGCCGGCCGACGCGACATGGGTTGCCGCGTGCCGGGCGCTCGCCGTCTGCCGCGCATGCGCACCAACTTTGGTCTTGATTCCGCCCTTGGCGCCCGCCTTCACTTTCACCGCCTCGGGTTTTTTCCGCGCATGCGCCTGCCGGGTAACGTGTCCGCTCGCGATATGCCCGCTCGCCTCCGGCGGATTCCACACTTCAGCATAACCGGCAGCCAACGCCACCTCCGACACACACCACACGGCCAGCGCCGCTGCTACTGCTCGAACCCGCATCTGCTGCTTCTCCTGATCGACGGCTGCCAAAACGAGCCGGGATTATATTCTCTTGCTAAAATCCACTTTTGGACTAATATCATTAAAAAGTACACATAGGGACCTACCCGCAATGACTCACGCTGCCCGAATTTCCTCGCCCGAGGCATCGCCGCGACAATCGCTTTCGGAACCCACGCTGACGCAGATGTCCGCGGCCGGTCTGCGTGCGTTCTTCAACATCGCGCGCGACTGGGACCTGAGCGCCGACGAGCAGATCGTGCTGCTCGGCAAGCCGGGCCGCTCGACGTTCTTCAAGTGGAGGGCGACGCCCGAGACCGCGCGCCTCAGCCACGACACGCTGGAGCGATTGTCGCTGCTGCTCGGCATCTACAAGGCGCTGCAGATTCTGCTGCCGCAGCCGAGCGCCGCCGACACCTGGGTCAAACGTCCCAACAGCGCGCCGCCGTTCGGCGGCAAACGCGCGCTGGACCGCATGCTGGCGGGCAACATCAGCGATCTCGTGGCCGTGCGCCAGTATCTCGACGCAATGCGAGGCGGCTGGGCGTGACGCAACCGCAATGGCAGGACCGCTGGACCAGCGCAGCGCTCGATTGGTCGCCCGCGTATCGCGTGATTCCGACGCGCTTTCCGGCCATCAACCTGTTCGATCGGGTCGCATCGCCGGAGGATTTCGACGCGCTGTACGCGCTCGAAGCGATGACCAACGACCGTCTGCGCACCGAAATCGGCGAACTCGATCTGGTGCCGCGCGAGGAGCGCCGTTTCGGGCCCGGCTACGGGCCGATCATGGCCGCGCTCACGCATCTGAATCCGCTCGGCAGCCGCTTTTCCGACGGCACCTACGGCGTGTTCTATTGCGCGCGTTCACGCGCGACTGCGATCGCGGAAACACGCTATCACACGGGTCAGTTTCTCCAGGCGACCGCCGAGCCGCCGATGCGTCAACAGATGCGTCTCTACACGGTAGTCGCACAAGGCAGCGTGGTCGACTTGCGTCGCGACCCCGAGTTCGATCCCGCCGTGCTGTCGCCCGACGACTACCTTCCCGGACAGGCGCTCGGGCGCGCGGTACGCGCGGCGGGCGCGCCGGGCATCGTGTATCCGTCGGTGCGCGACAGCGCTGGCGAATGCCTCGCGGCATTCCGCACGATGCTGCTGCGCGACTGCCATCACGCGGCATACCTCGAATACAACTGGAACGGCAGGAGCGTCGATATGGTGTTCGAGTTGAATCAGGTCGGGTGACAGAAGAGCGGCGAAGCAGCGCGGGGACTTCAGCCGTTCAAGGCAAGGCCAATTCCGCCGCCCCTTCCGCGCGCGCGGCCTCGACCGAGATCGACCAACGACGCAACGCCTGCGGCTGCACGATCGTCAACGTGCCGTCCGGCCCGAACGCGCCCGTATCGATGAACACTTGCGAGCCGATCTGCGTGATGTCGCGCACCGGCGTATGGCCGCAATAGGTCAGCGACAGCCCGCGCTGCCGCAGCGGATCGCCGTTGCCCAGCGCGAGCTCGCGACCCCACAGCAATTGCTGGCGCGTTTCGGCCGAATAATTGCCCGCGTCGAGCTCGGCGTCGGAGCCGAAAAATTCGGCGTGCAGAACGTTGAAGCGCGCCTTGCCGCTGCCGATCACGCGCACGAGCGGCAGCGTGCGCAGATGCTCGGCGTAATAGCGCAGACGCTCGTCGGGCACCTCGGCCGCCCACGCGCCGCCGATGCCGTACCACCACTGCCGCCGCAAGCGGCCGTCGGCGACCGCGCACAGCGCGTCCTCGTGATTGCCGAGCACCGCATGGAACCACGGCTTCTCGAGCAGCGCGAGCGCCTGCTCCGAGTGCTCGCCCCGATCGACCAGATCGCCGACCGAAAACAGCCGGTCGCACGTCGGATCGAACGCGATCTGACGCAGCAGGTAGCGCAAAGCGTCGACGCAGCCGTGCAGATCGCCGACCACGAAATCGCGGCCGGCCTCGTTGGCGTCGTGATGCTGAACGAAGTTGGCGGGGGTGGAATTCATTCCACCATGATAATGCGGCCGACGCGCACGCGTATGCGGGGTGCCTATCGTATCCGGACGCTTCATCGAGCAAGAAAGACATCGAACGACGCAAAAATGACGCTGAAACGCCACATTTGCGGTATGCGTTACCGGAAATGCACGTTTGCGCGAGTCACTCCTGGCGCGCGCCCGAGTCGTCCCGCGCGTTATTGCAGCGTGCGCAGCTTCGCCACCTGGTCGGCCGCGATCGTCGCCTGCGGATTGCCGAACTGTTTCGTCACGTAGTTGGTGATCGCCGCGATCTGCTCGTCGTCGAGATGGCCGCCGAACCCGGGCATCAGCACGTCCGCGTGCGCGGTCGTGCGATTTACGCCGTGCAGAATGACCAACGCGAGATTGTTCGCGTCGTTCGCGCCGACCGTCGAGTTGTGGATCAGCGACGGATACGCGCCCGGCGCGCTCGCGCCCACGCCCTGCCCAGTCCAGCCATGACAGGTCGCGCAATTGGCGACGAACAGCTGCGCGCCGTTCACGCCGGTGATCGCGGTGCCGCGCATGGCGGTGACGTCGCTGGCCGGCTTGCCCCATTGATGACGGGGACGCGCGTCGCCGCCGCTCACGGCCGGCACCGAGCGCAAGAACACGACGATCGAGCGCAGATCCACCGGCGTCAGATACTGCGTGCTGTTCGCGACCACTTCGCCCATCGGGCCGGCCGCGTTTGCGCGGCTCGGCGCCGCGCCGGTCGACAGATACGACGTGAGTTCGTCGTCGCGCCAGTCGCCGACGCCGCTCAGCTTGTCCGGCGTGATATTGAACGCATGCCAGCCGGCCTGCACCGCACCGGAGAAACGCGCGCTCGACTTCAGCCCCTGCATGAAATTGCGCGGTGTATGGCATTCCTCGCAATGCGCGAGCCCTTCGACCAGATACGCGCCTCGGTTCCATTCGGGGCTCTGTTTCGGGTCCGGCACGAAGCGCCCCTCGGTGAAGTTGAACAGGTTCCAGAACACCATTAGCCAGCGCTGATTGAACGGGAACTTGAGGCTGTTCGAGGGCGGCGTGTAGTGAATCGGCGCGAGCGTGTTCAGATACGCGCGAATCGCGAGCACGTCCTGTTCGGTCACGCGTGTGTAGGCGGTGTATGGGAACGCCGGATAGAGCCGCTCGCCGCCTTTGCCGATGCCTTCGTGCATCGCGCGCATGAAATCGGCGTCGCTCCATTGGCCGATGCCGGTGTCGGGATCGGGCGTGATGTTCGGCGTCACGATCGTGCCGAACGGTGTGCTGATCGGCAGGCCGCCCGCGAATGGGCGCGACTTGTCCGCCGTATGGCAGGCCGCGCAATCGGCAGCACGGGTCAGGTATTGGCCGCGCTTCACGAGTTCGCCATTCGCGGCCTTGCCGGCGAGCATGGCCGGGCCGCCGACCGAAGCCTGCGCCGCGTCGTCGGCGCGCGCCTGGGTGATCGGCATTTCGTCGGTCGAGTCTGCGTCCGGGCCGTGCGACTCGTGCCACGCTATCGACAGCGCAAGCAGCGAAAACGCGGCCGCGAGCGCCGCGCCGCCGAAGCGGCGGCGCTGGTTGACGTGCATCAGCACAGGGTCCGGCTGCGCGCGACAGGTCTTCTTCGTCATTGTGGCTCTCCGGTCGGCGCTCAGATTTCGCGCTTCAGCTTGTCGCCCAGTTTCAGCGACAGTGCAGCGATCGTCAGCGTGCAGTTCACCGACGCGGCGGTGGGCATCACGCCGCTACTGGCGATGAACAGGTTCGAATGATCGTGCGTGCGGCAGTCCGCGTCGACAACCGAACTCGCCGCATCGCTGCCCATGATCGTCGTGCCCATGATGTGATTGTTGGGCGCGAAGCTGTCGTCGAACGAGACCTCGGTGCCGCCGAATAGCGTCGCGATCTGCGCATACAGTTCGTGCGTATTGGCGGCGCTCTTCTTCACGTACTCGTTGATCGAGTAGTAGATCTCGGGCTGAGGAATCCCGAGCGCGTCCTTGTGATCTGCCGACGGCACGATGCGGTTCTGCGGCTCCGGCAGATGTTCGTGAAAGCTGTTGATGTTCAGCGTGCGCGCCGCGCGGTCGCGAATCTGCCGGTCGAGTTCGGCGCCGGTCAGGCCTTTTTTCAGCAGGTCGGCGGTGACCCCCATCGTCGGCACGCCGTTCGACAAATGCAGCTTCTTCGCCGCGTGATCGGAGCGGAACGCGCCGTCGCGGAAGTTGACGATCGAGGTCATCTCCATCGGGCCACGGCCGGGCCACAGCGGTTCGTTGGCGAGAAACGTGACGCCGGTGCCGGGATGGTCCATCAGGTTGCGGCCCACCTGATCGGAGCTGTTGCCGACGCCGCGCGGGAATTTGTCGGAGGTCGACATCAACATCAGCTTCGGCGTTTCGATGCCGTTCGCCGCGAGCACGAACAGCTTGCCCGTGACGCGTGTGCTATTGCCGTTCGGGTCCTTGTAGTGGACCGCGGTGATGAGCCCTTTGTCGTCCGCTTCGATGCGATGCACGACCGCTTCGGGAATCAGTTTCGCGCCGGCCTGCTCGGCCTTCTCCGCGTGAATCACGCCGTTGTACATCGCCGCGATCGGGCAGATCGGCATGCAGTTGTTGTTGCCGCAGCAGGTGGGCCGCGCATCGTACGGACGGCTGTTGCGCGCGACCGGTTCGGGCACGACCTTGAAGCCCTGCGCGTTGAGCACGTCGCTGAACCGCTGATCCATGTACGACAGTGGCAGCTGCTGCATCGGATAGGGCTTCGAGCGCGGCGAACCGAGATCGATCGAACTATCGGGACCGGACACGCCGAGCTGCACTTCGGCGGCCACGTACCACGGCTCGAGCGTTTCGTACGGATACGGCCAGTCGCGCCCGACGCCATACAGCTTGCGCAACTGGAAGTCCGACGGCAGCAGCCGCCACGCGGCGGCCGCCCAGTGCCAGGTCGTGCCGCCAACCAGCCGCACGTATTGTGAGTTGTACGGATAATCGCCCTTCTGGATCAGGTAGTTGTTCGCGGGCGCGTACTCGGGATGCGGCGCGTAAGGCGTCGACGGATACGGCGTCGCGAAGTCGGACTTGGCCGGCGAGTTGCGGAAGTTCTCGACGATCTGCCAGCGCGGAATGCGCGGCCCCGCTTCGAGCAGGATCACCGACGCGCCCGCCAGCGCCAGCTGATGCGCAACCAGACTGCCGGCGACGCCGGAGCCGACCACGACGATATCGGCGGATTGTGTGTTTGCCATCGTTTCTCTCTTCGATGCCCTGCCTGTTGCGGGCTTTGTTCGTGCGACGCTTGCGGGTCCGGCGTGCTGGTTGCGCTGCTGGCGTGGCCCGCTCGCGGGCTCGCGCGGCTCGCGCGGCTCACGCGGGCGTCGGCTTCTGCGTCCAGTAGAACGGCACGTCGCGGCAATAGGAGGGAATCGTGAGCACGTCTTGCACGGGCTCGAACATCAGCGCCTTTTCATACGCGATCACCTGGACGTGCGGCATGTCGCCGACGAGGCCCAGATACCACGCGCGCATGATCGCGCCGACCGTTTTCGCGAGCGCGGGCTGGTCGGTCTGCAGCGCCTGTGTGACCGTATCGGACGGCACGCCGCCGTGGCCTTGCAGCCATGTGTTCAGCGCCGCGACGTTCTGCGCGAACTGGTTATCGGCACGCGCCAGCGCATCGTAGACACGTTGGCCAAGCACGGTATCGAAACTGCTACGACCGGTGAGGTGTTGCGAAACCGCGAGGAAGGCATCGAGTCCGCCCCCGGCTGGCCGCGTATCGGCGAAGGCGGGCGCGATCCACGACAGCGAACGGCTCGCGCCGGCGAACGCGAGCGCCGCGGCCGTCGCGCACGAGCCGAGCACCCAGGCCCTGCGCGAAGCGGAAAACGACGGCGGCAAGCCGGTGAAACGTGTGGCATTGCGATAAGACTTCGCTCCTTGCCGATGCGTCACGTGGGGATGCGCATCGTTATCCTCAGGAACATCTGTCATGGGGGCTCCAGATGATGAGTCGTTCTCGACGAGCAGCGCGGCGAGGGCATGATGCCGTTCGCCTGCCGCTTCGTTTGCTCCTCCCCAAACCTGGTCTTACGCCGCTTCAGCGGTCTCGTATCCGTGCGCGTAATTCACGCGCGCCGCATGTGCGGTGTTGCATGCATGACCGCAACGATTGCTGCCGTCATCTACCAATCGCCTTTCAACTGAAAGCGGCGCGCAAGGCCGCCGCGAAAGACTATAGCCTGTGACCCACCATTCGACAATCGGTCCGCGTTGCACGCGTAGAATCCGCGACACCGACTGCCCTACACTTCGTCGTTCATCGAGTCCATGTCCATCAACTACTATCCGCAGCTTCTTCGCAATCGGCCCCGCACGGTGATCGGCCTCGTGATCGGGATCGTCGTCGCGTTCCTCGTGCCCGGTCATACGAGTCCGATCGCCCGCACACTGATCGGCTGGGACGCGGCCATCTGGAGCTACCTGCTGATGATCTGGGTGCATATGGCTCTTGCCGACGAGCACCGCGTGCGCGAATACGCGATGCGCGACGACGAAAACGCGGGCGTCGTGCTGGTCGTCATCTGCGTCGCGACGATCGCGAGCGTCGCCGCGATCGTGCTCGAACTCGCGTCGGCCAAGGGCGCGGGCGGCGCAACGACCGTCTGGCACTACCTGCTGACCGGTCTGACGCTGATCGGCGCATGGTTTCTGATTCCGACGATCTTCACGCTGCACTACGCGCGCCTCTACTTCGACACGGACGCGCAAGAGACCGCGTTGAAGTTTCCCGATCACCATTTGCTGCCGAACTACTGGGACTTCCTGTACTACTCGTTCACGATCGCGGTCGCGTCGCAGACTTCCGATGTCGTGTTGCGCTCACGCGAAATTCGCCGCGCGACGCTCGCCCAATCGGTCCTGTCGTTCTACTTCAACGTCGCGGTGCTCGGCCTGTGCGTGAACATCGCGGCGGGACTGCTGGGTTCGTGACACGGCCGCTGCGCGGCGTTCGGATGAATTTCATGCGAATGCCACGCGCGTGCCACATGGCTGCCACGCGAGCGGCACCCAGGCTTCACGCGTCCGCTTGAACCGCATTCCGGGCAACGCGGGGCCGCCCGTGTAAAACCGGCCCCACACCACCCCGTTTTACATGCCGGCCAGCCGCGGCGTGCGTAACAATGCCCGCATTTTTGCGCGCGCTCCGTGCGCGCGCGCACCTTCGGCACCCGCCATCTCACCGTAACCTCCCCGTTTCCGCGCTAGCGCGGTGCCCGGCTGCCCGCGTTGGCACACGGTTTGCTCCTTTCCGCGACGAGTGACGACCAGTCCCGCGAGACCGGCGTCTGGCGTCAAAGCACCCGCGACTGGCCAGCGGCGCGACGATCTTTGCACTACATTGACCAGTACGTGCCCCCGCTGACGCATCGCGCGGTATCCGGCTCGGGAAGCCCAATGAGCGCTGTGATCGCATGCCAAGTGCATCCACACCGCAGCAGGACAATTCTGGAAACGACCGATGGAATCTCCAAACGGGTACGCGCCGCGGATTTACTTTTTTCATTCTCTTCTCGTCGGGCCCCTCGATGCCTGGCCCGCGCAGTTCGCTCATGCGGCCGGGCTCGGCTTCGATCATGCGTTGATCGGCGGGCTGTTCGAGCCCGGCCAGGCCGGCCATGGCCAGGTGGTCGGCAATCACGCTCGGCTGCATCCGGTGTTCGAGGCGCAGCATTCGGTGCACGACGCCGTGCGCATGCTCGCCGATGCCGCGCGCCGCAACAACCTGACGCTGCTGGTCGATCTCGTGATCGACCGCATGGCCGCGGACGGCGTGCTGTACAGCGAGCATTCGGACTGGTTTCACGCGCGTGAGTCCGAGCTCGCACGGCTCGATCCGCGCCACGTGCATCGCGAAGACAACGTTGCCTACGCGAATTTCGACGACCCCGCGACGAGTGCCTCGCTGAGCGTCTGGTGGACCCAGCAACTGCTCGCGCTCGCCGAGGCCGGTGTCGGCGGCTTCCGTTTCGATTCGCCGCATCGCGTGCCGGCTGCCGTATGGCGGCACCTCGGCGATGAAGTGCGCGCGAAGCATCCGCGCGTGCGCTTTCTCGCGGCAACGCCGGGCCTGTCGCGCGGCGATCTGCCCGGTCTCGAAGCAGCCGGCTTCGACAGCGCGTTTTCGTCGGTGCGCTGGTGGGATTTCCGTTCGAGCTGGATGGCCGAGGAGCATGCGGCGCTCGCGCGCGTTGGTGCGCCGATCGCCTTTCCCGAAGCGCCGTACGGTACCCGCCTCGCCGCCGAGCTGATCGACGTGCATGATGCGGCGATCGTCGAGCGGGCGTATCGACGCGCGCTGTTCACGTCGGTTGCATTGGGCAGCGGCTGGATGATGCCGATGGGCTTCGAATACGGCATCGCCGAACCGATGTCGCAAACGCGCGGCGACGCCGCGCAGTTCGCCCGCGCCGCGCAGTCGCGCCGCTTCGATCTGAGCGCCGCCGTCACCCAGGCCAACGACTTCGCGCGCAACACGCCGACACTGCACGCGAACGGTGAATTGCGCCCATTGAGCGGCCCCGGCGCATCGGCCGCGGTTCTGCTGCGCGGCGACGCAGCCGATCTGCGCGACGCCAGCGAAGCAGTCCTGATCGTCGTGAATCCCGAACTCGGCGCGCCAGTGCGTGTCGATCCCGCGCGCTTCCTCGCGGGCGTGCCGGGCAGCTTTACGCGCTTCGCGCCGCTCGACGCGCGCGGCCGAACCGAACCCGCGGCACTCGCGCCGTTCGCGCTCGCGCCCGGTGCGGTGCGGCTGCTGCGCGCGTTCGCGGAACAGCCGATCTGCCTCGCGCCGCCGATCGACAAGGCGAACAGCAAGCGCAGCGGCCGCAAGACAGTGCTCGACGCGATCGAAGCGCCGCGCGTCGCGATCGAGAGCGTGTCGCCGTCGGTGGAGAACGGTCGCTTCGCGGCCAAGCGCAGCGTCGGCGAGCGGGCGGAAATTCGCGCGGCGATCTTCGCCGAAGGTCACGACAAGATCGCGGCTGCCGTGCTGTGGCGCGCGGCCGACGAAACCGCGTGGCACGAAGAACTGATGTCGCCCGCGCCGCCGGCCGGGCTCGACTTGTGGAGCGCGCGCATTCCGCTCGAGCGGATCGGCCGCTACGAGTTCACCGTGATCGCGTGGCGCGACGAGTTCGCGTCGCTCGTCGAGCACATCCAGAAGAAGCTGAAGGCGAACCAGACCGTCGAGATAGAACTCGACGAAGCCGCGCATCTGTTCGCGCTCGTGCTCGCCGAAGTCGAGACGACCGAAGGCGCCGACAAGGAGCCGCTCGAACACATCGTGCGCGACTTCCAGAAGGCCGACGCCGAACAGAAGCTCGCAGTGATTCTCGCGCCCGCCACAGCGAAGGCAATGACCGCCGCGCGCCATCGCCCGTTTCTGAGCCGCGACCCCGTGATCTACAAGATCGACGCGGAACGCACGGCCGCCTATTTCGCGAGCTGGTACGAGATCTTCCCGCGCTCGATGAGCGACGACGAGTCGCGCCACGGCACGTTCGCGGACGTGAGCGCGAAGCTGCCGCGCATCCGCGACATGGGCTTCGACGTGCTGTACTTCCCGCCGATCCACCCGATCGGCCTCGCGAACCGCAAAGGCCGCAACAACACGCTGACCACGCAGCCGGGCGATGTGGGCAGTCCCTATGCGATCGGCGCCGCCGAGGGCGGTCACACCGCCGTGCATCCGCAACTCGGCACGCTCGACGATTTCAAGGCGATGCTCGCCGCCGCGCATGCGCATGGCCTCGAGATCGCGCTCGACTTCGCGATCCAGTGCTCGCCCGATCACCCGTGGCTGAAGGAGCATCCGACGTGGTTCGCGTGGCGCCCTGACGGCACGCTGCGCTACGCCGAGAATCCGCCGAAGAAGTATCAGGACATCGTCAACCCGGACTTCTACGCGCACGACGCCAAGCCCGGCCTGTGGCTCGCATTGCGCGACGTGATCCTGTTCTGGGTCGACGCGGGCGTGCGCATCTTCCGCGTCGACAATCCGCACACCAAGCCGCTGCCGTTCTGGGAATGGATGATCGCCGACGTGCGTGCGCGCCACCCCGACACGATCTTTCTCGCCGAAGCCTTCACGCGGCCGCGCATGATGAACCGGCTCGGCAAAATCGGCTTCTCGCAGTCGTACACGTACTTCACGTGGCGCGAGTCGAAGCGCGATTTCACCGAGTACATGGGCGAACTCACGCAGACCGGCGCGCGCGATTTCTATCGGCCGAACTTCTTCGTCAATACGCCGGACATCAACCCGCGCCATCTGCAATCGCAGGGACGCACGGGCTTTCTGATCCGCGCGGCGCTGGCCGCGACCCTGGCCGGCCTGTGGGGCGCGTATAGCGGCTTCGAACTGTGCGAGGCCACCGCGCTGCCGAACAGCGAAGAGTATCTGGACTCCGAAAAGTATCAGTTGCGGGCGTGGGACTGGCACCGGCCCGGCAATATCGTCGGCGAGATCACCGCACTGAACCGCATCCGTCGCGCGAATCCGGCGCTGCAAACGCATCTCGGTCTCACGTTCCTCGCCGCGCACAACGACCACATCCTGTGCTTCGAGAAAGCGACCGAATCGCGCGACAACGTGATCGTCGTCGCGATCAATCTCGATCCGTTCAACGAACAGGGCGCGGACATCGAGTTGTCGTGGGACACGTTCCAGCGCTGGCATCTACACGATCACGCCACGCTCGAAGTGATCGACCAGATGACCGGCGCACGCTTCGAATGGCACGGACGCTGGCAACACGTGCGGCTCGGCTCGGGCCAACCCTTCTCGATCTGGCGAATCGCGCCGCTAGGCGGCCTGCCCGCCGATCGCCCCGAGGACAGCGACCACGATCCCGACAGCGCTCCTCACGCAGACGCTGTCAACCCAACCTGGATGGAAGGTGGAACATGAAGCGCGACGATCCAGCCCAAACCGCGCACGAGGCGCAAACGGCGGTGGCCGTCGGCACCGCGGCGAAGGTACGCACGCGCCGCCGCGGCAAACCCGCGGCCCTCAGCGACGATCCGCTGTGGTACAAGGACGCGATCATCTATCAGGTGCACATCAAGTCGTTCTTCGATGGGAACAACGACGGCGTCGGCGATTTCCCCGGTCTGATGGCCAAGCTCGACTACATCGCCGAGCTCGGCGTCAACGCGATCTGGCTGCTGCCGTTCTATCCGTCGCCACGCCGCGACGACGGCTACGACATCGCCGACTACCGCAACGTACATCCCGACTATGGTCAGCTCGCGGACGTGCGGCGCTTCATTCAGGAAGCGCACGCGCGCGGCATCCGCGTGATCACCGAGCTCGTCATCAACCACACGTCGGATCAGCACCCGTGGTTCCAGCGCGCGCGGCGCGCGAAGCCCGGCTCGAACTATCGCAACTACTACGTGTGGTCCGATACCGATCAGAAGTACCCGGAGACTCGCATCATCTTCATCGACTCGGAGCCGTCGAACTGGACGCACGATCCGGTTGCGGGCGCGTACTACTGGCACCGCTTCTACTCGCACCAGCCCGATCTGAACTTCGACAATCCGGCGGTGTTGAAAGAGGTGCTGCACGTGATGCGTTTCTGGCTCGACATGGGCATCGACGGGCTGCGGCTCGATGCGGTGCCATACCTCGTCGAACGTGAAGGCACCAACAACGAGAACCTGCCTGAGACGCACGAGATCCTGAAGCGGATTCGCGCGACCATCGACGCCGAGTACCCGAACCGGATGCTGCTCGCCGAGGCGAACCAGTGGCCCGAGGACGTGAAGGAGTATTTCGGCAACGAAGACGAATGCCATATGGCATTCCACTTCCCGCTGATGCCGCGCATCTACATGTCGATCGCGAGCGAAGACCGCTTCCCGATCACCGACATCATGAAGCAGACACCGGAACTCCCCGAATCGAACCAGTGGGCGATCTTCCTGCGCAATCACGACGAGCTGACGCTCGAAATGGTCACCGATTCCGAGCGTGACTATTTGTGGAACACCTATGCGAGCGATCGCCGCGCACGTTTGAATCTCGGCATTCGCCGCCGTCTCGCGCCGCTGATGGAGCGCGACCGCCGCCGCATCGAGCTGATCAACTCGCTGCTGCTGTCGATGCCCGGCACGCCGGTCATCTACTACGGCGACGAACTCGGCATGGGCGACAACATCCACCTCGGCGACCGCGACGGTGTGCGCACGCCGATGCAGTGGTCGTCGGATCGCAACGGCGGCTTCTCGCGCGCCGACCCTGAGCAACTGGTGCTGCCGCCCGTGATGGGTACGCTGTACGGCTTCGACGCGGTCAACGTCGAAGCGCAGAGCCGCGACCCGCATTCGCTGCTGAACTGGACCCGCCGCATGCTTGCGACGCGGCGCGCGAAGCAGACCTTCGGACGCGGCACGATCCGCTTTTTGAAGCCTGAAAACCGCAAGATTCTCGCGTATCTGCGCGAGATGCCCGGCGCGGCGCCGATCCTGTGCGTCGCGAATCTGTCGCGTGCGCCGCAGGCGGTCGAGCTCGAGCTGTCAGAATTCAAAGGCTTCGTGCCGATCGAGATGACCGCCGATTCGGTGTTCCCCGCGATCGGCCAGTTGACCTATCTGCTGACGTTCCCGCCCTACGGCTTCCTGTGGTTCATGCTGTGCGAAGGCGGCGGGCGTCCGACATGGGCGCAGGCGCATTCCGAGCCGCTGCCCGAGTTCGTCACGATCGTGATCCGCGAAGGACAGTCCGGGCCGACACCCGAAAACGTGCGGCTGCTGGAATCCGAGGTGCTGCCGTCGTGGCTGAGCCGGCGCCGCTGGTTCGCGTCGAAAGATCAGAAGATGCACGCGGTGCGGCTCGCCGCGCTGACCACGATCCCGAACGGCGGCTTCGCGTTCACTGAAATCGAAGCAGACGTCGGCAACCACACCGAGCGCTACGTTGTGCCGATCGCGATCACATGGGGCGGCGAAACCACCACGCCGCTGTTTCTGCAACTGGCGCTTGCACGCGTGCGGCGGGGCCGCAACGTCGGCCATCTTACCGACGCGTTCTCGCTGCCGATCTTCGCGCACAACGTGCTGCGCAAGATGCGCGAGCGCGCGGTCGTGCCGACCGTGCAGAAAAGCGAGATCAAGTTCCTGCCGACTGAGCGCTTCGCCGAACTCGACGCTCTCGGGGAGCGGCCCGAGATTCGCTGGCTCGCGGCCGAACAGAGCAACAGCTCGCTGATCGTCGCCGATGCCGCGGTGCTGAAGCTGGTGCGACGGCTCGTCAGCGGCATCCATCCGGAAGCGGAAATCAGCCGCTATCTGACGCAGCTCGGCTATGCGAACACCGCACCGCTGTATGGCGAAGTGGTGCGCGTCGATCCCGAGGGTGTGCCGCATACGCTGGCGATCCTGCAGGGCTTTATCGACAATCAGGGCGATGCGTGGAACTGGTCGCTCGACTATCTGCGCCGCTCGGTCGACGAACTCGCGATCGCGATTGACACCGAGACGCAGAGCGTACCCGATCGCACGAACGAGTCGATTCTGCTGGACGGTTACGGCGAACTCGCGGGCATCATCGGCCGCCGGCTCGGCGAGTTGCACGTCGCGCTCGCCACGCCGAGCGACGACCCCGCGTTCGCGCCGGAACCGGCCAACGCCAAACAGGTGAAGGCATGGGTCGAGGCGGCGCAGACGATGCTCGCGGCCGCGCTCGATCTGCTCGCGCCGCGCATCGCGGACATGAGCGACGCGGACACGAAGGGGCTTGCGCAAAGTCTGATCGATCGCCGCGCCGCGCTCGTCGAGGCCGTCGACAAGCTGGTGCCGGGCGACGCGGGCGCGTTGCGCATCCGCATCCATGGCGACTTCCATCTCGGCCAGGTACTGGTCGCGCACGGCGACGCGTACCTGATCGACTTCGAGGGCGAGCCCGCGCGTTCGCTCGACGAGCGTCGCCAGAAATCGAGCCCGTTGCGCGACGTGGCCGGTCTGATGCGCTCGCTCTCGTATGCGAGCGCAGCCGCGCAATCGACCACCGAAGGCGCGCCGCAACAGACCGCCGATCGCAAGCGCGCGCTGTTCGAACGCTTCCGCGCGCACGCGACTGGCGCGTTCCTCGCGGAATATCGCGCGGCCGCCGCGCAGTCGCCGACGCCGCTCGTCGCGCCCGAATCCGAGGAGGCGCTGCTCGATCTGTTCCTGATCGAGAAGGCCGCCTACGAAATCCGCTACGAAGCGGCCAACCGACCCGCGTGGCTCGGCTTGCCGGTGCGCGGCCTCGCGGCGCTCGTGAGCCGGCTGCTCGGCGACACCGGCAGGCCGCCGCACCACGATCCGTCAACCCAGGCGCCTGGCGCGGCCACGCCGCCTAACCCGGCCGAGGGCGACTATGAGTGAGCATGATCCGGCCGCAGGCCTTCAACCCGTCGATATCGACGCGCTCGTCGAAGCGCGTCACCCCGATCCGTTTTCGCAGCTCGGGCTGCATCAGACGGACGCGGGGCCGATCGTGCGCGCGCTGCTGCCGAACGCCGCGCACGTCACCGTGATTTCGCGCGCTGATGGCGCGACGCTCGGCGAACTCGAACAACTGCGCCCTGGCCTGTTCGCGGGCCGCATCACGTCGGCGATGCCGTATCGCTTGCGCATCGACTGGCATGGTGTGGTGCAGGAAGTGGAGGATACCTATTCGTTTGCTCCGGTGCTCGGCGGCGAGCCGCTCGAACGTCTCGCGCGCGGCGATCCGTACGCGGTGCTCGAATGTCTGGGCGCGCGGCCGGTCGACGTCGACGGTGTGCCGGGCGTGCGCTTTGCGGTGTGGGCGCCGAATGCGCGGCGCGTGTCGGTGGTCGGCGACTTCAATGCGTGGGACGGCCGCCGCCATCCGATGCGGCTGCGTCACCAGGCGGGCGTGTGGGAGCTGTTCGTGCCGCGTGTCGGCGCCGGCACGCGCTACAAGTACGAGCTGCTGTCGCGCGACGGCCATCCGCTGCCGCTGAAGGCCGACCCGTGCGCGATGCAGACGGAAAAGCCGCCGGGCACCGCATCGATCGTCGCACACGTCGACGAGATCGAGCAGTTTCCGTGGAGCGATCACGAGTGGATCCAGTCGCGCGCCGACAAGCAGACCGCGCGCACGCCGATCACGATCTACGAAGTGCACGCGGAGTCGTGGCTGCGCGTCGCCGAGGAAGGCCAGCGTGGTCTCGTCTGGGAAGAGCTCGCCGAGCGGCTGATTCCCTACGCGAAGAGCATGGGCTTCACGCACCTCGAATTTCTGCCGATCGCCGAGCATCCGTTCGGCGGTTCGTGGGGCTATCAGCCGCTCGGGCAGTTCGCGCCGTCCGCGCGCTTCGGCAAGCCCGAGCAGTTCGCGCATTTCGTCGATCGCGCGCACGAAGCAGGGCTCGGCGTGATTCTCGACTGGGTGCCCGCGCATTTCCCGAACGACGCGCATGGCCTGATCGATTTCGACGGCACGCCGCTCTACGAGCATGCCGATCCGCGCGAAGGCTATCACCAGGACTGGAACACGATGATCTATAACCTCGGCCGCAACGAGGTCAGCGCGTTCCTGATCGCGTCGGGGCTCGCGTGGTTGAAGCGCTATCACGTCGACGGCCTGCGCGTCGATGCGGTCGCGTCGATGCTGTATCGCGACTACTCCCGTGCGGCCGGCGAGTGGGTGCCGAACATCTATGGCGGCCGCGAGAATCTCGAATCGATCGCGTTCCTGAAGCGGTTGAATCACGAGGTCCGCTATGTGCCGGGCGCGCCCGGCGCGATCACGGTCGCCGAGGAATCGACCGCATGGCCGGGCGTGACCGCGCGCCTCGCGGACGGCGGCCTCGGCTTCGACTTCAAGTGGAACATGGGCTGGATGCACGACACCCTGCACTACATGCACGAAGACCCGATGTATCGCCAGTATCACCACCACAACATGACGTTCGGCATGGTGTACGCATATTCCGAGCACTTCGTGCTGCCGCTTTCGCACGACGAGGTGGTGCACGGCAAGGGCTCGCTGCTCGGCAAGATGCCCGGCGACCGCTGGCAGCGTTTCGCTAATCTGCGCGCGTACTTCGGTTTCATGTGGACGCACCCGGGCAAGAAGCTGCTGTTCATGGGCGGCGAATTCGGCCAGATGGCGGAGTTCGACCATGACGGCTCGCCGCATTGGCATCTTCTCGACGATTCGAACCACCACGGCGTGCAATTACTGGTGCGCGACCTGAACCATCTGTATCGCAACGAGCCCGCGCTGCATCTGCTCGACAGCGAACCGGGCGGCTTCGAATGGTTGATCGGCGACGACAGCGGCAACAGCGTGTTCGCCTATCGGCGCACCGACGGCGCGGGCCAGGAGTTCGTCGTGGTGTGCAACATGACGCCGGTGCCGCGGCTCGGCTATCGGCTGGGCATGCCGCGCGGCGGACGCTGGGTGGAAGTGCTGAATACCGATGCAGGCGTGTATGGCGGCTCGAACATGGGCAACGGCGGGCTGATTCATTCCGACCATGTATCGAGCCACGGCAGGCCACATTCCGCCGCGCTGATCTTGCCCCCGCTCGCGACGATCGTATTGCGCGCGGACTGAGAAAACGTGCCGTAACCCGGGCGCGCGGCGCACAGGCAGCCGCCGCGCGCCCGTTGCATGAAGACCCAGTCAGACCCGAGCTCCAGCTCGACAATCAGAACAGGAAAGGGAAATCATGTCGCATGCGTTGCCCGAGCGGTTGCTGCCCGGCTCGCCGTATCCGCTCGGCGCGAACTGGGATGGGCTGGGTGTCAACTTCGCGGTGTTCTCGGCCAATGCGCAGAAAATCGAGCTATGCCTGTTCGATTCAACCGGCCGCAAGGAGATTCGCCGCTTCACCATGCCCGAATGCACCGACGAGATCTGGCACGGCTATCTGCCGAACGCGCATCCGGGCACCGCGTACGGCTTTCGCGCGCATGGGCCGTATCAGCCGCATTTCGGGCATCGTTTCAATCCGCACAAGCTGCTGCTCGACCCGTATGCGCGCAAGCTCGTCGGGCAGTTTCGCTGGTCCGACGCGCTGTTCGGCTATCGCGTGCATTCGAATCGCGCGGACCTTTCGATCGACCGGCGCGATTCCGCGCCCGCGATGCCCAAGTGCGTCGTGATCGACGAGGCGTTCGACTCGTCGCACGACAGGCGGCCCGACGTGCCGTGGGGCGGGACCGTGATCTACGAAACGCACTTGCGCGGCGCGTCGATGCTGCGCTCCGATCTGCGCCAGCATGAACGCGGCACGTTCGCGGCGCTCGCGTCGCCGGAGTTCATCGAGCATTTGCTGAAGCTCGGCGTGACCGCGGTCGAGCTGCTGCCCGTGCACGCGTTTCTGAACGACCGCTTCCTCGTGGAGCGCGGCCTGCGCAATTACTGGGGCTACAACACGGCGGCGTTCTTCGCGCCGGAGCCGACCTATCTGAGCACGCACCGGCTCGACGAAATGCGCATCGCCGTGCGCCAGCTGCACGCGGCCGGCATCGAGGTGATTCTCGACGTGGTCTACAACCACACTTGCGAAAGCAATGAGATGGGCCCGACCATTTCATGGCGCGGCCTCGACAATGCCAGCTATTACCGGCTGATTCCCGGCGACGAGCGTCACCATATCAACGACACGGGCTGCGGCAACACGGTCAATCTGCCGCATCCGCGCGTGCTGCAGATGGTGATGGATTCACTGCGCTACTGGTCGACCGCGTTCAATATCGACGGCTTCCGTTTCGATCTCGGCGTGACGCTCGGGCGCGAAAGCCACGGCTTCGATCCTGGCTCGGGCCTGTTCGACGCGTTGCGCCAGGACCCGGTGCTATCGCAACGCAAGCTGATTTCCGAGCCATGGGATCTCGGCCCTGGCGGCTATCAGCTCGGCAATCATCCGCCGGGATTCAGCGAATGGAACGACCGTTTCCGTGACACGGTGCGACGTTTCTGGCGTGGCGATGCCGGCCTGCGGCCCGACCTCGCCGCGCGCCTGACCGGGTCGGCCGATCTGTTCAACCGGCGGCATCGCAAGCCGTGGGCGTCGATCAACTTCGTCACGTCGCATGACGGCTTCACCTTGGCCGATGTCACCGCGTACGAGCAGAAGCACAACGAAGCCAACCTGGAAGACAACAACGACGGCCACAACGAGAATTGCAGCCGCAATTGGGGTCTCGAAGGCGCGACCGACGACCCCGCGATCCTCGCGACCCGCCGTCGGGTGTCGCGCTCGCTGATCGCGACACTGATGATCGCGCTCGGCACGCCGATGCTGCTGGCCGGCGACGAAGCGCTGCGCACGCAGCGCGGCAACAACAATGCGTACTGTCAGGATAACGACCTATCCTGGATCGACTGGGACCTCGCGGATTCGCCGGAAGGTCAGCGCATGACCGAGTTCGTCGCGCGCGTGATCGGGTTGCGCAAGCGTCATCCGCTGCTACGTGAAACGCGCTTTCTGTTCGGCGACCGCGAAGTGCTGCCCGGCCTGTTCGACGTCGGCTGGTTCGACGAACACGGCGATCCGCTGACGATCGAAGCGTGGCAGGACCCGGAGGGACGCGCGTTCACGTTGCGTCGCGCGGGTCCGGGCCTGAATGGCGAAACCGAAGTATTGTTAATGATGCTCAACGCTCACGAGGAACCGCTGCAGTTCGCGCCTCCCGCGCCGCACCTGGAATGGCATGTGCTGTTAGACACGGCCGATCCGGAACGCGCGCCGCAGCGGCTCGCGACGGCCGAACTCGAGGTCGCCGCGCACGGCCTCGTGATACTCGCCGCGCAACCGACCGGTGAAGCGGATTGGCAAGCCGGCTGGGTGGCTGGCGCGCAGCACGGGCCGCGGCTGTTGACCGCGCTGCCGCCCGATCCGGGCGCGCAGACCGCAAACGATGTTGGTTCGCAATGAACGATGCACTGCGGCGACCTCGTTCGAGCGTGGACAAATCGCGCCGCAGCCGGGGTGGCAAGAATGTTGCGACGCAATGCCTGCTTGCGTTGCGTCGCATTGCCGTCCAGGCTCGTTAGCAGATTCGAATGGTGAAGACATGTCTGAAAGTCCGATTGATCCTCACACGCATCATCACGCGCACTGCCTGCCGTTCAGCGCGCAGTTGATCGGCGCGAGCGGCCCGCGACCGCGCACGCGGTTCCGTTTTTGGGCACCGTCGTGCAACAGCGTGCAGGTGGTCGTCGAAAACGGCCCCGCGCAAGGCGCGCACGACATGGCTCCGACCGGCAACGGCTGGTTCGAGACCACCGTCGAGAGCGGCGCGGGCACGCTGTATCGGTTCCAGCTCGACGACGGGCAGGCGGTGCCCGATCCGGCCTCGCGGTTCCAGCCGCGGGACGTGCACGGCCCGAGCGAGGTCATCGATCCGCGCGCCTACCATTGGGAACACACCGAATGGCACGGCCGGCCCTGGGAAGAAACGGTGCTGTACGAATTGCACGTCGGTGCGATGGGCGGGTATGCGGGCGTGCAAAAGCGCCTGCCCGAGCTCGCCGCGCTCGGCGTCACCGCCATCGAACTGATGCCGTTGAACGACTTTCCCGGTCGTCGCAACTGGGGTTACGACGGCGTGTTGCCGTACGCGCCCGACTCCGCATACGGCCGCCCCGAAGAACTGAAGGCGCTGATCGACGCCGCGCATGGTGTGGGCCTGATGGTGTTTCTCGACGTCGTCTACAACCACTTCGGACCGGACGGCAACTATCTGCATACGTACGCGGAGCCGTTTTTCCGCGCAGGCGTGAACACGCCGTGGGGCCCCGCGATCGACTTCGAGCGCAGCGAAGTCAGCGACTTCTTCACCGACAACGCCGTCTACTGGATCAACGAGTACCGCTTCGACGGACTGCGCTTCGATGCGGTGCATGCGATCGACAATCCCGGGTGGCTGCGCGAGCTGTCGGACCATATCCGCGCGCGCGTGCAGCAGGGCCGTCACGTGCATCTGGTGGTCGAAAACGAGCACAACAGCGCGAGCCTGCTCGACGCGCATTTCGACGCGCAATGGAACGACGACGCGCACAACACGCTGCACGTGCTGCTGACCGGCGAAACCGAAGGCTATTACCACGCGTATGCCAACGAGCCGATTCGCCGGCTCGCGCGAGTGCTGGCCGAAGGCTTCGCGTATCAGGGCGAGCCGTCGCCGCTGCACGATGGTGCGCCGCGTGGCGAAGCGAGCGCGCATCTGCCGCCGACGTCGTTCGTGATGTTTTTGCAGAACCACGATCAGATCGGCAACCGTGCGTTCGGCGAACGTCTGCGCAAGCTGACCTCGGATGACGCGCTGCGCGCCGCGACCGCGTTGCTGTTGCTGTCGCCGCAAATTCCGCTGCTGTTCATGGACGAGGAGCACGGTTCGACGCAACCGTTCCTGTTTTTCACCGATTACACCGGCGATCTCGCCGACGCCGTGCGCGAAGGGCGACGCCGTGAATTCGCGCGCTTTGCCGCGTTCAGCGATGAGAAACGCCGCGCGCAGATTCCCGATCCGAACGATGCCCAGACCTTCGCCGCCTCGTCGCCACCCGCGCCCGATGTAAAGCCGACGCCGGATCGGCTCGACTGGATGCATTACTACAAGTCCGCGCTCGCGGTGCGCGCGAAGCTGATCACGCCGCGCCTGAAACATACGAAGGCGTGCGGCGCGACCGTGCTGCGCGATGCCGGTGGCGGCGACGCGAACGCGCTGATCGCGCGCTGGAATCTCGGCGATGGTGAGACGCTGTCGATCGCGCTGAATCTGTCGCAGCAGAACGTCGCGTTCGACGCCATCCCCGACGGCAAGATCATTTTCGAAACACCGCCGCGCGCGCGCGAACAGGCCGACGCGCGGGTGTTGCCCGCGCATGCGTGCATCGCTTGGCTGACCGGCGACATCAACGAATTCGCGAGCCGCCACGATGCGCGCATCGCATCGCACGAGGAGCAGCGCGCGTGACGACCCGACGCCCCAACGACAGGCTCGCCGCGCTCGCCACCCGCGCAGGCTTCGAGGTGGAGTGGCAGGACGCGCACCATCATACGCAGCACGTGCCGGAGAAGACTCTTGGCACGCTGCTCGAACGCATGGGTCTGCCGTGCGGCAACGTCACGGATATCCGCCACAGCGCCGCTGCTCTGGAGGCCGAACTATCGGGCCGCCGGCTGCCGCCGCTGATGACCGCGGTGATCGGGCGTGGCATCGCGCTGCCCGCGGCCGCGGTCAGGTCGGGCAGCCATTACCGGATCGAGCTGGAGAGCGGCTCGATCATCGACGGCCGCTTCACCGCGCCGAAAGGCGAGGAAGCGCTGCTCGCGCCGATCGACGAAACCGGCTATCACACGCTCGTGATCAACGACCAGCGCATGACGCTCGCGGTCGCGCCGCCGCGCTGCTACACCGTCGCCGACGCGTGGCGCACGCTGCACGGCGGCGGCGGAGAAGGCGAACGCGAAGCCGCGCCGCCCGCGCCGCCACTGTGGGGCATCGCCGCGCAACTGTATGGCTTGCGCCGCACCGGCGACGGCGGCATCGGCGATTACACGGCGCTCGCGCAGCTTGCGCGGCACGGCGCGCAGCGCGGCGCGCACGCGCTCGCCGTCAGTCCGACCCACGCGATGTTCAGCGCGCAGCCCGAGCGCTTCAGCCCGTACGCGCCGTCGTCGCGTTTATGGCTCAACGTCACGCATATCGATCCGGCCGCGGTGTTCGGCGCGGATGCGTCCGCGTCCGCATCGGCGCAGGCCGGCAACGCGTGGTCCAAATATGAAGAGCTGCCGCTGATCGATTGGCCGCACGCGACCCCGCTGAAGCTCACGGTTTTGCGCGCGCTGTACGAGCAGTTCAGCGCCAACGAGCGCCCGCAGCACTCGCCGCGAGCGCTCGAATTTCACGGCTTCTGCGAACGCGCGGGGCGCGGGCTCGAAGATCATGCGCGCTTCGAAGCGCTGCAGGCCGCGCAGCTCGCGCAAGGCGGCGACGGCCATTGGCGCAACTGGCCCGATGCGTTGCGCGACCCACGCAGCCCCGAAGTCGAGGCGTTCGCCGCCGCGCATCGCGACGAGGTCGACTTTCATCTGTTCCTGCAGTGGCTGGCATCGCGCGGGCTGTTGCACGCTCAGCACACCGCGCGCGAAGCCGGCATGGCGGTCGGCCTGATCGCCGATCTCGCGGTTGGTTGCGACAGCGCCGGCAGTCATGCATGGTCCTATCCCGACGACATGCTGCAGGGCGTGTCGGTCGGCGCGCCGCCCGATCTCTTCAACCAGGCCGGCCAGTCGTGGGGACTCACGACCTTTTCGCCGCGCGCGATGCGCACACAAGGCTTCGCCGCGTTCATCGACATGCTGCGCGCGGCGTTCGCGCATGCCGGCGGCATCCGCATCGATCACATCCTCGGCTTGCGGCGTCTGTGGCTCGTGCCCGAAGGCGAAAGCGCGCGCAATGGCGCGTATCTGCGCTATCCGCTCGAAGACCTGCTGCGGCTGATCGCGCTCGAATCGTGGCGGCATCGCTCGATCGTGATCGGCGAGGACCTCGGCACCGTGCCGTCCGGGTTTCGGGAGCGGCTCGACGAGCATGGCATCGAGGGGATTCGCGTGCTGTGGTTCGAAGGCGCCCCCGACGGCAACGGCTTCAAGGCGCCGGCCGATTGGGACCGCTACGCGGTCGGCACGACGACCACGCACGATCTGCCGACCGTCGCCGGCTGGTGGCGCGGCAGCGACATCATGTGGCGCAACCGCATCGGCCAGACGATGGCGCGCGCCGACGGGCGCGATCCCGAGGAAGCGGCGCTCGAAGAGCGCGCGCAGCAGCGCGCCGACTTGTGGCGCGCGTTCCAGCAAGCGGGCGTGGCCGCGCCCGAGGTCGCGCCGCCGGACGCCGACAACGCGCCGGTCGACGAAGCGCTCGCATTCGTCGCCGCGACACCGGGGCCGCTCGTCACGTTTCCGCTCGAAGACCTGCTCGCGCTCGACGAGCAGCCGAACCTGCCGGGCTCGATCGACGAACATCCGAACTGGCGCCGCCGCATGACGCTGCCCGTCGACGCGATGTTCGACGACCCCGTGTTCACCGACCGCCTGCTGGCCGTCGACGGCGCGCGCCGCGCCGCCGCGCGTTCATCCAACACTTCCGCGGAGCCTGACACGCCATGACCGTTCCACGCTCCACACTGCGCCTCCAGTTCCATCGAGGCTTCACGTTCGACGACGCCGCGCGGCACATCGACTACTTCGCCGCGCTCGGCATCAGCCACCTGTACGCGTCGCCGATCACGACGGCCGAGCCCGGCTCGATGCACGGCTACGACACCGTCGACTACACCCAGGTCAGTGCCGAATACGGCGGCGAGGCGGGCCTGAAGCACCTCGTCGACAAGCTGCGCGCGCACGACATGGGGCTCATCGTCGACATGGTGCCGAATCATATGGGCGTCGGCGGGTCGAGCAACGCGTGGTGGCTCGACATCCTCGAATGGGGCCGCCACAGCGCGTATGCGCGTCATTTCGACGTCGACTGGCATTCGCCCGATCCCGCACTGCGCGGCAAGGTGCTGCTGCCGACGCTCGGCGCGTCGTACGGCGAAGAACTGGCGGCGGGCCGCATCGGGCTGCATTTCGCGGCCGACAGCGGACGCTTTCATATCGGCTACGGTCCGCACGTGTTCCCGATCTGCCCGGTCGATTACGCGGCGATCCTGCAAGGCGCCGACCGCGCCGATCTGAGCGCGCTCGCGAATCGCTTTCAGGGGCTCACCACGCAGCCCGCCGACCAACCACGCGCCGCCGAGGCGCGCGACGCGCTGCGCGAGTTCGTCGCGCGCGAAGGCGAGTCGGCGATCGAGTTCGTGCTGGAGACTTACGCGCCTGAGGATCCGGTCACGCGCGACCGGCTGCATCGGCTGCTCGAGCGGCAGCATTTCCGGCTCGCGTGGTGGCGCACCGCCTCCGACGAAGTGAACTGGCGGCGCTTCTTCGACATCTCGACGCTCGCCGGCGTGCGCGTCGAGCGGCCCGAGGTGTTCGAGGCGGTGCACGCGCTGATCTTTCGCCTCTATCGCGAAGGGCTCGTCGACGGCTTGCGGATCGATCACATCGACGGGCTCGCCGAGCCGCGCGAATACTGCCAGCGTTTGCGCCAGCGGCTCAGCGAGTTGCGCGACACCGCGCCGTATGTGGTGGTGGAGAAGATTCTCGGCCGTGGCGAGCCGTTGCGCGACGACTGGCCCGTCGACGGCACGACGGGCTACGACTTCATGAACGACGTCGGCGCGCTGCTGCACGATCCGGCCGGCGCGGACCCGCTCGCCGGTACGTGGGCCGAGCTCACCGGCCGCAGCGCGCGCTTCGCCGATGAAGCGCACGCGGCGCGGCGCAAGATTCTCGGGGAAAACTTCTCGGCGGAACTGGACCGCGCGGCGCGCGCGCTGCATCGGATCGCACGCGATTCGCTGAGCACGCGCGACTTCACGTACCCGGCGCTGCGCCGCGTGCTCACCGAACTGGTCGTGCATTTCCCCGTGTACCGCATGTATCCGCTGGGCGGACTGCGCAGCGCCGCCGACAACGTCTATTTCGAGGAGGCGCTCGCGGGCGCGCGCGCTTCGCTGCCGCGCTCGGACCATGCGGCGCTCGAGCGCGTGAATGCGTGGCTCGGCGGCAGCGCCGAAGAGGCGCCGCCCGCGCGGCCCGGCGCGCAGTCGCAGCAGCAGGCGCAAGGCGGCGGAGCGTCGCCGCATGCGGGCTCGTCCCGGCGCAGCGCGCAAACGCTGTTTTCGCAGCTGACCGCGCCGCTCGCCGCCAAGGCGATCGAGGACACCGCGTGCTATCGCTACGGCCGTCTGCTGTCGCGCAACGAAGTCGGCTCGGACCCGGGCGAGTTCGCGCTGTCGGTGGAGCAGTTTCATGCGGGCAATCTCGAGCGCGCGCAACGTTTTCCTCATGCGATGCTTGCGACCGCCACGCACGATCACAAGCGCGGTGAAGATGTGCGCGCGCGGCTCGCGGTGCTCAGCGAGATCGCCGACGAATGGGGCGCGACGTTGCGTGCATGGTCGACGTTGAACGCGCCGCAGCGTCGAGCGCTCGACGGCACGCCGATCAACAGCGTGAGCCAGGACAAGAGCGACGCATGGGCTCCCGGCCCCGCCGCCGAGGCGATGCTGTATCAAACGCTGGTGGGCTGCTGGCCGCCGCCGCTGCGCGCCGACGACGAAGCCGGCGTCAAGGAGCTGGCCAAGCGCGTCGCGCAATGGCAGTTGAAGGCGCTGCGCGAGGCGAAGCTGCAAACCAGCTGGCTTGCGCCCGACGAAGCCTACGAAGCCGGCTGCCGCGAATTCCTGTTCGGCATTCTTGCGCCGCAGCGGCGCGACGCCTTTCTGAAGGAGCTGTCGGCGTTCGTCGAGCGCATTGGTCGCGCGGGCGCGCTCAACAGCCTGCAGCAGACGGTGTTGCGCGTCGCGTCGCCTGGGATCCCTGATCTTTATCAAGGCACCGAGCTGTGGGACTTCAGCCTCGTCGATCCGGACAATCGGCGGCCCGTCGATTTCGCGAAACGCGAGGCGTGGCTGCCGCAGACGCAAACGCCGCCGTCGGAATTTCTGGCGGACTGGCGCGACGGGCGCGTAAAGCTCGCGGTGATCCAGCGCGTGCTGGCGTTGCGCGCGCATCTGCCGGAGCTACTGAGTCAGGGCGCGTATCTGCCGCTCACGGTGCGCGGCGCGCATGCGTCGAGTGTGATCGCGTTCGCGCGGCGGCATGGCAATGCGTGGGCCGTGGTGATTGCCAGTCGTTTGGCCGCGCGACTGCTTGGCGATGATGCTGGTCTGCCGCTCGTCGAGCCGGCGCAATGGGCGGATACGGCCATCGAAATGCCGCCCGATCTGTCGGCGCGTGCGCTGTTCGATTGGCTGAGCCCCGCCGCGCCGAAAGTCGACGATCACGGGCTGCTATATCTGCGCGACGCGCTCGCCGCGATGCCGGTCGCGGTGTTGGTTGAGGATGGGGTGCCTCGAAGCTGAGGCGGCTAAAAAGGGTTGAGGCTTCGGCTTGGCTCGACCCTCAACCGCCCTCGTCGTCGAACAGCTTCGGATACACGCGCACGAGCACGATGCGCGGTCCCTTCATCTTCTTGACCACGACGTCGAAGTCTTCGAACTCGACGCGCTGCCCTTCGCTCGGCAGATCGTTGAGCGCCTGGATCACGAGCCCGCCCACCGATTCGGCCTTGCCTTCATCGATGTCGATACCCAGAGCACGTTCGAGCGACACCACCGGCAAGCTGCCCTTGCCCATCAGCGTGCCGTCGTCCATGCGGGTCCAGTCGGCGTCGCCCTGGCGGAATTCATCGTGGATCTGCCCGACCAGCGCGCCGAGCAGGTTGTCGAGCGTCAGGAAGCCGATCGGTTTCGCGTTCTTGTGGCCGACCAGCGCGAAGTGCGGCGCGCCCTTGCGAAAGCGCCGGAACAGTTCGAGCGCCGGCATGTCCGGCTTCACGTACTGCACGGGGCGGACGTAGCGCGACAGGTCGTCGAGCGTGCTGCCCGCCTGGCGCGCGAGCAGCAGGTCCTTCAGATGGATCATGCCGGCCACGCGTTCGCCGGATGCATCCTCGAACAGCGGATAGCGGCTGAAGCGGTGCCGCGCGACCACCTGCATGTTGTCGCGCAACGGCAGATCGCGCCGCAGGCACACCATTTCATGCGACGGCCGCATCAGGTCCGATACGGTCATTCGCGAGAAGTCGAGCGAGTGCGCGATCGTGTTCCATTCGTCCTGGCTGTACGCGCCGGTCGACGCACCGAGTTCGCTCGCGACGTTCGCGCGGCGGCCGCGCAGGATCAGCTTGAGTTCCTCGGTCGAGTAACGCGAGTCGTGACCCTGGTCGGTATCGAGCCCCGCGGCCTTCAGCACCGCGTTCGCGCTCGTGTTGAGCAGCCAGATGGCCGGGTACATGGCCCAGTAGAAACCGTACAGCGGCGTCGCGGTCCACAGCGAAATTTTCTCCGCCTCGCGAATCGCGAGCGACTTCGGCGCGAGTTCGCCGACCACGATATGCAGGAACGAAATACACGAAAACGCGAAGAACAGTGAAATGCCATGCATCAGCTTCTCGGACTCGACGCCGATCACGGTGAAAAGCGGCATCAGCAGTTGCGCGAACGCCGGTTCGCCGATCCAGCCGAGGCCGAGCGACGCGAGCGTGATGCCGAGCTGACACGCCGACAGATACGCGTCGAGCTGTCCGTGCACCTTCGCGAGCAGACGCCCGCGCATGCCATGCTGGGTGGCAAGGCTTTGCACACGGGTCTGCCGCAGTTTGACCAGACCGAATTCGGCGGCGACGAAAAAGCCGTTGAGTGCAACCAGAAACATTGCACCGATAAGAGCGACAACCTGGATCAAAGCGACGGGCTCCGGCAACAAAAGTTGTCAGTATAGGGGCTGAAAGCTCGATGAATTCTTGATTGTGCGCCAACGCATTCGCGCGCGACGCTCATTTCGGCCCCGCCGCGCTGAATGGCACGCGCAGCACGAGCGTGGCGGGGGTCGCGGTGACGCCGTCCGCTTCCGTCGTATCGCTTTGCTCGAAGCTTCCGCCGTGCGCCTCCGCGACGCGTTTGCACAACGCGAACACCCACGCGATGCGCTTCGCCTCGTGCGGTTCGCCCGCCTGCTTGCGCGCGAACGCTTCGAGCACATGCGGCAGCGCGGCGTCGTTCAACGCGGCCTCGTTCGGCTCGTACGTGACGCTCGCATGCCATGTGCCGTTGTCCGCGCGCGCGGCCAGTGCGACCTCGGTGCCCCGCGCGCTCGCTTCGACGGCGAACGTCAGCATCAGCCACACCGCGGCGGCGAGCCGAGCGCGGTCTCCGTTCAGTTGCTCGGTGGCGATCTGCGAGTCGAGCCGCACTTCGACGCCGCGCGCGCGGGCGAGGCCGGCGCGGACTTCCTCGACGGTTTCGTCGAGCAGCGGATGCAGCGGAAAGGGTTCATACGTGAGCGCGAGCGATTTCGTTTCGGCGCGCGTCGCATCGACGATCGTCTCGAGCAGCTTCACCTGCTGATCGACGCCGCTGCGAATGCCGGTGATCGCGCGCTGCGAATTGGGATCGTTCGCGTCGAGCTTGCGCTCGAGCACGTACGCCCAGCTATGAATCGCATTCAACGGACCGCGCAGGTCGTGCGACACCTGCGACAGCACGTGATCGCGCATGAACAACGCGGTTTCCGCGCGCAGCAGCGCGCTGCGTTCGGTGATGACGAAGCCGGCCGACGCCGGCTGGGCGCCAGCAGTCCCGTTGGGTGACGTAGTCACGATCGAGTCCTCTCAGGCAATGCTGGATGATGGGGGGAAGCCTCATTATAGGCATCCCGTTCGGACCGGCCAGTCGAGGCCGAATCGCGACGCGGGACGCAATCCGCATGCCATGCGCGGAACCGGACCAGACTCGGCGATCGACGTCAACGCGCCTACAATGTCGGTTTTACGTTTTGATCTGAGGAGCAACGCATGTCGACTGTGACGACCGAATCCGGCCTGAAGTACGAAGATCTCGTGGAAGGTACCGGCGCCGAAGCCGTGGCCGGCAAGACCGTGACCGTGCATTACACGGGCTGGCTGACCGACGGCCAGAAGTTCGATTCGAGCAAGGACCGCAATGACCCGTTCGCGTTCGTGCTGGACGGCGGCATGGTCATCAAGGGTTGGGACGAAGGCGTGCAAGGCATGAAGGTCGGCGGCAAGCGCAAGCTGACCATTCCGCCGCAACTCGGCTACGGCGTGCGCGGCGCGGGCGGGGTGATTCCGCCGAACGCGACGCTCGTGTTCGAAGTCGAACTGCTCGAAGTCTGAGCCACGCCTGAGTATTGTCGTGAGCCACGCCGCCGTCACCGCCCCCAACGTTTCGCTGCGCTGCTATGGCGCGATCGAAGCGTCGGACGTGCACGACTTCCACCAGGTCGTGCTGGGGCTCGACGGCGCAATGGTGATGGCGGTTGACGGCGTCGCCGAGCAGATCGACGCCGGCTCCGCATGGCTGATCCCGGCCGGCGCGCGGCACGATTATGCGGGTGTCGGCACCAACCGGCAGCTCGTGCTCGATTTGCCTGCGGCGTCGCTGGCGGTGCCCGAGCGGTTGTTCGAGCGCGCGCGCGCCGTGGCCGTTGATCCGTCGCTCGCACAGCTCGTGCACGCGATTGCCGCGCATGCTGCGGGCGGCGTGGGCGAAGCGCAAGGTAATGCCTTCGGTCACCGTCGCTTTCATTGGGATGCTGCGGCACGCCTGGGCGCCGCGCTTGTCGCCGATTCCGGGGCACTAGCCGGTGTGCAGAGCGAAGGCGTTCGCCTCGATTTCGCGCGCATCGACCGCTGGCTGCGCGCGCATCTGTCCGAGCCGCTGAAGATCGCGGACCTCGCCGCGCACTGCGGTTTCGGCATGCGGCGTTTTCATCAACTGTTTATCGATGCGTTCGGCGAGACGCCGCATCGCTATTTGCAGCGGCTGCGGCTCGACACGTCGATCACGCTGCTTGCGGACGCGCGTCTTTCGTTGACCGATATCGCGCTCGAGATCGGTTTCGGCGATCAGAGCGCTTACACGCACGCGTTCACGCGGCGTTTCGGGCTGGCGCCCGGGCAGTGGCGCGCGTTGCGGCACTGAGCGCGGCGGAGGTGGCGCGGAGGGCTTTGAGACCATTTGAAGCCCTGTATGCCGCGCACAGGTTTTGCCCTGCCTGTCAGCTTTCGAGCCCACATTGTCGTACGCATCTGCTCGGGCGTGTCGCCCTTCAATTCGAACGATACGATCGCGCCGCCCAACTTCTGCTGACGCATCGCGAGCGCGTGCTGAGGATGCGATTCGAGCCCCGGATAGAACACGCGATTGACGGCCGGATGCGAGTCGAGCCAGCGCGCGATTTCGAGCGCATTCGCCGACTGCTTCTCGACGCGTAGCAGCAACGTTTCCATGCCTTTCAACAGTACCCACGCGTTGAACGCGGACAGCGTCGGCCCGGCGCTGCGTACGAACGGAAACACCTTTTCCATGATGATTTTCTTCGAACCGACCAGCGCGCCGCCGAGCACAGGGCCCTGGCCGTCGAGGAACCTGGTCGCAGAATGCATGACGACGTCCGCGCCGTGCAACGCCGGGCTGCAGAAGCAGCTATCGACGACGAACAGCGCATTCGCGTAATGCCGAACTTGCTGAAGATCTGCGAGAACATGCCGAGCGTCGAGCCGAACAGCGCCCGCGAGCTGACGAGGTGATCGCCCGCCTGCAACGTCGACATCACGACCGACATGATCGCGGCCATGCCCGAAGCCGTCGCGATGCAGGCCTCGCCGCCTTCGAGCGCGGCCAGACGGTCCTGGAACATCGACACGGTCGGGTTCGAGAAGCGCGAGTACGTGAAATAGTCCTCGGAGTTCCTGAAGCGTTCGGCGGCGTCCGCGGCGCTCGCGAACACGAAGCTCGAGGTCAGGAAGACCGCTTCCGAGTGCTCGTTGAAATCGCTGCGCACGGTGCCCGAGCGAACGGCCAGCGTGTCGAAGTCAAAGTCGTGGAAGTCGTCCATGTGGGTTCTGGTCTCCAGGTTTCCGTGGCTGCTTCCGTGGCTAAATGAGGCAGCAACAAAAAAGCCCGCTTTTGCGTCGGCATAAGCGGGCTTCATGTACGGGGAGGCTGGAGCCAGGGCGGACGACTGTCGCGTTCCGCCCTTCGCTTTAGCTGTTTCGGGTTGCCCCGCGTCCGCAAGCTGAGATCAAATCGACGCAAGCCAACATGTTAATGCGCTCGGGGCGCGGTGTGTACGCTCAACCCACCGACAGTTGCAGATGCAGCTGCGAACGCGCCGGGCCGCCACCGTCGATCGCTTCGCTCGCGGCATCGCGATCCGATTGCGACGACGGCGCGAGACGCGCGCTTTCGATGCGGTCGAGGTATTCGGTCGTGATGTCGCCGGTCACGTAGTTGCCGTCGAAGCACGAAGCCTCGAACTCCTTCAGCGCCGGGTTGATATCGCGCACCGCCTGCTTCAGCGCATCGACGTCCTGATACACGAGGTGGTCCGCGCCGATCATGCGCGCAACTTCCTCGTCCGAGCGGCCGTGCGCGACCAGTTCGCCACGCGTCGGCATATCGATGCCGTAGACGTTCGGGAATTTCACCGGCGGCGCAGCCGACGCGAAAATCACCTTGTTCGCGCCCGCATCGCGCGCCATCTGCACGATTTCATGCGACGTCGTGCCGCGCACGATCGAGTCGTCGACGATCAGCACGTTCTTGCCCTTGAACTCGATGTTCATCGCGTTCAGCTTCTGGCGCACCGACTTCTTGCGCACCGCCTGCCCCGGCATGATGAAGGTACGGCCTACATAGCGGTTCTTGAAGAAGCCCTCGCGATACTCGACGCCGAGCTTCTTCGCGACCTGCATCGCTGCCGGGCGCGACGAATCGGGAATCGGCATCACCACGTCGATTGCGACGTCGGGCAGCTCGCGCCTGATCTTCTCGGCGAGGTAGTCGCCCATGCGCAGACGCACGTTGTAGACCGGCACGCCGTCGAGCACCGAATCCGGACGCGCCAGATACACGAGTTCGAAGATGCAGGGGTTCAGGCTGGTGGTCGTCGCGCATTGCTGCGAATGCAGCTGGCCTTCGGCGTCGATGAAAATCGCCTCGCCCGGCTGCACGTCGCGCACGAATTCGAAACCGACACCTTCGATCGCCACCGATTCCGACGCCAGCATCCACTCGACGCCGTCAGCCGTTTCCCGTTTGCCGAGGCACAGCGGACGGATGCCGAACGGGTCGCGGAGACCAAGCAGGCCGTAGCCAGCGATCAACGCGACGATCGCATACGAGCCGCGCACCCGCCGATGCACGCCCGACACCGCCTTGAACAGCGCGGCCGGATCGAGCTGCAGACCCGAGCTCGACAGTTGCAGCTCGTGCGCGAGCACGTTGAGCAGCACTTCGGTATCGGAATTGGTGTTCACGTGGCGGCGATCGATGCGGAACATCTCATCTTTCAGTTGCTGCCAGTTGGTAAGGTTGCCGTTATGCGCGAGGATGATGCCGAACGGCGCGTTCACGTAGAACGGCTGCGCTTCTTCTTCGCTCGACGCCGAACCGGCGGTCGGGTAACGGACCTGGCCGATGCCCGTCGTGCCCGGCAGGCTGCGCATGTTGCGCGTGCGGAACACGTCGCGCACCATGCCGTTGGCCTTGTGCATGTGGAAATTGCTGCCGTTCGCCGTCGCGATGCCGGCGGCGTCCTGACCGCGATGCTGCAGAAGCAGCAGGCTGTCATAGATCAGCTGGTTGACCGGGGAATGGGAAACTACGCCTACGATGCCGCACATGGCATGTCCTTCAAAGGTACGAAATTCGTGATAGCGACCGGTGCCTGCGACCGCGCCCGCGCTTTCATGCGACGGCACGCGCTACGACGTCAAGGCAGCCGGTATGCGCCGGAGTCCTGTTGCGCATTGCTCGGGGCGCCCGAATCGTCCACATGGACGTAAGCGGCGAGCGCCTCGGGGAGCAGCGGTTTCATTGCGCGTACGCCCGCAACCGCATACGGACGAAGCAGCGCGTTGCGCCAGAATTCCTCTTTGGGCAGTTCGGTCAAGCCTGCGAGGGCGACCAGAATCAGCACCAGAACGACCCCACGCACGAGGCCGAACATCAAACCGAGCGAGCGGTCCGCACCACCCAGTCCCGTGACCTGCACGAGGCGGCTGAGCAGCGCGCTCACCACGCTCGTGACCAGCACTACGCCGATCACCACGAGCGAAAAAGCCAGCAGCCACTGCGTCAACGCGCCGCCTGGCCAGGTAGACGGGATATACGGGACCACGTAGCCCACGAACTCGCAAGCGATGAAAAACGCCGCGACCCAGCCGATCAAACCAAACACTTCCGACAGCAAACCGCGCCAGGCGCCTCGCAGCGCCGACAAACCGATCACCGCCATTACAGCGTAGTCGAAGGCAGTGAACATCGCTCGCTTACTGTGCTCTGCCGCCGTTCGAGCCCGACACGAGGCCCGCCTCGCGGACCTTCGCGACAGCGGCGGTGGCCGCGGCGCGGTCGGCGAACGGGCCTGCACGCAGCAATGTCAGCGTCGAGCCGTCGGCTTGCTTCCTATGTTCCGTATATGTGGGCACGCCTGCCGCTTTCAACTTCGCGGCCCAATTGCGCGCGTTCGCTTCGTTCGAGAAGGCGCCGAGCTGCACCGCGAAACGGTTGCCCGGCGGCGAAGCCGGCGTGCCGGAGTTCGCGTCGGCGCTGGCGGTGGCCGTGTTCGCTTCGTCGTCGGTCGACGCCGACGGTGTGGTGGCGGGTGCCTTCGTCTGTTTGGCGGGGACAGCAGGCGCGGTGTTGGCTGCGAGCGATTGCGTTTGCGGCTTCGCGGTGGGCTTCGGCGTCGCGGCGGTAACAGCGCCAGTTGCGGCGGAGGGGGTCGCGCCTTGTTTCGCTGCGGTCGATTGCGTCGATTGCGTCGATTTGGCGGCGAAGACCGAGGCTGCCGCCGTGGTCGCCGCGCTCGTTGCCGGCGCGAGGCCGGACGCAGCCACGCCCGTGTCGGCGGCCGGCGGATTGTCCAGCGCGACGCCGGCCTGCACGTCTTCGTTGGCGGTGGATCTGGCGAGCTTCGGCGCGGGCCGGTTCGGAATGTCGATCGAGATGTCGTCGGTGACGGGCTTGGGGTGCGAGTCCAACACCATCGGCAGGATGATCACCGCCGCGACAACCAGTGCGATTGCGCCGACGAGCCGGCGGCGCGCGCGCTGCTTTTCCGGCAGCGTGGGGTCGAGCAGCATTGCATCTGCATCGACGGTGCGCTCGGTGCGGCGGGTGCGCCGCTCGACGCGTTCACCCCGGGTGGCCCGATTGGAACTGGTGTTTGCGCCGCGCCGGCTGGGCGCGTCGTCTTTCTTGCCGAACGAGAAAATTCCCATGAATCGCTTGGTTCGAGCCTGGTGCCCGCTCAGTGTTGCTGCGATTTCCGGTAGGCCATCACACCCGCTACCGTATAGAAACTGCCGAAAACCACGATTCTATCATTCTCTGACGCACGTTTTAGCGCGTCCTGGAAAGCCTGCGCCGGCGTCGCGTAACGCATGACGCTGCTGTCGGCGCCGTCTTCCACGCCCAGCTCGCGCAACACGGTTTCCAGCTCTTGCGCGGACGCGGCGCGCGGGGTCGGCAGATCGGTCACGCACCAGTGATCGATCTCGCCTTTCAGATGACTTAGCACGCCGGCGATGTCCTTGTCGCGCATCGCGCCGAACACCGCATACGTGTACGGGAAAAAGCCCATGTTGCCGAGGTTCTGCCCGAGCACCGCGGCGGCATGCGGATTGTGGCCGACGTCGAGCACGATGGACGGCTTGCCCGGCAGTACCTGGAAACGGCCCGGAAGATCCACGTTGGCGATGCCGAGCCGGATGTCCTGCGCGGACACCGGCAGACGGTCGCGCAAAGCTTCGAGCCCGGCCAGCGCCGCCGACGTGTTGATCAGCTGATTCGCGCCGCGCAGCGATGGATACGCGAGCGCCGAGCGCCGCAGCGTCGGGCCGACATAGCTCCACTGCTGTCGCTCGCTGCCGGCTTGGCCTTCGTAACGGAAATCGCGGCCGAACAACCACAATTGCGCCCCGATCTTTTCCGCGTGATCGATCAACGATTGCGGCGGCACCGGGTCCGCGCAAATCGCGGGCTTGCCGGGACGGAAGATACCGGCTTTTTCGAACGCGATTTTTTCGCGCGTGTCGCCGAGATAGTCGGTGTGGTCAATATCGATGCTCGTGATGATCGCGCAGTCGGTATCGAGGATATTGACCGCGTCGAGACGGCCACCGAGGCCAACTTCGAAAATCACCGCGTCGAGGCCGCGCGACGCGAACAGGCTCATGATCGCTAGCGTCGTGAATTCGAAGTAGGTCAGCGTGACCGGTTTGGCGAGGCTCTGGCGCGCGGCCTCGACGGCTTCGAAGTGCGGCAGCAGATCTGCGTCGCTTGCCATTGCCCCGTTGATGCGCGCGCGCTCGTTGAACGACAGCAGATGCGGCGACGTGTGGCAGCCGACCGTATAGCCCGCGCGCAGCAGGATCGCTTCGAGAATCGCGCAGGTCGAGCCTTTGCCGTTCGTGCCGCCCACCGTGATGATCGGGCACGCAAACGATAGCTGCATCGCATCGCGTACCTGGGAGATGCGGCCCAAACCCATGTCGATGCCGACCGGATGCGCGGATTCAAGGTGCGTGAGCCACGCGTCGAGAGTGGGGAATGTCGTCATCGGGTGAATCTTGAGTGAGTCGCGGTAGTTCGGTTCTGCAGTGCTGCGAAGGGTGCTGGTCAGGCGGTTGCGGTCGAGGGTCGCGGGTCGCCGGTCATGGGCGTAGGCCGTTGCGCGGTTTATGCGCACAAACCCGCGCCTTGAGCCGCGCCAGCTTCGGCTTCGACCGCTGCCGCATCGCAGGCGACGGTAATTATCCTGGAAATGACAGCGCGCCGCTTGATTGCTCACGCGGCGCGCTATTTTTTGATTGCTTCTCTGGCTCCACCGCGTCTTCGACAGCGCGGCGAAAGAGCGGCAAATGCGGTGCTGCCCGGCTTTTACGCGACCGCGTCCGCCGGCTGATGGCTCAACAGCGCCAGCAATTGCGCGATCTCTTCGCGCAGCTTGCGACGATCGACAATCATGTCGATCGCGCCCTTTTGCAGCAGAAACTCGGCGCGTTGGAAGCCTTCCGGCAGTTTCTCGCGCACGGTCTGTTCGATCACGCGCGGACCAGCAAAGCCGATCAGCGCCTTCGGTTCGGCGATCACGACGTCGCCGAGGAATGCGAAACTCGCGGACACGCCGCCCATCGTCGGGTCGGTCAGCACCGAGATGAATGGCAGCCTGGCTTCCGCCAGCTTCGTGAGCATCGCGGTGGTCTTTGCCATCTGCATCAACGACAGCAAGCTTTCCTGCATCCGCGCGCCGCCCGAAGCGGTGAAGCAGATGAACGGCACTTTCTGTTCGAGCGCGTTCTGCGCGCCGCGCGCGAAACGCTCGCCGACCACCGAACCCATCGAGCCGCCCATAAACGAGAACTCGAAGTTCGCCACGACGACCGGCAGCGTGTGAATCGCGCCGCCCATCACGACCATTGCGTCGGTCTCGTCGGTTTCGTCCATCGCCTCTTTAATGCGCTCAGGGTACTTGCGGCTATCTTTGAACTTCAGCGCGTCGACCGGAACGATTTCCTGGCCGATTTCGTAGCGGCCTTCCGGATCGAGCAGGCTGTCGAGCCGCTCACGTGCGCCGATGCGCATGTGATGGTCGCACTTGGGGCAAACATGCAGATTGGCCTCGACGTCGTTGCGATACAGCACGGCTTCGCACGACGGGCACTTGATCCACAGGCCTTCCGGAATTCCCTTGCGGTTTTTCGGGTCGGTTTGTTTGATTTTCGGCGGCAGCAGCTTATCGAGCCAGCTCATAGGGAATCCTTCCGGGTCAGCAGTCGCGCGAACGGCGGGACGAGCCCGCCGCTCACGTTACCGCGACAAAAAATAACTGTTATCGGGCAGTCGCAACGCTATCGAGCGCCTCGCGCACCTCGGCAACGAAACGCGTGAGCGTCTCGGCAGCGGCATCGGGCGCTGCCTGTTCGAGCAATTGAACGATACGGCTGCCGATCACGACGGCATCGGCCACCTCGCCCACCGCACGCGCCGTTTGCGCGTCGCGAATGCCGAAACCGACGCCCACCGGCAGGGGGACGCGCGACTTGATGGCCGGGATTTTACTCGCGATGCTGGAAACGTCCAGATTTGCGGCGCCGGTGACCCCTTTCAGCGACACATAGTAGACGTAACCGCTGGCGATGCGGCCGACTTCGGCGATACGTTCGTCGGTTGAAGTCGGCGCGAGCAAAAAGATCGGATCGATCCCGGCAGATTGCATCTGTTCCGCGAAGTTTGTGCACTCTTCAGGCGGATAGTCGACCACCAGCACGCCATCGACACCGGCTTCCTTCGCGGCTTTCGCGAAGGCCTCGGCGCCCATTCGCTCGATCGGATTCGCATAGCCCATCAGCACGACCGGGGTTTTGTCGTCGGCTTCGCGGAAGCGTTTGACGTCGGCCAGCACATGGCGTAGCGACACGCCCTTCGCGAGCGCGCGTTCAGACGACTGCTGAATGACAGGACCGTCTGCCATTGGGTCGGAAAACGGCACGCCTAGTTCGATTACATCCGCGCCACCGGCGGCGAGGGCGTGCATGAACTCGACCGTGCGAGCCGGGTCCGGGTCGCCAGCGGTCATGAACGGGATCAAGCCTTTCTTACCATGGGCGGACAGCGCGGCAAACGTGTTCTTGATACGGGACATGGAAGTACTCTCGAATTAGGGCTATTGCGCGCCCATTGCCGCACGCTTTTCAGCGAACTTAGAGGTGCATCTCGCGCTTTTCACTGCACTTCGGTCGGCGGCTGCACTTTTGGCCTGGCTCGGGTCCGACGGGGCGCAGCAGGCGTAGCGGCGGCGCTGACGCGCTCGCGCGCTATCGCACAATAGCTCTCGTTGATCTCATAGCCGACGAATTCGCGCTGATGACGGACGCAAGCGACTGCGGTGGTGCCGCTGCCCATGAATGGGTCGAGCACGCGGCCGCCCTTCGGGCAGCAGGACAGTACCATCCGCTCGACGATTTCCAGAGGTTTCTGGGTTGGGTGCGCAACGCGCTCGGCATGCTGCCGATGCAGACGCGATACCGACCAGACATCCTTCGGATTATAGCCAAGCTCCAACCACTTGCTTCCTTCAAACAACTTTCGCGAACGCGCCTTCTTCGTGACTGCATCGTACGGGATGCGGACGGGATCGAGATCGAAGAAGTAGTCCTTCGACACGGCGAAAAAACCGATGTTGTCATGCACTGACGTGAAGCGGCGCGTGGTGCCGCCCATACTCGGCACGCGCCGGTCCCAGATGATTTCGTTGACCATCGTGAGTTTCGTCTTCAGGAAACTGAAGATTTCCGGCGCGTATTGCCAGGTGCAGAAGATATAGAGCGACCCTGTTGGCTTGAGCTTCGGTACAGCGAGCTCGAGCCAGCCGCGCGTCCAGACGACAAATTCCTCGCCCGTGCGCATGTCCGAGTCGTTGCCATAGTCCTTCCCCAACCCATAAGGCGGATCACAGACGATCAGGTCGATCGACTCATCGGGAATGTTCGCTACATCGGTTAGAAAATCGCGGTTCAATAGCTGAATGCCCGCAGGCACCTGCGCCAGCAGCGGTGCGGATGCCGCGGCCGCCGGGACTTCGGCGGCCGGATTCGTGGATTCAATCGCCGGCTGCGGCTCGTCGAACTCGTCGCGCATCGTCGCGGCTCAGAACTGGATACCCGATCGCTCAGCGACCGTGTGCATGTCCTTGTCGCCGCGGCCCGACAGGTTGACCAGCAGAATCTTGTCTTTCGACAAGGTCGGCGCGAGTTTCGTAGCGTAAGCGAGCGCGTGGCTCGACTCCAGCGCAGGAATAATGCCCTCGATGCGGCAGCAATCGTGGAACGCCTTCAGGGCTTCTTCGTCGGTGATGCCTACGTATTGAGCGCGATTGCTCTCTTTTAGCCACGCGTGCTCGGGGCCGACACCCGGGTAGTCGAGGCCTGCCGACACCGAATGCGTCTCGATGATCTGGCCGTCTTCGTCTTGCAGCAGATACGTGCGGTTACCGTGCAACACGCCGGGACTACCGCCGATTAGCGATGCCGCGTGACGACCCGTTTCGAGGCCGTCGCCGGCCGCTTCGACGCCGATCAACTGCACGGAACTATCGTCGATATACGGGTAAAAGATCCCCATCGCATTGGAACCGCCGCCAACACACGCGATGACGGCGTCCGGCTGGCGGCCAGCGAGTTCTGGCATCTGCACGCGGCATTCGTCGCCGATCACTCGCTGGAAGTCGCGCACCATCATCGGGTACGGATGCGGACCCGCAACCGTGCCGATGATGTAGAACGTGTTTTCGACGTTGGTGACCCAGTCGCGCATCGCTTCGTTCAGCGCGTCCTTCAGCGTGCGCGACCCCGATTCGACCGGCACGACCGTCGCACCGAGCAGTTTCATGCGATAAACGTTCGCGGCCTGGCGGCGCACGTCCTCGGCGCCCATGTAGACCACGCACTCCATACCGAAGCGCGCGCAGATTGTCGCCGTGGCCACGCCGTGCTGACCGGCGCCGGTTTCCGCGATCACGCGCGGCTTGCCCATGCGCTTGGCGAGCAGCGCCTGGCCGATCACGTTGTTGATCTTGTGCGCGCCGGTGTGATTCAGGTCTTCACGCTTCAGATAAAGCTGCGCGCCGCCGAGCAATTCGCTCCAGCGCTGGGCGTGATAAATCGGGGACGGCCGACCCACGAAATACTTCAATTCGCGCTCGTATTCGGCGACGAACTCGGGGTCTTTCTGATATTTCTCGTACGCTTCACGCAACTCGTTGAGTGCGGAAAACAGCGTTTCGGCGACGAACACACCACCAAATTGGCCGAAGTGGCCTCTTTCGTCAGGCAAGTTGTACATGGTGATCACTTTTCTCAGGATGGCTCGCGGCTTTCATCGGAAAGCGCCCGCGAGCCTGAATCATTCAGCGTCCGCAGCGCGCACCGCGCGTACGAACGCCGCCATCCGGGCGTGATCCTTCACGCCCCGGGCGCCCGCTACTTCGATGCCGCTCGAGACATCGACTGCGTACGGGCGCACGCGATGGATCGCATCACTGACGTTTTGCGCGTTCAACCCACCACTCAAAACGGCCCGACGCGCGAGCTCTGCTGGAATAAGTGACCAATCGAAAACCTTCCCACCGCCGCCGTAGCCTTCGACATGGGTGTCGAACAGAAGACCACTGGCTGCTGAATAGTTGAATGCCGATTTTACCAAATCGGCCGCTCGAGTATCCGCCGCAACTCGCAACGCGCGCAACCAAGGCAAACCCGCAACGCCGGCGAGCGCCTCGCACTGCTCAGGCGTCTCGTCGCCGTGGAACTGCAACAGCGTCAGGTTCACGTTGCTCGCGACTTCGTGAACCCATTCCGGCGTCGCGTTGACGAACAGACCGACGACCGACACGAACGGCGGCACCTCGTGCACGAGTTCGACCGCTTGCGCGACGCTCACCGAGCGCGGGCTCGGCGGATAGAACACGAGGCCGATCGCGTCGGCGCCGAGGTCGATCGCGTGTGCAATGTCGACGGGTTTCGACAGTCCGCACAGCTTGATGCGCGTGCGATGTGGCACGCCTTGCAAGGCGGTGGCGTCGGTCTGAATGGCGGGGTTCTCTGCTGCTTTCATGTTTCCGGTTGTTCGGTCCATACGCTGCTCCACGGCACGCTGCCCGTCGCCGGGTCGGGCACGCCGAATTGCTCAGGATAGCCCACTTGCGCGAGGTACAAGCCGTCGGGCATGAAGGTCGGCGCCGCGCAATCGCGGCTACGGCTCGCGAGCACGTCGGCCATCCACGCGGCCGGGCGGCGGCCGCTGCCGATTTCGATCAGACAGCCCATCACGTTGCGCACCATGTGATGCAGGAACGCGTTCGCGCGGAAGCGGAAATGCACGAAGTTACCCTGTCGTTTGACGTCGATCTGGTACAGGTGCTTGAACGGCGTCTTCGACTGGCATTGCGACGAACGAAACGCCGAAAAGTCATGCTCGCCGATCAGGTGCTCGGCGGCCGAGCGCATCGCGTCGACGTCGAGTGGCGTGTGCACCCAGCCGGCGCGCGTCGTGAACATCGGCGAGCGAACCGGACTTACGTACAGCACGTAGTAATAGGTCCGCTCGAATGCCGAAAACCGCGCGTGAAAATCGTCGGGCATCGGCTTGGCCCATTGCACGCCGATCGTCTTCGGCAGAAACGCATTCGGGCCGCGCACCCAGGAGATCTCGAGACGATCGAGGTCGGTGTCGAAATGCACGACCTGACCCAAGCCATGCACACCGCGGTCGGTGCGGCCGGCGACCACCGTCTGCACGGGCGTGCGCATGAATTCGCGCAGCGCCCGTTCGAGCTCGTCCTGTACCGTGTTGCCGTGCGGCTGCGACTGCCATCCAGTGAACGCGGCGCCGTCGTATTGCACGCCTAATGCGATGCGCTTCACGACAGCGGTGCGAGAGTCGAAAGCAACGCGCGGGCTTCGGTGCGCGTGGCCGGATCGTTTGCTTCGATCACTTCGTTGATGAGCGCGCGGGCGCCCGCCAGATCGCCGAGCTCGATGTACTCGGAGGCCAACTCCAGCTTGTTGCGCGCGATGCGGCCGAGATCGGCCGGTGTGAAGGCCGGCAATGGCTGAGCCGGGCTCGGCGGCAACTCGAGGTCGAAGTCGAGCTTCAGCGCGCCGAAGCCGGCCGCGCCGAGGCCCGCGACGGCGCCGTGGCCGGCTGTGCCGGCGGCGATCTGGTCGGCGATGTGCGGGGCGTCGTCGTCCGCGCCATGGACGCCGAAGGCCTGCTGCGCGGTCGTGCCGGGCGATGCGACCGGTTGCGTCGAAAGCGACGTGGAAAGCTCCGCTTCGCCGACGGTGGGCACGTCGATGCGCGGTGGCAGCGGCATGTTGAGGCTGCCGAACGCGTCGACGGCCTCGCGCGGGAACTCGGTCGGCGCGGACGGCGCGCGTTCCGTCGGCACGGGGATGTCGCTGAACGGCTGACCGAACGACGTAGTGGCGCGCGGTTCGATCTGATGTTGCGTGAAATCGATCACCGGGGGTGGAACGTTCAAGGGGGACTGCGGTTCGGCCGTCGCGGTGTGCGACGCTGTCGAGGGCGGTTCCGCGGCGCTTGGGCTCGGGGTTGTCGTCGTGCCTGTCGTTTTCTCTGCGGTCGGACTTTCTGTGGGTTCCTCGTCCCATTGCAGGCGATGCGCGTTCTCGTCCTGCGTCGCGGCGCCAACCGGTTCGAGCGGTCCCAGCGGCAGCGCGTCGGCGCCGAGTTCTGCCGCGGCGGCGAGATTGGCGGCCGTCGCGGCGGAGCGCAACGTCTCGTCATGGGCGGGTGCGACAGCCGGTGGTTCGCTGGACAGTTCGCTTTGGCTGGGTAGCGGGATGCTGGCGAGTGGCGCCGTCGGTGCAGTAGGTTCGGGCGTGCCTGCTTGCTGTGCCGCCTGTTCTTCTGCGGCGCGCTCGGATGCGCTGCGTTCTGCTGCGATGCGTTCCGCTTCCGCATGTTCGGCGGCGACGCGTACTGCTGCTTGTTCGGCTGCTGCTTGTTCGGCTGCTGCTTGTTCGGCTGCTGCTTGTTCGGCTGCTGCTTGTTCGGCTGCTGCTTGTTCGGCTGCTGCGCGTTCCGCCGCGGCGTGTTCTCCGGCCGCTGCTCGCTCTGCTGCGGCTCGCTCCGCTGCCGTCTGTTCGGCTGCTGCACTTTCCGCTGCGGCTTGCTCGGCTGCTGCACGTTCGGCTGCCGCGCTTTCTGCTGTGGCTTGCTCGGCTGCTGCACGTTCCGCAGCCGCACGTTCCGCAGCCGCACGTTCCGCAGCCGCATGCTCTGCTGCTGCGGCCTGCCGTGCAACCTCTTGATCTTGCGCGTCCGATCCTTCCGTGACCGCGGCCTGCCCCGCCGCCGCGCTGCCATTGCGCGAATCGGCCTCACGCGCGGATCTCGCCATTTCCGCATCAGTTGCCTGGGCAGCCCGTGCCGCGGCCTCTTTATCGTGCTTGCGGCGACCCATGCGCAGAGCAGCGAGCAGAACGATCAGTGCCGCGCCTACGGCCGCCGCGATGCTCAAATCGCGCTGAGAGATGCCGCCCTCATTCGACGGCGACGTCGTCACATTCGCGTGCTCCGGCGCCACGGCCACGGTCGCCGCGGAACCTGCCGGTGCCGGCTGCGCAGCGCTCGTCGGCGTTGGGCCTGAAGCGACGGGCGCCCCGCCGATACCGTGCTTCTGCAACTCCATCAGCACGCGGTTTTTCAGCGCCAGCAATTGCTGCAGACTCGACACCTGCGGATGCGGCTGCGAAGCCGCCTGCGCGGTCGCTGCCGACGGCGCTTGTCCGGCGGGCGCGCTCGCCGCCGGTTGAATCGATCCGGCCCATTCCCGCGTGCCACTCGTCGCCACCGGCGCCGAACCGGCCACTGGCGCGGACGAAACCGCACCGCCCGCCGCCACGCCGGTCGATACCGCCGCACTGGCCGCGCCGGAAACCGTGGATGCGGCTGGCGTCGTCGCTTGAGCCGCCGCGCTGGCCGCACTCGCGGCGGCGGCGTTGACCTGCGCGACTGCACTCGCCGTGCTGGCGGCAGCCGCCGCGGCCGGCGCGGCCGGCGCGGCAGTCGGCGCGGAATCGGGCGCAGCCGCCGTGGACTCCGACGCCCCTGCCGCGGCCCCAGTCGACGAAACCGCCAAGGCCCCCGACGCATCGAGCGCCGGCACGATCAACACTGCTCCTACACGCATCCGGCTCGGATCGTGATTCATGAACGCGGCCGGATTCGTGTCGAACAATGCGTGCGTAGCGCGTGCGAGTACCGCCCGGTCATGCGACTGCGTAATAGCGATCGCGACATCGTTCAGCGACTGCCCTGCGTGTACGGTGTACTGAGAGCCCGCAGCGACAGCAACGACAGCGGTAGTGGAACTGACAGCGGAAGCGGCATCCGGCGCGCTCGTGGCACTAGCCGGCGCGGCAAGCGCATTGCCCGCGCCACCGCCGAGCAGCGCAAGGGCGAAAGTGGCACAAGCGGCCATCGCCGCCGGACGGCTGCTGAATCGCACCTTCTCGTGACGAATGGACATAGCCCGAAGAGCGGAGCGTCGAAAGTTCATCGGGACTCCTGGGCGCGTCAGCGCGCAGCCTTTTTTGCGAGTGGAAAGAGACAAGATGATCGGAGCACACAATGAAAAAGCGCCGCGCAAGCGCGACGCTTCTTGAGTTGTCTACGCGTCGTGAGCGCGTAGTTTACTTTACTTGTCGAGCACAATGCGAAGCATACGACGCAGCGGTTCAGCCGCGCCCCACAGCAGCTGATCGCCGACCGTGAAGGCCGACAGATACTCGCCGCCCATCGCGAGCTTGCGCACGCGGCCGACCGGCACCGTCAGCGTACCGGTGACAACCGCCGGGGACAGATCGCGCATCGACGCTTCGCGTTCGTTCGGCACAACCTTGACCCAGTCGTTGCCCGACGCGAGGATGCTGTTCACTTCGTCGAGCGGCACGTCCTTGTTCAGCTTGATCGTGAGCGCTTGCGAATGGCAGCGCATTGCGCCGATCCGCACGCACAGACCATCGACGGGAATCGAACCCGGCGTGCCCATGGCCGGCTTGCCGAGGATCTTGTTGGTTTCCGCGCCGCCCTTCCACTCTTCCTTCGACATGCCGTTGCCGAGATCCTTGTCGATCCACGGAATCAGCGAGCCCGCGAGCGGCACGCCGAAGTGGCCGGTCGGCATGCTGTCGCTGTTCATCGCTTCGAGCACGCGGCGGTCGATGTCGAGAATCGCCGAAGCCGGGTCTGCCAGTTCGTTCTTCACCGCGCCGTGCAGCGTGCCCATTTGCGACAGCAATTCGCGCATGTTCTGCGCGCCCGCGCCGGATGCGGCCTGATAAGTCATGGCCGTCATCCAGTCGACGAGGTTTTCGCGGAACAGGCCGCCCAATGCCATCAGCATCAGGCTGACCGTGCAGTTACCGCCGATGAAATTCTTCTGGCCTTTGACGAGCGCGTTCTTGATCACGTCGAGGTTGACCGGGTCGAGAATGATGACCGCGTCGTCCTTCATGCGCAGCGACGATGCCGCGTCGATCCAGTAGCCGTTCCAGCCCGCCGCGCGCAGCTTCGGGAACACTTCGTTCGTGTAGTCACCGCCCTGGCAGGAAATGATCGCGTCGCACTTCTTCAGGTCGTCGATGCTTGTCGCATCTTTGAGCCTGGTCTCGTTTTTGGCGAACGAAGGCGCGTTGCCGCCCGCGTTGCTGGTGCTGAAAAACACCGGTTCGATCAAGTCGAAATCGCCTTCCTGCTGCATACGTTGCATCAGGACGCTGCCGACCATGCCGCGCCAACCTACGAGACCTACGTTCATGACTTCATACCCTTCGAATGGAAACTTCCCCGCGTCTTTGCCCGCAGTGACCGCGCGGGGAAGATGGGCGGGCACGACGGACGATCAGCGCTTCGTGATCGTTTTCGGGGTAATGGTTTTGACGGTAATGGCGAACTCGATCGCACGGGCCGTTGTGCCGTGCATTTTGGAAATCGAGGAGATTTGGGAGATCTGAGCCATCAAAACAATATACACGAAAACGGAAAACCGGCGGCGTTCTTCGCCGTATGACGCGCAAATCGGCCTGTTTCAAGGCCCGATTCGCGTTTTTAAAAGGCCAGTATCGTTGACCTGACCACCGCATGCCCTCGCTCTGCGAGCGCATGCGGTACACGCGTTTTACAGCGCGGCCACGACGGCATCGCCCATCGCGGCGGTGCCGATCTGCTTGCAACCCGGCGTGAGAATGTCGCCGGTGCGATAGCCCTGTTCGAGCACCTTCTTCACCGCGGTTTCGATGCGATCGGCCTGCTCCGCCTTGTTCAGCGAATAGCGCAGCATCATCGCGGCCGACAGGATCGTGGCGAGCGGATTGGCCACGCCCTTGCCGGCGATATCCGGCGCGGAGCCATGCGACGGCTCGTACAAGCCCTTGTTGTTCTTGTCGAGCGATGCCGACGGCAGCATGCCGATCGAGCCGGTCAGCATGGCCGCCTCGTCGGACAGGATGTCGCCGAACATGTTGCCGGTCACGATCACGTCGAACGACTTCGGCGCCTTCACGAGCTGCATCGCGGCGTTGTCGACGTACATGTGCGACAGTTCGACGTCCGCGTATTCCTTCGACACGTCGATCATCACGTCCTTCCAGAACTGCGACGTTTCGAGCACGTTGGCTTTATCGACCGAGGTGAGCTTCTTGCCGCGCTTTTGCGCCGCCTGGAATGCGACGTGCGCGATGCGGCGCACTTCGGGTTCCGAATAGCGCATCGTGTCGAAGCCTTCCTTTGCGCCGGCGAACAGGCCGTCCGGCGACGTACGCACGCCGCGCGGCGCGCCGAAGTAGATGTCGCCGTTCAGTTCGCGCACGATCAGGATGTCGAGACCCGAAACGATCTCTTCCTTCAGCGACGACGCGCCCGTCAGTTGCGGGTAGCAGATCGCCGGACGGAAGTTCGCGAAAAGTTCCAGGTGCTTGCGCAGACCGAGAATCGCCTGCTCAGGGCGCAGCGCGCGTTCGAGCTTGTCGTACTTCCAGTCGCCGACCGCGCCGAACAGGATCGCGTCGGCTTCCTTCGCGAGCGCGAGCGTCGAGTCCGGCAGCGGGTGGCCCTTCGCTTCGTAGCCTGCGCCGCCGACCGGCGCTTCTTCGAGTTCGAACTTCTCGCCGAGCACGTTCAGGACCTTGACGGCCTCCTTGACGATTTCGGGACCGATGCCGTCGCCCGGCAACACTGCGATCTTCATGCGAATTCCTTGATGATTTTTTCGGATCTTTCTGGCGCAAACCGACATTGGCGCGCGGACTTCACGCCCCTAACGCCCTCACGGTTTTGCTTAGCGGACGAGGCGATGGTTCAGCCACGGTTGCTTCGCGAGACGCTCCGCTTCGAATTGGCGGATCTTGTCCGCGTGACGCAGCGTGAGGCCGATGTCGTCGAAACCGTTCAGCAGACAATACTTGCGGAACGCAGCGACTTCGAACGGATATTCGGTGCCGCCGTCGGCCGTGCGCACGACTTGCGCTTCGAGGTCGATCGTCAGCTCGAAGCCGTTGAACGCATACGTCTCGTTGAACAGATGATCGACCTGCTGTTCGGTCAGCACGATCGGCAGCACGCCGTTCTTGAAGCAGTTGTTGTAGAAGATGTCCGCGAAGCTCGGCGCGATCAGCGCGCGAAAGCCGTATTGCTGCAACGCCCAGGGCGCGTGTTCGCGCGAGCTGCCGCAGCCAAAATTCTTGCGCGCGAGCAGCACCGAGGCGCCCTGGTAGCGCGGCTGGTTCAGCACGAAATCCGGGTTCAGCGGACGCTTCGAGTTGTCTTGACCCGGTTCGCCGTGGTCGAGGTAGCGCCATTCGTCGAACGCATTCGGACCGAAACCCGTGCGCTTGATCGACTTCAGGAACTGCTTCGGAATGATCGCGTCCGTGTCGACGTTCTCGCGATCGAGCGGCGCCACGACGCCGGTGTGTACGATGAATTTATCCATGACGCTTGCGCCTGTTCAGGACCGGGCGATGCGACTGGCGGCTGGAACCCCCGCGCCGTATCGCCGGCAAAAATCAAAAACCGCTTATTTCTCAGCGTGATTGCTGATCGAATTGCCGAGGTGCGACATGTCCTGGCCGAATCCGTGCACCGTGTTGCAGCCGGCAAGACCGAGCAGGAGCCCGGCGAACGTGCCGAGTGCGAAGCGGCGCAATAGAGTGATGCGATTCATGTTCTTGATCATGCGATTTATCCGAGCTTGCGAATGTCGACGAAATGCCCTTCGATGGCCGCAGCCGCGGCCATTGCGGGGCTCACCAGGTGCGTGCGGCCACCAGCGCCCTGACGACCTTCGAAATTGCGGTTCGACGTGGACGCGCAACGCTCGCCCGGCTCGAGCCGGTCGGCGTTCATTGCCAGACACATCGAGCAGCCCGGCTCGCGCCATTCGAAACCGGCCTCGGTAAAGACCTTGTCGAGGCCTTCACGCTCCGCCTGCGCCTTCACGAGACCCGAACCCGGCACGACCATCGCCAGACGGATGTTCGGCGCGACGCGACGGCCGAGCTTCTTCACGACGTAAGCCGCGGCGCGAATGTCTTCGATGCGCGCGTTGGTGCACGACCCGATGAAGATTTTATCCGGCTTGATCGACTCGATCGGCGCGTTCGGCTCGAGCGCCATGTACTTGAGCGCGCGCTCCATCGCGTCGCGCTTGACCGGGTCCTTTTCGCGCTCCGGATCCGGCACGCGGCCGTCGATCGGCGTGACCATTTCCGGCGACGTGCCCCAGGTGACCTGCGGCACGATTTCGGCGGCGTTCAACTCGACCACGCGATCGAAATGCGCTCCGTCGTCCGACTTGAACTGCTTCCAGTACTCGACCGCGTGATCCCACTCGACGCCCTGCGGCGAGAACGGACGGCCTTTCAGGTATTCGACCGTGGTGTCGTCGACGGCGACCATGCCGGCGCGCGCGCCCGCTTCGATCGCCATGTTGCAGACCGTCATGCGGCCTTCCATTGTCAGCGAACGGATCGTCGAGCCGCCGAATTCGATCGCGTAGCCGGTGCCGCCCGCGGTGCCGATCTTGCCGATGATCGCGAGCACGATGTCCTTCGCGGTACAGCCGCGCGGCAATTGGCCCTCGACCTTCACGAGCATGTTCTTGCTCTTCTTCTGCAGCAGCGTTTGCGTGGCCAGCACGTGCTCGACTTCCGACGTGCCGATGCCGTGCGCGAGCGCGCCGAACGCGCCGTGCGTGGACGTGTGCGAGTCGCCGCAGACGATTGTCATACCCGGCAGCGTGGCGCCCTGTTCCGGCCCGATGATGTGAACGATGCCCTGACGCAGGTCGTTCATCTTGAACTGTGTGATGCCGAAGGCGTCGCAGTTGGCGTCGAGCGTGTCGACCTGCAGCTTCGACACCGGATCGGCGATGCCGTGGCTGCGGTCCGTGGTCGGCACGTTGTGGTCGGACACGGCCAGGTTCGCGCTGATGCGCCACACCGGACGCTGGGCGATTTTCAGGCCTTCGAACGCCTGCGGGCTGGTCACTTCATGCAGCAGGTGACGGTCGATGTAGAGAATCGTGGTGCCGTCGTCTTCCGTGTGGACCACGTGCGTGTTCCACAATTTGTCGTAGAGGGTCTGTGCCATGGTATGCGGGGAGTAATGACTGCGGGCTGACTGTGTCGATTGATTATGCCACGCTGCACACCGCGATGGGCTGCTCAGCCGACGAAAAAACCGATAAAAAACATGGAGTTGGCTGGTAGTGGCAATACCTGTATCGTCGTTACCCGGCAAGCGTTGGCCCCAGCGACGCCTAGCTGCCGCCGAAACGGAAAACGCCCCAACGGTAAACCCGTCGAGGCGTTTTATTCACTCCAATTTCGCGCTTTTGCACGGCACGAATGCCGCTGCGAAGCGCGCGTATTGAGGTCGATCAGCGATCAGCGCTGTGCGATCGGCTTCGCTTCACGCAGCGTCTCGCCGATGAACAGCTGACGCGGACGGCCAATCTTCTGCTCGGGATCGGCGATCATTTCGTTCCACTGCGCGATCCAGCCGACCGTGCGTGCCATCGCGAAGATACACGTGAACATCGACGTCGGAATGCCCAGCGCGCGCTGCACGATGCCCGAGTAGAAGTCGACGTTCGGGTACAGCTTGCGCGACACGAAGTATTCGTCTTCGAGCGCGATCTTTTCGAGTTCCATCGCGAGCTTGAACAGCGGATCGTCGTGCAGGCCCAGCTCTTCGAGCACTTCGTAGCAGGTCTCGCGCATCAGCTTCGCGCGCGGGTCGTAGTTCTTGTACACGCGGTGGCCGAAGCCCATCAGCTTCACGCCCGAGTTCTTGTCCTTCACCTGCTTGATGAACTCAGAAATGTTGTCGACCGAGCCGATTTCTTCCAGCATGGTCAGCGCGGCTTCGTTCGCGCCGCCGTGCGCCGGGCCCCACAGACACGCGATACCCGCCGCGATACACGCGAACGGATTCGCGCCCGACGAACCGGCGAGCCGCACGGTCGACGTCGACGCGTTCTGCTCGTGGTCAGCGTGCAGGATCAGGATACGGTCGAGCGCGCGCACCAGCACGTCGTTGACCTCGTACTCTTCGCACGGGTTCGAGAACATCATGCGCATGAAGTTCGCGCTGTACGACAGGTCGTTCTTCGGATACACGAACGGCTGGCCGATGCTGTACTTGTACGCCATCGCGACCAGCGTGGGCAGCTTCGCGATCATACGGATCGCCGACACTTCGCGGTGATGCGGGTTATTGATGTCGAGCGAGTCGTGATAGAACGCGGACAGCGCGCCGACCGCGGCGACCAGAATTGCCATCGGGTGCGCGTCGCGGCGGAAGCCGCGGAAGAAGAACTGCATCTGCTCGTGCACCATCGTGTGCTTCGTGACGGTGCCGACGAATTCGACCTTCTGCTTCTGGTTCGGCAGCTCGCCGTTCAGCAGCAGGTAGCAGGTTTCGAGGAAATCGGCGTTTTGCGCGAGGTTGTCGATCGGGTAGCCGCGGTAGAGCAGTTCGCCCTTGTCGCCGTCGATGTAGGTAATCGCCGAATTGCACGCCGCCGTCGACATGAAGCCCGGGTCGTACGTGAATTTGCCGGTCTGGCCGTACAGTTTGCGAATGTCGATCACATCCGGGCCAATCGTGCCCTTGTAAATCGGCATTTCGACGCTCGGCGAATTGTCGCTGAACGATAGCGTGGCTTTAACATCTGACGGGGTCATAGCACATCCTCAATCGAAGTATGGATACAGGGTTTCGATAATTGCACGCCTGGAACAACGGACTGGCGGCGCTCAAGCGTTGCGCAGCAACTCCAGAACCCGGACCACGTCCGGGTCGGCCAGATCGCCTTCAGGTTCCTTGCGCGCGAGCAGCAAGTCCATCAGGTCGTTATCGCTCAGCTCGAGCAGGCGCGTGAGTGCGCCCACGTCGGCATCGCTGAGGTCATGCTCATATCGGCTGAAAAAACGCTCGAAAATCAGGTCGTTTTCCAGCAGGCCCCGCCGTGCGCGCCAGCGAAGACGCGCGCGGCGGAGGGGGTCGGACTGATGCGATGTTTCGGTCATGTCGGTACACCCCGCGCCGCGCCCGGGCGCACTGACCGCCCTCTCGGGGACAGCGCGCGCCAGGGAGCGCGGAGCTCATTGATACTAGACAGCGCGGCGAACCATCAATTCCTTGATCTTGCCGATTGCCTTGGTCGGGTTCAGGCCCTTCGGACAAACGTCGACGCAGTTCATGATGGTGTGGCAACGGAACAGACGGTACGGATCTTCCAGGTTGTCGAGGCGCTCGCCGGTTGCCTCGTCGCGGCTATCCGCGATGAAGCGGTAGGCTTGCAGCAGACCAGCCGGGCCGACGAACTTGTCCGGGTTCCACCAGAAGCTCGGGCACGACGTCGAGCAGCTCGCGCACAGAATGCATTCGTACAGGCCGTCGAGCTCGTCGCGTTCTTCCGGCGACTGCAGACGTTCCTTTTCCGGCGGCGGCGTATCGTTGATCAGGTACGGCTTGATCGAGTGATACTGGTTGAAGAACTGCGTGAAGTCGCAGATCAGGTCGCGCACGACGGGCAGGCCCGGCAGCGGACGCAGCACGATCTTCTGCGGCAGGTCGTTCAGGTTCGTCAGGCACGCGAGGCCGTTCTTGCCGTTGATGTTCATTGCGTCCGAACCGCACACGCCTTCGCGGCACGAGCGACGGAACGACAGGGTTTCGTCGAGCGCCTTCAGCTTGATGAGCGCGTCGAGCAGCATGCGTTCGTGCGAGTCGATTTCGATCTCGTACGTCTGCATGCGCGGAGCGGCGTCCTTGTCCGGATCGTAGCGGTAAATTTCAAATGTACGCTTGGCCATTTCTCTGAATTCCTTTGACTTGTGCCTTAGAAGGTACGCGCTTTCGGCGGAACCGATTCGACGGTCAGCGGCTTCATGTGAACCGGCTTGTAGTCGAGGCGATCGCCTTCGCTGAACCACAACGTATGGCGCAGCCAGTTTTCGTCGTCGCGATGTTCGAAGTCGTTCTGCGCGTGCGCGCCACGGCTTTCCTTGCGCGCTTCGGCGGAGACCATCGTGGCGCGTGCCACTTCGATCAGGTTCGCCACTTCGAGCGCTTCGATGCGAGCCGTGTTGAACACCTTCGACTTGTCCTTCAGATGGATGTTGTCGACGCGTGCCGCCACTTCACGGATGGCCTCGACGCCTTCGGACAGCAGAGCCGAGGTACGGAACACACCAGCGTGCTTCTGCATCGTGCCGCGGATGTCGTTCGCGACCGACTGTGCGTACTCGCCCGACGACGAGTTGTCCAGCTTCGCCAGACGCGACAGCGCGAAGTCGGCTGCATCGGCCGGCAGCGGCTTGTGTTCCTTCAGTTCCTTCACGTGCTTGACGATGTGGTTGCCGGCAGCGCGGCCGAACACCACGAGGTCGAGCAGCGAGTTCGTGCCGAGACGGTTTGCGCCATGCACCGACACGCACGAGCATTCGCCCACTGCGTAGAAACCGTTGACGACTTCTTCGTGGCCGCGGGGCGTACCGACGACCTGGCCGTTGATGTTCGTCGGGATACCGCCCATCTGGTAGTGGATGGTCGGCACGACCGGGATCGGCTCCTTGATACAGTCGACGTTCGCGAACTTCAGCGCGATTTCGCGGATCGACGGCAGACGCTTCATGATCGTCTCGGCGCCGATGTGCGACAGGTCGAGCAGAACGTGATCCTTGTTCGGACCCACGCCGCGGCCTTCCTTGATTTCCTGGTCCATCGAACGCGAGACGAAGTCGCGCGGCGCCAGGTCCTTCAGCGTCGGCGCGTAGCGTTCCATGAAACGCTCGCCGTTCGAGTTACGCAGAATACCGCCTTCGCCGCGCACGCCTTCGGTGATCAGCACGCCCGCGCCGGCCACGCCGGTCGGGTGGAATTGCCAGAATTCCATGTCCTGCAGCGCGATGCCCGAACGGGCCGCCATGCCGAGGCCGTCACCGGTGTTGATGAACGCGTTGGTCGAGGCCGCGAAGATCCGGCCCGCGCCGCCCGTGGCGAACAGCGTGGTCTTGCCTTCGAGGATGTAGACGTCGCCGGTTTCCATTTCCAGTGCGGTCACGCCGAGCACGTCGCCGTCGGCGTCGCGGATCAGGTCCAGCGCCATCCATTCGACGAAGAATTGCGTCTTGGCAGCAACGTTCTGCTGGTACAGCGTGTGCAGCAGCGCGTGACCGGTACGGTCAGCCGCCGCGCAGGCGCGTTGCACCGGCTTTTCGCCGTAGTTCGCGGTGTGGCCGCCGAACGGGCGCTGATAGATCGTGCCGTCCGCGTTACGGTCGAACGGCATGCCGAAGTGTTCGAGTTCGTAGACGGCGTTCGGTGCTTCACGGCACATGAACTCGATCGCGTCCTGGTCGCCGAGCCAGTCGGAGCCCTTGATCGTGTCGTAGAAGTGGTAGTGCCAGTTGTCTTCGCTCATGTTGCCGAGCGAAGCGCCGATGCCGCCTTGGGCCGCGACCGTGTGCGAACGCGTCGGGAACACCTTGGACAGCACGCAGACCGACAGACCGGCACGCGCGAGTTGCAGCGACGCGCGCATCCCCGAGCCGCCCGCGCCGACGATGACGACGTCGAAGCGGCGACGCGGCAGAGAATTCTTGATTGCAACCATGCTTTTATACTCTCCAGAGAATCTGCGCAGCGTAGCTCGCACATGCGAGCAGCCAGAGGATCGTCAGCACCTGGAGGACGAGACGCGTGCCAACGGGCTTCACGTAATCCATCCAGATGTCACGGATACCAACCCACGCGTGGTAGAACAGCGAGAGAAGCGTGACGAACGTGGCGAGCTTCATCCACTGCGTCGCGAAGATCGACGCCCAGCCGTCGTACGAAAAGTCGCGCGCGAGGAAGAACCACGCGAGCAGAATCACCGTGTACACCGCCATCACGCAGGCGGTGACGCGTTGCGCGAGCCAGTCGCGCAGACCGTAATGCGCGCCGACGACGAGACGCTTCGAACCGATTCGGTTATTGGCTGACATTTTTTAGAATGCTCCGAACAGTTTTGCCGCGAATGCGATGGTAAGCAGCGACGACACGACGATCACCACGATGGAGGTCGATTTGCCCTTCTCCTTCGACACGGCATCATGATTCGTATCCATCACGAGGTGACGGATGCCGGCGCAGAAGTGGAACAGGAAGGCCCACGCGAGAACCAGCGTGATCAGCTTGACGATGATGTTGGAGAGGAAGCCTTTGAATACTTCGAAGCTCAGTTCGGAAGTCAGGCTCTGATCGAAGAGGAACAGCAGGAACGGAAGGAAGAGAAACAACAAGGCACCGCTCACGCGATGCAGAATCGACACGCGCCCCGCCAGCGGGAGACGGTATGCCGTCAGTATTTGCCCAATACCGATGTTCCGGAATTCCGGCCTCGGTTTTTTTACGGCTTCTGCCATGCTAGACCCCTACTATGTAGTCACACTAATCCGCAATTTTAGCGCCTTTTTATATCGCGCTGCAGCGAAAACCACGCTGGGTCCTTTGCGGCGCGCGCATTAAAAGCGCCTTCCGATTGGCACGCGTGTGGGACGCCGCGCCTCGTTTCAGCCCGATTCAGCTCAGATCGTTCTGATAGTAATACCCGGTTGTGACATACCAACCTCGCCGGACTTCGACCGGCCGGTCCCCATAGGTATAGGACACGCGCTCGACCGACAGCAACGGAAAACCCGCCGGCACATGCAGCAGGTCCGCCACGGAAGGCTCCGCCGCGACCGCGCGGATTTTTTCCGTCGCGCGAATCATGCGGGTACCGAATTCCGTCTCGAACATCGCGTAGAGGGGACCCTTGTACTCCGACAGCCGCTCGAGCGTGAGCCCGCGGAACACGACGCCGGGCAGCCAGATTTCGTCGAGCACGGTGACTTCGCCGTCGAACTGCAGCAAACGCTTGATCAGCACGACCGGATCGGCCGGCTTCAGATCGAGCTGCCGCGCGATTTCCGCCGATGCGCGCAGCCGCCGGCATTCGAGCAGACGGCTCACGTGCGGATGCTCGGCGCCGTCGTCCGCGAGCAATCTCAGGAAACGGAACTGCGCGCGCTCTTCGTTGTGCGTTGCAACGAAGGTGCCCTTGCCCTGGCGGCGCACCAGCAGGTTGTCGGCGGCGAGTTCGTCGATCGCCTTGCGCACCGTACCCTGACTCACCTTGAAACGCGCGGCCAGTTCGACTTCACTAGGAATGATCTCGCCCGGCTTCCATTCGCCGCTTTCGAGGCTCTGCGTAATCAAGCCCTTGATCTGCTGATATAAGGGGCTGAAGGTAGGCGACGCGGCAGCGGAAACAGTGGATACGCCTTCGCCGGCGGCCCCTTGGCCATTCGGGTTCACAGGATTCGCCGGGTTCGAATTCATGCGCGCATTTCATCATAAAGGGCTGGGACACGTCTAGGGTTTTCCCCGCGATAGATGTGTCTTATATAAGACATAAGATACTGTTGACTTTGTCTGTTTCGACTCCTACACTCCTTGTCGAGCAAGGGTTTGCGGGATTTTGCGGCGGCTGTTTGATGCAGCGCCGCGACGCTCCGGCAGCCACTCTGCACCATGCCGTCCCCTACGCAGTCCAGGTTTCGATTCGCCGCCATCCGTTGCATTCGCGCGCTGTCTCCGTGTTGCACCCGCTGGCCCGACGCTTGCCGAAACGCGCTGTTTGCAGGAGCCCGCACCGTGCAGTTGCGGCCCCGGCCCGGCGTAAGCCCTGGGCCATCCCGTCCCGCTCCGCAGTACAGCTTTCCGGCACGGCGGTCTTGCCGTAACGCGCCGCCCGGTCTCGCCAATTCCGAGCCCGCACGCGAACAGTGAATTCCGCCGTGTTTCATCACGCTTCGCTGAACGCGCATATAGAATGGCGTTTTCCCTAGCGTCTAACGCATCGTCCTGGAGATTTCTCAATGGCTAAGCCCGCAAAGCGCGTTGCCGTCACCGGCGCCGCAGGTCAAATCGCTTACTCCCTGCTATTCCGCATCGCCAATGGCGACCTGCTCGGCAAGGACCAGCCGGTGATCCTGCAACTGCTCGATCTGCCGCAAGCGCAAGCCGCCGTCAAAGGCGTCGTGATGGAACTGGATGATTGCGCATTCCCGCTGCTGTCGGGCGTCGTGATCACGGACGACCCGAAGGTCGCGTTCAAGGACGCCGACATTGCACTGCTGGTCGGCGCGCGTCCGCGTTCGAAGGGTATGGAGCGCAAGGATCTGCTGTCGGCCAACGCCGAAATCTTCACGGTTCAGGGCAAGGCGCTGAACGACGTCGCCAGCCGCGACGTGAAGGTTCTGGTGGTCGGCAACCCGGCCAACACGAACGCATACATCGCCATGAAGTCGGCGCCGGATCTGCCGAAGAAGAACTTCACCGCGATGCTCCGTCTGGACCACAACCGCGCGCTGTCGCAACTGGCCGCCAAGTCGGGCAAGCCGGTCGCGTCGATCGAAAAGCTCGCAGTGTGGGGCAACCACTCGCCGACCATGTACCCGGACTTCCGCGTTGCAACGGCTGAAGGTCAGGACCTGACCAAGCTGATCAACGACGAAGAATGGAACCGCAACACGTTCATCCCGACCGTCGGCAAGCGCGGCGCGGCGATCATCGAAGCGCGCGGCCTGTCGTCGGCGGCATCGGCGGCTAACGCTGCGATCGACCACGTGCGTGACTGGGTGCTCGGCACGAACGGCAAGTGGGTCACGATGGGCATCCCGTCGGACGGCTCGTACGGCATCCCTGAAGACATCATCTACGGCGTGCCCGTGACCTGCGAAAACGGCGAGTACAAGCGCGTCGAAGGTCTGGCAATCGACGCGTTCTCGCGCGAAAAGATGGACGGCACGCTGCAGGAACTGCTGGAAGAGCGCGACGGCGTTCAGCACCTGCTCGGCTAAGCATCTGATGCCGATGAACCGGAACTCCGAAGCCTCAGCGCGGCGGGTTCCGGTTTTTTTCGTGTGAATGGCCGTGCGATCATCGCCATTCGCCTCTGATTCGAACGTGCTTTGCCGTTGCCCGACGGCACTCGCGCAGAGCACGCCCGAATCCGACATCCTTAATTTTCACCACGCCCCACACGCCGAAGATGCGCGTTCTCACACCCGCCGAAGTGCTGTTTGAGGGCGAAGCGCCGCCCGCTGTGCTGCCTGCCTGCGATCACTACGCGGGCAGCGAAAAGCTGATGCTGAAGTCGCTCGCGTTACAGCAGCAACTCGGCCCGGTGTTCGATATCACGCTCGATTGCGAAGACGGCGCGCAGGTCGGCCGCGAGGCTGAGCACGCGGAACTGGTCGCATCGCTACTGGGCAGCGAGCGTGACCGCTTCGGCCGCGTCGGCGTGCGCATCCACGACTTCGCTCAGGCGCACTGGCGCGACGACGTACGCCTCATTCTGCGCGCCGCAAAGCGAGCACCCGCTTACATCACGCTGCCGAAAATCCGCCATGTTCACGATGCCGCCGAAATGATCGCGTTCATCGAGGCGACGCGGCGCGAGCTCGGCCTCGCGCAGCCGGTGCCGGTGCAGTTGCTGGTCGAAACCCACGGCGCGCTTACGCGTGTGTTCGAACTCGCCGCGCTGCCGGGCGTCGAGGCGCTGAGCTTCGGCCTGATGGACTTCGTCTCCGCGCACGACGGCGCGATCCCCGATACCGCGATGCGCTCGCCGGGCCAATTCGATCATCCGCTCGTGCGGCGCGCGAAGCTCGAGATTTCGGCGGCCTGCCATGCGTTCGGCAAGGTGCCGTCGCACAACGTCAGCACCGAAGTGCGCGACATGAGCGTTGTCGCGAACGACGCACAGCGCGCCCGCAACGAGTTCGGCTACACGCGCATGTGGAGCATCCACCCCGCGCAGATCGAGGCGATCGTCGCCGCGTTCGCGCCGCGCGACGAAGAAATCGCGACGGCCGCCGAAATCCTGCTCGCCGCGCAGTCCGCGCATTGGGGCCCGACGCGTCATGGCGATACGCTGCACGACCGTGCGAGCTACCGCTATTACTGGTCGGTGCTGCGCCGCGCGCAAACCACCGGCCGCGCTGTTCCACAAGAAGCGGCGCCGCTTTTTGCGCAAGTGGGCGCCAACGGACAGTCGGTGGCATAAGCGACGCGTTTTTCAAACGGCAGCGATGAGCCGGCACACAGGAGAAGGCGGAACATGAGCGAGACGACGCAAGCCGCTGGCGCAACAGGCGGCAACGAAACGCAAAGCGGCTTCAAACCGAAAAAATCCGTCGCGCTGTCGGGCGTGACCGCGGGCAACACCGCGCTGTGCACGGTCGGCAAGACCGGCAACGATTTGCACTATCGCGGCTATGACATTCTCGACATCGCCGAGGCGTGCGAATTCGAGGAGATCGCTTATCTGCTGGTCCACGGCAAGCTGCCGACCCAGGCCGAACTGACCGCGTACAAGACGAAGCTGAAGTCGATGCGCGGCCTGCCCGCCAACGTGAAAGCCGCGCTCGAATGGATTCCGGCCGCCGCGCATCCGATGGACGTGATGCGCACCGGCGTGTCGGTGCTCGGCACCGTACTGCCCGAGAAGGACGATCACAACCTGCCCGGCGCGCGCGATATCGCCGACAAGCTGATGGCCTCGCTCGGCTCGATGCTGCTGTACTGGTATCACTACTCGCACAACGGCAAGCGCATCGAGGTCGAAACTGACGACGATTCGATCGGCGGTCATTTCCTGCATCTGCTGCATGGCGTCGAGCCGTCGAAGGCGTGGGTCGATGCGATGCACGTCTCGCTGAACCTGTACGCGGAGCACGAGTTCAACGCGTCGACGTTCACCGGCCGCGTGATCGCGGGCACGGGCTCGGACATGTACTCGGCGGTCACCGGCGCGATCGGCGCGCTGCGCGGACCGAAACACGGCGGCGCCAATGAAGCCGCGTTCGAAATCCAGTCGCGCTA
>NZ_CADFGP010000026.1 GCF_902833905.1 Paraburkholderia tuberum STM678 | reverse complement strand
CACGACTACCTGAAAAAGACCCTGACCGCGCGCGTCTACGACGTGGCGCGCGAGACCGAACTCGAACGCGCGCCGAACCTGTCGGCGCGGCTGTGCAACCCGGTCTATCTGAAGCGCGAGGACAACCAGCCGGTGTTCTCGTTCAAGCTGCGCGGCGCATACAACAAGATGGCGCATATTCCGGCCGAGGCGCTCAGTCGCGGCGTGATCACCGCGTCGGCGGGCAATCATGCGCAGGGCGTAGCGTTATCGGCGGCACGCATGGGCGTGAAGGCGATCATCGTCGTGCCGGTGACGACGCCGCAGCTCAAGGTCGACGCGATCCGCACGCATGGCGGGCCGACCGTCGAGATCGTGCAGTTCGGTGAGTCGTATAGCGACGCCTATGGTCACGCGGTCAAGCTGCAGGAAGAGCGCGGCCTGACTTTCGTGCATCCGTTCGACGATCCGTACGTGATCGCCGGCCAGGGCACCGTCGCGATGGAAATCCTCAGCCAGCACCAAGGGCCGATTCACGCGATCTTCGTGCCGATCGGCGGCGGCGGTCTCGCGGCCGGTGTCGCCGCATACGTGAAATCGGTGCGCCCCGAGATCAAGGTGATCGGCGTGCAGACCGANGTGACGCTGAACGAAGTGGGCCTGTTCTCCGACGGCACCGCGGTGAAGCTCGTCGGCGAAGAGACCTTCCGTCTGTGCCGCGAATATCTCGACGAAGTGCTGCTCGTGAACACCGATGCGCTGTGCGCCGCGATCAAGGACGTGTTCCAGGACACGCGCAGCGTGCTCGAACCGGCGGGCTCGCTCGCGGTGGCCGGCGCCAAGCAGTATGCCGAACGGGAAGGCATCGAGAGCCAGACGCTGATCGCGATCACGTCGGGCGCGAACATGAACTTCGACCGCATGCGCTTCGTCGCCGAACGCGCGGAAGTGGGCGAAGCGCGCGAAGCGGTCTTCGCGGTGACGATCCCCGAAGAGCGCGGCAGCTTCAGGCGCTTCTGCGAGCTGCTCGGCACGCGCAGCGTCACCGAGTTCAACTACCGGATCGCCGACGCGAACTCGGCGCATATTTTCGTCGGCGTGCAGATCCGCAATCGCAGCGAATCGGCGCAGATCGCCGGCGCCTTCGAAGCGCACGGTTTTGCCACCGTCGACCTGACCTTCGACGAACTGTCGAAGCAGCACATCCGCTACATGGTCGGCGGCCGCTCGCCGCTCGCGCGCGACGAACGACTGTTTCGCTTCGAGTTTCCGGAACGTCCGGGCGCGCTGATGAAATTCCTGTCGTCGATGGCGCCGAACTGGAACATCAGCCTGTTCCACTACCGCAACCAGGGCGCGGACTACAGCTCGATTCTGGTCGGCATTCAGGTGCCCGGGAGCGACCACGCGGCGTTCGAGCGCTTCATCGAAACGCTCGGCTATCCGTGCTGGGAAGAGACGAAGAATCCGGTCTATCGTCTCTTTCTCGCCTGATCTCTTCGAACCGGAACGCAACGATGGCGCTTTCGCTCGTCGACAAACTGGTGGTCGCAATCTCGTCGCGCGCGCTGTTCGACTTCGAGGAAGAGAACCGTGTCTACGAGGCCGGCGACCTGCAGGCTTACGAAGCGTTGCAGCGCGAGCGTCTGAACGTGCCCGCGAAACCGGGCGTCGCGTTTCCGCTGATCCGCAAGCTGCTTGCGCTGAACGCCGGCGGTCATCGCGTCGAAGTGGTGATCCTGTCGCGCAGCGATCCGATCAGCGGTCTGCGCGCGTTTCATTCCTGCCGCGAACACGGGCTCGCGATCGAGCGCGGCGTGTTCACGCGCGGCCGCGCGCCGTTCGGTTATCTGAAGCCGCTGAACGCTTCGCTGTTTTTGTCGGCGAATCAGCACGACGTGCGCGATGCGCTCGCCGCTGGCTTCCCAGCCGCACGCGTGTTGCCGGAATCGGCGAAAATGGCGAGCAAATACCCGGACGAAATCCGCATTGCGTTCGACGGCGATGCGGTCTTGTTTTCCGACGAAGCGGAACGCATCTTCCAGCAAGACGGCCTGCGCGCGTTCGTCGGTCACGAGATCGACAACAAGCATCTGCCGCTCGCGGACGGTCCGCTCAAGCCGCTGCTCGAAGCACTCCACCGGCTGCAAAAACTCGCGGACGCGGCCGCGCCGATGCGCATTCGCACGGCGCTGGTGACGGCGCGCTCGGCTCCCGCGCATGAGCGCGCGATCCGCACCCTGATGGCATGGAACATCGAAATCGACGAAGCGATGTTCCTCGGCGGCCTCGACAAAAGCGCATTTCTGCGCGAGTTCGAGCCCGACTTTTTCTTCGACGACCAGATCGGCCACTGCGAATCGGCCCGCGTCGTAACCGCGACCGGGCACGTGCTGAGTGGCATCGTGAACGCATCATGACACCCGAACAATCCCCGCTCGGCAAGTCCTCGACTTACACCGAACAATACGATCCGACGCTGCTATTTCCGATTTCGCGCAGCCATGCGCGCGAGGCGATCGGCATTACCGCGCGACTGCCGTTTTTCGGCACCGACATCTGGAACGCCTACGAGCTGTCGTGGCTGAACGCGCGCGGCAAGCCGCAGATCGCCGTCGCGACGTTCTTCGTGCCGGCCGACTCGCCGAACATCGTCGAGTCGAAATCGTTCAAGCTGTATCTGGGCTCGTTCGCGCAGACTGCGTTCGACTCGGCCGAGAGCGTGCGCGACACGATCAGGCGCGACGTGTCCGCGTCGTGCGGCGCGACCGTGTCGGTACATCTGAGCACACCGCACGAATTCGGCAAGCTGAAAATGGAAGAATTCGCCGGTCTGTCGCTCGACCGGCTCGAACTCGAGGCGAGCGTCTATCAGCCGGACGCGTCACTTTTGAGCGCGGCGCGCGACGAAGCGCCGGTCGAGGAAACGCTGTTCTCGAACCTGCTGAAGTCGAACTGCCCGGTGACCGGTCAGCCGGACTGGGGCAGCGTGCAGATCCACTACGCAGGCCCGCAGATCGATCACGCGGGCCTCTTGCGATACATCATCTCGTACCGCAATCACACCGGGTTTCATGAGCAATGCGTCGAGCGAATCTTCGTCGACATCATGAAGATGTGCAAACCGCTGAAGCTCGCCGTGTATGCGCGCTACACGCGCCGCGGCGGGCTCGACATCAACCCGTTCCGCACCAACTACAACCTGCCGATGCCGGACAACATGCGGCTCGCGCGGCAGTAACTCCAACACAAAAAACAGCGGTAAACGCGACGAGGGCGCCGCAGGCCATCACGACCTGCGGCGCCCTCGTCACATGAAAGCCATCAAAGCGATCAGGCCGCCGGCTTCTTATACGCGACGCAATCCACCTCGACCTTGCAGTCGATCACCATCGACGACACCACGCACGCGCGCGCCGGCGGATTCTCGCCAAAATACTCGCGAAACACCTTGTTGAACGACGCGAAGTCGCGCGGATCGTCGAGCCACACGCCGCAACGCACGACGTGCTCGGCGCCATAGCCCGCTTCCTTCAGGATCGCGAACACGTTCTGGATCGCCTTGTGAGATTGCTCGACGATGCCGCCGTTGATCACTTCGCCGTTTTCCATCGGCGTCTGGCCCGACACGAACAGCCAGCCGTCCGCCTCGACCGCGCGCGCGAACGGCATCACCTGACCGCCCGTTCCCTTTCCGCCTTCCACGCCATATCGCTTCATCGTCACACTCCTTAAAAAGTCGGGCACGCGCGGCGCCCTTGCCGCGCGTGCCGCCATCAATCGATAAAAAATCAGAACGCGCCCTGCGCATCGCCCTTCGACGGCGCACCGCGCGTGACGAACCGGCCAGCCCGCTCGCCCGTCACCGCGCCATCGCGATACGACAGCACGCCGTTGACCCACACCGCGTCGATGCCGGCAGCGGGCTGCTGGGGCTTGTCGAACGTCGCCACGTCATGCACTTTCGCCGGATCGAACAGCACAAGGTCGGCGTGATAGCCGATATGCACTTCGCCGCGTTGCGCGAGTCCGAAGCGGCGCGCGGACAGGCTCGTCATCTTGCGCACCGCTTCCTCGAGCGGCAGCAAAGCGGCATCGCGCGCATAGTGGCCGAGCACGCGCGGAAACGCGCCCCACAGCCGCGGATGCGGCAGCGGATCGTTCGGCAGGCCGTCGGAACCGACCATCGTCGCCGGATGCGACAGGATGCGCCGCACGTCGTCTTCGGACATGTTGTGATAGACCGCGCCGGCCGGCTGCAGGCGCTTGCCCGCCTCCTGCTGCGAGACGCCCCATTCGGCCGCGATTTCCTTGATCAGCTTGCCCGCCATTTCCGGATGCGGCTCGGACCACGTGATCGTGATGTCGATGTCGCCTGTCACCTGCTTCAGATCGAGCGTCGACGAGCTGCGGTTGTACGGATAGCAGTCGCAACCGACCGGCTGCCCGCCGCGCGCGCCTTCGAGCGACTTCAGCACCTCGACGCTGCGCCCCCAGTTCGACGGCCCCGCGCACTTCAGATGCGAGATCACGACCGGCACACGCGCATGACGACCGACGCGGTAGGCCTCGTCCATCGCGTCGAGAATCGCGTCGAACTCGGTGCGCATATGGGTCGTGTACAACGCGCCCGCGGCCGCGAGCGGCTCGGCGAGCGCCATCACTTCCTCGGTCGGCGCGGCGAACGCCGAACCGTATGCGAGCCCCGAGCTGAGACCGAGCGCGCCGTGCGCGAGCGCTTCCTCGAGCTGCGCGCACATGCGCTCGATTTCCTCGGCAGTCGCCGCGCGATCGAGCCGGTCCATCTGGTTGTTGCGCAACGCCGTGTGGCCGATCAGCGCGCCGACGTTTACCGCCGGCCGCGCGGCGTTCACCGCGTTCACATAGTCGGCGAAGGTCGGGTACTGGAACGCGTCGCGCTCGCCGAGCAGGTTCATCGGATCGGGCGGATCGCTCTTCAGCGATACCGGCGACGCGCTGATCCCGCAATTGCCGACGATCACCGTCGTCACGCCCTGGGTGATCTTCGGCAGCATCTGCGGCGAGCGGATCACATGCGTGTCGTCGTGCGTGTGCACGTCGATAAAGCCCGGCGCGAGCGCGCGCCCCTCGGCCTCGATCACCTCTTCGGCGAGCCAGTTCGACAGATTGCCGATCGCGGCGATGCGGCCGTCGCGGATTGCCACGTCGCGCTCGACGGGCGGCGCGCCCGTGCCGTCGTACAGTTGCGCGCCGAAGATCAGCGTGTCGGCGGCTTCGGGATGCGAATGCATGGATCAGTCTCCTAACGGTTGTCGATCGCCGCCGCCGCGGTGCGCGTCGAGCGCGTGCTTCATGCGGCGCAGCAATTCGCGGCTTTCGTCGCCCTGACTGACGGCAAGTTCGGTGACGAGCACATCGAGCGCCATCATCATCGCGTAACGGGACGACGACGGCTTGTAAATGAAATCGGTTTCGAACGCGACGATCGGGATCAGCCAGTTGGCGAGCTTCGCCAGCGGCGACGCGGGCGCCGTCAGCGCGACCACCGTCGCACCGTAGCTGCGCGCGATCTTGCAGTTCTCGACCATCTCGGGCACGCGCCCCGTGGTGGACAGCGCGATCACGACGCACTCGCGTGACACCGTGCTCGCCACCATGCGCTGCAACAGCCCGTCCTGATAGGTCGCGACCGGGCGGCCGAGGCGCACGAGCCTGAAACGCATTTCGTCAGCGAGCGCGGTCGAGCCGCCGCCCATGCCGAACACGTAGATCATGCGCGCATCGCGCAGCGCGGCCGCCGCTTCGGCGAGCGGCGCCTGGCGCAGCAGTTGATGATTGTGCGCGAGCGCCGTTTGCAGCTCGTCGAAGACGCGCGTGGCGATCGGCTCGGGTGCGTCGCTTGCGGTGTCGCGCTCGAGAAACCGCTGACCGACCGCGGCCGCCTGCGCGAGCCGCAGCTTGAGTTCGCGCACGTCGCGGCAGCCGACCGCCTTCGCGAAGCGCGTGACGGTCGCGATGCTGACCTCGGCCTGCTGTGCCAGCGCGCCGATGCTCGCGCGCGACGCGCCGGTCAGATCGTCGAGGATCAGCGCGGCGACCTTGCGTTCGGCCGAGCGCAACTCCGGCGCGCACTCGGCAATGCGCGCGACGATGTCGAAAGCGAGCGGTTCGGCGCTACGGTTCATGGCAGGCGGTGGGGTTCGCGGCACGGCTTTCGCGGCCCTTTCCGGCGGCCTTCGAAACCCATGGTACTAAATAACATTCGTTCAGACATCGTACTTTCGATAACATGGTAAAGTCAAATCCAACTCAATTTACCCGGACGATGGAGCACGGAGACATGAAAGTTACAAACTATCAGGGCGCGACGATTGATCCTTATAGCAAGGGCTTGGGCATGGTTCCGGGCACGAGCATCCAGCTGACGGACGCCGCGCGCCTCGAGTGGAACCTGCTCGCCGAGGACGTCAGCCTGCCGGCCGCCGTGCTGTACGCCGATCGCGTCGAGCACAACCTGAAGTGGATGCAGGCGTTCGTTGCCGAATACGGCGTCAAGCTCGCGCCTCACGGCAAGACCACGATGGCGCCGCAACTGTTTCGCCGTCAGCTCGAAACCGGTGCGTGGGGCATCACGCTCGCCACCGCTCATCAGGTGCGCGCGGCGTACCACGGCGGCGTCTCGCGCATCCTGATGGCGAATCAGCTGGTCGGCCGTCACAACATGATGATGATCGCCGAATTGCTCAGCGATCCGGATTTCGAATTTTTCTGCCTCGTCGATTCGGCTGAAGGCGTCGAGCAACTCGGCGAATTCTTCACCTCGGTGAAGAAGCCGCTGCAGGTGCTGCTCGAACTCGGCGTGCCGGGTGGACGCACCGGCGTGCGCGACGAAGCGCAGCGCAACGCGGTGCTCGACGCGATCGCGCGCTATCCGGACGTGCTGAAGCTCGCGGGGGTCGAACTGTACGAAGGCGTGCTGAAGGAAGAACCCGAAGTGCGCGCGTTCCTGCAAGGCGCGGTTGCGGTCACTCGCGAACTAGTTGAGCAGGGGCGTTTCGCGCGCTCGCCGGCGGTGCTATCGGGCGCCGGATCGGCGTGGTACGACGTGGTCGCCGAAGAGTTCGCGCAGGCGACGCAATCCGGCAAGGTCGAGGTCGTGCTGCGTCCCGGCTGCTATCTGACGCATGACGTCGGCATCTATCGCAAGGCGCAGACCGACATCTTCAAGCGCAATCCGGTCGCGAAGAAAATGGGCGAAGGCTTGCTGCCGGCGCTGCAATTGTGGGCGTACGTGCAGTCCATTCCCGAGCCGGATCGCGCGATCATCGGCCTCGGCAAACGCGACTCCGCGTTCGACGCAGGCATGCCGGAGCCGGCGCGCCACTATCGCCCGGGCCAGCAAGCGCCGCGCGACATCGCCGCGAGCGAGGGCTGGGAGATCTTCGGTCTGATGGATCAGCACGCGTATCTGCGGATTCCCGCCGGCGCCGATCTGAAAGTGGGCGACATGATCGCGTTCGACATCTCGCATCCGTGCCTGACGTTCGACAAGTGGAAGCAGGTGCTGGTCGTCGATCCGCAGTATCGCGTGAAGGAAGTGATCGAGACGTTCTTCTGATCGGACCACGCCGCGCTGACTGAAGCGCGATCTGTTCCGCTAAAGAAAAAGGCTGTGCGCCCCTGGGCTCACAGCCTTTTTTATCGCCACGCGCGGACTAAAAATCACATGCGCTGCGCCGCCTCGTCGCCAGCGGTCTCCTGCGGCGCGGCGGCCACGGTCGCGGCGTTGGCGTTGGCCGTCACCTCGCCGATGCGCGTCTCCAACATTTTCAGCGCGCTCGACAACGCCGCGAGCGCCTGATCCGGCAACCCGGCCATCGTGTCGTGCAAGAACGCGTTGCGACGCGGCAGGCTCGCTTCGGTCGCGGCGTGGCCCGCTTCGGTCAGGCGCACGTTGGTCACGCGGTTATCGCGCGTATCCATGCTGCGCGCGATCCAGCCCAACCCTTCGAGCGCCTTCAACTGTCGCGTGAGCGCGCCAGGATCGACGCGCAACCGCTCGACGAGCCGCTTCTGCGACGACTCGCCGGCCTGCTCGCGCAGCGCGAGCAGAATGCGCCAGCGTGGCAACGGATGCCCCACCTGGGCCTCGAATGCCGACATGAACGCCCGATACGTGCGACCAAATTGCTGCATGACGGCGACGCGGTCCTGTTCTTCCATAATCTGCCTGTCCAACACCAAGTTCAAAAATCAGTCTGCGTGAATCACCGGCTCGAGCTTGCGCTGCAGCTTGATCGGCGGCACGCGGCGGGTTTGCCACACCGACACGACGGCGATCACCGCGGCCATCGCGAGACCCAGATGAATCGCCCCGACCAGCGCCTCGCGCGCACTTTCGAGCAACATCGCGCCGTTGTGGCCAGCGTGGGTCAACTGGTCGACGAGCGTGGTCTGCGCATCGCGGTTGATCAGGATCTGCGGATCGCCGAGATCGGCGAACCAGTGCGACGCGCCCGCGCCTTCGAGTGCATTGCGCACACCGCTCCTGTACATGTGGGTCACGAGCGTGCCGGTCAGCGCCGTGCCGATCATGCCACCGATCATCCGCAGCGACTGCAGCAGCGCGGTCGCGATGCCGAGGTGTTCGCGGCCCGCGGTCTGCTGCGCGAAGATCGTCAGGTTCGGCATCACGAAGCCGAGCCCGAGGCCGCCGACGACCATGAACGACATCAGCACCCATTGCTGCATCGAACGGGTCGCGACGACGATGCCAAGGCATGACAGCGCGACCATCGCAAAGCCGATGTACAGCATCAGGTTCGGATTCTTCACCCGCGACACGACGCGCCCGTTCGCGATACTGCCGATCGTGATGAACACGACGAGCGGCGTGATCACGAGGCCCGCCTCTTTCGGCGACATGCCGAAGCCGCCCTGGAACAGCAGCGGTGCGTAGAACAGCAGCGAGAACATCGTGAAGCCGCCGAGCACGGCCAGCGTGAACAGCGCGGCCAGACTGCGGTTGCGGAACATGTCGACGGGCAGGATCGCGGTCGGGCAGCGCTTTTCCCATTTCCACAGCGTGACGGCCGACGCGACGGCGAGCCCGAGCAGCGCGAACGCGCTCAGCGTGACGCCGTGCTTCGGCAGCAATTCGACGAACAGCTGCAGTGAGCCGAGCGCGATGGCGATCAGCAGCGCGCCGGGCCAGTCGAGCCGCATCTTGCCGGTATGTTCGACGTGCCGCAGATGCGGCAGGAAACGCCAGACGAAAAACAGCGACAGCAGCCCGACCGGCAAATTCACATAGAACACCGAGCGCCAGCCGTAGTACTGCGTGAGGAAACCGCCGAGCGACGGGCCGACCGCATTGGCGATGCCGAACGCCGAGCTCATCAGCACCTGCCAGCGCAGCCGCACGACGGAATCGGGGAACAGATCGGGAATGCATGCGAACGCGGTGCCGACGAGCATGCCGCCGCCAATGCCCTGCAACCCGCGCGCGAGCACGAGAAACAGCATGCTGTTGGCCGCGCCGCACAGCACCGAGGCGCCGGTGAACACGACGATCGACGCAATCACGAACGGCTTGCGCCCGTAATAATCGCCAAGCCGCCCGAAAATCGGCACGGTGATCACCGAGGTCAGCAGATACGAGGTTGCGACCCATGCGTACAACTCGAAGCCTCGGAGTTCGGACACGATGGTGGGCAGCGCGGTGCCGACCACGGTCTGGTCGAGCGCGACCAGCATCGTGACAAACGAGATGCCGAGCATGGCCAGCAGGGATTCGCGAAACGGTAAGACTTGCCCACTCGAATGGTGGGCGGCGGTATGGACAGCCATTTTTGATGGAGCAAAAGTTGACGTGTCAAAAGATTGGGGATCATACCATGGTGCGACGCGCCAAGCGGGACGGAACGCGTCTTGCAACGCGGTAGACTGACTCCAGGTACGCAAGACACGACATGCCAGGGAGGCCCATGCAGCCGAGTTCGCTCGCAGCACCATCCTTATCGGAGCAGGATCTCGCCGCGCTGCGGCGCGCGAAACACCAGCTCGAAAGCCCCGCGCTCACGATGAAGCTCGCGAGCGTCGTCGGCGCGCCGATCGAGAAGCTGCTATCGCGCATCCCGGCGTTCGCCAACCAAAAAGTGTCCGATGCGACGCAGGCCGCGTTGCGCAAATGTCTGTCGATCGCGCTACGCACGCTCGGCCGGCGCGAGGACGCCAGGCTTCTCGCGCCCGACAAGCCGAACAACCTGCTGCACAAGTTCGCGGTCGCGACCACCGGCGCGGCCGGCGGGGCGTTTGGATTGATCGCGCTGCCAGTCGAGCTGCCGGTCACGACTACGCTGATGTTCCGCTCGATCTGCGACATCGCGCGCAGCGAGGGCGAGGACCTGACCTCGGTCGACACGCAGTTGCAATGCCTGACCGTGCTCGGCATGGGTGGTACATCGAGCGAGGACGACGACGCCGACCTCGGCTACTTCTTCATGCGCGGCGCGCTAGCGCAGGCGGTGTCGAAGGCGTCGTCCGAGGTGGCCAGCAAGGGCTTCACGACCCACGGCTCGGCGGCGCTGCTGCGGCTGCTCAACGCGATCGCCGCGCGCTTTTCGGTGCAGGTCAGCGAACAGATCGCTGCCAAATCGATTCCCGCGATCGGCGCGGTGCTCGGCGCGATGGTCAACACCGTGTTTATCGATCACTTCCAGCAGGTCGCGCACGGGCACTTCACCGTGCGGCGGCTCGAGCGGCAATACGGCCAGCAAACGATCGAAGCCGTCTATCGGACGCTCGACGTGACGCTCGACGCCTGAGCCCTGTTCGCGGCGCGGCTCGTCGCGCGTCGCACGAACGCGGCCGCGCGATCGAGCGCGCGGTTCGCCTCCGGCATGAACGGCGCGAACATCGGCCACACGTGCGGCAGGTTTTTCCACACCTCGCATTCGCAATCGACTCCTGCCGCATGCGCGTTGTCGGCGACGCGGCGCGCGTCGTCGAGCAGCACCTCGGTGCTGCCCACCTGCAAGAACAGCGGCGGCAGACCGCGCAGGTCCGCGTAGACCGGCGACGCGTACGGATGCGTGGCCGGCGCGTCGCCGAGATAGATCTTGGCCGCGCGCTCGATCGAGGCGCCACAGAACATCGGATCGACGCTGTCGTTGGTGCGCAGGCTCGCGCCGGTCGTCGCCAGATCGGTCCACGGCGAGAACAGCAGGCCGCCAGCGGGCATCGGTGCGCCGGCGTCGCGCAGCGCGACCAGCGTGGCGAGCGCGAGGCCGCCGCCGGCCGAGTCGCCGGCGACCACCATCGAGCTCGGCGCGATGCCCATCGCGAGCAGCTGTCGATAGGCGGCGGTGGCGTCGTCAAGCGCGGCCGGAAAGCGATGCTCGGGCGCGAGGCGGTAGTCGAGGGAGAAGAGCCGCGCGTCTGCGCGGGTAGCGAGAGCGAACGTTAGCGACCGATGCGTGCGCGGCGAGCAGAAGTAGTAGCCTCCGCCGTGGCAATACAGCACCGTCGGCTCCGCGCCGCCGGCCGTGCCGCCGTCCACGCGTTCCAGCCATTCGCCGACGAGCGGCGCCTCGCCCGCGCCATACGTTTCGCGAAGATGCCAGCCGCGCGGCACGCGTGGCGACCACACCCGCTTCGAGGTCAGCGCGCGCGCCCGCTCGACGTTGATAGACGGTTTGAGGGTTTCGGGCCGGAACTGCTTGCGCAAATACCAGCAAGCGAGTGCGCTTTGCCAGCTCATCGGGACATGCTCCTTCGTTGAAGTCCCGTCATGGTACGGGCGGTGGCGGGGACGCCGTTGGTTGGCGGGTTCTAACGGTGTGAAGCTGCTTTTGGCCGCGGCACGCGCGCTCGGCCCACGCGAGGCCCACGCCTAGTTCGCCGGCAACACCTGCCCGCGAATTTCGCCCGTCGGATTCTGCGCGGTATGAACATTGAAGTACCACTGCCCCGCCATCAGATCCGTGACCTGCTGCTCGGTCAGCTTCGCCGTGCCTTTGATCGGACTCGCGAGGCCATTCTTCTCGATCGGCACCTGGACCTTCGCGTTCTGGCCAACCGGCGCGGGACCGTGGAAATTCGCGGCGGTGACCGGACTGCTCAAGTCTTCGTAAGTAGCAGTCCACTGCAGCGATTGGGTGGACGTGTCGAAGGTCGCATTCAGCATGCCGTGCCCGTGACTCACGCGCGGCGGCACTTCGCTCGACGGCTGGAGATTCGCCTTCAGCGCAACCGTATCCGCGAACGCAGCGCCCGACGCAAGCGCCCATACCACCACGGCCAGATTCAATTTTCGCAGCGAAATCATGGTCTTCTCCGGACATTGACGCGCCGCCGCGGCACCCGTGTCGGCCGTGCGGAGCTTCCACATACTAGTGCAAATCATTTGGAGCCGGTGAGGTTGGGATGGTGGCTTGCGCGGGCCGCTTTAATTCGAACCGGACTGTGATTAAAACCGAAGGCCCGATGGGCAAGGTGCGCAATGCGCGCAGGCGTTCGTCACGATATGCCTAAAATACCGGCAAAAATGTAGTGCGAAATCGTTTTAATCGATTTAATCGAAAAGTTAATTGCGCGATTTGTAATGAATAAATGACGCTGTTCCTGGTATGCTTCGATTTGCGAGAAGTGACTCCTTCATCGAAGGATGTCTCCAAATCTTTAACGCGGCTTCGGCCGCGTTTTTTTTCGTCCCGATTTTTGTCGCGGCCGTTTGAATCGGCCGCGTATTCGCGCGAGGTCACCGCCCGCCGCCCGCTAGGCGAGCAATGCAGCCTGCTGTTCGATGCCATCGAGCATTGCCTCGCATTGGCGGATTAGCGCATGCCCCTCGTTACGCAACTGCTCGGGCGACTTCGCGACAATGTCGCGACGATAGGCTTCGAGCGCGTGTACGAGTGGCTGATACCGCAGCACGCTGGCCGCCCCCATCACCCGATGCAGCCACTCGGGCACCCGCCCCGTGTCCGCGCGTTCGAGTAACGTCGCAAGCGCGTTGAAGTCTTCGCGCATCGACGAGATGAATGAACCGAGCAACGCCTTGACCGTCGACTCGCTTCCCCATAACTGCGTCATGTGTGCTAGTTCGATGGGCACGTACGGTTCGACACCGACGCGCTGCGTGATCTGCCGCTCGCCGGCCGGCGCAGACGATTCGCGACCGCATGTTTCTGCCGGCGCGGGGTGCCGAACGGTGTCGGTGCCAAACCAGCGGCTCAGGTAGTCGCGCAACGTGGCGAGCCGAGTCGGCTTGATCAGACTGTCGTCCATGCCGGCTTCGCGGCACAGCCTCAGGTCGTCGGGCGCGGTGTTGGCCGTGATGCCGAGTATCGGGAGACGCTGCGCGCCGCCGCGCAGTGCCTCCGCTTCGCGGATACGGCGAGTCAGTTCGTAACCGGACAGGTTCGGCATGTGACAGTCCGTGATCAGGCAGCCATAGCTCGTGCGCTCGAGCGCGAGAAGCGCTTCGACGCCGTCGTTCGCGACGTCGCACGCGAACCCCAGCAGGGCGAGTTGATGGCGGATCAACTCCTGATTGACTGGGTGATCTTCCGCGACAAGAATCAGTCGCCCGCTCGCGATCGCGCGTTCACGATCCGGCGGCGGCGCGACGCCAAGGGTCGAGAACGGCACGCCTGGCGCTCGCGGTACCATCGGGGACATCGACGACAGGCCCGTCATCGCGGCCGCGCATGCGGCGCCGAGGCCGCGCCACGAAAACGGATTGATGCTCACGCGCACCTTGTCGTCGAGGATGCGGTAACCCGTCGGCATCGGCTTTTCGGTCAGCGTGACGACACGCGCATTTGCGCCGATCTGTACGGGCAACGTGACGTCCTCGCCGACGAACAGCAGATCCGCGCGGCTCAGCAGGTCGCTTTTGCCCTGCGTCGCCGCAGCGGCCGAGAGGCTGCGCAGTTCGAGCCCGAGCGCCTCGCCGAAGTGTGCGAGAGCGCGGCCGATGCGCGGATCTCGCGTGATCACGACGGCGCGTTTGCCGCGCAGACCGTTGATCGAATAACGCTGCTCGACGATCGGCATCGTCAGCCGCACGGTCATCCTCGTGCCGTGGCCCGGTTCGCTGCGCAGCGCGAGCGTGCCGTTCATCAGGTCGATCAGCTTGCGGCAGATCGTCAGCCCAAGGCCCGTGCCGCCGAAGCGCCGCGTGGTGGACGACTCAGCCTGCACGAACGGCTCGAACAGGCCCGCCTGCACGTCCGGCGCGATGCCGATGCCGGTGTCCTCAACGGTCAGCTCCAACGTCTGCGAGTCCGCGCGATCCTGGACGACCGCCACGCTAACACCCACCTCGCCCTTCGGCGTGAACTTGATCGCATTGCCAAGCAGATTGAACAGAATCTGGCGCAGACGCACGCTGTCGCCGCGGAGCGTCGCGGCGGCGTCGGTCGCGATGTCGACGCGCACTTTCAGCCCTTTTTCGTGGGCGCGCCCCGCGAGCAGGCCGACCGCGTTATCGACGAGTTCGCGCAGATCGATCGGCTCGGCTTCGAGCGTGAGCCGCCCCGCCTCGATCTTCGAATAATCGAGCAAATCATCGAGAATCTGCAGCAGCGCGCCCGCCGACTCATGGATCATGCCGAGCATTTCGCTCTGATCGGTACTGAGCGGCGTGCGCTCGAGCACTTCGACGAGACCGAGCACACCGTTCATCGGGGTGCGGATTTCGTGGCTCATCATCGCGAAGAAGTCGTCCTTCGCGCGCGAGGCCGCCTCGGCCACATCGCGTGCCCGCGCGAGTTCCTCCGAACGCGCGCGCTCGACGCTCGCATCGACCCAATAGCCGCTCCAAACGACGCTGCCATCGGCTTCTCGCCGCGGCACCAGCTCGGCCCGCACCCACTTCAGTTGACCGGCGTTTCCCAGGCGGAACTCCATATGCACTGGGGAGGCGCAGCTCGCGGAACGCTCGAGCTCGGCGAGAACGCGCGGCCGATCCAGCTCCGACACTCGTTGGAAATCGACCCGTGCCCCCCCATGCCAATCACCCTCGCCGAGCAGATGCCGCGTGTCGCCGCCGATGTACGGGAAGGAATACGCGCCGGACGGCGAGCGCCGCAACTGGAACACGACGGCGGGCAACGAGCGCGTGACGTCGAACAGGCGCCGTTCGGTTTCGCTCGCGCGCATTTCAGCGCGCCGGATGTCGGTGATGTCGACCATCGTGCCAAGCACGTACGCCGGATGCCCATCGCTGGCCTCGCAGACGCTCGTCCAGAAAATCCCATGCCGCGCCTCGCCAGCGCCGTCCTCGAACTGGAGTTCGACTTTCGCGATGCCGCCGCCGCGCAGGATCTCGCCCGTGATGTCGTCGAGCACGCGGCTGTTTGCGTCGCCCCATGTGCCGACCTCGGTCGTCGTGCGCCCGAGCACGTCCTTCCGCTCCAGCCCGCACGCTTTCTCATAGGCCTCGTTGATCGCGATGTACCGTCCGTCCAGGCCTTTCGCGATGAGCGGATACGGCACCGTCTTCATCATCGTTTCCTGGAAGTTCAATTGCAGTGCGAGTTCGCGCTCGGTCTGCTTGCGTAGCCGGACTTCGCGTTGCAGCAGCACGTACGCGCGCAACGTGACCAGCAGCACGACGCCGATGCCGATCAGCACCGGCAGCAGCCGCACCGCAGTCACGCTCCATACGGCGTTGTCCGGCGCGGCGGGACTCACCCACTTGCGCCGGATGCGCTGCTTTTCGGCTGCCGGCATCGCCTGCAACGCGCGATCGATCAGCTTGACGAGCGGGCTCAGATCCTCGCGCACAGCAAAATACAACGAGTCGGATTCGCCGAGCGAGTCGAGCACCCTGAGCGCGCCGACGTAGTGCTGCCGCAGTTGCACGTTGATCGCGGCCGCGTTGCCGACCAGCACGTCGGCCTCGCCGCTCGCGACCATGCGCAGCGCCTCGCCCAGGCTCGCCGCGACGACGATGTGATCGACCGGCACCGCTTCCAACGCGAGCGGCACCGAGCCGGCCACGTGCGGCGACATCACGACGCGGCACGACGTGATGTCGTCGAACGAGCACGGGGGCGGCGCGCCGCTCCGCCCGACGATCACCAGCGGATCGCTCTCGTACACACGGCTATGGTCGGCGCCTACCAGGAGCGCGGCGCGACTCGATGTGGAGGACAGCATCGCGAGGTCGCCACGCTGGAACGCCTCGACGGCGGCGGCCCAGTCGGCCATGCGCGCGCGGTTGAACACGACACCGAGCGTGCTGCTCAGGTACGTGAGGTAATCGGCGGTCAGGCCGACGGGGCGGCCTGCGGAATCAACATAGCTGAACGGCGCCCAGTCGTTGTCGAAGCCGACCTGCAACGGCGGCAGCGAACGCAGCCAGTTCTTCTCTTCCGGCGTCAACGTGAAACGTGGTGCATGCGGCGCGGGCGCCGCGTTGAAGTTGCCGGACAGCCAGCGCGCGCGTATCGCGGCGGCCTCGGCGGGATTCATCGACACGAGCGCGCGGTTCAGCTGATCGCGCAAAGCAGGCTGGCTAGGCGATACGGCAAAGCGCAGGTCGAGCGCTTTGCCGCCTTGCTCGAACGCTACGCGCAGCTTGCGATACGCGTCGGTCGCCAGTTCGTATTGCACGACCGGCGTGAAGCCGAAGTAGACGTCTGCATCGCCATGCAGTAGCGCGTTCAGCGCTTCGTGCGTGCTCGCGAACGAGACGATACTCGCGCGAGGAAAACCTGCGCGCAACAAACGCTCACGCGCAAAACCGCGCTCGATCGCGATACGCGCGCCAGCGAGGTCGGTGGGGTTCACATGCCGGGCGTCGTCGCGACGCACGACGGCCGAGGCGAACGAGTGGAAGTAAGGAGCCGTAAAGCTGAGGCAGCGCTCGCGCTCCGGCGTGCGCGCTATGCTCGTCAGCAGGTCGACCTCGCCGGCGCAAGCCGCGGCGACCAGCCTGGCCATGTCGGGAAAGCTCTTCGTCTCGATGACGACGTTCGGCCCCACGAGCGCGCGCAACAGGTCGCCGCTGACGCCGGCGAGCCGGCCGCCCAGCGGAATGTCGAACGGCGCCCAGCCTCCTTCGAGAATGCCGATCGTCAATCTGGCAGGAAATGCAATGGATGACGACGCGGAAGAACCCGTTCCCACTGCGGAAATTACGGGTGGCTGTGACGCAGCGCCGGCAGGTCCGGCCATGCAGACCGCATCCGTAACCGCCAGCAGAAAAAACGCGAGCCAATGCGTCATTGAGTGGCGCGGCGAGCGCGGCCAAAGACACCGCAACAAACGCCGCGCATCGACCGGAAGTGGTGAGTACCGTCCCTCGCTCACGAAACGTCACCCTGCCCGTCCACCAACGACACCGAAGACGAATCGGCTCCGCCGTCCAGAAACGAAAACAGCACGCCAGCCGCGATTGCTCCGGCCAACGGCGCGGCCCAGAACAGCCACAACTGATCCAGCGCCCAGTTGCCGACGAACAGCGCCTGCGCGGTCGAGCGTGCGGGATTGACCGCTCCATTGGTGATCGGAATGGACACCAGGTAGACGAGCATCAGACATGCGCCAGTGATGAATGGCGCAATCGTTGCCACCTCTTTTCGAACGACGACCAGCAGGCATGCTCCGACAAACACGAACGACAGCACGCATTCCACGACGAGCGCCGCATGCAATGGATAGTCGGCGGGCGAATGAGCGCCGAAGCCGTTCGCCGCGAATTCACTCGCGGAGAGTTCGAAACCTGGCCGGCCGCTGGCGAGGTAGGCGAGCAGCGCCGCGGCGACTATGGCGCCCCAGATTTGCGCAGCGATATAGGGCAAGACATCACGCACGGGAAAGCGCTGCGCGATCGTCAGGCCGATGGTGACGGCAGGATTGAAATGCGCGCCGGAAATCTTGCCGAAGGCATAGCTGCCGGTAGCAAGCGCAAGACCGAACGCCAACGACATTTGCAACGCGCCAGTGCCCTGCAGCACGCCTGTGGTGTCCAGCACCGTACTGCCGCAGCCGACGAACACGAGCCAAGCCGTACCCACACCCTCGCTGCACAATCGCTTGCCTAGCGCAACCATCTCTATCCCGTCCATCAAGTATGAGGCACAGACGCCAAACGATCGCGCGAAGAGGTCTGCACCGGATTCCCCTGATCCATTGGTAATCGGATCACGAGCCAGCCGCTTGGCAGTTGCGGCGCAAGGCGCGCAATGACAGGGGCGCCAGGATTATTGGGTGCCCCCCACGCCACGGCAATCAGATAAGTCTGATAAGGGCTACCTCAAATCCATCGAGAAAGAATTTGTGACCGTTGCTGCGCCTCATATCAGCCCAATCTGAGTGGCGTAGTTGATCAGGTCGGCTTCTGTTTCCAGTCCGAGCTTGCGCATCGCGCTGCGTTTTTGCGTGCTGATGGTTTTGTCGCTACGCCGCAGACGTGTGGCGATCTCGTGCACCGCGAGGCCTCGCACATAGAGTTGAAACACCTCCCACTCGCGTGCGCTCATCACACCGCCGCGCCGGGGCGGCGCAGGCTCCGCGGTCGCGAGTGCGGCCCGAACCTGTTCCGATAGATGGGTGCCCCCGGCGGCAACGGCTTCGATTGCGTCGATCAATGCGTCCACGGTGTCGCGCTTGTCGACGATTCCAGTCACGCCGATATTGCGCAAGCCGGCCAACACGTGCGCGCGCCCAATCATGGTCAGCACGACCACGTGGGGATGCGGCGTGCGCCGTAGCAGCCGGCGCAATAGCGGCACCGCGCTGGTGTCTCCGTCGAGTCCCGGCATGCCGATGTCCGACACGACGACGTCGCATGCGCAGGCATCGAGCAGCTTCGCGAGACCCCGGGTGTCGGCAGCTTCGCCGACGATTTCGATATTCGGCTTGTCGCGCAGCAGAGATCGGACGCCCGCGCGAATGGAGTCGTGATCGTCCGCCACGACGACGTGAATCTTGTTTGGCATTCTTTTCCGTGACTTTTTTATGGTGTCGATCGGGCATACCGCACGAAATGTGTCCCCCGGTTATGCCGATATATTCGCCGCGCGCCTGCGCAGAATGTTGCCGCCCGCTTAACGGCTTTGACCAAGCCCTTCTGGCACTACGCCATACTCGACTGCGAAGCGAAACAATTCGGCGTCGCTATTCAGCGACAGCTTGCGCATGGCCATGCACTTCTGCGCGCTGATCGTCTTCACACTACGTCCCAGCCGCGTGGCGATTTCCGTGACGCCGAGTCCTGACGCGTATTGCGTAAAAACCTCGAACTCTCGGCGAGACAGGGTGGCGCGCACGAAGTCGAGACGTTTCGTCAGCGTGACATCGGCCAGCATGGCGCGCACCGCCGGACCGACAAAACATTCGCGCGCCAGCGCCATGACCACCGCCACATGGATCAGATCGATACGATCACGTTTGCTCAGCAGCCCATCCACGCCGAGCGACATCACTTTGCGCAGCGTCGCCGCCTCCGTTTCCATTGTCAGAATGACGAGCGCCACGTTGGGATAGCGCGCCTTCAACTGCCTGACGACGTCGAACCGGTTGTCGTTGTGCCCTCCTGGCATGTAAAGGTCCATCAGCACGATATCGCAAGGACTGCGATCGACTTCGATGAACAGTTCGGCGACATCCGCCGCACGGCCAACCACCTTCAGGTCCGGATAGTTGCCAATCAGATTTTCTATAGCCAGCAGAACCAGCGGATGATCATCCGCAATGATCGTTCGAACAGGCGAGCCTGATGCAGCCATGAGGTTCATCGTCTGGCGCTCCTCGATACTTTCATTTCTCGACCTTGTTATGTGTGACCGGCGCTCACGCAATGGTCGAGCATTTCTATTGCGACAAACATCAGAGCGCTCTGAAATGGTACGAACAACCGTATGCCTGATGCTTAGTCTTCCGATTCGAGGAGGACCGTGCCGCAGGCGCGCACACAGGAAAAGAGCGCGGGGTCGTCGTTGACGCCAAGCCGCGCCATCGCTTCGCGCTTGTGCCGGCTCACCGTGCGGCGATGGCAGCCGAGCGCCGCCGCGATCTGCACGATGGACTCGCCGCTCACGAGCCTGCGCAGGATGTCGGTCTGCCGCTTCGACAGCAGCAGGGCCGACACGAACCGACCGTTGTCCGGCTGCAAACGCGCGAGCGTTTCGACTACCGAGCGGCCCAGGTAGCGCGCGCCGCGCGCACTGTCGCAGACCGCTTGCGGCAGCTCCTCGAGCGAATCGGCTTTGCCGATCACACTGACCGCGGCATCGGCGACGACGACACGCAACATCGCGGCGTTCGTCTGCCCGGTCACGACGACGACGCGCAATGACGGCCACTCGCCACGAATGCGCCGGATCAGGCCGAGTCCGTCGCCAATCTCGCCGGCGGGCTCCGGCATGGAAAGATCGACGACGAGCACGTCGCACGGTGTGTGTTGCAGCAATGCGATCAACGCAGTGGGCATCTGCGCCTGGCCGACGACGGACAGACCTTCGTGCGCCTCCAGTGTCGATTTCAGGCCAAGCAGGATGAACGGGTGATCGTCCGCCAGAATGATTCGAAGATTTGTCACGATTAGTCTCGCTCGCTATAAGAATGGTCGAAATGCGCGCGGCAGTGGCTGTGCAGGCGGCAGGCGTCGACCTGCGTCGCGGCACTCAAGCGACGTGCCGGAAAAGCCATCTGATCACCCTCGCAAATTCACGACAATCGGAGCGTTCCTAATCCAGATCAATAATCGGGATAATTTATAGTTCGACCAGGCAATATGCGCACCGTGATTCGAATCGAATCAAAATCGATTCGGCAACGCAAAGCGCGCTGTTCGCCCCATGTCTCACGCCGCATCGCAAGCACGCGTCGCGCGCATTGCACGCGTCGACGCGGCGCGCGGAAACACCGGCAATGCGAGCAACGCGCAAGCGCTCGCCACCGTCCACACCAGCGGCCATGCTCCGATAGACAGCAGCGCCGGAATCGCGAGCGGCGTCACGAACAGCGTGAGGAACACGCAGGTGTTGCCCATCGCGAGCGCTGTGCCCGCGCGGCGAGTACCGGCGAGCGTCGCGAGTTCGGTGAACGCGACGCCGTGCCACGCCGACGCGCTAACTCCGCCGAGTACGATCATCAGCGCGAACGGCGCGACCGCCCCGGCGCGACGCAGGCCGATGAGCCCGGTCGCGAGCGCGAGCAGCACGAACAGCACGGCGGTCACCAGACTGCATGCCCGCATATACGCGCGGCGGTTGCCGCGCCGGTCGGTCCACGCGCCGCTCCAGACCCGCGCGATCGCGGCGCCAGTCTGCACCGCGGCCATCGTCGCGCTGATCGCGAACACGCCGGCACGCCCGAAGTCGTGCAGGAACACCGTGCCGAATGTGATCACGGCAATCTGCGGCATGCACAGCGCGCCCGCGCCGAGCGCGACGCGCCAGATCGCGATGTCGCGCAATGGGGAGATCATCGGCGGCGGTGCGCTGACGTTCGAGGAGTCCAACCTCCGACCGTTGGCCGCCGCAGCACGGGCCGTCGCAGCCGCGCGCACTCCTTTGGGCGCCGGCGTATCGTCCGCGTGTGCGGGCTCGTGCAGCCAGCGCCACGCGAACCATGCGGTGATCGCGCACGCCAACGCCAGCACCGCATAGGCGCTCGCAAAACCAAAGTGCGAGGCGAGCACCGGCAGGACCACTGCGCCGAGTCCACCGCCCGCCGGCACGGCGGTTTGGCGGATGCTCATCGCGAGGCCGCGCTCGCCTTCGCGAAACCACGCCATCACCGCTCGGCCGCTCGATCCGTTGACGCTGCCGCCCAGCAGTCCGACCAACAGCAGCCCGAGCGCGAGCGGGACGATGTCGGGCACATGCGCGCCGCCCGGCGACACGAACAGCGCGAGACCGGCTAGCGCGACCGCGGTCGACAGCAAGCCGAGCAGCAGCACCCGGCGATCGCCCCAGCGGTCGGTTAGCAGCCCCCACGGCAACTCGCTGACCGCAATGCCCAGGCCGAGCATGCCGAGCACGAGGCCGAGCCCGTGGTTGCCCAGGTGGTAGTCCGAGCGCAGGAACACCGCTGTCGTCGGAATCCCCGAAAATGCCGCCGAAAAGCTCGCATTCGCGGCAAAACCAACGCCCAGCACCTTCCAGCGATGCCGCGCGCCGCGCTCGCCGGTGCCGCCCGACGCTGTCATCGATCCGTTTTCCATCACACCCTCCGTGTGTCATTCGAGGGTATGCTACGGCTTGGCATTCCATCGGCAAAGCCGGAAATTCAGATCGCCACCATCGGAAAAACCGAATCATGAGCCAGCGTGGTTTCGACCTTGCGCAGTTGCGGACCTTCGTCGCCGTCGCCGAATCGGGCGGGGTGTCGGCAGGCGCGCAGCGCGTGTTCCTGTCGCAGTCGTCGGTAAGCGAGCAGTTGAAGAAGCTCGAGGAGCGCGCCGGCCAGCCGCTCCTCGTGCGCAGCCGGCAGGGTGTGAGTCCGACGTCGGCGGGCGAGCGCCTGCTCGAGCATGCGCGCCGCATCATCGCGATGAGCGAAGCGGCCTTCGACGACCTGCAAGGCCGCTCGCTCGACGGCGAGCTGCGCATCGCGATCACCGATTACTACCGGCCGCACGACATCGCGCGCATCCTCAAGACGTTTTCGGAACAGCATCCGCGGCTGAAGCTGCACGTGACGGTGCTGCCGAGCGCGGTGATCGACAGCGGCGCGGACGATCACGCGTCGTTCGACATCGGTTTGTCGGCGCGGCTCGTCACAGGCCAGCTGCGTGCACGCGGCGCGGGTGCCGGTGCCGCGAGCATCGTCGTGCGGCGCGAAAGGCTGCTATGGGCCAGTTGCGCCGATGCCGCCAGCCGCCCCATCGCGCCGTATCAACTGGTGCTGCTGCCGTCGACGTGTCAGTTGCAGCGCTTCGTCGTCAAGCTGCTCGACCAACACAAGGTACCGTACGTGGTGTCGCATTCGGCGTCGGGCGTCGCGGGCCTGCAGCTCGCATTGAAGGCGGGGCTCGGGATTTCCTGTCTGAACGAGTCGTCGCTCGGCGGCGGCGTGGTGGCGTGTGCCGCGAACTTCGGCTTGCCACCGCTGCCCGCCATCGAGTTTCATCTGCTGCCGCGGCGTCCGGGCGAAAGCGAGTTGGTCAGCAATGCACGTGATGCGCTCGTGCGGCTCTTCGCATGACGCACAAATCGGCGCTGGCCGGGCAGTACGCCGACGTGACCGACAAGGAATTGCGCGACTTCCAGAGCGGCCAGCGGCAAAGCGCGGTCATGCAGGCAATCATTGCGGGACGCAGCGACCAGGATCTGCACGATCTGGCGGTGTACTACGCGTCGCTCCCGCTCCCCGCGGCGGCCGAGAAGACCCGCGCCGGCGAAGGACCCGATGCGACCGCAACCAGGCTCGTGATGCAGGGCGACCCGCAACGCAATATCGCACCGTGCGCGGCGTGTCATGGCCAACTCGATCGCAAGGGCGCGGCGCCGTGGCTCGGCGGACAGTCGGCGGCCTATCTGGCCGCGCAGTTGCAGGCGTTCGCTTCGGGCGCGCGGCGCAACGACATCAACGAGCAGATGCGCAATGTCGCGCGGCAGATGACGCCCGAGGAAATCGATGCGGTGGCGAGGTATGACGCGGCCATGCAGTAGTGGGACGGTGAGAGGTCGCGGGTTGACGCAGCGCAACGGCTCGCGTTACGCCGCGACAAACTCGCTGTCCAGTCTCCGCTCGCCGGCAACACCGGCCAGCTTCGCGCCGGGCGCCGGAGCACGGCTGCGCGATTCGCTGCCGGTCCGGAACACCGCCACCGCCGTCGACAGGCGCCGCGCCTGGTCTTCCAGCGAACTCGCCGCCGCGGCCGCCTGCTCGACGAGCGCCGCGTTCTGCTGCGTGACCTCGTCCATCTGACCGACCGCGCGATTGACCTGATCGATGCCGGTGCTCTGTTCGAGCGCCGCCGCCGCGATCTCGTTCATGATGGAACTGACGCGCGCGATCGCGCCGACGATGTCGTTCATCGTCGTGCCCGAGCGCTCGACGAGCTGCGAGCCCCGCTCCACGCGGGTGGTCGACGCGTCGATCAAGCCCTTGATCTCCTTGGCCGCCGCCGCGCTGCGCTGCGCGAGCGAGCGCACTTCGCTCGCGACGACCGCGAAGCCGCGTCCCTGCTCGCCCGCTCGCGCCGCCTCGACCGCGGCGTTCAGCGCGAGGATGTTGGTCTGGAAGGCGATGCCCTCGATTACGCCAACGATATCGGCAATCCGCCGCGAATCGTCGACGATGCCGTGCATCGTGCCGACCACCTGCTCGGTCAGCTCGCCGCCCTGCGCGGCCAGCGTCGAGGCGCCCTGCGCGAGCGAGCTCGCCTCTTTCGCGTTGTCGGCCGTCTGCTTGACCGTCGTGGTCAGCTCTTCGATGCTCGCGGCCGTTTCCTCGAGCGCCGCCGCCTGCTCCTCGGTGCGTTGCGACAGATCGGCGTTGCCGGCCGCGATCTCGCTGACGCCGGTATCGATCGAATCGGTACCTTGACGAACCGCGTTGACCGTCGCGATCAGCGACTCCTGCATCTTGCGCAGCGCGGCCGCGAGACGGCCCATCTCGTTGTCGCTGAGCACCTCGATGCGGCCGCTCAGGTCGCCGTTGGCGATGCGCTGGAACTGCGCGATCGTCGCATCGACCGGCGTGACGATCGCGCGCACGAGCACGAAGCGGGCGAGCAAGCCGCCGACCAGCGACAGCGCAATGCCGATCGCCACCGCCGTGCTGATCGCGTAGAACAGGTCCTGCGCATCCTTGTAGCGCTGTGCGCCGTGATCGAGCTGCAACTGCTCGAGCGCGAGCATGGCCTTCTCGTACGCGCTGTACAGCGACGGCAGTTTATGCGCCTGCAATTGCTGGAAGGCGTTGATGTCGCTCGACTTCAGCGCGGCGAGCGTCGGGTCGACGCCGTCGTGCAGGAACGCGTCGCGCTTCTGCTGCATGTCGGCGATCAGACGCTGCTCATCGGCATCCGTGCCCGCATGGCTCAAATAGTGGGCAAGCCGCTCGTCAGAGGCTTTGCGGTACTGATCGAAGCGCTTGAGCACGGCGTTCGCGCCGTCCTGATCGTTCAGCGCGACGAGCGACGCGTACGTCGCGAGCGCGAGCCGCAGGCGCAGCAGTTGGCCGGCGCTGCCTTCGAGGTCGGCGACGGCGGGCGTGTCGACCGTGTACATCTGTTGCAGCGACGCGTTCGACGAGCGCAGCGACAACAATCCCGCGGCCGCGCCGAGCAGCAGCACGATGCCGAAGAACACGATCATCAGGGTAAGGCTGGTGCGAATCGACAGCTTTTTCAACATCGGACTGGTCTCCTTTGGCTGCCCGGCCGATGATTCCGTATCGTTGACGATAGCTGCATGGCCACGCAGGCTGCGCCCACGCCGTTCGGCCCGGTCCGCAACTTATCTGAAAATTAAGCAAACAGCACATTCGGGACAACGGCGTATCGGCCAAAAACTTTATGGTTGATCGCTCGCCCGGCTTGCGTTACATCAATAGAGTCTCGAAGCCCGTTTGCTGAAGCTCTTCTGTCGAAGCCCCTTCCTGCCCGGAGCGCGCCCATGTCGGAAATCGGTTCGGCCGTACTCGTGTTCGCGCTGCTGCTGATCGCCACCGGCCTCGGCGTCGGGGTGCGGCCGCTGCTGCCGGAAGAGCACAAGGCACACGAGACCGTACAGCTCGTGCAGCTCGTGATCGGCATGCTGGTGACGTTCGCCGCGCTGGTGCTGGGTTTGATGACGGCATCGGCGAAAGCGAGCTTCGACACCGCGTCGAACGATATGCGCAGCTATGCGGCCGAACTGATCGAATTCGACTCGACGCTGCGCGAGCTCGGCAGCGCGGCCGACGAATCGCGGCGCCTGTTGCGCCAGTACACGGCGGCGGCGATCGCTTCGACATGGCCGCGCGAGCCCGCGCCGAGCGGCGACTATCCGCGCGATCTCGGGCCGCCGGGCAATCCGCAGCAACTCGAAAACGTGCATCTGGGCGACATGCTGACCACGGTGGGGCGGCAATTGCGACAACTGCGCACGCAGGATGCGTTGCAGCAACGTGCGCTCGATGACGCGTTGACGCAGTACCGGCGCGTCATCGATGCGCGCTGGAAAATCATCGAGGAAGCGCACAGCTCGATTTCGCAGCCGTTCTTCAAGACGCTGACGTTCTGGCTAGGCGTGATCTTTCTGAGCTTCGGGTTGATCGCGCCGCGTAATGCGTTGGCGCTGGTGACGATATCGCTGGGAGCGGTGTCGATTGCTTCGGCGGTTTATGTGATCGTCGATCTCGACACGCCGTTCACCGGGCCGATCGTGATTTCGAGTCTGCCGTTGCGGGATACGTTGGAGCATTTGAGTCGGTGAGTTTCTGACGAAATGCCCCGTCCGCGCGCGTGACGTAAAAAATGCCGGCAAACAGAAGGCAGAAAGGCCCGCTTTCCTGGCAGAAAGCGGGCCTCTGTTTTTGTGTCGATCAGCGGGACGCTGGTCGGCTCGGCATCGAGCCGCAACGATCAGAACGGAATATCGTCGTCCATCTCGTCGAAGCCGCCGCCAGCCGGCGCGCTCGGACGGCTCGCACCGCCACCGCCGCTACCGCCACGCGAACCGCCGCCCGACGACATCGCGCGACCACCGCCGCCGCCGCTGCGCTCCGACGGCTCGCCACGGCTATAACCGCCTTCATCGCCGCCACCCATCGACGCGCCGCCGCGGCCGCCCAGCATCTGCATCTGCTCCGCGACGATCTCGGTCGAATAGCGATCGGTGCCGTCCTGCGCCTGCCACTTGCGCGTGCGGATGCGCCCTTCGAGGTACACCGACGAGCCCTTCTTCAGATATTCCGCCACGATTTCCGCGAGGCGGCCGAAGAACGCGACGCGGTGCCACTCGGTGGCTTCCTTCATCTCGCCCGACGCCTTGTCCTTGTAGCGGTCCGTCGTCGCAAGGCGGATGTTCGCCACTGCGTCGCCGCTCGGAAGATAGCGGACTTCCGGATCGGCGCCGAGGTTGCCGACCAGAATGACCTTGTTCACGGATGCCATGAATTTCTCCTGTTGATTCCTGTTGCAGGCGGCGCGGCACTACGCGGTTCGCGTCTCACGGCCGGCAGGCCCGAGACCAGAAGAGCGCCTCTGCCCGCCGCCGGGTGAGTTCTGGATGATTCGGGAGGTGCCCCGAGTACGCTGTGTTATGCCTTGCGCGGCGGCTGTTTCATCTTTGCGGCGATTATAAGCCAGCAAAATACCAGCCCGGAGCAGGCGAAGAAAACCGCGCTCTGGCCGTTCACCTTCAGGAGCCAGCCGCCGACCACTCCGCCCAGCGCAAGACCGATCGACTGCGTGGTGTTGTACACGCCGGCCGCGGCTCCCTTGCGGGTACCGGGCGCGAGCTTCGACACCAGCGAAGGCTGCGAGGCCTCGAGAATATTGAAGCCGAGAAAGTACACGAACAGGATCGCCGCCACACTCAGAATCGTATGCGGAGCAACGCCCAATAACAACTGGCCGATCAGGATAAGAGCGATCGCCGACAGCAGCACGATCTTCATCTTGCCGCGCTTCTCGGCGGCGATGATCGCCGGCACCATCATCACGAACGACAGCCCCATCACCGGCAGATACACCTTCCAGTGTGAAGCGACCGGCAGCCCGCCCGCTTCGAGAATGCGCGGCACGACGAGGAACAGCGCGGTTTGCGTGGCGTGCAGCACGAGCACGCCGAAATTCAAACGCAGCAACTCGACGTTGTGCAGCACTTCGGCGAACGGCGCGCGCACATGCACCGGCTTCGGCGCATCGGGCACGACCCATATCACGACGCCGATCGCGAGAATCGAGAACACGCCGACCAGCGTGAAGAGCCCGCTCATGCCGAGCCAGTGGAACACGATCGGCGCGCCGACGATCGCGACCGCGAACGACACGCCGATGCTGCCGCCGACCATCGCCATCGCCTTCGTGCGATGTTCCTCCGAGGTCAGATCGGCGATGAACGCGATCACCGCCGACGACACCGCACCCATCCCCTGAATCACCCGGCCGACGATGATCCACGTCATGTCGTGCGCGGCCGCCGCGACGAAGCTGCCGATCGCGAAGATCAGCAGGCCCGTCGCGATCACCGGCTTGCGGCCGACCTTGTCGGAGATCCAGCCATAGAAGATGTAGAGCATCGACTGCGTGACGCCGTACGCGCCGAGCGCGATGCCGACGAGCAGCACGTTTTCGCCGCCGGGAATGGTCTTCGCGTAGATCGAGAACACCGGCATGATCATGAAGAGACCCAGCATGCGCAGCGCGAAGATGGCGGCAAGCGACACGGTCGCGCGCAATTCGGGCGCGCTCATGCGTGTGGAGATGGCGGACGGATTGGACATCGAAGCGTTGTTTGAATGAACCGGGCGGCGAGCCCGTGGGGACAGCCTTGGCCGCCGGCACAGTGGAGCAGAACGAACAGGCAGGCGGCTAGCCCCGGCATATCGGCGGGTCCGCGCCGACGAGACGCGCAAAGCCCGTGCCCCATCGCCCCCGCTCACCCCTCGCGGCATCTTGTACTCACGGAAAACGGCCCCAGTTACGCCTTTTTCCCGCTGTCAGCACACCGTAACGGCGGTCTGGAAAAGTCGTTATAGTAGCAGGTTTGGCCTCTTTCCCTTTCCGCAGTTCATGGAATAAATCCGTGGAACAAATCCGTATTCGTGGGGCTCGCACCCACAACCTGAAGAACGTCAATCTCGACCTACCGCGTCACAAGCTCGTCGTTATCACGGGGCTTTCGGGCTCCGGCAAATCGTCGCTGGCGTTCGATACGCTGTATGCGGAAGGACAGCGGCGCTACGTCGAAAGTCTGTCCGCCTATGCGCGGCAGTTCCTGCAACTGATGGAAAAGCCGGACGTCGACCTGATCGAAGGCTTGTCGCCGGCTATCTCGATCGAACAGAAGGCGACCTCGCACAATCCGCGCTCGACGGTCGGCACCGTCACCGAAATCCACGACTATCTGCGTCTGCTGTTCGCGCGCGTCGGCACGCCCTACTGCCCCGATCACGAGATTCCGCTCGAAGCGCAAAGCGTGTCGCAGATGGTCGACGCGGCGCTCGCGCTGCCCGAGGAAACGCGCGTGATGATCCTCGCGCCCGTCGTCAGCGATCGCAAGGGCGAGCACACGGATCTGTTCGAGGACATGCAGGCGCAAGGCTTCGTGCGCTTTCGCGTGCGCTCGGGCGGCGGCACCGCCAACGAAGGCACCGCGAAAATCTATGAAGTCGACTCTCTGCCGAAGCTGAAGAAAAACGACAAGCACACGATCGACGTCGTGATCGATCGTCTGCGCGTGCGCCCCGACGTGAAGCAGCGCCTTGCCGAATCGTTCGAAACGGCGCTGCGTCTCGCCGACGGCCGCGCGATCGCGCTCGAAATGGATACGGACAAGGAGCACCTGTTCAGCTCGAAGTTCGCCTGCCCGATCTGCTCCTATTCGCTGCAGGAACTCGAGCCGCGCCTGTTCTCGTTCAACAACCCGATGGGCGCGTGCCCCGAATGCGACGGCCTCGGCCAGATTACGTTCTTCGATCCGAAGCGGGTGGTCGCGCATCCGTCGCTGTCGCTCGCGGCGGGCGCGGTGAAGGGCTGGGACCGGCGCAACCAGTTCTACTTCCAGATGCTGCAGAGCCTCGCGGCGTTCTACGACTTCGACATCGACACCGCGCTCGAGGACCTGCCGGAGAAAGTCCGCAAGATCCTGCTGAACGGTTCGGGCAAGCAGGAAATTCCGTTTTCGTACATCAACGAGCGCGGCCGCACGTCGGTGCGCGAGCACGTGTTCGAAGGGATCATCCCGAATCTGGAGCGGCGCTACCGCGAAACCGATTCGTCCGCGGTGCGCGAAGAACTCGCCAAATACCAGAATAACCAGCCATGCCCGGCATGCGCGGGCACGCGGCTGCGTCGCGAGGCGCGCTTCGTGCGCATCGGCGCGGACAGCGACGCGCGCGGCATCTTCGAGATCAGCGGCTGGCCGTTGCGCGACGCGCTCGGCTACTTCCAGACCCTGCGTCTCGAAGGCTCGAAGCGCGAGATCGCCGACAAGGTCGTCAAGGAAATCGTCGCGCGTCTGATGTTCCTGAACAACGTCGGGCTCGATTACCTGTCGCTCGAACGCAGCGCCGAAACGCTGTCGGGCGGCGAAGCGCAGCGCATTCGCCTCGCTTCCCAGATCGGCTCGGGGCTGACCGGCGTGATGTACGTGCTCGACGAACCGTCGATCGGCCTGCATCAGCGCGACAACGACCGGCTGATCTCGACGCTCAAGCATCTGCGCGATCTCGGCAACTCGGTGATCGTCGTCGAGCACGACGAGGACATGATCCGCATGGCCGACTACGTGGTCGATATGGGCCCGGGCGCCGGCGAGCACGGCGGCATGGTGATCGCCGAGGGCACGCCGAAAGAGGTGCAGAAGAACGCGGCGTCGCTGACGGGCCAATACATGTCCGGCGCGCGCACGATCGAATACCCCGACGAGCGCAAGGATCCCGACGAGCGGCGCCTGCGCATCGTCGAAGCGTACGGCAACAATCTGCACAACGTCACGCTCGATCTGCCGGTGGGTCTTTTGACCTGCGTGACCGGCGTGTCCGGCTCGGGCAAGTCGACGCTGATCAACGACACGCTGTATCACGCGGTCGCGCATCATCTGTACGGCTCGGCCACGGAGCCTGCGCCGTACGAGTCGATCGAGGGCCTCGAGCACTTCGACAAGGTGATCAACGTCGACCAGTCGCCGATCGGCCGCACGCCGCGCTCGAATCCGGCCACCTACACGGGCCTTTTCACGCCGATCCGCGAGCTGTTCGCGGGCGTGCCGGCCGCCAAGGAGCGCGGCTACGATCCGGGGCGCTTCTCGTTCAACGTGAAGGGCGGGCGCTGCGAATCGTGCCAGGGCGACGGCGTGCTGAAGGTCGAAATGCACTTCCTGCCCGACGTGTACGTGCCGTGCGACGTGTGCCACGGCAAGCGCTACAACCGCGAAACGCTCGATATCCAGTACAAAGGCAGCAACATCAGCGAAGTGCTCGACATGACGGTCGAACACGCGTACGAGTTCTTCAAGGCCGTGCCGGTCGTCGCGCGCAAGCTGAAAACCCTGCTGGACGTGGGTCTCGGCTATATTCGCCTGGGTCAGTCGGCCACCACGCTGTCGGGCGGCGAGGCGCAGCGTGTGAAACTGTCGCTGGAACTGAGCAAGCGTGATACCGGTCGCACGCTATACATCCTTGACGAACCGACTACCGGCCTGCACTTTCACGATATCGCGCAGTTGCTGGAAGTCATACACCGGTTGCGTGACCAGGGTAATACCGTCGTGATCATCGAACATAATCTCGATGTAATCAAAACTGCGGACTGGGTCATCGATCTCGGCCCCGAAGGCGGCGCCGGCGGCGGACAGATCATCGCCCAGGGCACGCCCGAGCAGGTCGCGAAGTCGAAGGCCAGTTTTACCGGCAAATATCTGGCGCCGCTGCTCAAGCGCGCCGCCACCACAAAGTAACGCTGCACTACCGAGGTTGGAGACGGGATAAGCCATGACCAAGCGTAATCAGGCGCACGAAGAAGATCGGGTGCAGGACCTGCGCCCGCGCCCGGTCAGGCTGACCAGCGACATGAGTCTGCCGAAGCTGTCGGCGGTCGAGATCGGCAGCTACGTGGTGATGCTGTTCGGCATGTGGGCGGTGATCGCACTGAAGCTGCTCGGCGCGCTGCTCGCCGGGCTGCTGGTGTTTCAGCTCGTGCATACGATCGCGCCGCGCATCGAGCGTCACATGTCGAGCAAGCGGGCGCGCTGGCTCGCGGTGGTGATTCTGTCGACGCTGATCGTCGGCGCGCTGACTGGACTCACGCTCGGCATCATCTCGCATTTCGAGAACGACGTGCCGAGCGTGCAGGCTCTGCTCGATCAGGCCATGCAACTGATCGACCAGGCGCGCGGCAGGATTCCCCAATTCGTCGCGAACTATCTGCCGGTGGACACCGAGCAGATGAAGACGAAGGCCGCCGAACTGATGCACACGCACGCGAACATGCTGCAGCAAAGCGGCACGACCGTGGCGCGCGCGTTCACGCACGTGCTGCTCGGCATGATCATCGGCGCGATCATCGCGGTCGGTGCGCAGAAGCATATCCAGCGGCTGCCGCTGTCCACCGCGTTCGTCACGCGCGTCACGCGTTTTGCCGACGCGTTTCGCCGCATCGTATTCGCGCAGGTGAAGATCTCCGCGCTGAACACGGTGTTCACCGCGATCTTCCTGCTCGTGATCCTGCCGGTTTTCCACGACCGGCTGCCGCTGTCGAAGACGCTCGTGCTCGTCACGTTCATCGTGGGTCTGCTGCCGGTGATCGGCAATCTGATCTCGAACACGATCATCGTCGCGGTCGCGCTGTCGGTGAGTTTTCCGGCGGCGATCATGTCACTTGTGTTCCTGATCCTGATTCACAAGCTCGAGTACTTCCTGAACGCGCGGATCGTCGGCGGGCAGATCGAGGCGCGCGCATGGGAGCTGCTGATCGCGATGCTGGTGATGGAAGCGGCGTTCGGTCTCGCCGGGGTCATCGCGGCGCCGATTTTTTATGCGTACATCAAGCGGGAGCTGATTTATTTGCGGTTGGTGTGAGTTGGGCTGGGTCGAGTAGCAAAAGTCAGCACTCACTAGCGCTCTGCAGCACACGCGGCAGTCCACGCAGCCGACGAAAGCGCAAGCGGCACTTCGGTGCCGCTTTTTTTTGCTTCCCGCGCCCCTGCATCGTCGCCTCTTGCTGACAGAAAACTTGCAGCCGACCGCGTCAACCCCTAAGATGCGAACAATTCCTATTTACACCCAGTCCGCATCGTGACGTTTCACCTGATCTCCCACCCGCGTCTCCGCCTGGGTCCCTGTTGTGCATTGCCGGCTCGCGCATGAGACGCCAGCTTGTCCGCCTGCACCGCTGGTTCGGCGTCGCGACCGCACTGTTTCTGTTCGTCGCGGGCCTTACGGGCGCGATCATCGCGTGGGACCACGAGCTCGATGCCGCGCTGAACCCGTCGTTTTACCAGGCTCGCACGGTCGGGCCGACGCTGTCCGGCCTCGAACTGGCGAATCGCGTCGAAGCCGCCGATCCGCGTCTTCGGGTGACCTATCTGCCGCTCACGGTCGAACCGGGCCACACGCTGCAGATGATGGTGCTGCCGCGCACCGATCCGGCGACGAAGCAGCCCTATCCGCTCGATTTCAATCAGATCGCCGTCGATCCCGTCACCGGCGAGATCCAGGGACGCCGCGAGTGGGGCGCCGTGTCGCTCGCGCGACTCAACCTGATTCCGTTCATCTACAAGCTGCACTACACGCTGCAGTTGCCGTTTACCGGCGGTGTCGACCTTGGCACCTGGCTGATGGGGATCGTCGGCATCGTGTGGCTCTTTGACTGCGTGATTGCGCTGTGCCTGTCGTTTCCGAGCCTGAAGGCCTGGCGCAAGTCGTTCACGTTCCGCCTGAAACGCGGCGGCTATGCGTTGACGTTCGATCTGCACCGCTCCGGCGGCGTATGGATCTGGGGCCTGCTGGCGATCGTCGCGCTGACGTCGATTTCGATGAATCTGTCGTCCCAGGTGGTGCGGCCGATCGTGTCACGACTGTCGACGCTGACACCCGATCCGTTCAGCAACCCCGAAATCCTGCGCGCGCCGCAACCCGGCGATCAGGTGCTGAGCCGCGAGCGCATCGTCGAACTCGCCGGGCAGGCCGGCAAGGAAATGCATGTCGCTGCGCCGCCGGGCGCGCTCTACTACGCCGAATTCATGCACGCGTATGGCGTCGGCTTCTACACGTCCGGCAACGACCACGGCGACACCGGCCTCGGCAACCCGTGGATGTATTGGGACGCCGCCACCGGCAAGCGGCTCGCCGCGCGGATTCCCGGCCGAGGCACGGCCGGCGACATCTTCCTGCAGGTGCAGTTTCCGCTGCACTCGGGACGCATCCTCGGTCTCGGGGGGCGGATTCTGATCAGCGCGGTGGGGGTGGCGGTGGCCGTGCTGAGCGTCACGGGCCTGCTGATCCGGCTGAAGAAGCTGAACGCGCGCCGTCGTTCCGCGCAAAACGCGAATCTCGCGAGAAGCACGGGCGGCGCGGCAGCGCGTTCGTAACACGAGCAGGTAAAGGGCCGCGCCGAGCTCGGCGGCTCCTAGCGGAACACCACCGTCTTGCTGCCGTTCAGCACGACGCGATGCTCCACGTGCCACCTCACCGCGCGCGCGAGCGTCACACACTCGACGTCGCGGCCGATCGCCGTCAGTTGTTCCGGCGTCATGCTATGGTCCACACGCTCGACTTCCTGCTCGATGATCGGACCTTCGTCGAGATCGGTCGTCACATAGTGGGCGGTTGCGCCGATCAGCTTCACGCCGCGGTCGAACGCCTGGTAGTACGGCTTCGCGCCCTTGAAGCTCGGCAGGAACGAGTGGTGGATGTTGATCGCGCGGCCGGCGAGCGCCTCGCACAGGTTCGGCGACAGGATCTGCATGTAGCGCGCGAGCACCACGAGGTCGGCCTGATGCTCGTTGATCACTTCGAGCACGCGCGCTTCCTGCGCGGTTTTCGCTTCGGGCGTGCCGCCGAGCAGCGGGAAATGATGGAACGGGATGTCGTAGCTCGCGGCGAGCTGGTAGAACTCCTTGTGGTTCGAGATGATCGCCGGGATGTCGATGTTCAACTGACCGGTGCGGTAGCGGAACAGCAGATCGTTCAGGCAGTGGCCGATCTTCGACACCATGATCACGACGCGCGGCTTCACGTTCGCGTCGTGCAATTCCCAGCTCATGCCGAACTGCTCGGCGAGTGTCACGAACGACGCGCGCAGCGCGTCAAGCCCCGGATCGCCGCCCACCTGCTGAAAATGCACGCGCATGAAGAACTCGCCGGTGCGGCTGTCGCCGAACTGCGCGGAGTCGAGAATATTGCTGCCCCGCTCGAACAGAAAGCCCGACACGGCGTGAACGATGCCGGGCCGGTCGGCGCACGACAGTTTGAGGATAAAGCTGTGATCGGTCGACATGACCTCGGTGACTCCCTTCTTCAGTGCGTGGTTTGTTTCAGTGGGTACTGGCTGCACGGGTTGAGCTCGACTGATGAGCCTGAGCTAGGCGAGCGCCGGCGGCGCGAACAGCGCGTCGATGCCCTCGCACGCGTCCTCGTCGATCCAGCGGCGGCGCAGCAGGCAATCGAGCGTCGCGAGGCTGGCATCGACGGTCAGCGCGCCTTCCTCGATCCAGCGCGCGACTTCGTCGATGCGCGCGAGCCGGTGTTCGCCCACTTCGCCGTCCTGGTTGCGCGGCGCGAAGTCGGCGGGCAGCGCGAGGTCGTAGATGAAAATCTGCTCGGCCTGCGTGCCTTCCGGCAGCGATTGCAATACATGCGCGGTGCGGCCCGCGACCGCGCTCGCCGCGATCTGCGCCGGAATGCCCGCTTCTTCCCAGCACTCCTTGACGATCGTCTCGGCGATGCCGAAACCCCAGCCGATCCCGCCTGCGACGACGTTGTCGAGCATGCCGGGGTCGGTCGCCTTGGTATCGCTGCGGCGCGCGATCCACAATTGCGGTGCGCCACGCGGCGCTCCGCCAAAGGGCGCCCCGCCAAAGGGCGCTCCGCCATCCGCATATTCTACGACGCCGTTCAGATGCACCGCGTAGGTCATCGTGCCGAAGAAGCGCGACGCCGCGCGCTCGATATACGCGAGCGGCGGCGCGTCGAACGCATTGCGGATCGCGTACGTCTCGTTGCGCCAGCCGGGGATGCGACCATCGGCGGCGAGCGCGCCGATCACGGAAGCGAGCGCCGCGCTGCGCAGATCGACGGTATCGAACGTGGCGCAGAGCGTCACGCCGTCATTCGCCATCTCGAACACGTCGGGCCAGCGCGCGAGCAGCGGCACGTCGCGCTCGCGAATCCACCCGACCTGTTCGGCGCCGATCAGAAACGGCCGATGCGCGTTCGCGTCGAAGCGGCGCGCGGCGGTGATGCAAGGCAAAGTCATCGGAAAACTCCAAACTGTCCGCCGTCGTGGCGAACCGGGGCAAAGCAGAAGCGGGCGGATGGCGTGACGACTGTCAGTCGCGCAAGACGACGCGAATCCCGATCGCGATGAACGTCGCGCCGGCCACGCGATCGAGCCACAGGCCCACGCGCGGCCGCCGTCTGAGCCAGCCGCCGATGATCCCCGCGCACACGCCGAATAGCGAAAACACCACGACGGTCTGCAGCATGAACAGCGCGCCGAGCTCCAGCATCTGCACGGTGACGCTCTGCGCGCCGTCCGGCTGCACGAACTGCGGCAGAAACACGACGAAGAACAGCGTGACCTTCGGATTCATCAGATTGCCGAGCAGGCTCTGGCGAAACACCGTCGAAAGCGGCTGCGGCGCACGCTCGTGCGCGGTCGCGAGGCCCTGGCTGCGCAGCGCCTTGATGCCGATCCACACCAGATACGCGGCGCCGGCGAGCTTGATCGCTTCGAACGCGAGCGGCGACGAGCGCAGCAGCGCGGCGACGCCGAGCGCCGCGAGTGTCGTATGAAACGTGATGCCGGCGGCAAAGCCGAGCGCGGCGACCAGGCCGGCCGCGCGGCCCTGCGAGATGCCGCGCGCGAGCACCTGCAGATTGTCCGGGCCGGGCGCCACGGTGATCGCGAACGAGGTGGCAAGAAACAGCAGGAAGTTGGGCATCGTGGTGGCCTTCTGGTTGGGCGACTGGTGAACCATGACGGGTGAGCCATATCGTTGAGCCCGGTTGGTTTTGCTCGGCCAACGGGGCTTGTGCGGCTCATGCGACTTTAGCCGCTGGTACGGCGGGAAACGCTACCGCGCGTCACGGCACGCGCCGTGACTACCTCCCGGTTCAATGACCGTCGAAACTCGTCACGGTATAGAGCGCAAGACCGCCGTCGCCCAGCAGCTTCGAGCCGCCCAGCTCCGGCAGATCGACGATCGCCGCGCCTTCCACGACGACCGCGCCGAGCCGCTCGAGCAGCAGTTTGCCGGCCATCATCGTGCCGCCGGTCGCGATCAGATCGTCGATGATCACGACGCGGTCGCCCGGCTCGCACGCATCCTCGTGAATCTCGACGGTCGCGGTACCGTATTCCAGTTCATACGATTGCGAGATCCGCTTGTACGGCAGCTTGCCCGCCTTGCGAATCGGGATGAAGCCAACGCTCAACTCATGGGCGACGATCGGCCCGATGATGAAGCCGCGCGCATCGAGCCCGGCAATGTAGTCGAGCTTCGCGTCGATATAGCGCTGCACGAACAGGTCGATCAGCACACGCAGCGACTTCGGCTCGCGCAGCAGCGGCGTGATGTCGCGGAACTGCACGCCCGGCTGCGGCCAGTCGGGCACCGTGCGAATGTGACTTCTGATGTAGTCGGCCGCATCGAGCGGCGCGCTCGCGAGCGCCTTGGACATGATGTCTCCGGATGGACCTCGACAGGTCCGGTGAAAGGCTTGAATCAGGGTCGCCCGCCAGAACGGGCCAGGCTCACGGGTTCAGGCCGCAGCGGCGCGGCGATGCTTCGACAGCCGCTCCTCGGCTTGCGCCAGTTGTTCGGGCAGACCGCGCAGCACCACGATGTCGCTCGCGCGCAGTTTCGTCGACGGGTCCGGTTCGACGCCGCGGATGCCGTGCCGGCGGATCGCGGTCACTTCGACACCGAGTTCGTACAGGCCAACCTCGGCGAGCGTACGGCCCACCGCGTCGGCGCTCTCGTCGACCGGCACCGATTGTAGCCGCACCTGCTCGTGGCCGTCGTCGTCGTCGATGTCGTCGGCGCCGTGGAAATAGCCGCGCAGCAGCGAATAACGTTCGTCGCGCATCTCCTCGACGCGCCGCACCACGCGCCGCATCGGCACACCCATCACGACGAGCGTATGCGACGCGAGCATCAGGCTGCCCTCGACGATCTCCGGAATCACCTCCGTCGCGCCGGCGGCGAGCAGTTTCTCCAGATCGGCATCGTCGACGGTGCGCACGATGACCGGCAGCGTCGGCTCCATCTCGTGAATGTTGTGCAGCACGCGCAGTGCCGACGGCGTGTTCGCGTAGGTGATCGCGATCGCGGCCGCGCGATGCAGGCCGGCGGCCAGCAGCGACTCGCGCCGCCCCGCGTCGCCGAACACGACCGATTCGCCGGCTGCCGCGGCCGCCGCGACACGGTCGGGATCGAGATCGAGCGCGACATACGAGAGCCCTTCATGCTCGAGCATGCGTGCGAGGTTCTGCCCGGCGCGGCCGTAGCCGCAGATGATTACGTGGCCGCTCTGCTTCAGGCTTTGCGTGGCGATGCGCGTCATCTGCAACGACTGCATCATCCATTCGGTCGACGACAGCCGCAGCACGACACGGTCCGCGTTCTGGATCATGAACGGCGCGGCGAGCATCGACAGCAGCATCGCGGCGAGAATCGCCTGCAACAGCGTCGCGTCGACGAGATGTCGGTCGAGAATGAGGTTCAGCAGCACGAAGCCGAACTCGCCCGCCTGCGCGAGACCGATACCGGTACGCATCGCGACGCCCGGCGTCGCGCCGAAGAGCCGCGCAAGGCCGGTGATCATGACCAATTTCAGCAGCACGGGGCCGAGGAAAAAGGCCAGCACGACGAGCGGATGCTCCCAGATCACGCGCGGATTGAGCAGCATGCCGGTGGTCACGAAGAAGAGCCCGAGCAGCACGTCGCGAAACGGCTTGATGTCCTCTTCGACCTGATGCCGATACGGCGTCTCGGCGATCAGCATGCCGGCGATGAACGCGCCGAGCGCGAGCGACAGCCCGAATTTGTCGGTGATGAACGCGGCGCCGAGCGTCACCAGCAGCAGATTGAGGACGAACAGCTCCTGCGAGCGGCGCCGCGCGACCACGTTGAACCAGCGCGTCATGAAGCGCTGCCCGACGATCAGCAGCAGCGCGAGGGCCACGACGATCTTGATCGCCGCGACGCCGAGCGCGCTGACCAGATTCTCCGAGCGGCCGCCGAGCGCCGAAATGATGATCAACAGCGGCACCACCGCGAGATCCTGAAACAGCAGCACGCCGAAGATATTGCGGCCGTGCTCGGTTTCGATTTCGAGCCGCTCCGCGAGCATCTTGCTGACGATCGCCGTCGACGACATCGCCAGCGCGCCGCCCAGCGCGACGCTCGCCTGCCACGTGATATGCACCCAACGCTCGAGCACGAAGCCGAGCGACACCGCCACCGCGACCGTGCCGATCACCTGCAGCAAGCCGAGTCCGAACACGAGCCGGCGCATCGTGCGCAGCTTGGCGAGCGAAAACTCGAGCCCGATCGAGAACATCAAGAACACGACGCCGAATTCCGCGAGATTCTGCGCCCCCGCCGAATCGGGAATCAGCCCGAACGCATGCGGCCCGACGACGATGCCGACCGTCAGGTAGCCGAGCATCGGCGGCAGATTCAGGAAGCGAAAGATCACCACACCCGCCACCGATGCCAGCAGTAAAAACAGCGTCATTTCGAGCGGGGAAATCATCGGCAAAAACGCATGGGTGAAGCGTCCTCGTTCGTCAGCGGAACCGCGCACGAGAACGCCGTGCGAGATGATTGATTGGGCCGGCAAAAAAGCTGCAAAAAGGCGGCAAAGCAGCTGAAAAAGGGGATTGTCGACAGGCCGATGCAGACAGCGGCTCGGCACAGCAGGCCCGGCGCGGCGAACAGGCGCCTTTGCTATACTCCGCGAATGATAGCGAAAATCAATGGCGACAGGGCACTCACGCTTGCTCGCGACGTACTCGACATCGAAGCGGACGCCGTGCGCGCGCTTCGCGACCAGCTCGACGGCAGTTTCGTCGGCGCGGTCGATTTCATCCTGGGTTGCCGTGGACGCGTGGTCGTCTCCGGCATCGGTAAATCCGGCCACGTGGCCCGCAAACTCGCGGCCACGCTGGCAAGCACCGGCACACCCGCGTTCTTCGTGCATCCGGCGGAAGCAAGCCACGGCGACCTCGGCATGGTGACCGCCGACGACGTATTTCTCGCGCTGTCCAATTCGGGCGAAACCGAGGAACTGATGGCGATCCTGCCGCTCATCAAGCGGATCGGCGCGAAGCTGATCGCGATGACGGGCCGTCCTGGCTCAAGCCTCGCGCAACTCGCGGATGTGCATCTGAATTCCGGCGTCGCGAAGGAAGCCTGTCCGATGAATCTCGCGCCCACCGCCAGCACCACCGCCGCGCTCGCGCTCGGCGATGCGCTCGCGGTCGCGGTGCTCGACGCTCGCGGCTTCGGCCGCGACGACTTCGCGCGCTCGCATCCGGGCGGCGCGCTCGGCCGACGCCTGCTCACCTACGTGCGCGACGTCATGCGCACCGGCGACCAGTTGCCGCAGGTCACCCCTGAGGCAACCGTCAGCGATGCCCTCTTCCAACTGACCGCGAAGCGCATGGGCATGACCTCGGTCGTCGACCGCGAGGGCCGTGTGACGGGCATCTTCACCGATGGCGACCTGCGCCGCGTGCTCGAACGCGACGGCGATTTCCGCCAGTTGCCGATCGCCTCGGTGATGACCGCGGGCCCGCGCACGATCGGGCCGGATCATCTCGCGGTCGAAGCCGTTGAACTGATGGAGCGTTATCGTATCAATCAGATGCTGGTCGTCGACGAAACGGGCAAGCTGATCGGCGCGCTCAACATGCACGACCTGTTTTCGAAGAAGGTGATCTGATGGCCGTTGCTCCCCCTACCGCTACCGAACGCGCAAGCCGCGTGAAGCTGATGATTTTCGACGTCGACGGCGTACTGACCGACGGCGGCCTGCTGTTCACGGCGGAAGGCGACACGATGAAAGGCTTCAACTCGATGGACGGCCACGGCATGAAGCTGCTGCGCCAGGCCGGCATCGAAACGGCGCTCATCACCGGGCGCAAGTCCGGCATCGTGGCCGCGCGGGCGAAAGAAATGAACATCGCGCATGTCTACCAGGGCGTGCAGGACAAGCCACAGGCGTTCGCCGACCTGCTGCTGCAAACCGGCCTCACCGCCGAGGACTGCGGCTACATGGGCGACGACTGGGTCGATCTCGCGGTGATGCTGCGCGTCGGCTTCGCGGCCGCGCCGGCCAATTCGCATCCCGAAGTGATCGCGCGCGCCCACTGGGTCAGCGAGGCGCGCGGCGGTTACGGCGCGGCGCGCGAAGTGTGCGACACGCTGCTGCGTGCCCAGCACAAATATGAAGCACTGCTCGCCGCGGCGTGCAGCGGCGAGCAACGGGGCCTCGTGGGATGAACCAGTTTCGCCTGACTTCGCTGATCCCGCTCATCGCGATGGCGGCGCTCGCCGGCATCACGTGGTGGCTGCTGCAAGCCACGTTGCCGCGCAAGACCGACGACGAGGTGCGCCCGAAGGAACACACGCCGGACTACTTCGCCGACAACTTTTCGGTGTCCGAGCTCGACCAGTCAGGCGCGACGCAGTACCGGCTGACCGCGCAGTCGCTGGTCCATTACGAGGACGACGAAATGAGCGACCTCGTCAAGCCGGCGATGCGTGCGTTCCAGCCCGGCAAGCCGATCGTCACCGCGACCGGCGACACGGGCACGGTCAACGCGGATGCGTCGATCGTCAATCTGTACCAGAACGCGCGCATCCTGCGCGCGCCCGGCGGCGGCGATCCGCAGATGCAGGCCGATTCCGAGCATTTCAGGGTCCTCGTCAACGACGATGTGATCGAGACTGAAAAGCCAGTTAAACTTCAGCGCGGCATGTCCGTGATGACTGCCAGCGGCATGAAATACAACAATGTCACCCGGTTTATGCAACTGTTCGGCAATGTAAGAGGCGCAATCGCCGCGTCCGATTCCGGCCACTAAGCCAACGCATACCGGGTAATCCATTCCAGGCGTGACTGCATGAACGAATCGCACCCCCGTTTTGATACCGGCCGTTCGCGCGCGCTGTCCGCGTGCCGCGCCGCACTTGCTGCGCTCGTCGTCGCGCTGCCGCTCGTCGGCTTCGCGCCGCTTGCGCACGCGGACCGCGCCGACAAAGACAAGCCGCTGAACATCGAAGCGGACAACATGACTTACGACGACCTGCGGCAGGTCAGCATCTTCACCGGCCACGTGGTGGCCACCAAAGGGACGATCCTGATCAAGGCCGATCGCGTCGAAGTGTCGCAAGACCCGCAGGGCTACCAATTCGCGACCGGCACCTCGAGCGGCGGCAATCTGTCGTATTTCCGCCAGAAGCGCGAAGGGCTCGACGAATACATCGAGGGTACGGCCATCCGTATCGACTACGACGGCAAGCAGGATCTGACCACGCTGACCACCAACGCGACAGTGCGCCGCCTGCAGGGCATGACGACGCTGCTCGACCAGGTGCACGGTAGCGTGATCACCTACGACGGCCAGAACGACTTCTACACCGCGAAGTCAGGCAAGGACGTCGCCGGTCCGGGCAACCCGACCGGCCGCGTGCGCGCGATGCTGTCGCCGCGCAACGCCGGCGCCGCGCCGCTGACCGGCGCGTCGGCCACGCTCACGCCGTCCAACTCGATCCAGGGAGCGCCGAACCAGTGAGCACCATGAGCAGCACCATCGCGCCCCTCCCCCATAGGAAGCCGGCCGGCACCAGCAGTTCGCTGGTCGTGCGCAATCTGAAGAAGCGCTATGGCTCGCGCACGGTCGTCAAGGACGTGTCGCTCGACGTGAAGAGCGGCGAAGTGGTCGGCCTGCTCGGCCCGAACGGCGCCGGCAAGACCACGTCGTTCTACATGATCGTCGGCCTCGTGCCGCTCGACGCCGGCGAAATCGATCTGGACGGCAAGTCGATCAGCCTACTGCCCATTCACAAACGCGCATCGCTCGGCCTGTCATATCTGCCGCAGGAAGCGTCGGTGTTCCGTAAGTTGAGCGTCGAGCAGAATATTCGCGCGGTGCTGGAATTGCAGCACGACGAAAACGGCAAGCGCCTCGGCAAAGACGTGATCACGTCACGCACCGAAGCGCTGCTCGACGAGCTTCAGATCGCGCATCTGCGTGAAAATCCGGCGCTGTCGCTGTCGGGCGGCGAGCGTCGTCGGGTTGAAATTGCGCGCGCGCTGGCAACCAATCCGAGCTTCATTCTGCTCGACGAACCGTTCGCCGGCGTCGACCCGATCGCGGTGCTGGAAATCCAGAAAATCGTCAAGTTCTTGAAGCAGCGCAATATCGGCGTCCTGATCACCGACCACAACGTGCGCGAAACGCTAGGTATCTGCGATCACGCGTACATCATCAGCGACGGCAGCGTGCTGGCCGCCGGCGCGCCTAGCGACATCATCGAAAACGAAAGCGTGCGGCGCGTCTATCTGGGCGAGCACTTCCGCATGTAAGCACGTACGGCGTCCCCGGCCAAGCGAGCGCGCGCGGCCGGCCGCGGCGCCATTTTTGCGGCACCCGCACATTCGTTGTCAGGCGGCGCAGGGTGGCGCCGCGCGGCGCGCCAAATTGGGCGTACCCAAAAATTGCGAGTGCCGCAAGGTATCGCGGTCGTGGCAAACTCTCTACAATGAATCTCAACTTGCCATGAAAGCCAGCCTCCAACTCCGCCTATCGCAGCATCTTGCGCTCACGCCGCAACTGCAACAGTCCATCCGGCTGCTTCAGTTGTCGACGCTCGAACTGCAGCAGGAAGTCGCCATGGCGATCTCGCAGAATCCTCTCCTCGAAAACGAAGACGAGTGGATCGCGAGCCCGTTGCGGGTGGCATCCGACGGTTCCGTGATCGCCCAGACACCGGGCTCCTCGACGCCGGCCGATCCGATGGCCGGCAACGGTTCGGCATCGTCCGAGGGCAACGGCGAGCGGGCCGAAAGCGGCGAGCCGCAGGGTGTCGACGAATACAATGGCCTTTCGGGCGACGGCGGCGGCGATACCTCGCAGTGGAACCTGGACGACTACGGCCGCTCCGGCAACGCGTCGGACGACGACGACCTGCCCCCGCTGCAAATCCACGAATCGAGCACGTCGCTGCGCGACCACCTGATGACGCAACTGCGCGTCACCCAGGCGAGCCAGCGCGACCGCGCGCTCATCACGTTCCTGATCGAATCGCTGGACGACGACGGCTATCTCGCCGCCACGCTCGAAGAAGTGCTGGCCGACCTGCCCGAAGAACTCGAAGTCGACGTCGACGAACTGAACGCCGCGCTTGCGCTGCTGCATAGCTTCGACCCATCAGGTGTCGGCGCGCGCTCCGCGTCCGAATGTCTGAAGCTGCAGTTGCTGCGGCTCGAGCCATCGCCCACGCGCACGCTTGCGCTAGACATTGTCAGCCATTACCTGGAACTGCTCGCCGCGCGCGATTTCACGCGGCTGCGCAAGCACCTTAAGGCCAGCGACGACGATCTGCGCAACGCGCATGTGCTGATCCGCTCGCTCGAACCATTTCCGGGCGCGGCCTACGGCAAGGCCGAAGCGGACTACGTCGTGCCCGACATCATGGTGCGCAAAACGGCACAGGGCTGGCTGGCGGAGCTGAATCCCGAGGTAGTGCCGAAGCTGCGGATTAACCATCTATACGCGAATATTCTGCGCAATAACCGCGGTGATCCGGGCAGTGGTTCGTTGCGCCAGCAACTGCAGGAAGCACGCTGGCTGATCAAAAATATCCAGCAGCGTTTCGAGACGATCCTGCGGGTTGCGCAGGCAATTGTCGAGCGTCAAAAGAGCTTTTTTGTGCACGGCGAAATTGCCATGCGCCCCTTGGTTTTGCGGGAAATAGCTGATACGCTGGGCCTACACGAGTCGACTGTCTCGCGTGTGACAACCGGCAAATACATGCTGACCCCATTCGGGACGCTGGAATTCAAGTACTTTTTCGGCTCACACGTTTCGACGGACACCGGCGGCGCGGCCTCCTCCACGGCCATTCGCGCGCTGATCAAACAACTGATAGGAGCGGAAAACCCGAAATCGCCACTTTCAGACAGTCGCATAGCCGAACTGCTGGCGGAACAGGGCTTCGTGGTCGCACGGCGTACCGTTGCGAAATACCGTGAGGCGCTCAAAATCCCGGCAGTCAACCTGCGCAAGTCTCTGTAGCCCGCCGCGTTTTGCAGCGGGCATTTACCGGCCGCTCCGCACCTGGCGGACAGGCCGGCCGCTGCGACCTGCCAGATGTCCGTCACCGGGGGGCGACACAGGCAAGCCGTCAGATCGACCGGACCTTTGTCATTGTGCGGACCAAGCGGCCATTAGCTTGGAGAAGCACTATGAATCTCAAGATCAGTGGACACCACCTCGAAGTAACGCCTGCGTTGCGCGAATACGTGATCACCAAACTGGACAGGGTGCTAAGACATTTCGATCAGGTCATCGACGGCAGTGTGGTCCTCTCGGTCGACAACCATAAGGAAAAGGACAAGCGTCAAAAGGTGGAAATCAACCTCCATCTGAAGGGTAAGGATATCTTCGTCGAGAGTTGTGACAGCGATTTGTACGCTGCAATCGATCTGATGATCGACAAGCTCGACAGGCAGGTGATACGCCACAAGGATCGTCTGCAAGGCCATCAGCACGAAGCGATCAAGTATCAGCCGGCGCCGCAACTGGACGTACCGCCGCAATAGGAGAAATTAGAGGAACTTCCTCAATTCCTTTGAACTCGTCGAGCCGCCCGCGACCGGGCGGTTTTTCGTTTCAGCGCCCCGGTTTCCGCTCGCCGCCGGTGCGTCTCGCCGAGGCCGACCCCTACCATTCCCGCAGAGGTTTGCGCAGCGCGACACGTGCCGCGGCGCAAGCGCTGAAAAACCTGATATGCATAGATGGCGCGCCGCACCATCGGCCGTCACCCTGTTCTATAATGTTCCAGTTACCATCGGGGTCAAGCCAGTTAGGATGAAGTACGGCCGATCGAAATCTAACGCTTTCGCGATCGACTCTGAGCGTCCGTCTTCGCCAGCATCGAACGAATGGAACGTCACTCAACCGCCCCGGTGGGGAGAACTCAGGCCACGTTTTCGCCTGTCAAAATGAATCGTTTAGCCAAATTTCTTCCCCTCGATAACGTCGTCATCGGACTATCGGTCACCAGCAAGAAACGCGTGTTCGAGCAAGCGGGCCTGATCTTCGAGAACCAGAACGGCATCGCCCGCAGTACCGTCACAGACAATCTTTTTGCGCGAGAACGACTCGGCTCGACCGGGCTCGGCGAAGGCGTCGCGATCCCGCATGGGCGGATCAAGGGCCTCAAGCAGCCGCTCGCCGCATTCGTCAGACTCGCCGAACCGATCCCCTTCGAAGCGCCGGACGGCCAGCCGGTCTCGCTGCTGATCTTCCTGCTCGTCCCCGAACAGGCCACTCAACAGCACCTCGAAATTCTCTCCGAGATCGCGCAATTGCTGTCCGATCGCGACGCCCGCGAGCGGCTGCACACTGAAGAAGAACGCGAATCGTTGCATCGCCTGCTTACTCAGTGGCAACCTTGATGCAACGGCGGCGGTAGTTCATACGCGCCCGCACACGCAGCAAAGACCCGGCAAGCGGCTCACACTGGAGTCACTGACTCATGGATACGTCCAGCATCAACGCCCAAAGCATTTTCGACGACAACGCCGCCATGCTGAAGCTCAGCTGGCTCACGGGGCATGAAGGCTGGGAGCGCGGCTTTTCTTCGGAATCGGTCGCCAATGCCACGTCGAGCGCCGACCTCGTCGGCCACCTGAACCTGATCCACCCCAACCGGATCCAAGTGCTCGGCGACGCTGAAATCGACTACTACAAACGCCAGACCGACGAAGACCGCTCGCGCCACATGGCCGAGTTGATCGCGCTGGAGCCGCCGTTTCTCGTCGTCGCGGGCGGAGTCGCGGCGCCGCCGGAGCTGGTGCTGCGCTGCACGCGCTCGTCGACGCCGCTGTTCACGACGCCGACCTCGGCGGCCGCGGTGATCGATAGTCTGCGTCTTTACATGTCGCGCATTCTCGCGCCGCGCGCGACGCTGCACGGCGTGTTTCTCGACATCCTCGGCATGGGCGTGTTGCTGACCGGCGACTCGGGCCTCGGCAAGAGCGAGCTCGGCCTCGAACTGATTAGCCGAGGCCACGGTCTCGTCGCCGACGACGCTGTCGACTTCGTGCGCCTCGGCCCGGACTTCGTCGAAGGACGCTGTCCGCCGCTGCTGCAGAACCTGCTCGAAGTTCGCGGCCTCGGTCTGCTCGACATCAAGACGATCTTCGGTGAAACGGCGGTGCGCCGCAAAATGAAACTGAAGCTGATCGTGCAACTGGTGCGCCGCCCCGACGGCGAATTCCAACGACTGCCGCTGGAAAGCCAGACCGTCGACGTGCTCGGCCTACCGATCAGCAAGGTGACGATCCAGGTGGCCGCCGGCCGCAACCTCGCGGTGCTGGTCGAAGCGGCCGTGCGCAACACGATTCTGCAGCTGCGCGGTATCGACACGCTGCGCGATTTCATGGATCGGCAACGTCTCGCCATGCAGGATCCCGATAGCCAGTTTCCCGGCAAGCTGATCTGAAGCCCGCCACAGCGCCACGAAGCGCCCGCAAAAGGCAGGCCGCGGGCACGCGCATGGAGGCCAGATGCTATGATGAAATCTACGCTTTCGACGACTCCATGCGCATAATCCTGATCACCGGTATCTCCGGCTCCGGCAAATCGGTTGCCCTGAACGCGCTCGAAGACGCGGGTTATTACTGCGTCGATAATCTGCCGCCGCGTTTCCTGCAGCAACTCGCCACCTACCTCGCCGCGGACGGCCAGGATCGTCTCGCGGTCGCGATCGACGCGCGCTCCGGTTCGTCGCTCGACGAAATGCCCGCGATGATCCGCGACCTCAAGCGCTCGCACGACGTGCGCGTGCTGTTCCTGAGCGCGAGCACGCAGTCGCTGATTCAACGCTTTTCCGAAACGCGTCGCCGCCATCCGCTGTCCGGCTCGCCCGCGCACGACGCGGACGTTGGCCTGCTCACGTCGCTCGCCGAAGCGATCGAACGCGAGCGCGAACTGGTCGCGGGACTTGCCGAATTCGGCCATCAGATCGACACGAGCAATCTGCGCGCGAACGTGCTGCGCGCATGGGTCAAGCGCTTCATCGAACAGGAGGACGCGGGGCTCGTGCTGATGTTCGAGTCGTTCGGCTTCAAGCGCGGCGTACCGCTCGACGCGGATTTCGTATTCGACGTACGCACGCTGCCGAACCCATACTACGATCATGAATTGAGGCCGCTCACCGGCCTCGACAAACCGGTCATGGATTTTCTCGATGCGCAGCCGGTCGTCCACGAGATGATCGACGACATCGAGAAGTATCTGTCCAAGTGGCTGCCGCATTTCCGCGACGACAATCGCAGCTACCTGACCGTCGCAATCGGTTGCACGGGCGGCCAGCACCGCTCGGTATTTATCGCGGAGACGCTTGCCGCGCGTCTCGCAACATCGGCGAATGTGATTGTGCGGCACCGCGATGCGCCGGTCGACGTCGGCGAATCATCGAAGCTGGTGGCTTAACCGGCCGCATCGCGCGGCCTTAACCCGAAGCGTTGCGCCATGTCCTCTACGCCTACTGTGTACGCCGATTTGCCGCTGTTTCCGCTGCATACGGTGCTATTTCCCGATGGCTTGCTGCCGCTCAAAATCTTCGAAGCGCGCTACCTCGACATGGCGCGCGACTGTCTGCGCGAAAAAACACCGTTCGGCGTTTGCATGCTGAAAAGCGGCGCGGAAGTCGCGCGCGAGGAAGAACCTTCGGTACCTGAAACGATCGGCTGTCTCGCCGAAATCGACGAGTGCGACGTCGATGCATTCGGCATGCTGCTGATTCGCGCGCGCGGCACGACGCGCTTTCGTCTGTTATCGCATCGCGTCGAAGCGAGCGGTCTGCTGGTCGGCATGGCCGAGCCGCTCGCCGATGATCTCCCGCTCGAGGGCAATGAGCTATTGGCCAAATTCGGCGCGTGCGCGGAAGTGCTCGAGCGGATCATCGCAACGATCCGCGAACGCGATCCGGACAGCCTACCGTTCGCCGAGCCGTTCCGGCTCGACGATCCGTCGTGGGTGTCGAACCGTCTCGCCGAGGTGCTGCCAATCGCGTTGCGCGCACGGCAAAAGCTGATGGAATTAACCGATGCCGGCGCGCGCATCGACGTCGTGCATCACTACATGCAACAGCATCAGTTGCTGTGAAATCCTGAAGTCGTGAAGGCTGCCGCGTCGGACCCAAGTCGCCCGCTCAGCACCTCCGATCCATTCCGCTAGAGCAACGAACCATGCAGACTGGCGAGCAGCTTGCGCACCGGCGCCGGCACGCCGAACGAATCCAGATCGCTGAGCGCAACCCATGCGGTGTCCGCATCGTTGAGCGCGGCCAGGGCGCCGACACCGCGATCGAACTCCGCAAGCCGCGGTTCGATATCGAGCTTGAAATGCGTGAATACGTGTGAGAACGACGCGAGCGCGGACACTTCGCCGTCGCCGCCGAACGCGCGCGCCCGCTCGGCCAGCGATGCTTCGTCGGCAGCTTCGGGCAAACTCCACAGACCACCCCAGATGCCCGACGGCGGACGCCGCTCGAGCATCACCGCATTGCCGTCGCGCAGCAGCAGCATCCACGTACGGCGTGTCGGCACCGTTTTCTTCGGGCGCGCGGTCGGCAATTCACGTTGACGTCCGGTGACGTTGGCAACGCAGTCCGGCGCGAACGGACAGCGCGAGCAATGGGGTTTGCCGCGCACGCACAATGTCGCGCCGAGATCCATCAAGCCCTGCGTGTACCCGCTGAGCTCCGCGTTCGACGCATTCGACGGCAGCAGTGACTCCGCGAGCGTCCACATTGCGTTCTCGACTTTCTTCTCGCCCGGAAAGCCTTCGACGCCGAATACGCGCGCGAGCACGCGCTTCACGTTGCCGTCGAGAATCGTCGCGCGCGCGCCGAACGCGAACGACGCGATCGCCGCGGCCGTCGAGCGGCCAATGCCGGGCAACTCGGCGAGCTGATCGACCGACGCGGGAAACGCGCCGCCATGCTGCTCGACGACGACCTGCGCGCAGCGATGCAGATTGCGCGCGCGCGTGTAGTAGCCGAGGCCGGCCCACAGCGCCATCACGTCATCGGACGGCGCGGCGGCGAGCGCGGCGACATCCGGGAAACGCGCGAGAAATTTCGCGTAGTACGGAATCACCGTCGACACCTGAGTCTGCTGCAGCATGATCTCGGACAGCCAGATGCGATACGGATCGCGCGTGTTCTGCCACGGCAGATCGTGGCGGCCGTGCTGCCGCTGCCACGCGATCAGCCGCGCGGAAAACTCGGGCATCGGCGCAAACGCGGGCGTGGTGTCGGACGCGCTGGAGCGCGCGCCGGTCGTTGGGGTCAGGCGGGAAGGCATCGAGAATCTAGCGCTGGCAAGTGGGACAGAAGTACGTGGAGCGTTGCCCCTGCACGATCTGTTTGATTGGCGTTCCACACACGCGGCATGGCAGGCCCGCGCGATCATAGACGAAGTAGTCGAGCTGAAAATAGCCGCTTTCGCCGTCGCTGCCGACGAAATCGCGCAGCGTGCTGCCGCCCTTGTCGATCGCGGCGGCGAGCGTCACGCGCACGGCATCGGCCAGCAGTTCATAACGCACGAGCGACACGCGGCGCGCCGCGGTGGTCGGCCGGATGCCCGCGCGAAACAGACTCTCCGACGCGTAGATATTGCCCACGCCGACCACGATGTCCCCCGCCAGCAGCGCCTGCTTCACCGACACCTTGCGCCCGCGCGTCAACCGATGCATCAGCGCGCCCGAAAAAGCCGGCGAGAAAGGCTCGACGCCAAGGCTCGCGAGCAGCGGATGTTCGAGGATGTCGCCTGCTTCGCGCGGATGCCATAGCACCGCGCCGAAGCGGCGGGGATCACGATAGCGCAGGATAAAGTCGTCGAAGATCCAGTCGACATGATCGTGCTTCGCCGCGGCAGGCGGATGCGGCACATGACGCAGAACGCGCAACGTGCCCGTCATGCCGAGGTGGACGATGAACCACCCAGCGTCGATTTCGAACAGCAAATACTTGCCGCGTCGCTCGACTTTGCGCACCACGTGGCCGCGCAAGGTTTTCGCAAGGTCGGCCGGAATTGGCCAGCGCAGCGCGGCCGTCCGCACGTCGACGCGCTCAACCTTGCGCCCGGACACATACGGTTCGATCCCCCGTCGGGTAACCTCGACTTCTGGCAACTCTGGCATGGCTGATTGGTCTGCTACTTGCGTGAGTGGTTGTGCGCGTATTGTAGCGAGCGCGTTACAATCGACTGAAACATTGAACGGATTTCCATGAACGTGTCCTTCGTGAAGCTGCTATCAAAGCGCCGCGCGCGCGTGTCCAACGTGCCGCTCGCCGTGTCCGCTCGCCGGATGCTCGGTGCGGCCGCGCTCGGATTGTGTGCGCTGGCCGCCGTGCCCGCGCATGCGCAGGACCCGTCGCCGGATTCCGACGACACGTCGGTCACGATGCCGGACCCGCTGGGTCCGGCAACACCTGAAGACGAAAAGTCGCTGCCCGGCGTACCGCTGTCGAGCCAGATCGTCTTCCAGGTGCTGGCCGCCGAGATCGCGCTGCAGCGCGACCAGCCGGCACCGGCCTATCAGACCTACCTCGCGCTCGCGCGCGACACTCACGACCCGCGCATGGCGCAACGCGCCACCGAAATAGCGCTGGCGGCGCAGAGCCCGTCGGACGCGCTCGCCGCCGCGCAACTGTGGCAACAGTACGCGCCGAGTTCGGAACGCGCCGCCCAGCTCGACGCGTCGTTGCTCGTGCTGTCTGGCAAGCCCGACGATGCGTCGCAAATCCTGTCGCAAGAACTGGCGAAGGTACCCGAGGAAAATCGCGGCAGCGCGATCCTCGCGCTGCAACTGCTGTTGTCGCGCGGCCCGAACCGCGTCGGTGGCCTGCACGTGTTGCAGGACCTGCTGAAGAACGACATGAACCGGCCGGAGGCGCAACTGGCCCTCGCGCGTCAGCAGTTGCTGGCCGACGACGCGCCGGGCGCGCACAAGTCGCTCGAGCAGGCGCTCACGATCAAGCCCGACTATCTGCCGGCGGCGTTGATGCTGTCGCAAATGGGTCCGGAGGAGCGCAAGGAAGGCATCGCGTCGCTCGAAAAGTACGTGCAGCAGAATCCGAAATCGCATGACGCACGGCTCGCGCTGGCGCAGATGTATCTTGCCAGCGACCGTCTCGACGACGCGCAGAAGCAGTTCGAACTCATGCGCAAGGCAAACCCCAACGACTTGACACCGCTGATGGCCCTCGCGCTGATCAAGATCCAGCAGAAGAATCTCCCCGAAGCGCAGACGTATCTGGTGCAGTACGCGCAGCAGGCCGAGAAGACGCCGGGTGTCGATGCGGGCCAGGCCTACATCTACCTCGCGCAGCTAGCGCTCGAACAGAAGAATGAGGCGGCCGCGAGCGACTGGCTGAACAAGATCTCGCCAGCGAGTCAACAATACCTGGCCGCGCAGATTACCCGCGCGCAACTGCTCGCGAAACAGGGCAAGACCGAGGAGGCGCGCCAGTTGCTTTCCAACTTGCAGACCTCCGATCCGCGTGATGTGGCGCTGATTGCGCGCACCGATGCGGCGATCCTGTTCGACGCGAAGCGCTACCCGGAGGCCGAAGCGCGTCTGCAGCAAGCCACGGCGAACTTTCCCGACGACCCCGACCTCACCTACGACTACGCGATGGCCGCCGAGAAAACCGGCCATTACGACATCATGGAAGCGCAGCTGCGCAAGCTGATCCAGACGCAGCCGGACAATCCGCAGGCGTATAACGCGCTCGGCTATTCGCTCGCAGATCGCAACCAGCGCCTGCCAGAGGCGGACAAGCTGGTCGAGAAGGCCTCGGCGCTCGCACCGAACGATGCGTTCATCATGGACAGCGTCGGCTGGGTCAAGTACCGGATGGGTGACACGGCCGATGCGATCAAGCTGCTGCGCAAGGCATACAGCCTCCAGCCGAACGCGGAAATCGGCGCGCACCTCGGCGAAGTGCTGTGGAAGGCCGGCGAGCAGGAACAGGCGCGCGCCGCGTTTCGCGAGGCTCGCAAGCTCGAACCCGACAACGAGACGCTCGTCAAAACGTTGCAACGTCTTCAGGTAAACAACCTTTGATGCGTCTTTCCCGTTTGATTTCTTTTTCCAGGGCGCCTCGCGGCAGCGCGGTTGGTTTCGCGGCGGCGGCGGTTGTCGCGCTGGCCGGCTGCGCGTCGGTGAAGCCGCAGGGGCCGTCCACGTCGAACGCCGCCACCGAAGTCACCGCGCAGACGAGCCGCTCGTATCAGGGCCGCTTCGCGATCCAATACAACGATCAGAACGGCCAGCAGCGCAACGCTTACGGCAATTTCTCGTGGCAGGAAACGGGCGACACCGTCACGCTGCAGTTGCGCAATCCGCTTGGCCAGACGCTGGCCATCGTGACTTCGTCGCCGGCTTCGGCCACGCTCGAATTGCCGAACCGCCAGCCGCTCACCGCCGATAACGTGTCGACGCTGATGCAGAACGCGCTCGGCTTCACGCTGCCGGTCGAAGGGTTGCGCTACTGGCTGCAACCGTCGCCGGCGCCGACTTCGCGCGCGAAGACCGAGAAGGATCCGGAGCAACCGTCGCGCCTGAAGCAGATCACCCAGGACGGCTGGACGATCGACTATGTGGCCTATGCCGATGCGCCAGCCACCGGCGTGAAGCGCCTCAATCTGAGCCGCTCGGAGCCGCCACTCGACATCAAGCTCGTGCTGGATCAGTGAGTCGTTCTTGCTGGGCCTTTTGTCCAGCATCCGCTCACGTAACCTTGCTACCCGTTTGGCGCCACCGTGGCGCATGTAGCCTTCACTCATGATCGAAACAAGCAATTCGCTGCGCGACTGTCTCGCGCCAGCGAAACTCAATCTCTTCCTGCACATCACCGGCCGTCGGCCGGATGGTTATCACACGCTGCAGACGGTCTTCCAGTTGCTTGACTGGGGCGACACGCTGCACTTCACGCGACGCGACGACGGTTTCATCACGCGCCGCACCGAAATCGCCGACGTGCCACCCGAGCATGACCTGACCGTACGCGCCGCGACGTTGCTGAAGGTACATACGGGCTCCCGCGAAGGCGTCGATATCGAAATCGACAAGCGCCTGCCGATGGGCGCGGGCCTCGGCGGCGGCAGTTCCGATGCGGCGACGACGCTGCTCGCGCTCAATCGCCTGTGGAAGCTCGATCTGCCACGTCAGGAGTTGCAGGATCTTGCGTTGAAACTCGGCGCGGACGTGCCTTTCTTCGTATTTGGAAAAAATGCGTTTGCAGAGGGTGTCGGAGAATCATTGGACGTTGTACAATTGCCGCCGCGTTACTTCCTGGTAGTGACGCCGAGGGTGCAGGTTCCGACTGCAGCGATTTTTTCCGAAAAAGCGTTGACAAGAGATACAAAGCCCCTCAAAATTACGGACTTTCCTGCAGAACACAGCTGCAACACTGGATGGCCAGAAAGCTTCGGCCGGAATGACATGCAGCAAGTTGTCGTAGGAAAGTACGCGGAAGTAGCGCAAGTGTTGCGGTGGTTTGAAAGCATCGCGCCAGCGCGGATGTCCGGATCGGGTGCCAGCGTTTTTGCAGCGTTCCGTAGCAAAGCTGAAGCAGAAGCGGCGCAAGCCAAACTGACCGGCGAGTGGAACAGTGCAGTAGCAGCGGGCTTGGATCAGCATCCACTCTTTGCTTTCGCGTCATAAGTTTTGCATCGTCGAACGAAACTCCACGTTCGGCGGAGCTCAAAGTTAGTGTAGGGGAGTCGCCAAGCTGGTTAAGGCACCGGATTTTGATTCCGGCATGCAAAGGTTCGAATCCTTTCTCCCCTGCCAAAAATTCTCGTAGTTCGCTGTAGTTCGCATTTCTCCCGCCCCCAGCCTGAAGTAGGTGCACGATGAGCAGCCATGACGGCCTGATGGTTTTTACTGGCAACGCAAATCCCGCGCTTGCACAGGAAGTCGTCAAAAACCTCGGTATTCCCCTCGGCAAAGCAATGGTTAGCCGTTTCTCGGACGGTGAAATCCAAGTCGAGATTCAGGAAAACGTGCGCGGCAAGGATGTCTTCGTCCTGCAATCCACGTGCGCACCGACTAACGACAATCTGATGGAACTGATGATCATGGTCGATGCGCTCAAGCGCGCATCCGCAGGCCGGATCACCGCAGCCATCCCCTACTTCGGTTATGCCCGTCAGGATCGTCGCCCGCGTTCGGCGCGAGTCGCCATCTCGGCTAAGGTCGTGGCGAACATGCTGGAAATCGCCGGCGTCGAGCGGATCATCACGATGGATCTGCACGCCGACCAGATTCAAGGCTTCTTCGACATCCCGGTCGACAACATCTACGCAACGCCGGTGCTGCTCGGGGATCTGCGCAAGCAGAACTACGACAACCTGATGGTAGTTTCGCCGGACGTCGGCGGTGTGGTCCGCGCCCGTGCATTGGCGAAGCAACTCAATTGCGATCTCGCGATCATCGACAAGCGTCGCCCGAAGGCGAACGTCGCCGAAGTGATGAACATCATCGGTGAAGTCGAAGGCCGCACCTGCGTGATCATGGACGACATGGTCGACACGGCTGGCACGCTGTGCAAGGCCGCGCAGGTTCTGAAGGAACGCGGCGCGAAGCAGGTATTCGCGTACGCCACCCACCCGGTTCTGTCGGGCGGCGCGGGTGAGCGTATTGCCGCTTCCGCACTCGACGAACTCGTTGTCACGGACACGATTCCGCTCGGCGAAGAAGCCCGTTCGTGCGCGAAGATCCGTTCGCTGACGAGCGCCGGTTTGCTCGCCGAAACGTTCTCGCGCATCCGCCGCGGCGATTCGGTGATGTCGCTGTTCGCTGAGAGTTAAGCATTTGCGAAGACACCGCGTACCGCTTCACGCGACACGCGGCGTTTTTGCACAATCGGCATGAACGAACGAAGGTTCTTGCCGCTATCCTGGGCCTCAGCCATTGCGGCTTCGAGGCCCTGTTTTTACTGCCTGGTCGCGGGCAGTGCATTGGAGATTCAACATGAAAGTAGTCGCTTTCGAGCGTTCCCTGCAAGGTACGGGTGCGAGCCGCCGCCTGCGTAACTCGGGCAAGACCCCGGGTATCGTTTATGGCGCCGGCGCTGACACGCAACTGATCGAACTCGATCACAACGCCCTGTGGCACGCGCTGAAGAAAGAAGTTTTCCACTCGTCGATCCTCGATCTGGAAGTGGCAGGCAAGTCGCAACAGGTTCTGCTGCGCGACGTGCAATACCACCCGTTCCGTCAGCTCGTGCTGCACGTGGACTTCCAGCGCGTCGACGCGACGAAGAAGCTGCACACCAAGGTGCCGCTGCACTTCTTGAACCAGGAAACCAACCCGGCAGTGAAGCTGTCGAGCGCGGTGATTTCGCACATCCTCAACGAAATCGAAATCGAGTGCTTGCCGTCGGCACTGCCGGAGTTCATCGAAGTCGACCTCGCGAAGATCGAAGCAGGTCAATCGGTTCACGCGAAGGACATCCCGTTGCCGGCAGGTGTGGCGCTCGTGGCCCACGTCGACGCGGAAAACCCGGTGGTCGCTGCTGCAACGATCCCGGCTGGCGCAATCGCTGAAGACGCTGCTGCTGCTGAAGGTGGCGAAACGCCGGCTGCTTAAGAGCCTTCCGGTTCGAAGCAAGCAATCCTCTCGATCCGTTTCCTATGAAACGGTCGATGTGACCCGCCGAGGTTCGCCCTGGCGGGTTTTTTTTCGGCTTTTCTAGTCCGGTACGTTTCACTTCCGGACTTGGTGGACTCACGCAATCATGATCAAGCTGATCGTCGGGCTCGGCAATCCGGGCGCCGAATACACCGCGACGCGTCACAACGCCGGCTGCTGGCTGGTCGATCAACTCGCGCGCGAGGCCGGCACCGCGCTGCGCGACGAGCGGCGCTTTCACGGCTTTTACGCGAAAGCGCGGTTGCATGGCGAGGAAGTGCATCTGCTCGAGCCGCAAACCTACATGAACCGCTCTGGTCAATCGGTCGTCGCGCTCGCGCAATTCTTCAAGATTCTTCCCGACGAGATCCTCGTCGCACACGACGAGCTCGACATGCCACCCGGCAGCGTCAAGCTGAAGCTCGGGGGCGGCAGCGGCGGGCATAATGGGCTGAAGGACATCAGCGCGCATCTGTCGTCGCAGCAATACTGGCGGCTGCGGATCGGCATCGGCCATCCGCGCGATCTGATTCCTGAAAGCGCGCGCGCCGGCGCGAAGCCGGACGTCGCGAACTATGTGCTGAAGCCGCCGCGGCGAGAAGAGCAGGAGGTCATCGACGCGTCGATCGAACGCGCGCTCGCGGTGATGCCGCAGATCATCAAGGGCGAGCTCGAACGCGCAATGATGCAACTGCATCGCAACAACAGCTGACGCGCGCCACACTCATCGACACCCGCAATCGGCCCCGCAAGGAGAATCGCTTGAGCCGCTACTGGAGCGACATCGTTCACCGTCTGACGCCGTACGTGCCGGGCGAGCAGCCCGCGCTCGCGCATCCGGTGAAGCTGAATACCAACGAGAATCCGTATCCGCCGTCGCCGCGCGTGCTAGACGCGATCCGCCGCGAGCTCGGCGACACGGCCGACGCACTGCGCCGCTATCCCGATCCGAGCGCACGCAAGCTGCGCGAAACGGTCGCCGCGTATCACGGCATCCGCGCCGAGCAGGTGTTCGCGGGCAACGGCTCGGACGAGGTACTCGCGCTAACGTTCCAGGCCTTGCTCAAGCACGACAAGCCGCTGCTGTTTCCCGACATCACTTACAGCTTCTATCCGACCTACGCGAAGCTGTTCGAGGTCGACTATCGGACCATCCCCCTCGACGACAGCTTCGCGATCAACGTCGACGACTACACGGTGCCCAACAGCGGCATCCTGTTTCCGAATCCGAACGCGCCGACCGGCCGGCCGCTGCCGCTCGCGGAAATCGAACGCCTCGTCGCGAGCCATCCTGATTCGGTCGTGGTGATGGACGAAGCGTATGTCGACTTCGGCGCCGAGTCGGCGATTGCGCTGATCGCGCGCTATCCGAATCTGCTCGTCGTGCAGACCGTGTCGAAGTCGCGTTCGCTCGCCGGCATGCGCGTCGGCTTTGCGTTCGGCGATCCCGCGTTGATCGATGCGCTCAATCGCGTGAAGGACAGCTTCAATTCGTACCCGCTCGACCGCCTCGCGCAAGTCGCGGCCACCGCCGCCTACGAAGACGACGCGTGGTTTCGCGAATGCTGCGCGAAGGTGATCGCGAGCCGCGAACGGCTTGCGGCGGAATTGACCGCGCTCGGCTTCGAGGTGGTGCCATCGGCGGCGAATCTGCTGTTCGCGCGGCATGAGGGGTACAACGCGGCGACGCTCGCGTCGCGGTTGCGGCAAAAGGAAATTTTCGTGCGGCATTTCAACGCGCCGCGCATCGACCAGCATTTGCGGATCTCGGTCGGCACCGACGCCGAATGCGACATACTGCTCGACGCTTTGCGCGGCATTTTCAGCGCTTACGTCGGATAACGGAAACGCCGCCCCCAAAAGAAAACGGCGAAGGCCCGCAGGCCTTCGCCGTTTTCTTTTGCGCGTCTCCCGCGAACGTCAGGTGCCCTTGGCGGCCTGCAACGCGTGATATTTCGCCATCAAACCTTCGGGCGTTTCCAGGTGGTTCGGGTCACGCGGAATGCACTCGACCGGACACACCTGAATGCATTGAGGCTCGTCGAAATGACCGACGCACTCGGTGCACTTCTTCGGGTCGATCACATAGATTTCCGGGCCCATCGAAATCGCGTCGTTCGGGCACTCGGGCTCGCAGACGTCGCAATTGATGCACTCGTCGGTAATCATCAGGGCCATGCCGCCACCAACTTTGCTAGAGAAAACAATACATTATAGCTTTTTCGCCCCCGCACGGCCGTGCAATCCCACGCCAGGATCATGGACGGCTGCGCTTCTCGGCCCGGTAGCCTTCGTCGCAAACTGGTTGGCGTATGCGCTGTTCAACGCCAACTGGATGCTGAACATGCCATTCGACACGCGGGAATTGCCGGGCTGTTTCGGCAACAGGGCCAGCAATGCCTTCATCACATACAGAATGATTAGCGCGCCGGCCAGATCACCCACAAACATCGTGAAGAAGCTTTCGAACCAGTTCTTCGTCGTACCGGCCAGCGCGAACCACAGGTGGTGAAACAGCGTATTTGCTCCCGAATAGGCGACAGCCAGAACAAGCAGCCGCTTCGGCGTCAGGTTCGTCAGCGATGCGCGCAGATCGAAATACTCGAGCGCAAACCTGTAGACCAGATACGGTGCCAGTGACCCAAGCAAGGCGCCTGCTATTGCACGCACCGGGTCATGCGGAAACCAGTACAGAAAGTCTGTAATCAGTCCGGCAAGCAGCAGGCCGAGTGCACCATCGAACCCAACCAGCAACGTGCTGAGAAGCCGAACACCAGACGGCAGGAAAATCCAGTTGACGCCTCGCACGAAAGACGTGTGCGTAAACACCTCCTGATTGATCCACAGCGACGCCAGGAACGCGATCAGGGTCCCAGCGATCGACCAAAAATGCAAACGTAAGCTAGACATTGCGGTGAGCCATCCTCGGTTGCTTTTGCCGAATGCATCATAGCGTGCCCGTATGGCGTTCCGCGAGCACAAGCAGCAGGCTTTCGGTCACAGATATCGTGACGCTCACGGAAAAAATTTCGCGAGGCCCTCAAGTTCTGCGCGACGCGACCGAAAACCCATGTATAGCTTTATGCCCGGCTCGACAAGCATGCAGAGCCGCGTCCATATTGATATGCTTTTTATAGCGATGAACCTGAGAGAACAGGCTGGAACGGAACGCGCTATCCGGACGAACCGGTGGCTATCGGCACGCCGACCAGTAGGCTGCCCGCCTGCTGCATGGCTCGCGTGCTATCCCGTCTTTCGAGATGCGTTGCTCGGCTGCGAAACAAGGTTGGGGGCGCTTCCTGACTTCGTCAGGCGCGCTGCTTTGGAAAGACTGGGTGGCTCCAATTATTCGTGTGTGCCCACTTCAGTACTTGATGAAGTCCGCGCCTCTTACCTGGAACTTCGCAGCACATGCGTCGCAGAAGAAGTACGTCGATACCTGTCTGATACCGAGGACAGTCTGCTGGCGTCACACGAATCGTCGGACGCCCTTGAAACCCTGGCGGCGGGAATGCCGCGGATGCTGGTTCCGCCTGTCGCTCGCCCTCCGTGTCTGCTGAGTTCTGGCAACGGAATGTTTCTCGGGGGCTGGGCGCGGTTTGTTGCGTACTGGTGTCGGAAAGACCCAACGATTCCGCTACTCGCGGTAGATTGGCCGATCCTGTACGAGCACGTAGCGCCCTACAGCCTTCGCCACTTGATCGACGATCCTAGTGTTGCATCGACCGGTTGAATCCGCCTTCGGAAAGCAGCCAATCGTCCTCCAGCGACGGCTCGAGTTGATCACCCGCACGAATCTTGGCAATGCGCGACTTTATCGTTATAGTTTTTGTAACGGCCAAACCTGAGAGAAATGGTTCGCGTGGAACTCGATGTGCGTGAAGACTTCCTGGTCGATCCAGAGCGACAGCGCGAACGCGATGGCCGTGCCCGCGACCGGGAGCAAACCCAAACGTAAGCTGGACATGGAGATAAAATAGGGAAGCCCGGTTGTCGCAGGGCATCAAGGTTCGCTTTCCGCGCTCGGGTGAGCGGCGTTTTCGTTGGAGCGATAGTCATGGGCCGCCCTGCTGATATCTATCTTCGATTTCTTCAATTGACCGAAGCACTGCGAGGTCTTCCCGCACTTCCCGCGCTCGATCCACTCGAAGAAAAGATCCTGGAGTTCGTTGCTCGCATGAGGCAAAAAAACGAACGCCTGTCAGTTCGAGACATGATGGCCCAAAGTGCGCTGGGGTCGCCGGCTACCTTGCATGCCCGTATCACGTCAATGCGCGAAAAGGGCTGGCTCCTGCTCAACGACACCGAAGACGCTCGCCGCAAACAGGTCGAGCTGACGCCCGCGGCCCTCCGGCACTTCGACAAACTTGCCGAGGCGTTCACGAAAGCTGCGAAGGGAAGCTGACATTGTTCTGCTTCGGTTAAGCCGGCACTATCCGGTTAGGAAAAACTCCTCATTCCTCTTGCAATGCCCGTCTGGTTGCTCCGCTCCGGCAATTCCACGTATGCGGCACCTGTACCCTGTTGAAATCCATCGTACCGTACTGGTGCGCTTCGTCAGTTCATACTCGGCGAATTGGACAAAGGTATATCGATTGCCCACGCCCGTGACTTTTTCCGGATAGGGTTCCGTAGGAACCTGACAAGCCGGCGTGACTATTGATGATCGCCCCGTTTGCGATGAAGAGACAATTCTTGTTCTTCGCATCATCATTGACATCGCAGCTTGCACGAACCATCGAATACACCGATGCCCGTGCATAACGACAGGATTGACGTTCGCCGCCAATACGGCTCGCCAACATTACTTGGAACAGCCGACCGATGCCCCTGGCGCCGATCACCGAGGCCTGGCCGGTCTTGATCCGTCAAAACCGGCATTCGCGCGACTCAGGCTCAGGTCCCCTGAGCGCCGTCCTGCGGATCCAGCGAAGCGACCTTCTCCTTCAGCCATTTTTCGACGGACGGGAACACGAACTTGCTGACGTCGCCGCCCAATTGCGCGATCTCGCGCACGATCGTGCCCGAGATGAACTGATACTGATCGGACGGCGTCATGAACATCGTCTCGACGTCGGGCAGCAGATAACGGTTCATGCCCGCCATCTGGAACTCGTACTCGAAGTCCGACACCGCGCGCAGCCCCCTGACGATCACCCGCGCGTTGTTGGTCCGCACGAAGTCCTTCAGCAGTCCCTTGAAGCTCATCACCTGGACGTTCGGATAGTGACCGAGCACCTCATGCGCAATCGCGAGGCGCTCCTGGAGAGTGAAAAACGGCTTCTTGGCACGGCTGTCGGCCACACCCACCACCAGCGTGTCGAAAATGCTCGACGCGCGCCGAACGAGGTCTTCGTGACCGCGCGTCAGCGGGTCGAACGTGCCCGGGTACACGGCGACTACCATGAGACTTCTCCTCTCTTCAGACAAAAGGGCACGTCCGGGCGACGCATTTCGCACCGGCGCGGATGACGATAAACCGCCCGGCCCTTTTTTGGAACGCGCATTATTCCTTATTTTCGCGCTGCAGCAAATGAAAGTGCACAGCGCCCGCTTTGCCCTGCCGAACGAGTTCCCAGCCTGACAGCGGCTCGTGCGCGGCCGGTTCGAGCGCTTCGCCGGCCTCGACATAAAGATAGCCGTCGGCCCGCACGAGCGGCACGGCCACCGCGAGCGCCTTGCCGAGCAGGTCGGTATCGAACGGCGGATCGAGGAACACGACGTCGAACGAGCCTGGCGCGAGACTCGCCGCAAGACGCAGGCCGTCCGCCTCGGCGATTTCGATCATGCGTGCATCGAGCCGCTGCTGGTTTGCGCGCAACTGGCCGGCAGCGCGCGCATGGCGCTCCACCATCAGCACGCGAGCGGCGCCGCGCGACGCGGCCTCGAAGCCGAGCGCCCCACTACCAGCGAACAGATCGAGGCAGTGCTGGCCGTCCAGACGCTGGCCGAGCCAGTTGAACAGCGTTTCGCGGACGCGGTCGGGCGTCGGGCGCAAGCCGTCCAGATCGAGCACGGGCAGCGGCGTGCGTTTCCAGTCGCCGCCGATGATGCGAATGGCATGCGGTTTGCCACTTTTGGACGAAGCGCCAGCGGCGCGTGAAGGTGCTAAACGAGGCATGCAGTATCGCGCAGTTTCAGCTAGGTGATGAACACGCCCACGGCGTCGATGCGCGCGGGCCGGAGCGCTCACGTTACCACAGGGTTGGCGCGCGTCCAGCCTGGCCGAGCGGCCGATACGACGCGCCGCGGCACGCCTGATAAAATGTGCGGCTGCCAGCGCCCCGCCTTTTCGCATCCCGGCGCTGCCCACCGCTTCGCCGGTCCCGTGCCGGCTGCGCGCATCGGCGCGCTCTCCCATACGTCAGATCATGTTCAGCTTTTTCAAACGATTCAAGGGCTCGAAAGAGTCCGATACCGCCGCAGACGAATCGCTGGCGGCGCAAGACGGCGCGGCACCCGAGGCCGAGGCAGCGCCCGTTGCGCCCGCCGAGCCCATCGAGCCCATCGAGCCCACCGCGCCCCCCGTTCCTCCTGTGGCCACGACGATCATCGAGCCGCAGCCCGAGCCGCCAGACGCCATGCTCGACACCGTCGAAATCGTCCCGCCGCCCGTGCAGGATGCCGGCGCGAAGCGCTCGTGGCTTACGCGTCTGAAGAGCGGCCTCGCGAAAACCAGTTCGAACCTGACCGGCATTTTCGTCGGCACGAAGATCGACGAGGACCTGTACGAGGAACTCGAAACCGCGCTGCTGATGTCTGACGCCGGCGTCGAGGCGACCGAATTCCTGCTCGAAGCGCTGCGCGAAAAAGTGCGCGGCGAACGCCTGACGGCCCCGCTGCAGGTCAAAACCGCCTTGCGCACACTGCTCGTCGAGTTGCTCAAGCCGCTCGAAAAATCGCTGATGCTCGGCCGCGCTCAGCCGCTCGTGATGATGATCGCCGGCGTCAACGGCGCGGGCAAAACCACGAGCATCGGCAAGCTCGCGAAGCATCTGCAGAGCTTTGACCAATCGGTGCTGCTCGCCGCCGGCGACACGTTCCGCGCCGCCGCGCGCGAGCAACTCGCCGTGTGGGGCCAGCGCAACAACGTGACCGTGGTCGCGCAGGAAAGCGGCGACCCGGCCGCGGTGATCTTCGACGCGGTCGGCGCCGCGCGCGCGCGCAAGATCGACGTGATGATGGCCGACACGGCCGGCCGCCTGCCCACGCAACTGCATCTGATGGAAGAACTGCGCAAGGTGAAGCGCGTGATTGGCAAGGCGCAGGACGGCGCGCCGCACGAAGTGCTGCTCGTGATCGACGCGAACACCGGCCAGAACGCGCTCACACAGGTCAAGGCGTTCGACGACGCGCTCGGGCTCACCGGCCTGATCGTCACCAAGCTCGACGGCACCGCGAAGGGCGGCATCCTCGCGGCGATCGCGCGGCAGCGGCCGATTCCGGTGTATTTCATCGGCGTCGGCGAAAAGGTCGAGGATCTGCAGCCGTTCAGCGCGGAGGAGTTCTCGGACGCGCTACTGGGCGGCTGATCGCGTGATCGTTGCGGCGCTCGGCGCTCGCGGCGAACCAAAGGAAAAGGGCACTCAGCGGAGCGCCCTTTTTTCGTTTCGAGCTACCGTCGACGTGTCAGCGATCCCGGGCTCACTCCGCGTCCGGCTGCACGCCCGGCGCCGCGCGCGCGAACGCGTCGAGTTGCATCGCGTGATCGTAGATGCGCTGGATCGTCGGAAACTTTGCGGTGTCGAGCTTGAAGCGCTGCGCGTTGAATACCTGCGGAATCAGGCACGCGTCGGCGAGTGTCGGTGCGTCGCCGAAACACAGTTTGCCGGTGCGCGCGTCGCCGGCAAGATGCGTCTCCAGCGTCGCGAAGCCCGCGTCGATCCAGTGCCGGTACCACGTGTCCTTCGCATCGTCGTCGACTCGCAGCGTGTGCTTCAGATAGCGCAGCACGCGCAGATTGTTCAGGGGATGAATCTCGCACGCGACCTGCAGCGCCACCGAGCGCACATACGCGCGATCGAGCGGTGCCTTCGGTAGCAGCGGCGGCTCGGGATGCGTCTCCTCGAGATACTCGATGATCGCGAGCGACTGCGGCAGCAAATGACTGCCGTCGGCGAGCGTCGGCACGATGCAGTCGGGGTTGATCTTGCGATACGCGGGCTTCAGCTGCTCGCCGCCTTCGCGCACGAGGTGCACGGGTACGTAGTCGTACGACAGGTTCTTCACGTTCAGCGCGATGCGCACGCGATACGACGCCGAGCTACGGAAATAGCTGTAGAGCTTCATGTTGTCTGCCTCCTCCACCTGCACGCAAGCCGTCTCAGACGACGCGCACGCTGAACTCGCCGAGCCCGTCCACGCCGCCCTTCATCAGGTCACCCTTCACGACCGCGCCGACGCCTTCCGGCGTGCCGGTGAAAATCAGGTCGCCAGGCCGCAGTTCGAACAGCGTCGACAGATACGCGATCGTCTCGGCCACCGACCAGATCAGCTGCGACACATCCGCGCGCTGCTTGTCCTCGCCATTCACCGACAGCCAGATCTCGCCCTTGCCGATGTGACCGACCGTCGAAGCCGGATGGATCGGGCCGAGCGGCGCCGAGTGATCGAAGCCCTTGGCGGTATCCCACGGACGACCCATTTTCTTCGCTTCGCCTTGCAGGTCGCGGCGCGTCATGTCGAGACCGAGCGCGTAGCCGTAGACATGGTCGAGCGCGCGGTCGACGGGGATGTCTTTGCCGCCCTCGCCGATCGCCGCGACCATTTCCATTTCGAAATGGACGTTCCTGGTCTGCGACGGATACGGGAATTCGCCGGTCGTGCCCGGCGCGACGTACACGATCGCATCGGCCGGCTTCGTGAAGAAGAACGGCGGCTCGCGGTCCGGGTCGTGGCCCATTTCACGCGCGTGCGCCTCGTAGTTGCGCCCCACGCAGTAGATGCGGCGCACCGCGAACTGCTCGCCCGACCCCACGACCGGCACCGCGACCTGCGGTGCGGGTGCAAATACGTAACTCATCCCGTTCTCCGTTTTCCGATGTGCGCCGCCGAGGCGGCGAGAAACATCGAGTGTAACCCGCGGCACGGCGCGGGGGCGTGTCAGGCGGCCCGTCGCGCGCCACTGCGTGCCCGCTTCGTTGCTGTTCGCCCGCTCGCCATAGATGCGATACTCACACCGAACTGTTCCCCGAATGGCGTAGCGAACCGCCAGGCGCGGCACGCCACCCGCCTCTTGCGCACGATGACCGACTCCACCGATACCACTCCTCCCTTCCCCTGGGCCCGATTCATCAAGGAAATCGGCCGCGGCCCGAATGGCGCCCGCGCGCTGACCGCCGACGACACGCGCTCGCTCTACACCGCGATGCTCGACGGCCGCGTCGACGATCTCGAACTCGGCGCGGTGCTGCTCGCGTATCGCGTGAAAGGCGAAACCGCCGACGAACTCGCCGCGATGCTGGCCGCCGCGCATACGTCGTTCGAGCCGGTGCGGCTGCCGCACGGCGCGTTTCGGCCGGTGTCGATTCCGTCGTACAACGGCGCGCGCAAGCAGCCGAACCTCGTGCCGCTGCTTGCGCTGCTGCTCGCCCGCGAAGGCGTGCCGGTGCTGGTTCACGGCGTCACCGAGGATCTGGGTCGGGTGACGAGCGCGGAAATCTTCACACATCTGCGCATCGCCCATGCGCAGTCGCACGCGCAGATCGAAGCTGGACTTGCGGAGCGCCGCGTCGCGTTCGCCTCGATCGACGTACTGGCGCCCAAGCTCGCGCGCCTGCTCGCGCTGCGCCGGCGCATGGGCGTGCGCAATTCGACGCATACGCTCGTGAAGCTGCTGCAGCCGTTCGCACCCGCGGGATTGCGGCTCGTGAACTACACGCATCCGCCGTATCGCGACAGTCTCACTCAGCTGTTCGTCACGCATCCCGATGCGGCCGTCGGCGGTGCGCTGCTCGCGCGCGGCACCGAAGGCGAGGCGGTCGCCGATACGCGCCGCCAGGTGCAGGTCGACTGGCTGCATGACGGCATCTGCGAGACGCGGCTGCCGCACGAGCGCTCGTCGCCCGATGCGCCCGAAGTGGAACTGCCCGAAGCGCGCGACGCGGCGACCACGGCCGCCTGGATCGACGCCGTGCTGCGCGGCGAAGCGCCGGTGCCTGGCGCGCTCGAGCGGCAGGTCGAGCTGATCGTCGATATCGCGAAGACGGCGGCCTGACGGCCGCGGGTTGACAGGCCAACGCACGCCGTCATACATTTGGCCTCATGCGTTCCCTTCCGAACACCCTCCGAATTATCTCCGGCCGCCTGGCGCGGCCCCTATCGCTACGCCTGGCCTAAGTCTCGCGTAGCGCCGCGCGCTGGCAGCTCCGGTTGCCGTCGGCGGTCCTCCCCGTAGTTCCCGCAGTTTCGCTTCACCCCCGTCGTAGTTCTCCACAACCTGTCGTCGTTTGCATTCGTCCGTTTACCGCGCGGACGATGCGAGAGGATCACATGTACGTTGCATGGGCAGCATCCGCAGCGTGCATGCGTGAACAGTCGGCCAACCGCTCGACGTCCCCACCCTCCGCCGACGACGCCACGAATGAGGCACCTCACCATGTTGCGCAATCCCGCTGAAAAGTACCGCCCATTTCCCGCCGTCAGGCTGACCGGCCGCAAATGGCCGAGTCGCACGGTCGACGCCGCACCCGTCTGGATGAGCACGGACCTGCGGGACGGCAATCAGGCGCTGATCGAACCGATGAACGCCGCGCAGAAACTCGAATACTTCGAGATGCTGGTCGCGATCGGTTTCAAGGAAATCGAAGTGGGCTTTCCGTCGGCGTCGCAGACCGATTTCGACTTCGTGCGCAAGCTGATCGACGAGCGACGCATTCCCGACGACGTCACGATCGAAGTCTTCGTGCCGTCGCGCGCGGAGCTGATCGCACGCACGTTCGACGCGCTCGAAGGCGCGCCGCGCGCGATCGTGCATCTGTACAACGCGATCTGCCCGTCGTTCCGGCGCATCGTGTTCCAGCAGTCGAAGGATGAGACCAAGGCGCTCGCCGTCGAAGGCACGGGCCTCATCAAGGAACACGCGCAGGCGCGGCCGGGCACGCGCTGGACCTTCCAGTACTCGCCCGAGACCTTCAACACGACCGAGCTGCCGTTCGCGCGCGAGGTGTGCGACGCGCTCGCGCAAACGTGGCGGCCTACGCGCGATCACAAGATGATCGTCAACCTGCCGGCAAGCGTCGAAGCGGCCACGCCGAACGTGTTCGCCGACCAGATCGAATGGATGCATCGCAACCTCGGTTACCGCGACAGCATCGTGCTGTCGGTGCATCCGCACAACGATCGCGGCACCGCCGTGGCCGCGGCGCAGCTCGCGCTGCTGGCGGGCGCGGATCGCATCGAAGGCTGTCTGTTCGGCAATGGCGAGCGCACCGGCAACGTCGATCTCGTCACAGTCGCGATGAATCTCGACGCGATGGGTATCGACAGCGGTCTGGATTTCTCGGATCTCGCGACGATCAGGCGCGTGGCGGAGCACTGCACGCGGCTTCCGGTTGCGGCGCGGCATCCGTATGCGGGACAGGTAGCGATGCGCGGCACGCGCGAGGCGCGCGACGCGGATGCCGATGTAGACGAGCACGGCGCAAACAGCCGCGACAAAGCTGGCGAATGCGTGACCGCGTGAATTCGCGTTGGGCCTCGAGCCTGCTGCAGCGGAGTGCACACCCGCATTCCGCTGCCGCTGGAGACGCGCTCACGAGGCGCGCCCGCCCGATGAGAATCTCACTCGAGCGCGCAACGGGTCGCCTGCCACGCGATCAGTCGCCACTGCCCGTCTTCGTGCGTGTGAATCGCGGTATAGGCAATCGGAAACAGGAGCGCGCCGTTGTTGGCCTCCATCTCGATCAGCGCGCGGCCCGTGACGACGTAGGTCTCGCGCCCGGCCGGCAAGACATCCTGCGACTGCACCTCGATTTGCCGATAACGACGGCGCCCCGCGGTGATCCCGTCGATGAACTGCCGCTTCGTCTCGCGCTTGCCATTCGTATGGACGTAGCTCACGTTGTCCGCGAGCAGCGTGTCGAGCGACTGCCCATCGCCATCGACCATCGCGCGAAAACGCTCTCGCTCGAGCCCGCGAATCGCTTCGATCATCTTTGCCGCCATTGCAGAGCCCCTCGAACACCGCGAGCCGCAGGCGGCCACGGTCAGAAGTGATATTGCAAATATAGCTGGCTGAAATTTATACCAGGATTCGGCTCTTTGATACCGCCATTGGAGACATGCTGGAAGCGGTAGCCGGCGACATACTGCTCACGAGCGCCGAACTGCAGCCCGACGCCCGCCATCTCGGCGAACTGGAACGCGGTGCCCAACGTGAAGTCGGAAGAAATGCGCGGGCTGGTCAGCAGCCGGACGCCGGCACCCACCTCGATGAATGGCCGCACCGAACCCGACGACCTGATGAAGCGGATCACCGGCGTCACGCCGATCTCGCCGATGTTGTCGTGAACGTTTCCTTCATTGGTGTGCCACCACGCGACATGCGCCTCGCCGAGCAGCGCGAAATGCCAGTCGCCGATCTGCCACCAGGTCAGGTTTGGATCCCAGACCACGCCGAGATCGAGCGTCCTGACGTGATGGTCGCCGACGCCGGCGGCCACCTGCACGCCGAACTGCTCAGCTTGGGACGCGCCCGCCGCGCTCAACAGCAGAACGAGCAGAACGGCAAACGTGCTTTTTAGACTAAGCCCACGCACCACAAGATTCTGCCTGTTCATCCGCCCCCCATACTGCCGAGTATTAAGCGAGCGCCCCCTTTATTCCAGGCACGAATTCAGGAGCAAGTATTTCCCAGATAATGCCCATGATCAGCAATTATTCTCTTCAAAACCGGACGATATCAGTCAAACGTGAGCCTGCGCCCGCTCCGGGCGGTACTTTGTACAGGTCCAACGCGCAGGGCAAATAGGGCGTATGATAGCTATCGGAAGTCAAAACTCAATAGGATTTTTGGGAACTCGGATACCCCTGCGACCTCTAAGTATTAGCACTCGGCAGATCTGAGTGCTAACATCCGTCGCTGGAGTCGTTTACTGAGTACGCAATTGTCTGATTCCAAAGGAGCTTCAAACGTGAGCCATGCAATGACCCTTCCGAGTACTTTGAGCCCGTCGTCGGCTAAGGCCGCTCCGGCAGGTGCACTGGCGCTCTCGCATTCCTCGCTGCTGTCCGGTCACCTGGGCAACATCGACGCCTACATCCAGGCGGTCAACCGGATTCCGATGCTGACGCCGGCGGAGGAACGCCAGTTCGCCACCGAATTGCGCGAACACGACAATCTGGAGGCGGCGCGCCGCCTGGTGCTGTCGCACCTGCGACTCGTCGTGTCAATCGCGCGTAACTACCTCGGTTACGGGTTGCCGCACGCCGATCTGATCCAGGAAGGCAACATCGGCCTGATGAAAGCGGTCAAGCGCTTCGATCCCGAGCAAAACGTGCGCCTCGTGTCGTACGCGATGCACTGGATCAAGGCCGAGATCCACGAGTACATCCTGCGCAACTGGCGCATGGTGAAGGTCGCCACCACCAAGGCGCAGCGTAAGCTGTTCTTCAACCTGCGCAGCCACAAGCAGGGGCTTGGCGCGTTCACGCCGGACGAGATCGACGGTCTCGCGAAGGAGCTGAACGTGAAGCGCGAAGAGGTCGCGGAGATGGAGACGCGTCTGTCAGGCGGCGATATCGCGCTCGAAGGTCAGGTCGAAGACGGCGAGGAGTCGTACGCGCCAATCGCCTATCTGGCCGACTCGCATAGTGAACCGACTGCCGTGCTGGCTTCGCGTCAGCGCGACCGGCTGCAAAGCGACGGCATCGCAAGCGCGCTCGACGCGCTCGATCCGCGCAGCCGCCGCATCATCGAAGCGCGCTGGCTGAAGGTGGCCGACGACGGCTCGGGCGGCTCCACGTTGCACGAGCTGGCCGACGAGTTCGGTGTCTCGGCCGAACGTATCCGCCAGATCGAAGCCAGCGCGATGAAGAAGATGCGCGGCGCGCTGACCGAATACGCGTAAAGCGTCGAAGCCATGCGCGCGTCAATTGTGTCCCGCCTATGACATAGGTAAAAACGACACGCGTTAATCGGTCGCGCCATTTAGCGACCATCGCGCTCAAGCCCCGCCCTCGCAAGACGGCGGGGCTTTTTCATTCTTTTCGCCCTTTCTTGCGTCCCCGCGGCCGCGCTTCGCGTCGGCCTATCCGCAAGCCGGCCTGTCGAGGCCGGTAAGCGTTTCTTGACGTATCGCAAGTCCGGTAGCAATACTGCACAGACGCGGCAAGTTTCGCGACGTGTTGCCGCATGGCTAAACCTGAGCGCGCGAGGTTCACCTCCTACAATCGGCATGCATTCGCCAGACTGCCAGACTGCCTGACGGCCAGGGCGGTCTGGATCCAGCCGGACTCACCGGCGTGAAGTCGTCTTCGACCGATCATGACCATAGCCCTGAATCGCAGCAGCACTGTCCGGTCGCGCTTGCGCGGCCGGTTCACCAGGTGGGTGCGCGGTCCAACGCTGGCGCGCGATATCGCCATCATCCTCGCCATCAAGTTCGTGCTACTGATGGCGCTCAAGTACACCTTCTTCAATCATCCACAGGCGCAGCACATGATGCTGCCGCCTGAGCAGGTCGCGCAGGCGCTGCTGTCGGTGCCCGCCCCGCATCCGTCTCGAGGTGATCAACATGCCCGTTAGCGAAGTCGTAGAACTGTCGCGGTTCCAGTTCGCCATCACGGCGCTTTATCACTTTCTGTTCGTGCCGCTCACGCTCGGTCTCGCCTGGCTGCTCGTCATCATGGAATCGGTCTACGTGATGACCGGCAAGCAGATCTACAAGGACATGACGCAGTTCTGGGGCAAGCTGTTCGGCATCAACTTTGCAATGGGCGTCGCGACCGGCCTCACGCTCGAGTTTCAGTTCGGCACCAACTGGGCTTATTACTCGCATTACGTCGGCGACATTTTCGGCGTGCCGCTCGCCGTCGAAGGGCTGATGGCGTTCTTCCTCGAATCGACGTTCGTCGGTCTGTTCTTTTTCGGCTGGAACAGATTGTCGAAAATCCAGCATCTGATCGTCACGTTCTGTGTCGCGCTCGGTTCGAACCTGTCGGCGCTGTGGATTCTGATTGCCAACGGCTGGATGAACAATCCGGTCGGCGCGAAGTTCAACTATCAGACGATGCGCATGGAGCTCGACAGCATCAGCTCGGTGATCTTCAACCCGGTTGCACAGGTCAAGTTCGTGCACACGGTATCAGCTGGATACGTGACCGCGGCGATGTTCGTACTCGGCGTGTCGTCGTGGTATCTGTTGAAGCGCCGCGACACCGAGTTCGCGCTGCGCTCGTTCGCGATCGCCGCCGGCTTCGGCCTAGCGTCGGCGCTGTGCGTGATCGTGCTGGGCGACGAATCCGGCTATCGCACCGGTGAAGTCCAGCAGATCAAGCTCGCGGCTATCGAATCCGAATGGGACACCGCGCCCGCGCCGGCACCGTTCACGATATTTGGCATCCCCAATCAGAAAGAGCAACGCACCGACTATGCGATCCGTGTGCCGTACGCGCTCGGCATTATCGCGACCCGCTCGCTCGACGAACCCGTGGTCGGCCTGCGCGACCTGATCGCCCAAAACGAAGGTCGCATCAAGGACGGCATGCTCGCCTATTCGGCGTTGCAGCGGTTAAAGGGCGGCGACTCCAGCGACGAGGCGCATGCGGAGTTCGACAAGTACAAGGACGATCTCGGCTACGCCCTGCTGCTCAAGCGGTTCACGCCGAACGTCATCGACGCGACGCCAGACCAGATCGCCGCGGCGGCACGAAGCACGGTTCCGCCGGTGTTGACACTGTTCTTCTCGTTCCGCACGATGGTCGGCCTTGGCCTGCTGTTCCTCGCGACCTTCGTGCTCGCCTTCTGGTTCTGCGCGCAGCGCACGTTGCTGCTCGAAAGGCGCCGCTGGTTTCTGCGCTGGGCGGTCATCGCGATTCCGCTGCCGTGGCTCGCCGCCGAGCTAGGCTGGATCGTCGCGGAAATGGGCCGCCAGCCGTGGAGCATCGCGGGCATTCTGCCGACCAACCTGGCCGCGTCGACGCTGACGCCGCGCGATCTGTATCTGAGCATCGGCGGCTTCGTGCTGTTCTACACGGGGCTGTTCGTCATCGAGATCATGCTGATGTTCAAGTACGCGCGGCTCGGCCCTTCGTCGCTGCATACGGGCCGCTATCACCACGAGATCGGACAGCCGGTGACGCAGCCACTGTCGAACACGGCCGCATGACGCACCGCTGCACCGCCCCGGAGGAGAAACCCATATGGACTACGCAGCTCTCAGACTGATCTGGTGGGTGTTGATAGGTGTACTGCTGATCGTCTTCGCGCTCACCGACGGCTTCGACATGGGCGCGGCGATCCTGCTGCCGTTCATCGCCAACACCGACTCCGAGCGACGCATCGTCGTGAACACGGTCGGCGCGACGTGGGAAGGCAACCAGGTCTGGTTCGTGACCGCGGCCGCCGCGATGTTCGCCGCGTGGCCGCTCGCCTACGCGGCATCCTTCTCGGGATTCTACTTCGCGATGCTGCTCGTGCTGTTCGCGTTGTTCTTCCGTCCGGTCGGCTTCGACTATCGCGGCAAGCGCGAGGATCCGCGCTGGCGCAACGCGTGGGACTGGGGCCTCTTTATCGGCGGCTTCGTGCCGGCGCTGGTGTTCGGTGTCGCGTTCGGCAATCTGCTGCAAGGCGTGCCGTTCTCGTTCGATACCGATCTGCGCGTCACCTATCACGGCAGCTTCTTCGGCCTGCTCAATCCGTTCGCGCTGCTGACGGGACTCGTCAGCGTGTCGATGCTAGCCGCGCACGGCGCCGCGTTCGTCAAGTGGAAGACCGATGGGGTGGTTCACGAGCGCGCGTCGAAGGCGCTGCGGCTCGCGGCGCTGTGCACGGTGGTGTTGTTTCTTGTCGCGGGTGCGCTCGTCGCGACGATGATCGGCGGCTATCAGATCGTCGACTCGCCGCCGCTCGACGCCGTCTCCAATCCGTTGATGAAGACCGTGATCGGCGCGCCGGGTTTGTGGCTGAACAACTACGCGCTCTACCCGTGGATGGCGGTTGCGCCGCTCGCGGGTCTCCTCGGCGGGGTGCTCGCGGTGCTGCTCGCGCGTTCGCGCTTCGAGGCGACGGCGTTTCTGTCGACGTCGTTGATGATCGTCGGCGTGATCTTGACCGCGGGCTTCTCGATGTTCCCGTTCATCATGCCATCGTCACTCGACGGCCGCAGCAGCCTGACCATGTGGGATTCGACGTCGAGCCGCCTGACGCTCGAGATCATGCTGTTCGCCGTCATCGTGTTCCTGCCGATCATCCTGCTCTATACGGGCTGGGTGTATCGCGTGATGCGCGGCAAGGTGACCGCCGCGGCAATCAAGGAAAACCACCATTCGATGTATTGACCGGCACGACGCTTCAACAGAAAACAGGAGTTGGCGATGTGGTATTTCAGCTGGATTCTCGGCGTTGGCGTCGCGCTGGCGTTCGGTGTCGTCAATGTGATGTGGCTCGAATCGCGCGAGGTGGCGCGCTCGGTAAAGCGGGGGATTCGCTAGGGACTGGTCGTAAACGCGAAAGCGGCACCTTGGGACCAGGTGCCGCTTTTTTATTGGCGTGCTGCGAGCGCCGTGCAACTCAACAGCGCTCGACAGCCATCAACCGATCACGCCGGCACCGGCGCCGCGCCCGCGCCGCCGCCTTGCGACGACAGGCGCTCGGCCAGCTTCTGCGCATAGCGCTGCGCGGCCTCGCCGACGACGATATGGAACGTGTCGGTCGACACCCACGCGGTATCGAGCGTCGCGAGGCGCTGACGATCGACCGCCGACGGATCGCGCACGACTACCCGCAGACGCGTCGCCGCGACCGCATCGAGCGACATCACGTTGCCCACGCCGCCGAGCACGGCGAGCCAGCGCAGCGGATCGGGATCGAGCGGACCGCCTTGCGCGTCATCGGCGTGCCCAGCGTTTCGCGCGACCGGCGCGGCAGCGGTAGCCGCCGCGGCAGCAGCCGGCGCCGATACAGCAACACCCGCCACCTTCACCGCGTCGCCCTGACCCTGCGCGATCGCCGTACGCATCTCATCGGCGATGATGTCCGCCTCCGGTCCGATGATCACCTGCACGTTGTTCGTGCCGCGCTTGAGCACACCGCGCGCACCGCTCGACTTCAGTTCGCTTTCGGAGACCTTGTCCGTATCGACGACAGACAGACGCAGACGCGTCGTGCACGCATCCACGACCGACAGATTCGCCGCGCCACCGAGCGCCGCGATATAGCGCTGCGCACGCGGCACGGCCGCACCAGCCGCCGGCGCGACGAAACCGCCCGCCGCGAACGACTCGACCTGCTCGTCGGCAGCGGCGGGCTCACGGCCCGGCGTCGCCATGTTGAACTTACGGATGAAGAAGCGGAACAGACCGTAGTACACGACCGAGTACACGATGCCGAGCGGAATCGCCCACCAGCCCTTCGTCGACAGACCGAAGTTCAGCACGTAGTCGATGAAGCCCGCCGAGAACGTGAAGCCGAGGTGAATCCCGAGCGCCGAGCAGATCGCGAGCGACAGACCCGTCAGCAGCGCGTGGATTGCATACAGCACCGGCGCGAGGAACATGAAGCTGAACTCGATCGGCTCGGTCACACCGGTCAGGAACGACGTGAGCGCCATCGAGAACAGCAGGCCGAACACCATCGCGCGACGCTCTTTCGGCGCCTCGTGATACATCGCGAGACATGCGGCCGGCAGGCCGAACATCATCACCGGGAAGAAGCCGGTCATGAAGGTGCCCGCGGTCGGATCGCCAGCGAAGAAGCGGTGCAGGTCGCCCGTGACGGGCGCACCGCCCGCCGGCGTGAAGGTGCCGAACACGAACCACGTCAGCGAGTTGAGGATGTGATGCAAGCCCGTGACGAGCAGCAGCCGGTTCAGCACGCCGAACACGAAGGCGCCGAGCGCGCCGGCCGTCGTGAGCCAGTGGCCGGCCACGTCGATCGCGTTCTGCACCGGCTCCCACACATGCCCGAATACGATGCCTAGCACCACGCAGACCACCCCTGTCACGATCGGCACGAAGCGTTTGCCACCGAAGAACGCCAGGTAGTCGGGCAGCTTGATGTCCTTGTAGCGGTTGTACAGCAGCCCCGCGACGATGCCCGCGATGATCCCCGACAGCACGCCCATGTTGAGCTTGTCGTTGATGTCCTTCATCACCGCGATCTGCACCAGATAGCCGATCGCGCCAGCCAGACCCGCGACGCCGTTGTTGTCTTTCGCGAAGCCGACCGCCACGCCGATCGCGAACAGGAGCGGCAGGTTGTCGAAGATCGCGCCGCCCGCATCGGCGATCATCTTGATGTTGAACACGTCGGGCTGGCCGAGCCGCAGCAACAGGCCGGCCACCGGTAGCACCGCGATCGGCAGCATCAGCGCGCGTCCCAGGCGCTGAATCTTCAGAAACGGATTTCCATCCATCGGTATCTCCAATTTTGTCTCGTAGGGGTAGGTCTTGGTTGAGTGGTGCAGCTATACGGAGAATCGCGCCGCGCGTGAAGGCAGACGTGCTGCCGGGCGCACGGCGTGCGGGTTCTCAAATTCGCTAGGGTCTGTTTACATATGGAACGCACGTGCGTTGCCGCGAGAAGGGCCGCTCGCAAGGATTGCGACGCCGCGAATACTCGACGTATTCGCAAGGAGCATGACGCAGCGAGCGGCCCTTCTCGCGGCAACCCCAGTTCTGAATTTCATTCCAGGGGAATGCCCGCTATCGGCCGCATGGCGGCGTCGTGCGTCGCTCACGTGGCGCGGCCACGCAGCGCTCCTTACTCCTTGCCCTGCGCCCCGAAGGAAGTCCCCTTGGGAGACGGCCGATAGCGGGCATTCGCACGTGCGTTCCATATGTAAACAGACCCTAGTGTTTCAATCGAGGGGCCACGTGGCGCGGCTTGCGGCTCTGACCGCCTGCGCCGAGTCGAGCGCTAGCGCATCGCGGGCGCGCTGGCGACACAGCTGATAGTCGAGCGTGCGCACGCGGGCCTTGATGCCTGGCACGGAGACCGGATCGACCGACAGCTCGGTCACACCGAGGCCCACCAGCAGCGGCATCGCGAGCGGGTCGCCGGCGAGCGCGCCGCACACGCCGACCCATTTGCCGTGCTTCGCGGCACCTTCGACGGTCGCCGCGATCAGGCGCAGCACCGCCGGATGCAGGCCGTCCGCCTGCGCCGCGAGATCGGGCTGGCAGCGGTCCATCGCGAGCGTGTATTGGGTCAGGTCGTTGGTGCCGATCGACAGGAAATCGGCGTGCTGCGCGAGCTGATCGGCGAGCAATGCAGCCGACGGCACTTCGATCATCGCGCCAACTTCGACCGGCTCCGATCTACCCGCTTCGCGTGCAAGCTCGTCGATACGCTTGCGGATGCGGATCAGTTCGCCCGCATCGGTGACCATCGGCAGCAGGATGCGCACGGCGCCGACCGGACGCACCGCGAGCAGGCCACGCAACTGGTCGTCGAGCAGATCGGGGCGCACCTGCGCGAGGCGCACGCCGCGCAGGCCAAGTGCGGGGTTCGGCTCGGGCGGCAGCGTCAGATAATCGACTTCCTTGTCCGCGCCGACGTCGAGCGTGCGGATGATCGCGGCGCGGCCGCGCAACGCATCGACGATCGCCTGATAGCTGTGGCGATGCTCGTCCGCGCTCGGCGCGGCCGGGCGGTGGATGAACAGCAGCTCGGTGCGCAGCAGGCCGACCGCGTCCGCGCCGTTGTCGACCGCGGCGTTCGCGTCGTCGAGTGTGGCGATGTTGGCGGCCACTTCGATCGCGCGGCCGTCGGCGGTCGCCGCTGCCTGCTGCGAGGTGCGGCGATTCGCTTCGCGCACGTCGGCGAGGCGGCTGCGTTCGCGTCGCGCGCGTTCGACGTCGAGTTCGGTCGGCGCGAATTCGAGCCGGCCGGTGCTCGCGTTCACCACCACCTGAGTGCCCTCGGGTATCGCATGCAACGCGTCGCCGAGCGCGACCAGCGCCGGAATGCCCGCCTGACGCGCGAGAATCGCCGCGTGCGAGGTCGCGCCGCCGCGTGCCATCACGAGCGCGGTCACGCGCGTGCGATCGAGCGACGACAGATCCGACGGCGTGAATTCGTCGGCCGCGAGCACCGCCTCGTCCGGCAGGGTGCGAGCCGCGCTGCTCGTGTAGCCGAGCGCGCGCTGCACGCGCTTTTCGATGTCGCGCAGATCGGCGGCCCGCTCGGCGAGCAGTGCGTCCTCCACATTACTCAGGATGCCTACTTGCGCGCGGATCGCTTCACGCCACGCAAAACCGGCGCTCTTGCCGAGGCTGATCAGATCGCGCGCGGCGTCGAGCAGTGTCGGATCTTCGAGCAGCACGCGATGCACCGCGAAAATCCCAGCCTCGCCGACCGAGCCGCGTTGCGACGCATCGCGCACGATCGTGTCGAGATCGGCGTCGACGGTCGCGATCGCCTTGTCGAGCAGACGGCTTTCCGCCGCCGACGTGCCGCTCGCCTGTTCCGGCGGCTCGAGATCCGCGTCGTCCCAGCGCACCAGCTTGCCGAGCGCGATGCCCGGCGCGGCGCACACGCCCGCGAGCGTGTTCGGCGGGAGCGGCTCGCCCGCGGCGGGCGCCGCAACGACTGCCGCTGGCCGCGCCGCTTTCTGTTCGCGCTTCGGTTCGACCTCGCCGTGCGCTTCGCGCGTCAGTTCGTCAGCGATTGCATCGACCGCCGCCTGCGCGTGCGGACCGACGCCGAGCAACTCGACGCTTGCGCCTTCGCCGGCACCGAGTCCAAGCAAACCCACCACGCTTTCGATCGACGCCTTGCGCCCGTCGTAGCGCACCTCGACCCGTGCGTCGAAGCGGCGCGCCGCTTCGCGCGCCCGCGCCGCGGGCCGCGCATGCAGGCCGCCCGCATGCGTCAGCGTGATCTGCCGGCGCGCTTCGTCCATCACCTGCGCGGCGCTCGCCTCGCGCACCGCGTCGTGGCTGACGCCCTCGCGCGCGCGCAGCACCAGCAGCGTCGTTTCGCCGGCCTTGACATGCCCGTTCGGCGCCCGCTCGATGACCTCGAACGCATCCGAATTCGCAATCGCGATCACCGAGACGAGGCTCGGCGCATTCAGCGCGATCTGATCCAGATCGAACTCGATCAGCACGTCACCGGCGCGCACCTGCGCGCCCTGCTCGACCATCGGCGCAAAACCCTTGCCGTTCAGTCCGACGGTGTCGATACCGATATGCAGCAGAATCTGCGCGCCCTCGGCGCTCTCGAGCGTTACCGCGTGGCCGGTGCGCGCGAGATGCGTGACGACGCCGTCGCATGGCGCGACGAGCCGACCCTCGAGCGGATCGACGCCGATGCCGTCGCCGAACATGCCGCCCGAAAACACCGGGTCCGGCACCTTCGCGAGCGGCACGACCGGTCCGGTCAGCGGTGCAAGCAAAACAATGTGATTCTCGGAATGGCTCATCAGATTGGACTTCTCGACACGTCGCATCGTCATTCTCGTCAGTGAGTTTCGGTGACTTTGTTGAGATGGCGAGGCGCGTCGGGATTGCGCCCGCGCGCGGCGGCAAGATCCGCGGCCATCACGTAAAAGGACAGGATGGCGGCGATCGGATCGAGCGCCGCGTGTGCGGTGGCGACGAGCGGCAGCGAGGCTTGCGCGACGTCATCGGGCGCCGCGAGCAGCACGCGCGCGCCGCGCGCGCTCATGTCGTGCGCGAGCTGCAGCAGACCCGCCTGCTCCGGGCCACGCGGCGCGAACACGAGCAGCGGATAGTCGCGGTCGATCAGCTCCATCGGACCATGACGCACTTCCGCGCTCGAAAACGCTTCGGCCTGGATGCCGGAAGTTTCCTTCAGCTTCAGCGCGGCTTCCTGCGCGATCGCGAGGCCAAGACCGCGGCCAATCACGATCATCCGTTCGATACCGCGCAACTCGTTCACGGCCATCGACCAGTCGAGCCGGCCCGCGCGTTCCAGCGCGTCGGGCAGCGTATTCAGTCCATCGAGCAACTCGGCGTCGTTCTGCCAATGCGCAACCAGCTGCGCGGAGATCGACAGCATGGCGATGTAGCTCTTGGTCGCCGCGACGCTCAGCTCGGGACCGGCTACGAGCGGCAGATGCCATTCGCACGCGTCGGCGAGCGGCGAGCTCGGTGCGTTCACGGCGGCGACCGTCAATGCGCCGGCCGCGCGCAACGCGTTCATCGTGCCGACGAGGTCGGGGCTCTTGCCCGATTGCGAAAACGCGAGCGCAAGCTGGTCGCGCACCTGCAGCGGCGCCTGCTGCAGCGTCGCGACCGACATCGGCAGCGACGCGACCGGCACGCCGAGGCGGCTCATCGTCAGGGATGCAAAGTAGCTGGCGGCATGGTCCGAGCTGCCGCGCGCGACGGTCAGCGCGACATGGCGCGGCTGTTGCGCGAGCTTCGCGGCGAGCGCCGCGACGCGCGAGGTGTCCTTGAGCTGCTCGGCTACTGTTGCGGCGGACGCGAGCGCTTCCTTAAGCATATTCGACAATGGCTTCTCCTTCGACGTAGGTCGCGCTCAGCGCCAGCTCGCGGTCGAATACGACCACGTCGGCCCACGCACCGCGCGCGATGCGGCCGCGGTCCTCGATGCCGAGATAGTCGGCGGCGTAGCGTGACAAACGGTGGGATACATCGGCGATCGGCAGGCCGATCGAGACGAGATTGCGCAGCGCCTGATCCATCGTCAGCGTGCTGCCCGCGAGCGTGCCGTCGGCCAGACGTACGCCGCCGAGGCACTTGGTTACGTGCTGGCTGCCGAGGCGGTATTCGCCGTCGGGCATGCCGGTGGCCGACGTGCTGTCCGTCACCACATACAGGCGCGGAATCGCGCGCAGCGCGGTGCGGATCGCCCCCGGATGCACGTGCAGCAGGTCGGGAATGATTTCGGCGTATTCGGCGTGCGCAAGCGCAGCGCCGACGAGGCCAGGGTTGCGGTGATGCAGCGGCGACATCGCGTTGAACAGATGCGTGAAGCCGCACGCGCCGTGCTTGAGCGCGGCGACCGCGTCGTCGTAGGTGCCGAGCGAATGGCCGAGCTGCACGCGTACGCCGCGCGCCGCCATCTCCGAGATGATCTCCATGTGGCCGGCGATCTCGGGCGCCAGCGTGACGACGCGGATCGGCGCGATCGACAGATACCTGAGCACCTCGTCCAACACCGCCGATACCGCCGCGTCGGGCTGCGCGCCGAGCTTGCCGGGGTTGATGTACGGTCCTTCCAGATGCACGCCGAGCACGCGCGCGCAACCCGGCGTGCGCACCCGCGTGACGTTGCCGAGCCCGGCGACGACGTTCATCAGCTCGTCGCGCGGCGCGGTCATGGTCGTTGCGAGCAGGCTCGTGGTGCCGTAGCGCGCATGCGTGCGGGTGATCGTTTCGATCGCGTCGCCAGCTTCCATCACGTCGGCGCCGCCACCGCCATGCACGTGCAGATCGATGAAGCCGGGCAGGATGTACGGTGCGTCGTTCGTCGTCGGATCGACGCGCTCGCCGGACAGCGTCGTGATGCGGCCGTTTTCGTATTCGAGCGTGCCGTGGATCCACCCTTCGGTGGTGAGTATGTTTCCGGTCAGCATGAGTCTCTCTGGTGCGTGATACGTATGCGGCAAATGGCGTCCGCCGGACTTGCGGCCTGCGAGGGCCGCGCAGCTCAGGTGCGCAATTCAGCGACGAAGTCGTAATAGTCGTCGCGGCAATAGGTGTCGGTCAGCTCGATCGCGCGTTGATCCGCGCAGTAGCCGATCCGGGTGATGACCAGCAGCGCGGTGCGCGGTTCGATGTCCATCAGCGCGGCGATTTCGCTCGACGCGTTGACCGCGCGGAAGTGCTGCAACGCGCGCACGACCGCCGCGCCGCGCTGCTCGAGATAGCTGTACAGCGAGTCGCCGATCACCAGCGGATCAGGCACGATCGCGACCGGCAGCGCCGAATGTTCGACCGCCATCACGATGCCGTCCGCGCGCCGCAGCCGCCGCAGGCTCGTGACGGCCGCGCCGGGTGACAAGCCGAGGCGCAGCAGCTCGTCGCGATTGGCGGCGCGCACGTCGCGTTCGAGCCAGACCGAATCGGGCCGGAAACCGCGCTGCTGCATCTTCTTCGTGAAGCCGGTGAGACGCGACAGCGGATCTTCGACGCGCGGCGTGATGAAGCTGCCCGCGCCGCGCGAGCGCCGGATCAGCCCCTGCTCGACCAGCAGTTCGATCGCCTTGCGCGCGGTGACGCGCGACACGCCGATCGCGTCGGACAGCGTACGCTCGGAAGGCAGCGCCTCGCCGGCCGACCAGACGCCGCAATGGATCGCCGTCGCCAGGTTGCGCGCGAGCTGCAGGTAGAGCGGCGTGACGTTGCGCACGTCAGGCATCAATGCGGACCAGCGAGTTTCCATGGGGCTCCAGGGACGCCGTGAGCAGTACAGCCCGGAAAATTGAGAGCCCATTATATAACCAACATAATACCAGTCAACGGACTGGTTCCATGCCGGCCCGGATCGCCGGAAAGCCTTGCTGAGTGGGGATCACAGCGGGATTCAAGGGCTCCGTCGGAGGGATTGGCAGACCAGGGACTTTCCCGCATCGCACGCATTTGACGATACCAGCGAGTCGTTATCGGCTCCTGGTGGTGTCAACAGCCCAAATAATCAATACCTATTTAATACCAGTTGGTGTCTCGCGGGGGTGGAGTGGCTTTGTAAATAAGGGTCGTGCCGATATAGTGCGCTGTACCGACCATAAAAAGTCCCGGGGAGCCGCCCTTGACAGATTCCGAGGCGCTGCGGCGCGCTCAGGCCGTCCGCCATTTCAATCGCTTCTATACCCAATGCATCGGTGCCCTGCACGAGCATCTGGCTCGAAGCGGGTTCTCGCTGACGGAAGTGCGCGTGCTACACGAGCTATCATGCGCCCGCGCGCAGACCGCGTCGGAGCTCGGGCGCGCGCTCGGGCTCGATAGCGGCTATCTGAGCCGCCTGCTGAGCAGTTTCGAGCGACGCAAGCTGATCACCCGCCGTCCGTCCGACACCGACGCACGCCAGTCGCTGATCGCGCTCACCGAGCACGGCCACGCGATCTACGCGCCGCTCGACGCCGCCGCCATCCACGAAGCACTCGGCCTGCTCGACAGACTCAGCGCGCTATCGCAGGAGCAGTTGATCGCCGCGATGAAGCTGATCGAGCGCCTGCTCGGCGACAAGCCGAAGCACGAGCTCGTGGTGCTGCGTCAGCCGCGCGCCGGCGAATGTGGCTGGCTCGTGCATCGTCAGGCGCAGTGGTTCGCCGCGCAGTACGGCTTGGATCACACGTTCGAGGGCTTGCTCGCGCGCGTCGTCGCCGAGTACGCGCAGCGCAACGATCCGCTGCGCAAGAAGTGCTGGATCGCCGAACAGGAGGGTCTGGTGGTCGGCTCGGTTTGCCTCGTCGGGGTCTCGACGACGGTCGCGGGCGTGCGCCTGCTGTGGGTCGAACCGGACGTGCGGAAGCTCGGCATCGGCACGCAATTGCTCAGCGAATGCGTGCGCTTCGCGCGGCGCGCGGGCTACACGAAGCTCACGCTGACCACCGCGAGCGCATTGGCAGAGCCACGGCGGCTTTGCGAGCGCGCTGGGTTCGAGTTGGCCGGCAGCGCGGCGCAGCGCCGCTTCGGCCAGGATCTGATAATCGAAAGATGGGAGCTGGAGCTATAAAAAAAGCACGCGCCTGTACGGCGCGTGCCTTTCCTGATGCCATGCGGCTGCGCTTGCGATCGCGCTGAACGCGTCGCTTAGAACGACGGCACCATCGAACCCTTGAACTGCGTCATGATGAACTGGCGCACGTCTTCCGACTGATACGCCGCGACCAGCTTCTTCACCCATGGCTGATCCTTGTCCTTCGCGCGCACGGCGATCAGGTTCGCGTTCGGGCTGTGGATGTCTTCGAGCGCGATCGCGTCCTTGGTTGGCTGCAGGCCGGCGGCCAGCGCGAAGTTCGTATTGATGACGGCAGCGTCGACGTCGGCGAGCGAACGCGGCAGTTGCGCGGCGTCGAGCTCGACGAACCTGATCTTCTTCGGATTGTCGACGACATCGAGCGGCGTCGCGTTGTTGCCGCCTGTGGCCGCGCCGTCCTTCAGCTTGATCAGCCCTTGCGCCTGCAACAACAGCAGCGCGCGATTTTCGTTCGACGGATCGTTCGGCACCGCGACCTTCGCGCCCTGCGGCAGGTCCTTCAACGACTTCAGCTTCTTCGAGTACGCGCCGAGCGGCGAGATGTACGTGAGGCCTGCGTTGACGAGCTTGTAGCCGCGCTGCTTGATCTGGCTATCGAGGTACGGCTGGTGCTGGAAGCTGTTGGCGTCGAGGTCGCCCGCGTCGAGCGCGGCGTTCGGCTGGATGTAGTCGTTGAACTCGACGACCTTCACGTTCAGGCCTTCGCGCTTCGCGACCTTGGTGACGACTTCCCAGATCTGCGCGTCCGGGCCGCCGATCGTGCCGACCTTGATGACCTTGTCGTCGGCGTGCGCGCCGAAGCTGGTCAGGATCGCCGCACCGGCGACGACTGCGGTGAGGGCTTTGAGGATATTTCTGCGCTGCATGTGATTCTCGCTGTTGCGGTTCGACGTTTGAGTCGATGGCTCCGATCGATGTCGGAGTCGGATGAAATGGGCGGCGCTCCGGTTCGTGCTGGCGCGCCGTCGGCCAAGCCCAAAATTCTTTCATATGGGCGGCAAGCTGGGAAATACCCTTACCGCATATGGTTATGCGGAGCGCAAGCGCAATGGCTAGCGCAACGCAAAACCTACGGCTGACCGATAATCCAGAGCCGTAGCCGCGCACGGCCCACTCACCCGCCCCTGAGAACGACCATGTACATGATCAACCTGATCTACACCGCCCCGCTCGATCGTATCGACGACGCGCTCGACGCGCATCGCGCGTTTCTCGCGGAGCAGTTCGACGCGGGCATCTTCGTCGCGGCCGGGCCGAAAGTGCCGCGCGACGGCGGCATCATCCTCGCGGTTCGTATCGAGCGCGACAGGCTGGATCGCATTCTCGCGAGCGATCCGTTCGCCCTGCAACAGCTCGCGCGCTACGAGGTGACGGAGTTCAAGACGACGCGTCTCGCGCCGGGGCTGAATTTGCCGATTCCGGTCTGAGCGCGAGTGGCGAAGAGGGGAGGGATGCGGGGAGGCGTGAGCGGCGCCGCTTTAAAAAGCCGCCTGCGATGCGCGTCAATCAAGCAGCAGCTTGAGGTCATGCACCCATGGTGTCGCGCCTTGGCCATCGCGCGCGAACAGACGCAGCTTGCCGTCCGTGTCGAACACATAGCTCGCGGCCGTGTGGTCCATCGTGTAGCTGTCGGGCGTCTTGCCCGGGACCTTCGCGTAGTACACGCGGAAGTCTTTCGCGACCTTCGCGAGCTGTTCTTCGCTGGCGGGACGCAAGCCCACGAAGCTCGGATTGAACGCCGGCACGTATTGCGCGAGCAACTGCGGCGTATCGCGCTCAAGGTCGACGGTGACGAACAGCACCTGCACGCGCTTCGCGTCCTCCGGACCGAGTTGCTGCAACGCCTGTGACAGCTCGGCCATCGTCGTCGGGCAGACGTCCGGGCAATGTGTATAGCCGAAGAACAGCACGACGACCTTGCCTTTGTAGTCGGCAAGCGTGCGGATCTTGCCGGACGTGTCGGGCAACGAGAAATCGCTGGCGAATTGCGTATTGCCGGTGATGTCGAGATTCGTAAAAGCCGGCGGCTGCTTCCCGCAACCCGTCATCAGCAGTGTGCCGCCCAGCGTCGCGCCGAGCGTGCAAGCCATCACAGCGGCGCGCGCAATGCGCGCAAAGCGATCGTTGAGCATGGTGTTACGCGCCTATCACGACGCGGGCGTAGTGGTCGATCAGCAGCGCGGCGAACAGCAGCGACAGATAGACGATCGAATAACGGAAGGTTTTGCGCGCGAGCTCGTCCGAATACTCCCGGTAGATCTTCCACGCATAAGCGAGAAACACGGCGCCGAGCAGCACCGCCGACGCGAGATACACGACGCCGCTCATGCCGGAGATGAACGGCATCAGCGTGACCGCGAACAGGATGATCGTGTAGAGAAGGATATGCAGGCGCGTGTACTTTTCGCCGTGCGTGTTCGGCAGCATCGGCAGGCCGGCGTTTTCGTAGTCCTTGCGGCGATACAGCGCGAGCGCCCAGAAATGCGGCGGGGTCCACACGAAGATGATCAGCACGAGGATCCACGCGTCGGCGGGCACGTGGCCCGTTACCGCGGCCCAGCCGAGCGCGGGCGGCATCGCGCCCGACGCGCCGCCGATCACGATGTTCTGCGGCGTGGCTGGCTTCAGCAGCAGCGTATAGATAACCGCATAACCGACGAACGTGGCGAGCGTGAGCCACATGGTCAGCGCATTGGCGAACGTGTACAGCGTCCACATGCCGAGGCCGCCGAGCACGGCCGAGAACAGCAGGATCTGCGGGGTGGTGATTTCGCCGCGCGCGGACGGACGCCACGACGTGCGGCGCATTTTGGCGTCGATCTGCTGCTCGACGAGGCAGTTGATCGCGAACGCGGCGCCGGCCAGCAGCCAGATGCCGACCGTGCCGCCGATCAGTACGGTCCATGGCACCATGCCCGGCGTCGACAGGAACATGCCGATGACCGCGCAGAACACCGCAAGCTGCGTAACACGCGGCTTGGTCAGTGCGAGATATTGGGAGACCCGGCTGCCGGGCGTTTGGGAGAGTGTTGTGCTGTCCATGTGAGTCACGCTGGCGCGGCTTCGCGCGCAGGGAGCGCGGCGCGGCCGGGACGGCTATAAGCGATCCGAAAGTTTAACATAACGAGCAGCAGCAGCAGGATCGCGGCCCCGCCGTTATGGGCGACCGCAATCGGTAACGGCCATTGCAGCACGATATTCGACAAGCCGGTGACGAACTGGATCAGCACCACCAGCAGCACGCCGTTGGCGGGTCGCCGCAGTGACTCGAAGCGGCGCATCTTCAACGCGAACCACACCAGATAGGCGATCACAGCGAACGCGAACGTGCGATGCGTCCAGTGAATCGCGACCAGCGCATCCTGCGTAATCATGTCGCCGTCGCCGGTCATGCCGAGCGCGCGCCAGAGGTGGAAGCCGTGCGCGAAGTCCATCGGCGGAATCCATTGGCCGTTGCAGGTCGGGAAGTCGGTGCACGCGAGCACCGCGTAGTTCGTGCTGACCCAGCCACCGAGCGCGATTTGCAGTACCAGCAGCGCGAGACCCGCGAGCGCGGCCACGCGCCAGCGCGCGGCCTCGGGCTCGTACGCCGGCAGCGGCGTCAAGCGCGCCGCGAGCCAGCCGAGCGTGCCGAGCAGCGCCAGGCCGAGCAGCAGATGCGTGGTCACGATGATCGGCTGCAGCCTCATGGTCACGGTCCACGCGCCGAACACGCCCTGCACGACGATCAGCAGCAGCAGCGAAGTCGGCCACCACGGCGACACATGCAGCGGACGACGCTTGATACGCGCCGTCCAGGCAATGATCGTCTGCGCGATGATCAGCACGCCGATCGCCATCGCGAAGTAGCGATGGATCATTTCGATCCACGCCTTCGTCATGCTGACGGGGCCGCTCGGCATCGCCTGATAGGCCGCGGAGATCGCCGCGTGCGCGATGAACGGCGACGACGTGCCGTAGCAGCCGGGCCAATCCGGGCAGCCGAGGCCCGAATCGGTGAGGCGCGTGAAGCCGCCGAACATCACGAGATCGAGCGTCAGGAAGGTGGTGAGCCAGACCAGCTTGCGGAATTTGTTGTCGTCGGCCTTGACCCACACGTAGGACAGCGGCAGCAACGCGATACACAAGCCGATCAGGCCCAGTTGCAATACGAACATCTCATTTACCCAGGTTGGGGCGTCAGCCGATGGTCGACCATTTGAGCAGCTTGGTCAGGTCGCCTTTGATCTTGCTCGGGTTCGCGTCTTTCGGAAACCGCATCATCAGATTGCCGTTCGGATCGACCAGGTAGATGTGGTCGGTGATCCGCGTGCCGGTGTCGGCGGGCAGCCACGCGGCGACCTGCGCCGGATCGGCGATCAGCATGTCGGTGTTGGGGTAGGCGGTTTGTATCACGTCCGCGACCTTGTCTGCATCGGTGCGCAGCCACACTTCCATGACGCGCTCGCGTTCCGGCCCCTGAGCTGCGCGGATTTGTCGCATGAAGTAGAGCTTCGTCACGCAGGCTTGGTCGCACGCGCTGTTGTCCACCGAGATCATGAGCCAGCGGCCATGCAGCGAGGTGAGCTTCAGCGGCTTGCCGTCCGCGCCGGTGACCATGAGCGAGTCCGGGATCGGCCGTTGCGGCTCGATCAGCGCGCCGTAGTTCGTGCTGCCGCCGGTCGGCTTCACGACGAAGTACATGAAGTACGAGATCGCGATCGGCGCCGCGCAGATCACCGCGAGCAGCAGCAGCACCCAGCGGCCGCGCCGCCACGAGCCCGGGCCGTTCGGTTGGCCGGGCATCGCTTTGGCCGCGGCGGGTTTGCCGCTGGATTTGCCAGCTTCCGGCGAACGGGGAGTTTGAGTCGACACTACAGAACCTCTTTCAATGTTTGGACGGCGGCGAGCCGTGCCTTGCGTTCCTCACGCGCCGGGCGCGTGCTTTTTTTTGCCCGCGCGGCGCGCCGCATACAGACCGAAGGCGAGCGCGGCGGCGGCCATGCCCCACCACTGCAGCATGTAGCCGTAGTTGCGCTCGACGCCGGTGGTCGGTGCGGGCCAGTCGCGCACCAGGCCGTCGCCGGCATCGCCGGTCTGCTGGATCACGAACGGTTGCAGCGGCAGCCCGGTCTCCGCGGCGTACGAGCCGACATCGAGATTCTGCCGGATCAGGCGATGCGCGGCCGATCCACCCTCGCCGAGCTCGAACGCGCGCGACGCGTCGGCACGCGCAATCCCTTCGATCTCGACCTCGCCCGGCGGCGTCGTGTACGGCGCGATGGTCTCGCGATTGCTCAGGTTGCGCGGCAGCCAGCCGCGATTGACGAGCACGTAACCGCCGTCGGCGAGTTTAAATGGCATCACGACGTAAAAGCCCGGCTGATCGTTATACGGACGATTATCGAGGTACACGACCTTGTCCGTGACGAAACTGCCGCGCGCTTTCACGCGATGAAACTCGACGTCCTTCAGCGCGAGCGGCGCCGCGCTGACCGGCAACGCGGGCGCGTTCTCGAACTGCGTGATGCGCGCCTCGAGCGCTTCCTTCTGATGCGCGCGATCGCGCTGCCAGAAACCGAGCCGCATCGTCACGACGACGACCAGCAGGATCAGCAGCGCGGGAATCAGGCGAAACTTCATTGCGGGCGCTCCGGCATCGCGCTCAGGGCCGCCGGGAACCTGCGGCAGACGCCTGCTCGCGGTGCGATAATGAATGTCTTGCCACTGCGCTTTCCGGTTTCAGTTGGTTCCATGCACATTATCGTTCCCATCGCCTTTGCTCTCATCATCGCCAGCATGGCGTCGGCGCTGTATTTCATGATGCACGACAAGGGCAAGACCAAGCGGATGGTCTGGTCACTCGCCACGCGGGTGGGCCTGTCGATCTCGCTGTTCCTGTTCATCCTGTTCGCACACTGGATGGGCTGGATTCAGTCGACCGGGATTCCGTACGGGCGCTGACGCTCGCGGATAGCTCGCCGCCGCATCCCCCTCAGCGGCAAATTTTCCTCGCCGCCAAACAAAACGCCGCCCTGAGAGGTCGAGGGCGGCGCTGCATTCAGCCTTGCATACTGCTCGTGCGCGCCGCCTGAACGGCGTTGCGCGCACGGATCTGGCCGCATTACAGCCAGTACACGACGACGTACAGACCGAGCCACACAACGTCGACGAAGTGCCAGTACCAGGCCGCGCCTTCGAACGCGAAGTGATGTTCCGGCGTGAAGTGGCCGCGAATCAGGCGCACCAGCACAACGGAGAGCATCGTGCCGCCGAGGAACACGTGAAAGCCGTGGAAGCCGGTCAGCAGGAAGAACGTCGAACCGTAGATGCCCGAAGCCAGCGTCAGGTTCAGCTCGTTGTACGCGTGGAAGTATTCGAAGCCCTGCAGGAACAGGAAGCTCATGCCCAGCACGATTGTCGCCGCGAGCCACGCAATCGCCTTCTTGCGATGGTTGTCGCGCAGCGCGTGGTGCGACACCGTCAGCGTCGCACCCGACGACAGCAGCAGCGCCGTGTTGATGGTCGGCACCGGCCACGGCTGCATCGACTTGTAGGTGCCCACGAGTTCGGCCGGGCCGTTGTTCGGCCACACCGCCGTGAAATCCGGCCAGATCAGTTTGTAGTCGAGGCTGCCGAGTTGATGCAGCGCGATTTCGCGGGCATAGAACAGCGCGCCGAAGAATGCGCCGAAGAACATCACTTCGGAGAATATGAACCAGCTCATGCTCCAGCGGTACGACCGGTCGACGTTCTTGCCGTACATGCCGCCTTCCGACTCGGCGATCGCGTCGCCGAACCAATGCCACAGCGTAAAGAGCAGCCACAGCAGACCGATGAGCACGCCAAGCGGCGCCCAGGTATGGTCGTTGATCCAGGCCGCAAGCGATCCGAGCATGACCAGCAACCCCGTAGCGGCGCTGATCGGATGCCGCGACGGATGCGGTACGAAATAGTACGGGCTCTCGTTTTGACCGCTCATTCTTGATTCTCCACTTCAGTCCAGTTGTTCCGGAATCTCCGGCTGTATCTTCGGCGGCGCGTCGATACCGCACCGCTTCTCTCTAATTCGTGGGCTCTTCTCTGCTGTGCTGCGCCCTGCTACTGTCTCAACCGACCACGAGGCGCACGACCAGAATCAGCACCCCGATCAGAACCGCCGCGCCGATCAGCGCCGCCACGATCACATGCAGCGGGTTCAGTTGCGTCGCGTCCGCCTCGAGATCGCGGCGCTTGCGCACGCCGAAAAACGACCAGAACACCGCGCGCAACGATTGACCGAAACTGCTCTTGCGCGGACTGCCGCCGTTATCGTTCATGTCGCTTGGTCTTCCTTCGTTCGTCCGCGGCTCGCGCCGTCAAATCTGCTTCAGGCCGGCTTCGCGGGAATGGCTGCCGCGCTGGTCACTGCATCGTTCACTGCATTCGCCTTCGGCGCCGCATCATCCGCGCTAGCCGCCGCCAGCGTGTTCAACTCGAAAAACGTGTACGACAGCGTGATCGTCTTCACGTCCTTCGGCAACTTCGGGTCGACGACGAACACCACCGGCATCCGCTTCGTCTCGTTCGCGTTCAACGTCTGCTGCGTGAAGCAGAAACACTCGATCTTCCTGAAGTACTCGGTCGCCTGCTTCGGCGCGTAGCTCGGAATGGCCTGCGCACGGATCGTGCGCGACTGCTCGTTGCTGACGTCGTACATGACCGTCGTTACTTCGCCCGGATGCACGTCGAGACTGCGCTGCTCCGGCTTGAAACCCAACAGGCCCCGCGCGTTCGCATCGAATTCGATCGAAATCGTGCGGCTCATGTCGACCTGCGTATTCTTCGCCTCGCGCGCTGAAACGTCGCGCTGCACGAGGTTGTTCACGCCGGTGATCTGGCAGATCGCGCGATACATCGGCACCAGCGCGAAACCGAAACCGAACATCATCAACGCGACGACGAACAGCTTGATCAGCATCGAACGGTTGAAAGAGCGGTCGGCCTCAGCCGGCGGTTGCGTCGACATCTGAATCCTCAACAAACCTGCCTACGGACTGCGAAGGCGGCGTTAGCTGAACCAGCACTGCTTCAGAATCGCGCTCGCGAAAAACACCGCGGCGATCGCGAACATCACCAACCCTATCCGCCTGTTGCTCGCGCGAATCTGCTCCGGCGTACGTCTTTCCTGTGGATTGCGCGTCATGCTCGACTTTCTGAGTACGGTTCTTGACTGGCGAGGCCGCCGCGCGAAGCGCCCGAGTCCGGTGGCGGCATGTCGCGCCGCCGGAACCCGGCACCTCGCCGGGATAGGCTTACTCGACGGTCGGCGGATGCTCGAACGTGTGGAACGGAGCCGGGCTCGGTACGGTCCACTCGAGGCCCGTTGCGCCGTCCCACGGCTTGTCGCCCGCTTCTACGAGCTCGCCACCGCCACGGTAGGCCGGCAGCGCCACCGCGAACAGGAAGTACACCTGTGACAGACCAAAACCGAACGCACCGATCGAGATCACCTGGTTCCAGTCGGTGAACTGCGCCGGGTAATCGGCGTAACGACGCGGCATGCCCGCGAGACCGACGAAGTGCATCGGCAGGAACGCGAGGTTGAAGAAGAACATCGACGCCCAGAAGTGGATCTTGCCGCGCGTTTCGTTGTACATCCAGCCGGTCCACTTCGGCGACCAGTAGTACCAGCCGGCGAACAGCGCGAACAGCGACCCCGCCACCAGCACGTAGTGGAAGTGCGCGACCACGAAATAAGTGCCGTGATACTGGATGTCGAGCGGCGCCATGGCGAGCATCAGACCCGACAGGCCACCGAACGTGAACACGATCAGGAAGCCGACCGCGAACAGCATCGGCGTTTCGAACGACAGCGAACCGCGCCACATCGTCGCGACCCAGTTGAACACCTTCACGCCGGTCGGCACCGCGATCAGCATCGTCGCGTACATGAAGAACAGCTGGCCCGTGACCGGCATGCCGGTCGCGAACATGTGGTGCGCCCACACCATGAACGACAGGATCGCGATCGATGCCGTTGCGTACACCATCGAGCTATAGCCGAACAGCGGCTTGCGCGAGAACGCCGGGATCACCTGCGAGACGATCCCGAACGCAGGCAAGATCATGATGTACACCTCGGGGTGCCCGAAGAACCAGAAGATGTGCTGGTACATGACCGGGTCGCCGCCGCCTGCCGCATTGAAGAACGACGTGCCGAAGTGACGGTCGAACAGCACCATCGTGATCGCGCCCGCCAGAACTGGCATCACGGCGATCAGCAGGTACGCGGTGATCAGCCAGGTCCAGACGAACATCGGCATCTTCATCAGCGTGAGGCCGGGTGCGCGCAAGTTCAGGATCGTCACGACGATGTTGATACCGCCCATGATCGACGACGCACCCATCAGGTGGAGCGCGAAAATCGCGAAGTCCATGCCCGGGCCCATCTGCGTGGAGAGCGGCGTGTACAGCGTCCAGCCCGCGGCGGTCGCGCCGCCCGGTGCGAAGAACGAGCCGACCAGCAGCACGGCGGCGACCGGCAGCAGCCAGAAGCTGAAGTTGTTCATCCGCGCGAAAGCCATGTCCGATGCGCCGATCTGCAGCGGCACCATCCAGTTCGCGAAGCCGACGAACGCCGGCATGATCGCGCCGAACACCATGATCAGCCCGTGCATGGTGGTCAACTGGTTGAAGAACTCGGGACGCATGATCTGCAGACCCGGCTCGAACAGTTCGGCACGGATCATCAGCGCCATCACGCCCCCGGACAGGAACATGGTGAACGAGAAGATCAGATACAGCGTACCGATGTCCTTGTGGTTGGTTGCGAACAGCCAACGACGCCAGCCGTGCGGCGTTTCGTGGGCATGGTCGCCGTGCACGTGCTCGTGGCCCGCGACTACATCGTGTCCGATGCTAGACATGACAATCTCCTAAAGCGAATTCTGCGGTGCTGACCATGAACACGTCAGGCTGCCGGGCTGATCTGAACGCGCCGGGCTTCCTTCGCGTCGGTGCCGCCGGTGATCGTTTCCGGCTTCTTCAAAATAATATGATCGTCGGCAATGCCGGCTGCTTTCAGCGCGTCGCGAACGGCTTCGGCACGACTCTTCGCGAGCTTCGCGTTGACGTCGGCGGAGCCGGTTGCGTCGGTGAAGCCCGACAGCGTGAATTTCGCGTCCGGATGCGCCTTCGCGTAGGCCGCGGCCGCGTCGACCGCCGCTTTCGCGTCGGCCGGCAGCGTGCTCTTGCCGGTCTCGAAGTAGATGCTCGCCGGCAGCGCGGCCTCTGCGCTGTTCGAAGCCGCCGCGCCAGCCTCGTTGCCCGATGCGGCCGGTGCGGACGCCGCTTCTGCGCCCGACGCTGCTTGCGCGCCCGATGCCGCAACGGCGCCGCTCGCGGCAGCACCGGCGTTGGCCAGATGATCGCCGCCTTCCGGCAGCTTGCCGTTGCGCGCGTCGGCGACCTGCTTCGGCTGCAGGATGTCGCCCGTATGGTTGCCCCACGAGTTACGTTCGTACGTGATCACCGCGGCGATTTCGACGTCGTCCAGCGTCGGCGCCCACGAAGGCATCGCGTTCTTGCCCTTCAACACGAGGCTCACGTGCTGCCCGATCGGACCGTTGGCGATCTTGCTGCCGTCGAGCGCCGGGAATGCGCCCGCGCCCTTGCCGGTCGGCTGGTGGCAGACCGCGCAGTTCGCCGCGTAGACCTTGCCGCCGCGTTCCATCAGCTCGGCCATCGTGTAGGTCTTGTTCGGATCGTCCTGGCCGGCGGCCATTTTCTTCTTCTCCTCGTCGACCCACTTCGCGTAGTCGTCAGCCGACAGCACCTCGACGACGACCGGCATGAACGCGTGTTCCTTGCCGCACAGTTCGGTACAGAAGCCGCGGAACGTACCGGTGCGGTTGGCCTTGAACCACGTGTCGCGCACGAAGCCGGGAATCGCGTCCTGCTTCACGCCGAAGGCCGGCACGTACCAGGAGTGGACCACGTCGTTCGCGGTGGTGATGATGCGGATTTTCTTGTCGACCGGCACCACGAGCGGGTTGTCGACTTCCTGCAGATACAGCGTGGAGATCGGCTCGCGGCCATCGGTTTGCGCGCGCGGCGTGGCGAGCGTGGACAGGAAGCCGATGCCCTCGCCCGGACCCTTCACGTAGTCGTAGCCCCACTTCCACTGGTAGCCGGTGACCTTGATCGTGAGGTCGGCGTTCGAGGTGTCCTTCATCGCGACGACGGCCTTGGTGGCGGGCAGCGCCATCAGCACGACGATGACGAACGGCACGATTGTCCAGATGATTTCGACGGTGGTGCTTTCGTGGAAATTGGCTGCGTTGTGGCCTTTCGATTTGCGGTGCGCGAAGATCGAATAGAACATCACGCCGAACACACCGATGAAGATCACGGTGCACAGTCCCAGCATGAACATGTGGAGGCTGAACAGCTCCTCAGCGATTCTCGTTGCAGGCGGCTGGAGATTGATCGCGTTGACGGCAGGGCCGCCCGGAGCATCGCCCACTGCCAGGGCGGCACCGGCGAAAAGCAGTCCGCTCGTCGCCAGCACGCTCATGAGCGCTCGCTTGATTGTTTTCATAGCTTCCTTACCCAAATTTTCCATTCAAACCCCTCGACCCCGCTGGCAGCGTGTCGCGCCCCCTTGAACGCCGCGCGTCCGGCACCATCTAACAACGTGCCAGCCACATACGTAGTTCGCCTGCGAACTGCGCGCGCCGATTCTGCGCGAGGTGTTGCCCGATCATGATCGTCTGCCCGCGCGAGATCAGCTTGATCTGATCGCGCGGCGTTGCGCCCGGCTCTATCCGCACCCAGCGCGGATTGAATTCGAATTGCGTAATCTGCTCGGCGCTGACCTGCTCGATCATGAGCCGGTTCGGAAACAACCGGATGCGCTCGTAATCGACAGCATGACGCGCATATATTGCAAACGCGATACCTACGGCCAGCAATTCGATTCCGGTGAACGGCAACACCAGCCAGGCGCCGACCAGAACCAGCATGAATGCAATTGCCAACGAAAACAACGCAAGCGACACGTACAGACAGACGAACTGCCGCGGCGATATCGAACAGTTGCGCTTCATGGTCCAGTCCCTGAGGACCGGTTCTGAATCCGCCAGCAGATGATCTGATGCGCCCATCGCTGCCTCCTGCGAATCGTCGAGTCCGGCCTGCCTTCTTTTACTTCCGGATGCATCTCGCGGCCGCCGTTCGAGTCACTGTTTCCAGCATCACTCGCGAGCGCGCCAACCCCTACCGCATCACTTCATTTTGCAGCCCCGCGCCTCGCGGCTTGCCACCCCAAATGTGGGAACTTCGGGTGACAAACTGACGCATTATAGGCGTGATCCATAGCATCGACAAGCAAGCCCCAATCGGCCCACAAGCCAGGCGCGACAAGCCTTCGCGCCATTTTGCCCAGCATTTTGCGGCTCTTTTGAAGGGCAAATCCCAGGCATAACGGATGTCCTCTTTACCGCTTTTGCAACACGTCAACCGCACCGTCGGCAAGCAGTTGATGACAGCACCGCAATCTGCTACCCACGCTTGCCCGGACCTCGTCCGATGTCCTCGAGCCGCACGATGCCATGTCCTTCCGCCGTGGTGCGCGGCACGGCTTTCCATGCGTGGCCGTAGATCACCTCGAAGGTCAGCGCGATCGTGCCGTCGGCGCGCCGGCGCGCTTCGAGCGCGGCGAGCAGGGCTTTGTGCAACCGACGCGTGAGCACGCCGTCATGCGCATCGCGCTCGAACGGGTACGCGCCCCAGCGACGCACGTCCGCGAGCAGCGACTCGGGCGACTTATAGGTGATCGTCAGCGTCTCCTGGTCCATCACCGGAATCTCGAAGCCCGCCTCGACGAGCATGTCGCCGAGGTCGTGCATGTCGACGAAGTCGATCACATGCTTGCGAGACGCGACGCCGTGCGCGGCCTCGATCTCGGCGTAGGCACCGCGCAACTCCTTCAGCGTATCGGGGCCGAGCGTGCTGAACATTAGCAGGCCGTTGACCTTCAGCACGCGCTGCCATTCGGGAAAGACCAGATCGGGCCGCGAGTGCCAGTGCAGCGCGAGGTTGGACCAGATGAATTCGAATGCGCCGGACGTGAACGGCAGCGCGGAGAAATCGGTTTGCGCGAAGCGCGGGCCACGCGCGCCGAGCGCCTTGCCGAGCGAGGCGGGAAGAAAGCGCCGCCAACTGGTGTCGCCGGCATCGTGACGCAGCGCGCGGCGGAGCATGCCGTGCGACAGATCAGCGCCGAACACCGGCGCCTCGGGAAAGCGTTCGCGCAATGCGGGGAGGTCTTCGCCCGCGCCGCAACCGGCGTCGAGCACGCTCGAGGGCGCCACCTTGATGTAATCGAGACGCTCACGCATGCGCTGCGCAATCTCTCGCGGCAGGAACGCAACCTCGTCGAAGGTGGCAGCGCGACGGTCGAAAATACGCCTGAGGCGCCGTGAATCGTAGGCCGGACGGCCAGATTGAGCGGATGTTGGGGACATGTGTGTCGTGCTGGCGTGAGTTCGAAGTATACTCGGTCGTTCCCCTCCATTCAGCGAGAACGGCTTTCACCGGCGCTCACTCGTGCGATTCCAGTCATTTTCTTCGTCGTGTCGAAATCAGGTGGCGCGTTTTGCGCGCGGTCTGCATTCGGCATGGCCGCGGGCCTTGAACGCCGCGCTGCCGAACCTGTGCGCGTTGTGCGGCAATTTGTCGCATAAGGCGTTGTGCGACGGTTGCGACGCGGCCTACTGGAACGAGAGCCGGCTGCGCTGCACCGTTTGCGCGGTACCGTTGCCGGCGTCACGCTGGGTCGCTCAGGCGCGGTATCACTGCGCGGATTGCGTGGCCGAGCCGCCGCCGTTCGACGCGAGCTTCGCGCTCGCCGACTATCGCGCGCCGCTCGATACACTCGCGGTCGGCCTGAAGTTCCGCGCCCGGCTGATGCTCGCGCGAGACTTCGCGCAACGCCTCGCGCGGCTCGCTGAAGCCGATTGGCACGACGCGGCCGAGCGGCCCGACGTGATCGCGCCAGTGCCGCTCGCCGGTCGCCGTCTGGTCGAGCGCGGCTACAACCAGGCCTGGCAGATCGCGCGGCCGCTCGCCCGGGCGCTCGGCGTGCGCGGCGACCCCACGCTGCTCGAACGAACGCTCGACACCGCGCCGCAATCGCGCCTCGATCTCGATGCGCGCCGGCAGAACGTCGGCCGCGCGTTTCGCGTCGCGCGCCCAGTGCGCGGCCTGCACGTCGGCATCGTCGACGATGTGATGACGAGCGGCGCGACGCTCGAAGCGCTCGCGCATACGCTGAAGGCCGCCGGCGCGCGGCGGGTTACGAACTTCGTCGCGCTGCGCACTCCGAAAAACTAGCTTTTACGTGGTCTTCTTATGTTCAACGTCGTTCTCGTAGAACCCGAAATTCCGCCCAACACCGGCAACGTGATTCGCCTGTGCGCGAACACCGGCGCCCGGCTGCACCTGATCGAGCCGCTCGGCTTCCCTCTCGACGACACCAAGATGCGGCGCGCCGGCCTCGACTATCACGAGTACGCGGAAATGAACGTGCATGCCGATTGGGACGCGTTCATCGCGAAAGAAACGCCCGACGCGTCGCGCATGTTCGCATTTACGACGCGCGGCTCGGGGCGCTTTCACGACCACGCGTTTCAACCGGGCGACTGGTTCGTGTTCGGCGCCGAAACGCGCGGCCTGCCCGGCACGGTGCTCGAGCGCTTTGCGAACGAACAGCGCGTGCGTCTGCCGATGCGTCCCGGCAATCGCAGTCTGAATCTGTCGAATACGGTGGCGATCGTGGTGTTCGAAGCGTGGCGTCAGGCCGGCTTCGAAGGCGGCGCCTGACGGCGTTCGAGCTCGGCCTCGTAGCGTGCGAACATCGCGTCGTCGAAGCACGCGAACGTCACGTGCTTCATGTGTGGTGTGCGCGGCAACGTGTCGAGTACGGTCGCGACCGCGATGCTGACCGCATCGTCGGCGGGGAAACGGTAGATACCGCAGCTGATCGCTGGAAACGCGATGCTCGTGCACTGAGTTTCGCGCGCGACTTCGAGTGAGCGCTGATAGCACGATGCGAGCAGGTCGGCCTCGCCATGCGCGCCGCCACGCCACACTGGACCGACCGCGTGAATAACATGCTTCGCGGGCAGACGATAGCCGGCGGTGATTTTCGCGTCGCCGGTCACGCAGCCGCCGAGCGTTTCGCATTCGCGCAGCAACTCCCTGCCGGCCGCGCGATGAATCGCGCCATCCACACCGCCGCCACCGAGCAGCGAAGTATTCGCGGCATTGACGATCGCATCGACGGCGAGCGTCGTGATATCGACCACGCGCGCTTCGAGCGTGCACGTGCCAAGAATGAGATTGAAGGTGGGCATGGGAACCTCGCTGACCCGAGTCTCGCTCACGAAGTGGACAACCCGAAGTAGACCACCAGGCGAGGCAGCCGTTCAACGCGAATTTCCGCTAAACGGCTGATAGAGAAGGCTTTATTCCGCCTTCGAATCGCGCCGCAGGAGCGCGCTAACCGCATCGCGCGGCGCCACGCCGTCGAACAGCACCGCGCAGACCGCCTGCGTGATCGGCATTTCGATTGCATGAGCCCGTGCGATCGAGAGTACCGCCCGCGCGCAGCGCACGCCTTCGGCCACGTGACCGAGACCGCCGAGGATGTCGTCGAGCGTGCGGCCCGTGGCGAGTTGCAGGCCCACGGTGCGGTTGCGCGACAGATCGCCGGTAGCAGTCAGAATCAGATCACCGAGGCCGGTCAACCCGGTAAAGGTTTCCGCGCGCCCACCGAGCGTCACGCCAAGGCGCGACATTTCGGCGAGGCCGCGGGTGATCAGCGCCGCGCGTGCATTGAGGCCGAGGCCGAGGCCATCGGCGATGCCCGTGGCGATGGCGAGCACGTTTTTCACCGCGCCGCCCACTTCGACGCCGACGACGTCGTCGCCGGTATAGATGCGCATCGCGCCGTGATGGAACGCCGCGACCGTGCGTTCGCGGCACGCCGCCGACGGGCTCGCGATCGTCAACGCAACCGGCAGCCCCTGCCCGACTTCGCGCGCGAAGCTCGGTCCGGACAACACGCCGTTGCTCGCATGCTCGGGCAATTCCGCCGCGACCGCCTGATGCGGCAACAACTGCGAATCCGCTTCGAACCCCTTGCACAGCCACACGATATGCGCGGGCACCTTGCCCGCATCGCGCATCGCGCGCAACAGGCCGCGCAGGCCAGCCACGGGCGTCGCGACCACGCACAGCGCATCGTCGTCGAGCGCGTGATCGAGCGCCACGCCGAGATCCGCTTCAAAGCGAAGCGCGGGCGGCAACGCGACGCCCGCCAGATAGCGGGCGTTTTCATGCGAAGTGGAAAGCTCGGCGATGAGCGCGGACTCGCGCGCCCACAACACCGTGTGGTGCCTTAAGGCCAGATGGCCGGCGAGGGCGGTGCCCCAGGCGCCAGCGCCGAGAACGGCGACTTTCATAGCCGGCACTGCGCGCGGCGCCTTAATGCGTGACGCCTTTTTGCGCCGCGCCGTCCTGCTGGGCCGCGCTCATCTGGGCGAGACGCTGCTCGTACAGCGCCTGGAAGTTGATCTCGGCGAGGTGGATCGGCGGGAAGCCGGCGCGGGTGATCGCATCGGCGATGTTCGAGCGCAGGTACGGGAACAGGATGGTCGGGCAGGCAATGCCGACGAGCGGATCGATCTGCTCGGCAGGAATGTTGCGAATGTCAAAAATGCCGGCCTGTTTCGCTTCGATCAGGAACGCGACCTTGTCCGACACCTTGGCCGTGACCGTGCCCGTCACGAGAATTTCGAACACGGATTCGGCGAGGCGCTCGGCCTTCACGTCGACTTCGACTTCGACCGACGGCATTTCCTGCTCGAGGAAGATACCCGGCGAATTCGGCTGCTCGAGCGACATGTCCTTCAGATAGATGCGCTGGATGTTGAAGAACGGCTGGTTATTCTCGTCGGACATGATGGTGATTCCTGATAGGTGTGCGTGGCGGCGGCCGATGCACGCATGGGCCGCCAGATTATTGCGCCGGCTCGCCGGCTCCACGAGGAGCGCGTGCGCCGGCTTATCGAGTGGTCCGCCCGTTCGCGCGGCGCGAAACGCGCGAACTCAGGCTGCTTCGAGCAGCGGCGTCAGACCGCCCGCGCGATCGAGCGCGGAAAGGTCATCATAGCCGCCCACATGCGTCTCGCCGATGAACACCTGCGGCACCGTGCGACGACCGGTCCGGGTCATCATCTCCTCGCGACGGCCCGGGTCCTTGTCGATCAGTACTTTCTCAACGTGCTCGACGCCGCGCGACTTTAAAAGACGTTCGGCCATCTGGCAATACGGGCACACCTGGGTGCTGTACATGATCACTTTGTTCACTTGGCTGCTCCTTGTTTCACAACCGGCATACCGGCTTTCTGCCAGGCGTCGACGCCGCCCTCGAGAACATGGACTTCCGCGTATCCCGCTTCCTGCACGATACGCGCGGCCTTGTTCGACTGCTGGCCGGTCTGGCACACCAGCAGCACCGGGTTGCTCTTGTTCTTCGCGAGTTGCGTGACTTTCGCCTGCAACTCTGCGAATTCGAAATGCCGTGCCAAGGGCAGGTGCCCCTTGGCGTAATCGGCGGACGGCCGCAGATCGATGACCGCCGCGTTGCGCCGGTTGATCAGTTGGGTGGCTTCAGCGGCCGACAGGCCGCCACGTCCACGCCGACTGATGGTCGGCCACAGCAGCAACCCACCAGAGATAAGGACGATTGCGATCAGGACAAGGTTTGTGTATTCGGTGAAAAACTTCACGGAAGATCCGCCGGAAAGAGAGAAATCGAAAAGGTCAACCCGAGCATTATAAAATAACCGTTCGACGCGATGGCGATGCGCCGCCCGAGGCGCCGCACAGAGCGAGACCGCTTCCTCACTACCGACCGGCAACTCTCATGTACAAACTCGTTCTCATCCGCCACGGCGAATCGACTTGGAACAAGGAAAACCGCTTCACCGGCTGGGTCGACGTCGACCTCACCGAGCAGGGCAACCTCGAGGCGCAGCAGGCGGGCGGGCTGCTCAGGGAATCGGGCTATACGTTCGACATCGCCTACACGTCGGTGCTCAAGCGCGCGATCCGCACGCTGTGGCATGTGCAGGACCAGATGGATCTGATGTACCTGCCCGTCGTGCATTCGTGGCGCCTGAACGAACGCCACTACGGCGCGCTGTCGGGTCTGAACAAGGCCGAAACCGCCGCGAAGTTCGGCGACGAGCAGGTGCTGGTCTGGCGCCGCAGCTACGACACGCCGCCGCCCGCGCTCGAGCCCACCGACGAGCGCGCGCCGTACACCGATCCGCGCTACGCCAGGGTGCCGCGCGAGCAACTGCCGCTGACCGAGTGCCTGAAAGACACGGTCGCGCGCGTGTTGCCGCTGTGGAACGAGTCGATTGCGCCGGCCATCAAGTCGGGGCGCAGCATCCTGATCGCCGCGCACGGCAACTCGATCCGCGCGCTGGTCAAGTATCTCGACAACATCTCGGACAGCGACATCGTCGGCCTCAACATCCCGAACGGCGTGCCGCTCGTCTATGAACTCGACGAGAACCTGAAGCCGATCAAGCACTACTATCTCGGCGACCAGGACGCGATCGCCAAGGCGCAAGCCGCGGTCGCGAGCCAGGGCAAGGCGGGCTGATCCGGCATTTCCGGGCGCGGCCCACGCCACGAAAACGCGCGGGGCCGCACGCAGACAACCGGGCCGACAAGAAATTCTGTATTGCGCCCGGCGGTCAGATTCAGAGGCCCGCTGCAGGGTTCACAGTAGCGGCGAGCGCATCCGCTGGCCTTGCGCGGCAACTCTCAGTTCCGACCCGCCGAGTGCCATGTCGTACGGCTCGCCATCCGCGGCTCGGGTCGCAAGAACCAGGACCTTCCCGTACTGTCGAACCACGATTGCCTGCACCGCGCCCTGAGCAGGCGGGTGTGCAGTTATACTTGTCCGTCCAATCTTTATATACGCTGCCACGCGCTTCCGACCGCAACAGACTCTATGCGAAAGAACCTGAAAAATTTCGGCCTGATTGCCGCGGGCCTTGCTACCGGTGTCTTTGCCACCCTGCAATACTCCGCCTCGGCCCAGCAACCCGCTAGCGCTGCGGTCGCCCCGCTGCCGCTAGACCAGCTCAGGCTTTTCGCCGAAGTGTTCGGGCAGATCAAGCACGAATACGTTGAACCGGTCGACGACAAGAAGCTGCTCACCGCCGCGATCAAGGGCATGGTGTCCAGCCTCGACCCGCACTCGTCGTACCTCGACAAGACCGACTACGAAGAGCTGCAGGAGCAGACCAAGGGCCGCTTCGCGGGCCTCGGCATCGAAATTTCGTCGGAAGACGGCCTGATCAAGGTAATTTCGCCAATCGAAGACACGCCCGCGTTCCGCGCCGGCATCCGTCCGGGCGACCTGATCACGCGCATCAACGACAAGCCCGTGCGCGGCATGACGCTCGACCAGGCGGTCAAGCAGATGCGCGGCGATCCGGGCACCAAGGTCACGCTGACCATCTTCCGCAAGACCGACGACCGCACGTTCCCGCTCACCGTCACGCGCGCGATCATCAAGGTGCAGTCGGTGAAGGGCAAGATCGTCGCGCCGGGCTTCGCGTACGTGCGCATCACGAGCTTCCAGGAACGCACCACGCCTGACCTCGCGGCCAAGCTGCAGGATCTCGCGCGCCAGGAGCCGAACCTGAAGGGCCTCATCCTCGACCTGCGCAACAACGGCGGCGGTCTGCTGCAAAGCGCGGTCGGCGTCGCGGGCGCGTTCCTGCCGCCGAATTCGGTGGTGGTGTCGACCAACGGCCAGATTCCGGATTCGAAGCAGATCTATCGCGACACCTACGATAACTACCGTCTGCAATCGTTCGACAGCGATCCGCTCAAGGACGTCCCGGCCATCTTCAAGACCGTGCCCATGATCGTGCTGACCAACGCGTATTCGGCGTCGGCGTCGGAAATCGTCGCGGGCGCGCTGCAGGATCAGCACCGCGCGCTGATTCTCGGCAAGACCACGTTCGGCAAGGGTTCGGTGCAAACCGTGCGCCCCCTGACGGCCGACACCGCACTGCGCCTCACCACCGCGTATTACTACACGCCGAGCGGCCGTTCGATCCAGAACAAGGGCATCCGCCCCGACATTCCGGTCGATCAGTACGCGGACGGCGATCCGGACGACGCGCTCGTGACCCGCGAAGTCGACTACTCGAATCACCTCGCGAACACGCAGGACCCGAACGAGAAGAAGGAAGCGGAGCAGCGCGAGCAGGAGCGCATGGAGCAACTGCGTCAACTCGAAGAGCAGAACGACAAGAAGACGCCGGAACAGCGCCAGAAGGAGCGCGAACGCAAGCCGGTCGAGTTCGGTTCGGCCGACGACTTCATGCTGCAACAGGCGGTCGACAAGCTCGAAGGCAAGCCGGTTCAGGAATCGAAGTCGCTGATGGAGCGCCGTCTCGCGCAGAACAAGCCGGGCACGTCGGCCTCCGCGCCGGTCGCGGTGAAGCCGACGCAACCGGTGCCGGGCGCATCGGGACCGGCGCCGGCTTCGGCACCGGCTCCCGCTGGCAAGTAAGCTGACCGACAGGCAGCGAACCCCGCGCGTGTCTTCGCAGCACGATAGTCTGCGAAGACACGCCGCAACAGTTTCAGCAAAAGCCGCCGCCTAACCGGTGGCGCATCACGGCAAGCCGCAACCGCCACCCTCCCCGCGCGATTAAAATAACAGCCACGAATGCGCGCCGCGGCCCCTCGGCCTGCCTCTCCTTGCGCGACACAGCGACATAGCGACACACCCCACGCGCCCCGCCATGAATGACGATCAACTCCTTCGCTACTCCCGCCACATCCTCGTCGATGAAATCGGCATCGAGGCGCAGCAGCGTTTTATCGACGCCCACGCGATCATCGTCGGCGCGGGCGGGCTCGGTTCGCCAGCCGCGCTGTATCTCGCGGCGGCGGGCGTCGGCCGTCTGACGCTCGTCGATGCCGATATCGTCGACCTGACTAATCTACAACGACAGATCCTGCACGTGAGCGCGTCGGTTGGACGTAGGAAGGTCGAGTCCGGGCGCGACATGCTCGCGCGGATCAATCCCGAGGTCGTCGTCAACGCGGTGGCCGAGCGCGTCGACGATGCGTGGCTCGACCGCGAGGTGCCGCACGCGAGTGTCGTGCTCGATTGCACCGACAACTTCGCGACGCGTCACGCGATCAACCGCGCGTGCGTCAAGCATCGCGTGCCGCTCGTGTCGGGCGCGGCGCTGCGCTTCGACGGCCAGATCAGCACTTTCGATTTCCGCGATGAAGCGTCGCCGTGCTACGCGTGCGTGTTTCCCGAAGACCAGCCGTTCGAAGAAGTCGCATGCTCGACGATGGGCGTGTTCGCGCCGACGGTCGGCATCATCGGTTCGATGCAGGCTGCCGAAGCGCTGAAGGTGATCGGCGCAATCGGCACGCCGCTCGTGGGCCGCCTGACGATGCTCGATTCGCTGCGGATGGAATGGAACACGATGCGCATCGGACGTCAGCCGGATTGTCCGGTGTGCGGCCACGCGCCCGGGTCTTGAGGCGGTTCCGCACTGCCCGTTCGCGTGACGCCGAAATAGCAGAACGCCGCACATGTGCGGCGTTTTTTCGTTCAACGAGGCAAGACGATGCGCGTCAGATTCAAACCAGCGCGACCCGCTTGAGCGCCGCTTGCACCTCCTCCGGCTCGAACGAAGCCAGCACGTCGGCAACGGGCTTTTCGAGCGTCTTCAGATGCGAGCGCAGCACCTCCTGCTTGACCTCGAGCAGTTGGCTCGGATGCATCGAAAACTCGGTCAGACCCATGCCGAGCAGCAGACGCGTCAACGCCGGATCGCCCGCCATCTCACCGCACACCGACACGGGCACGCCCGCGCGCTTCGCCTCGCGCAGCGTGAACGCGATCAGATGCAGCACGGCCGGATGCAGCGGGTCGTACAGATGCGCGACCGCGTTGTCCGCGCGATCGATCGCGAGCGTGTACTGAATCAGATCGTTGGTGCCGATCGACAGGAAATCGAGCCGCTTCAGAAACAGCGGCAACGCGATCGCGGCGGCCGGGATCTCGATCATCGCGCCCACCTGCACGTTCGGATCGTAAGCGATACCCGCGTCGTCGAGTTGACGCTTCGCTTCGCGGATCAGATCGAGCGTCTGGTCGATTTCCTGCGCGTGCGCGAGCATCGGGATCAGGATCTTCACCCTGCCGAACGCCGACGCGCGCAGGATCGCGCGCAACTGCGTGAGGAACATCTGCGGCTCGGACAGGCTCCAGCGAATCGCGCGCAAACCGAGCGCCGGATTCGCGGCGGTCTCGTAGCCGTCGCCGCCCATCGAATCGAGCGGCTTGTCGGCGCCGACGTCGATCGTGCGGATCGTGACCGGCAAGCCGTTCATCAGTTCGACCGCGCGACGATACGCGCTGAACTGCGCCTCCTCTTCGGGCATCCGGTGCTTGTGATTCATGAACAGAAACTCGGTGCGGAACAGACCCACGCCGGTCGCGCCCGATTCGACCGCCGCGCGCGCGTCGTCCGGCAACTCGATGTTCGCGCACAGTTCGATGCGCGTGCCGCACAGCGTTTGCGTCGGCGAGAACTTGAGCCGTTGCAGCTTGCGCTGCTCGAGCTCCTTCTCGCTTTGCCGGTACGAGTATTCCTCGAGCACGATCGGCGCGGGATCGACGATCACGATGCCGTGGTCGCCATCGACGATGATCAGATCGTCCTGGCGGATCAGCGCGCTCGCATGCTGCACGCCGACCGCGGCCGGAATGCCGAGGCTGCGCGCGACGATCGCGGTGTGCGACGTGCGCCCGCCCAGATCGGTGACGAAGCCCTGGAACGTCTGCGTCTTGAACTGCATCATGTCGGCCGGCGCGATGTCGTGCGCGACCACGATCATCTCGTCGCACGCGCCATGCACGTTGCCGACGATGCCCGGCGCGCCCGCGAGCGCCTTCAGCACGCGCTCGACGACCTGCTCGATATCGGCCTTGCGCTCGCGCAGGTATTCGTCTTCGATAGTGTCGAAATGGCGCGACAGTCTTTCGAGCTGTTCGGTCAGCGCCCATTCCACGTTGTAGCGGCGCGTGCGGATCAGGTCGATGGTTTCCTGAACGAGCATGACGTCGTTCAGGATCATCGTGTGAACGTCGATGAACGCGCCCATTTCGCTCGGGGCATCCGCGGCAAGATCGGCGCGCAATACGTTGAGTTCTTCATGCACGCGTTGCTGAGCCGCGCGAAAACGCCCGACCTCCCCTTCGATCTGGGGCGGTTCGATCAGATAGTGGTCTACGTCGAGTGCTGCCGGGGCGATCAGATAGGCCCGCCCGATGGCGATACCGCGTGACACGGGAATTCCATGCAGCGTGAATGACACGCGCACCTCCTCTAGTTGTGTAATGCCGCGGCAAACCGCTGCAATGCTCTCAGACTGTACTGGGCATTATAAATTCCGCGCCTTTTTGAAGTGTGTCGGCGGTGTGTGCAGCGCAGCACGGATTATCGCAATGAGGTGCCCTCGTACCCGGCGAAGCTTCGCTTTATACACGTCGCGCAGAACATATGGTTTAAACATTGAAAACGCATGTCGTCTTACGCACTCTTCCCGATGGCTTTCGCGCCGCTTCTAGATCCCTTTAATGTCGATTAACAGCGCGCCTCTTCTGATATTCAGATGTCGGCGCACCGAAAAAAAACCGCGGACTGAGCCGCGGCATTTTCGGGTTTGTCGAACGCAAAGCGCGCGGCTTTATTGACCTTCGCCAAATTTATCGGCGATCAGTTTCAAGAGCGCGTCCATCGCGTCCTGTTCGTCGGTGCCTTCCGTTTCGATCAGCACGGTACTGCCGATGCCCGCGGCCAGCATCATCACGCCCATGATGCTCTTCGCGTTGATACGACGGCCATTGCGGCTCATCCAGATTTCCGCCTGGTAGTTGCCCGCGAGTTGCGTCAACTTGGCCGACGCGCGCGCGTGCAGCCCCAGCTTGTTCACAATTGTCGTTTCCTGTTGCAGCATGTGATGGTCCGAAGCGCGGGTGAATGAAATGGTGAAAAGTGTTACTGCAAAGCGGCTTCAATGCGATCGGCACCGTTGTGAAACCGCTTGAATCCGTCGAAGCTTGCCTGCGAACCAGCCCGGCTTACAGGCCGGTCGCGTCCGTCTTTTGCGTCAGATCGGCATCGGCCGGCAAAGCGGGAACACAGTCGGCGGCCGCCGCGTCAGGCGGCAGCGCCGGCAGGCACTCGGCAGCGCACGCTGACGGCGTGACCGGTGTCGGCATCGCCGGTCCGATCGCGTGCACGCCCTTGGTCGCGCCGGCGAGCGCCTTGTCGACGAGCGTGTCGAGCGGCGTCGCGCGATAGCAGACCGCGCGCACCAGCATCGGCAGATTGACGCCGCACAGCACACGCACGTCCGGCACGGTGGCGAGCCGGCCCGCGATGTTGGCCGGCGTCGCGCCGAACATGTCGGTCAGCACGAGCGCGCCGTTCTCTTCCTTCAGCCGCACGACTTCCGAATTCGCGAACGCGACGACCTGCGCAGGATCGCAATCCGGCGACACGTCGATCACGCCGATACGCGCCGGCAAACCGCCATAGATGTGGGAAATGCAATCGCGCAACGCGGTGGCGAATGGAGCGTGCGCAATGATCAGAATGCCTGCCATGTCAGCCTTACTGCAAAAGAACGGCCCCAAACCGTGGACCGGGACTCGAGCCCGGTTCGCCATCGCCCCGGACCGGCCGTGGGTCGCGAGGGCGGGAATGCATCGTCGGGAGAGCGGGCATTGTAGCAGCCTCATTTTCGCGCCAATGCCGAGGCCACGCCTGATGCGGATTTACTACACAGATTGGGGGTGCAGCCGGGCAATCAAGGCCGCTGCGTCGGCGCGCCACGCGAGCGCCACGCGTCAGCCGACCGCGCGCTCCAGCGCGTCGACGAACATCGCGGCGACGTCGAAGCCGGTCTGGTCCATGATCTCGCGGAAACACGTCGGGCTCGTGACGTTGACTTCGGTGAGCCAGTCGCCGATCGCATCGAGTCCGACCAGCAGCAGGCCGCGCGCCGCCAGCACCGGCGCGAGCGTATCGGCGATCTTGCGATCCTGCTCGCTGAGCGGCCGCGCGACGCCCAGTCCGCCGGCCGCCAGATTGCCGCGCACCTCATTACCCTGAGGAATGCGCGCGAGCGAGTACGGCACCGCTTCGCCGCCGATCAGCAGGATGCGCTTGTCACCTTCCTTGATCTCGGGGATGAATTTCTGCGCCATCACCGAGCGCGCGCCGTCGTGGCTCAGCATTTCGACGATCGAGCCGAGGTTCATGCCGTCCGCCTTCACGCGGAATACGCCCATGCCGCCCATGCCGTCGAGCGGCTTCAGGATCACGTCGCCGTGCTGTTCGTGGAACGCGCGCAGACGCGCCGGGTCGCGAGTGACCAGCGTCGGCGCGACGAACTGCGCGAACTCGCCGATTGCGAGCTTCTCCGAATGATCGCGGATCGCCTGCGGTTTGTTGAAGATGCGTGCGCCGCCACGCTCGGCCAGTTCGAGCAGCCAGGTCGACGTCACGTATTCCATGTCGAACGGCGGGTCCTTGCGCATCACGACCGCGCCGAAGCTCGCGAGTGCGCGCGGCGTGGCGGCATCGGCGGCAAACCAGACATCACGATGCAGATCCGTGGTATCGCCGACGATCGCAATGCGCTGCACGTTCGCCTCGACATCGCCGCCCGTCCACGCCAGATGCTTCGGCCCGCAGGTGTACACCGTGTGGCCGCGCCGCGCCGCTTCGGCCATCATCGCGTAGGTCGTGTCTTTGTAGACCTTGAAATGGCTGAGCGGATCGGCGATGAAAAGAATGTCCATGAAAGTCCCGGTGCGCCCTGAAGGGCGTGACATTGTTCGTCAATATAGTCTTTGAAGACGGCGATGGCGGCACGCATGCCGCCATCCTGCCGCGCGAGGCGGCTTAGACCTGGATCGCTTCAGGATCGGTCTTTTCGAGTTCGACCGATGCGGCCAGCAACCCGAGCCGCGCCACGACGCCATACATATAGAAGCGGTTCGGCGGCGCCGCGCCGGGCTTCGCGTGCGCATCGGGCAGCGCCGTGTGTTCGAAGCCGAGCGGCACGAAGTGCATGCCCGGCGCGTTCAGGTTCTGGTCGCGCTCGCGGCTGCCGTGCACGCGATAGAAGCCGCCCACCACATAGCGGTCGATCATGTAGACGACCGGCTCGGCGACCTCCTCGCCGATGCGCTCGAACGTGTAGACACCTTCCTGCACGATCACGTCGTGCACTTCGAGGCCGTCTTTGGTCGCGGCCATGCGCGTGCGTTCGCGCTTCGTCAGCGCGGCGACTTCCGACGCGTCGTGCACGGTCATCACGCCCATGCCGTAGGTGCCCGCATCGGACTTGATCACGACATACGGTTTTTCGGAGATGCCGTACTCGCGATACTTGCGCGCGATCTTCTTCAGCACGCCGTCGATCGCATCGGCAAGGGCTTCCTCGCCGGTGCGCTGCTGGAAGTCGACGCCCTCGACGTGCGCGAAATACGGATTGATCATCCACGGATCGATCTCGACCATCTTCGCGAACTTCTTCGCGACGTCGTCATAGCACGAGAAATGCGTCGACTTGCGACGCACCGCCCAGCCCGCATGCAGCGGCGGCAGCAGGTACTGCTCGTGCAGGTTTTCGAGCACGGGCGGAATACCGCCGGACAGATCGTTGTTCAGAAGGATCGAGCACGGGTCGAAGTTCTTCAGACCAAGGCGCCGCTGCGAGCGCTCGAGCGGTTCGAGCACCAGCTTCTGGCCGTCCGACAGCGCGATCGTGACCGGGCCGTTGATGGTTTCGTCGAGCGTGCCGAAGCGTACGTTCAGACCCGCCTGGCGCATGATCGACGCAAGCCGGGCGACGTTTTCGAGGTAGAACGCGTTGCGGGTGTGACGCTCGGGAATAACGAGCAGATTCTTCGCGTCCGGGCAGATCTTTTCGATCGAGGCCATCGCGGCCTGCACCGCGAGCGGCAGCACTTCCTGCGACAGATTGTTGAACGCGCCGGGAAACAGATTGGTGTCGACCGGCGCGAGCTTGAAGCCCGCGTTACGCAGATCGACGGAACAGTAGAACGGTGGCGTGTGCTCCTGCCATTCGAGCCGGAACCAGCGTTCGATAGCGGGCGTGGCGTCGAGGATCTTCCGCTCGAGGTCGAGCAGCGGGCCGTTTAACGCCGTAACTAGGTGCGGAACCATTGATCACTCGCAGACTGGAGAAAAAAGATTGTAGAGCAAATGCTTTGTCCATTTGGGGACGGTTTCTCCATTCGCAAGCAGACTCGAATGCATTCTCCCTATCTCGATGATAGGCGCGGAAAATCGCCGTTCGCAACCCGATCAGCAAGAAAAAAGCCCGCCATGAAGGCGGGCGAAATTGCTGCGCTTGCTTAACCATTTTTTCTTACTGACGGGCCCGGGAGCCCGGGCCGAACCGGGACAGGTTCTCCGTTATTCGACTTTCTCGCCGTGCAGGCTCACGTCGAGGCCTTCGCGCTCCTGCTCTTCGGTCACGCGGATGCCCATCACCAGGTCGATGATCTTCAGCAGCACGAAGCTCACCACGCCGCTGTAGATCAGCGTCGTCAGCACGCCCTTCGCCTGCAGGATCACGCTGCCGTCCGAGCCGCTGATGTCCTTGACCGCGAACACGCCGGTCAGCAGCGCACCGATGATCCCGCCGATGCAGTGCACGCCGAACGCGTCGAGCGAATCGTCGTACCCGAACTTGTGCTTGAGCCACGTGGCCGCCCAGAAGCAGACCACACCCGCGACGATACCGATCACGAGCGCCCCGACCGTGCCGACGAAGCCCGACGCTGGCGTAATCGCCACCAGACCCGCGACCGCGCCCGACACGATACCGAGCACCGACGGCTTGCCCTTGGCTGCCCATTCGGCGAACATCCACGC
>NZ_CADFGP010000025.1 GCF_902833905.1 Paraburkholderia tuberum STM678 | reverse complement strand
CCGACCGCGATGTTCACGCCGCTGTTCGTGATCTCGCGTACGGCAGGATGGAGCGCGCACATCATCGAGCAGCGCGTCGACAACAAGATCATTCGTCCGAGCGCGAATTACACCGGTCCGGACGATCTGCCGTTCGTGCCGCTGGCGAAGCGCGTTTGAGCTGAGGCCGCGAGCTAAACTACCCGCACTGTCCGGCCGGCGCGCGAGCGAAGCGCCGCCCGAGGCCGCCGGCATACCGTCCGGCGGCCGATAACCGTCCTGTCCCTACGTCATGAATACTGCCAACCGCAAACGCCTTCCGGGCACCGAGCTCGACTTCTTCGATACGCGTGCCGCGGTCGACAAGATCGAGCCCGGCGCCTACGACAAACTGCCTTATACGTCGCGCGTGCTCGCCGAAAACCTGGTGCGCCGCTGCGACCCGGTGACGTTGACCGCTTCGCTGAAACAGATCATCGAGCGCAAGCGCGAGCTCGATTTTCCGTGGTTCCCGGCGCGCGTCGTGTGCCACGACATTCTCGGCCAGACCGCTCTCGTCGATCTGGCGGGTCTGCGCGATGCGATCGCCGCGCAAGGCGGCGATCCGGCGCTCGTGAATCCGGTGGTGCCGACGCAACTGGTCGTCGATCACTCGCTGGCCGTTGAGTGCGGCGGTTTCGATCCGGATGCGTTCGCGAAGAATCGCGCGATCGAAGATCGCCGCAACGAAGACCGCTTCGATTTCATCAACTGGACCAAGCGCGCGTTCCGCAACGTCGACGTGATTCCGCCGGGCAACGGCATCCTGCATCAGATCAACCTCGAACGCATGAGCCCGGTCGTGCAGGTGAAGGACGGTGTCGCGTTTCCCGACACGCTGGTCGGCACCGACTCGCATACGCCGATGGTCGATGCGCTCGGCGTGATCGCGATCGGCGTCGGCGGCCTCGAAGCGGAGAGCGTGATGCTCGGCCGCGCGTCGTACATGCGGCTGCCCGATATCGTCGGCGTGGCGCTGAGCGGCAAGCCGGGCGAGGGCATTACCGCGACCGACGTGGTTCTGTCGTTGACCGAGTTCTTGCGCAAAGAGAAGGTGGTCGGCGCGTACCTCGAGTTTTACGGCGAGGGCGCGGCGAATTTGACCTTGGGCGATCGCGCGACGATCGCGAACATGGCGCCCGAGTTCGGCGCGACCGCCGCGATGTTCTACATCGACGAGCAGACGATCCGCTATCTGAAGCTGACCGGCCGCGACGACGAACTCGTCAAACTCGTGGAAACGTATGCGAAGCAAACCGGCTTGTGGGCCGATACGCTGAAGCACGCCGACTACGAGCGCGTGCTCAAGTTCGATCTGTCGAGCGTGGTGCGCACGCTCGCGGGGCCGTCGAATCCGCATCGCCGCTTGCCGGTGTCGGAGCTGGCCGCGCGCGGCATCAGCGGCAAGGTCGAGAACGAGCCCGGTCTGATGCCGGACGGCGCGGTGATCATCGCCGCGATCACGAGCTGCACCAACACGAACAATCCGCGCAACATGATCGCGGCGGGCCTGGTCGCACGCAACGCGAACCGGCGTGGACTCGTGCGCAAGCCGTGGGTCAAGAGCTCGCTCGCGCCGGGATCGAAGGCGGTCACGCTGTATCTGGAAGAGGCAGGGCTCTTGCCTGAACTCGAACAGCTCGGCTTCGGCGTGGTCGCGTATGCGTGCACGTCGTGCAACGGCATGTCCGGTGCGTTGGACCCGGTGATCCAGAAGGAGGTGATCGAGCGCGATCTGTATGCGACCGCCGTGCTGTCGGGCAACCGCAACTTCGACGGCCGGATCCACCCCTACGCGAAGCAGGCTTTTCTCGCGTCGCCGCCGCTGGTCGTCGCCTATGCGATCGCGGGCACGATCCGCTTCGACATCGAGAAGGACGTGCTCGGCGTCGATGCGGACGGTCATGCGGTCACGCTGAAAGATCTGTGGCCGTCGGATGCGGAGATCGATGCGATCGTCGCCGCGAGCGTGAAACCCGAGCAATTCCGCAAAGTGTATGAACCGATGTTCGCGGTCTCCCCCGACACCGGCGCGAAGGCCGACCCGCTGTACGACTGGCGCGAAGAAAGCACCTATATTCGCCGTCCGCCGTACTGGGAAGGCGCGCTCGCCGGCGAGCGAACGCTGAAGGGTATGCGCGCGTTGGCCGTGCTCGGCGACAACATCACGACGGACCACCTGTCGCCGTCGAACGCGATTCTGCCGGACAGCGCGGCCGGCGAATACCTGACGAAAATGGGCCTGCCCGAAGAGGACTTCAATTCGTACGCGACGCACCGCGGCGATCACTTGACCGCGCAGCGCGCGACCTTCGCGAACCCGACGCTGAAGAACGAGATGGTGCTGGAGAATGGCCAGGTGAAGGCCGGTTCGCTCGCGCGTATCGAGCCCGAAGGCAAGGTCACGCGCATGTGGGAAGCGATCGAAACGTATATGGAGCGCAAGCAGCCGCTGATCGTGATCGCGGGCGCCGACTATGGCCAGGGGTCGTCGCGCGACTGGGCCGCGAAGGGCGTGCGGCTGGCCGGCACCGAAGCGATCGTCGCGGAAGGCTTCGAGCGGATTCACCGCACGAACCTCGTCGGCATGGGCGTGTTGCCGCTCGAATTCAAGCCGGGCGTGAATCGCCTGACGCTCGGCATCGACGGCACCGAGACGTTCGATGTGATCGGCGAGCGCAAGCCGCGCGCCGATCTGACGCTGGTGATTCATCGCCGCAACGGTGAGCGCGTCGAAGTGCCGGTGACGTGCCGGCTCGATACGGCCGAAGAGGGGTCGATCTACGAAGCCGGTGGCGTGCTGCAGCGTTTCGCGCAGGACTTTCTCGAGTCGACCAGAGCAGCGGCTTGACGGGTAGACGCGCGTTTGCAGTGAACGTCGCAACAGACCAGGGCGATGCGGCTTGACGAGCCGCATCGCCCTTCATCAAAGAACATGTCACCTCAGGACACCTTCATGGCCCACCTTCCCCAGATCAAGATTCCGGCCACCTATATGCGCGGCGGCACCAGCAAGGGCGTGTTTTTCCGTCTGCAGGATCTGCCCGAGGCCGCGCAGCGACCGGGCGCCGCGCGCGACGCGCTGCTGATGCGCGTGATCGGCAGTCCCGATCCGTACGGCAAGCAGATCGACGGCATGGGCGGCGCGACGTCGAGCACCAGCAAGACCGTGATCATTTCGCGCAGCAGCCGGCCCGGTCACGACGTCGACTATCTGTTCGGGCAGGTGTCGATCGACAAGGCGTTCGTCGACTGGAGCGGCAATTGCGGCAACCTGTCGGCCGCGGTGGGACCGTTCGCGATCAGCGCGGGCCTCGTCGATGCGGGCCGCGTGCCGCGTGACGGCGTCGCGATCGTGCGCATCTGGCAGGCCAATATCGGCAAGACGATCATCGCGCACGTGCCGATGAGCGATGGCGCGGTGCAGGAAACCGGCGACTTCGAGCTCGACGGCGTGACCTTCCCGGCCGCCGAAGTGCCGCTCGAATTCATGGACCCGGCCGCCGACGAAGAAGGCGCGGGCGGCGCGATGTTCCCGACCGGCAACCTCGTCGACGACCTGGAGGTGCCGGGCGTCGGTACGTTGAAGGCGACGATGATCAACGCGGGCATCCCGACGATCTTCGTCGCCGCCGAGGCGATCGGCTACAAGGGCACCGAGTTGCAGGACGCGATCAACAGCGACGCGAAGGCGCTCGCGATGTTCGAGACGATTCGCGCGCATGGCGCGCTGCGCATGGGGCTCATCAAGCATCTCGACGAGATCGCGACGCGGCAGCACACGCCGAAGGTCGCGTTCGTCGCAAAGCCGGTCGATTACGTGGCGTCGAGCGGCAAGCCGGTGCGCGCGGGCGACGTCGATCTGCTGGTGCGCGCGATGTCGATGGGCAAGCTGCATCACGCGATGATGGGCACGGCGGCGGTCGCGATCGGCGCCGCGGCGGCGATCGCGGGCACGCTCGTCAATCAGGCGGCGGGCGGCGGCGAGCGTGAGTCGGTGCGCTTCGGGCATCCGTCGGGCACGTTGCGCGTCGGCGCGCAGGCGAGTCGGAAGGACGGCGAGTGGGTCGTCACGAAAGCGATCATGAGCCGCAGCGCGCGCGTGTTGATGGAGGGGTGGGTCAGGGTGCCGCAGCAGGGCTGAGGCGGCGCCGATGTCGGCCAACGTCAGCGGCACGGAAGGCTACGTAGAGCAGGCCGCCGCGCTCGCGGCGATGGGGGCATACGGTGCTCGCGGTCTACAATGGCCGCTCCGGCCGCGCTCCCATAACCACTCCCCAGCGGCCGACTCAGTCCCGACGCAGAGGAGCCACGATGCAGAACAGGCTGGACGCCGACGCAACGAAGTCCGGCGACGCGGCGCACGACATCGCGCGCGCGAGACGCGCTGTGCTCGTGATCGCGATTGCGCAATTGCTCGGTACGTCGTTGTGGTTCAGCGCGAACGGCGCGATGCGCGATCTGCAGATCGCCTGGCATCTGAGCGCGTCCGGTATCGGCTGGCTGACGAATGCAGTGCAGGCTGGCTTTATCGTCGGGACCTTGCTGTCGGCGACCACCGGACTCGCGGATCGCGTGTCGGCGAGCAAGGTGTTCGCCGTCTGCGGCGTGCTCGGCGCGACCTTGAATGCGCTGTTCGCGCTGTGCAGCAGCGGGCTCGCGTCGGCGCTCGTGTTTCGCTTCGGCGTGGGCGTCGCGCTTGCCGGCATCTATCCGCTCGGCATGAAGCTGCTCGTTACGTGGGACCCGCGCCGCGCCGCGCAGACGCTCGCGTTGCTCGTTGCGATGCTGACGCTCGGCACGGCGTCGGTGCATGCGATTCGTGCGTTGCTGTCGAGCGTGCCGTGGCAAACCGTGGTCCTCACTTCGTCGGGACTCGCGGTGATCGGCGCGCTGCTGGTGTTCGTGCTCGGCGAAGGGCCGCACGCGCGGCGCTCAGGCAGCCGACGCTTCGGTTTGTCGGCGGGCGTCGGGCAGGTCGTGCGCATCAGCGAGTTTCGCTCGGCCGCGCTCGGCTATTTCGGTCACATGTGGGAGTTGTACGCGTTCTGGACGCTGACGCCGCTGCTCGTGCAGCGCGCGTTCGCGAGCGGGGCGCCGGCGGCGCCGGGCACCGTCGCGTTGTGGTCGTTCCTGATCATCGCGATCGGTGCGCTCGGCTGCCTGTTCGGCGGCAGACTCAGCCAGGTGGTCGGCAGCGCGCGTACCGCCGCTCTCGCGCTGACGATCTCGGGCACGCTGTGCGCGATTTATCCGCTGACCACGGGGCTCGGCACCGCCGCGCAGCTCGGGTTACTACTCGTGTGGGGCATCAGCGTGATCGCCGATTCGCCGCAGTTTTCGGCGCTGTCCGTGAAGGCCTGTCCCGCCGACAAGATCGGCGGCGCGCTGACGCTGCAGAACAGCTTCGGCTTTTTCCTGTCCGCCTGCTCGATCCTGTGGTCGACCAGCGTATTTCACGCGCTCGACGTGCGCGTCGCATGGCTGCTGCTGCCTGGGCCGATCATCGGTCTGATCGCGATGACGCCACTGTTGCGCAAGCAGCCACGCTGGTGATGCTCGCGCTGCGTTACTTGCCGCCGTGCTTTTCCTGCCAGCGCTGCATGAACGCGATCTCGTCATGCTGCGCCTTGATGATGTTGCGCGCGAGCCGCTTGATCTCCGGGTCCTTGCCGTATTTCAACTCCGCCTGCGCCATCTCGATCGCGCCCTGGTGATGCGGGATCATGTGCGCGACGATCCCGGTCGGCGTCGCCGGTGTATTCGGGGGCGCTCGTCTCATGCATCATGCGCTCGTCGGCGGCCTTGAAGGCTTGCGTCGATGCGCCCGCGTCGGTATGCGCCGAATCCGGCATGTCCATGCCGGGCATGCCCTGATGTTGCGCGTGAGCGGGCAGAGCCGCCGCCGCGAATGCCAAACCGCCGAACACACAGAGAGCGCGCAACGCGCGAAGGTTTTTCAGATTGGTTTTCCGTTGTTGAAGAGTGTGGCGACGTGATCCGCGCGATTCTAACGGTCACGTCGGACATCGTGGAGCCTCCTGCCGTGGTAAGGTCAAGCGGAGGCAAAGCAACGCACGCCTATAATGAAACGCGACTGGATGACCAAGCCAGCATCATTGGCAGCATCACTCACTCAACGAGGCTGACAGCATGTACATCGCGATGAACCGCTTCAAAGTGGCGCCCGGCTCCGAGGACGCCTTCGAACATCTGTGGACCACGCGCGACACCCATCTGAAAGAGGTGCCGGGCTTCGTCGAATTTCATTTGCTGAAGGGACCGCGCAAGGACGATCACGTCCTCTATTCGAGCCATACGATCTGGCGCGACCATGGATCGTTCGAGGCATGGACGAAGTCCGACGCGTTTCGTGCCGCGCATCGCAGTGCCGGTAACGAAAACCGCGTGTTGTATCTCGGCCACCCGGAATTCGAAGGCTTCGAAGTCATCCAGACCGTCAAATAGCGCGGTGCTCGCGCGGCGCCTGCATGCCGGTTCGCATTCGCGCGGGCATGGCGCATGCACATCCGACGCGCATCGCGCGTGGACATCGAGCTGCTCACGGCAGCGCACCACTCACCAAGGATCGAAAACATGAAAGCCGTCAGAATCGGTTCTCCCGCCACAGTCGATAGCCTGCAGGTCGTCGATCTCGCCGATCCCGGTCAGCCCGAGGCCGGGCAGATTCGCGTGCGCATTCGCGCTAGTTCGTTGAACTACCACGACTACGGCGTCGTCAGCGGCAATCTGCCGGCCGAAGCGGGCCGCATCCCGATGGCCGATGGCGCGGGCGTCGTCGAAGCGGTCGGCGCAGGCGTGCGCGAATTCAAGGCCGGCGATCACGTCGTGTCCTGCTTCTTCCCACACTGGGAAAACGGTTCGCCCGCGATCGGCGATTTTGCGACCACCCCCGGCGACGGCGTCGACGGCTACGCGCGCGAAGTCGTCGTGCTGCCGAGCCACTACTTCACGCGCGCGCCGGCCGGCTACAGCCACGCCGAAGCCGCGACGCTGACCACGGCGGGGCTGACCGCGTGGCGCGCGCTGGTCGTCGACGGTCAGTTGAAGGCAGGCAGCAGCGTGCTCGTGCTCGGCACCGGCGGCGTGTCGATCTTCGGCTTGCAGATGGCGAGGGCGATGGGGGCGTCGGTGATCGCGACGTCGTCGTCGAATGCGAAGCTCGCGAAGCTGCGCGAACTGGGTGCCGACCATACGATCAACTATCGCGACAATCCCGAGTGGGGCAAAGAAGTGCGTCACATCACCAACGGGCGCGGTGTCGATCACGTAGTCGAGGTGGGTGGTCCCGGCACGCTGCCGCAGTCGATCACCGCATGCCGCATCGGCGGGCACATCGCGCTGATCGGCGTGCTGACCGGCCGCGCGGGTCCGGTGCCGACCGCGCATCTGATGGCGCGGCAACAGCGTCTGCAAGGGCTGATCGTCGGCAGCCGGCAGGATCAGATCGACATGGTGCGCGCGCTCGAGACCACGGGCATCAAGCCGGTGATCGACAGCACGTTCGCGCTGGACAAGCTCGCCGACGCGTTCCGGCACGAGGCATCGGGTGCGCACTTCGGCAAGATTTGTGTGGCGATCTGAGGATTCAACGCTCGCGCCCGGCCCGCATGACCCGCGGGATCGCTAGGGCCTGTTCACGCTAATAACGGGCTTGCGAACGTGCCTTTCCGCCCGTAGCGCAAGGAGAGAGGAGCGCCGTTTGGCCGAGCCAAACAAGCGACGACCGACGCCGCAATACGGGCGCAAAGGCACGTTCCCCTGTTTTAAAAAAACCTTCAAAGGGCTGGCCGCCAGAAGGGCCGATCGCCGCGTCATGCTCCTTGCGAATACGTCGAGTATTCGTTGCGTCGCAATCCTTGCGCTCGGCCCTTCTGGCGGCCAGCGCAAGCCCGTTATTAGCGTGAACAGGCCCTAGCTCAAATGCCCCTCGCGAGGTCCGCGAAACAGACACCCGTCGCCTCGCAGGCCTGCGTGAACCCTTCGTCGTAACTCGTGAAAAACAGCGTGCGCGTCGTGCCGAGCGTTCTGAACAGCTCGGCGAGCACCGCGCGCGCTGACGCGTCGAGTCCGCCGGCCGGTTCGTCTGCGATCAGCACGCGGGTTTCGCCGAGCGCGGCCGCCGTCAGAAACACCTTTTTGCGGCTGCCATACGACATCTGCTCGAAACGTTTGTCCAGATGCGGCGCGAGGCCGAAGCGTTCGGCGAGCGCGAGCACGTCGTCGGTCAGCGCGGTGTGCCGCGCCGCCGCAACCTGCCGCAGATAATCGCGGCCGGTCTGATCGGGCCAGCTCATGCTGTCTTCCGGCACATACGTGAGCAGCGCTTGCGCCGCATGCGGCGCGGCGCGCAGCGAATTACCGCCGAGCCATACGTCGCCGGTGTCGGGTTCGAGCGCGCCGGCGAGGATGGCGAGCAACGTCGATTTGCCGCTGCCGGATTCATCGTTCAACGCGACGCAGCCGGACGTCGCGTCGAAGTGCAGTCCTTCGAACAGGACGCGGTCGCTATAGCGCTTGCTGAGGTTGTCGAATCGAAGCATGGGTTGGCGCGCAGAGGGCGATGTGAACGCGGCGCAGGATTGCGCCACGCCTCGTGCATGCCGTGCGGGATCTGCGCCACGGTAATTTCGCGCCAGTGTAGCAGCGCGCGCCTGGTTCCTTCGCGCCGTTACGCAGACGTCGGCGTGTCCAGAAAGAACTCCACCATCCGATCACACACGCGTTCGAACATCTGCGTGCCCGTCACGGTCGGGCAACCGCGCGCGCGTGCCGCTTCGATCAGCGGCGTAAGTGGCGGTTTCGTTACGACATCGCCGACAAAAGTCGTGGCCGGCAAGCGCGCGACGTCGATCGGCAACGAATCGCCCGCGCGCATGCCGAGCGGCGACGCGTTGACGACCACGTCATACGGACTCGGGTCGAGGTCGGCCGCCGCACCGCGCGCCGTGCCTCGGCCGAGCGCATTGAGCCGTGCGGTCAGCGAGCCGGTGCGTTCGACGTCGTTGTCGCGCACGTCGAGCGAGCCGACGCCGCGCTGAATCAGCGCATGGCCGATCGCCGAGCCCGCGCCGCCCGCGGCGACCAGCAGCGCGCGCTTGCCCTGTAGTTCGCAGCCCGCCGCGACGAGCGCCGCAACGAAGCCGGTGCCGTCGAACATGCCGCCATGCCAGCTGCTGTCGGCGTTGCGGCGCAGCGTGTTGACCGCGCCAAGGAACGCGGCTTCTTCGGCGAGCGTCGCGCAATAGCTCGCCGCGGTGAATTTGTGCGGCACCGTGATGATCACGCCGTCGACGTTGCGCATCGGCGCGATGCCCGCGAAAAAAGCCGGCAGATCGGCTGGCGCGACGTGCGCGGGCACCACCAGCGCATCGCGGCCGGCCGAACGCAACGCGGCGGTCACGCCGGACGGCGAGCGCACCTGCGCAATCGGATCGCCGACGATGAAATACACGCGCGTCGCGCCGCTCAGACCCGCGTCGAGCGACGCCGCGAAGGAAGGGTTTTCAGCCCGCTGCATGATCGAATCTCCTGAGTGCAGCATAGGAAAGAACCGTCGATGCCGCTCGGCGCCGGCGCCCAAAAGCAGAACCTGAGAGAAAGTGTCGATGATGCGAACGGGTCCGTAGAGAGCCGTCGCTCATCCTGCCAGCTGATTCCAAAATCCTGACTTAATCGTGGCCTATTTTCAGATCATTTAGGTCCGTCTAATCACGTTTTGTCAGTAATTGTGACTGATTTTAATTGGGGCGCGGTTAGATATAGACATTAAAAACACGCGCTGCTTTTTACGCTGATAAACTGTGCGCGGAGCCAAGGCGGCGACGCCCTACGCGCGCTTGCCGCGTAACCTTCCGGCGTGTCGATGGTCGGATAGATGGTACAAATAGGCTTTTTCCGCGGCTTTGACAGACGCGTGCCGCCGGCATACTACCTTCGGCTAATGCGGCTCACCGGGATGCACAGATCGTCGTCCTTCTGAATTGTCCTTTGAGCCTCGCCGTGTGGCGCTTCGCCCCCAGCCGATTTTCCGCAGACTCCGCCTTCCGATTTCGACAGGTAAGTTTGACAGAAAGCTTGATTAAGTAAGGGCTTGTTCAAGTCCGCATTTTGGAAATGACTCATGAAGCCGGGAAATAATTCGCTTGGGAAAAAGCGCGCACGCAAAATTGCGGTCGCGGCTGTGGCGGTGCTGATCGCGGTGTTGGTCGGTTGGGGCGTCTGGTATATCCAGCATCGCGCCGAGCCGCAGGCGCCGGCGCTGAGCGGCATTGCGAGCCAGATGCGTCACGATGTATCCGCGTGGACGCATGCGGAGAAGGATGCATCGACGATGCTGCGCGACATTCACGACACCAACGTCGCGGCGATCGGCGTGAGTCCCAACGCGATTCTGGTGTCGCTGCGTGACGGCTCGAAGTACTTCGTCACCGATCACAACGCAACCTTCTCGCACGCGCTGCTGCTGGGCGAGCGCTCCGACGCCGCCGCGTACCAGCTCGTGTGGCTGCCCGACGTCGACATCCACAGCGACGGTGCACGCTGGACCCAACTGTTCGACCAGTTCCGCGACGCGCTGAGCGTGCTGCTGCCGCTCGTGCTGATCGGCGGCATGGCGTGGTTCATGCGACGCGAGATGAAGGGCGGCGCGAAGCTGCTCAGCGAAACACCGACGCTGCGTTTCGACGACGTGATCGGCGCGAACGAAGCGAAGGCCGCGCTCGCCGACATTCGCGGTTACCTGTCCGATCCGAAGCAGTTCTCGTCGCTGGGCGTGCGCGCGCCGTGCGGCATCCTGATGGTCGGCGCGCCCGGCGTCGGCAAGACGCGGCTCGCTCAGGCGTTGGCCGGCGAATGCGGCGCGAACTTCATTTCGATCACGGGCAGCTATTTCAGCGCGAAGTACTACGGTGTCGGTATCCAGAAGGTGCGGCACCTGTTCGAACTCGCGCGCAAGAACGCGCCGACGGTCATCTTCATCGACGAAGCGGACGGTCTCGCGAAACGAACCGACACCGGCGGTGGTCCGGTCGAAGCCGAAAGCAACCGGATCATCAACCAGCTGCTCGCGGAGATGGACGGCTTCGAGTCGAACGAGGGCGTGATCGTCGTGGCCGCGACCAACCATCCCGACAATCTCGACGAAGCATTGCGCCGCCCCGGCCGTTTCGATCGCACGGTGCAGGTGCGTCTGCCGGATCGCGAAGACCGCGCCAAGATTTTCCGTTTCTACGCGCAGCGGCTGAAGTCGAAAGCGGCGGATATCGACTACGACCAGCTCGCGCGTTTGACGACTGGACTGTCGCCGGCCACCGTCGCGATGGTCGTGAATCAGGCGGGGCTGATCGCGCGCAAGGCGGGCGATAACGAAATCGCCGCGAAGCACTTCATGGAAGCGATCAAGATCGCGCGCATCGGCGACGTGAGCGGCGCCGAGCGCGCGCTCACCGAGGACGAGCGCAGGCGCATCGCGGTGCATGAGGCGGGTCATGGTCTGGTCGCGGCGCTGCTTGGCACCGGCGTGCTCGAGGAAGTGACGATTCTGCCGCGTGGCGGCGCGCTTGGCGTCGCGCTGATCACGAAGGCGCAGGACAAGCACCTGTACCGCGAAACGGAAATCCGCAACGAGATCCAGGTGCTGCTCGGCGGACGCAACGCGGAGATTCTGATGTTCTCCGAAGCATCGAGCGGCGCCGCGTCGGACTTGCAGGAGGCCTCGCGTATCAGCCTCGACATGGTGTCGAAGTTCGGCTTCAACAGCGACGGCGATCTGTTCAGTCTCGCGGCGCTGCCGTCGCAGTATGCGGGCCTGCAAATGAAGAGCGCAATCGAGCATGCGAACGTGCTGCTCAAGGAGCTCAACGAACTTTGCTACGGGCTACTGCACGCGTACGAGCCGGTACTGCGCGACATTTCGGACCAGTTGCTCGAGCACGAGACCGTACCCGGGGACACCGTTTATCGGTTCATCGCCGAGCACAAGAGCACGTTGAAGATCGTGCACGAGCCTGCGGCGGCTTGACGGGCCTGATGATGCGCTACGCGAAGTCCGACGATCCCGGGTCGGTCGGCATCGCGGGAAAGCGCCGCGCGCATCGTGTTCTTCTTTCGTTTGGCCGGTTCGGTCCCGTGGAGTGCGTCAGATGAGGGGCGGCCGGGTGGTGAGGCCGAATGATAGCGTGAGGCGCGTAGCCGGATAGATCGGCGACCTGGTTCGATCTGTCAGGCTACGTCGGAAGCGACGTTCTCCGCCGCTTTCAATACCGATTCGCCGCGCGTCTTCACTCGCAAAATCGGCGCCTCGATCAACCGCCACGACAGCACCGCAATGCCAAGCGAAATCGCGAACGACGCGACGATGCCAAGCATGTGTGCCCACATCGGCACGGTGCCGCCAAACAACGCCTCGGCGTGACGGTTACGCGTCAGATCGGGGATCAGGTTGTGATACAGATAGAAGCCGTAACTGATACGCCCAAGACCGGCGAGCCAACGCGTCTGTAGCAGACCCATCACGGCAGCATTGCGGCAACACGCGATCGAAGCCACCAGCGCCGCGATACCGATCCCGTACGTTGCGCTGATCGCGGTAAACAGCAAGGGATCGTCGAGCATGTTCCACCTCGGCTCGGCCGCGCACAAACCGATCACGACCAGACTCAGCGCGAACAGCGTCAGGCCATGACCGAGCCAGGCACGCGCGCGGCCGCGATCGTCCTCGATCACCAGACCACCGATGCCGCCCAACGCGAGCAACCAGACATTGCTCAACGGGTGCGTATAGATCGTGATCTCATCCCAATGCGCGGCGCGCATCGCGAACAGCGCGGCAAGGCCGAGCGCCACGATCGCCCAACATGCCGCTCGATGTCGCCGCGTCGCGAGCAGCAGCAAAAACGGCGCAACGACGAGATAGAACTGCTCCTCGATCGCGAGGCTCCACAAGTGCGAATAGCGGCCCGGCCAGTAACGCAGCACCGAGCCGATCCAGAAGTTGGACAGATACGCGAAGTGAAACGGCATGCCGCTCGCCAGTTCCGGATTCGCGAGGCCGAATGCCATCAGCACGCACATCACGACGAGCATCAGGTAATAGATCGGAAAGATGCGCACCGTGCGACGAAACAGAAAGCGCCCGAGTTCGGTGCGGAAACAGCTGTCGCCCTCTTCGATGCGCGCGCGCCGCGACGACAGGATGCCGATGATCAGAAAGCCGCTCAGCGCAAAGAAGATCCACACGCCGAGATGCCCGATTTCGCCGATGTCGCCGAAGAGTCGATGCTGCAGAAACACCATCAGCACAGCGATCGCGCGCAATCCATCGAATCCGGCAATTCTGTTTTTCATAAACCTCTATTCGCAAAGCGGCGGAAAAGCACGAAAACATCGTACGGGGAAAAAATGCGAAAAAAATCGCAGCGCGCGTTCGATGATTTATTTTCGAGGCTCGCGTCCATCCATGAAGACGGGTGTCCCTGTTTCGTGCATGAAAAGCCGCAAAACTTTCCGCGTGTTCGCTAAAGACGCGCCGAGTATTACCAGTCGCCAACGACTCCATTTCAGAAAGCCGTTGTGAAAGCGAACATTAGAGGCGCATCGTCAGCGCCTTCGCCTGCGTCATAGGTGATGCATTGAACGATCGAGTCTTTTGTCGTTCGCACAGGTCGGCACGCTTTACCACGGTCATCGCTTTCCAGCGGCGGTCATCAGTTCCGCGGTCCGCTGGTATTTCAAGTTTCAGCTCAGCCTGCGTGATATCGAAGAGCTGCTATTCGAGCGGGGGTTATCGTCAGCTACGAAACAGTCCGACGCTGGTGCGATAAATTCGGTGCCCGTTTCGCCCACCGTGTCAAAGCGGCGCGTCGCAAGCCCGGCACGACATGGCACCTTGACGAAGTATTTGTGACGTTGCGCGGCGAGCCTTACCTGCTGTGGCGCGCTGTTGATCAATCGTGAAAAAGCGGGAGAGGGCACACGCACCCTTTCCCGCCGACCGCTTACCACTGATACGAGGCACCAATCCCGGCAGTCGTGCCACCCGCGGACATCCCAACACCCGCTTTCACCTTGATGTTGTCCTTGATACGAGCCGTACCGCCCAGTGCGATCGCCTGATAACCGTTGTAAGTCGCTGCCGCGATACCGAACGACAGTTTCTTGCCTTGATCGACTTCTGGAATCATCGTCAGCGCGGTAGCGGCGGCGATTCCCGAGTAGGCGTTCCTGGCGAGATTGTTGACCGCCTGGTTGGTCGCGTTGATACGCTGATCGGTGTAGTTGTTGGCCTGCTGAACGCCTTGTGCGACCGAGCTGTTCATCTGACCGACATTGACTGCATCCGTGTCCGCCGTACCCGCTGCGACGTTGGTGATCTGGCGTTCGTGACCCGCTGAACCCACCGATACCGAGTTATCGCGATCCGTCACCGAGCCCTGACCCAACGCCACTGAGTTCGCATTGCCAGCCTGCGAGCCCGTGCCGATCGCCGTCGAGTTGACGCCGGTCGCCGCCGCATTGGCGCCCACTGCCACCGCGTTCTCCGCTGCGGCGCTGGCGTTTGCCCCAACCACCGTGCTGCCCGCACCGGTACCCGGCATCGCCGCGTTAGCCACTGCTTCACTGTTGCGGTCCGACGACGAAACATCCGGAGTGACCGGCTGGATGTTCGACACCTGGGAACCGAGATCCTTCACCTGGCCGTTGAGATCCGTCACCTGGTCCTGCAACGCCGACAGCTGGCCGTAGTTCACCGCGTCATACTGGCTCGTGCCGTTCGCCACATTGGTCAGGATCACCGGACCTGCGCTCTGGCCTCCACCCAGCGTCACGGAACCGAAGTTCACCGAACCGTCAACGTTACGGTCGTACTGCACCGCGCCCGACAGTTGTGTTCCGACGTCGCCCACCTGGGTCTGCAGCTTCGTGATGTCCGTGGTGTTCCGCGTGACCCGGTCATCCAGGTTGGTGACGGCATCGCCTACGCTATGCACGGTCGTACCACCCACGCTGTAGCTCGGCGCGCTGACCGTACCGTCCGGGTTCACAGTCGAACCGCCACCCAGTGCCTGGGCCATGCTCGACGCCGTGCCATACAGCTGGCTGCCGTTCACCGCATCCACGCTCGACGCGTTCACCGCGCCTGCGGCCACGCCTGTCACTGTGCGGTCGCCCGCCGTGCCCGCCATGTTCACCACCGTACCGTCGGTGTCCTTGGCAACCGTAATGTCACGGGTGGTCGCGTCCTGCTGGACCAGACCCACCGAGCCATCAGCCAGTTGGTTCTGCACGTTCGTGATATTCGCGGTGTTCTGCGCGATGTCACTCGCGTTCTGCGTCGTACGGCCGTCGATGTTGGTAACAGCATCGCTGATGCTATGCACTGTCGTGCCGCCCACGGCGTAGCTCGGTGCGCTGATCGTGCCGTCCGCGTTCACGGTCGAACCGCCACCCAGTGCCTGGGCCACGCTCGATGCCGTGCCGTACAGCTGGCTGCCGTTCACCGCGTCCGTGCTGCTAGCCGACAGCGTACCGGCCGCCACATTCGTGATCTGGCGTTTGAGCGTCGCGTTGCCAACCGACACCGCATCGTCGCGGTCTGCGATCGAATCTGCACCCAGCGCCACCGAATTCGCCGCCTGTGCATTCGCCTTCGCGCCAAGTGCCGCGGATTTGTCGCCCGAGGCAGTCGAAAAGTTACCCATTGCCGCTGCACTTCCTCCGGTGGCAAGGGCGTTGTACCCCAGCGCAGAACTATCCGTACCCTGGGCCATCGCGCCTGCGCCGACCGCGGTTCCATGCGAGCCAGCTACGGTGTATGCGCCCAGCGCTACACCAGAATAACTATCGCTTACGGCCGTGTCGCCAAGTGCAATACCGCCCAGCGAAGCACGAGCGTTAGCTCCGATAGCAACACCATTGATATCCGTGTTGGAGCCGTTGCCCAAGACAAGAGGATTATTCCAGCTAGCGGTTGCTGCGCTGCCCACATTGGCGGATGCGCCCGCACCGACCGCAACCGACTTGGCTGCCGCGATCGCATCGTCCGTGCCATCCTCCAGGCCGCCCGCCTTGAAGTAGCGACTCGCGTTCGCGATTGCCTGGTTGGTCGCGTGCAACTGCGAACCGTTCACCGCTTCGGTGCTGGTGTCGCTCAGCGCACCGGCCTTCACGCCGCTCAGCGTGCGCACGCCATCGGTGCCACCGAAGTCCACCGTCGTGCCGTCCAGGTCCCTGGCCACCGTGATGGTCTTGCTGGTCGCGTCCTGCTTCACCAGGCCGACGCTGCCGCCGTCCAGCTGCTGCGTCAGGTTCGTGACCGAGCCTTCCACGTTGGTCACGCGGCCGTCGATGCTGGTGATTGCCGTCGCGTTGGCCGCAATGCTGGCCGTGTTGGTCGTCACGTTCTGGTTGGTCGCGTGCAGCTGCGAACCGTTCACCGCTTCGGTGCTGGTGTCGCTCAGCGCACCGGCCTTCACGCCGCTCAGCGTGCGCGCGCCATCGGTGCCACTGAAGTCCACCGTCGTGCCGTCCAGGTCCCTGGCCACCGTGATGGTCTTGCTGGTCGCGTCCTGCTTCACCAGGCCGACGCTGCCGCCGTCCAGCTGCTGCGTCAGGTTCGTGACCGAGCCTTCCACGTTGGTCACGCGGCCGTCGATGCTGGTGATCGCCGTCTTGTTGGCCGCAACGTTCGTCGTGTTGTCGGCGATGTTCGTCGTGTTGGCCGTCACGTTCTGGTTGGTCGCGTGCAGCTGCGAACCGTTCACCGCTTCGGTGCTGGTGTCGCTCAGCGCACCGGCCTTCACGCCGCTCAGCGAGCGAACGCCATCGGTGCCACTGAAGTCCACCGTCGTGCCGTCCAGGTCCCTGGCCACCGTGATGGCCTTGCTGGTCGCGTCCTGCTGCACCAGGCCGACGCTGCCGCCGTCCAGTTGCTGCGTCAGGTTCGTGACCGAGCCTTCCACGTTGGTCACGCGGCCGTCGATGCCGGTGATCGCCGTCTTGTTGGCCGCAACGTTCGTCGTGTTGGCGGCGATATTCGTCGTGTTGGTCGTAATGCTGGCCGTGTTGGCCGTCACGTTCTGGTTGGTCGCGTGCAGCTGCGAACCGTTCACCGCTTCGGTGCTGGTGTCGCTCAGCGCACCGGCCTTCACGCCGCTCAGCGAGCGCGCGCCATCGGTGCCACTGAAGTCCACCGTCGTGCCGTCCAGGTCCCTGGCCACCGTGATGGTCTTGCTGGTCGCGTCCTGCTGCACCAGGCCGACGCTGCCGCCGTCCAGTTGCTGCGTCAGGTTCGTGACCGAGCCTTCCACGTTGGTCACGCGGCTGTCGATGCTGGTGATCGCCGTCGTGTTGGCCGCAACGTTCGTCGCGTTGTCGGCGATGTTCGTCGTGTTGGCCGCAATGCTGGCCGTGTTGGCCGTCACGTTCTGGTTGGTCGCGTACAGCTGCGAACCGTTCACCGCTTCGGTGCTGGTGTCGCTCAGCGCACCGGCCTTCACGCCGCTCAGCGTGCGCGCGCCCTCAGTGCCACCGAAATCCACCGTCGTGCCGTCCAGATCCCTGGCCACCGTGATGTTCCGGGTCGCTGCGTCGTGCTGCACCAGACCGATCGTGCCGTCGTTCAGGTTGTTGGTGACGTTCGTGATGTCGCCACTCATCTTCGTGATGTCGGCTTTGTTGATCGCGATGTCCTTGCTGTTGTCGAGCGCGATGTTGTGGATCATCACTAGGCCATCGTTGAGGTTATCGATGAACCAGGCGTTGCGGCGCACGCTTTCGTCGATGTTGGCAAACGCGTCACCCACGTTGTTGACCGTCGTACCGCCCACGCTGTAGCTCGGCGCGCTGATCGTGCCATCCGACTTGATCGCCGCCCCACCGCCTAGCGCATTCACCACTCCGCCGAGCTGGCTCAGATTGACGGCATCCGTACTTTGGGTACCTGCAGCCAGGTTCACGATCTGGCGTTGGCCGGTGGACGTGCCTACCGACACCGTATTCGCCCGGTCGGCCACCGAATTCACGCCCAAAGCTACGCTATTGGTGGCGGTGACCGTGCTCCCGAAACCGAGCGCCACAGAATCTGAGGCACTCACGGTTGAAGCCGAGCCGAAAGCTGCCGAGCGATCACCGTTGACAACGGCCATTTCGCCGAGCGCAATCGTGCCACCCCCGTTCGCCTCGGCTGAATCGCCGATGGCAATGGCCGAGCTACCGTCATAATTAACGTCGCCTTTAGCGTTTGCACCAGCACCAATCGCTATCGATCCAGGAGTGCTGGCAGAAGCAGCGACGGTGGTGCTGGTCGAATTGTCAATAGCAATGTTGCCATAGACGCCAATAGGGTTCGCAACTTTAGCAGCAGCATTCCCACTGTAGCCGGCAATCACACCCAAGGCTACGCCGATGCTACCCATCACGCAGCGTGACTTGCTGCGCTTGCCGCGACGTGCAGTGTGCTCGGATGCAGCCACCCACGACCCAAGGGCTTCACTCCAGATGCTGACATAGGACTTGTTCATGACATGATTCCCTTTAAATTTTGAAAAAGAATTGAGTTATGCGAACTAATGCCAAATCGCCGTTGCCATTTCTTGCTGTTCGATATCAGCTGCAAAAACGGGGGCGATGACGATCCAGAAAGCTCATGGCCGCAGTAAGAATCGGCCAGATTTCTGCCGAGTCAATCTAGGGCAGGCCTTTGCTAAATCTCTGTAACTGGGTTCAGTCTATATTTTTGAGATTGGATAAAAATAGGACCGGTCCGAATCGGCGCGGGCCGGTATTTGAGCGCTGCAGCGCTTGAGATGGCGGCACTGCCTGCTAACGCGGAGAGCGTGGCAAGGTCAGAAATCTTGACGGGACGGCAGATAGTGGATTTTTGGGATTGGATAAAAATAGGACCGGTCCGAATCGGTGCGGGCCGGTATTTGAGCGCTGCAGCGCTTGAGATGGCGGCACTGCCTGCTAACGCGGAGAGCGTGGCAAGGTCAGAAATCTTGACGGGACGGCAGATGGTGGAAAGGGTGCCTATGTGTTTCATCAACTATCAACAGTTCAGCGATGCCCGTCGCCAATGCTTGCGCTGACGAGTGCAACCGCGCGCCGAACGGGTTTCAGTCGAGCTTCACGTAACAGGCGACGACCAGAAGTGAAGGCGGGGACAGGCGCAAACCGCAACGCCGCCCGCCACAGGCGGCTCAATCGACATCAAACACGCAACGAGTCGGAATCGCCGTATGATGCGGAAATCATTCCTTGCGTCCCTGATTCAGGTCCGCCATGCCATCACAGAGCACAGATTCCAGCAGGCATGGACGCGTGGTTCACACGCTCAACGGCGACTCACGCGTTGATGAGCCGAGCAGGCTGAACCGCTATCAGCGGACGCTCGTCATGGGCGCGGGCGTCGCGGTCTCGTTTGTCCTGGTGCTGTTGACCGGCGTTGTGCTGAAATCGACGGTCACGGACTACGTCGAGGATCGCTATACCGATTTCGCTCTCCGGCAGACTCACGCCGCAGAGACCCAACTGTGGTCAAGCGGTTAGTTGAGGACAGGAGTGCGACATGGTTTCCGCCAGCCACCGATCCCTTTAGCGAACAGCCCGCCATCCGGCTGGTCATGCCGGCCTTCGCTTGAGCGCGAAGTGCTGACGGATCGGACCGAAGCTCGATAAGAAAGCCTGCGTGCGTTCAGGATCGCACCCGCTGATGCGTGGCCATTGACGTTCTTGCGTGCCGCCAGCGCGCATTCTTCGAGAAGACGAATGGAAACCCCAGGCCGTGGCCGTGGACGATCGGTCGAAGTCGATTTCTTTCGCGGTATCGTGCTGATCGTCATCGTGCTCGATCACATTCCCGGCAGCACGCTATCGCATCTGATGCTGCACGCGTACGCGTTGTGCGATTCGGCCGAGGTGTTCGTGTTTCTCGGCGGCTATGCATCGGCCGCGGCGTATACGGCGGTGCTTGCGCATCGCGGCGAACACGCGGCGCAGTTGCGCTTCCTCAAACGCTGCGGGGAGATCTATTGCGCGTATCTGTTGACGGCGATGCTGACGCTCGTGTCCGGCGCGATTCTCGCGCTGCTCGATCTGAATCGGCCGATGGTAGAAATGACCGGCTGGCCGCCGTTCGCGTTGCAGCCATGGCGTCAAGCATTCGATATCGCGCTGTTGCGCCGGCAACCGTATCTGTCCAGCGTGCTGCCGATGTACGTGCTGTTCGCGCTATGCGTGCCCGTGATGGTGCCGCTCGCGCGCCGCTCTGCATCGCTCGCGCTCGCGGTGAGCGTCGCGGTGTGGGCCGTCGCGCGGCCGCTCGCCGCGTTATTCAGCATTGACGCTGTCGCCGACTGGGCTTTTAATCCGTTTGCGTGGCAACTGATGTTCGTGCTCGGTATGCTGTGCCGCGTGCAGCCGATCAGCGAACGTTTTCATGCGAGCTATACCGCGCAGTGGCTCACGCGCGTCGCGGTGGTCGCGGTGCTTGGCTTCGCGATGGTCAAACTTTTCGTGCTGACGCAGCCTTTGCCCGGCACGCACAAGCAGAATCTTTCAGTGGAACGTGTGATCAATTTCATCGTCATCGCGTGGCTCGCAGCCCAGTTCGTGCGGATGGGCAGTATCGCGTGGCTAGCGAGGCGGCTGCCCGCCGTCGTGACGGTGGGGCGCACCGGACTCGTGTGCTTCGTGACCGGCACGCTGGTGTCGTTGATCATCGACACGGCGACACCGCACACGTTTCACGGTTTTCGCGCGGTGCTGGTCGGGCTCGGCGGCGACCTCGCGGCGATCGGCGCGCTGCTGATGATCGCGCGCGGCTGGAGCGGCTGGAAAGGGCAGCAGTCGGGCGCACAGGCGAATGGCGCGGGTTGCGAATGACACGACGCGAGCGCCGCGTGCGCATCACGACCACGATGCGCACGACGCGCAAGCTCGTTGGACTCGCAACCGTGATGAGCGTCGTCGTGCTCGCGTGGCTCGCGATGCATCGCACGGCCGCGCAGGCCAAAGAGACACCGTTCGCGATGCACTGCGCGGAGTTCGCGGGCGCGGTGCTGTCGCCCGAATTGATCGAGATCCCGACGGCCGGCGCGCTGATCGAAAGCGCGGCGATGATCGGCGCGACCGCGCCGGGCAATCAGCAAGGCGGCGAGTATTGCCGCATCACGGGGCGCATCAAGGCGCTGAATCGGACAACGCCCGACATCCGCTTCGATCTGAATCTGCCGAGTCGCTGGAATGGCCGTGCGTTGCAGATCGGCGGCGGCGGGTACAACGGCGTGGTTGTCAGCGGCACCGGCGTGATGCCGTTCTCGCCGGATCGCGCGCCGCTCGCGCAAGGCTACGCGACGTTCGGTGACGACTCGGGGCATGTCGGCGATTCGTCGCTCGCGGAGTTTGGTCTCGTCGATGAAGCGGTGACGAACTTCGGCTACGCGCATCTGAAGAAAACCCATGACGTCGCGCTCGCGTTGATCGCGCACGCGTACGGCAGGCCGCCGCAGCGCATGTATTTTGCCGGCGGCTCGACGGGGGGCCGCGAAGGCTACACGGTGATGCAGCGCTTCCCCGACGACTACGACGGCGTGATCGCCAATGCGCCCGCGCTGAATTTTTCCGGCGTGCGGCTGATCGGCGTGAAGCTCGGCCAGGCCGAGTACGGTACGCCGGGCGGCTTCGTGCCGCCGGCGCTGCTCGAACGCGTCTATCAACGCACGCTCGAGGTATGCGACCGGCTCGACGGCATGGCGGACGGCATCGTTAGCGACGTCGAAGCATGTCGCGCGCACGAAGCGCAAATTGTCGATTCGCTGCGTTGCGCGCTGCGCCTTTCATCTGACGATGCGTGTCTGACCGACGCGCAACTGGCCACCTTGCTGGCGATGCGCGACGGGCTGTCGCTGCCGTATCGGCTCGCGTGGGAGGTGAGCGGCTATCGCGGCTACAACGTGTTCCAGGGCACGCAACTGACCGGCGCGCTCGGGCTCGCGCATCAGCCGCGGCGTCAACCGGTACCGACGTTCTATGCGAACGGTTATCTGTTCGCGCAAGGCGACGGCTATCTGCGCTACTTCGTCGCGCGCGACGCGGACTTCGATTCGTTGACGTTCGATCCGCAACGCCCCGGCAAATATCGCGCGCGACTGATCGCGCTGTCGGGCACGATCGGCGCGATGAACCCCGACCTGTCGCGTTACATCGCGCACGGCGGCAAGCTGATCACGCTGCAGGGTCTCGCCGACGAAGTGATCAGCCCGAACCAGACGATCGCATATCACGACGCGCTAGTCGCGCGTTTCGGCAAGGACGAGGTGGATCGCTTCATGCGGCTGTACATGGTGCCGGGGTTTCAGCATGGCAACGGCGTGTTCATTCCATCGGTCGATCTGCTCGGCGCGCTCGACGCGTGGGTCACGCGCGGCGTCGCGCCCGAAACGCTGATGGCCACAGATCTCGCCGCGGCGACGAATGGACGCTCGCGGCCGCTGTGCCGCTATCCCGGGTTTCCGCGCTATCTCGGCCGAGGCAATGTAAATCTGGCGAGTAGTTTTGTCTGTGCGCAGCCCTGAGGTCTGAGTCGTCGCAGCGCCTGTTTGACCGGCGAGCCGCGCAACAAAGCGTGCGGACCGAGCCGGGGCCCACGCCCGACGAGCCGACAGCCCGAGCGCCACCGCCTTTTCGCGCACGTAGCGCCGCAACCGCACGATCTGTTCGTCCGCTCGCGTGCGCTGCACGCTTTCGCACTTTCCATTACATTGCGGATGCGGCGCGTTCCTTCGCGCCGTTTCCTGTCATTCAACAGCGGTGTCGGCCATCATCGAGTCCATGCAGCCAATCGTTTCGGTCACGAATCTGTCGAAAACCTATGCCAGCGGTTTTCAGGCACTGAAGAACATCAATCTGGCGATCCACCGTGGAGAAATCTTCGCGCTGCTCGGGCCGAACGGCGCGGGCAAGACCACGCTGATCAGCATCGTCTGCGGCATCGTCAACGCGAGCGAAGGCGGCGTGACGGTGGACGGCCACGACATCGGCTCCAACTATCGCGCGGCCCGCTCGTTGATTGGCCTCGTGCCGCAGGAGTTGACCACGGACGCGTTCGAAACCGTCTGGGCCACCGTGTCGTTCAGCCGCGGCCTGTTCGGCAAGCCGAAGAACCCCGCTTACATCGAGAAAGTGCTGCGCGACCTGTCGCTCTGGGAGAAGCGCGACAACAAGATCATCACGCTGTCGGGCGGCATGAAGCGGCGCGTGTTGATCGCGAAGGCGCTGTCGCACGAGCCGCGCGTGCTGTTTCTCGACGAGCCGACCGCCGGCGTCGACGTCGAGCTGCGGCGCGACATGTGGAAGCTCGTGCGCTCGCTCGCGGCGAGCGGCGTGACGATCATCCTGACCACGCATTACATCGACGAAGCCGAGGAGATGGCCGACCGCATCGGCGTGATCAACGCGGGCGAAATCATGCTGGTCGAAGAGAAGACCGAGCTGATGCGCAAGCTCGGCACGAAGCAGTTGACGCTGCAACTGGAGAGCCCCCTCGACACGGTGCCGGCTTCGCTCGCCGGCTACGGGCTCGCGGTCGCGAACGGCGGCAACGAACTGACCTACACCTATGAAGGCGAGGGTGGGCGCACCGACATCATCGCGCTGCTGAAATCGCTCGACGACGCCGGTATCCGCTTCAAGGACCTGCACACCACGCAGAGTTCGCTCGAAGACATTTTCGTCAGTCTGCTGCGGGGGAACCCATGAACATCTACGCAATGCGCGCGATCTACAAGTTCGAAATGGCGCGCACGTGGCGCACGCTGATGCAAAGCATCATCGCGCCGGTGATTTCCACGTCGCTGTACTTCGTCGTGTTCGGCTCGGCGATCGGCTCGCGTATCAAGGAAGTGGAGGGCATCAGCTACGGCGCGTTCATCGTGCCGGGTCTGATCATGTTGTCGCTGCTGTCGCAAAGCATCGCGAACGCGTCGTTCGGGATTTACTTCCCGCGTTTCACGGGCACGATCTACGAGCTGCTGTCGGCGCCCGTATCGTATCTGGAGATCGTCGTCAGCTATGTGGGCGCGGCGGCCACCAAGTCGATCCTGCTCGGGCTCATCATTCTCGCGACCGCCGCGCTGTTCGTGCCGTTGCAGATCATGCATCCATACTGGATGGTGCTGTTTCTCGTGCTGACGGCCGTCACGTTCAGTCTGCTCGGCTTCATCATCGGCATCTGGGCGGACAGCTTCGAGAAGCTGCAACTGGTGCCGCTCCTGATCGTCACGCCGCTCACGTTTCTCGGCGGCGCCTTCTATTCGGTGGACATGCTGCCGCCGTTCTGGCACGCCGTCACGCTGTTCAATCCGATCGTTTATCTGGTCAGCGGATTTCGCTGGAGCTTCTACGAGCTGGGCGACGTCGGCGTCGGCCTGAGTCTCGGCATGACACTGCTGTTTCTCGCGGTGTTCCTCGTGATCGTCGGCTGGATCTTCAGGACCGGCTATCGCTTGAAAAGCTGATAAGACCGCGCGATTAGCAGAGGGCGCGACAGCGAAAAGCCGTCGCGCCCTCTTCATCGATACGCGCAGACGCCGACTACAACTACAACAGATACGCCTGTGCGACATTGATCAACTGCACGCGGTTGCGCACGTTGAACAGCTGCCGCAAGCGCCGCAGATGATAGTCGACGTTATGCGGCGACAGCCCGAGGAAATACGCGATTTCCTTGTCGCGCTGCCCCTGCACGACCGCCTTCAGCACCGCGTGCTGCAGCTTGCTGAGCGCGACGCGCTGCTGCTGCGCGGGCGCGATGCCGATCACGCTTTTCGCGTGCATCCAGATGAACTCATGAATCGAGTGCGCGAACATCAGCGTTTCCGCGACGATCGATTCGGTCATCCAGCGCGGGTTGCCGATCTCCGAATTGAAGCACAGGCTCGCGCTCAGCTCCGGCTCCGGCAGCGGCATCTGCGTGAGAATGCCGCTCTTGCGGTCGGTCGCCTCCAGCATGTCGATCAGCGCGGCGAGCCGCTCGCTGCGCAGCTGCGCGCGCGGCAGGTCGGCGCGCAGGTCGGCGGTATTCCACAGAAACGGCATGCCGGTCGGCGACGCGAGCGCGACGCGCGGGTCGAGCTCGAAATAGCGCTCGCGGAAATAGCGCGTGAGCCATGCCTGCGACTCGTAGCTCGTCAACACGAACATCGTCTTGTGATGCGAAGACGTGCGCGTGGCGGTATAGCTGAACGAGTCGAAGCCCAATTGCCTGATGCGCCGACGCACGAACTCCATGCGGTCCTGCGCGCTGCCGAACCGTCCGAGCGGACCGATCAGCGGCGCGGCCCGCCCCGCCGCGGGCGACGGCGTGCCGATTTCTTCCTCGGTGAACAGAGTCAGAAAGCCACTGCGACCCGCACCATTCGCGGCGCGGGGAGACATCTTCACTGCTTCAGCCGCGTGGGCTGATTGCGCGGCGTGCCGCGCGCCGGCCGGGTAAGCCGGTTGGGCGGATGCCGCTCTCGGGTGTGCTGCCGACGCGTGCCCGGCTTCGCCTTGCGGCGAGCCGGTCAGCCATTGCGGCAGCGTATCGCATTCATGTTCCATGAAACGGTAGCTCCGGCGTTCTAAACGCGTGAAGGACGACAACCTCAATGATTAGCGATTTCGTGAAATGTCGGTAGCCGGTTCCTTGCTATCATTTTTGTGATCTTGCGCTGACAGTGGACCGGCAATACGGGTACGGCGGCGTTTCTCCTTCCATACGGCACCTCCTTCGAGGGGATGTGATGGCACGAATTCCCAAGCTCACGACGACGCTCGCCTACGACCGCTACATGGCCGGCCAGCGACTCGTGTCGAGCGTGGATCGCGAGTGGCGGCATCTGGTGCTGCGCTCGTATCTCGAGCCGGTGCGGCAAGACCTGCTCGAAGCGCCCGGTTTGCGCGACTTCACGCTGATGACGCTCGCGAGCGGCGCCGAGCATCTCGAACGCAACCTCGGCGGAGCTTGGGAAAGCGCCGATATGCGCGTGAACGACCTGTGGTTCGTGCCGCCCACGCCGATCTCGTGGCGCTGGCATTCGCTCAGCGACGAGCCGTTGTCTACGTTGCACGTGCACATCGAGCGCGATTTGATCGACAGCGTCGCGCAACAGATGGGGCTCGACGCGTCGCGTGAACTGTCGCTCGGCGACGCGATGCGCTTCAACGATCCGCTGATCGCCGCGATGCTTGCCGCGCTGCATCGCGCCGCCCGCGATCCGGCCGATTCGCGTCTGTATGTCGATACGCTGGCTCACGCGCTCGCTGCGCACCTGCTGCAGCACTATTCGAGCGGCAACGATGCGCGGCGCGGCGGCGCGACGCGGCTTGAACGGCTGGTGCCGCGCCGGATCCGCCGAGTGACCGAGTACATCCGCACCAATCTCGCCGAAGATCTGGCGATCGCCGAACTGGCCGAGCAGGCCGGCCTAAGCAGTTTTCATTTTGCTCGGGTGTTTCGCCGCGAGACCGGGGAGACGCCGCATCAGTTCGTGACGCGCTTGCGGCTCGAGGAAGCGGCGAGGCTGCTGCGCGCCACGGATCGAACCGTGCTGCAAATCGCGCTCGAAGTTGGCTTCGAGAATGCCAGTCATTTCTCCGTGCAGTTCAAGCGTGGCTATGGTGCGACGCCGCTCGCCTACCGGCTCCGCGCTTGAGATGCACGCCGGCTGATGCTTGCCTGCGCACGCCGTAACGGCTCGCCTTTCTACAGTCGGAATCACGCACTTGCGCAGTGTGCTTTGCATTGCGCGGCTTGCAAACTACGAACTTTCGTGGCGGCGCGCGGTGCAAACTGGCATGGCACGTGGAGCAAGGCTTCGCGGTTCGGCCGGCCGCCCGCGATCGGACGTGGTCTAACTGGACTGACCGCGGCGCCGACAACTGTATCTGTCGAAACCTTGCATCGGACGACAGAATCGAACCGCTTTTGAACCCCACATACCGGATAACGCGCCATGACCCGACTCAAGATGACCGCCTGCGGCCACGCCTTCATCGCCGAAACCCATCCCGATGCGCCGCAGACCGTGGCCGCGTTCCTGAAGCTGCTGCCGTACCGGCAGAAGCTGATCCATGTGCGCTGGAGCGGTGAGGGCTGCTGGGTGCCGCTCGGCGAATTCAAGCTCGAGAACGACGGCGTCGCGGTCGGCTTCGAGAATCACACGAGCCATCCATCGGTCGGCGACATCCTGTTCTATCCGGGCGGCTATAGCGAGACCGAGATCATCCTCGCATATGGCTCATGCTGCTTCGCGAGCAAGATGGGGCAACTCGCGGGCAATCATTTTCTGACGATCGTCGAAGGCAAGGAAAAACTGCGCGAGCTCGGCACGAAGGTGCTGTGGGAAGGCGCGCAGGAGGTGGTGTTCGAGAGGCTTTGAGCGAGCCGCATTTCCTTGCTGGGCACACGCGATGCTTGTTCGAAGAGCCGCGTGCGGTCAGGTACCGATCCGGCACCGACCACGCACGTGAGGCACTCGACACCGCTGGCCCGCCCGGCGAGGAGGAGCAAATGCGAGGCATAAATGACAAGGTCCGCGCTGTAGTTTTTGCCATGTCGATCGTGCTGCTCTCGGCTTGCGGCGGGGGCGGTAACGGAAGCGGCGGGTCGAGTAGCGGCGGCGGCACGGCGGCCGAGCCGGCTGGCGGCGTCAAGCTGCAGGTCGTGACGTTCGGCGACAGCCTGTCGGACGTCGGGACTTATGCGCCGCTCGCGAGCGCGGTGGGAGGCGGGCGTTTCACGACCAACCCCGGCCAGGTGTGGGCCCAGGAGGTCGCGCAATACTACGGCGATACGCTCAGCGCCGCGTTCACGATCGATTTCACGCATAAGCTGAGTGCGCAGAGCGGCCTCGGTTACGCGGAAGGGGGCTCGACGGTGGCGACGCCGGCGAACCAGTACGACTATCTGAGCGACGTCATCGGCAACATCGAAATGCCTGTCAATCAGCAACTGTCGAGTTATCTGAGCGCTCACGGCAGCTTCAATGCCAATCAGCTCGTGCTCGTGTGGGTGGGCGCGAACGATGTGCTCCGCGCCGGCAACCTGCCCGCCGCGGCGCCGATCGTGCAGGCGGCGGCCACCACGCTCGCCCAGCTCGTCGGGCAGATCGTGCAGAACGGCGGCACGCATGTGGTGGTGATCAATCTGCCGAATATCGGGCTGTCGCCGAAGGGGCTCGCTTCGGCCGATGGTGGCTCGAATCTCACGCAGTTGTCGCAGCTTTTCAACGCCACGTTGAACGCCGCGTTGCAAACCGATGGGCTGCAGTCGAAGGTGATCGAGGTCGATTCGTACACGTGGACGAATCAGGTCATCGGAAGCTTTCAGGCGAACGGTTTTACCGTATCGAATACGGGGCAGGCCTGCGATCCGAAGAAAACGCCCGATGACACCGCGCTGCTATGTTCGCCGGCAACCTACGTGAGCGCCAATGCGGATCAGACTTACATGTTCGCGGATGATTTGCATCCGACGACGCATATGCATGCGTTGTTTGCGCAGTTCGTCGAGCAGCAGATCGCGCATAGTGGGTTGGGGCGGTGAGGGGGGATACTGCGGCGGGGCGCGCTGTCGGCACCCCGCCCCTCAACCAGGCCGGGGTGCGCACCCCATCAGGTCATCACTTGAACAACTTCATCGCCTGCGTCAGCGTATTGATCACCCCCCAGGCAAGCGGAATCATCACATACACCCAGAACACCGCGAGCATCACCTTGTTGGTCGGATGTACGGTTTGAACGGTCGACATACGGATCTCCTCACGCGCCCTTGGCGACTTGTGCATCGGTCATGTGGTGCTTCTCATCCACACGCTTGACCAGCAGGTTGCAGATAAAGCCGATCACGAGCAGCACGGCCATGATGTGCACGGTCATCGTGTACGCGTCCGCTTTGGCGACACCGTTCGCGACTTCATATGCGCGGATGTAATTGACGAGCACCGGACCCGCTACACCCGCCGCCGCCCACGCGGTCAGGAGCCGTCCATGAATGCCGCCGACGAACGCTGTACCGAACATGTCGGCGAGATAGGCCGGCACCGTCGCGAAGCCGCCGCCGTACATGGACAGGATGATGCAGTACGTCAGCACGAACAGCGCGATCTGTCCGTTCGCGGCAAAGCTGGGCACGAAGTAGTAGAGCACCGCGCCGAGCACGAAGAAGATGGCGTAGGTGTTCTTGCGACCGATCCAGTCCGATGCCGACGACCACACGAAACGTCCACCCATGTTGAACAGCGACAGCAATCCGACGAAGCCGGCCGCAGCCGACGCCGTCACGGTGTTCTTGAAGCTCTCCTGGATCATCACCGAGGCCTGGCCGAGAACGCCGATCCCGGCCGTCACGTTCAGGAACAGCACGAACCAGATCAGATAGAACTGCGGTGTTTTCAACGCCTGATCGATATGCACGTGGTTCCGCGAGATCAGCCGGTGCTGCGTGACTTCGGGCGGCGTCCAGCCGGCCGGCTTCCAGTCGGCGGGCGGCACGCGGATCGCGAGCGCGCCGACCGTCATCGAGATGAAGTAGACGATGCCGAGCACGACGAAGGTCTCCGCGACGCCCACGCTCGTTGCGCTATGAAAGTGGTTCATCAGCGCGACCGACAACGGCGCCGCGATCATCGCGCCGCCACCGAAGCCCATAATCGCCATGCCGGTCGCCATGCCGCGGCGGTCCGGGAACCAGCGGATCAGCGTCGACACCGGCGACACATAACCGAGCCCCAGCCCGATCCCGCCGATCACGCCGTAACCGAGATATAGCAGCACGATCTGATGCAGATAGACGCCGAGCGCGGACACCAGGAACCCGCCGCCGAAACAGCATGCTGCCGTGAACATGGTGCGGCGCGGACCGACGTGTTCGAGCCATTTGCCCGCGAATGCCGCCGACAAACCGAGGAACACGATCGCGAGCGAAAAGATCCAGCCGAGCGAGGTCAGCGACCAGTCATCGGGCGCGGACTGGGTGATGCCGATCACTTTGGTCAGCGGTCCGTTGAATACCGAGAACGCATAGGCCTGACCGATGCACAGATGCACGGCGAGCGCCGCGGGGGGCACCATCCAGCGCGAAAAGCCGGGCTGTGCGACGGTGGCCTGTTTGGAAAAAAATGGGGCTGAGCCTCGTTGGCCGCCCGGCTCGCTGATGCTACTCATAAGTGGGTCTCCTTACAGTTGTTCTGTTTATCGGCGCTTCGTGCATATACCTTGAGGCGGCGGAGTGTAACTTGCACACGCCGTCGCGTCATCGCTATATGTCCTTTCATTTCATATGACCTGGATCCACGTACCCAAAATCGCGCCTGGCTCGACAATAGGACGTGGACGATGGCTTCGCAATATGAATCGGGCGGACATAAGGTGTGAACCTGGTGAAACGTGGGTATTCTTCACGCGATCGTGCAAATCGTGGGACGCTCCGAGCGGGTTGCTTCGTTCTTCCGACTAGAGCCACTATGCAAAGTCAGCAATAAAGGAGACGCGCACGACGCGCGGCACAAAAAGAAACGGGCCGGCGCGGCTTCTTCGCCGCGCCGGCCCGTCGTGTATCGACGGCGAGTTCCGCCGGTGTCAATCGATCTTGCGCCCGGTCTTCATGCGTGCTGCAACGAGTACCGAGATCAGACAGCCGATCGCCAGATACGCGGCCACCGGATGCCACGAGCCGCCCGCGAAGCTGACCAGCGCGACCGCGATGAACGGCGTGAATCCGCCGCCGACCACGCTCGCCACCTGATAGCCGACACCGGCGCCGCTATAGCGGTACTCGGTGCCGAACAGCTCGGTGAACATCGGCTGCTGGACGCTGACGACCATGTCGTGCGCGATGTTGGCAAGCATCACCGCGAACACGACGATCCATACTGTCGAACGCGCTTCGAGCGCGAGGAAGAACGGCACCGCGCTGAACACGCCGACCAGCGCGCCGATCATATAGATGCGACGGCGGCCGAAGCGATCCGCGAGCCAGGCGAAGCACGGAATCGTCACGCAGCTGAGCGCGCCGACGACGAAGCCGATCGTCAGGAAAAACTCGCGCGGCATGTGCAGGTTCGTGGTCGAGTAGCTCAGTGCGAACGCGGTCACGATGTACATCGTGAACAGCTCGGCGAGCCGCAGCGCGATGATCAGCAGGAAGGCTTTCGGATGGCGCAGCAGCGCTTCGACGATCGGCAGGCGCACACGGCGCTCGCCATGCTGGCCGACTTTCTCGACGAACTCCTGAGATTCCTCCATGCTCGAGCGGATCCACAGCGCGATCAGCACCAGTACGACGCTGAACAGAAACGGCAGACGCCAGCCCCAGTTGAGGAACGCGGCGTTGTCCATCGAGCGGCTGATCAGCGCGACGAGTCCCGTCGACAGCACGAGCCCGACGCCGTAGCCGACCTGCACGCCGCTACTGTAGAAGGCCTTCTTTTTCTCGGGCGCGCTTTCGACGGCCATCAACGCCGCGCCGCCCCATTCGCCGCCGACCGCAAAGCCCTGGATTGCGCGCAGCGTGACGAGCAGCACCGGCGCCAACCAGCCGATCGTCGAGAACGCCGGCAGCAGACCGATCGCGGCCGTCGACAGACCCATCATCATCACGGTGAGCACGAGCATGCGCTTGCGTCCGAGCCGGTCGCCGTAATGGCCGAACACGAAGCCGCCGAGCGGCCGGAATAGAAAGCCGACGCCGAAGGTCGCGAACGCGGCAAGCGTGCCCATCGCCGGGCCGACGTTCGGGAAGAACTCGGCGTTGAACACGAGCGCGGCGACGATGCCGTACAACAGGAAGTCGTACCAGTCGACCACGGCGCCGATAAAGCTGCCGAGCGCGGCCTTGCGAGCCCGACTGCGCGCATTGCGGTGAGTGGCCACTGTGGCCTGCGGGTGGGTGGTGCTCATCGAGTCTCCTTCAATGTGATATGTGCTTTAATCGATTGCGCCGCCCGGGCAAGGCTTTCGATGCGATCGATCCGCGCAGGGAATGTCCGGAAGGTTAATGACGCGACCCGGGATTCACAATCCGCATGATGGAGAAAATGCGCGATCATCGCTCGCGACTGCGCGAATAGCGCGCGTTTTGCGTGTTTACACCGAGCGCCACGGAGAACCGTCGCGGGGGAATGATGTGGGCGAACCCACGCAGCGCGCGGCGTGCTAACGTGAAAGTAATCTTAAAAACAACAGTCATTGATATACTACATACCGAATATTGAAAAATGCGGCGTTGCAGCATATGATTGAGGGATCAATCTTCTCAATCATCCGGAGTTACACGTGGAATTCGTGCCTCTTGCGCTGTTCGCCGTGGCCGTCGTTGGGTTGGGCTGTGCCGCCACCGTTCTGCTGACCGACTGGATTCCCGAATCGGTCGCTGCACCTGCATCGCAACATGGCCGCTTCGTGGGTCTGGGCGAGCAGCGCGGCAAAACGGCGGCGCCGAATCGCGCGCGTGTTCAAGCAGAGGCGATGAATGTCGTCAGAACTTCCAACTGAAACAGTGGCCACCCCGTTGACCCTGTCGTTGCAGCCAATCGGCGCGAGTGCGAGCTTGCGCGATCAGGCCTATACGATGCTGCGTCAGGCAATCGCCGACGCGGATATCTACCAGAATCGCGAAGAAATCCGTCTCGACGAGCGCGTGCTCAGCGAATCGCTCGGCGTGAGCCGCACGCCGGTGCGCGAAGCGATGACGCTGCTCGAGCAGGAAGGCTTCCTGCGCATGGTGCCGCGGCGTGGCATCTACATCGTGCGCAAGAGCAAACGCGAAATCGTCGAGATGATCCAGATGTGGGCCGCGCTCGAAAGCATGGCCGCGCGGCTCGCCACGCTGCATGCGACCGACGAGGAAATCGGCCGCTTGCGCCATATGTTCGACAATTTCCGCGACACGACGCCGGCCGAGCATATCGCCGAGTATTCGGACGCGAACATCGCGTTTCATCAGGCGATCGTCGAGCTGTCGAAGTCGCAGATCATTCTCGACACGATCAAGAACATCTTCATCCACGTGCGCGCGATCCGGCGCATGACCATCTCGCAGAGCGACCGGGCCGCGCGCTCTATCGTCGATCATCTGCGCATCATCGAGGCGCTCGAAAAGCGCGATACCGAACTCGCCGAGCGGCTCACGCGCCAGCATTCGCTCGATCTCGCGGCGTTCGTCGAAGCCAATTGCGATTTCCTCGATTGATGGCGGCGTAGACGCTGCCTGGCTGCTGATGGCGAAAAGCCCGCGAGTGCAAGCACCGCGGGCTTTTTTGCGTGCGCGCACTTCGAGCGATGCGCAGGTCGCGCGGCGGCGAACGGCAAACAAAACGGGGTCGCCGCCGCGCTGCGGGATAGACCTTGCTTGACGGTCATGAAAATATGGTATGTGATATATCAACAATGACCGGTGGAACGCACGACCTGGTGTTTTCCCTTGAAATGACTGCCGCAGAGCCTTGTAGATTCGGCGCAAAGCTGCGGCTGGCAAGCTCGAGCAGCACAAACTTCGCGCCGTCTATGTCTCGAAATCGGCCTTGAAGGAACGTGATATATCACATACGGTATCTTCGAAGCCGTGAGACGTCGGTGCAACCGGACGTATATCGAAGCGGACGCGTCCGTCGATAACCGTTGCACATCCGATTGATGAGGAGATGACTATGTCTGCAGTTGTTTCATCCCTGAGTCCGGCCACGGCCACCACGACCGCCGACGACACGCTCAAGCAGAAGACCCGCGACGCGGGCGTCGTGTCGGGCGGCCATCTGGTCGCAAAGGCGCTGAAAAACGAGGGGGTCGACACGATCTTCACGCTGTGCGGCGGCCACATCATCGATATCTACGACGGCTGCGTCGACGAAGGCATCCGCATCATCGACGTGCGCCACGAGCAGGTCGCCGCGCACGCGGCCGACGGCTACGCGCGCCAGACCGGCAAGCTCGGCTGCGTGGTGACGACCGCCGGCCCCGGCTGCACGAACGCGGTGACCGGCATCGCGACCGCGTTCCGCTCGGAAAGCCCGATCCTGCACATCGGCGGGCAGGGCGCGCTGACGCAGCACAAGATGGGCTCGCTGCAGGACCTGCCGCACGTCGACATCATGGCGCCGATCACGAAGTTCGCCGCGAGCGTGTCGAGCACCGAGCGCATCGCGGACATGATCTCGATGGCCGCGCGCGAATGCTTCAACGGCGCGCCCGGTCCCGCCTACCTGGAAATTCCGCGCGACGTGCTCGACCGCGAAGTCGACGTGTCGCGCGCGATCGTGCCGCGGCCGGGCCGCTATCGCGCGTCGACGAAATCGATCGGTGACCCGCGCGACATCGAGAAACTGGCGGACATTCTCGTCGATGCGGAACGCCCCGCGATCCTGTACGGCCAGCAGGTGTGGACCGCGCGCGGTCACGAGGAAGCGATCGCGCTGCTGCGCGGCATCGAGATTCCCGGCTATTTCAATGGCGCGAGCCGCGGGCTGCTGCCGCCGGGCGATCCGCATCATTTCGATCGCACGCGTTCGCAGGCGTTTGCGAATGCCGACGTGCTGATCGTGGTCGGCACGCCGTTCGATTTCCGCATGGGTTACGGCCGACGCATCAGCAAGGAATTGACGCTGGTGCAGATCGATATGGACTATCGAACCGTCGGCAAGAATCGCGATATCGATCTGGGTCTGGTCGGCGATCCGGGCGCGATTCTCGCCGCGGTGCTGCAGGCCGCGAGCGGTCGTATCAAGGACGACAAGCGTCAGGCGCGCCGCAAATGGATGGCGCAGTTGCGCGACGCCGAAGCGAGCGCAACCGAAAAACTGATGCCGCTGTTCCGCTCGAACAGCACGCCGATTCATCCGTATCGTGTCGCGTACGAACTCAACGAATTCCTGTCCGACGACACCGTCTATATCGGCGACGGCGGCGACGTCGTGACGATCTCCGCGCAAGCGGTGCGCCCGCGCCGCCCCGGTCAGTGGATGGACCCCGGCGCGCTCGGCTCGCTCGGCGTCGGCACCGGCTTCGCGCTCGCGGCGAAGCTCGCGCACCCGCACAAGGAAGTGCTCTGCTATTACGGCGACGGCTCGTTCGGCATGACCGCGTTCGACATGGAAACCGCGAACCGCTTCGGCGCACCGTATCTCGCGGTGATCGGCAACAACTCGGCGATGAACCAGATCCGCTACGGCCAGCTTGCCAAATACGGCGAAGAACGCGGCAACGTCGGCAATCTGCTCGGCGACGTGCCGTTCAGCAAATTCGCCGAAATGCTCGGCGGCTATGGCGAGGAAGTGCGCGATCCCGCGCAGATCGCGAGCGCGCTACAGCGTGCGCGCGAAGCGATTCATCGCACCGGCCGCTCGGCGGTGGTCAACATCTGGGTCGACCCGCGCGAGTACGCACCGGGCACGAAGAACCAGACCATGTACAAATAACCCTCATCGTTCAGGAGATACGACATGGCCAAGGCACTCGACGGTGTGCGCATCCTCGATTTCACGCATGTGCAATCGGGGCCGACCTGCACGCAATTGCTCGCATGGTTCGGCGCGGACGTGATCAAGGTGGAACGGGCAGGCGCGGGCGACATCACGCGCGAGCAGCTGCGCGATATTCCCGACGTGGATAGCCTGTACTTCACGATGCTCAATCACAACAAGCGCTCGGTCACGATCGACACCAAGCATCCGGAAGGCAAGCAGGTGCTCGAAGCGCTGATCCAGAAATGCGACGTACTGGTCGAAAACTTCGCACCGGGCGCGCTCGACCGGATGGGCTTTACGTGGGAGCGGATTCAGGAATTGAATCCGCGCATGATCGTCGCCTCGGTGAAGGGCTTCGGTCCCGGTCCTTACGAGGACTGCAAAGTCTATGAAAACGTCGCGCAATGCGCGGGCGGCGCGGCGTCGACCACCGGCTTCGACGACGGCCCGCCGGTCGTGACCGGCGCGCAGATCGGCGACAGCGGCACGGGGCTGCATCTCGCGCTCGGCATCGTCACTGCGCTCTATCAACGCACGCATACCGGACGCGGCCAGCGCGTGCTCGCGGCCATGCAGGACGGCGTGCTCAATCTGTGCCGCGTCAAACTGCGAGACCAGCAGCGGCTCGACCGTACCGGCGTGATGAAGGAGTATCCGCAATATCCGAACGGCACGTTCGGCGAAGCGGTGCCGCGCGCGGGCAATGCGTCGGGCGGCGGCCAGCCGGGCTGGATTCTGAAATGCAAAGGGTGGGAGACCGACCCCAACGCCTATATCTACTTCATCACGCAGGCGCCCGTGTGGGCGAAGATCTGCAACGTGATCGGCAAGGAGGAGTGGGCCACGGACCCCGACTACGCGACGGCGCCCGCGCGCCTGCCCCGCTTGAAGGAGATCTTCGCCGAAATCGAACGCTGGACGATGACGAAGACCAAGTTCGAGGCGATGCAGATCCTGAACGGATACGACATTCCGTGCGGCCCGATCCTGTCGATGAAGGAAATTGCCGCGGAGCCGTCGCTGCGCAAAACCGGCACGATCGTCGAAGTCGATCATCCGAAGCGCGGCAAGTATCTGACAGTGGGCAATCCCATCAAGCTGTCCGACAGCCCGACCGACGTCAAACGCTCGCCGCTGCTTGGCGAACATACCGATGAAGTGATGGCCGAGCTCGGTTATTCGGCCGAGCAGATCACGGCGCTGCGCACGGCGGGCGCAATCTAGGAGCGAGGCATGCAGACGTGGATGCGGTTCATGTCGGGCGACGGCGGCATCGTGTTCGGCCGTGTCGAAGGCGCCTATCTGCACGAGTACGAAAGTCTCGCGCAGCCGGTGCCGACCGGCGCGGTACTGTCGCTGCGCGCATTGACGCCGTTGGCGCCGTGCGCGCCCGGCAAGATCGTCGCGCTGTGGAATAACTATCACGCGCTCGCGACGAAGCTCGACAAACCCGTGCCCACGCATCCGCTGTTTCTGCTGAAGCCGGCGGCGTCGGTGATCGGCGCGGGCGAGCCGATCCGCCGGCCGCATCACTACGCGGGCAAGATCGTCTACGAAGGCGAACTCGGCATCGTGATCGGCCAGCGTTGCCGCGACGTGGATGCGCAACAGGCAGAGGCGGCGATCTTCGGCTACACGCTCGTCAACGACGTCACCGCCGCCGATCTGCTTAACGAGAATCCGCATTTTCCGCAGTGGTGTCGCGCGAAGAGCTTCGATACCTTCTGTTGCCTGGGTCCGGCCATCGTCTCCGGTTTCGACTGGCGGGCGGCGCGCCTCCTGACCACGCTCGACGGCGCCGAGCGTCAGAACTATCCGCTCGCCGATATGGTCTTTTCGCCGGCCGAGCAGGTGAGTCTGATATCGCAGGATCTGACGCTCGAACCCGGCGACGTGATTGCGTGCGGCACCTCGGTGGGCGTGGGGTCGATCAAGGACGGTGCAACGGTCTCGATCACGATCGATGGGATAGGCACGCTGACCAATACCTTGAGCGCGGCGCAGCGCGACGAGCCACGGCGATCGGGCGATACCGCGAACGTCGGTTGACGAGGGCCGGACCTCGCGGCTCTTGCCTTTTCATCGCATCACGGAGGATCACGCATGCCGCAAGCCTGTGGGAGTGCCGTGTGGATGGACCTGTTGTGGCTGCTCGCCGTGACTGTCGCCGCGGCGTTGATTGCGGTGCTGATGGTGGCGTTGGCCGCGCTCTCGCGACGACAGTTCGGCCGACGTTCGGCGCAGCGGCATTCATGCGTGCGCGAACGCGATCTGACACGCAGGCCCCGGATGCTTGCATTGCTTGGCAGCGGCATCGGTTTGGCGGTCGCGTCGACAGGCTTTACGCGCTACCTGTTGGCAGCGGCGCGCGAGAACAGCGAACGCATCGAACTGTTTGCAGCCGTGTTGATCGGCGCGCTGCTCTTTGCGATCTCGGCGATTGCGTTCTGCAAGCTGCGCGGCGCATTGCAACTCGAGGCGCTCGCGCGGCCGGGACATCACGTCGTCAATCTGTTTGCGCTGTTTTTATGCGGATGGCTCGGTTACGGCTTCGTCACTGAACAGGCACAGCCGTTCGGACTCGCGGCATTGCTCGCGACGGGCGCGCTGGCGTTGGCAATGGGCGTGCATCTGATGCTGAGCCGCGAGTACTCGGCCGATCCCGCTCACGCGGCGAATCGCGTCAGTTGCGCGGCGCGCATGTATGCCTTCGCCGCGCGTAGCGATGGCCTGGCGATCGGCAAGCCGGGCCTGCTCGCGAACATCGAGTGGCATGGCGGGGAAGAGCAGACGTGGGCGCTTCGCGATGTCACGCCGGCGATGATGCGCGTGAGCGCCTCTGCAGATAGTCGGGATGGGCGTGATGGTAGACGCGGCAACGGCCGCCAGCGCGACTATGCACGCCAATGCGCGCACGAGCGGCCGGTTCATTTCACTACACGTCGCTGATCAATGATGCATGCGCCGCCAGGAGACCGGATTGCCAATAGCGAAGACGGCGGGACGATGATCCCGCCGCCCGAGTCTTTTTCGATGCTTCTAGTCGCCCACGGTCGCGGCGAATTCGCTGTAGTACTGCGTCTTCCTATGCAGAATCAGTTGCGCGAGAAAGTCGGCATCGTACGCCCGATGCAGGTGGCTGTGATAGCGCTCGATATAAGCGGTGATTCGCGCCAACTCGCCATTGAACTCTTTCAGCATGTCGAGCGTCGCACGGTCCCAGCGAAACCGCAGCCCAAGATCGCTGAACGCGGCATTGTAGGCGCTCAGGTGCGCATCGTCGGGTTGGTCTTCGTGATCCGCCGCCGCTGTGCGAGCGTTGCGTGTACTGATACGGGATTCAACCGGAGCGTGGTTCATGATTGGCCTCCTCGGCTCGCAAGTGAAAGAACTCGCTTGCAGCATAGAAGTCGCGATCGATTTGCAATAGTTAAAGTTTTATTGGCTTTCCATAGCCTACGGCTTATGCACGCTCAGTTCCCTCACGCGGGTGATCTTTTCGATCAGATTGGCGCCTTCCTCCATCAGGAAGCGTTTGAAGGCGACGGCAACCGGTGGCAGACGCTTGTTCTTCCGATGCACGACATACCAATTGAGCATGACCGGAAAGGTTTCGACGTCGAGCACGACCAGATGACCCAGTTGCAATTCGAGGCTGATCGTATGGGCGGACAGAAACGCGATGCCCATGCCGGCGATGACCGCCTGCTTGATCGTCTCGGTGCTCTTGATCTCCATCGCAATCTTCAGATTGGACAGCCGGCCGGCAAAACCTTCTTCCATCGAATTCCACGTGTCCGAGCCGCGTTCGCGCACGATGAACGCTTCGTTCGCGAGTTGACTGAAGCGGATATTGCGCTTGTGCGCAAGCGGATGAGTGGGCGCCGCGACGATCACGTACGGGTGCGGCGCGAACGGTTCATTGGTCGCGTCGGTTTCGTGCGGCGGACGCACCATGACCGCGAGGTCGGTCTGATTGGTCGCCAGTTGATGAAGCAGTTCTTCGCGGTTGTGTACCGCGAGATTGAGATCCACACCCGAATAGCGACGCGTGAATTCGGCGAGAAGGCGCGGAAAGAAATAGTCGCCCGCGCTAATCACCGCAACATTCAGTTTGCCGCCGGAGACGCCCTTCAACTGGCTCATCGCTTCGTCGACTTCATGGAACTGCTGCATGATCGCGCGGCTGTAGTGGAGCATTTCCGTGCCGGCCGGCGTCAGATAGATCTTCTTGCCGAGTTGCTCGAACAAAGGCAGCCCCGCATGTTCCTCGAGTTGCCGGACCTGGGTGGAAACGGCCGGCTGAGTCAGATGCAATTCCTCCGCGGCGCGGGAAAAACTCAGGTGGCGCGCTACCGTTTCAAAGACCTTCAGTTGCCGCAGAGTTGCATTGCGCATCGTCATGGTCGATGTATAAGGAAACGTGAATCAACATAATAACAAACTTTAATTATGAGTAATTCAGCAATGACCCTAGCATGACACGTATAAGAAGCCGAATAGCCGCTGTAATACGCGGGTTAACGCATAGATATGTGGTGTGGCGGACTTGATAGCGGGGAATAACCTGTAATGCTTACCGGCTGAAGCGTGGTTCTGGTCGGAATAAAGCAAGAATTTTATAGAAGACGAGTTCGGGCATCTGCGGAAACACAAAAGCGTCAATTGAGATTTTTCCCGAATGGCGATGTTCTCGGGCCATAACGATAAGGCGGGACACATCCAGCGCGGCGCGTAAGCCGGCTGCACTAAATAAATAGTGGAGACAAGGCTCATGAACGATATCACCCAGCAATCGACGACCCGTATGTCCTGGCGTAACCGATGGTGGCAACTCGTCATCGGCATGGTATGCATGGCGCTGGTGGCGAATCTGCAATATGCGTGGACGTTATTCGTGGCCCCTATGCATGCGCGGCATCACTGGAGCGAGGCGTCGATCCAGCTCGCGTTCTCGATCTTCATTCTGACCGAGACGTGGCTCGTGCCGTTCGAGGGCTGGCTCGTCGATCGATTCGGGCCGCGCCCGGTGGTGGCAGCCGGCGCGGTATGCGCGGGTTTGTCGTGGATTCTCAATTCGCATGCGACCACGCTCGGCATGTTGTATTTCGCCGCGGTGATTGGCGGGATAGGCGCGGGCGGTGTGTATGGAACATGCGTCGGCAACGCGCTCAAATGGTTTCCCGACCGGCGCGGTCTCGCCGCGGGTTTGACGGCCGCGGGCTTTGGCGCAGGCGCGGCGCTGACGGTGATTCCGATTGCGAACATGATTACGCGCCGCGGCTATGAAGAGACGTTCCTGTTCTTCGGCATCGTGCAAGGCGTCAGCATTCTGCTGCTCGCGATGCTCCTGACGCGGCCGATCTTGCGTCAGCCAGGGGTACGCAAGAGCCGCTTCGCAGTGTCGAAGGTCGATTTCACCTCGCGCCAGATGATCAGAACGCCAGTGTTCTGGGTGATCTACGCGTCGTTCGTCGCGGTCGCGGCGGGCGGCTTGATGGCGACCGCGCAGATCGGCCCGATCGCGAAAGACTGGGGCATAGCGCGCATTCCGATGACGGTCTTCGGCGCGACGTTGCCGCTGCTGACCCTCACGCTGTCGATCGACAATATCTTCAACGGCTTGACGCGTCCGCTGTGCGGCTTCATCTCCGACAAGATCGGCCGTGAAAACACGATGTTCGTGATCTTCGTCGGCGAGGGGCTCGCGTTGCTCGGCATGATGCAGTTCGGCAGCAATCCGTATGCGTTCATGGTTTTTGCCGCGCTGATCTTCCTGTTCTGGGGCGAGATCTTCTCGATCTTCCCGGCGACTTGCGCCGATACGTTCGGCAGCAAGTACGCGGCCGCCAATGCCGGCACGTTGTACACCGCGAAGGGCACGGCCTCGTTGCTGGTTCCGATCGCGTCCATACTCGCGGCGACGGGCGGCTGGAGCCTTGTCTTCGTCTTTGCCGCCGTCATCACGATCGCAGCCGGCATTTGCGCGAAGTTCATCCTCAAGCCGATGCGCGCGCGTTGGATCGAATCGCACAACGAACCTCAGGGCGCGCTGGCCGTCGCGGGTCATGGCAATGGCAATGCGTCGCGAATGAGTCACTGGCCCGAACAGTCTGGCGAATAACGTGAGCGTCGCGCGCCCGGAACCGAAGCCATGAATGTTTCGCTGCAGCAACTCAAGGTATTCGTCGCGGTCGCGCGCGAGCGCAGTTTCACGCGCGCGGCGCGCGAGTTCGATCTGACGCAGTCGGCCGTGAGCCGTTGCGTGCGTGAACTGGAAGACGCGGTCGAATTGAAGCTGTTCGATCGCACGACACGCCAGGTCGAACTGACGAATGCGGGTGCGAGTCTCGAGAGAAGAATTGGCCGGCTGCTCGACGAAATCGAGTTGACGCTGCTCGAAGAGCGCGCTGCTTATGACGGACACACGGGCGTCGTCTTATTCGCGAGTAATCCGGTGTTGTCATCGGGCTGGGTGCCGCGGGCTTTGGCGCAGTGCGCGTCGGTTTTTCCCGAGCTGGTCGTATCGGTCAAGGATCAACCTCAAAGCAGCGTACTGGCCAGTGTCGAGCAGGGCGAGGTGGATTTCGGCGCGGTCTGTGTGACTGTACCTGTCGATAGTCCTCTACTGCACGCTCAGGTACTTTTCACTACGCCACTGCATGCGGTGCTTCCATCCGCGCATCCGCTAGCGCGGCAAGACAGCATCGGATGGCACGCGTTGCGCGAATGTCCGCTGATAACGCTGAATGCCGATACTGGCGTGCGTGCCGCGCTCGCACCGGTACTCGCCGCGAACGGATCGAAGCGCCGGCCGTTGCAGGAACTCGGACATGTTGCGACGGTAGCGCGCATGGTCGAATTGGGACTGGGTGTCGGCGTATTGCCTGTCGATGCGCATTGGCCTTCGCCGGGCGCTTCGTTGGTGAGTCGTCCGCTGGTCCCCGAAACGGCATTGACGACGGTACTCGTGCACCGCAGAAATCGCTCGCTTCGTCCCAATGCGGCTGCTGCGTGGGCGCAGTTCGTTGCGTCGACGACAGATCATTCGCCGATCGCGAACGAAGCGCCTGCCGCAGCCGCGACGCCAAGCTTCAACTGGCGGTCCGTGCGGCAAAGCCTGTTGCCGGAACCTTAGACAGGGGCCGACGCAAAAAGCTTGCGCGACGCGCGGCATTCGATCGATGCGCCGTCAGTCAACCACATAACGTCCTACTCAAGGAGCTTCATGATGGAAATCCAGACCGATCTCAGGCACCATGATCTGCTGATCGACGGCAAGCGCATGCCGCCAGGCAGCGGGGAATATTCCGTCGACATCAACCCCGCGACCGAGGAGCCGATCGCACGGGTGGCGCAAGGCAGCGCCGCCGACGTCGATGCCGCGGTGCGCGCCGCGCGCGGCGCATTGAAAGTATGGAATTCGATTCGGGCCGCCGAACGCGGGCGCATCCTGCAACGTCTCGCGGGCCTGATGCGCGAGAACATGGAAGAACTCGCCGCGCTCGAGAGTCTCGACGGCGGCAAGCCGATTGGCGCGGTGATGCGTCAGGACGTGCCCGCCGCGATCGATACCGTCGAATACTACGCAGGCTGGTGCGACAAGATCAACGGCCAGGTGGTGCCGACGCGTCCCGATGCATTGACCTATACGTTGCGCGAACCTGTCGGCGTGGTCGCCGCAATCGTGCCGTGGAATTTTCCGCTGATGATCGGCATGTGGAAGATCGCGCCCGCGCTCGCATGCGGTTGCACGCTGATCGTCAAGCCCGCCGAGATCACGCCGCTCACCGCGTTGCGCATCGGCGAGCTGGCGCTCGAAGCGGGCGTGCCGCCGGGCGTGCTCAACATCGTCACCGGCAAAGGCAGCGTGGTGGGCGACGCGATGGTCTCGCATCCCGGTATCGACAAGGTCACCTTCACCGGTTCGCCTTCGGTCGGACGAGGCATCCTGCAGGGCGCGGCGGGCAACTTCAAACGCGTGACGCTGGAACTCGGCGGCAAGTCGGCCAACGTGATTTTTGCCGACGCGAATCTCGACAATGCGGTGCGAGCCGCGGCGTCGGGCGTGTTCTTCAATACGGGGCAAGTGTGCTCCGCCGGGTCGCGGATACTCGCGCATCGCGACGTGTATGACGAAGTGGTCGAGCGCCTGGCCACGCGCGCGAAGTCGATCAAGGTCGGCGACCCGTCGCTGCGCGAAACGTCGATGGGACCGCTGATTTCGGCCGCGCAGATGAAGACCGTATTGAGCTATGTCGACACGGGACGCTCGGAAGGTGCCTCGCTCGTGACGGGTGGCGCGCGCCTCGGCGATCGCGGCTTTTTCGTCGAGCCAACCGTGTTCGCGAATGTCGAGCACGAAATGCGCATTTCGCAGGAAGAAATCTTCGGGCCGGTGGCGAGCGTGATCCGTTTCAACGACGAAGCGGACGCGATCCGAATCGCCAATGGCACGTCGTACAGTCTCGCGGCTGGCGTGTGGAGCGCTGACTTGAGCCGCGTGCATCGCGTGGCGCGCGACCTGAAGGCGGGCACGGTGTGGATCAACACCTACGGCTATACGGACGTGCGTTTGCCGTGGGGCGGTGCTGGCGATTCGGGCTTCGGTCGCGAGCATGGCGATGTCGCGATCGAGAACTTCACGGAACCGAAGGCGGTGTGGGTGGCGATCGATCAATAACGTCCAATGCGAAAAAAGGATCGGATGCATGGCATCCGATCCTTCAGGCCGTGTTGCAAGACGAAAAGGAATTGACGAGTACTCGGTCAATTGCCCTGTAAAGCCATCTTCTCGCGCAATTTGATCAGTGCGAGAACGACGTCGATAGTGGGTGTCGGTTCGGCAACGAGTCGCCCCATTTCCTGCACGACGGTCAATAAAGGATCGATTTCCATCGGCCTGCGGTGCTCGAGATCGACGAGCGTTGATGTCTTGTGCGCACCGACCGCACCCGCGCCATCAATACGCCTTTCCACATCGACGCGAAAGTGCACGCCGAACTGATCCGCGATTCGCTTCGCTTCGAGCATCATCGTGCGTGAGACCGCGCGCGTGCCCGGGTCACTCGTGAGCACATCGAGCGTTGCATGCGTCAATGCGCTAATCGGGTTGAAGCACAGATTACCCCATAGCTTGAGCCAGATTTCGTCGCGAATGTTGTCGCGAATCGGCGCTTCGAAGCCGGCTGCCTGCATGATCTCGTGCAATTGCTCAATGCGCGGGGTGCGCTCGCCACTGGGTTCGCCGATGGGAAACTTCTTGCCGTACACGTGTTTGATCACCCCCGGTTCGACGATCTCCGCCGCCGGATAGAGTACGCAGCCAATCGCGCGCTCGGGTCCGAGCTTGGTCCATTGCGAACCGTCGGGGTCGACGCTCGTCAGCCGAGTGCCGGCAAAGCGCCCGCCGTGCTGATAGAAGTACCAATATGGAATGCCGTTGACGCCGGTGACGATCGCCGTGTGCTTGCCGAGCAGCGGTTGCATCGTGTCGACCACGCCAGGCAGCGAATGCGCCTTGAGCGTGACGATGACGAAGTCCTGGACGCCAAGCTCACGTGGATCGGAGGTGCAGCGCACCGGCGCGCTGAATGTTTCGCCATCCATGATGAGGCGCGCGCCGTGTTCGCGCATCGCTGCCAGATGCGGGCCGCGCGCGATGAAACTCACGTCCGCGCCGGCGCGTGCCAATTGCACGCCCATTAAACCGCCAATCGCTCCCGCTCCGAAGATGCAGATCTTCATGATGTCGCTCCGTGACGATGAAAAAGCCGTTCGCCCAATGCCGCATTGCAGTACCTCGCGGCCGGTCACGGTTCGAGCATAAGGTGGAGCGACGAATGCTGATAGTTAAAGTTTCTCTGTCGATGTATTAGCGATTGGTTATGAAAAGGCCGCGATCCTACATACCTTATCCGCGCCGAAACAGCAGAAAACTCACGCCGATCGCCGCCAGAAAGCCGCCGCAACAGCGATTGAACCAGCGGCGGATCTTCGCGCGCATGAGCCACTTTCCGAGATACATGCCGGCCCACGAATACAGTGCAATCGCGACCCATTCGAGTACCAGAAAGCTCGCGCCGAGCGCGGCGAATTGCGGCAGTATCGGCTGCGCGACGTCGACGAATTGCGGTAGAAACGCGGTGAAAACCAGAATCGCCTTCGGATTGCCCGCGGCCACGAAGAACTCTTGCCGTGCAATTCGCGTGAGTGCCGCGTCCTGCGGTTGCGACGTATCGATGGCGGGGGCATCGCTGCGCCACAACTGGATGGCGAGCCAGATCAGATATGCGGCGCCCGCGAGTTTGATCGCGAGAAAGATCCATTCGGACGCGTGCAGCACGACGGCGAGACCGGTCGCGGCGAGCGCGAGCATCATCGCGAAGGCGAGCAGCCGGCCGGTGCCGCCGACGAAAGCCTTCATGAAGCCATGGCGCGCGGCCACGTTGATCGAAAGCAGCCGGCTGGCCGCGCATTCAGTTCACGGCCTTGATGAAGCCAGGATCGTCGATCAATGCATCGACGCTGAGCTTGACCGTGTCTTCGATCGCGATCGTATTGCTGGTGAATTTCGGCGACTTTTGCTTCACGGTGCGTGTGGTCGTGAACATCACTTTCTGGGTCGCCGCATCGATGACAACGTAGCGCATCTTCAGCGTCCACAACGCCGGCGAGCGCGTGTCGTCCACCGTGAATGTTTCGATGCGGCCGCTGAGCACGCGCTTGTTGTCGTCGATTCGGAAACCGGCCACTCGCAGGCTTTTCACGACGTCATCGCGCACGACGAGGCTGATATCGTCTTTCAGCACGAGCCCGGTCATCGCGGTATTTTCGATGCGGTTCGGCGAAATATGACCGTCGCGCGCGGGCAGATACGCGAAGTCGCGCGCAGGGGCGACGCTGAGCGACCCGGTGCCGTGGACTTTCGCGTGCGTCATGCTGGCGCTGCTGTTGAGGCCGAACCATGACCATGAGCACGCGGATAGCAGCGTGGGCAGCAGTACGGCGCCGCAGCCCTTGAGCATGACGGATCTCAACGGCGAACGCGCGGCAGCCATGCGGGAGAAAGCGGCGGTCGAAGTCAGAGGAATTGCCCTTTTAAGTGGAGTCATCCCGGTGGAGAACAGCATGGTAGCAGCGAACCGGACCGTCGACCTTCGGATCGGGGCCGGGCAGTAGATGAGAACAATGTGAAATGGGTTGCGCGCACCGTGCGTTCGCACTGTTGTCGGCACTGTTGTCGGGATTCCGCCGCGCAAGGCCAGGACCTGAGGCGGTTAGAAAAAGCCTGCCTTTCCCTGCGTGATATCGATCAGCGCTCGCTTGGCGTCCTCGAGCGCATTGACGGGCACGCGCATCGTCATCTTCACCAGCATGCCGTAGGCGCTGTCCACGAGCGTATAGCCTTCGGCGTCCATCCATCGGCGAATTTTGGCTTCGTCGGCATAACTCACTTCGACGCCCAGCGAAACCTGAGCAATCCTCTCGACGCGCGGCGCGTCGAGCAGCGCGGATGCGATCGCATCGGTGTACGCGCGCACCAGACCGCCCGCGCCGAGTTTCACCCCGCCGTAATAGCGCACGACGGCCGCGAGCACGCCATCCAGATCGTGATGCCGCAGCACTTCGAGAATCGGCCGGCCAGCGGTACCGGACGGCTCGCCGTCGTCGGACATGCCGGATTGGCCGCCCGCGAGCAGCGCCCAGCACACATGCGTCGCGGCCGGATGTTGTTCGCGCAGACGCTGCAATTCGGCCATCGCGGCATCGCGGTCGGCGACCGGGATCGCGTACGCGATGAAGCGGCTCTTGCGAATCTCGAGTTCTGCAGACGCTGTGGTTGAGACGGTGTGACTCACGTTGGTCGAGATCCGTTATGTCAATAAAATCAATTGGTTGATGGGATGGCTTCGTCCCGCTTGGGTGGACCCGGATGGATCGGGTGCGATATGGACTGCGGGCTCAGATGGGGCAATTGTGCATGCGCATCAAGCTGGTGATCATTGTACGAAACAAGGGCTGCATTTCACGAAAATCGGGTGTGGCCGTCCTGCGAATTTGCTGATGCATCATTGATCTGTTCCTATCAAATTTTCCGCCAATTATTCTCATGACGCGTTGACGCAAACGTTTGATCGCTGAACATTGCGCAAAAAACACGGTTCGTGAAATCGAGTTTAACTTCATGATTGGAGATGCACTGATAATCCGCTTCTATCCAGTTTTTTGCCCATTGAATCGGTAACGTTTCGACTCAAACGTTTGATCGCTGACCCTCGCGAGATAAAACGCGCTTCACGTGAGCAGATATATAACTTCATACAATTCGGTGATTCGTCAATGCACGACTGCTCATCTTATGTCCGTGTTTCTACTAATTTTTCTGCAACGGGCTAGCGCAAACGTTTGGCCGCAAATCGTTGCGGAAAAATCGGTAATAATTGCGTCAATTACAAGTCTTCTTGCAATCCGGGAATGCACTAATCATTTATTCAGTAAAGTTTCCCAAATGCCTGCCGTTAAAAGATGAGACGGTAAGGATCTTACTCAATCCTGGTTGCATTCCATGAGCCGAATTGAGCGGGTTTTTCCCGTCTTTTCCGCCCGGGGTATCCAGTTCGCGCGGCTACGATAAGTGCTGGTCCGCAACGACCGGAAAATCTTGGCTATTGACCAACAGTATTTTTGAGGGGGCTATATGAAAATTCGGCAATTCGTCAAAAAGTTCGCGCGCGACGAGCGCGGCGTGACCGCGCTGGAGTACGCAATTCTGGCAGGGATCATCGTGGCGGCAGTCGTCGCCGGCGTCGCTTTTCTTTCGAGCGGGCTTCAGTCGGGCTTCCAGAATCTGAGCAGCACGATTGTTAGCGCAACCACCTAATTAAATTAAGGTTCCCCCCCCCCCCGAATTCACCCGCGTTTCGCGAGTTCAATGAGAGGTGGCGATGTCCGTGCTTTCACTCGTGGTCCGGCTGGCGGCGGTGGGAACGCTGGGGTGGCTTGCAGTGATGGATGTACGCGACCGCCGTTTGCCCAACAAGGGCGTACTGGCGGTCGCCATTCTGTTCTTTGCCGATGCGGTGCTCGCGCAAATGTCGTTGTCTGCGACCGGGGAGCATGTGCTGGTTGCGGCTGTAGTAGGTGTGCTGTGCGTTGGACTCTACCTGATGAACATGCTGGGCGGCGGAGACGTCAAGCTGGTTGCAGCCATCGGCCTATGGGTCGGTAGCAACCTGCTGGTCGCGACGTCGACGCTGATGCTGGTCGCTTTGACCGGATTGCTCGTTGCACTGCTTGGCCTCGCGACACGTCGGCTCGATCCCGCTGCGTGCTTCGGACCAATGCGCGGTCTTGCATTCTTTTCCTGTCGGCGCGGGGTGCCGTACGGGGTCGCGCTTGCTGCGGGTGGCAGCGCGGCAATTCTGTTACCGCTCTGGTTGCCTTGGGCGATAACGCACTTTGTGAAGCACTAGAAAACGACTTCGGCCTCTGCCTATATGTCCAAGATCATAAAGCTGGCAGCTCTTCTGCTGGGCGCACTGCTTGTGGCGGTGATCGTGCGTTTCGTTGTCCAAACCGCGACGGCGCAGCACGTTCAGCCTCCAGCCATGAAACGGGTCCGCGTGGCGGCCGCCGATCTTCCCGCCGGCCTGCTGCTGCGAGAGGCCGATCTCGCCTGGAAGGACACGCCGGCGGCGAGCGTGCCGGCCGGCGCGGTGATCGACGGCGATACGGCGAATACAGTCGAACTGAAAGGCGCGCTGTTACGTCAAGCCGTGTCGACTGGCCAGGCGGTCCTGGCGGATGAGGTCATCCCTCCGGGCGCGCCGGGTTTTCTGGCCGCTACGCTGAAACCGGGCATGCGGGCGGTGTCGGTTGCGATCGACGATGTCTCGGGCAATGCCGGTCTGATTGAGCCGGGCGACTACGTGGACCTGTTGCTGACCCAACAGATGAGCAACCGTACCGACGAGCCGGTGCTAGCGGTGGCGAGCGAAACCATCGTTCAGCACGTGCGCGTGCTGGCCGTCGGCTCGGTCATTCAGCGTCCGAAGGCCGACGGCAATCCGTCCGATTCGGGCAACCGGGCGCGCACCGTCACGCTGGAAGTCTCACCGGAGAGGGCAGAGGTGGTGTCCGTGGCGGCGCGGCTCGGTAGCTTGTCGCTTGCCCTGCGCAGCTTTGCCGTGGCTAGCCGCGATCCTGGCGCCGATTCCGCCGACGCGGCTTCCGCACCGCCCGGACCCGTCTGGGCCGGCGATATTTCGCGTGCTGTGCGCGAGCTGCCACGACCGGCGAGCAATAAGCCGCAGAGTGCCGTCCTAGGCCATAGCGTGATGGTTTATCGCGGTTCGCAAAAAAATCTGGCCGAGGATTCGAGCGTGCCGTTACCGGGCGGTGGTCATGTACCTCCGCTTCCGACCCAGCCCATGCCGCAATAAGAAATATGAAACCAATTTATCTGACCGGGGTAGCGCCAGGGAAATGGCCCAAGGTCGCACGCGCGGTGGTGTTCGCCGTCGGGCTGGGAATGGCTGTCGGAGCGCAAGCGCAGCTGAGAAAGCTTCCACCGACATATATGGCACAGAAGCCCGTACCGATCCGCGCGAGTGAGCATGCCGACGCCGGCGGCAGCGTGAGCGTGACAGCTGGCCAGGAGGTGCTCGTGCGTCTCAATCAGGATGCCAGTTCGGTATTCGTGGCCGATCCGGAGGTGGCCGACGTACACATGCCGACGCCGCGCGTACTGGTGCTACTCGGCAAGAAGGCCGGCACGACAACCCTGTTCGCGCTGACGGCGAACGGCGTGCAGTTGCTCAAGCGCAGCGTTGTGGTCGGCGCCGATCTGGACACGCTGCGCCGCATGATGGCAGCGCGCTTCCCGGACGCTAATCTGCGGCTCAACGCCGGGCCAGGATCGCTGCAGGTCTCGGGCGAAGTGTCGGGATCGGATGTCGCGGATGCCGTGGTGCAGATGATTACGCCGTACCTGGCGGAAAAGCAGGTGCTCGTGAATCGCATGACGATCGCGCATCCGTTGCAGGTGCAACTACGCGTGCGCATTTCCGAAGTCGACCGTACCGTCACCCAGCAACTAGGCGTGAACTGGCAATCGCTCGGCCTCCCTGGCAATTGGCAGACGGGGCTGTTTAACGGTCGCGGCATTCTCAATACGACTGGCTCGAGTAGCAACGGCGGTTCGCCGGTCAATCTGGCGACGAACGGTGCGTTTTCTCTGCTGACCGGTTTCGCGACGAGCCACTGGAACATCCAGATGCTGCTGGACGCGCTCCATCAGGAAGGATTGCTGACGATGCTGGCCGAGCCGAATCTCGTGGCGTTGTCTGGTCAGACCGCCAGTTTTCTCGCGGGCGGGGAGTTTCCGATTCCGGTTTCGCAGACCAACGGCGCGATCGATGTCGAGTTCAAGCAGTTCGGTGTGAAGCTGGACTTCACGCCGACCGTGCTCAACGACAATCGGATCAGCCTCAAGGTCCGGCCTGAAGTGAGCCAGATCGACTCGTCGGTCAGCGTTACCACTGGCGGCATCACGATCCCGGGCCTAAGCGTGCGCAGCGCGAATACCACGGTCGAACTCGGCAGCGGTCAGAGCTTCGCCATCGCGGGTTTGCTGCAGAACAATACGAGCAACACCATTTCGCAGATACCCGGCCTCGGCTCGATCCCGGTACTCGGCAAGCTGTTTTCGTCGAGCAACTACCAGAACAACAAGTCCGAACTGGTCATCATCGTGACGCCGTATCTGGTCGAGCCGGTCAGTCCGGACAAACTGCGTACCCCGCTGGATTCGGTTATGCAGCCAGTGGGTGACCTCGAGTACAGCTTCCAGCACACCTATGGTTCGGCGGGCGCCAAGGCGCCCGTCGCGGACGCCGACACCCAGCCGCGTCTGGTGGGCCGGGCCGGATACATCTATTGATCGGAACGACCATGACAACGCGATTCAGGATGCTGTTTGCTCCGCTCGGTCTGCTCGTCACGCTGCTGGGCGGGTGTTTCCAGCCGCCGTTCGATATGCCCGATGCCTCGGTCATCCGCCACGACGATGGCCAGGTCGTGCCGCCGGATTGCAGGCAGCTCGCCGTGCCATCCGGGCTGACCGACGGCGGCCTGCGGCAGCCCTCGGTGGCATGGGGGTGCGCGACCTACACCAACCTGGCCGCGCAGATCGCGCATCCACGCGATCTGGAGCAGCCTGGACCCATGGGGCCGGCCGATGCGGCCGTGGCAGCCGATGCGATGCGCCGCTACGAGCAGGACAAGGTCACGCCGCTCGACAAGCAATCTTCGCGCAACGCGAAGTAACGACAGGACCCAACCCACTTCGCCCCCGGATTTCACATGAGCATGATTGGATCCCTCATCAAGCCCGCCAGGTCCGACGGGGTTGCCGCCGACTTCGTCGCCTTCGTCGCCGACCGCGAGTCCGAGCAGGTACTGAAAAGCTTCGTTCTGGACGAGGCCCTGCCGCATACCTACATCGCGGAGGGCGGCATCGAGGAAGCCATCGCTCGCCTGTCCAGCATGGAGCACTCGCCGAAACTGCTGCTCGTCGATCTGCAAAGCTCCGAAATGCCGCTTTCGGATCTGGCTCGGCTCGCCAGCGTCTGCGAGCCGTCGGTGCAGGTGATCGCGCTGGGCGAGCGCAACGATGTCGGCTTGTACCGTAGCCTGCTCGGCATCGGCGTGGGCGAATATCTGGTCAAGCCGCTGACGGTCGGACTGCTCAAGCGCACGCTGAACCTGCGCGAGGGCCGCGCGATGCCGGTGTCGCAAGCACGGGCTGGCAAGGTGCTCGCGTTCGTTGGCGCGCGCGGTGGGGTAGGCACGACCACGATCGCGATCAACCTCGCTCGCAACCTGGCCCGCTCGCGACGTCGCGTGGTGTATCTGGACCTGAACCTGCACGGTGGGGCTGCCCCAAGCATGGTTGGCCTGAGGAGCAATAACGGTCTGCTCGATGTGCTGCAGAACGTCAATCGGCTCGACCCCGCCTATCTCGAGCGTGCGATGCAGTCCGTGGAGAGTTCGCGGCTACTGATGTTGTCCGCGCAAATGGGATGGAACGACGAGCGCCCGTTCGGGGAGGGCGCGCTAGAGAAAGTGCTGGATATATTGGTGTCGAGTTTCCACTACGTATTCCTTGATATCGGCGAGCGCGCCGATCCGCTGGCCCACGAGGCGTTCCGCCGCGCCGGGCGAAGCTACGTGGTGGCGGACCGGTCGGTCCATGCAGTCCATGAGACCAGCCGGCTGATCCGGTATATCGAAACCTGCAGTAGCGACAGTCCCGTTACGTCTGTATTGCTAAACAATCCGAACATGGCGACAGCGGGCAAGGTCGAGCCGGGCGACTTCGAGGCGTCCATTGGCCGGGCTGTGCTGGCCGAGGTGCCGTTCGAACGCCGCGCGCTCGCGATTGCCGAGAATGTCGGCGCGCCGGTAGCCGCCGGCAAGACCGAAGCGTTCGAGCAGATCATCATGCATCTGTCCGGCGATCTGACCGGCAACAACCAGAACACGGTTGTGCAATCGGGCCTGTGGCAACGACTCAAGTCGAGGAAGTGATGCAATTTGGTCAAAAACGCATCGCCGAACCGGCCCCCGCGCCCACCGAGGGCGATATCGAAACGCTCGAACCCAAGGCGCAGATCGACGAGAACGCGTTGCGGCGGTCTCTCGCCGCCTTGGTTCAGAACGACACGAATGCAGCTTCCGACACGTCGCTCGTGCGCTCGGAAACGTACAGGACGGTGCGCAATGCCGTGCTGTCGACCATGAATGCCTCTTTGGTGCTCAGTTATAGCCGTGAGCAACTCAAGCCCGAACTCGAGCCGTTGGTTGCCGCGATCATCGAGCGCGAGCGCCTGAACATTCCGCTTTCCGAACAAGGGCAGATCGTCGAGGAACTGCTCAACGACATGTTCGGACTAGGGCCGATCGAGCCGCTGTTCGCCGATGAGACGGTGACCGATATCCTCGTCAACGGCCCCGATCAGGTCTACATCGAACGGCGCGGTAAGCTGGAAATCACACCGTACAGGTTCCGCGACAATGCGCACGTGACCACCGTGGCGCAGCGCATCGCGGCGGCGATTGGCCGACGCGTCGACGAGAGCAGCCCGATGGTGGATGCCCGGTTGCCGGACGGCAGCCGGGTCAACGTGGTACTGCCGCCGCTCGCATTGCGCGGGCCCGCGATCTCCATTCGTAAATTTTCCAAGCGCAAGCTCACCCTCCAGCACATGGTCAATCAGGGCAACATGTCCCTCGCCATGGCGCACGTGCTGAAGATCGCGGTGACCTGCCGCCTGAACGTGCTGGTCTCGGGCGGCACGGGTTCCGGCAAGACCACGTTGCTCAATGCGCTATCGCATTTCATCAATCACGGCGAGCGCATCGTAACGATCGAGGACGCGGCGGAACTTCAATTGCAGCAGCCTCACGTGGTCAGCCTCGAGACGCGCCCCGAAAACACCGAGGGGATGGGTGGCGTCGATCAGCGCGATCTGGTGAAGAACGCGCTGCGGATGCGCCCCGACCGCATCATCCTCGGCGAAACGCGCGGCGAGGAAGCTTTCGATGTGCTTCAGGCGATGAACACGGGTCACGATGGTTCGATGACCACGATCCACGCCAATACGCCGCGCGATAGCCTGACCCGGCTCGAAAGCATGGTGACGATTGCCAACGGCAATCTCCCGTTGATGTCGATCCGGCGGCAGATCGCAAGCGCGCTGCACCTGATCGTCCAGGTCGAGCGGATGCGCGACGGTATCCGCCGGTTGACACGCGTGACCGAGGTTGCGGGTATGGAGGGCGACGTGATCATCACTCAGGATCTGTTCGCCTTCCGTTACGACGTCACAGCCTACGAAGCAGAGGTGAAGGGCAACTTCGAAAACGGACACCTGCGGCCGGCATTCACCGAGCGGGCCTCTTACTACGGCCTCGAGGAAGCCTTGCTGGAGGCCGTTGCGTGAGCGCGATCGTCAACCTCGCCACGATCGCCGCTTTCCTCTGTGCGGTGATCATCGGCATCATGCATATGGTCTGGCAGGACCTGCGCAATCAGCGCCCCGATGCGTTGATCCGCGCACGCATCGCGGCGATGCCTGCGGAAACAGCGTTTGGCGCGACGGCTTCGAGCGACGTACAAGCGATTATCAAAGGGCATGCGTTAGGCCACGCTGAAGAGACACATATCGTGATCGCGTGGCTTCGTGCGCGGCGCGACCGCTTGCGCACGGTCGCGCCGCGCGGGCTGCCAGTCGTGATAGCCGGCAGCATCGTCGCATTGGGTGTGGCACTGGCGATCCCGCGGTTCACGTCGACACCAGCCATTGTCCAGATCCTGCTTGCGCTCGCGTTGCCTGTGTTCGCCGCGCAGCGCATCTACCAGATGTTCGTCGACCGTTTCCGTGAAGGCTTTCTGGCAGCGTTGCCGGATGCGATCGACATGATCGTGCGTGCGGTGCGCGCCGGGATTCCCGTGGTCAAGGTATTGCCCATGGTGGCTCAGGAGTCAACACAGCCACTGGCCGGCGAGTTCAAGCGCATTGGCGATTCGCTCCAGCTCGGGATGGATCTGGGGGAAGTGCTGAGCGCGGCGGTACATCGCGTTCACGTGGCCGATTTTTCCTTTTTTTGCGTGTGCTTGCTGCTGCAGCGCGAAACGGGCGGACAACTGGGCGAAACGCTCGAGAACCTGGCTGGGATAGTGCGTGCCCGCCGCGAAATTCGTCAGAAGACCAAAGCGTTGACGGCGGAGACGCGGATCACGGTCAAGATCCTGGCAGCCATTCCCGTTCTCATCGTGGTGTCGCTGTACATGTTGAATCGCGCCTACATCATGCTGCTGTTCACCACGCCGACCGGCCATTCCATTCTGACCTTCGCCGTGACGGCGATCGTCGCGGGCGTTGCAGTCATCAACAAGATCGCCAACCTGGATACCTCGCGATGAGCACGATGCGTATTGATCAGCTGGCCAATCTGTTGATGCTGCTGCTGCTGCTGGGTGCGCTCGTCCTGTGGTGGGCGTTTAACCGGGGCGGGTATCGAGGCCGGATTGCGGAACGGGTACGCGAGGTGAGTGTGGGCGCTGCTACGGGAGCCGCTTCCTCGGGCAACGACCCGTCGAAAAATGGCTTCGTGTTCGTCCGCCGTGTCGTGGCGTCATTGATCCGGTTCGGTGAACGCATGCCGCTCTTCACGTCCGATCAGCGGCTGAAGCTGGCACGGGATCTGGTCAAGGCGGGTTTTCGCGGTCCCAATGCCGTGCCGACCCTGATCGCACTGAAATTCGTCTCCGGCGTGCTGTGGGCCGCGTTGGTTGTGCTGTGGGTAGCCGATCTGTTCGCGCTCGGCCATGTCGTGGCGATCCGCGTGCTGATGATGTTGGCGGCATTCGTGTTCGGGATGATCGTGCCGGAATACGCGCTGGACATGTACGCGCGCCGGCGGCGAAAGCAGATCCTCGCGTATTTTCCTGACGCGCTCGATCTGTTCGTCATTTGCACCAATGCGGGCAATAGCCTCGGTGTAGCGCTGCGTCGCGTCGCCCAGGAGATGGCGCTGATCTGCCCGGCGCTGGCATCGGAACTCGCGCTGACCGCCGACGAACTGCATCTTTCCGGCGACGGCGCGCGCGCGCTTCAAGCCATGGCCGACCGTGTCGACGTGCCGCCGGTACGCGCGCTGATCTCGACGCTGACCCAATCGATGCGCTATGGCACGCCCATTTCGCAGGCACTGCGCACGCTCTCGCGCATCGAGCGTACCGCCCATATCGTGCGTATCGAGGAAACCGCAGCCAAGCTCGCGCCGAAGATGGTCGTGCCGATGATGCTGTTCATCCTACCGGCCGTGGTCGCAATTTCCGCCGGGCCGGCCATCATGCAACTCGCCACTTCACTCAAGCACTTGACATGAAACTCACTCGCTCACTTCCAGCCGCTTTGATTTCCGGCGCCGCGGCGTGCAGGCTTGGTGCCGCCGTGTCGCTGCTGATACTGGCGGCCTGCACGACCACGGTCAAGCAAAGTTTCGGGCCGGTTGCGCCCGTTTCCAGCCCGGCTACGCTGAGCCTCAAAGGGGAACTGCATGTGGCAGAGGCCGCGCTGGAGTCGGGCAATGTCGATCTGGCCACCACCATTTACATGCAGATCGTCCAGTCCAATCCGGATTCCGTGCCGGGCCTGACGGGCCTGGGCGATACGCTGTATGCGCAGGGCGACTATACGCGAGCGAATGTCTACTACAACAAGGCGTTGTCGCTCGATCCGAACGCGCTGCCGGCCATGACGGGCAATGCTCGCGTGGCCATCCGGCAACGACGGCTGGGCGATGCCGTCGCAGATTACCGGCGCGTGCTCGCGCAGTCGCCGAATGATCCGATGGCGGCAGCGGGGCTCGGAACCGCGCTCGACATGCAGGGACACCACGACGAAGCCCAGGCGGTCTTGCGCAACGCACTGCTCGACAATCCAGGTGACCCGCGACTGCAGACCGATCTGGGGCTCTCTCTGGTGGTGGCGGGCAAGCCGCGCGAGGGTGCGAACGTGCTGCTCGACGTCACACGTTTTCCCGCCGCTCCGGCCGAGGCGCGCCAGAATCTCGCGATGGCCTACGGCATGCTCGGCAACAACGAAGCTGCCGAGAAAATTCTGGACGCCGATCTGCCGAAAAAATCAACACAGGACAATCTCCGCTATTACGCGATGCAGCGCATGCGTCTGGCCGAAGTGCAAGGCAATCCGGCGGGCCCGGGCAGAACCTCCCTCGCGACGGAGAAAAAGGCGCAATGAAGCGATCTGTCCGCTCCTGGCCCTGCCTCTCTGCCTGGCGGCGTCTGCGGACTTTGCCGCGGGACGAGCGCGGTGCAAGCGCGATCGAATTCGCGCTCGCCTCGCTGCCCATATTTTTTCTGTTCATCGCTACGATCGAGTTCGCGCTCGATATGACCGTCGACGTGACCGTGCAGATCGCGGCCCAAGCGGCTTCGCGAGCCGGACTGACGATGACCGCGCCTGCCACTGGCACGCGCGCGACGCAGGCGGAGCAGATCGCGACGCAGTACCTGGGGACGTGGAAGAACGTTGGCGCGACCGTGACGGTGACCCAACTCGACTACGTGGCCTTCAGCAACTTCGGTTCATCCACCTACAAAGCGGCCAACGGGCCGGGCAACTGCGGCGACGTGGAGATGTACACCATTCAGGTCACCATGCCGGCCTTTACAGGGCTGGCATCGTGGTTCGGCATGCCCACGCTGAATTTCCAGCGCAACTACATTGTCCAGAACGAAGAATGCACAAGTTAACGAGTGCCCGGAGAAACGGGCTCGCACGGCGCCGCTCACGCGGGGTGGCGGCGCTCGAAGTGGTCATCATCGTGCCGGTGATGATGTTCATGCTATTCGGCTTCACCGAGGTGTATCTGTACCTGCGCGCAGTGAGCATGGTGGAGCATGCGGCGTTCGCGCTCGCCAATTCGCTCGGGCAGATGCAGAATGTGACGGATCAATCCGGCACGACCAATGCGAACAGCCTCGGCTCGTTATGGGCGGACGCGAACCTGCTCGCCAGTCCCGATACACTGACGGCGAACGGCAACGTCATCGTCACTTCCGTTTGTGACAAGTCGTCTTCGGAAAACAACTGCGGCTTGAACGTGGTCGGCACGCCGTCGCTGACCAGCGGTAAGCCGACCATCTGCTGGCAGGCCGAGGCCAACTCGACCTCAGCCATGAAATCCCAGGTCACGACCAGCAATGTTCTGCCGTCCACCTGGCCGTTCTATCAAGGCGACGCCGCGCTCGTAGTCGAGGTTTTCTACCGCTACAACCCGTTTCCTCTGCTCTCCTCGTTCTGGCCCGGCGCTCCGGGTTCGACCGTGCTCTATCGGCGGATCTATGCGCGGCAGCGCGTGCTGAACTGGACCTCGATGCCGTTGATTGACACGACCGGCGCTGCCGTCGCAGCGGGAAGTGGTTTGTCGGCAGGCTGTCCGGGCTCGACGATCATCGTGGGCTCCTGACAGGTGCCACCTTCGATAAGCCAGCGCTCGCGCGAGGTACCGGGGACAATCATGAATCTAGCTACCGCTGTTTGTACCGCTCGCCTGCGCGATGCCGCCGTGTTCGCGCGATGCCGCGAATTTTTTGCCGGCGCAGATCGCGGAGCGGTTTCGCTGATGTTCGCCGTCAGCGCCAGCATGATGCTCGGTGCGTTGTCGATATCGATCGACCTGGGACGCTACGCAATTTCGCAGGCTCGTATGCAGTCCGCACTCGACGTGGCGAATCTTTCGGCTTCGATGGACATGGGCCACTATGCGAGCACGGCCTGTCCGACGACCCTCGCCGCGTGGAAGAACGATGCGCTCAAGTATTACAGCACGAACATGCCGGACGGCTATCTCGATCTGCTGCTTTCGAGCAGCAATTTCAATGCGACCTGCGCGAATAACCCAAGCAGCAACGGCGGTGGCCAACTGGTGCAGCTTTCCGCGACGGGCGAATTGCCGTTGATGATGCCGGCGTTCCTGGCATCGAAGAACACCGGCACCAGCACCGGGTCGACGGGTAGCAACGACATGCAGGTCGCCGCTTCAAACGAGGTAGCGCGTAATCCGCAAACTGAACTGGAACTGGCGCTGGTGCTGGACAACACGGGGTCGATGGCCCAGACGCCAAGCGGCGGTAGCGCGAGCACCCTCTCGCAGGAAAAGATTTATGGACTGAAGACTGCAGCCAATAACCTGTTGACACAACTGTTCGGCCAGTCGGGATCGTCGCAGTACTACATCGGAATCGTGCCATTTGCCAGCACGGTTAACGTCGGCAAGACCCCGTCATGGCAGGGAGCGAACAGCGCGACGATTTCCGCATCGCTGAGTACGGGGACGTGGCTCAAGCAGACGTTCAGCTACAACTCGACCGGCGTGTCGATGAGCGGTACGCCGACGGTTAGCCTGTCGGGTTCGACGTGGGCGTGGAGTGGTAGCGGGTGGGGCGGTTGCGCCGCAGAGCCGCGGGACAGCAGCGGTAATCTGGCCGCGGCAGCCTATTCGCCGTCCTCGACGACGGCGTCGTCGACGTCGCCCTATTTGCAGTTCACGCCTTACTACTACAACGTGCCGTCCACGGGGCTCACGGTCTATACCAAAACGAAGTCGAAACAGCAGACAACCTGCACGACTTCCACGATCTCGGGGGTTCCCTCGACAGTCGGATCCGGATCAGAAGGCACGTGCACCACGACCAGTTCGACACTTCCGGTCAGCCAATGGGACCAAACGTCGACCAATAGCGCTTATACGTTGAACCAGAACAATCTGTGCATTGGTACGCCAGTGACGTTCCTGACCAACGACCAGACGCAACTGACCAATGCAATCGCCGCGATGCAGCCAGCGGGTAGTACGATCATTCCGCTCGGGTTATCGTGGGGATGGCGCATGCTGTCTTCGAGCTGGGCCGGCACCTGGAAGCAACGTTCGACCATCACCACCCCTCTGCCGTTATCGGAGAGCACGATGGGCCTGCAGCGCGTGCTGATCCTGATGACGGACGGGCAGAACGACGTCAGTGCGAGCTACGTTCCGGGCCAGGAGGTCACGCATTTCAACGGGTTGTCCGGAGTCGGCACGAATAGCCTTCACGCTCCATCCGTGGCGAGCACGGATTACAGCAGCGGCACGCTGGCGAGCGGCACGATCAACCTGAACGACATCAACTCCTATCAGGTGGGGGTCTGCACCGCGATCAAAAACGCAGGCATCACGATCTATACGATCGCGTTCGGATCGGGGGCCGCGGCCAATACAGGGTTGCAGTCGTGCGCGTCGCCAGGCGACTACTACACCGCATCCAGCAACTCGGCGCTAAATTCGGTCTTCCAGCAGATCGCATCGAACATCGGCATTCTGAGGCTCCAGCAATGACGATATCGGACAATGCATCGATCGAAGAACTCGCGGTCCCGAAAAGGAATGCAAGCGACCGCGCGAGCCAGCGGTCGCATTGGCTGACACGGCAACGTCTATACGTCTACGCAGGCGCATTGCTGCTGATTTACGTCCTTGTGCCAGCAGTGCAAGTGTTTCGCGAAAACTGGCGGCACCAGTTGTCTTTCGGCAACAATGCGCGAGACTACATCGCGTTCTGGAGTGCTTCCCATCTGGCGCTGCAAGGACACGCCGCCCATGTGTACAGCGCGAAGCTGCTGGGAGCCGTGGAAAAAGCTGTGCTACCTGATCTGAAGGGCACCTTGCCCTGGTTGTATCCGCCGACATTCCTGTTGTTTCTCTACCCTGCAGCGCTGCTTCCTTACGAGCCTTCGGCCTGGCTCTTTTTTGGACTGACGCTCATAGCGTTCGTCGTAGCCATCAACTCGATCGTGCCGGGCAAGATTTCGGCCTTGCTCGCACTGGCTTTCCCAGGAGTGATCATTTCGGCACTGTCGGGACAGAACGGCCTGCTGACCGCCTCACTTATGGGATCCGGACTCGCACTATTGCCGCGGCGTTCGGTCTGGGCAGGCGTTTCGCTAGGACTGCTGTGCATCAAGCCGCATCTCGCCGTACTGATTCCGCTTGCACTGATCTGCTCGCGCTCGTGGAGAACTCTGGTGGTAACCGGATCGATCGCAGCCGTGCTGAGCGCGATATCGGTTGGATTGTTCGGTGTGGAAACACTCGCCGCTTTCGTGCATAGCATGGGGGAAATCCAGGGCATCGTCATTTCCGACAGCAAGCTGCTGCCTCGCATTCCCACGTTTTTTGCGCTGGCAAGGCAGTTGTCCATGCCCGCCGCCGCCGCCTATGCCTTGCAGGCAGCTTCAGCGAGCTTGGCCGTCGCTTCGGTTGTCTACGTTTGGTCCCGGCCGGCCGCCCACGAATTGCGCGCGGCGACGCTCGTCTGCGCGACGCTGGCCTTCACTCCATACCTTTACGATTACGACCTGACCTGGTATGGCCTCGTCATTGCCTGGTATGGCCGGTTCGGGTCGGCTCACGGTTTCCGGCGTTACGAGCGGGAGGGGCTAATACTGCTCGGGTTCGCTCCGCTAATGGGGCTACTGGTCGTACCCCGCGTTCATTTCCAGTTCCTGCCCATCCTTACGCTACTCACCCTCGCGGTGCTCGTCACGCGCGTAAGCAAAGAGAGGCGCGGCGTGAATGGGGGCAGCAGTGTCGCGTTCGTTAAGGGGATCTGCTGATGAACACGATGTCCTCCGTCAACATCCGAGATCTGTCGAAGCGACCGCGGGTTCCGCTGATTTCGATCATCGCGCCGTTTCATAACGAGCGCGATGCGGTCAATCTGTTCTTCACGCAAATACGAAACGTCATCGCCCCTCTTCATGCGTTTCATTTCGAAATCGTTTGCATCAACGACGGCAGCCAGGACGGCACGCTCGACCAGTTGCTCGCGGCTGCCGCCGAGGACGCGCGCATCCGCGTGCTCGACCTGACGCGTAATTTCGGCAAGGAGGCGGCGCTAACGGCCGGACTCGACGAGGCGCGAGGCGATGCCGTTATCGTCATTGATGCCGATCTGCAGGATCCGCCGGAGTTGATTCCCGACATGATCCAATGCTGGCAGGACGGTGCGCCGGTCGTACTGGCGCGTCGCGCCCACCGCAGTTGCGATTCGTTTGCGAAGCGCGTGACGGCCAGTCTCTTCTATCGCGTTCACAATGCCCTGTCGAATGTGAAGATCCCCCCGAATGTCGGTGACTTCAGGTTGATGGACCGACAGGTAGTCGAAGCGCTGCGTCGGTTGCCGGAGCGGCGTCGATTCATGAAAGGGCTCTTCGCGTGGGTAGGCTTTCCCGCCGTAACGCTCCACTACGAGAGAGCACAGCGCAGTGCGGGCCGTTCGAGTTTCTCGGGTTGGCGCCTATGGAACTACGCGATCGAAGGCATTACCGGCTTCAGTACGATTCCGCTACGTGCCTGGACTTACGTCGGGGCATTGATTGCCATGCTCGCGTTTTTATACGGAGGGTTCATGGTCGTGCGCACGTTGCTGTTCGGCAATCCCGTACCCGGTTATGCATCGCTGTTTTCGGCAGTGCTGTTCATAGGTGGAATCCAATTCGTCGGTATCGGCGTGATTGGTGAATACATCGGCCGGATTTATGACGAGTCGAAACAACGGCCGATTTACCTCGTTCGCCAACGTTATTGCGCTGCGCAAACGGTGCGTGATGCGCGTCTCGTCGAGGGTGCACACGGATTCCAACGGAAAAAGCGCATCAGCCGCACGTTTCGACGAGACGGTCGGAGCGCTCATCCGCCAGCCCGGAAAGACGTTGCGTGGGGCGATACGAGGTCCGATGCCGTCGCACGATCGCCGTCAGCATCAGGATCATTGCGACGGGTGCCAGATGAAATGGCAACCGAGAAGTAGCGCCAATCAGCTCGTATACCGGCATTGACCATACCGCGCCAAGCGCGAGCCGGTCCAAGCGCGTTAGCCCGCCCGCTACCGCATCGCGTATTAGAATCGCCGCCGGAAAGCCGAGCCACGCGAGATCGTAGGTCATCAAATAGGGTTGTACGAGCAGGCTGGCGACGAGCAAGGCTGCAGCCCTCAATTCGTACCGTGCGCTCACGAGCCAAAGATAGGCAACGGCAAGCACGGCGGGAATGGCCGCTAGCGCCTGAACGGCGTAAGCCACTGCCACGGGCGCACCGGCGAGTCTGGCGGCGGCGAATAATGTTGGCATCCCGAACCAATGATCCCGGCCATCCAGCAGGACGGCTTGTCTGAATACGGGAAGGTACGAGAAAAACGAAGACCATGCCTCAATTCCTAGTATCGCGATACTCGACAGCATAAATACCGAGCAAAAGAAAATAGTGGCGAGCAACATCTTCCAGCGGCGTCCGCAAATGAGGGCGATCGGGAAGAGCACACCCAGTTGCGGCTTGACTAGGAGCACGGCGAGGCAAGCACCCGCGCAAATCGGCGCCCCGTCCATCAGTACCAGCGCCGCGGCAGCGGCGGCGGCGGTGAAGAGGGTATTCTGTCCCGCAAAGATAGCCAACGGCATCCCGCCAAGCGCGGCGATCAAGATGGACTGGCGCTGTGTTTGTTCCAGGCGGCGGCCGATGCGTAATGCGATAGTGCAATAAACACCTATGCCGAGTGCCAGGAACAGGACGAGGGCGCACGGATAACTCAAATAGCCCAGTGGCCGAATGGCGAGCAGGAACGTCGGCGGATAAGGGCAGGAATCATAGTGCGACGAGGAGCGCACCATGGCTTCTAGCGGTTGCATCCAGCGAGGTGAGAATACCGCTGCCGCGCCGTGCGCCAGCTCGACACGGGCTGCAGCCCAGAAAATCCCGAAGTCGAACCCGACGGCCGGCGCATTGCGGATGCCGATTATGTCGCGTGCGGCGAGGCTGATGGCGAGGGGGATGAATTGTATGCTGAGCAAGAAGCCCGGCACGAAAACCAGCAGGAACTGGAAAGTGGACGTTACCTTCCTGCGCGTCTCTTGTGTAGTCATGGTTGTTGTGTAACGTTCGGGTGCTGTGCGCAGGTCAGGGCGGCAATGACTTCCGCGTCAGCCTTCCATCCGATAGGTCCACCGCGCGTGAGCAATATATGAGCATACTGGAATGCAGCACACGACGATCAGCGTGGGCGCCCAGAGATGCTGTCGACCTACTAGCAGCGGCACGGGTGCTGAAACACCGAAGCCCGCGCAGGAGACGACGCAGAAGCGGGAAAAATTCGAGAACGTTGGCCTGCTCGAAAAACTCCAGAGTGTTTGTAGCAGGAATGAAACGACATTGGCAAGAACAAATCCGGCGAGATTGGCAATTGCTGAATCTGCAATGAGCCGACTGAAAACCAGCCAGGCGACGCACAGATGCGTGCAGGTGGCGACGACGCCGGCTATGGCGAAGCGGATGATCCTGGGCATTTCGGGAACGCGCTAATGTTTGGTTTCGTCATTATCGCAGGTAGAGCGGAACCCAGGCGATGCGTCATGGTGGTGGTTCGCGGCGCGGTGCCGGTCATTGTAATGGAGCGTCCGTGCGCGGGGCGTGCGCAGGGAGGTTTCGTGCATTCGTCTACAATGGTCCGCTGAACGCACCCATAGCTTCGATCCCGCGCGTCGCAAGGAGACGACATGCTTGACCTATCCACGTTGGGGACGTTCGTTGCCGTCGTGCTCGGGCTCTTTCTGATTCCAGGCCCGGCCGTGCTGCTAGTTTTGACACGCACCATGCACGGCGGACGTAAAGCCGGCATTCTGACCGGTCTCGGTATCGCAACTGGCGATTTCGTGCATACGCTGGGCGCCGCGGTTGGCCTCTCCGCGCTGCTGATGACGTCCGCGCTGGCCTTCAATGCGGTGAAATTCGTCGGTGCAGCGTATCTCGTCTATCTGGGCATTCGCGCGTTGCGCGAAAAGCAGGCGAGTGCGCACCTGCCGGTCGTCGCGCCGGTGTCGGGTTCGAAGGCGTTCTTGCAGGCGATTCCCGCCGAAGTGCTGAACCCGAAGACCGCGCTGTTTTTCCTTGCGTTTCTGCCGCAGTTCGTGCGCCCCGAACATGGCTCGACGTTTCTGCAGTTCGCGACACTCGGGCTGATTTTCGTTGCCATGAGCGCGCTTTATACGACGCTGATCGTCCTGACGATGCGGCCGCTGGGCAAACTCGTGAAGCGTTTGACGTGGTTGACGCGCTGGCAGAACAAGCTCATCGGTGTGCTGTTCATTTCGCTCGGCCTGCGCGTGGCAGTGCAAACACGCTGAGTCCGGAAGCGCGAGTTCAGGACGGCGCCAGCAGGATCAGCGACCCAACGACGCGACTGTTAAGCATTGCAAGGCGACGATGCCATGGCTCGCCCGATTCAGGAGACAGCGATGATTGAAGACGCAACTTCGACGGCGCGCGCAATCGAGTTCTGGTTCGACTTCGGCAGCAACTACAGCTATCTGAGCATGATGCGGATCGAAGCGTTGGCGGCCGCGCGCAACGTGACGATCGTCTGGCGGCCGTTTCTGCTCGGTCCGGTATTTCGCCAGCTCGGTTTCGACAACTCGCCCTTCGTACTGCAGAAAGAAAAAGGCGCGTACGTGTGGAAAGACATGGAGCGTCAATGCCGCAAATACGGCATTGCGCTCACGCGCCCCAGCACGTTTCCGCGCGCGGCGCTTCTCGCGATGCGTGTCGCGCTGCTGGGTGCGAACGAGCCGTGGATCGGTGCCTGGTGCCGCAAGATCATGCAGTTGAATTTCGTCGACGACCGCGACATCGGTTCAATCGATGTCGTCAGTCACGCGCTCGACTCGCTTGGCTTACCGGCGCAGAGCGTGATCGACGCCGCGCAAAGCGACGCGAACAAGCTCCGCTTGCGCGAGCAGACCGAACGGGCCATCAACAAGGGGATTTTCGGTGCGCCGACGTTTTTTGTCGGCGGGGAGATGTTCTGGGGCAATGACAGGCTGGAGGACGCGTTGGACCACTGCGACGCGATCGCGGCGCGTCATTGAACATCAGCGGGAGCGCTTAATCAGCCTGCTGACAGAAGCGCCGACCCGGCACGTGAGAGACCACGGCCTGGGCGATTTCGAGCGGAGTACTTTCGGCGGGAACGACGCGACGGCTCGGTTCGGGCGCGTGCTTCATCGTCCATTCGACGAGCCGGTATGAACGGCCCCAGGGCGGTTGCAGCGGATCGGAGACCTTGCAGGAATGAATCTGGCGAGTCCATTCATGGCCGGGCATCGCACGCAGGTGTTCGACTACCATCTCTTCAACCATGATTTACCTCCTTCTTGTGCGCGTAACCGTTTTCGGTCGCGCTTCTGGCACCCCTCAAGAAAAAGCGCCGCCGATGTTCTGGCGGCTCAACAGGGGATGTGCCACATACTTGCAGGGAACAATTAAGCGAAACTTAAGAACCGCAATCATTACGCAAACGGATCTCATTGCGTGTAAGCGAGTGCAAGTGAATGCAAGCGAGAGCTGACAACAGTGGGCATGAACGCTGGCAGGCCGGCCGACACGTCGCGAGCCTGCCCTCAAGACCCCGGCGGATCGGCCGTTATCAGTAGAGTTGGGGCGTCGACCCCGCTTCGCCTTCAGGGCCGCGCTACTGATACCGTGACGAATCTCGCCCAAACGCCGCTTGCCGAGCGCCTTCGCACGCTCGTCGACACCGTGCAGCACAACGAGCGCACCTTGCGCCGCTTCCAGAACGTCGAGTTGCGGTTGATCGGCGCGCAGGATTTCGCATCGTTTCTCGATACGTTGTTCAGCCATCTGCCGCGGGAGTTCTCGCTCGCGAACGTGGTGCTGTGGCTCGACGAGCGCGCGCCAATGCTGCTCGAACTGCTCGAGCCGGGCAACCTGCGCGCGCTCGATCATGCGCAGCTGAAGACGTCGCGCGAGGGCGGTCTCGTCGCGCAATCCTTGTGCGAAGACGATCGGCCGTGGCTCGGCCGCCCTGGCGAACTCGACGACGACACGCGCCGCGCGTTCTTCGGTGCCGCGCCAGCTCACGTGCCGGCCAGCGCGATCCTGCTGCCGCTCGCCGCGGGCACGAGCGTCAGCGGCTATCTATGCCTCGGCAGCGACGACCCCGCGCGCTTCGGCGCGGGCATGGCCACCGACATTCTCGAGCGCTTCGCGAGCATCGTCACCGCGAGTCTCGACAACGTCGCGCATCGCGAGCGGCTCAGGCAGCTCGGCATGACCGATTCGCTGACCGGCCTCGCGAATCGCCGCTATTTCGACGAACGGCTGCGCGAGGAGTTGATGCGCGCGGCCCGTTATCGCGTGCCGGTCGCGTGTCTTTTCATCGATATCGACGGTTTCAAGCGCATCAACGATAGCCACGGCCATCAGAGCGGCGACCGCGCGCTCGCGGCGGTGGCCGCCTGCGTGCGACAGCAGGTGCGGCTTGGCGACACCGTCGCGCGCTATGGCGGCGAGGAGTTCGCCGCGCTGCTGCAAGGCGATCGCAGCGACGCGTTGACCGTCGCGGAACGCGTGCGGCGTGCGGTCGAGAATCTCGACGTGCGCGACGAGCACGGCGTGCTCATTGCATTGACCGTGTCGATCGGCGTGGCCGGGCGCGTGGTCGCCGGCAGCCCGGCCGAGGCGATGTCGCTCGGTCAGGCGATGATGGACGAGGCCGATCGCGCGATGTATCAGGCCAAGCGCAACGGCCGCAATCGTATCGAGGCGCAGGTCGATGCGCTCGATGAGCAGGGCTGATCGACCGTAACCAACACTAACTACGCGTCACACTCCTGCCGCATCCGGCGGTACCCCGAGCAGCTGCAACGCGCCGCCCATCACGCCGCTGAACACCGGTCCAGCGACCGTGCCGCCATAGAACGCCTTGCCAGCCGGATCGTCGATCATCACGGCGACGATCAGGCGCGGATCGCTCATCGGCGCCATGCCGACGAACAGCGCGCGGTAGCGGTTCTTCGCGTAGCCCGCGCCGATCTGCTTGCGCGCGGTGCCGGTCTTGCCGCCGACGCGATAACCCGCCACGGTCGCGGCGCGTCCGGTGCCGCCGTCGCCCGTGGCCATTTCGAGCATGTTGCGGATCGCGCGCGCGGTGCCGGGCGTCGTGACCGATTCGCCGCGGTCGGCGAACGACTCGGGGCTATCCGCGTCGAGCGGCTCGCGCAGCAGGCTCACACGCCTCAGCGCGCCGTCGCCCGCATAGGCGGTGTAGACCTGCGCGATTTGCAGCAGCGATACCGACAGCCCGTAGCCATATGCCATCGTGGCCTGTTCGATCGGGCGCCAGCGTTTATATGGCCGCAGCTTGCCGGCGGCCACGCCAGGGAAGGGCAGCTCGGGCTTCAGACCGAGTCCGTATTGCCGATACTTGGTCCAGATCGTCTCGGCCGGCAGATTCAGCGCGAGCTTTGCCAGCGCGATATTGCTCGACTTCTGCACCGCCTCGGCGACCGTCATCGCGCCATGATTCGACGTGTCGTGAATCACGGCCGGGCCGATCCGATACCAGCCGGGCGCGGTATCGATGATGCTCTGCGGCCGCACCTTGCCTTCGTCGATCGACAGTGCGACGACCAGCGGCTTGATCGTCGAACCCGGTTCGAACGTGTCGATCACCGCGCGGTTGCGCAGCTGCCGGCCGGACAGGTGCGTGCGGTCGTTCGGATCGAAGCTCGGGTAGTTGGCGAGCGCGAGGATCTCGCCGTTGCGCGCATCGAGCACGACCACGCTGCCCGCTTCGGCGCGGTGCTGCGCGATCGCGGCTTTGAGTTGTGTGTATGCGAGTTGCTGGATGCGCCGGTCGATCGTCAGCTGGATCGTGGCGCCGTTGCGCGCGGGCACGAGCGGCCGCGTCTCCGAGATCACGCGGCCGAGCCGGTCGCGGATCACCTCGCGGTGGCCGGGCACGCCTTGCAACTGCGCATTGGCGGCGAGTTCGACGCCTTCCTGGCCGTTGTCCTCGATGTCGGTGAAGCCGACCACGTGCGCGGCCGACTCGCCCTCGGGATAAAAGCGTTTGGTGTCGGCGATCTGCGTGATCCCGGCGAGCCCGAGGCGGGACAGCTGCCCGGCAGTGTCGGCATCGACCTGGCGCTTGAGCAGCACGAAGCTGCGCTCGCCGTTCAGACGCCGACGCAGTTCCGCGAGCGGCAGATCGAGCAGCTTTGCCAGCGGCGCGAACGCGCTTTCGTCGACGAGCTTCGGCGTGGCCCAGATTTCGTAGGTCGCGAGACTGACCGCGAGCATCGAACCATTGCGATCGACGATCCGGCCGCGCGTCGCGTCGAGTTCGAGCAGGCGCTGATAGCGTTTCTGCCCTTGGTCGACGTAGAAGTCCTGATTCACGACCTGCACCCAGAACGCGCGGAGCGCGAGCGTCGCGAACGCGCCGAACACGAGCAGCACGACGAACTTCGAGCGCCACGCGGGTAGTCGCGCATCGAGCAGCGGGTTCTTCGCGGCTAAGGCATAGGGATCGGACGACGGCGGTTTTTTCTGGCGGATCATGGCGGCGGGCAGCGGACCTCACGTACTTTCGATTGAACGAGGCCGCCAAAGCCACGAGGCCTGGCGGCAAGGACTGTCGCCGGGCCGATTGTAAATAAAACGTAATTTAAATGCGAGGAATGTGAAAGGAGGCGCGTTCGAGTTGGAGCAAAGGCGAGCCGAGCCGCAGCTTGATCACGAAAAGCCGCGCGAACTTGCAAAATCAGCGCGGCTGATTCGTTCGATTGATGCGTCGACTCCGACGCGGCGTGTTGAATAGGCGCTCCCTGCCTGTGGGGCGCCTTCTTTTTTCGCGCCCGTCGCGGGCGCGGCGGGGCAAGCTCAAGCCGGCAACGCGAAACTCGCAATCGCGTCGCGCAACACGGCGACCTGGTCCTTCAGCGAATGCGCGGCGGCCGCGGCCTGTTCGACCAGTGCCGCATTCTGCTGCGTGACCTGATCCATCTCGCCGACCGCGCGATTGACCTGTTCGATGCCCGCGCTCTGCTCGCGCGACGCGTGGCTGATTTCTTCGAGGATCTCGTTGACCCGCCGCACCGACTGCACGATCTCGCCCATTGTCGCGCCCGCGTTGGCGACCAGTGACGAGCCGGTCTCGACGGTATCGGTCGAGGTTTCGATCAGCGCCTTGATCTCCTTGGCGGCCGTCGCCGAGCGCTGCGCGAGGCTGCGCACTTCGGCCGCGACCACCGCGAAGCCACGGCCCTGTTCGCCGGCGCGAGCCGCCTCGACGGCGGCATTCAGCGCGAGGATATTGGTTTGGAACGCGATGCCGTCGATCACGCCGATGATGTCGCCGATCTGCCGCGAGCTCGCGGTGATCTCGCCCATCGTGCGCACCACGTCGTCGACCACGCGGCTGCCGCGCGTCGCGACGTTCGCTGCGTCGCTCGCGAGTTGCGCGGCCTGGGTCGCGCTGTCCGCGTTCTGCTTCACGTTCACCGTCATCTGATCCATGCTCGACGCGGTTTGCACGAGCGCCGCCGCCTGCTCCTCGGTGCGCTGCGACAGGTCGGTGTTGCCCGCTGCGATTTCGGTCGCGCCGACGTTGATGTTCTCGGTGCCCTGGCGCACTCGCGAGACCGTGTCGACGAGTCCCGCCTGCATCGTGCGCAGCGCATGCAGCAGGCTGCCGCTGTCGTGCGGCTCGATCGGCACCGGCGTCGCGAGGTTGCCTTGCGCCATCAACCGGGCGTGCTCGACGGCCACTTCGAGTTCGCCGCCGAGCGAGCGGCGGATGCTGCGCAGCACGACCAGCATCACGACCGTAGAGAGCGCACCGAGCGTGACGGTGATCGCGAGCCAGCGCAGCAGGTTGCGGTAGAACGCGCTTTGCACGTCGTCCATGTACATGCCGGTCACGAGGTACCAGTCCCACGGCGCGAAGTGCACCGAGTAGCTGGTCTTCGCGACGGGCTGCTCGCTGCCGGGCTTGGCCCACAAATAATCGACGAAGCCGCCGCCGTCGTGATTGCCCGAGTTGACGATATCGACGAACAGATGATTGCCGGCCGGATCGGTGAACTGCGCGAGGTTCTTGCCGATCAGTTCGGGCTTGATCGGATGCATCAGCATGACCGGCTGCGAGTCGTTGATCGACAAATAGCCGTCCTTGCCGTAGCGCATCGCGCCGAGCGTCGCGAGCGCCTGCTTTTTCGCGTCGTCCTCGGACAGCGCATGCTGCTGGGAGAGCGAGTAGTAGTGGCCGACGACGTGGTTTGCCTCGTCGATCAACGAGCGCAATTGCTCGCGTCGGTCCGAGATCATCGATGCGCGGTTCTGCCACGCGCCGAACGCGCCGATCAGGATCAGGCCGACCCACAGAACGGCGATCATGGACGCCAGTTTTCGGTTCAGAGTCATAGCGATGGGAATAGGCGTTTTGGCCAGTGAGGTCCATTGAATTGCGGTCGGATGCTGCTCGCTGTGTTTACGGCGCGAAATGGCATTGATCGAGACAGGGAAAACCCGCTGCTCGACATCGCTATTCGTCCGATTAATAGGCGAATTTATTGATCGTTTTAAGCGGCGTTCATACGCACAATTCGAAAAAGACTTTTGTGCATCATTCGCGAATCTGAATTAACCGGCGATTATCGGTAAATCGCAGCGATTGAAAAATGCGCGAGAAAATCGACATGAAAAAAGGCCGGCGCTGGTCTGCGTAAAACCTGCTGAGCCCAATCCAGGAGGGTTCGCACCAACATCCCACAAAACGCCAATCAAATCCAAAGATCCCGTTAAATGGTCACGCATGCAAAAAACAACACATTTTTCCACTTAAGCGCAACCACGAAAGACCGTTGAGACCTTCAAAGACTCGTCATAAAAAATTCCGCTATAGTCGCCCTTTTCCGATTGCCAGCCTGGCATCGAAGAACGCCAATAAGCCCGCCACCAGGAGTCCCGAAGAGTGAATGCACGCGATCCCGCTTTCGTTTCCCAGTCCCGCAGCGCGCGCCTGCGCCAGATGCTCGTCAGCAGCGAACTCGAATTCATGATGGAGGCGCATAACGGCCTGTCCGCGCGCATCGTTCGCGAAGCTGGGTTCAAGGCGATCTGGGGCTCGGGCCTCGCGATCTCCGCGCAGTTCGGCGTGCGCGACAACAACGAGGCGAGCTGGACGCAGGTGGTCGATACGCTCGAATTCATGGCCGACGCGAGCGATCTGCCGATCCTGCTCGACGGCGACACCGGCTACGGCAACTTCAACAACGTGCGCCGCCTCGTGCGCAAGCTCGAACAGCGCGGCATCGCCGGCGTGTGCATCGAGGACAAGCAGTTTCCGAAGACCAACAGCTTCATCAACGGCGAGGCGCAGCCGCTTGCCGATATCGACGAATTCTGCGGCAAGATCAAGGCGGGCAAGGACTCGCAGAACGACGAGCATTTCTCGATCGTCGCGCGCGTCGAGGCGCTGATCGCGGGCTGGGGCATGGACGAAGCCCTGCGCCGCGCGCAAGCGTACGCCCAAGCTGGTGCCGATGCGATCCTGATTCACAGCAAGCTGTCGCGCCCCGACGAGATTCTCGAATTCGCGCGCGAATGGGCCGGGCGCGCGCCGCTCGTGATCGTGCCGACCAAGTACTACAGCACGCCGACCGAGGTGTTCCGCGAAGCGGGCATCAGCACCGTGATCTGGGCGAACCATCTGATCCGCGCGTCGACCTCGGCGATGCAGGCCGTCGCGAAGGAAATCCATTCGAGCGAGACGCTCGTCAACGTCGAGGACAGCATCGCGGCCGTCAACGAAATCTTCCGTTTGCAGGACGCCGACGAATATTCGGAAGCCGAAGACCGCTATCTGTCGAGCGGCCGCGCGGCCGGCTCGGCCGTCGTGCTCGCCGCGAGCCGCGGCAAAGGCCTTGAAGCGGTGACCGGGGACCGTCCGAAGGTGATGCTGCCGATCGCCGGCAAACCGCTGCTGCGCTGGCTCGTCGACGCGTTCAAGAAGCAGGGCGTCAACGACATCACCGTGGTCGGCGGCTATCGCGCCGACGCGATCGATACCGCGGGCATCCGCCTCGTGGTCAACCAGCAGCACGCGCAGACCGGCGAGCTTGCCTCGCTCGCGTGCGCACTCGACCACCTGACCGGCGACACGGTCATTTCGTACGGCGACCTGCTGTTTCGCAGCTACATCCTGCGCGATCTGGTGGAAAGCGAGGCCGCGTTCAGCGTGGTCGTCGATTCGTCGCTGACCGATGCGGAGAACGCGAGCGTGCGCGATTTCGCGTGGTGCTCGGCCGCCGACGACCGCGGTCTGTTCGGCAACAAGATCGTGCTGCGGCATGTCGCGAGCGGGCGGGAGCAGTCGTCGGCGGCGGGCGTCGCCCCGGTGCCGCATGGCCGCTGGGTGGGTCTGCTGAACGTGCGCGGCGCGGGTCGCGAGCGCCTGCGGGCGGTCATGCGCGAGTTGCGCACGCGCGACGATTTCGCGTCGCTCGACATGCCCGCGCTGCTGAACGCGTTGATCGAAGCGGGCGAGTCGATCGAGGTGCAATACGTGCACGGCCACTGGCGCGGCGTCAACGATCTCGACGATTTCCGCCGCGCGGGCGACTTCGCGCACGCGCAGGCGCCGTTCGCGACGGCCGTCGGCGGCGGGGCGACGGCGAACGATGCACACGGAGGCGCGCAATGATCGAAGCAGCACAGTTCGTCGAGGCGGCGCGCGAGCGCGGTTTCGACTGGTACGCGGGCGTGCCGTGCTCGTATCTGACGCCGTTCATCAACTACGTGCTGCAGGACGAGTCGCTGCACTACGTGTCGGCGGCCAACGAGGGCGACGCGGTCGCGCTGATCGCCGGCGTTACGCTCGGCGCGAAAAACGGCCGGCGCGGCATCACGATGATGCAGAACTCCGGGCTCGGCAACGCGGTAAGCCCGCTGACGTCGCTGACGTGGACCTTCCGCCTGCCGCAACTGCTGATCGTCACGTGGCGCGGCCAGCCCGGCGTTGCCGACGAGCCGCAGCACGCGCTGATGGGCCCGATCACACCGGCGATGCTCGACACGATGGAAATTCCGTGGGAGACGTTCCCGACCGAGGCCGACGCGATCGGTCCGGCGCTCGATCGCGCGATCGCGCACATGGACGCAACCGGCCGTCCGTACGCGCTCGTGATGCAGAAGGGCAGCGTAGCGCCGTATGAACTGAAGGACGGCGGCGCGCCCAGGCGGCGCACGCCGGTCGAGCCTCGCGCGCGGTTTCGCGACAGCGCCGCGGACGAACTCGCGACGCGCCACGACGCGCTGCAAAAGGTGATCGCGCATACGCCGCTCGACTCCACGGTGGTGCTCGCGTCGACCGGCTTTTGCGGCCGCGAACTCTATGCGATCGACGATCGCGCGAACCAGCTATACATGGTCGGCTCGATGGGCTGCGTGACGCCGTTCGCGCTCGGCCTCGCGCTCGCGCGCCCCGATCTGCGCGTGGTCGCGCTCGACGGCGACGGCGCCGCACTGATGCGCATGGGCGTGTTCGCGACGCTCGGCGCGTACGGCCCGTCGAACCTCACGCACGTGCTGCTCGATAACGGTGCGCACGACTCGACCGGCGGCCAGGCGACGGTATCGTCGCAGGTGTCGTTCGCGGGCGTGGCGGCCGCGTGCGGTTACGCGTCGGCGGTGGAGAGCGACGATCCTGCGATCATCGACGAGCTGTTCGCGGCGCCGCCGCTCGACGGGCCGCGCTTCGCGCGCCTGACGATCCGCCGCGGCACGCCCGACGGCCTGCCGCGCCCGACCATTACGCCGCCCGATGTGAAGACGCGCCTGATGCGCCACATCGGCGCGATCTGAACCCAACGCCAACAGGAGCGCCCATGCTGCTGCTCAACCCCGGCCCGGTGACGCTCACCGAACGTGTCCGCAACAGCCTGTTGCAGACGGATCTGTGCCATCGCGAGAGCGAGTTTTTCGATCTCCAGGAAGAGGCGCGCACGCGTCTCGTCGACGTGTACGGGCTCGACCCGAACGAATGGCAGGCAGTACTGATGACCGGCTCCGGCACGGCCGCCGTCGAAAGCATGACGGCCGCGCTGGTGCCGCACAACGGCAAACTGCTGGTCGTCGAAAACGGTGTGTACGGCGAGCGTATCGCGCAGATCGCCGCGCAATACGGCATCGCGCACGAAGCGCTGAAGCACGACTGGATGGACGCGCCCGATCTGGCGAAGATCGCCGAACGGCTCGACGCCGACAAGTCGTTCACGCACGTCGCGGTGATTCATCATGAAACGACCACGGGCCGTCTGAACGACATCGCGGCGCTCGGCGCCTTGTGTCGCGAGCGCGGCCTGCGTCTGCTGGTGGACGGTGTCAGCAGCTTCGGCGCCGAAACGATCGATTTCGCGGACGCGAGCCTCGACGCGCTCGCCGCGACCGCCAACAAGTGCCTGCATGGCGTGCCGGGCGCGTCGTTCGTGCTGGTGCGGCGCGCGGCGCTCGCGCGCGCGGCGAGCCGCACGTACTACCTCGATCTCGCGCGGCTCGCGCGTTTGCAGGATCAGCGCAACACGCCGTTTACACCGTCGGTGCACGCGTATTACGCGCTGGTCGAGGCGCTGCGTGAGCTCGCCGACGCAGGCGGCTGGCGCGCGCGTCACGCGCGCTATGCGGCGCTTGCCGAGCAGGTGGGCGCTGGGCTGGCGGCGCGCGGCATCGACAGTGTGTTGCCGGCCGGGCAGTCGTCGGTGGTGTTGCGCGCGTACCGCTTGCCCAACGGTATCGCGTATCCGCAACTGCACGACGCGCTGAAGGCGCGCGGCTTCGTGATCTATGCGGGGCAGGGCGGGCTGTCGGCGGAGCTGTTCCGCATCTCGACGATGGGCAACGTTCACGCGGCCGATATCGACCGCCTGCTGCAGGGCTTCAGCGACTTGATGCGCTGACGCTGCGCCGAGCGGCGCGCCGCGACCGCGCCGCTCGCGGCTCCCTTACACAGGATCCTTGTCCGGCGGCCCGTCAGGCCGCTGCGGCTCCTCGGCATGATGCCCCGGCGACGGCGGCACGAGCGGGTCGGCTTCCGGGTCGCGGTTCGGATCGGCGTTCGGGTCGGGAATCGGGCTGGTGTGCATGTCGTAGCTCATTGCGTCACCCTTGCGGTTGAAATGCGCGGGTCCGGCCGAAGCGGCTTGATACCGCCGATCTGTGCCGCCGCGTCGGCTATCTGTCTTCAAGCGTAGGCGCTCGCCGCGCTTCCTGCTCGCTCCTTTTTGCTATTTCTTCGCGCGTTTGCGGCCGGCGCTGAGCTGCCAGTAGCGCTCGGTCGCGAACACGTCGTCGTAGTTGCCTGCGCCGAACGCCCGCAACTGGCTCGCGTACGCGTTGACCGCTTCGCGTTTCAGATGCGCGCGGCGCTGCACGTCGATGGTGTGGCCCGCGCTCGGCGTTGCCGGCGTCGCGACGATGCCGCGCTGCGCGAGATCGGCGAGCCGCGCCTGCACCGCGCCCGGCGTGAGCCGGTGAATCGCTTCCTCGTAACCGAACCAGTCCAGATGCGTGAGCCGCGGCAGGATCTCGCAGCACGCTTCGAATACCCGGGCGTGATCGTCGTGATGCAGGCCAAGCGGCATCAGCAGCGTGTTCGCGGTCGTGCGGTAAATCGTTTCCTCCAGCGCCGCGGCCATCTGGCTGATCGACGGCGAGTCGGCGTACTGGCTGTCGCGAAACGGCATGCGCAGCGGGATCGCGTCGAGCACTTCGAGCGCGCGGTTGTCTTCGATGGTGCGTTCGCGGACCGCTTCATGGGCGTTCGCGAAGCCTGCTTTTTCGTCCCACTCCGTGTGCATGTCGTGCTCGGGCGGCGCGGCGAACACGGTGCAGACAGCGGCGTCGGGATGGGCGGCGAGCAAGGCGCCGCAACTGAAGACGGCGTCGTCGAAATGGGGCGAGACGATGAAAAGGCGTGGAGTGGTTTCGCTCATGGGCTTGCGTTGTGGCGATTCGAGGCGGGACGGATGAGGCATCGAGGCTGCCGGTCGTCAAGGCGCCGCGTGCGAAAAAATGGCGTCACCTCAGCTTAGGCGCAATTGGTGCGGCTTGCGCGCGAAACTTGCGGCGCGCAAAGCGCGTGCCTGAAAGATCGCGGAGGGGCCCTTGAAGCGCACGTTTTTGGTATGAGTCGCCGTCTCGACGGCTCAAGTACAACCAGAAGGTTGAGATCGAAACGCGTCAGATCCAGGGGCTTCATGCCGTATCAGTGTTCCTTGCCCGGCAAGATTCTCGATGTCGACCGGCTGCGGGCAGCCAGTCTCGGCGAGTGTGATGTTAGCGGCTAGAGCGTGCGCAAATCGTCCGGCGTGTCCACGTCGCGCAGAATGCCGGGATCGTCGACGTCGATGCGCGTCAGCGCGTGTGACCTGAGCAGTGCTTTCGCGCCGGTGTCGCCGTCCAGCGCGAGTAGCGCGTCGCGATGCTCGCTGCCGAAGCCGACCGGATGGCCGCGCTGGCCGTAGTAGAACGGCGCGACGAGCGGCGCGCCGTTGTCGAGCGCACGGGCTACCGCTTCGATCGTCGGAACCGCAATGCGCGGCATATCGGCGAGCGCGACGATCCAGCCCTCGGCGTCGTCGCTCGCTTCGATACCGGCGGCGAGGCTCGCGCCCATGCCGCGTTCGGCGCTCGCCGCAAACACGACATCACAGCCGGCATCGTTCAGCGCGCGGGCGAGCGCGTCGGAGCCCGGCCGCACGACTGCGAGCACCCGCGTCACGACCCGCAGCAGCCGATGCGCGGCTTCATGCGCAACCGGCGTGCCGTCGGGCATACGTGCGAGCAGTTTGTTGTGCAGCCCGTGCGGATCGAAGCGCGAGCCGAGACCGGCGGCGAGCAACACACCAGTGGCGAGCGAAGCGTAGGCCATCGGCGGATACCGGTAGACAGGAATGTCCCCGATTGTGCGATGCAACGGTGCGCGAAGCAAGCGGCAAGGCACGCCCGATGCAAGCCGCCCGCCGCTTTCGCTTTCACTCCAACTCCGGCACTGCCGCCGGTTCAGGTCGGCACCGCCTTGTCCAGCGTGATCGGCAGATCGCGCACCCGCACGCCGGTCGCGTTGTACACCGCGTTCGCGATAGCGGCCACCACGGCCGTGATGCCGATCTCGCCGATACCGCGCACGCCGAGCGAGTTGATATAAGGATCGGGCCGGTCGATGAAGGTGATGTCGAGCGTGCCGATATCGGCATTCACCGGCACGTGATACTCGGCGAGGTTCGCGTTCGTGAAGCGTCCGAAGCGCGCATCGAGCGTGCTTTCCTCCTGCAGCGCCGCGCCGATGCCCCAGACGATGCCGCCCATCATCTGGCTGCGCGCGGTCTTCTGGTTCAGCACGCGGCCGACGTCGTACACCGCGACCACGCGCGGCACGCGGATCGTGCCGAGCTCGGCATCGACGTGGACCTCGACGAACACCGCGCCGAACGAGTGGAACGAGTACTTCTGCTTCTCGTCGCCGGGCTTCACGGTTGCGCTCGCCTCGATCGGCTTGCCGCCCGCGCGCGCGATGATCGCCGCGGCCGGATCGCGCTTGCCCGGTTGCGAGCGGCTCACGACCCAGCCGCTTGCGACGGTGACGTCATCGAGCGGCAGGCCATGCACGGGCGACGCCGCATCGGCAAGCGCCAGCGCGATCAGCTGGCTGCGCGCCTGGCTCGCCGCGTCGCGCACCGCGGGCGACACGCTGGCCGCCGACTGCGAGCCGCCCGAGACCGGCGCGCGCGGCAGCGACGAATCGCCGAGCGCGAAGTGGATCTGCTCGGGCGTGAAGCCGAGCGCATCGGCGGCGACCTGGGTCATCACCGTGTAGGTGCCGGTGCCGATGTCCTGCGTGCCCGATGCGACCACCGCGGTGCCGTCCGGCAGAATCTGCGCAAGCGCCGACGCCTCGCTGCGGTTGGCCGGATAGGTCGCGGTCGCCATGCCCATGCCGATCAGCGTGTCGCCGTCGCGCCTCGAACGTGGCGCGTGCGGGCGGCGCGACCAGCCGAACTTCTCGGCGCCGATCTGATAGCACTCGCGCAGCGACTTGCCCGACCACGGCTTGTGCTCCTGCGGATCGCTGTCAGCGTAGTTCTTCAGGCGCAGCGCGAGCGGGTCCATCTTCAGCGCGACGGCGAGTTCGTCCATCGCCGATTCGAGCGCGAACGAGCCGGTGGTTTCTCCGGGTGCGCGCATGAAGGTCGGCGTGCCGACATTGAGTTGCACGAGCCGGTGCGTCGTTATCTGGTTGGGCACCGCGTACAGCATGCGCGTGACCATGCAGCAGGTCTCGGTCCAATCTTCGATCATCGACGTGTTCGAGATGCTGTCGTGACGCATCGCGCTCAGCGTGCCGTCATGCCGCGCGGCGATCACGAAGTGCTGCTCGGTGCGCGGCCGCGCGCCGACCGGGCCGAACATCTGCGGGCGTTCGAGCGCGAGCCGCACGGGCCGCCCGGTTTGCCGCGCGGCCATCGCGCACAGCGATACGTGCGACCACGACGAGCCCTTGCAGCCGAAGCCGCCGCCGATCAGCGGCGAGATCACGCGCACGTCGGACACAGGGATGGCGAACGTCTTCGCGAGCACCTGCGCGGCGCCGCTCACGCCCTGCGTCGAGTCGTAGACCGTCAACTGCGGGCCGTCCCATTGCGCCATCGTCGCGTGGGGCTCCATCGGGTTGTGGTGCTCGATCGGCGTCGTATAGGTCGCTTCGATATGCACGTCGCCGCTTTGCATGCCGTCTTCGAAGCTGCCGCGCTGCGTGTCGGTCTGACGGCCCTGCGGCTTGTCCGGCGCATGCGCGTGCGCCTTCGCCTGCTCGAAGTCGAGCGCCGCCGCGCCCGGCTGATAGGCGATGCGCAGCTGGCGAGCGGCATCGGCCGCATGTTCGAGCGTATCGGCGACGACCACCGCGACCGGCTCGTTGCTGTAGTGCACTTCGTTATCCTGCAGAAGCGACAGATGCCGGCCGGCCGGCGGCGCGAGCGCGGGCCGGCCGCCATTTGGCAGGCGCGGCGCGTTCTGGTAGGTCATCACGAGCAGCACGCCGGGCACGGCCTCGGCGCGGCTCGCATCGATCGACGCGATCGTGCCGGCCGCGATCGTGCTCGTCACGAGCACCGCATGCGCGAGGCGCGCCCCGGGGAATTCGGCTGCATAACGCGCGTCGCCGGTCACCTTCAGCAGTCCGTCGACGCGATCGAGCGGTTGTCCGATCAGATTCATGCGACACCTCCCGCGTTGCCGGCTGCCTGATTGACCGCACGCACGATCGCGCGCTGCGCGAGCTGCACCTTGAAGGCGTTGTCGTGGCGCGGCTGCGCGCCGCTCAACGCGGCCGCGGCGGCGTTCTTCAGCGTGGCCTGGCTGAGCGGCTGGCCGCTCAGCATCTGCTCGGCCACGTTCGCGCGCCATGGTTTGGGCGCGACGCCGCCGAGCGCGATGCGCGCGCTCTGAACACGCTCGCCGTCCATCTGCAACGCGGCCGCGACCGATACGAGCGCGAACGCGTAGCTGGCGCGGTCACGCACCTTCAGATAGTGCGAATGCGCGCTGAAGAGCGGCGGCGGCAGATCGACCGCGGTGATCAGCTCGCCGGGCTGCAAGGTGGTATCGACATCGGGCCGGTCGCCCGGCAGCCGATGGAAATCGGCGAACGCGATCGTGCGCTCGCCGCTGGGGCCGCTCACGCGCACGAGCGCATCGAGCGCGGCCAGCGCGACGCTCATATCCGACGGGTTGACCGCAATGCATTGCGGGCTCGCGCCGAGGATCGCATGCGCGCGGTTGTGGCCGTCGAGCGCCGCGCAGCCGCTGCCGGGCAGGCGCTTGTTGCACTGCGTGAACGCGGTGTCGTAGAAGTAGCCGCAGCGGGTGCGTTGCAGCAGATTGCCGCCGACCGTCGCCATGTTGCGCAACTGCGCCGACGCGCCCGCGAGCAGCGCTTGCGACAGCAGCGGGTACTGCTCGCGCACCAGCGCGTGATTGGCCGCGTCGCTGTTGCGCACCAGCGCGCCGATGCGGATGCCGCCGCCGGGCAGCGTCGTCACCGAGTCGAGGCCGCCAATGTGCGTGATATCGATGAGCCGCACCGGCCGCGCGACGCCGCCCTTCATCAGATCGAGCAGATTCGTGCCGCCGCCGATGAATACCGCGCCCGGCTGTTGCGCGGCGCGCACCGCGCTGGCGACGTCGCCGGCGCGTTCGTAGGAGATCGCATCCATGTCGGTCTCCGTCAGGCGTTGTCGTGCGCGGCGCGGACCGCGGCGACGATGTTCACGTACGCGCCGCAGCGGCAGAGGTTGCCGCTCATGCGTTCGCGGATTTCGTCGTCGGTGAGCGCGGCGGGACGCGCGCGCACGTCGGCGGTCACGGTGCTCGCCGTGCCGTTGCGGAATTCGCCGAGCAGGGCGGTCGCCGAGCACAACTGCCCGGGCGTACAGTAGCCGCACTGGAACGCATCGTGTTCGATGAACGCGGCCTGCACCGGACTCAACGCGCCGTTGCTCGCGAGTCCTTCGACGGTCGTGATGTTCTCGCCTTCGTGCATGACCGCGAGCGTCAGGCACGAGTTGATGCGGCGGCCGTCGACGAGCACCGTGCAGGCGCCGCATTGACCGCGGTCGCAGCCTTTCTTCGTGCCCATCAGTCCCGCGTATTCGCGCAACGCGTCGAGCAGCGTCACGCGCGGTTCGAGCTGCAGCGTGTAAGCGCGGCCGTTGACGGTCAACGTGACGGGGCGCGGCGGCACCACGGGGTTGCCTGGCGGCGCGGGTGAGGCGGGCGCCGGCGCTTGCGTTTGCGCGCGCAGATGCGGCGCCGCACCGATCGTCGCGGCGGCCGCCGCAGATTGCAGGAAGCGGCGTCGTGACGGTTGGGAAGGCGTGGTGGTGGGCTCGGCGGTGGACTCTGATGCGGGGGTGTCCCCGCAATGCTGACATTCTGTAGGCGTAGTCATGACGATCTGTTGACTCCACTGAAAGGTCAATGCAGGCTGACGACGCGTCGATGTCCAACGCATCGCGTTGAAACAAAACTATTGCGCAGCAATTTGAATGCCGTTGCAGCTAACACGGTATTAAAAACTCGCTGCAAGCGCAAAGCCGATCTGCGCAATAAAGGCAGGCCAATATGCGCAATGACCGCGATGGAGCCCGGCTGGAGCCGCGCGAACACGGGCAAAAGTTGCACGTTGCAACGGGGAAAATGCGAAATCGACCTCCGGGCTCAACGCGCCCGGCAGGCTGCGAGGATGCCTCGCAGCAAATCGATCGGCGGCGGCGGACATCCGGGGATCGTTACGTCGACCGGCAAGATCGACGAAACAGGGCCGCACACCGCGTAACTGTCGGCAAAAATGCCGCCCGTGCACGCGCATTCGCCTGCGGCAACGACGAGTTTCGGGGCGGGTGTCGCGTCGTACGCGGCGAGCATGGCCGCTCGCATATTCAGCGTCACCGGCCCGGTCACGAGCAGCAGGTCGGCATGCCGCGGACTCGCGACGAATTTGATTCCAAGTCCTTCGATGTTGTAGTACGGGTTGTTCAGTGCGTGGATCTCCAGTTCGCAACCGTTGCATGAACCCGCGTCGATCTGTCGGATGCACAGCGCCCGCCCGAGCAGATCGAGAATATCCTCGCGAATGCGTCGCTCGTCGTGATGCCACGCGTGTTCTGCCGCCGGTGCGGGTTCGCCGGGAAAATCGGTGCGTGCGAATTGCCGGATCAGTTGCCACATCAGAGATCGTGCCCCGCGTAGTTCAGGTTGAACGACTTGTTGATCAGCGGGAAGTCGGGAACGATGTTGCCGATGATCGCGTGCTCGAGCGCCGGCCAGTTCTGCCACGACGGATCGTGGCAATGGCATCGGGCGATGACGTCGCCGGGGGCGAGATCGAGGGCGACGAATACGTCCCCCCGCCAACCTTCCACCCAGCCTATGCCTTGCGCGGGCGCCGTTGCAGGCGTCGTGGCGACGACCACCGGACCATCCGGTAGATTGGCCAGCAGCGTGCGGATCAGGCGCAGGGATTCATCGATTTCGGCGAAGCGCACCGCGACGCGCGCGGCAACGTCGCCGCGCGCATCACTGACCGCCTTGACCGCTATATCGTCATACGGAGCGGGCCGCAAGTTGGCGCGAACGTCGAAGGTTCGACCGCTGGCGCGGGCGGCCATGCCACGCACGCCAAAATGCTCGACCACAGCGGGGGTCAATCGGCCCGTGCCGAGGAATCGATCCTGCAGCCCGGACTGATCATCGTAGACTTTGCGCATCACGTGGACCTCGCGTTCGATGCGTTCGCATTGCTCCGCCAGCACCGCCGCGTCGTCGGGGCGAACGTCGATCGATACGCCACCCGGCACGATCCGATCCATCAGGTACCGATGTCCGAATGTACGGGCGTTCATCCGTATCCAGTCCTCCTTGAGCCGCGAGAACTGCGCGAGTCCGAAGCCGAACCCGGCGTCGTTGCCGAGCGCGCCGAGGTCGCCGAGGTGGTTGGCCACGCGCTCGCGTTCCAGCAGAAGCGCACGCAGATACAGTGCGCGCTTCGACAGTATCGTGCCGCCGGCTTGTTCGAGCGCCATGCAAAAGGCCCACGAGAACGCGACGGTCGAGTCGCCCGCAATCCTGGCGGCAACCCGATGACCGCGCGATGCAGGAGTACGTTCGAACAGACGCTCGACGCCACGGTGGACATAGCCGAGACGTTCTTCAAGGCGCAACACCTTCTCGCCGACGACCGAGAACCGGAAATGCCCCGGTTCGATGATGCCGGCATGAATCGGCCCGACCGCGATCTCGTGTACGCCATCGCCCGCGACCTGCACGAATGGGTAGTCCGCCTCGCTCGAATCAAAGTCTTCGACACCCGTCGCCTGCCGTTGCAGCGGGAAATAATCTTCGGGCCAGTTGCCGTGATTGAGCCACGGCCGCGTGTCCTCGGCGCCACGCGCCCGCAGGCCGAGCAGATCGAAGATCGCCCGTTGCATGCGAGTCGCGCACGGGAAAACGGTGGCGAGATCTGGATAGTCCCCATCGGCATCCTGCTTACGCCCGATCGCGAGGCGTACCCACAATATGCCGTCATCGCATTCGTACGCGGCATTCACCGAGAAACCGTCTTCGACTGCTTCGCTGCCCCACATTGCAACGAGGCGCCGCTGCTCGGATCTCGCGGTTCGCGCCAGCTCGAGCCAGACTGATTCATCGGCGCTCACTACATGCGCTGGAATCTGGCCCGCACGGTGCGTGAGGCGGGTGGCGGCAATCTGCATCGATTCGAGTCGCATCCGTCACCCCGCCAACATCGTTGCGGCCTGGCGATACCACGTCGCCAGGTAGGGTGGCACATAAAGCCCAAGCATCAGCCCCAAACCCAGATGCACGAATACCGGCAGCGGCGCGGGGCGATGCTCGAGCGGTTTGGCCGTCGTCGTTTCACCGAACACCATTTGCTGCACGCGCGCGAAGATCGCCGCGAATGCGACGGCGAGGCCGAGCAGCAACAACGGCGCCGTCCACGGTATCGTGTTCATCGCGGTCGTCAGGATCAGGAATTCGCTTGCAAACACACCGAACGGCGGCAAGCCGAGAATCGCGAGCGCGCCGAGCAGCATGCCCCAGCCGACCGTCGGGCTGACCTGCAGCAGCCCGCGAATGCCTTCGATCGCCTGGGTACCGGCCTTCTGCGTTGCGTGGCCAACCGCAAAGAAGATTGCCGACTTGACGAGGGAATGGACGGTCATGTGCAGCAGACCGGCGAACGTCGCGACCGGGCCGCCGAGGCCGAACGCGAACGTCATCAAGCCCATATGCTCGATCGACGAATACGAGAACAGCCGCTTGACGTCCTTCTGCCGAAACTGCGAGAACGAGGCGACCAGCACCGACACGAGCCCGAACCCGACCAGCAATCGCCCCGGCAGGCCGTTGCCAAGCGCACCGTCCGCCAGCACCTTGCAGCGCAGCACCGCGTACAGCGCGACGTTCAGCAGCAGCCCGGACAGCACCGCTGAAATCGGTGTCGGGCCTTCGGCGTGCGCGTCCGGCAGCCAGTTGTGCATTGGCACGAGGCCGACTTTCGTGCCGTAGCCGACCAGCAGGAACACGAAGGCGATCGACACGATGGACGGGTCGAGGTGCGTCTTGACGGCGGCAAGGCTCGTCCACAGCAGCGCATCGCCGTCGGTCAGTTGCCGGCTCGCGGCGAGGTACAGCAGGATCGTGCCGAACAAAGCCTGCGCGATGCCGACACCGCACAGGATGAAGTACTTCCAGGCGGCTTCGAGGCTCGCGGCGGTCCGATAGACGCTGACGAGCAGCACGGTCGCGAGCGTGGCGCCTTCCATCGCGACCCACAGCACGCCAAGGTTATTGGTCAGCAGCGCGAGCAGCATCGCGAACATGAACAACTGGTACATGCTGTGATAGAGGCGCATGCGCGTCGCCGTCGTCCGGCCGCGCGCCTCTTCGACCTGCATGTACGGCCGCGAGAACAGCGACGTCGTCCAGCCGACGAACGCAGTCAGCGCGACGAGGTACACGTTGAAGGGATCGACGAAGAAGGCGCGTTCGAACGCGAACGACGGTCCATGTTCGACGGTACGCGCGGCGAGCACGAGCGTCGCCGCGAACGTCACGGCGCTGAAGCCGGCGTTCAGGTTGCGCGCGACATGAGCGGGTCGCACGGCCGCAAGAGAGACGGCCGCCACGAGCGGAATGCCGAGCACGGCGAGCACGACGTGGGCGTCATTCATCTTTGAGTGTCTCGAGGTGACGGATGTCCAGGCTGTCGAACTGCTCGCGAATCTGGAACATGAACACGCCCAGAATCAGAATCCCGACCAGCACGTCGAGTCCGATACCGAGTTCCACGATCATCGGCATGCCATTGGTGGCGGCCGTTGCGGCGAAGAACAGCCCGTTCTCCATCGACAGGAAGCCGATCACCTGGGGAATCGCCTTCGCGCGCGTGATCATCGCCATGAACGACAGCAGCACGCACGCAAGCGCGATCCCGAGCGTGCCGCGCGCGGCCGACGTCGCGAGCTGGCTGATCGGCGACGCGACGTTGAACGCGACGATCACGAGCACGATGCCGATCAGCAGTGTCGTCGGAATGTTGATGAGCGGCTCGACGTCGGCCTGAATGTCGAGCTTGCGCACGAGGCGATACAGGAGCCACGGAATCACGCCGACCTTCAGCACGAGCGTCAGTCCGGCCGACACGTACAGATGCGCATCACCGGTCACGAAACCGAGGATCAGGTTGGCCAGAACGAGCGCGACACCCTGTAGCGTATAGAGGTGGATCAGCGACAGGATCCGACGCTGACTCAGCATCGCGAACGACAGCATCAGCAGCACCGCCGCGAGGAAATTGATCAGTTGCGTCGCGTAGGGGTGCATTCATGCTCCCAGTGGCAGGTGAACGAGCATGCCGATCACCGCGAGCAGGAAGGCGGTCGCGAGGAACTCCGGGACCCGGAAAATCCGCATCTTCGCGTTGGCGGTCTCGATCACGGCCAGCGCGGCGCCGCCCGCCATCAGCTTGACGAAGAGTGCCGGCACCGCGAGCAGCAGCGCGAGCGGATTACCCGCCGCGGCGATCCCCCACGGCATGAACAGCGCAATGCCGATGCACGAGTAGGCGAACAGTTTGAGGCTGGCCGCCCATTCCATCAGCGCGAGGTGCCGACCCGAATATTCGAGGATCAGCGCCTCGTGGATCATCGTCAGCTCGAGGTGGGTGGTCGGGTTGTCGACGGGCAGCCGCGCATTCTCGGCGAGCGAGACCAGCGTGAACGCTATGCCGGCGAACGCCAGGCTCGGATAGATCGTCAGCTCGCTGTGTCCGAGCGTCGCGACGATGCTCGTGAGCAGGGTCGACTGCGTGATCAGCGAGGCCGACAGCAGCACCATCAGCAAGGCCGGTTCCGCGAGGAAACCGACCAGCATCTCGCGGCGCGCGCCGAGCGTGCCGAACGCCGTGCCGATATCCATCGCCGCGAGCGACAGCGCGACGCGCGCGAACGCAAACAGGCCGACGAGCGCGATCGCATCCGCGGCGGGAGACAGCGGCAATTCGGTCGACAGCGTCGGCACGATTGCACAGGCGAGCGTCATTGCCGCCCACACGACATAGGGCGCGCCACGGAACACCGGACTCGCGCCATAAGCGACGACTGATTCCTTGTTGAACAGCTTGTGGAGCATCCGGTACGGTTGCCAGATGCTGGGCGCGCGCCGGTTCTGCAGCCACGCGCGGCACTGGTTGACCCAGCCCGTGAGCAGTGGCGCGGCGGCAAGCGCCAGCACGATCTCGAGGGTTTGCGATAGCACGCCGGATAGGGTCACCATCGTCTCACCAGCAGCAGGAGCAGGATCAGCACGGCGAAGCTGTAGGTCAGGTACACGGCAATCTTGCCCGTCTGCAGCCGCCCCGCCCATTCCGCCGCGCGTTGCGTGAGTGCGGCGATACGGTCGTAGAGAATCGACCACGTGCGGTCGGCGACCGAGACCCGGTAGGCCGGCTGTGCGTCGAACGGCGACGGCAGTTGCCGCTCGATGCGCAGCAGCGGCGCGAAGATCTCCCGGATCGGTTGCCCGAAGCCTTCCGCCGTATCCTGCATCCGCGCGGTCGTAAACGGGAAGCCGCAACTCCACGGCGCGGCCCGTCGCAGCCGACCGTGGTAGAAGCGCCGTACCAGCACCCACGCAAGGCCGCAGCAAGCGACGAAAAACAGCATGAACACGACGGGCATGTAACTCGCCCGCGCGGTCGACACCGGCACGAAGATCAACCAGCCATGATTTTCCGCGCCGATTCCGGCACCGACGAGCACGCGCGTGACCCGGTCCAGCACCTTGACGAACTGCGTAGGCATCAGTCCGAGCAGCACACCGGCCACCGCGAACCAGCAGAACGCGAGCCGTTCCCAGGTATTCGCGTCGTGTGCGCGACTCAGTTTTGCTTCTCTCGGCTGCCCGAGGAAGACGATGCCGAAGAACTTGACCATCGTGTAACCGGCGAGAGCTGCCGTCATCGCGACGAGTGCGGCCGCAATCGGCACCGTCATCGCCAGCACGGAATTCTGCAGACCCGGCGTGAACAGGAAGCTTTGCAGCAGGAGCCACTCCGCGACGAAACCACTCATCGGAGGCAAGCCAGCGCTGGCTGCGACGCCAGTGAGCACGGCCCAGGCGGTCCACGGCATGACACGGATCAGGCCGCCAAGCTTGCCGAGATTGCGCTCCCCGGTGGCGTGCAGCACGGCCCCGGTGCCGAGGAACAGCAGGCTCTTGAAGGCCGCATGCGCGACGATCTGGTAGAGCATCGCGCTCAGCGCAAGCGCGCACAGGGCCGTCATCCCGTACGCGCGAAACAGCACCGCGAGCCCGAGCGAGACGATCATCAGGCCGACGTTGTCGATCGACGAATACGCGAGCAGGCGCTTCATATCGACCTGGATCGTACTGAACACCACGCCGAGCAGCGCGGTGCCGATACCCAGCACGAGCAGCAGCACGCCCCACCAGGCGAGCTGCACGTGCAGCAGGTCGAACACGGTCCGGATCAGGCCATACAGGCCGACCTTCAGCACGAATCCACTGAGCAGCGCCGATACGGGGGACGGCGCCGCGGGATGGGCATCCGGCAGCCACACGTGCAACGGGAACACGCCCGCCTTGGCACCGAATCCAACCAGCGCGAACAGGAACGCGAGCGATGCCCACAACGCGTCGGGCGACTGCGCGCGCAGATTGGCAAACGTGTAGTCACCGGTGCGCGCCTGCAGGATGCCGAAGCAAAGCAGCAGCGCGAGCGCGCCGACGTGGGAGATCAGGAAATACAGGTAGGCTGCGCGGCGGATCTCGCCGATCCGATGGTTGGTCATCACGAGGAACGTCGCGGACAGCGTCAGCGTTTCCCAGGCGACCATGAACACATACGCATCGTCGGCGATGAGCACGAGCGCGATGCTCGCGATGCAAACGTGGTATTCGAAGCAGATGAGTCCCGGCGCGGACCCTTCGCCCTTACGGAAATAACCGGCGGAGAAGGCGCCGATCCCCGCGCTGACGACACCAAGCACGAACAGGAAATAGCCGGATAGCCCATCGACGCGCAGATGGAACGGCAACCCGGGCAGTCCGATCGGCAGCACCGCGGTGGTCGGCTCGGAAAAGATGCCGGCGAGTCCCGCCGCGCCCAGCAGCAGCCCTCCCAGCGCGCCGAGCGGAAACAGCCCGTGTGCAACGAATCGCGTGCGATGCAGAACTCCGAGACCCAGCGTGCCGGTCACAAGCCAGGCGGCCGCGACCAGCAGGACGAAATGGACGACCGTGAAAGGTGCCATCCGGAATGTCTCCAGTACGCTCGGATTGGGACGAGGAGCATGGAATGAGCTCCAGCTTGCCGGGCTCACTCAAACCGCATTATGACATCAGAAAACCAATCTGGATAACAGGATATGATAATGGCGTTATCATGTGAACCACATGTTCGAGCGAATCGGGCGCCTCTGTGCGCAGCTCGCCTGCATGCGGTGCGCGAAGCGTCTATTCGCCGCGTCTTTGCTGTTGTTCCGAGCGATTGAGTGAAGATCCTATGCCTGCGCAGTACTTTCGAAGCCTGACGGGAAAACACCGCAGCACGACCGCGAACCGTCAGCTCGGGTTGTCTCTTGCCTTCGTCGCCGGCGCCACCAATGCCGGCGGCTTCCTCGCGGTCAAGCAATACACGTCGCATATGAGCGGCATCGTGTCGGCGATCGCGGACCAGACGGCGCTCGGGGACATCCGGCTCGTGCTGGCCGGCATCGGTTCGCTGGCATCGTTTGTCGTCGGAGCGGGGGGCTCGGCGGTGCTCGTCAACTGGGGGCGCCGCCGCGGCCTGCAAAGCCAGTACGTGCTGCCATTGGCGGTCGAGGCCGCGCTGCTGCTCCTGTTCGGTCTGCTCGGCAGCCACCTCGCGCTACGCGAAGCGTTCTTCGTCCCCGTGACCGTGATCCTGCTGTGCTTCATCATGGGGCTGCAGAATGCGATGATCACCAAGCTGTCGGGCGCGGAGATCCGTACCACACACATGACCGGCATCGTCACGGACCTCGGAATTGAGTTGGGTAAGCTTTTTTACTGGAATCGATCGGCGCTCATCGACGACGCGCACGCGGTCATCGCAAACCGCGCGAAGCTGAAGATCCACGGCACGATGCTCGCGTCGTTTTTCGTGGGCGGCCTGATCGGCGCAATCGGTTTCAAGCATGTGGGCTACGTGTCGACCGTGCCGCTCGCCGGCGCGCTCGTCACACTCGCGATCGTGCCCGTCGCCGACGATGTGCTGGCCTATCTCTATCGGTTCGAGCGCAGGCACTGACCTCATAGGAGGCGGGGTGAATCCTCGTCGAAAGCAAATGCATTATAATTTGGTTAGCATATTCGCCGACCCGTCCTCGTAATGGAAACGAAAACCGCACGCCTGACCGTCCTGATCGACCCCGCCAAGAAAGAAGCATTTGAAATGCTCTGCTCGGCGCAAGATCTGACGCCGTCACAAGTCGTCCGCCAACTGATCCGCGAGTATCTCGAGCGTCACGGCGTGACCTACAAGACCAAGAGTCCACTCGCCAAGCGGGGAAAGTGACGCCCAGCTCGAGGCCTGGTGCCGGTCAACCGCCGATTTCCCAGTGCCCTTGCCCTTGCCCTTACCCTTGCGCATGCCAGATCAGCCGCTTCGGATCGAGGCGCTCTCCCGCTTTCAGGTGGCAAGCAGTGACGGACAGCTTGCGTTCGCCTGCAAAGTCAAACGAGAGGGCGCGCTCGAACAGGACTTGTCGGGGCGGCAAGCGACGCCCGCTTTTCCAGGCAAACGCGACGAAGTTGCTGTCGTCGCCGCACCGAACGATCGCATAGGAAACGCCAAATACGGATTTCAGCCGCTCGAGGTGCCGCGGTATGGCCGGATCATCGTCCGTAAAGTTGATGACGAGGACGCCCGTCCCGGTTAAACGCTCGCGACAGGCGGCGAAGAACGCGATGTCCGCGCTTCCGGGCGGGGCCGCCAACGGCGAACGGCCCGTCAGACCTTCTTCAGAAAGCAGGCCTTGAGCATGAAGCTGCCGGCGTCCGTCTTGCAGTCGATTTGGTGATCGCCACCGACGATCCGGATGCTTTTCACCTTGGTGCCCATCTTCAGCGTGATCGACGAGCCCTTGACGCGCAAATCCTTGATCAGCACGACCGAGTCACCGTCCGACAGCACGTTGCCGTTCGCATCCTTGACGACGCTGCCCGCCGGTTCATCGCTCGCGTCGGCGCCAGCGTTCGCCGACCATTCGTGACCGCAGTCCGCGCACACGTACAGCGTGCCGTCAGGGTAAGTGTTTTCCATTGCGCATTGCGGGCATGAAGGGGCAGCGTTCATTGCAGCTTCCATTGAAACGATTTTGAGTCAGTCAGTAAAAAAACAGGCGCGCAACCCGCCAGGCCTGAGCCGGTCGTCGTGCCGGCGGCTCGTGGGTGCAAAAAATTATAATGCAATACACATGCTCTTACCGTCCGATTATCATCGGACTTTCAGTCCCATTCATCAGACTTACGGGTAGCTTCGCCGCGGATGTCGACAGGTTTGAACTGGATGGAAAATGTCCGCTTTGCGGGTGATAAATTTGGAACTGGCCAACCGGGCCAAAATGGAGTCGGTGCTATGAGCAAAACCGATCGGGGACAACACCCTGATTGCCGCGCGCGTTCGCGGCCGACCGAGTATCGCGACGTCGCGGAGCAATAGGCGAGGGAGAGATGATCATGGCGAAGCTGCGCATTGCGACGTTCAACATCAACGGTATCCGCTCGCGGCAGGCGGCGCTATTGCAATGGCTCGAGCGCGAGGCGCCTGACGTGGTCTGCCTGCAGGAACTGAAGGCAGTGGATAGCGCATTTCCAGTCGACGCATTGCGCGACGCCGGTTATGGCGCCGTGTGGCAAGGCCAGAGCGCATGGAACGGTGTGGCGATTCTGGCCAAAGGCGACGCACCACTCGAACGTCGGCGCGGTCTGCCCGGTTTCGAAGACGACACGCATAGCCGTTATATCGAGGCCGCGGTCGGCGGCGTACTGATCGTGTGTTTGTACCTGCCGAACGGCAATCCGCAGCCCGGCCCCAAGTTCGACTACAAGCTCGCGTGGTTCGATCATCTGATCGCGCATGCGGCGCAGCTCTACCAGAGCGGCCACCCGGTCGTGATCGCTGGGGACTTCAACGTCGTGCCGACCGACGAAGACATCTACAACCCGCGCTCGTGGCTAAAGGACGCGCTGCTGCAGCCGGAGAGCCGCGAGCGTTATCGCAGGCTGCTCGCGCAAGGCTGGACCGATGCGCTGCGCACGCATTTCGGCGACGAACGCGTGTACACGTTCTGGGATTATTTTCGCCGTCATTGGGATACGAATTCGGGGCTGCGCATCGATCATCTGCTGCTGAGCGCCGACCTCGCGCCGCGCCTGCGCGATGCGGGCGTCGACCGTTGGGTGCGCGGCGAACCGCATGCCAGCGACCACGCGCCGACGTGGATCGAACTGGAAATGGGCGCCGGCCGCAAGAAGAAGAGCGGCTAGTGAAGCGGCGGGCGATCCGCTTGCGGCGGATCGCCCGCTTTGGCGCGACTGCTGCGCCCTGTTGATCGGCGCCTATGATCCGGCGCCGTGCCTGCTTCAGTCGTAGTCGCGACCGCCGCGCGACCACAGCGCGCCCATCACGAACCCGGCGAGAGCAACCACGGCCAGCGTCGTGAACGGGTTTTCGGCCGTCGTATCGCGCACGAGGCTCGTCGTATTCGCGCATAACTGCTGCGCCTTGCCGCTCAATTCGCGCGCCTTGCCCGCCACCTGCGCGCTGGTGTCGCCGACGGCATCGCCGACCGCGCTTTGCACCTTGCCCGCGACTTCCTTTACCGCGCCTGCCGCTGAATTCGTATCCATATGCATCGCTCCTGTTGTCATATTTACGTGCGGGCCCGCTGCAATTGCAACGCGCTCGCACAAGGGCGCCGCGCAAGCCGTGCCAGTGCGGCGTGAGCCTGCGTCAGTGACGAAAGGGGCGCAAGAAGTGCGCCCGGCGACGGGACGCCATGCATCCGGCCAAAGGGGACGTGCTGGAACATCATCGTCGGCGCCCGAAATTGATGCCGACGAACACGGCCAGCAGCATCAGAAAACCGCCGAACAGCAGCGCGGCATTGACGAGCACCTGGCGCAGCCCGAGCGTTTCGACGTCGATGAACGGATACGGATAAAAATCCGACAGGCTGCCGCGCCAGAACGTGATGCCGAGATAGGCGAGCGGATAGACGAGCCACAGCGGAGCGTGGCGCAACCGCAGATGAAAACGCGGCACGAACAGCACCCAGTAGAGCGCGGCGAGCATCGGCAGCACGCTGTGCAGCGACTCGTTGAGCAGGCGCCGGTAGGGCGACAGCGGCCACAGTCCGCGCAACAGCAGGTTGTACGCGAGGCCGACGAACACGATGTACGCGACCACCGCGGTCACGACCGTGGGCTGCCGGAAAAAGCGCACGAGCGGCGAGCGGTGCTTCCGCAGCACGATGCAGGTGAAGCAGAGCGCACTGGCGAGCACCGTCAGATTGGTCAGGTAGCTGCTCATGCGCGCGAGCGCGTCGAACACGGTGAGCCCGCGCGCGAGCGAGCGATCGATCGTCAGGTCGGCTTGCGCGAGGATCGCCATCCACGCGATCAGCGCAATGACCGCCGCCAACGTCAGCGACGACACACTGGGCGTATGCAGCGGCAGCTCGGGCTCGCGCTGCGGAGCGAGGGTAGGGCGCATGCGCTTGATTCTACGCGCGGTGCGCGCGCGGCTGCATGGGCTTTCGCGCCCACGCGCGCCGGCGTTGGCAAAATACTACGGCGTACTACGCGAGCTACTGGCTGGCTGTAAAGCGGGTTGCAAGCTCGCCGCCACGGCTGCAAGCGCCGCGCTCACTGGCGGCGATTCATTGTGTGTTTCGACCCGTTATGATCGCGGCTGCAGCCCTCGATGTTAACGACGCCGTGCGCGGCAAGCAGTCTCTGTCAGCGCCGGCTCAAGACTCGCAAAACGGAGAGAAAGCATGAAAGCCAGCACCATTGCCGAACGGGAAGCGCGCGGCCGCGCCGCGCGCGAGCATTCGAAACGCTCGAGTCACCGGGCGGTCGGCGAGTTGCACCGCGATCCGATCGAGCTGCTGAAACAGAGCAGCGCGGAGCGCGTCGAGAATCTGGTGCCGCTGCGCTATGGGCGCATGGCTGCCTCGCCGTTCTCGTTCTTTCGAGGCAGCGCGATTCTGCAGGCGCACGATCTGAGCAAGGTGCACGACACCGGCCTCACCATGCCGATCTGCGGCGACGGCCATCTGATGAATTTCGGCGGCTTCGCAACGCCCGAGCGGCAACTGGTCTTCGACCTGAGCGACTTCGATGAAGTCTCGATCGGCCCGTTCGAATGGGACCTGAAACGCCTGTGCGCGAGCCTCGTCGTGGCCGCGCGCCAGATGCGCCTGAGCCGCGGCACCGCCGAGAGTCTGGTGATGACCGCGGTCGGCTCGTATCGCGATCGCGTCGCGCAATACGCGCAGTTCGGCGCGCTCGACCTGTGGTACGACCGCATCACGTTCGACCGCATGGCCGAGATCGCACTGACGCCCGAGCGCCGGCGCGCGGTGCGGCGCGGCATGGAGAAGGCCGCGAGCCGCATGCATGAGAGCCTGCTCGAAAAAATGGCCTCGTTCGACGGCAATCGTTGGACCATCCACGATGCGCCGCCCGCGCTGTTTCACGTGCACCGTGCGAACACGTTGTTGACGGCCGAGGAAACCGAAACCTACCGGAGCGGCAACGTCGACAAGATGGTCGAGCAAGTGTGGGACGAGTACCGCAAGACGATGTCGCACGATCGGCGCGAACTGCTGGATCAGTTCACGAGGCACGACGTCGTGTTCAAGGCGGTCGGCGTCGGCAGCGTCGGCACGCGTTGTCTGGGCGTGCTGCTCGTCGATCACATGGGCAAGCCGTTGTTCCTGCAATTGAAGGAGGCGCGGCCGTCGGTCATCGCGCAGTTCTACAAGTCGCCGGCGGTCACGCATCAGGGCGAGCGCGTCGTGCAAGGACAGCGGCTGCTGCAGGCCGCGAGCGACGTCTTCCTCGGCTGGGGGACCGGGCCGCTCGGGCGGCATTTCTATTTCCGCCAGCTGCGCGACATGAAGCTGTCCGCGAATATCGAGCTGTTCGACAGCGATCTGCTCGACGGCTATGCGCGGCTGTGCGGCTGGATCATGGCGCGCGCGCATGCGAAGGCGAGCGGCCAGGCGATCGAGATCAGCGCGTACATCGGCCGCGGCGATCAGTTCGGCGAAGCGCTGAGCGGCTACGCGAGCGCCTACGCGGATCAGGTCGAGCGCGACCACGACGTGTTCATCAAAGCGTGCCGCGACGGCAAGCTCGAAGCGCGCACCGACGAGGACATGGCGGCGGATTTCCGTGTGTAGCGCTGCGTGCGCGTGGTGTCACTTCACGCGCGCCGTCACGCATCGGCGCGCGCTTCGCGCAGCGTGACGAAACGCAGATGGCGCTCGCGTGCCGCTTCGATCACGCTCGGCAGCACCGCGAGAATCAGCGGCTGGCCTTCGATCGTCAGCGCGGCGTTGCCATCGTGCAGCAACAGGATGTCGCGCGCGGCGAGATCATCGAGCAGCCGCCGCGCAACCACGTGAGGGTCACGCTCGCGCGTATCGTAGCCGCGCCGTGTCCAGGCCGCGAGACGCAGATCGAGCTTGCGCAGCACCGGCTCCAGGAAGAGGTTGCGCAGGCCGGCGGGCGCGCGGAAAAACATCGGCCGCGCGCCGCTGACGGTTTCGAGCGTGCGTTGCGCGGCGGCGATCTCGCGCGTCAACGCGCGCGGAAACGTGACCGAAAACGTATGCATGTGCACCTGCGAGTGATTTTCGAGCCCATGCCCACGCGCGACGATCTCGCGCGCGAGTTGCGGATAACGCTCCACCTTCGCGCCGATGCAGAAGAACGTCGCGCGCACGTCGAACGCGTCGAGCAGATCGAGCACTTTTGGCGTGACGACGGGATCGGGACCGTCGTCGATGGTCAGCGCGATTGCATCCGCGTTGCGCGGGTTCGCGGGCAGGCGGGTCCAGTTGGGCCCGAGCAGGGTGGTGCGCGGCAATAGTCCGGCGATCGTGAACAGCGCGTGGTTCGCGACAATCGCGGCGAGCCACCATGGCCACGCGGCCGGTGCGACAGCCACGCCGATCAGCACGATCACGTGCCAGCCGATCGTGCCGTTCAGCAGTGCGGAGTTGCGGCTACGCGGCCAGCGGCGCGGCGGGTTCGGGCATTCATTCATCGAACGTGCTTCCAGTACGCCTTCCTCCGTCCCGGGAAGGCCGTGAATCTTGCGCGATGCGCAGCCGCGAACGATACCACTGTTGCGCTCGTCGACGTGCCGTTCGGCGGCCACGTATCCGGTGAAAGCGCGCTGAAAGACGTCGCGCGGTTTGCGATCGCTGATTCGCTGTTGTATGGTGCGGGGCGAAAAGAGTCGCGCGTGTCGATGGCGATCGGACCGATTGCCGCAACAAGCTCGCGTCGCTACCCAATACAACAGGAGATGCGTGATGTCGGAAACAGGAAACGGAAAAGTGGCGCTGGTGACGGGCGCGGGCAGCGGCATCGGCCGCGCGTGCGCACTGACGCTCGCGCAGCACGGCTATAGCGTGGTGCTCGCCGGCCGCCGCCAGGCCGCGCTCGATGCGGTCGCGCAGCAAGCGCGGGCGCTGCGCGGCGACGCGCTCGCGGTTGCGTGCGACGTGACCGACGCCGACAGCGTCGCCGCGCTTTTCGACACGATCCGCGCGCGCTTCGGCCGGCTCGACCTGCTGTTCAACAACGCGGGACGCAACGGCTCGCCCGTCGATCTCGACGAAGTGAGCATCGACGAATGGCGTTCCATCGTCGATACCAATCTGAACGGCGTGTTCCTGTGCACGCGCGCGGCGTTCGGCCTGATGAAGACGCAGAACCCGCGCGGTGGCCGCATCATCAACAACGGCTCGATCTCCGCGCATGCGCCGCGTCCGAACAGCGCCGCTTACACGGCGACCAAACACGCGATTACCGGACTCACGAAAGCGGTGTCGCTCGACGGCCGCAAATACGACATCGTGTGCGGGCAGATCGACATTGGCAACGCGGGGACCGAGATGGCCGCGCGAATGGCGCGCGGCGTGCCGCAAGCGAACGGCGAGATCGCGGTCGAGCCGCTGATGGACGTGCAGCACGTCGCCGACGCGGTGCTGCATATGGCGAGCCTGCCGCTGTCGGCGAACGTGCAGTTCATGACGATCATGGCGAGCAAGATGCCGTTCGTCGGGCGCGGCTGAGCGGCGCGCAGCACCGGCTCACAACGCCGGGGCGGGGAGCGGGGCGCGCGCGTTCAACTTATACTGGGCGCTCCGCCGTCTTTCCACGCAAAGCAAGCCGCCGTGCCCCGCGCCACACCCAGCGACGACCCGCCGCCACAGCCGCCCGTGCGGCCCGATCTCGACGACTGCTGTCATAGCGGCTGCACGCAGTGTGTGTTCGATCTCTACGATGAAGCGCTGGAGCGCTACGAGCTCGCGCTAGCTGCGTGGCACAAGCGGCAGGCGCAGAAGGCGCGGCCAGCGCGGCGACCGGACACGCAGGGCGCGAAGTCGAAACCGCAAGCCGACGCGCGTCGCTCGACACCCACGCGCGGCAAACCGAGCCCTCGCCGCTGATTCGCGCACGAATTCGCGCACGATCGTCCACCGTCCCCGTTATGACCGACCTTCAGCTCACGCCGACCGAATCTCTCACCGATCCGCACACGCTCGACGATCTGCACCGCTTCGTGCAGCGTCATCCGCGCCTGTTCGTGCTGACCGGCGCGGGCATCAGCACTGACTCCGGCATCCCCGGCTACCGGGACGACAACGGCGCATGGAACCGCTCGCCGCCGATCACGCTGCAGGAGTTCCTTGGCACGCCGGCGATGCGTCAGCGCTACTGGGCGCGCAGCATGGTCGGCTGGCCGCTCGTCGCGCGCGCGCAGCCGAATGCCGCGCATGTCGCGCTCGCGCGGCTCGAAGCGGCCGGTCACGTGCCGACGCTGGTCACGCAGAACGTCGACGGCTTGCATCAGCGCGCGGGCAGCCGCGACGTGATCGAGCTGCATGGCGGCATCGACGGCGTCAGTTGTCTCGACTGCGGCATGCAGCACTCGCGCGCGGCGATCCAGCAGACGCTCGAAGCCGACAACCCCGCTCTGCTCGACGTCACGGCCGAAGCCGCCGCCGATGGCGACGCGCATCTCGAGTGGCACGATCTCGGCGGTTTTCGCGTGCCGGCATGCGCGAACTGCGGCGGGTTGCTGAAGCCGTCGGTGGTGTTCTTCGGCGAGAACGTGCCGAAGGCGCGCGTCGAAGCGGCGTCGCATGCGCTCGATGCGGCCGACGCCGTGCTCGTGGCCGGCTCGTCGCTGATGGTGTATTCCGGCTACCGCTTCTGCGTGTGGGCGCAGCGCCAGGGCAAGCCGATCGCGGCGATCAACCTCGGCCGCACGCGCGCCGATCCGCTGCTGTCGCTGAAGGTGGTCGCGCCGTGCGGCGATACCTTGAGCACGCTCGCCGGTCTGCTGGCTGGCGATTGAGAATGAATAGATCCCGTGGATCACCGTCAAAACCTGAGGAACACCCAGAGCCGACCATGACTGACTCCCGGCAACATTCGCCATCCGCCGAACGCAATCGCGAACCGATCCTCGCCGTGCTGCGCGAGGCGCTGCCGGCGAGCGGCCGCGTGCTCGAAATCGCGAGCGGCACCGGTGAGCACGCGATCTGCTTCGCCGGCGCGCTGCCCGGTCTCGACTGGCAGCCGAGCGATGCCGATGCGCAGGCGCGCGAGTCGATTGCCGCGTGGACCGCGCACGCGGGGCTCGCGAACGTGCGCGCGCCGCTCGCGCTCGACGTGCATCAGCCGGACTGGGGCGTCGATGCGCTCGACGCCGTCGTCTGCATCAACATGATCCACATTTCGCTGTGGAGCGCGGCGCAGGCACTTTTCGACGGCGCGGGGCGGCGCCTCGTCGACGGCGGCGTGCTCTATCTATACGGTCCTTACCGGCGCGGCGGCGCGCACACGGCGCCGAGCAACGAAGCGTTCGATCAATGGTTGAAGAGCCGCGATCCCGAATGGGGCGTGCGCGATATGGAAGCGGTCGTCGCGCTCGGCGACACGGCGGGGCTCACCTGCGAACGGGTGGTCGCGATGCCCGCGAACAACTTCAGCCTGGTATTCACGAAGCGGGCAGGGTAGCGGGTGCACCGACGGGCCGCGCATTCGTCCACGCCTTGCGCCAAACCTCGGTCCGATCCCAAACCGAACCCGCCGCGCAAACGCCGACGCGCGCACAATACCTGTCGTCACGCGCAAACATGAGCACGACAGGAGCACGAGCAACTGGCGTGCTTGCCCCCTCCCAAGCGGCAAGCGCGCATTTCTTTTATCCTTTCACCCTCGACGCCGCGCCCGCCGTTCTCATGGCGCGGCGCCACGACATTTTTTTGGACTCTGGAGAATTCAAATGGGCAAACAGGCAATCGGCGTGGTGGGGCTGGCGGTCATGGGCCGCAATCTGGCGCTCAACATCGAGAGCCGCAGCCACGCGGTGTCGGTCTACAACCGTAGCCGCGCGAAAACCGACGAACTCATCGCCGAATTTCCGGACCGCAAACTGGTGCCGGCTTTCACGCTGGAAGAGTTCGTCGACTCGCTCGAAAAGCCGCGCCGCATTCTGATGATGGTCAAGGCCGGCGAGCCGACCGACGCGACCATTGCCTCGCTCAAGCCGCTGCTCGAAAAAGGCGACATCCTGATCGACGGCGGCAACACGCCTTTCACCGACACGATCCGCCGCAACCAGGAACTCGCGAAGGCGGGTCTGCATTTCATCGGCACCGGCGTCTCGGGCGGCGAGGAAGGCGCGCTGAAAGGCCCGTCGATCATGCCGGGCGGCCCGCGCGACGCGTACGACCTCGTCGCGCCGATCCTCACCGAGATCGCCGCGAAGGCGCCGGACGGCGAGCCCTGCGTCGCGTACATGGGACCGGACGGCGCGGGCCACTTCGTGAAGATGGTGCACAACGGCATCGAGTACGGCGACATGCAGCTGATCGCCGAAAGCTACGCGGTGTTGAAGCAGGTCGTCGGATTGTCGAACGAGGAACTCGGCAAGGTCTACACCGAGTGGAACCAGGGCGAGCTCGACAGCTATCTGATCGAAATCACGTCGAAGATCTTCGGCAAGAAGGACGACGAAACCGGCAAGGACCTCGTCGACGTGATTCTCGACCGTGCCGCGCAGAAGGGCACCGGCAAGTGGACCAGCCAGAACGCGCTCGACCTCGGCGCGCCGTTGCCGCTGATCACCGAGGCGGTGTTCGCGCGGGTGCTGTCGTCGCTGAAGACGCAGCGCGTGGCCGCGAGCAAGGTGCTGGAAGGTCCGCAGGCGAGACCGCTCGAAGGCGCGAAGGACGCGTTCATCGAATCGGTGCGCCGCGCGTTGTACTTCAGCAAGGTGATCTCGTACGCGCAGGGCTTCGCGCAGTTGCGCGCCGCGTCGGAAGAGTACAACTGGGATCTCGACTACGGGACGATCGCGAAGATTTTCCGCGCGGGCTGCATCATCCGCGCGCGCTTCCTGCAGAAGATCACCGACGCCTATTCGAAGGACAAGGCGCTCGCGAACCTGCTGCTCGACCCGTACTTCCGCGACATCGCGAAGAACTACCAGGCGGCGCTGCGCGAAGTCGTGGTGGCCGCGGTCAACGCGGGTGTGCCGGTGCCGGCATTCGCGTCGGCGATCGCGTATTTCGACGCCTACCGCTCGGAGCGTCTGCCCGCGAACCTCGTGCAAGCGCAGCGCGACTTCTTCGGCGCGCATACGTTCGAACGCATCGACAAGCCGGGCAGCTTCCACGCGCAGTGGAGCTGAGCGGTTGAAAAAACGGCCCGGCGCGCCATGGTGACAGGGCGCGCCGGGCCGTTGCTCCGTTTGGATCGGCAAGGAAACGCCGCATTATTACCAAATGTCTTGCGGGTTAAAAGCGGACTTAAAGAATGCCCAAATGATTATTGCGACGGCAGCAATAGAGTTTCACTGGTTTAAGGGTTTACCCTAGGTCGAGACACCTCTAGACTTGTTTTCAATCGCTGAGGGATAAGCAGAAACCCGAAGCGCACCACACAACAAGTCCTTTGGAGGTTAATCATGAAGACCCTGATTTCCGCTGTTGCTATCGCCGCCGCCCTCGTTGTTCCGGTCGCGTCGTTCGCTCAAGCGAGTCAGCCGGTGACCCGTGCTCAGGTTCGCGCTGAACTGATTCAACTCGAAAAGGCCGGCTACAACCCGAGCGCCAGCGACGTGAACTACCCGGCCGACATCCAGGCAGCGCAAGCACGCGTCGATGCGCAACGCGGCACGGCCATCGCGGCCAACCCCGCAGACACCAGCGGCTACGGCGCTCCGGCCGCCGGCACATCGCAAGCCGGCCACGCTGTCATTCCGGCGAAGGCCAACCGTGACTCGGTGTACTTCGGCAACTAATCGCAGTAGAAGTCCGCAGATATAGTGGGTAGTTGTAGTGCGCTGTAGACGCCGCTTCGTGGAATAGCGCGAACGCGGCGGGCAAGAAAAAACGCCATCCAGTTCGATCGGATGGCGTTTTGTCGTTTACGGCGCCGTGCTGCGACGTTCCCGTCAATGCAGCGTTCGCTGCCGCCGGCCGATGTCATCGAACAGCGCGCGGCTCGGCTCCAGCGCGAGCAGCCACGATTCGTCGTAGTCGCTCAGGTTGTCGAGCGCCTCGCGCAGCCGTTCGAGCGCCACCGCCGGCAGCTCGACGCTCGCTTCGACCCCGCTCGACAGTCTCGCGATGCTCGCCAGTTGCACGAGCGCGTCGGCGGCCTCGGCAACTTCGGCGGCGAAGATCAGATGCGTGTTCAGCAGTTCGACGAGGCCGGCAGACGCCGCCACATCGTCGACGTTGAGTTGCACGGCCAGAAAGGTGGCTTTGTTCATGCTCGATTCCTCCCAGAATCCCAACGTTGTCGTGAGCTGCTCCGCGCGGCTTGACTGAGTATAGGCGATGGTCGATCGCCTGCAATGATCGGACGGAACGACCGTGGCGGCTTGCTCGCCCAGACGCGCGGGCCACGCGACCTATAATAGGGCCAGCCGCGCGAGCGCCGACGCCGTGGGCGCACGGCGCCGCCCGCCGGGTTTGCGCTTGCCAATTGCTCATCGACCATGAAGATCATCCGCAGCAGAAGCTTCACCGCGTCGCGTGCCTGGGGCGCGCTCGACATCGCGAACATGAACGGCATCACCACGCGTCTGCATTGGACCGACCAGCCGTACAAGTGGCACGTGAACGACGGCGAGGAGGTATTCGCCGTGCTCGACGGCCGCGTCGAAATGCGCTATCGCGAAGACGGCGTCGAACGCACGACAGTGCTCGAAACCGGCGACGTGTTCCATGCGTCGGTCGGCACCGAGCATGTCGCGCATCCGCTGGGCGCGGCACGCGTGCTCGTCGTCGAAAAGCAGGGCAGCGTCTGAAGAACACGGCAGTTTGCCGGCGCGCGTGTGGCGGTCGCGCACAATATCCAGGCGGCAACGGACAACCGCGACCGTGTGCAAGCGTGACGGCACGGCAATTGCTACGGCGTCGATTGAATTGGATTGAGACACAGGTCGAGGAAAATCAGATGACACGACAATGGCAACCGACGGCGATCCGCCTGCTGATGGCGGCGGCGCTCGGTGTGGCGATCGCCGGCTGCACGACGATGCCGTGGGAAAGCACGCCGTTCTACAGCAACGCGCCGTCGAGCACGACCAGCCTCGCGACCGTCCCGGTGCCCGCCGGCTACTATCGCGTCAATCCGGGCGATACGCTGTCCGGCATCGCTTCGGCCTATGGACGAAGGCCGCAGGAAATCGCGGCCTGGAACGGCTTGCCGGTCAACGCGGCGGTCGCGCCCGGCCAGGTGCTGCGCGTTTCGCCGCCGATGGCCTCGGGCAGCGTGGTCACGCCGCCGGTCGCGGTGGCGCCGGGCGCGCCAGCCGCGCCGGGCGCGACGGCGAACGTGCCGCCGGGCGCCGTACCCGGTGCGCCGGCCCCTGCCGCCGTGCCACAGCAGGGCGTGCTGCAATGGCCATTGCGCGGACCGATCCTGCGCGCGTTCGCGCCGGGCAAATCCAACGGCATCGTGATCGGCGGCCAACCCGGTGATCCGGTCAAGGCCGCGGCGACCGGCCGCGTGGTGTACGCGGGCACCGGCATCGAAGCCTACGGCCCGCTCATCATCATCAAGCACAACGATTCGCTGATCACCGCGTACGGCCAGAACAGCCAGCTACTCGTCAAGGAAGGCGATGCGGTGGCGCAAGGGCAGACGATCGGCGAGGTCGGTGTCGATAGCCACGGCGTCGCGTCGATCCAGTTCGAAGTGCGCGAGAACGGCCAGCCGGTCGATCCGCTCCAGTGGTTGCCGAAGCCTGGCGGCTGAGCGTCCCCGTCGCGACTGTTGGCTCATCGCAGCCGGATCGGCGCGCTTCTCGGGGATGCATCGATTTTCAGCGTCGTCTGAATTGAATACACTGTATGGCTCGTTTGCCGGCGCGCGCGTTCCTTCCGGGAATGAACGGGCGGCCGGTTGCCGTAGGCTGTCATTCATGGACGCACAGGGACACACAATGATCGATTTGCGCAGCGATACCGTTACCCGTCCGACTCCGCCGATGCTCGCGGCGATGTCGGCGGCCGAAGTCGGCGACGACGTCTGGGGCGACGACCCCACCGTCCTGCGTCTGCAGGCCACGCTGGCCGAGCGCACCGGCAAGGAAGCGGGGCTGTTCTTCCCGAGCGGCACACAAAGCAACCTCGCCGCGTTGATGGCGCACTGCGCGCGCGGCGACGAATACATCGTCGGCCAGCTCGCGCACACCTACAAATACGAGGGCGGCGGCGCGGCCGTGCTCGGCAGCATCCAGCCCCAACCGCTCGAAAACGCCGCCGACGGCTCGATCCCGCTCGACAAGATCGCCGCCGCAATCAAGCCGATCGACGATCACTTCGCGCGCACGCGGTTGCTCGCGTTGGAAAACACGATCGGCGGCAAGGTGTTGCCGGCGCAGTACGTCGCCGATGCGACGCGGCTCGCGCGCGAGCGCGGCCTCGCGACCCACCTCGACGGCGCGCGCGTGTTCAACGCGGCGGTCGCGGCGGGCAAGCCGGTCGCGGCGCTGGCCGAGCCGTTCGATTCGGTGTCGATCTGTTTTTCGAAGGGACTGGGCGCGCCGGTCGGCTCGGTGCTGGTCGGCAGCCGCGCGCTGATCGACGTCGCGCATCGCTGGCGCAAGGTGCTCGGCGGCGGCATGCGCCAGGCTGGCGTGCTCGCGGCGGCGTGCCTGTACGCGCTCGATCACAACGTCGAGCGGCTCGCCGACGACCACGCAAACGCCGCGCATCTGGCGGCGGGGCTGGAGACGATCGAGCAGGTGAAGGTGCAGTCGGTCGCGACGAACATGGTGTTCGCGCAGTTTCCGCAGCAGCATTGCGCGCCGCTCGAGGCGTGGCTCAAGGAGCGCGGCATCCTCACGCAGATGCTGTACGCGTCGCGCTTCGTCACGCACATGGATGTGTCGCGCGACGATATCGACACGTTCATTGCCGCGGTGAAGGGGTATTTCGCGGCACGTTGATCGCGCCGCGTTGCTCGGAAGCGAGGCGGCTCGCGTGGTTGCCGCCTCGTCTTCCCGCACTGGCTCCAACTCGTGCGCGCTCGTTCGAGGCGCGCTTCATTCAGGCTTCATCCCCGCCTCACGCGCCGTCCGGCGCATATCTCACCTGACCGCTGCCTTCGTCTGCACGCCCGCGCGATGCGACGGCGCGAGCAGCCGCAAGCCGCTCGCCAGGCTCGCCGCGCCGGCGAAGAACGCGCCGAGGCCGAGCGCGAGCGTCGGCCCATGCTGGCGGCCGGCAATGCCGAAGCACAGCGCGACCAGCGCCGCGCCGGTCGCCTGTCCGAGCAGCCGCGCGGTCGCCACGATGCCGCTCGCGCCGCCGCTACGCTCCGGCGGCGCGCTCGCCATCAGCGCCTTCAGGTTCGGCGACTGGAAAAAGCCGAAACCCGCGCCGCAGATCGCCATACGGATGCCGATGTCGAGCACGTGCGGATGGGCGGGCAGCATCGCCAGCGAGGCCATCCCCGCCGACAGCACCGCTAGCCCGATCGCGCCGAGCAGCCCCGGCGGGTAGCGGTCCGACAGGCCGCCCGCGAGCGGCGCGGCGAGCGCGACCACGACGGGCCACGGCGTCATCAGGAAGCCGGTTTCGACCTGGCTGCGCAGCAGCACGTCCTCGAAATAGAACGGCAGCGACACGAACGCTAGGCCCTGCGCGGCGAACGAGCACACGGCCGTCACCGCCGACAGCGCGAACACCGGCCGCTTGAACAGATCGACAGGCAGCATGGGCGCGGGGTGGCCGGCCTCGCGGCGGATCAGCAGCAGCCCGAACACGCCGGCGAGCGCCGCGGCGCTGAGCACGATCTGCAGCGACGCGCGTTGCGCCGCCTCGCCGAGCGCGAAGATCAGCGCGGCGAACGTGACCACGTTGAGCAGCGCCGCCACCGGATCGAGCGGGTGCCGGCTCTGCGCGGTATGCGGCAGCGCCGGCATCGCGAAGCTCAGCGCGAGTACACCGAGCGGCACGTTGACCGCGAACAGCCACGGCCAGGTCGCGACCGACAGAATCAGCGACGCCACCGTCGGCCCGACCGCGAACGACACGCCGACGATCAGCGCATTGGTGCCAAGCCCGCGACCGAGCCGATGCGGCGGGTACAGATAGCGGATCAGCGCGGTGTTGACGCTCATGATCGCGCTGGCGCCCAAGCCCTGCACGATGCGCGCGGCGGCGAGCAGCGGCAGCGTCGGCGCCATCGCGCAGCCGAGCGAGCTCAGCGTGAACAGCGCGATGCCGCCGATATAGATGCGCCGATGTCCGACGATATCGCCGAGCGCGGCGAGCGGCAGCAGCGTCGCGACCATCGCGAGCTGATATGCGTTGATGATCCAGACCGAGGCGGCCGGCGCCGCGTGCAGGTCGCCGGCGATCGCGGGCAGCGCGGTGTTGGCGATCGCGGTATCGAGCGTGGCGAGCGCGACGGCGAGCATGATCGCGGCCATCGCCCGGCGGTTGGCGGCCGACATCGGGCCGTCGGCGGGGAGAGTCGGCGTGGGGACGCCGACGGCGGGGCTGAGCTTATCGGACAAGGCGTGGCTCGCGGGGTTGGGCATGCCGGTGTCGGTCGCTTCCGGAGAGGCGACGCGCTCGGGCGGCGGTTTCGTCGAGGGTCAGGCGCGCGCTGTCGGTCCACGGGGGATCGACGTGGCGGCTTGTGCGGCGCAACGTCGCGATTGTTGCAGAGACGGCACGATCGTGCAGGGAGGCGGGCAGGAACCGGGAGGCGGCTAGAAGATGAGGCGCTTTGATCGATCTCAATGAAACGCAACTAACCGCCAATCCCGCCCGCCATCTCCAAATCGGCGCGCGCCCCCCGTCAAATCCAACACACACACGACAGAACCGCCCGGCAGAACGGGCCGCCCGATTCGATCACAAAATCAGGCTATTCGGGGCTTCATCCGCTCGTCACGCATCGGAAAAATAATCGATGTGCGGCTCGCAGATGCTTCGGGCGTTTGCCTTCCCCAACCCGCTTTCGTCACCCGACTCACGCGCGCCGATGCCCACCCAGAGTGCCGCTGCCACGCAGCTTTGCACCGCGTCCGGGCGCCCGCCGCGGCTCGGTCGCGCGGCAGCGGGCGAGCTCGCTGGGCACGCCGTATGCATTACCGTCCGCTCGCGTGCCAGTGTGCGCGATCCCTAAAATGTCCTACTCTATTTTTTTAAACCGCTCCGACAGGCACGCGCCTCCCGTCCGTCTCCCGTGCGGTTCGCGTTTGCGATGTCGACCTTCCCGGAGGCTTCGATGACAGCCGTCGATCTGGAATTCGACCAGCTCAACAGTACCGTCGACGCGCTACGGCGCTCAATTTCGAATCGCATGATGTACGGCGTCGGCAAGGACGCCGTCACCGCTCACCCGCACGACTGGCTGCACGCGGCCGCGCTGGCCGTGCGCGACCGGCTCGTCGCGCGCTGGATGAAGACCACGCGCCTGCAATACGAGCAGGACGTGAAGCGGGTCTACTACCTGTCGATGGAGTTTCTGATCGGCAGGACCTTTACCAACGCGCTACTCGCGCTCGGCATTCACGATCAGATGAAGGAGGCGCTCGCGAGCCTCGGCGTCGACATGGACGCGCTGATCGATCTCGAACCCGACGCAGCGCTTGGCAACGGCGGCCTCGGCCGGCTCGCGGCGTGCTTTCTCGACTCGATGGCGACGCTCGGCATTCCGGGCTTCGGCTACGGCATCCGTTACCAGTACGGCATGTTCCGTCAGGAAATCGTCAACGGCGAGCAGGTCGAGGCGCCCGACTATTGGCTGCGCGCCGGCAACCCATGGGAATTTCCGCGACCCGAAATCAAGTACATGGTGCACTTCGGCGGCCGCACCGTGCAGCGCGGCGACAAGACCGAATGGATCGACACCGAGCATGTGAACGCGACCGCCTACGACACCGTGATCCCCGGCTACGCGACCGACGCAACCAACACGCTGCGCCTATGGTCCGCGCGCGCGACCGAGGAACTCGACCTCGGCGCATTCAATCGTGGCGACTACCGCAACGCGGTCGACACCAAGAACATGTCGGAGAACGTGTCGCGGCTGCTCTATCCGGACGATTCGACGCCGGCGGGCCGCGAGTTGCGGCTGCGCCAGGAGTACTTCTTCGTGTCGGCGACGATGCAGGATCTGATCCGCCGCTATCAGCGCACGCACAGCACGTTCGGACGCTTCTCGGAGAAGGTCGCGGTGCATCTGAACGACACGCACCCGGTGCTCGCGATTCCCGAGCTGATGCGCCTGCTCGTCGACGAGCATCATGTGCCGTGGGACAAGGCGTGGAAACACTTGACGCAGATCTTCTCGTACACGAATCACACGCTGATGCCCGAGGCGCTCGAAACATGGGATGTCGAAATGTTGTCACGCCTGCTGCCGCGGCATCTCGAGATCATCTTCGAAATCAACGCACAGTTTCTGAAGCACGTCAGCGAGCACTCGGGCCACGACGCCGAGATGATCCGCCGCATTTCGCTCGTCGATGAATATGGGCAGCGGCGCGTGCGCATGGCGTATCTGGCGATCGTCGCGAGTCACAAGGTGAACGGCGTGTCGAAGCTGCATTCGCAGCTGATGACGCGCGACATCTTCGCCGACTTCGCGCGCATCTATCCGGACCGCTTCACCAACGTGACCAACGGCATCACGCCGCGCCGCTGGCTCGCGCAGGCGAGTCCGTCGCTGTCGTCGCTGATCGACGCGCGCATCGGCACACACTGGCGCAGCAATCTGTTCGAGCTCGAGCAGCTGCGTAATCTGCGCAAGGACGACGAGTTCGTCGAAGCGTTCCGCGAGGCCAAACGACAGAGCAAGCTGCGGCTCGTGCACCGGCTCGCGCATCACACGAAGCTGCACTTCGATCCGGACGCGCTGTTCGATCTGCAGGTCAAGCGCATTCACGAATACAAGCGCCAGTTGCTGAACTTGCTGCACGTGATCGTACGCTACAACGAGATTCGCGCGAATCCGGAGCGCGACTGGGTGCCGCGCGTCGTGCTGTTCGCGGGCAAAGCCGCGTCCGCGTACCGGATGGCCAAGACGATCATCAAGCTGATCGGCGACGTCAGCGAGAAGGTCAATCATGATCCGCTGATCGGCGACAGGCTGAAGGTCGTGTTCGTGCCGAACTACGGGGTCAGCGTGGCCGAGCTGATCATTCCGGCGGCCGATCTGTCGGAGCAGATCTCGATGGCCGGCACCGAGGCGTCGGGCACCGGCAACATGAAGCTCGCGCTCAATGGCGCATTGACGATCGGCACGATGGACGGCGCGAACATCGAGATCTGCGACGCGGTGGGGCGCGAGAACATCTTCATCTTCGGTCACTCCGCCGACGAGGTGGACGACCTGCGCGCAAGCGGCTATCGGCCGCGGCGGATTTACGAGGAAAACGAAACACTGCGCACCGCGCTCGATCAGATTCGCACGGGCTACTTTTCGCCGGACGATCCGCTGCGCTTCTCGGATATCTTTCACACGCTGGTCGACTGGGGCGATCACTATATGGTGCTCGCCGATTTCGACGCGTTCGCGAAGGCGCAGAACGAAGTGGATGCGCGTTTCGTCGACAAGCACGCGTGGGCCGAAAGCGCGATCGAGAACGTCGCGGGGATGGGGCAGTTCTCGTCGGATCGAACGATCGGCGAGTATGCGCGCAATATCTGGCGCGTGAGTCCGCTCAGTCTCGACTGAGCGCGAGATGACGGCAACGTAGTCGTTGCTTGCGGGCAAGCAGATCGAAAGCCGTGCGAGGCTGGTGCTGATCCGTCGCGCACGGCTTCGTCATGTTCGATCGTCGCCCCGCGTCAAGCCTTCGGCGCGGCAGCCGCGGCCTTCGCCCGATGCACTGCCTCGCCGACGCGTTCGACGAACTCGCGATCCGTACTCATCAGCGCTTCGCGCTCGCCGTCGGCCGTCTTGACCATCAGCCGATGCGTGATGTCCTGGGTCACCCAGGTAAGCCAACCGACCACGATCAGCATCACCCCGCATACGAGTCCCGACGCCGAGTGCAGCACGCCCCCGACGATTGCGCCGATCAGCCCGGCCACCGAGATCACGAGCGGCACGACCTTGTTCTTCTGCACGGTCACGACCCGCACGTCGACGATATCGCGCAGCGGGAAGACCTGACCTGCGGATGAGAGGGCGTTGCGCGTGACCGACACGCCGCGATCGTTGAAAGGGCTTTCCATTGTTTCAATGCGAGGGTGGTGAAGCGCGCAGCGTAGCAGACTTCCTTCAAATTCCTAAAGTTACGGACTTTTCTATCCCCTCTCAGGCCCGTGTTGCAAGGGGGAGCGAATCCAATGACTAAAAAAACAGTTGAGGGATTTTCTGACTAAAATATGGCGGCGCGAGTCAAAGAGTGGTTGCGGCAGCCTTTGTGGCACATCCGTTAGATTCTGGCGCTCAGTGGTAGGCGCTGATTGCAAAATTGAACAGCGAGTCGCGAACCGGCGATTCATCGAAAACGCTTAGTACTACTGTGTCACATAACTAATTGCGCGCCCTATTGTCGTACAGGAGGAGAGCCATCGTTGCATGAGCCTTAGTCCAAGCAGGATGCGTAACGTAGTAATGGAATCAGGAACGTGGCGTTGAGCGCGCTGGACTGCCCCGGGGGATGTAATCCGGGGGAAGGGCAGGCAGCGCGCGTTCAAGGAAGTTTTTTTTATCGCGTCCATCTGATTGCATTCGGAGTCGCTGAGCCATCAGAAACCCATACGCAGCGATACTCAGTGTGGCGTGGTGGTGAAAGCCACGCCAGCCACGCCCTTCGTAATGACCAAGCCCGAACTCCTGTTTCAGGTCCTGATAGTCGCGTTCGATGCGCCAGCGCATCTTGGTCACGAACACAAGCTGCTCAAGTGTCGCCTCCTCAGGGGCGGTAGTGAGAAAGTATTTGAGCGGCTCCGTATCGCCCTCAGGCCATTCAATGAGCAGCCATTCTTCGTCGCGAACGGTACTTCGCCAATAGTCGCGATGTGCGGGACGAACCCGCACGGCGGCAAAGCGCGAGGAAAGTGCTGCGTTGCTGCCTTCGCGCCAGGTTACGGATTGCCAGGCGTCCACGGGTAATTGCATGGCCAGTTCCTTCATGGCGATCGGCTCGTGGCCGGGCGCACGGCGCAACAATGTCGGTGGCTTGCCGCGCCCGCGCCAGGGCCTGGGCGGAAGCGGCGCCGTACCTGGTGCCCACACCGAGGTGCCCGGCCGGATCCCTACCGCGTACAACAAACCCAGTTTCGTTACGCCATCCCGGAAAGCGGTTTCGTCGCCGTACCCGGCATCGGCCAGCACGATGCCCGGCGCAACGCCGGATGCTATAGCCTCGCGAAGCTGGGCCAGCGCAATCTGTGGCTTGGTCTCGAAAGCCAGATCGTCGGGAATGCCCGCACGACGGGCACGTTCCCGGTCGTCAATCCATTCCTGGGGGACATACAACTGCCAGGCAATCGGCAGGCTGCCGCGTTGTGTCGCGATCGACAGGCTCACGGCGATCTGACAGTTATCCTGTTTGCCCAGTTGCCCACAGTATTGCCGAGCTACGCCGACCGAATGCTTGCCCTTCTTCGGGAAGCCCGTGTCGTCAATAATCCAGTAATAGCCAGCCTCTTGAGCAGCGTGCAGGCCTAACGCGGGCATCACCCATTCGCGTACCCGCTCCAGGACCGCCCGGCCACACCATTCTGCCTTGGCCACAAAGTGATGGAGTGACTGGTGTTTCGCACTCGCGTGAACTGGGTCAATATGCGCGGCCATCGGCTCGACGCTCTTGCGTGACAGCGGCAACACCAGGCCCGAACAGTAACCCTTGAGGCCGGCATGGCGATCGGCGTGCCCTAACGCCTGCCCCAGATGATCCAGATACGCGTCAAATTCGTCGACATCTTCTCTCATCGCGATCGCCCGAAGTCTGTATTATTTAATACTACCAGGTATTACCTTGCTGCAAATCAATTTTTGTGACACAGTAAGATTAG
>NZ_CADFGP010000024.1 GCF_902833905.1 Paraburkholderia tuberum STM678 | reverse complement strand
CTCCGCGGTTTCCTCCCTCGAGGCTTGTCCAACGCCTGCCCGCATGCGTCGTCGTGCGCTCACGCGTCGGCACACAAGGGCAGGCGTCGAACAAGCCTTAACAGTAGTAGCCGTTTTCTTCAGCAGCGTGTTAAAGGAAGAGACGTCTGTCGGCGTAATTGCGGGCGACTAAGGCGGTTTTGGGACTGTCATTTGCTGAACGCGAGAAGTGTCCGCTCGCCAACATCTGCCTGCGAACGGCAGCGAAGCGACCTGCAGCCTTCGCCGTCAAACGGGCGAGCGTCAGCTTTGGCCGACGTGGCGACCGGATCAGTCGGCGCGCGACCCGCAACGGTGGATCGGATTTGGTCCTTCGGTCGGCGGGGGGGGGGGTATGCCGGGAGAGGCGCAATTCGAGCATTCGGAGCGGGTCGCCGCACTGACATCCACCTGCCGATAACGCCTTTAGCTGGGTTGTGCCCGTAAATCGGAGGCTCTACATCTTTCGTTTTGCTTGCATTTTTCGTTCTTTATTGAGTCGCGTCGGCAACGGTTTTTTCATCTTTATTGTTTTCTTTTTTCTTTTTTTTGTGGGCAAACACGAGCGTGACCAGCAGGTTCAGGTCGAGTCTTCTGAGATTAACCACGGCAATACCTGACATATTGGGAATTCATTTCCAATATACCTCGGCGATGCCTATCGTGACTGTTTTCAGCCACGAAGGTCCCATCATGAACGTTTTCATCATCTATGCGCATCCCGAACCGAAATCGTTGAACGGTTCGCTGAAGGACTTCACTGTCCGCCATCTCGAACGCGCCGGCCATACGGTGCAGGCGTCCGATCTGTACGCGATGAACCGGAAAGCGTCGCTAGACGCACACGACACCAGCGAGCGTCACAGCGGCGAGCGCTTCGTCGCGTCGCTCGAATCGAAGCATGCGTTCGAGAACGGCCTGCAGAGCGAGGACATCGCGCGTGAGCACCACAGCGGAAACTGCAGGATCACCGCATCGGCCCACTTCAGCGTCTATGCGTACGGTCTCGCGTATGACGTCGGCGAGCATTCCGATGCGCGCTGGGGCGAGCGTTATGGCGAGGGCCGTTTCGCGGGCAAGCGCGCGATGCTGATCGTCACGACGGGCGACTGGGAGTCGCACTACAGCGCACGCGGCATCAACGGTCCGATCGACGACGTGCTGTTCCCGATCCAGCACGGTGTGCTGTATTACCCCGGCTTCGAGGTATTGCCGCCGTTCGTCGTCTATCGCACGAGCCGCGTCGACGATGCGAAGTATGCCGAGGTCAGCGAGGCGCTCGGGCGACGGCTCGACACGCTGTAGACGGCCGCGCCGATCGCGTTCCTGCCGCAGAACGGCGGCGCGTATGAGATTCCGGCGCTCACATTGCGGGACGATCCGGCGCCGGGGCGGGTGGGGTTTGCCGCGCACGTTGAAGATGCGGGCGCAGAGACGGCAACTGAAGCCGATGAAGCGACCAAAGCCTGACTGGATCGTATGTTTCGCTGAAATTTGGTTGTAAGTCGCCATTGCTACAGTCGTTCGCGGACATAGGCCGAGGCATGCTGGGGCGCTCTTCTTCGGATGCCTGACGAACGTAAGCAGCCGGAAGCAAGCGCAAGGGGCGACTCACCATGAATCCAGTCCATACGTTCTGGCTCATTCTGATGCTGATCGCATCGCCGGCGTGGGCGTTCCAGTCGCGCGTCGTCGCGATTCCGAGCGCGGCGATGCATCGTACGTTCGACGCAACCGTCGTGCTGCCCGATCGATACGCGCGTGGCAACCAGGCCGCGCGCTTTCCGGTCGTCTACGTGCTACATGGCTCGGGCGGCGATTACACGGACTGGACCGCGAATTCGCATATCGGCAAGCTCGCCGACCGCTATCACGTGATCCTCGTGATGCCCGACGGCGGCCGCGACAGCTGGTACATCGATAGCCCCGTCGATCCGCGCAGCCGCTACGAAACCTACGTGGGTACGGAAGTAGTGGCCTATATCGACAGCCATTTCCGCACGATCGCGACGAAGCAGGCGCGCGCTATCACGGGCTTGAGCATGGGCGGCTTCGGCGCGCTACGCATTGCGCTCGACCGGCCCGACGCTTTCGGCGCGGCGGGCAGCATCAGCGGTGCGGTGGACCCGCGCGGGAGCGAGGACGAGCCCGGCATCGAGCGGGTGTTCGGCGACCCGATGCAATATGCGGACTTCTGGAACAGCAAAGCGATCGTCGCGAGTGCGGAGGATTTCGGCCGCGACCATATCGCGCTGACGATCGATTGCGGCGTGAACGACTCGCTCGTGCAGTCGAACCGGCTGCTGCACGAGCGGCTCGTCGAACTCGGCGTGCCGCACGATTACGCCGAGCGGCCCGGCGGCCATACGTGGAAGTACTGGTCGAACGCGGTCAAATATCAGGTGCTGTTCTTTGCCGGCACGTTCAGGCAGGCGGCGCGCGAAATGCGTGACGCGCGGGCCGCGGCCGCGGCCTGACGGCGGACGGCTATCCGCGTCAATCGATTCCGTGAAACACCGCGTCGTCCGGTCCCAGGTAGACCGGCGGGCGCCACGCGGCATCGCGCATCGAATGCTGGACCTGTTTGTCGACACCGAGCAGCACCGCGAAAATCGCCATCCGCACCGGAATGCCGTTGTCGGTCTGCCGGAAAATCGCGAGCCGCGAATCGTGATTGAGGTCGGTGCTCAAATCGTTCGCGTCGGGCCGGCTGTCGCGCGGCAGCGGGTGCATGATCAGCGTTTCGGCGCCGCACACGCTATCGACGAGCGCCTGGTTGATCTGGAAGTCGGGCGTGTAGCCTTCGAACGATTCGTCGGTGAAGCGCTCCTTCTGGATGCGCGTCGCGTATACGACGTCGGCGCCGCGCAAGCCAGTGCGCAGGTCGTGCGTCTGTTCGATCACGTGAGCGTTGCGCGAAATCTGCTCGATGATATAGCCCGGCAATTCGAGCATCGGCGGCGAAATCAGCGTGAACTTGATGCCGCGATAGAGCGCCAGCAGCTTCACGAGCGAATGCACGGTACGTCCGTACTTGAGGTCGCCGACCAGCGCGATGTGCGCGCCGTCGACGATCTTGCCGAGCCGCGAAAACTCGCGCTGGATCGTGTAGAGATCGAGCAGCGCCTGGCTTGGATGCTCGCCGGGACCGTCGCCGCCGTTGATCACCGGCACGTTGGTCGCGCGCGCGAATTCGGCCACCGAGCCTTGCTCCGGATGGCGGATCACCAGCGCGTCGACATAGCCGCTCATCACCCGGCTCGTGTCGTAGATCGATTCTCCCTTCGCCATCGACGAAAACGTGAAGCCGGTCGTGTCGCACACCGAGCCGCCGAGCCGGCAGAACGCCGCGCCGAAGCTCACACGGGTACGCGTGCTCGCCTCGAAGAACAGATTGCCGAGCACCGCGCCTTCGAGCACGCGCGAGATTTTGCGGCGCCGGGCGATCGGCTGCATGATGTCGGCGACGCGAAAGAGCGCCTCGACCGAGTCGCGCGAAAACTGATCGACCGACAGCAGCTGCGGCTTGCCCTCGAACAGAATCTGGCTTGCGAGCGATTGCGAGTCTACGCTTTGCGTATATCCTTCGCCCGGCTCCGTGTTCGCGACGATCTCCGACACGAAACGCTCGACGATTTCCGGCATCGCCCGCGATTCCTGCGAGTCGTCCGGCAGCAGCCACGTATCCAGCGCCCGGCGCGACACGCCGATGCGGTTAGCGAACGTATCGCGCGTCATGTTCAGGCGACGCATCGCATCGCGTAGGAAGGCTTGTTGCGGAACGCTCATGAGGGCACCTGTCGCAAAAGTGGGGTCGGCGGGAGTAAGGCAGCAAAACGCGTTGATGTACGCGGTGCGTATATTAGTTTCCGGCGCGTAGAAGTCAAGCGTTTTCCTTCGCGAGGGTTCGTCGGCCCTCGCAGGACGGCATCGTCGCGCATTTCAGCGCGCTCGCGGACGCGAGCGTGCATCCGCGAATTCAGGCGATCAAGGATTGCGCCGGTTCGCTCGACACGACGCTCGCGCTGATTCGCGACGGCCGTCTGCAAGTGCTCGCGGGCAACGACCTCGAGCTCTTCTCGACGGTGTGCGCGGGTGGAAGCGGGGCGATCGCGGCGTCGGCGCATTGGCGGCCCGAGCGTTTCGTCGCGCTTTATCGCGCGTTGACGCAGGACAAGCTCGACGAAGGACGACGCATTTTTCACGCGCTCGTGCCGCAGATCCAACTCGCGTTCGCGGAACCGAATCCCGCGCCGGTGAAGGCGCTGCTCGCGGCGAGGGGATGGGTGCGCAACGAATTGCGTTTGCCGATGACGCGTGCGAGCGAGGCGTTGACCGAACGGCTCGCGGCGTTGGGGGAGACGCTGCTCAGATAGAGACGCCGCTTGCGGCCATCGTTCTGCCGCGAAGCATTGCGCCGAAGTCGTCGGCGTTGATCGGCTTGCCGAGCAGGTAGCCCTGCACTTCGTCGCACATCATCGAGCACAGCTTGTCGAGTTGCGATTGGGTTTCGACGCCTTCGGCGACCACGTCCATTTCGAGCGAGTGCGCGAGCGCGATGATCGCCGACACGATTGCGCTGCCCGCGGCGCCGTTCGCGTCGAGACCGTTGATGAAGAAGCGATCGATCTTCAACTGCTTCACCTGGAAGCGCTGCAGATACGCGAGGCTCGAATAGCCGGTGCCGAAGTCGTCGATCGAGATGTCGAAGCCGCTCGCCTGAAACGCGCGGATTACTTCGACGGTGCGCGCGGCATCCTGCATCGCTACGGTCTCGGTGATCTCGAACATGATCTGCTCGCACGCGACGTCCTCGCTCCTGACGATGTCGAGGATCGTCTCGACGAGGTCCGGTTGCAACAGCTGACGCGGCGACAGGTTGATCGCCACCTTCATCGCCGGCAGGCCCTGTCCGATCCAGCCGCGAATGCGCCGGCAGGTTTCACGCACGACCCAGTAGCCGATCTGCACGATCTGCCCGGAGCGCTCGGCGACCGGGATGAACTCGGCCGGCATCAGCGCGCCCATCTCCGGATCGTGCAGGCGGATCAGCGCCTCGGCGCCCGCGAGCGCGTCGCCGCCGCGCTGAAACTTCGGCTGGAACAGCAGCGAGAAACGATCATTCGCGAAGGCGTCGTGCAGCACTTGCTGGATCCGCAGCGTGCGCGTGGCGGCCTCGTTCATGCTGCGCTCGAAGAAGCGGTAGGTGCCGCGGCCGGCGCGCTTCGCTTCGTACATCGCGGCGTCCGCGTGCTGGAGCAGCGTCTCGACGCTGTCGCCGTCGCGCGGATAGAGCGCAATGCCGATGCTCGGCATCACCTGCAGCGGTTGTTCGTCGCTCCACGTGCCCTGGCGCATCCGGTGAAGCACGCCGTCGGCGAGCGCGGCCGCGTCGTCGCCGCACGTAAGATGTTCAGTGAGCACGACGAACTCGTCGCCGCCGAGCCGCGCGACGGTGTCGCTCGAACGCACGCATTGCTGCAGGCGTTGCGCGAATGCGGACAGCACCGCGTCGCCAGCCGAGTGACCGAGCGAATCGTTGATCGTCTTGAAGCCGTCGAGATCCATGAACAGCACCGCGAACGACGTACGCTGGCGGCGCGCGCCGCTGATCGCGCGTTCGATCCGCTCGGTCAGCGTCGCGCGGTTCGGCAGGCCCGTCAGCGCGTCGAGCGTCGCGAGCCGCACGATCTGGCCGTTCAGCCGCGACACCGCGCCGAGCAGGAAGGTGGTGCGCACGTCGAAGCGCGACAGCATCAGCGTGACGATCAGCACCGCGAACGTGAGCAGGACCACCGAGGTGGCGAGCCATTGCGCATTCATGTCGTTGGCCGCGCCGCAGATCGCGCCCGGCGCGAAGTCGGCGGCGGCCATGCCGGTGTAGTGCATGCCGCTGATCGCGACGCCCATCACCAGCGCCGCGGCGAGACGTTTGCGCGCGATATGGCGCTCGTCTTCGTTGCTGAGCGCGCGCGCCATCCACAGCGCGGCGCTCGACGCACCGATCGCGATCGCGATCGAGGTCGCGAACCATGCCGGCTGGTAGTGGATCGCGGGCGCCATGCGCAGCGCCGCCATTCCGGTGTAATGCATGCCGGCGATAGCGATCCCCATCGCCACGCCGCCCATCAGCAGCCGGACCGGCGTCAGGCGCTGCTGGGTCGTCAGCGAGAGCGCCAGATACGAAGCGCCGATCGCGAGGGCCAGCGAGCAGGCGGTCGTCGCCGGGTCGTAGCCGAGCGGGATAGGCAGCGAGAACGCGAGCATCGCGACGAAGTGCATCGACCAGATGCCGACACCGAGCGCGAACGCGCCGCCGAGCCGCCATGCATGCCGCCGGCGCGTCGAGCCGAGCAGGAAGATGCGGCCCGTCAGATCGAGCGCGGTGTACGACGCGAGGGTCGCGACCGCGAACGAAATCGCGACGAGCCAGAAATTATATGAACTCTGCATATTGGGTCCGCCGGGAGGAGTCCGGCTGGACATGTTATCGGCACTTTTCGAACTTTGTTCAACTTATTTGCGATTTGCGAACAGAAGCAAAACCGGCGCGCGGACGGCGGCGGATGCCGCGCTGGAACGCGTGTCGGATTGCGAGTCACGCTATGCATCGGAGCGTGGATCGGACGGCGGATCGGCGTCCTCGCGGCTCAGCGGGAAGCCTTCGTCCAGCCAGCCGGTGACGCCGCCCGCCATCAGCTTGACGGGCCGCCCCAACTGGGCGAGCCGCAGTGCGCCGCGCGCCGCGCCGTTGCAGTGCGGGCCCGCGCAGTAGGTGACGAACAGCGTGTCCGGCGCATAAGCCGCGAGCTTCGACGTGACGATCTTGCCGTGCGGCAGATTCAGTGCGCCCGGCACGTGGCCCTGCGCGAACAGCGCGGGACTGCGCACGTCGAGCAGCACGAAGCCGGGCGCTCCACTCGCGAGCGCGGCGTGGACGTCGGTGCAATCGGTTTCGAAGCGCAGCGACGCCTGGAAGTGCGCGAGCGCGGCGGCGCTGTCGGCGGCGGGGATCGCGGTGACGGCGTTCGGGACGGTGGTGAGGTTGTCGTGAGTCATGGCAAACGGGGGTGAGTTGATCGGGTGGTGGGGCTCGCGCGTTTCAGGCACGGTCGATTGTGACGAGCGGCGGGTCGCCCGGTAAGTGGCGTGATCGTCAATCTTCGGTAATATTGCGCCATGCACAATCATCTCGTCGTCGCGCTGGCCTACGACCGGCTTTGCACCTTCGAATTCGGCTGCGTGACCGAACTGTTCGCACTCGAGCGTCCCGAACTCGGCGTGCCGTGGTATCGCTTCGCGGTCTGTGCGAGCGAGCCCGGTCCGATCCGCGCGGCGGGCGGCATCACGCTGGCCGCGCCCTACACGCTGAAGCTGCTCGCGAGCGCCGATACGATCGTGATTCCGGGTTGGCGCGATGCCGACGAGGTGCCGCCGGCCGCGCTGCTGCGCAAGCTTCGCGCGGCTTACGAGCGCGGCGCGCGGCTCTGCTCGATCTGCTCGGGCGTGTTCGTGCTCGCGGCGGCCGGCGTGCTCGACGGCAAGACCGTGACGACCCACTGGCGCTACGCGGACAAGTTGCAGCAGCGCTATCCGCAACTGCGTGTGCAGCCCGACGCGCTGTATGTCGATGAAGGGCAGGTGATCACGTCGGCGGGATCGGCGGCCGGGCTCGACATGCTGCTGCATCTGGTGCGGCGCGATCATGGCGGCGCGGTCGCGAATCGCGTTGCGCAACGGCTCGTGGTGCCGCCGCATCGCGAGGGTGGCCAGGCGCAGTTCGTGCCGCGCCCGATGCCGCCCGACGAAAGCGGACGTATCGCGAAGCTGATGGACTGGGTGCGCAGCCATGCGGCCGAGCCGCATACGCTGCGCTCGCTCGCCGGGCGCGCGGCGATGAGCCCGCGCACGCTGCAACGGCAGTTCCGCGACGCGACCGGCATGGCGCCTTATGAATGGCTCGTCAGAGAGCGCGTCGCGCTTGCGCGTGAGTTGCTCGAAGCCGCGACGCCGCTGCCGATGGCGCGCGTCGCCGAGCTGGCGGGGTTCGGGTCGGAGGAGTCGTTGCGGCGGCATTTTCGCCGGATCGCGTTGACGAGTCCGGGGGCGTATCGGCGCAGGTTCGGTGGGGAGGGGTGAGTCCAGCAGATCGTAAGCACAATGGATGCGACACATTGATGACGTTGGACATGTATTCGAACCAACATAGCGCGTTCGTCAGCAACAGGAGCGCGGTCGCGTTGAACGCCAACAACGACGCATAGAACTCGAAGTTCGAGCCTGTCGAGCACGCCCACTGGCGATACCCGTAGGCAAGCAGCCCGCCGATCGCCACTGCCGCGACAAGCAACGACAGCCACCTCACTGCATCCGGGTTGAACGCGCATTGAATTCGCGGCACGCCCCGAGGTCACAGCAGCAGGCACGGAGCTCACGTCGAGCTTGCCCATTCAACGGAACCCGCTATGTCCGATATCGCAAAGATCATCGCCAACTTCAACGCCGGGCGAGACCCCGAACGACTCGCGATGAAATACAAAGCCATGCGCGGCTCGCCGTTCGTGTTTCTGCGCGGCACCTGCCATCTGTTCTATGCGCGTCTGCCGCGCGCGAACGTACTCGACGACGCGCCGCACGTGTGGATCTGCGGCGACATGCACCTCGAAAATTTCGGCAGCTACAAGGGCGACAATCGCCTCGTCTACTTCGACAACAACGACTTCGACGAAGCCTGTCTCGCGCCGGTTCCGTACGAGCTCGTGCGTCTGTTGACGAGCGTGCTGGTCGGCGCGGCCAACCTGAAGCTGAGCCGCGCTGAAGCGCTCGCGCTGTGCCACACCGCGCTCGATGCCTACGGCGCCGCGCTCGCGTACGGCAAGTCGCGCTGGATCGAAGCGGAGACCGCGACCGGCATGGTGCGCGATCTGTTCGTCGCGCTCGTGAGCCGCACGCGCGCCGCGCATCTGGACCGTCGCACGGTGCTCAAGGGCAAAACGCGCATGCTGAAGGTCGACGGCAAGAAAGCGCTGCCCGTCAGCGATGAACGGCGTGCCGCGGTCGCGCAGTTCATGCAGCAGTTCGCGGTGACGGAGCCGAATCCCGAGTTCTACCGCACGCTAGATGTCGCGCGCCGCATTGCGGGGACGGGCAGCCTCGGTGTCGATCGCTATGTGATTCTGGTCGAGGGCAAGGGCTCGCCCGATGGCAACTACCTGATCGATTTGAAAGAGGCGCTGCCGTCATCGGTGAGTGCGCACGTGACGGCGACGCAGCCGAAGTGGCAGACCGAGGCACAGCGTGTCGTCGAAGTGCAGCGGCGCAATCAGGCGGTCTCGCAGGCCTTTTTGCACGCGGTGGAATTCAACCAGCGCTCCTATGTGCTGCGGAGCTTGCAGCCATCGGAAGATCGCGTCGCGCTTGCCGACTGGGACGGCAAGCTGCCGCGGCTCGAGGCAGTGATCAACAGCATGGCCGAGTTGAGCGCGTGGGCGCATCTGCGCAGCGGAGGGCGGCAGAAGTCGGCGATCGCGGACGATCTGATCGCGTTTGGCAGTCGGCGCGATTGGCAACTGCCGTTGATCGATCTGGCGACGCAGTGTGAGGCGCAGGTCGCGGCGGACTGGAAGGCTTATTGCGAAGCTTATGATCGGGGAACCTTCGAGACGAGTGGCACGGGCAACTGAAGCGTTGCATTGGAGGGCCGGCGCGGGCGTCAGGGCTGCGGACGGCGTCGCGGTGATCGGCGGCGATCGATGACGATCGGGGAAGTTGCGCGGGCCATGACCGCTCGCGATTGACGAAGCGGGAAGCGGAGCAGGATCACGTGTGCGCGGGCCGTACGAGCCGCGCGGCGAAAGTCGCGTTGTCTCATACGTGCCCCAGCACCTTCCACCAAAGCGGCCCAACGACCAGCCAGGCCACCATGTAAAACAGGCTCATCAAAAATCCCGCCTTCCACCATTCGCCCTGGGTAACGTAGCCCGCGCCGAACATGACGGGACCGGAGCCGATGCCATATTGCGTCAGGCAGCCATTCACATTGCTCAGAATCCCGAGCGAGACTGCGGCGACGAAGGGCGGGATACCGGCGGCGACCATCAGTGCCATGGAGAGCGGAAACAGCGCGCTGATATGCGCGGTGGCGCTGGCGAAAAAGTAGTGAATGTAAACGTAGATCGCCGCCACCATCATATAGACCGCCAGCATCGGAAAGCCCGCGAGATGCGCGCCGAATTCCTTGCCGAACCAGCTCACCATGCCATATTCGTTGAGCTTGGAGGCCAGCATGATGAGCAGGCCGATCCAGATCATCGTGTCCCAGGCGGACTTCTCGTTCAGCGCGTCCTGCCAGGTCAGCACGCCGCTGATGAACAGCAACGAAACGCCGATCGCCGCCGCGAGCGTCGCGCCGACGCCGAGATCGTCGCCGAACACCCACAGCACCAGCAAGCCGACGAAGATGCACGCCATGATGATTTCTTTGACCGAGATGGGCCCCATCGTCGTGAGCTCTCGTTGCGCGAGGTCGGTGGCATCGGGGGTGTGTCTGACCTGCGGCGGGGCGATCCACAGCATGGCGATCGGAATCACGGCGAGGCACAGCAGACCGGGGATCGACGCCGCCAACGCCCAGTCGAGCCAGCTGATCGACACGCCCTGGTCCGCGGCCAGCCTGACCGCCAGCGGATTGCCCGCCATCGCCGTGATGAACATGCCCGCCGTGATGATGTTCGCGTGGAAGGCGCAGAGAATCAGGTAGCGTCCCACCTTCACGCGTGATTCCGGATCGTCGGCGTGACTGCCCAGCACTTCGGAAATGGCTCGCGTGATCGGCAACATCACGCCGCCCGCGCGCGCGGTGATGCTCGGCATCGCGGGGGAGATCACGAGTTCGGTCAACACGAGCCCGTAGCCGAGCCCCGTCGTTCGCTTTCCCAGCAATCGCATGAACAGAAGCGCGATCCGGCGGCCAAGGCCGGTCTTGATCACGCCGCGTGAAATGAAAAACGCGAGCATCACGAGCCATACGAGGTCGGTGCCGGTGGATTTGGTGACGTCGGCAAACGACAGAACGCCGACGAGCACGCCAATGGTCGAGCCGATGATGGCAACCACCGACATCGGCAGCGGGGCGGTCATGATGCCGGCAATGGTCGCGACGAACACGGCGAACATATGCCACGCCTTCGACTGGAGTCCGGCGGGCGCGGGCAGAAACCACAGCGCGACGCCGACCGCGATCGGTACCAGATATTTCCAGACGCCGGCCGGCAGTCCGACCGAGGGCTTCGGCGTGGCGGGAGGCGAGCTGGTGGGCCGTGAAACCTTGGCAGGTGTAGGAGCCATGATGGACCTCGTGCCGGCGTGGTTGGGTATTTTCGGAGTGCGCGGGAAGGCGTCACCGCACGTGGAGCACGCTTTCCGTCGCGTCCTTGACGATGCGCGCGCTACCGAGCAAGGTCTCGCGCTCGATAGGGTCGAGTTCCGGATAGGCGATCAACCGCGCGCCCGCGCCATTGACGACCATTGGCAGCGACACGCACACGTCCGGTACGCCTTCCACTTCGGGCTGGACGATGCCAACCGTGAGAATCAGATCGGTGTCGTGCACGATGGCCTCGCAGATCCTTCCTATCGCGCTGGCGATGCCGTAATGGGTGGCGCCTTTGCCTTCCTTGATGAGCTTCGCCGCCTCGTGGACGGAGCGCAGGATCAGATCCCTGCTGGCGGGGCCCAGCTCCTTGCCGTTCCGCGTCAGGAAGGTTTCGAGGGGCATGCCGCAGACCGTTGCGGCGGACCACTGGATCACGGCCGATTCGCCGTGCTCGCCGAGCACATAGGCGTGAATCGCGGAGGCCACCACGCCGAGCCGCTCGGACAGCAGGGAGCGCAGCCGCCCGGTATCGAGCGAGGTTCCCGTGCTGATGACGCGCTCGCGCTCGCAACGCAATTGGTCGTAAACGGCGCCGGTCAGCACGTCGCATGGGTTGGTCGCGATCAGATAGATGGCGTCGGGCGCGAGCGGCGCGATCCGCCCGACGATTTCGGTCGCGATGTCCGCATTGGTTCTGGCAAGGTGCAGGCGAGTCTCGCCGGGTTTGACGCCGGCGCCGGCCGTGATCACGACGATGTCGGCGTCACGCGCGTCTTCGTAGTCCCCTGCGCGAAAACGGCTGTGCCCCCAGAATGCCGCGGCGTGGGCGAGATCGAGAACCTGTCCCTCAGCGCGCACCCGCGCGACATCGATGATGACGACTTTCGCGCTCGGAATGGCCAACGCCACGAACAGGGCTGCCGATCCCCCGACCAGCCCCGCGCCGACGATAACGATCTTGGCCTGCCGCATAGCGAACCTCGTCAAGTTCGGGCTTCAGCCCCCTCGAAGCATAGTCGCATGCGCGCGTTTGCCATCAATCGGACCTTGGTCCTACACGGCCGCGGCGCGTTTTTTCACGCGGTCCGCTCAACCCATTGACTCCGCCAATCCGGGGCCTCGAACGGATCAGCAAAATACTGCGTCTCGTGGACGACCTTGCCTTCGCGGAACTCCATCACGCTGACCGTGTAAGCGATGCGCCCCTGATAGTTGATCGTGTACTCGGTGATCCACAGATTGCCCTCGCCTTGAATTCGCCTGATCGCGAAACCCGATGGCTTGCCGGGATGATGGCCGCGCAGAGCCTGCAAATTGGTTCGTCCATGAATTCGCTCGCCTGATTGGGGATAGTCGCAGATCGCATCGTCGGCGTAGATAGCGTGTTCGGCGTCGAGATCGCCGTCCGCCGACGCTCGCCAGTGTGCGTTCAAGGCTTCACGTATCGCTTGTTCGTTCATGGAGTGCCTCCAGAGTCGGGTGTTGCAGTCGACCAACCGCGCGTTGCCGTCGCGTTGAAATTTCGCCGCCAGCGCATAGTCTGCGCCATAAAATCCCTGGCCCCACCCTTGCTGCAAGTACTCCCCCGGACGTGCAAAAAATGTCTGGCGCCTGCAGGGATTGCTCGCCGAGTAGTCCGGTCATTCGGACTGCCGGCCGGCACGCGCGGGCCGGGACATCCGCTTGCCGTCTCCTTTGTTGCGAAGTCTCTGCAGAGAAGGCGAGCGCTCGGTGAGCATTGGCGACATCTGTTGCTCCGCCCGCCGCGCGCCGGCGAACTGCTGCCTGAATTCAACCGGCGTCACGTCCTTGGCGGCTTTGAATTGCCGGTTGAAATTCGCGACGTTCGCGAATCCGGAGCGCGTCGCAATGACGGAAATCGGCGCTTGCGTATCGGTCAACATCCGGCATGCGTGGCCGATTCGTACGCGCGTCACGTAGCGCCCGACGCTCTCGCCAAGATGCTGCGTGAAATGCCGCGTCAACGAGCGCTCGGAAAGCCCCGACGCCTTGGCCAGCGCGGAAAGCCGAAGCGGATGCGCGAACTGTGTTTCGATCAACGCGAGCACGCGATTGATCTGATCGGATTCGTGGCCAGTCGGCGTGCCGGTTCGCGCGTCGAATGCGCTTGGGGACGCGAGCGGCGTGGCGGGGAGCGCCGACAGCAGATCCAGTACATCGAGCGCCGCCTGCAAGCGTTCGCGCGGTTTGTCGGACAGCAGGCGGTCGAGGTGTTCGCGCATGCGTGTGCCGGCACCGTCTTCGAACGCGAGGCCGCAGGCCGCTCTGCGCAACAGGTCGCAAAGTCCGTTGTATTCGGGGCAGACATCGGCGAGTCGCCGCACCCACGCGCCGTCGAACCATACGACGATCGCGACCTGCGGGTGCGCCGCGTCGATCGAACGGTTCGAGGCCCACGTGTGCGGCAGATTCGGGGGCACCAGCACCAGATCGTCCATGCCGTAGGTCGCGACGGAGTCTCCGATGTACCGCTTGCCCTGACTGTTCATCGTCAGCGTCAGCTCGTACTCGGGATGGTTGTGCCATTCGAAAGGGATGCGGGGCAGCCGGCGGTGGTAAACCCTGACCGAACAGTCCCGGCCAAAATCCACATGTTCAAAAGCGGCTTTCATGTCCGAAATCGTCAAATCTTTGACCGGATAGTATCACGCAGGCGGCGATCGTTCGCGTACGCTTCAAGCATCAGAAACCACATGGAGACGATGCCATGGCCTTGCAAATCGACGACCTGCCGGCAGCCATCCGTCAAGCGAAGCGCCAACTGCGCGCGATGCTGCCGAACTACCGCGACGTGTTCGCCGACGTCGAAGCGGCGATGACGAAGGAGGCGGAGCGAATCGCGACGCTGCGTGAGCGCGGCGAGCCGGTCATTCCGGAAATCCAGTTCGCCGACATCGTGGCGAACCGGGTCACCGACGAGCAGATCGCGCTCGTCAAAGCGCGCGGCGCCTGTGTGATCCGCAAGGTGTTCGGCCGGTCGCTCGTCGAGCAATGGGATCAGGACATCGCCGACTACGTCGAGCGCAACGACCTCGACGCAAAGCTGCAGAATCGCGCGGAAGACAAGTACTTTGGGCAGCTCGCCTCGAGCAAGCCGCAAATCTACGGTGTGTACTGGTCGAAACCGCAGGTGCTCGCGCGGCAATCGACCGAGCTCACGCAGGCCCGCGTGTTCCTGAACCGGCTGTGGCGCACCGAAAGCGAAGGGCGCGTGCATTTCGATCCGAACCATGTGCCGGTGTATGCGGACCGCCTGCGCCGTCGGCCGCCCGGATCGGAATCGCTCGGGTTGTCGGCGCATTGCGATGGCGGTTCGGTGGAGCGCTGGATCGAGCCGAACTTCCGCAAGGTCTATCGCCACGTGTTCTCGGGCTACTGGCGCGACTACGATCCGTTCGACGCCGCGTGGCGAACCGAAGTCGAGGAGATCGCATCGCCGGCCGTCTGCTCGATGTTCCGCACGTTTCAAGGCTGGACCGCGCTGACGCCGCAGGGTCCCGGCGACGGCACGCTGCAGTTGGTGCCGATGGCGAACTCGATGGTCTATATCCTGTTGCGCGCGCTTCAGGATGATGTCGCCGAAGACGATCTGTGCGGAGCGCTGCCGGGGCGCGCGCTGTCGATCAAGTCCGACTATCACGCGCCGCTGTTTCATGCGCTGTCGTCGATTCCGCTGATGCAGGCGGGCGACACCGTGTTCTGGCATAGCGACGTCATTCACGCGGTCGAGGACGCGCATCGCGGCAACGGCTATAGCAACGTGATGTATATCGCTTCGCTGCCGGGCTGCGCGAAGAACGATGCGTATCTGAAGCGGCAACTGCCGGGCTTTCTCGAAGGCAGGAGCCCGCCGGATTTTCCGGCCGATCATTTCGAAGTCGATTTCGTCGGCCGCGCCACGCCAGACGATCTCACCGAGCTTGGCCGTGCGCAAATGGGCTTCGACTTGTGACCGGAACGGGCATGGCCGCGTCTGGATCGGGAGCGGAACTTGCTGCGTCTTCAGCATGGCAACGACCTAAGGAGGACCGGCCATGGCAACCACACCGAACAAGGACGAAAACCCGATCCGCCCGGATCAGTCCGACGTCGTGCAGACGGATCTGCCCGACCTCGGTCCATCGCAGGACCCGGATGAGCCGCCGCTCGATCCCGACATCGACCCCGATCGCGAGGACGACAAGCCATAGACGAGCGCATTCGCCCGATAAAAAGAATCGAAGTGAAATGCGGGCGGAGCGCGCGGCGCGACTGGTCGACACCGAGGGACCCGAGAACGCGGTGCGCTGATGCCAAAGAGAAACGTTTGAGCGCGGCGTGTCCCTGAGCCGCTACAACTGACTCTCGATCGCGGCTTTATCGATGACCGACCAGACTTGCCGGATCTTGCCGTCACCAAACTCGTAGAAGACGTTCTCGGAAAACTCCACCCGTTTTCCTTGCACGGGAAGCCCAAGTAACGTGCCGATGGGTGTGCAGTCAAAATGCAATCGGCTTGCGATATGTGGCGGCTCGCAAACCAGCATCTGAATCTCGAAGTGCAGGTCGGGAATGTCGCGGAAGTCTCTTTCCAGCATCTCGCGATAGCCCGACAAACCGATTCGTTGGCCGTTGTACTTCACGTCTTCGCCAACGAAGTCTCGCAGCTTTGACCAGTCCTGCGTGTTCAGGCAGGCGATATAGCCGCGGTAGAGTTCCGACAGATTGAATTCGCTCATCGCAATCGTCTTCCATGCTTCAGTGGATAAGCCGATTGTCGGCGATCCGAGACTTTGCGTTGCACGGCTGCCAGGGATTTTCGTCGGAAGCCGTAACTATCCGTTGCAGTGAACACCCCCGATGCGCGCCGCATCACCCTCGCACGCATGCCAGAAACCCCTCCAGACAAACCCGGATTGCTGCGCCGATTTCCCCGCTGCTATCGTTCGCTGGACAGTGTGGAAGCGCTTCCACTTAAGCGTTCACAGCAAGTTCGAACGCCAGCGCCTCGAGCTCCACCACACCCGGTTCAACGACCTCATCGGCAGGAGAGAATCCGTGGTAAACGACGCATCCGCAGTCATCGACGCCGCCCGTCCAACCGCTCACGGCGACCCGCATTCCGATCCATTCACACCGCCCGCCGATTCGTCGCTGTGGCGCCAGGATTTCCTGCTCGGCGCGGCCACCGCGTCGTATCAGATCGAAGGCGCGGTCAACGAAGACGGCCGCCTGCCGTCGATCTGGGACACGTTCTCGGCCACACCGGGCAAGGTATTGGCCGGCGACACCGGCGCCGTCGCGTGCGATCACTATCATCGCTGGGAACAGGACGTCGACCTGCTCGCGGGCCTCGGCCTCGAAGCGTACCGGCTGTCGACCGCATGGCCGCGTGTGATGGACGAAAACGGCACGCCGAACCGCAAGGGGCTCGACTTCTACAAGCGCCTGCTCGGACGGCTCAAAGAGAAGAACATCACGACTTTCGTCACGCTTTATCACTGGGATCTGCCTCAGCATCTCGAGGATCGCGGCGGCTGGCTCAATCGCGAAACCGCGTACCGTTTCGTCGATTACGCGGATCTGATGAGCCGCGAGCTGCACGGCCTCGTCGATGCGTGGGCGACGCTCAACGAGCCGTGGTGTTCGGCGTACCTCGGCTACGGCAACGGCCATCACGCGCCGGGACTCTCGAACCTGCGCTTCGCCGCGCAGGCCATGCATCATCTGCTGCTCGCGCACGGTCTCGCGATTCCGGTGCTGCGCGCGAACGATCCGCGCTCGCACAAGGGCATCGTCGCGAATGTCGGGCGCGGCACGCCGAATAGCGACAGCGCCGCCGACCGTCGCGCGGCCGAGCTGTTCGAAGTTCAGCACAACGCGTGGATTCTCGATCCGCTGTTCAAGGGCGAGTATCCGCAAGACCTGTTCGAGTTGTGGCCGGGCAGCGAGCCGCTCGTGCTCGAAGGCGACATGCAGACGATCAATACGCCGCTCGATTTTCTCGGCATCAACTATTATTTCCGCACCAACGTGGCGAGCGATGGTGGACACGGTTTCAAGGACGTGCCGCTCGAGGGTGTCGAGCGCACGCAGATGGGCTGGGAGGTTTACCCTGACGGTCTTCGCGATCTGTTGACCGGTTTCAGGGATACCTATGCCAATCTGCCGCCGATCTACATCACCGAGAACGGCATGGCATCGGACGACAAGGTGATCGACGGCCGCGTCGAGGACACGCAGCGCATCTCGTTCCTGAAGCGCCATCTCGCCGCGGTCGATCAGGCGATCAAGGCGGGCGTCGACGTGCGCGGCTATTTCCTGTGGTCGCTGATGGACAACTTCGAGTGGGCTTTCGGCTATGAGCGGCGCTTCGGCATCGTGCACGTCGACTACCAAACGCAGAAGCGTACCGTCAAGCGCAGCGCGGAGCTGGTGTCGAAATTCCTCGAAGATCGCAACGCGCAAGCGCAATAAACACAATTAAAACGACGCAGCAACGATGTAAAGCCGGGTGGAGCTGGAAGGTATTTCGACTTGACACACGGGCACTCAGCCTGGAGGAGACGGAATGAACAGCAACAGAATGGTCTTGCGAGGCGTAGTTGCGGCACTGGCGCTGTATGGCGTCGTCGCGCATGCGGAACCGCTCAAGGCTAACGTGATTCACTGGTGGACCTCGGGCGGCGAGTCGGCCGCGATTCGGCAGTTTGCCGTCGCGTACGACAAGGCCGGCGGCCAATGGGTCGACAACGCAGTCGCCGGCGGAGATCAGGCGCGTGCCACCGCGATCAACCGGATCGTCGGCGGCGATCCACCCACCGCCGCCCAGTTCAATACGTCGAAGCAGTTTCACGATCTGATCGACCAGGGACTCCTGAATAACGTCGACGACGTCGCCGCGAAAGAAAACTGGAACGGCATTTTCCCGCAGTCGATTCTCGACAGTATCCGCGTGAAGGGCCATTTCTACGCGGCGCCGGTCGACATTCATATGCCCGCGTGGTTCTTCTACTCGAAGCCGGTGTTCCAGAAAGCGGGCATCGCGAGCGAGCCCAAAAGCTACGACGAATTCATCGCCGATCTCGGCAAGCTGAAGAGCGCGGGCGTGATTCCGCTCGCGTTCGGCGGCCAGCCGTGGCAGGAGAAGATCACGTTCGATGCGGTGCTCGCCGATGTGGGCGGCCCGGACCTGTATATGAAGGTCTATCGCGATCACGATCAGAACGCGGTGAACTCCGATGCGTTCAAGAAGGTGCTCGTGTCGTTCAAGCGGCTGCACGATTTCGTCGATCCGGGCTCGCCCGGCCGCAACTGGAACGACGCGACCGCGCTCGTGACTTCGGGCAAGGCCGGCGTTCAGATCATGGGCGACTGGGCGAAGGGCGAGTTCGTCGCGGCGAATCAAACGGCGGGCAAGGACTTCGGCTGCTTCCCGGGCTTCGGTCCGCGTTCGCCGTATCTGGTCGCGGGCGACGTCTTCGTGTTTCCGAAGACTGACAGCGCGTCGGCGATCAAGGCGCAGAATCTGCTCGCCACGGTGATGACCTCGCCGTCCGCGCAGGTCGCGTTCAGCGCGAAGAAGGGCTCGATTCCGATCCGGTCTGACGTCGACGAAAGCAGCCTCGACGTCTGCGCCAAGGAGGGCATCGCGATCATGAAGGACAAGTCGCGCCAGTTGCCAAATCCGGAAATGCTGCTGTCGCCCGATATGCAGGGTGCGCTGACTGACGTCGTGACGAACTTCTGGAACAAGAACGAGTCCGTCGACGACGCGCAGAAAGCGTTCGCCAGCGCGTTGAAGGGCTAGGCCTCGCCGTGCACGCGCTCAAGCTGCCAGCCGAGGGTTCGAAACCACAGGGCAAGCCGCACCCCAAACCGCGAAACAAGCCGCTGAACCGGCGGTTTTCGATCGCGGTCTGGCTGGCCTTGCTGCCGATGCTCCTGACCGTCGTGTTCACGTACCTGGGCACGATGGTCTGGACCGCGCGCGTGTCGCTCAGCAATTCGCACACGTTTCCGTCGCACGACTTCGTGGGCTTCACGCAGTACGTGCGGCTCTTTCACAACGACCGCTGGTTGACGTCGCTGCAGAACATCGTGATCTATGGCGCGTGTTTCATCATCGCGTGCATGGTGATCGGCTTGCTGCTGGCGATCTTTATCGATCAGCGCGTGGTCGCGGAAGGCGCGTTGCGCACGGTGTTTCTGTATCCGTACGCGATGTCGTTCGTCGCGACCGGGCTCGTGTGGCAATGGATCCTGAATCCCGCGCTCGGTGCGCAGCAGGTGCTGCGCAACCTCGGCTTCGCGCATGCGCGCTTCGACTGGATCGTCGATCAGGACTGGGTCATCTACACGATCGTGATCGCGACCGTGTGGCAAGCTTCGGGCCTCGTGATGGCGCTGTTGCTCGCGGGCCTGCGCGGCATCGACGAAGAGTTGTGGAAAGCCGCGCGCGTCGACGGCATTCCACGCTGGCGCGTGTACGCGAGCATCGTGGTGCCGATGCTCGGACCGTCGATCTCGACCGCGTTCGTGCTGCTGTTCGTGATGGTCGTGAAGCTGTACGACGCGGTCGTCGCGATGACGCAGGGCGGCCCCGGCACCGCGAGCGAAGTGCCGGCCAAATTCATCATGGACTATCTGTTCGGGCGCGCGAACATCGGCCTTGCGTCGGCTGCATCGATCGTGCTGCTCGCGACGGTGCTGGCGGTTCTCGCGCCGTTCTTCTATGCGCGCAGCCGCGCGGCGCTGCGCGGGGAGAGAGGATGAACACGCTCGATTCCACGCTCAAAGGCGGCATGCCGCATCGCGCGCGCACGCGGCCCCGCCGCTCGGCGTTCTCGCCGGCGCGCCTGGGCATCTACGCGTTTCTGCTCACCGCGGCGGTGTTCTTTCTGCTGCCGCTCTACGTGATGCTGGTCACGTCGGTCAAACCGATGAGCGAGATCCGCCTCGGCAATCTGCTCGGCTTGCCGATGCATTTCACGCTCGACGCGTGGAGCGCCGCATGGCAGTCGGCCTGCACCGGGCTCGATTGCAACGGCATTCGCGTCGGCTTCTGGAACTCGGTGCGTATCGTCGTGCCTAGCACGGTGCTGTCGATCATGGTCGGCGCGGTGAATGGCTACGCGCTGTCGTTCTGGCGGCCGCGCGGCGCGGGTCTGCTGTTCGGCGTGCTGCTCGTCGGCGCGTTCATTCCAGTGCAGGTAATGATCTATCCGCTCGTGCGCGTGCTCGCGAGCGTGCATCTGTTCAGCTCGCTGCCGGGCATCGTGCTGATCCATACGATGTTCGGCATGCCGGTGATGACGCTGCTGTTCCGCAACTACTACGCGTCGATTCCGCAGGAGCTGTTCAAGGCCGCGCGCATCGACGGCGGCAGCTTCTGGCGCATCTTCTTTCAACTGATGCTGCCGATGTCGACGCCGATCATCGTCGTCGCGCTGATCATGCAGGTCACGAACATCTGGAACGACTTCATTCTGGGCCTCGTGTTCGCTGGCACGAAGAATCTACCGATGACGGTGCAGTTGAACAACATCATCAACACGACGACCGGCGAGCGGCTCTACAACGTCAATATGGCGGCGACGATCCTGACGTCGCTGGTGCCGCTCGCGGTTTATTTCATTTCGGGCCGCTGGTTCGTGCGCGGCATTGCGTCGGGCGCCGTCAAGGGGTAGGGCATGGCAAACATGGCTAATACGATCGATGCGGCCGGCGTGCCGGGTGCAAGCGCTGACGCTGACTCCGACGCCGCGGCGCTCACGCATCCCGCCAATGTGGCGGTCCGCAATCTGACGATTCGCCTCGGTTCGAACACGGTGATCGAGAACCTCGATCTCGACGTGCTCGCCGGTGAGTTCGTCGTGCTGCTGGGGCCGTCGGGTTGCGGCAAGTCCACGCTGCTGCACAGCATCGCGGGATTGATCGATGTCAGCGACGGCAGCATCGAGATCGCCGGCGAAGACATGACGTGGGCCGATCCGAAGGATCGCCGCATCGCGCTGGTGTTCCAGTCGTACGCGTTGTATCCGACCATGAGCGTCGAGCGCAACCTGTCGTTCGCGCTGCGCATCAACGGCACGCCGAAGGCGGAAATCGCGCGGCGTGTCGCCCGCGCGTCGGAGATGCTGCAACTGGGGCCGCTGCTCAAGCGCAAGCCGTCGCAGTTGTCGGGCGGACAGCGGCAGCGCGTCGCGATCGGCCGCGCGATCGTGCGCGAGGCCGACGTGTTCCTGTTCGACGAGCCGCTGTCGAACCTCGACGCGAAGCTGCGCACCGAACTGCGCCGCGAACTGAAGCAGCTGCATCACAGCCTGGGCGCGACGATGATCTACGTGACGCACGACCAGGTCGAGGCGATGACGCTCGCGACGCGCATGGCCGTGATGCGCGGCGGCGTGATCCAGCAGTTCGGCACGCCGGCCGAGGTCTATGCGCGGCCGAACAATCTGTTCGTGGCGACCTTCCTCGGCTCGCCGGCGATGAATCTGCTGAGGGGCACGCTCGAGACGCGCGACGGCGCGCTTCACTTTTGCACTGCGCAGGTGCGGATCGACGTCTCGGCGTACGCGTTCAAGGGGGCGCCCTCGCAGGGCGTGCGCTGCGTGCTCGGCGTGCGCGCCGAAGACGTGCATATCACGGAAGGCGCCAGCGAGCGCGCGAAAGTTTCGCTGATGGAGCCGATGGGCAACCACCGCGTGATTTGGCTCGACTATCATGGCGAACAGATCGCGTCGATCGATCAGACCAAAGCGCCGATTGCGGAGGGTGACACCGTGGCGTTCTCGTTCGACGCCGCGCATGTCTCGCTATTCGACGAAGCGAGCGGCGCGCGCTTATAACGCCGCGGCGCGTCACGCGCGAAGCGGCTCGTCGAGACAGGCTTGATGGAGAACCGCGTGGCAACACTCAAGGACGTCGCGGAACTGGCCGGCGTGGGCATGTCGACTGCCTCACGAGCCATTTCCGGCAAGGGACCGATTTCCGCCGATGCCGCGGCGCGCGTGAAGGCGGCGATCGAGGCGCTGAATTTCCGCCCGTCGTCGATCGGCCGGGCGATGGCGACGCAGCAGCTCGGCATCATCGGCATCTTCGTGCCGACCTTCTTTGGTTCCTACTACGGCACGATCCTGAAGCAGACCGACACCGAGCTGCGCGCGGTGGGGCGCCATGTCGTGGTCGCGACCGGTTGCGGCGAGGTGTCGCCGCGCGAGCAGGCGATCGAGGCAGTGCGCTTTTTGATCGGCCGCGATTGCGATGGCGTGGTCGTGATCAGCCACGATCTGCACGACGAAGACCTGATCATGCTGCATGGCATGCATCCGAAGATGGTGTTCCTGAATCGCGCGTTCGAGCAGTTGCCCGAGGCGTCGTTCAGCGCGGATCATCGGCGCGGCGGCGAACTCGCGGCGCGCACGCTGCTCGATCACGGGCATCGCGACATCGCGGTGATTTCCGGGCCCGCTACCGCATCGGACAACGTGATGCGGATCGACGGCTTTTTCGCCGAGCTCGCGCGAGCCGGCATTGCGCGCGACGACGTCACGCTGATCGAATCCGACTTTTCGCCCGAAGGCGGCTACGCGGCCGCGCAGAAGCTGCTCGAGACGCAGCGGCGCGTGACCGGCCTGTTCTGCGCGAACGACACGATGGCGGTCAGCGTGCTCGCGCGCTTTCACCAGGCGGGCATTTCGGTGCCGCACGACATCTCCGTGATCAGCTACGACGACGACTACTCGGCCGCCTACGCGGCGCCCGGGCTCACGTCGGTGCATATTCCAACCGGGGAACTTACGCAAAACGCGGTGCGCTGGCTCATCAACCAGTGTTACGGCACCAACTGGGAGATCTTGCGCGAGTTTCCGCTCAGCGTGACGATGCGCGAATCGGTCGGGCCAGCGCCGATGCCGAAGAAAAATACGCGCGGCGCAAAGCGGTAGAAGGGTTTGCCTAATCGTGGCGGTGTGATGCCTGGCGCGCGGACGGGCGCGGTGGCCGCCTATTGGCGTTTTCACTTACGCATCGACGATCTTTTTAAGGCTCCCGTAATCCTGCGCAACAGTGCTTTGCGGTTTTTTCTCATTAAACTTACTTCAAATTTCTTTACACTTCCCGGTAACAAGTTGTTACGGGGTGAGTGTGATGCTGGTCATCTTTCTGATCGCCTGTCCGATCTGCATTGCTGCGCTGTTCGGTTTCGCGCGCCATGTGGACCCGCAGACAGGGCAATTCAAACGGTAGATCTTCTTCGCGCGTTTTTTTCCGCGGCTGCGCCGTGGAGATTTTCGCTTTGCGATTAACGTCCGTTAGTTTGTTGTGCGCTTGAAAGGAGCAATCGTTTGCGCTCTTTCGGTTTGCTTTCTCGTTTTCGTTTTCGTCAATAGCCCGTTCTCCTTTTCATAAGTCTTGCCTTGGCGCGCCGGTTCGCGGCACGATGCGCGATTACTTTCGTTTTAGGTCAGCATCGCGTATGCAAGATTCTCTGCAAAAAATGGCGGCGCGTGCCGGCGTGCTGAAGGGCGTTCTTCCTTTGAGCCGGATTGCGGCGGCGCGCGATGCGCTGGCCGGTGTGCAGCTTGCGTCGATGGATATTCCGCAGGTCCTCGGCTATGCGCGCATTGCCGGCATGCCGGCCGTCACCGGGCTCTACACGGTGTTCCTGCCGCTCGTCGCGTTCGCGTTCTTCGGTGCTTCGCGGCATCTGGTCGTCGCCGCCGATTCGGCCACCGCGACGATCTTCGCGAGTCGTCTTTCGACGATGGCGCCCGCGTCGAGCGCCGAGTATGCGGCGCTCGTGGCGATGGTCGCGTTGCTGACGGCCGCGTTGCTGTTCGTCGCGCGCATCTTCAAGCTCGGCTTTCTCGCCGATTTCCTGTCGCGTACGGTGCTGGTCGGCTTTCTTGCGGGCGTCGGCGTGCAGGTCGGCATCGCGATGCTCGGCGACATGCTCGGCGTGCCCGGACATGCGGCGAGCAGCGTGAAACAACTGCTGCTCGTCGTGAGCGACGCCGCGCAGATCAATCGGCCGACCCTGGCGATCTCGCTGCTCGTGGTGACCGCGATTCTCGTCTGCAAACGTTTCTGGCCGCGCCTGCCGGTGCCGTTGGTCGCGGTCGTCGCGGGCATTGCCGCGAGCGATGTGTTCGGATTCGCCGCGCACGGCATCTCCATCCTCGGACCGGTGGAGGGCGGATTGCCGCCGCTGCGGGTTGCGTCGGTGACGTGGCAGCAGATGCTCGATCTCGTGCCGGTCGCGGCGTCGTGCTTCGTGATGATCGTCGCGCAAAGCGCCGCGGCGAGCCGGGTGTTCGCCGACCGCTATCACGAGCCGATCGATACCAACGCAGACCTGCTCGGCATCGCGGCCGCCAACGCGGCGGCGGCGTTTTCCGGCGCGTTCGTCGTCAACGGCAGCCTGACCCAGACCGCGATGGCCGATCGCGCCGGCACGCGCAGCCAGTTCGCGCAGCTCGTGTTCGCGGCGGTCGTGGTGGTCGTGCTGCTGTTTTTCAGCCGCTATCTGCAGTATCTGCCGCACTGCATTCTCGCGAGCATCGTGTTTACGATCGCGGTCGGCCTGATCGATCTGCAGTCGCTCTTTTCGATTCGCCGCGAAAGTCCCGGCGAATTCGCGCTGGCTTTGTTCACGGCGGCGGCGGTCGTGCTGATCGGCGTCGAGCACGGCATTCTGGTCGCCGTTGCGTTGTCGTTGCTGCGTCACGTGCGACACAGCTACCGCCCCCACACGATGATGCTCGCGCCCAACGGCGACGGCATGTGGGTGCCGGTGCCGGCGGTGCCCGGCGTGGAGACCGCGCCTGGGTTGATCGTCTATCGTTTCGGCGCCGATCTGTTCTACGCGAACGATCATTTTTTCGTCGACGATACGCGCCGCCTGATCGATCACGCACCGAATGCCGTGCGCTGGTTCGTCGTCGATGCGAGCGCGATTACGGATGTCGATTATTCGGCGGCGCGCTCGGTGGGCGAGTTGTGCTCGGCGCTCAAGCGCAATGGGATCGAGGTGGTCTTTGCGCGGGTGAATCGCTATTTGCGCTCGGATATGGATCGGCATGGAATCACGCCGATCGTCGAGGAGCGCTGTATTTTCGGCACGCTGCATGAGGCGCTGAGCATGGCGGGAGTGGAGAATCCGCATGAGCGGGTCAAGGGGGCGCCATAACGGGCCGCCCTGGCTTCGCACTGAGGCGGCGCATGCCGCGAACACCGCCTCGGACGGGCAAATTGCCAGCAAACGTTGTCTGCGCCTCATTTGTTGTCGCTTGCCTCAATTATTCTGACGTTCCGCTTCGACTGGCAGATATCGATTACAGGAACATGAACAGCTTCGATTCGACCATCGAAACATATCTGTCCAGCATACACTTCGGTCATTTCGCGACCCAATCGATACAAGCCATCGCCGACCTCTACACCTTTAAACGCCTGGTACTGATTGCCGTGCTTTGGTGGATCTGGTTTCAGCAAGACGGGCGCCCCGAATGGCGGCGCGAAATAGTTCTCGCGACGCTTCTCAGCGGTGTCGTGGCGCTCTTCGTCGGAAGGCTGCTGGCGTGCAAACATCCATGACCCGCGCGGAGCGCCACGGCGCATGCCGATATTCTTGAGGTTCGCCTGGCGCCGCCTTTCAGTGAGCTGAGATTAGCGAGCACACTCTATTGCCATCTCATGCGATATTCTGTCTAATGAATTCAGAATAAAACGTCCGATTTATTCGGCACGCTGACTTAGTCGACGGGGTTCACTTCATGTACTCTCTGCTGCCGCTCAAGGCCCAGGTGCGCCGTCACGCGCGAACGCTCGCCGGGTATTTTCCAGCTCCATTTTCACGCGACGAATCAAGCAGTGTCGACATCCTCGGTGTCATGACCCCCGGGCTGCTGAACGGGAACACCCTGCTGAACCTCAACTACGGCGAAGTGGACCACTTCACCGGCAAGACCCGCGCGACGGGCACCTTATTCGTCGCAATTGGCGACGACTTCGTGCGCGTCGCCACTTCGGTCAAAAGGCAAACCGGCGAGCGGGCCGTGGGCACGGTACTCGACCGCTCGCATCCCGGCTATCGGATGCTGCGCGGCGGGCAACCCTACACCGGTTACGCGACGCTATTCGGCAAGCAATACATGACACGGTACGAGCCGATCCGGGACAGTTCTGGCGAGGTAATCGGCGCGCTGTATGTCGGCCTCGACGTCAGTGAGGTGTGGAACCTGTCGATCGGAGCCAGACTCGCGCTGCTTACCCTGGCCGCCAATACCGTACTTCTGCTGGCCTATGGTCGGCTGCTGGAGGCCGTGATCCTCCCCGACCGAGCGAGCCCGGGAGCGGCGTTGCCCGCTTTCCTGCAAACCGGGGTGATCGGCTTCGGGCTACTCGGCGCGCTGCTGGTCAGCGCGCTGGTCTTCGTGACGACCCGGCGCGGTCTCGGCATGCAACTGCTCGAAGCGAAGGCCGCCGCCGAAAAACTCGCGGCCGGCGATTTGACCGCGCAAGTTCATGTCAGCCGGCGCGACGAACTGGGCCAGTTGATGCAGGCAATGAACGGCATCAGTGTCGGTTTGGCCTCGGTAGTCGGCAACGTCCGACGTGCCTCGGATATGATCGCGCTGGGCGCGCGCGAAATTGCGGCCGGCAACGCGGAGCTTTCGTCCCGCACCGAGGCGCAGGCTGGCTCGCTCGAGGAAACCGCGTCGACGATGGAACAATTGACGGCGATGGTCCGCGCCAATGCCGAACGCGCTTCGCACGCCAACCAACACATCGCCTCGGCCTCCGATCTCGCGGTCAAAGGCGGCACCGTGGTGGGGCATGTGGTGACCACCATGTCGTTGATCCGCGGCAGTTCACACAAGATCGTCGACATCATTAGCATGATCGACTCAATTGCCTTTCAGACCAATATCCTGGCTTTGAACGCGGCCGTCGAGGCAGCCCGCGCCGGCGACCAGGGACGCGGCTTTGCGGTCGTCGCCGCCGAGGTGCGCAGCCTGGCCCAACGCAGCGCCACGGCCGCCAGGGAAATCAAGGCGCTGATCACCGACTCGGTCGGCAACGTCAATGCAGGCGGCGAACTGGTCGACCAGGCTGGCCGGGACATGACCGAAATCGTCACGGCTGTCGATAGTGTGGTCACTTTGATGGGTGAGATTACCCACGCGAGCAACGAGCAAAGTACCGGCATCGGCGAAGTCAACCGCGCGATCGGGCAGATGGACGAGATGACCCAGCAGAACGTTGCCCTGGTGGAGCAGGTGGCAGCCGCGGCAGCCAGCATGCAAGAACAGGCGTCCACATTGGAAGATGCCGTGCAGGTATTTCGGCTGGTAGGCGACGGGCAAACTGACATTCGCCCCATACGATGAGCGCTGCGCGCGAGGTGCACGCAGGCGTTTCTCGCACTTTCCTGCACTAGAATGGTTATTGCCGACGTCGTAGACGTATCTGGTCAGCCCGACGTGCGGGATTCTCGTTGGAGGAATGCCATGCCGACTTACCGGTACAGGTGTGAGAAGTGCGGTGAGATGTTCGAACATGCCGAGCATCTTGCTGAACATGAAAACGCTCATCCGGCTTGCCCAAAGTGCGGAAGCGAGAAGGTTCTGCACACACCCACGCTATTTGTGCCGAAAACCTCCAGAAAGAGCTGAAACCTGTCTGACCGGGCGACGGCAAAATCCGGGCCATTTGCAGCCGTTGCCCATGCTTTCGTGCGGACATTCGTGCGTCGGTTCTGTCCTGCCGGCGGATCTTCGTTCGCCGATCGTCCCGTCGCCTTGTGGGATGGCGTAAGCCGGTTGCCGACTGTGCGGCGCGTGTTTATCAGGAGCCTGAAACGGGATGTCACACCGAAAACGCCGACTCGTTTGAAATCCTTGCACATCTGCGAGACGTGAGCCGACTTGCGCTCCAGACTCGGGCCGTTTCAACCTCGTGCCTGCTCACGGGCAGCAAGACGAAGGAGATTGGGTATCTCGATGGGAGCATGCAAATCTGGAAATAGACAGTGCGTGCTGCCAGATTGACGGCGCGGTACGCATGATAGGCAACGTCATTTGCGCGTGGTTGCCGTTATGCGGTTGTTTAACTTCAACGGTGCGTAGTTTCCATCCGCTGACCGTCACGGGTCGGGGCGTAGGCTGGCGTAAGAATGGATCACGCGCAGCGCGTTGAGCGTATTCTATGAAGCTTCTTGCCGAATTCGTCGGTAGGCCGTGAGGGTCCCGCTTGTTTACGACGAAGAATCGAAACTCGTCGACCTGAACACCGACGAACTACTCGAAGCGTTGAGCGCAATCGCGCGCCTCAAGAAGCATTTCCGTGTTATGGACCCGAGCGCTGCGCTGGCCGAGGTCGCGCGTTTCGTGCGCGGCGAACAGCAACTGGTTCCATGCATCGGTGGCAGCAAGTACTTTTATATCGACTGGAACCTCGATGTTTGGCGTTGCGAGGCGTGGCCTGAGCCGATGGGCTCCGTCTTCGACCTCGACCGCCTGCCCGATCAACGGCAACCCTGCAATGACTGCATGATGGGATGCTACCGGCATGCCAGCATTCTGATGCACGGTGCCGTCGCCGTGACCGACTCGGTGTATGCGCTGGGCAAGGGGCAGCTTCGGGCTGCTGTTGGCTTGTTGTTCCAGCGCAGCGTTGCGTATTCGGTGTGGGCGCTTTCAGTCGAAGAACTACCTCGGGCGGCGCTCATCTCGTTCGCAAGACGGACTGGCCAACGCCGTTCCACGCCGCAAGCTGAATGAGCTCGATTTCCGCGACTGAGGTCCCTGGGGGAGACGGCTCGCCCAGTCGAACGCCCGTCCGCGTTACTCGACCGGCGCAACCGCGCCTCCCGACAAGGTCTCGATGAGGGCCTTAGATGATTGCGGGCAAGCCGCTTTCACCGCTGAACCCATCGGCTGTGCTCAGCATCGGAAGCGAGAAAACTGTCATTGGACCGATTCCATTGCCTAAGATCAAGCTACGCGCTCCGTGAGGAAAGCACCCGCGGCTCGCGAACGGCTTTATTGTCGCGCTCCCCTTTTTTCGCGCGACTTTTCCACAAGGAGGTCACGATGAAATCAGAGGACAAGGGCGACGTGCGCGCTTTCGTGCAAACGGCCGAGCAGAGTGGCGAGCATGTCTGGGTCATCACGCTGGTCGACTTCGCGGCCCGTGAGGTCAAACGCTCGCTCGTTTCGGACGAGACGTATGCGACCTCCGCCGCTGCCAGAGATGCCGGCGAGGCTCATTTGAAGGCACTGGAGCAAGACCGCTAGGTCCACGCACTGCCGCCTTGCTTTCGCGCGTGGACGTACTAACGTTGGACTATAAGTACACGGGCGGTAATGGGGCGGAAGAGGGCAAAGTTCATGGCCAGTACGCAAGGAACCACCGGATCGCCGTTTGCGGCGTCCGTCGAAGCGGGCAGCTATCGCGTCACGCGACCGCAAAGCGCAAGCGATGTGATCGGCCTGCTGCAAGCGCGCGATATTCAGATGGTCGATCTGAAATTCACCGACTTGCCCGGACTCTGGCAGCATTTTTCGATCACGCTTCCCGAGGTTCACGACGACCTGTTCAGCGCCGGCATCGGTTTCGATGGTTCATCGATCCGCGGCTTTCAGGAGATCCACGAGTCCGACATGCTGCTGCGGCCTGACCCGGCAACGGCCTTCGTCGACCCGGCTTGCGGCACGCCGACGCTGTCGATCATTTGCGACGTCGTCGATCCCGTGCTGCGGCAGCCGTATTCGCGCGATCCGCGCTACGTGGCGAAAAAGGCGGAGAACTATCTGCGCCAGACGGGCATCGCGACGACGTGTTATTTCGGGCCGGAGCTCGAATTCTTCATCTTCGACTCCATCCGCTTCGGCCAGGATCAGCACTGCGGCTACTACTACGTCGAGTCGGGTGAGGGCGACTGGACCACCGGTCGCGACGAAGGCGCATACGGCGGTGGCAACCTCGGCTACAAGCAGCGCTACAAGGAGGGCTATTTTCCGGTGCCGCCTCATGACACGCTGCAGGAGATCCGCTCGGAAATCGCGCTGACGCTCCAGCAGGCGGGCGTACAGATCGAAGTGCATCACCACGAAGTTGCGACCGCGGGACAGAACGAGATCGACATGCGCTTTACGACGCTGACCCGCATGGCCGACAACGTAATGATCTACAAGTACGTCTGCAAGAACGTCGCGCGTCGGCACGGCAAGGTCGCAACCTTCATGCCGAAGCCGCTGTTCGCCGACAATGCGAGCGGCATGCATTGTCACCAGAGCCTGTGGAAAGACGAACAGAACCTCTTTTACGACGCGGGCGGCTGGGCGCTGACTTCGGACCTGTGCCGCTGGTACATCGGCGGATTGCTCCAGCACGCACCCGCGCTGATGGCCTTCTGCGCGCCGACGACGAATTCATACAAACGCCTGGTACCGGGATATGAGGCGCCCGTCAATCTGGCGATGTCGCAGCGCAACCGGTCGGCCGCGGCGCGCATTCCGATGTATTCGGATTCGGCGAACGCGCGGCGCGTCGAATTTCGCTGTCCGGACCCGTCGGCCAACGCATATCTTGCTTTCGCCGCGATGCTGATGGCCGGCCTCGACGGCATTGAAAACAAGACCGATCCCGGCGAGCCGCTCGACCGCAACATCTACGATCTGCCGCCCGAAGAAGCCCGCAACATACGGCAGGTGCCGGGCTCCCTCGACGCGGCGCTGGCCGCGCTCGAAACCGATAACACGTTCCTGCGCAAAGGCGATGTCTTTACCGACGACGTGATCCAGACATGGATCGACTACAAGCGCAGCCGCGAGATCGACACCATCAAATTGCGTCCGCATCCATGGGAGTTTTATCTGTACTTCGATATCTAGAAGAACAACGCAGGCGGTGACTCGGTCTTGGTACTAGAGCGCCTCGATGCGAGCGCCTCGCGACTCAATCGTCCGCGAAAAAATGGCCGATGAAAATGCAGCCAGCCGCGAGCGTGGCGCCCAGCGCCGCGACCGTATAAGCCAGCCTGACACCGTGCCACAAGCTATCGAACCATTGATGCAACTGCGCCATTAGCACTGCCGCGTTGCCGCCGATTTGCTGTAGCTTGATCTGATAGCGCGGATCGATCATGCCGTACATCGCGACCGCGCTGTCGGGCGGCGGCACGCTCACGTAGATGAGCACCGCGGCGATCAGGCTGACGACCAGGATCGCCGCGCCGGTGAGATAGAGCCGCTTTTGCAGCGGCGAGCGTTGGTTGGAAGGAGGTGCGTCGTGGTCTTTGCCGTTCATCGTTGCGTGGGTGGGTGCCGTCGTTGATGGAGCCGAACCGCCAGTATCGCAGAGCGTGGCCTCGGGCGACCCAGACGCGCCCGACCCACCTCAACTCTTCGACGTCAACAATTTGACCCCCGCAATGCCGAACATCACCGCGAGCGAGCCATCGAGCCAGCGCCGGATCGCCGTATAGACGCGGCGTGCGGACGCCGTCGAAAACAGCACCGCGTAGCTGCTGAATACCGTCGCGCCGATCACCATGCAGCCCAGCACGACCGGCGTCACGTGCGCGGCGCCGTGTACCGGCGACATCGCGAGCGACACGATCGACAGCCACACCAGCACCGCTTTCGGATTCGTGAGATGCAGCAAAAGACCACGCAGATAGAGTCGCACGAGCGGTTCGTCGACGCGCGCCGCGCTCGCGGCCGGCTTGCCGGCGCTCCACGCCGAGCGTGCGGACTTGAAGCCGAGCCACAGCAGATACAAGCCGCCCGCGATCCGGATCGCGACGAGGCATTCCGAGTAGGCGGCGAGCACCGCCGACAAGCCGAGCGACGCGAGCAGCGCCCATGAGAACGAGCCCGACACCACGCCGAGCGCGAACACCAGTGCCGCGCGTCGGCCCGCGCTCATCGCGAGCGACATGATCGCGAGATTGCTCGGCCCAGGGCTCGCGGTGCCGACGAAATAGGCGCTGTAGGCGATCAGGACATCGGCGGTGAGCAGAGGGCTGGCGATCATGGCGGGCAAATGCAAGGGCGGAGCGCGTGTTCGACAATGCAATGCAACGCGCCACACAGCCGGATGAATGAAGCAACGATTCTGCGCGCCGTCGCGCGCGACTCACAGATACAGTTGCGCGTACGTATGGCAGCACACTCGATGCGAACCCGAAGCGAACTCGCATCGAATGCGGCGTGCAAAGCGCTCAACCGTGCGCCGCGCTCGCAATACACTCCGCCAACGCATCGGCGACCACCGGCCGGCTATGCCGCGGCCGCAGCACGAGCCCGATCTCGCGCTCGAAGCTCGCATCGCCGAGTTCGAGTGCGACGACGCTCGCTGGCCATTTGCCGAGCCCGGCCGTATTCGGAATCAGCGCGACACCCATGCCGCGCGCGACCAGTTGCACGATCGCCTGCAATTCGTCGAGCTCGACCGCATCGCGCACGCCAAGGCGCGCGCGCCGCAGAAAACGGTCGACGAGCCGTCCGCCGAACGACGCGCGGTCGTAGCGGATGAACGGCTCGCTGCGCAGCAGTTCGCGCCACGAGCGGCCGCCGCGCGCAAGCTTTTTCGGCGCGAGCAGCACGAACGGTTCGGCGACGAGCGTGCGCCATTCGAGTTCCGACGGCAGCGCGAACGGCGGTTTGATGATGACGGCCAGATCGAGCTCGCCCGAGTCGACCTGGCCGAGCAGCCCCAGCGACACGCCCGGCACCACGCGAATCCGCCAGCCGGGACGGTCGTTGCGAAAGCGCGCGAGCGCGTCGGCGAGCAGCGACACCTGCGCGGACGCGATCGCGCCGACCCGCAGCATGCCGCTTTCGGCGGCGCCGCCGCTGCGCTCGGAGAGCCGCGCATAGAGCGTCATCATTTCCTCTGCGAGCGCGAGCGTTTCGCGGCCCGCCTCGTTGAGCGTCGCAGAGCGGCCGGTGCGGTCGAACAGCTGAAAGCCGAGTTCCTGTTCGAGCCGCTGCATCTGCGCGCTGACGGCCGATTGCGTGAGCCCGATGCGCGCGCCCGCGCCGGAGAACGTGCCGTACTGGCTGACGGCGATGAAGGTTTTCAACTCGCTGAGCATGATCAATCAATCGATTTTGGTGATGGTCAGGTCAAATATATATCGTTTCTCAACATTTTTATTCATGATTAAACTTTGCTTCAACTGAACCGGTTGCCAGTCGTGCCAGTCGTAATTCATCCTCACATCCACCCCAGCGAGTCTCCTATCATGAGCGTTGCCGAAACCGCTTTGCCGCCGTTCCACCTGGCGTTTCCTGTTCATAGCCTCGCCGCCGCGCGCGAGTTCTACGGCGAATTGCTCGGCTGCCCGGAAGGGCGCAGTTCGGACGCATGGGTCGATTTCAATTTCTACGGTCATCAGATCGTCGCGCATCTGGCGCCGGACGAAGTCGGTCACCGTCATACCAGCGCAGTGGATGGCGACGCGGTGCCGGTGCGCCACTTCGGCGCGGTGCTGTCGATGGAGCAATGGCAGGCCGCCGCGGACAAACTGCAGAAGGCCGGCATCGAATTCATCATCGAGCCGCATGTGCGCTTCAAGGGCGAGGTCGGCGAGCAGGCGACGATGTTCTTCCTCGATCCGTCGGGTAATGCGCTCGAGTTCAAGGCGTTCGCCGATATGTCGTCGCTGTTCGCCAAATAAGCGTCGCGGGCGTTGACGCCAGGATACGGATGACTGCAAATGAAGGCCGGTCGACCATTCAGGTTGACCGGCCTATTTTCGTTGAAGGGGATGGCCGCACGGAGCAAAATTGCCCCGTCGTGCGAATCAATCTGAAAGCATGTTTCATATTATTCAGCCAAAAAACGTGCCGCGTATCAGCAAACGTTTCATTAACTGCGCGTAAATTTATTCAACAAACGTTTGCTTTGCGGCTAATTCGCAGCTAATTCGGCGAGAGCCCTTCGCCTCCAAAAATGGCGCATTTGCTTTCAACAAGCTTCCTGACGATTTCGCCATTTTCATGCCATGCAGGCGTTGGTGCCATCGATCTAGCATAAGCGCAGATTCAATCCCTCCCTCCACCCGCATTTTCTCTGGCCCGTTTCAATGTGGATCGTCAACGTAGCGCTTAAGCGGCCATACACGTTCATCGTGATGGCAATTCTGATCGTGCTGGCGACGCCCTTCGTGCTGTTCACCATGCCCGTCGACGTGCTGCCGGATATCAACATTCCGGTCGTCAGCATCATCTGGACGTATACGGGGCTGTCGGCCGAAGACATGGCCACCCGTATCACGTCGGTCAACGAGCGCAGTCTGACCACGACGGTCAACGACATCGAACATATCGAATCGCAATCGCTCCCCGGCATCGCGATCCTGAAGGTGTTTCTGCAGCCGAACGCGAACATCCAGACGGCGATCGCGCAGACGGTCGCCATCGAGCAGGCGCAATTGAAGCAGATGCCGCCGGGCGCCACCGCGCCGCTGGTCATCAGCTACTCGGCTTCCAGCATTCCAGTCATCCAGCTCGGCCTGTCGAGTCCGAAACTCTCGGAGCAGGATCTCAACGACACCGCGCTGAACTTCCTGCGACCGCAACTGGTGACGATTCCGGGCGCGGCCGTGCCATATCCGTATGGCGGCAAATCGCGGCTGATCTCGGTCGACCTCGACACGCGCGCGCTGCTGGCCAAGGGCCTGACACCTGCCGACGTGGTCAACGCGTTCAACGCGCAAAACCTGATTCTGCCCACCGGCACGGCCAAGATCGGGCCGAAGGAATACACGGTCGAAATGAACGGGTCGCCGCCGACATTGGAAGGTCTCAACGACATTCCGGTGCGCACCGTCAACGGTGCGACGACCTACCTGCGTGAAGTCGCGCATGTGCGCGACGGCTTCTCGCCGCAGACCAACATCGTGCGGCAGAACGGTCATCGCGGCGTGCTGATGTCGGTGCTGAAGAACGGCAACGCGTCGACGCTGTCGATCGTCGATACGTTGAAAGCCATTTTGCCGGCCGCGCGCGCCGCGCTGCCGCCGGATCTGCAGATCACCGCGCTGTTCGACCAGTCGGTATTCGTGAAGGCGGCGGTGCAGGGTGTGGTGCGCGAAGCGCTGGCCGCCGCCGCGCTGACCGCCGCGATGATCCTGCTGTTCCTTGGCAACTGGCGCAGCACCTGCATCATCGCGATCTCGATTCCGCTGTCCATTCTGTCGTCGCTGATCGTGCTGCACGCGCTCGGGCAGACCATCAACATCATGACGCTGGGCGGCCTCGCGCTCGCGGTCGGCATCTTGGTGGACGACGCGACCGTGACGATCGAGAACATCGAGCGGCACCTGCACTTGGGCACGAATCTGCACGATGCGATTCTCGAAGGCGCCGGCGAAATCGCAGTGCCGGCGCTCGTCTCGACACTGTGTATCTGTATCGTGTTCGTGCCGATGTTCTTCCTGACCGGCGTCGCGCGCTATCTGTTCGTGCCGCTCGCGGAAGCGGTGGTGTTCGCGATGCTCGCTTCGTACATCCTGTCGCGTACGCTCGTGCCGACGCTCGCGATGCTGCTGATGGGCCACGCGCACAAGCCGAAGGCGGGCACGAAGCCGAATCTGTTCATGCGTCTGTATCACCGCTTCGACGCAGGCTTCGAGCGCATGCGCGCGACTTACATCATGATCCTGAGCAGCCTGCTCGTGCGTCGCAAGATGTTCGGCGCGCTGTTCCTCGGTTTCTGCGTGCTGTCGATGGGCCTGTTCTTTGCACTCGGTGAAGACTTCTTTCCGAGCGTCGACGCGGGCGACATCCGTCTGCACATGCGCGCGCCGACCGGCACGCGTATCGAAGAAACCGCGCGGCTGGCCGACGAGGTCGAGAAGGTGATCCGCGAAGTCGTGCCGACCAGGGAGTTGGGCACGATTCTCGACAACCTCGGCGTACCGTATAGCGGCATCAATCTGTCGTATAGCAATGCGGGCACGATGGGCACGCTCGACGGCGAGATCCAGATTGCATTGAACGAAGGCCACAAGCCGTCGCAGATCTACATGGACAAGCTGCGCGCGATCCTGCCGCAGCGTTTCCCGGGCGTCGAGTTCTTCTTTCAGCCGGCCGATATCGTCACGCAGATCCTGAACTTCGGCCTGCCTGCCGCGGTGGACGTGCAGATTTCGGGCGCGAATCAGCAGGGCAACCTCGACGTCGCGCGCAAGCTGCTGAAGCAGGTGCGACTGATTCCCGGCACCGTCGACACGCATATCCAGCAGAAGCTCGACGAACCGGTGATCGATCTGCACATGGACCGCACCCGCCTGCAACAACTGAACCTGACCGCGAACGACGTCGCGCAGAACGTGCTCGTTTCGCTGTCGGGCAGCTCGCAGACGTCGCCGGGCTTCTGGGTCAACAACAGGAACGGCGTGGAATACAAGGTGGCGGTGCAGACGCCGCAGTACCAGGTGTCTTCGATCGACGAACTGTTGCGCACCCCGGTCTCGGCCACGATGAACGGGCCGACGCAACTGCTCGGCAACCTCGTGCAGATCTCGCCGAAGAGCCAGTTCGCGGAAGTCACGCATTACAACATCCGTCCGGTGATCGATCTGTATGTGAGCGTTGAAAAGCGCGATCTCGGCAGCGTGGCGAATCAGGTCGACAAGATCGTCGACGAGGTGCGCGGCTCGCTGCCACGCGGCAGCACGATCACCGTGCGCGGCCAGGTACAGACGATGCGCAGTTCGTTCTTTGGGCTCGGCATCGGCGTCGCGATGGCGATCGTGCTCGTGTATCTGCTGATCGTCGTGAACTTCCAGTCGTGGGTCGATCCGCTGATCATCGTCAGCGCGTTGCCGGCGGCGCTCGCGGGCATCGTGTGGATGCTGTTCCTGACCGGCACCCATCTGAGCGTGCCGGCGCTGACCGGCGCGATCATGACGATGGGCGTCGCGACCGCGAACAGTATTCTGATGGTCTCGTTCGCGCGCCAGCGGCTGTCGGCCGGCGCGCCGCCGCTCACGGCCGCGCTCGAAGCCGGCGCGAGCCGGATTCGTCCGGTGCTGATGACCGCGTTCGCGATGATCATCGGCATGATTCCGATGGCGCTCGGTCTCGGCGAGGGCGCCGAGCAGAATGCGCCGCTTGGCCGCGCGGTGATCGGCGGGTTGCTGTTCGCGACCGTATCGACGCTGTTTTTCGTGCCGCTCGTGTTTGCGGGAATTCATTCGTGGCTCGCGCGCCGTCATAAGAACGGCGGCGACGACGACAACGGCGGTGGCGACGCTGGCGACGATGGCGGTGGCAGTGGCAGTGGCGGCCATAGTGACACCCCCGCACCGGAACCCAGCAGTGCGGCGACGCCCGCGTAAAAGTTAAACGATGGTTGACTGAGATGACCGAAAAAACTCATGCATCGCTAGCGATCCCCGCGCGGGAAACCGAAGAAGGAGAGCACCGGCTGCCGCCGCGCCATCGCGAATGGAAGCGCGCGAAGATCGCCGTCGTGATCGTGCTCGTGCTGCTCGTGGCAGGCACACTTCGCACCGTGATCGCGAACGTGCTGCAAAACCGCGAAGTCGCGGCGATCGCGCAGCAGAACGCCACGCAGTACGTGAACGTCGTCACGCCGACCCAGACCGAGGGCGGCGGCGACACGCTGCTGCCGGGCACGCTGCGCGGCTATGTCGAGTCGCCGATCTACGCACGCGCGACCGGCTATCTGCTGCACTGGTACGCCGACATCGGCACCCACGTGAAGCAGGGGCAACTGCTCGCCGAGCTCGATACGCCGGAAATCGACCAGGAACTCGCGCAGGCTCTGGCACAGCGTCAGCAGATCAATTCGAGCCTCGCGCTCGCGAAGACCTCGCTGGAACGCTGGCAGCAGCTGCGCCAGCGCGATGCGGTGTCGCAGCAGGAGCTCGACGAACGGCAAAGCACGTACACGCAGGACCTCGCGAATCTCGCGGCCGCCGATGCGAACGTCAAGCGTCTGCAGCAGCTCGAATCGTTCAAGCGGATCGTCGCGCCGTTTACCGGCGTAGTCACGCAGCGCAACGTCGACGTCGGCGATCTGATCGACGCGGGCAGCGGCACGAGCCGTGCGTTGTTCGCGCTTGCTCAATCGGACCCGTTGCGCGTCTATGTGCAGTTGCCGCAGGCCTACGCGCAGAACGTCGCGGTCGGGCAGAAGGTCGTGGTCACGCAGGCCGAGCTGCCGGGCCAGCAGTTCAACGGCAAGATCACGCATATTTCTGGCGCGATCGACGTACCCACGCGCTCGTTGCAGATCGAAGTGACGCTGCCGAATCCCGACGACAAGCTGCGCCCCGGCGCGTACGTGCAGGTCGCGGTGCCGGCCGCCGCGCATGCGCGTCTCACGGTGCCAGGCAACGCGCTGCTGTTTCGCGCGGAGGGTCCGCGCCTCGCGGTCGTCGATGCAAAGGGCAACGTGAGCCTGCGCAAGGTCGTGATCGCGGTGGACCTCGGACAGCAGCTCGAAATCGAAAGCGGTATCTCGCCGAGCGATCGCATCATCGTCAACCCGAGCGATTCGATTGCCGATGGCGATCACGTGCAGGTGCAGCCGCTGCAGAAGAACGGCAAGGGGGCGTCGTGATGTTCGCGGCTTCACGCCAGGCGCGTACGCGTGGCACTGTCTTCACCGCGCTGAGCGCGTGCGCCGGCGCGGCGCTGCTCGCCGCGTGCACGGTCGGCCCGGACTATCAGCGGCCGCAGGCCGAAGTGCCGCCCGAATGGCACACCGATTCGTTCTGGCGCGTCGCCGCGCCGTCGCATGCGCCGATCGCGCCGGACTGGTGGACGGGCTTCGCCGACCCGACGCTCGCGACGCTCGAAACCCAGGCACTCGCGCAGAACCAGACGCTCGCCGCGGCGAGCGCGCACTACGAGCAGGCGAAGGCGACGCTCGCGAACACCAGCGCGCAGCGCGTGCCGGAAGTCGATTTCAACGCACAGGCCTCGCGCTTCCGTATTTCGCACGACCGGCCGCTGACGAACTACGCGACGCCGACCGAATCGACGGTGCAGAACAACCTCCAGCTCGGGCCGACGATCAGCTACGACACCGATCTGTTCGGCCGCATCCGTCGTCAGGTCGAGGGCGCGCAGGCGTCGGCCGAACAGTCGGCGGACGATCTCGCGAACGCGCGCCTCGTGCTGACGACCGACCTCGCCACCGACTACTTCTCGCTGCGTGAGCTCGACCGCGAGATCGACGTGCTGAACCAGTCGGTGAAGCTGCAGCAGAAAGCGCTCGACTACGTGAACACCGAGCACGATCTCGGTTCGGTATCGGGCCTCGACGTGCTGCAGCAGAAATCGCAGCTCGATTCGACGCGCGTGCAGGCGCAACTGCTGCTCAATCAGCGCGCGCAGTTCGAGCATGCGATCGCCGCGCTGGTCGGCGTGCCGGCACCGCAGTTCGCGATCGAGCCGAAGGTACTCGACATCAAGGCGCCGACCGTACCGCTCGGCGTGCCGAGCGACGTGCTGCAAAGGCGTCCCGACGTCGCCTCGGCGGAACGTGCGATGGCGGCGGCCAACGCGCAGATCGGCGTGGCCAAGGCGGCGTTCTTCCCGAGCCTCACGCTGACGCCGGGCATCGGCTGGGAGAGCACCGAGTTCGCCAATCTGCTGAGCGCGCCGACGCTGATGTGGACGCTCGGCGCGACGGTCGGTCAAGTGATCTTCGACGGCGGCCGGCGCGCGGCCAACGTCCAGTACGCGAGCGCGGGCTACAAGGCGACCGAGGCGAATTATCGGCAGACCGTGCTGAGCGCGTTCCAGCAGGTACAGGACGGCATCACAGGACTGTCGGTGCTCGACGGCGCGGCGAAGCAGTCGCGCGAGGCGGTCGAGGACGCGCAGCGGCTGCTGTCGCTCGCGAACGATCGCTATTCGGGCGGCCTCGTCGCGTATCTGAACGTGATCGACGCGCAGGAGTCGCTGCTGACCAACGAGCGCACGGACGTGCAGATTCACGGCCAGCAGTTGACGCTGTCGGTGGCGCTCGTGAAGGCGCTCGGCGGCGGCTGGGAGGGCGGCGCGCAAGGTGGCGCAATGGCCGGGAACGAGGCTACCCGTACGAACGCGACAGCGAACGTCGCCAGTGCTACGGCATCGCCGCAGCAAGCGCCAGCCGGCGGCGCGCAGCAGAGGGAGATGCCGGCTCCTGCACACTGAATCGCCCGGCAGAGCTTCCATGCCGAGGGAGTGGGATCGGCGCGAGGCATTAGGGGCGTTTCGTATAATGGACAGTTGACCGCCAAACGTGGCATGGGGACGCGGATGAAATTGCTGATCGTTGAAGACGAGCACAAGGTGGTGGACTACCTGCGCTCCGGTTTGACAGAGCAGGGCTGGGTCGTCGATGTCGCGCTCGACGGCGAGGAAGGCATGCATCTGGCCACCGAATTCGATTACGACGTGATCGTCCTCGACGTGATGCTGCCTAAGCGCGACGGCTTCAGCGTGCTGAAGGCGCTGCGCATGCGCAAGTCGACGCCGGTCATCATGCTGACCGCGCGCGATCACGTGAACGACCGCGTGCGCGGCCTGCGCGAAGGCGCGGACGACTACCTGACCAAACCGTTCTCGTTCCTCGAACTGGTCGAGCGTCTGCACGCGCTCGCGCGCCGCACGCGTTCGCAGGAGTCCACGTTGATTTCCGTCGGCGATCTGTTCGTCGATCTAATCGGCCGCCGCGCGACGCGCGACGGCGTACGCCTCGACCTGACCGCCAAAGAGTTTCAACTGCTCAGCGTGCTCGCGCGCCGTCAGGGCGACATTCTGTCGAAGACCGCGATCACCGAACTCGTGTGGGACGTCAACTTCGACAGCCATACGAACGTCGTCGAGACCGCGATCAAGCGGCTGCGCGCGAAGCTCGACGGCCCGTTCCCGTCGAAGCTGCTGCACACGGTGCGCGGCATGGGCTACGTGCTCGAAGTGCGCGAAGAGGCCGAGACATCATGAACCGTTCGATTGCCCGCCGTCTCGCGTCGATGTTCGCGCTGGTCGCGCTGTTCGTGTTTACGCTCGTCGGCACGGGGCTCTTTCTGGTGCTGCGCACGCAGCTCGAACATCATCTGCGCGAGTCGCTCGACGATCGCACGCAAATCGCGCGCATCATCGTCTATCACGCGGTGACGCCCGAAAAATGGCGGATGTGCCGCGAAAAACTCACCGACATGACGCCGCACGACGGCAGCACCGTGTACTCGGTGACGAGCGCGGACCCGAGCTATCACTTCGGCTCGCCGGTGCAGGGCACCGTCACGAAGAGCTGGCCGGGCGGCTATGCGCGCATCGCGCCGGCGGGCGGCGGCCCCGACATGCTGACCTCGACGGTGAGCTTGCCCGCCAACGCCGCGCGGCCGCCGGTGCAGTTGCAGGTCGCGTCGAGCTATTCACCGAACCTGCGCACGATGCGCGTGTTCGGCTCGGCGCTCGCGGCGTTGTCCGCGCTCGGCAGCCTCGCGGTGCTGCTGCTCAGCTACTCGGTCACGCGCATCGGTCTCGCACCGCTCACGCGTCTGACGCGCGACGCATCGGCGGTCAGCCCGAACAACCGCTCGCAGCGCCTGAACACCGCGTCGCTGCCGCTCGAACTGAACGACCTCGCGAACTCGTTCAACGGCGCGCTCGAACGGCTCGACGGCGCCTACGGCCGGCTCGAATCGTTCAACGCGGACGTCGCGCATGAACTGCGCACGCCGGTCACGATCCTGATCGGCCAGACCGAGGTCGCGCTGACCCGCAACCGCTCGGTCGACGATCTGCGCCACACGCTGCAATCGAATCTCGAAGAATTCGAGCGGATGCGCACGATCATCAACGACATGCTGTTCCTCGCGCGCGCCGATCAGGGCGAACGCGCGACGGGGCTCGTCGAGGTGTCGCTCGCGGCGGAACTCGCGCATACGCTCGAGTTTCTGGAGATTCCGCTCGAAGAGGCGCACGTGCATGCGCAGTTGCACGGCGATGCGTTCGCGCGCGTGAACCGGTCGCTATTCGGCCGCGCATGCACGAACCTGCTGATGAACGCGATCCAGCATTGCGAGCCGGGCGCGTCGATCAGCGTGACGATCGCGCGCGGGAAAGGACCGATGCGCGACCAGGTGCGCGTCGCCGTGGCAAATCCTGGCGAGCCGATCGCGCCGGACGTGCTCGAACATCTGTTCGATCGTTTCTATCGCGCGGAAGTCTCGCGCACCAATAGCCGCGAAAACCACGGGCTCGGGCTCGCGATCGTGAAGGCGATCGCGGAGATGCATCGCGGCACCGTGTCCGCGCACAGCGCCAACGGCGTCAACACGTTCTCGTTTTCGGTGGCGGCGTCGGCGCTGTCCACGTCAGGCGACGTGCCGGCCATGCGTGCGAACCCGACCGGCGTCGCCGGCGACAGCGCCTATTCGTCGCTCGCGAAAGGCAAGTCGGCCTGAACCGGCAGGCGCGGCTTCAGCGCCTGTTCGCTGGCCGACGTCAGCGTGCTGATGCGCACGCCCAATAGCCGCAGCTTGCGGTTCAACTCCACGCGTCGCAAACATTCGGTCGCCGCGCGGCGGATTTCGCTCGCGTCGGCGGTCGGTTCGTCGAGCGTCAGGTCGCGCGTGACGGTGTGGAAGTCGTCGTAGCGCAGCTTGATGCCGATCGTGCGGCCCACGTAACCCTTGCGCACGAGATCGTCGGCGACACGCACGCACAGCCCCGTAAACGCGCTCGATAACGCCGGTCGATCGTGGCGCGGATGCAGATCGCGCTCGAACGTGGTCTCGCGGCTGATCGACTTCGGCTCCGATTCGACCACCAAGGGCCGCTCGTCGTGACCTTGCGCGACCTGCATCAGCCAGGCGGAATAGCTGCGCCCGAAGTTGTCCTGTAACAACCCGGCGTCGGCGGCGGCCAGATCGCCGACCATCGCGAGGCCGAGTGTGGTCAGCTTCTGCGCGGCCTTCGGGCCGATGCCGTTGACCTTGCGTACCTGCAGCGGCCACACGCGCAGCGGTATATCGGCCGGCGTGAGGATCGTCAGGCCGTCAGGCTTGTCGAGTTCGGAGCCGATCTTCGCGAGCAGCTTGTTCGGCGCGACGCAGATCGAACACGTGAGACCGGTGGCCTGATGAACGGCGTCCTTGATGCGCCGGCCGATGTCGGCTGGTTCGCCCGCCAGGTCGGTCAGGTCGATATAGATCTCGTCGATGCCGCGATCCTCGATGCGGTCCGTGAACGTCCTGACGGCGGCCTTGAAAAGACGCGAGTAGTGGCGGTATGAATCGAAGTCGGTCGGCAGCAGGATCGCGTCGGGCGCGAGCGCGGCGGCCTTCATCATGCCCATCGCCGAAAACACGCCGAGCGCGCGCGCCTCGTAGGTCGAGGTGGTCACGACGCCGCGGCCCGCGTAATCGCGTAGCTTCGCGAAGCGCCTGCTGCCGTCTTCGAGCACCTGCGGCGCGCTGTTGCGCCCGCCGCCGATCACCACCGCGCGCCCGCGCAACTCCGGATAGCGCAGCAGCTCGACGGACGCGTAAAACGCGTCCATGTCGAGGTGCGCGATGCGGCGGGTTGGCGAATTCATGGGAGTTGAAGCGGGCGATGGCAATGAACGAAAGCGGTGACGGCGCGCGTCGCGACGCCGCCAGCCCGTAATGGTACCTTGCCGCGCTCGCCTCCGGTCAGGGCCGGCGCGGCCGGCCGCACGCGTGTCGTTCAACGCGTTGTTGAGAAAGCGGATTCAACGTGAGCGGCGAGGATCTGCGCACGCCGCGCTTTCTTAACCTGATCACCGCGAGGCTCGCCGGAACCGGCCTGCGTCCCGCGCAGATCAGGATCGAAGCGACCGAGCGCAGTTGCCTGAACGCCGATGCGACCCGGCAGACGATCGCGGCCTTCCGAAGCGCCGGCCACCCGGTCTATATCGACGATTTCGGCACCGGCTATTCGAACCTCGCCTATTTGCAGACTTTCATGATCGACGCTCTGAAGATCGACAAATCGTTCGTCGACACGATCGCCCAACAGGCGGCGTCGAGCATCGTTGCGGCGCATATCCTCGACATGGCGCACGAATTAGGGGTCGAGATCGTGGCGGAGGGAATCGAGCGCGACGAGCAGGTCGAGTATCTGCTGCGCCGAGGCGTTCAGTACGGACAGGGCTGGCTGTTCGCGAAGGCCATGCGCCGCGAGGAACTGGTCGCATGGCTGGAGGCGCGCCGCGCGTCGCACGCGCCGGCGCAGCCCGCGATCCAGTAGTTCGGCGCCCGGCCGTGCCGGGCGTGATGCGCTTACTGCTTGACGCCTTCGGCCTGGATATGCAGCGTGGTCTTCATGTTGAAGCCGTACGCCTTGCCGAAGTCGATGCCGAAATCGTCGCGATTGAACGTCGCGACCGATTCGGTGCCGCACACTTCGCGCTTCAGCATCGGGTGCTGGATGCACTTGAACGATTCGATCTTCAGGTTGACCGGTTTCGTGACGCCGTGCAGCGTCAGCGTGCCGATCACTTCGACCGGCTTGTCGCCGTCGAAGCGGATCTGCGTGCCCTTGTAGGTCGCGGTCGGGAACTTCGCGGTGTCGAAGAACTTGTCGCCGACCAGTTCCTCGTTGAGCTTGTCGTTGCCGATGCCGACCGAGGTCATGTCGATTGTCGCCTCGACCGTGCCGGTCTTCGCCGCGCGATCGAGCACGACGGTGCCGCTGCTTTTCTGGAACTTGCCGCGCCAGATCGACAGGCCGCCGAAGTGGTCGGTCTCGAAGCTCGGCGACGTGTGCGTCGGATCGAGCAGGTAGGTTTCGGCGGCGGCCATCGCGTTGAACGAGCATGCAGCGGCGAGCGCGCCGGCGGCGAGCAGGAAGGATTGCTTCAAGTTGGACTCCAGAGGTCGAAGGGTAAGGCGGTGCTGCGGCGTGGTGGGTTATTTCTTCGCCGCGACCAGATGAAATTTGATGACGACTTCGTCGGCGACCACCGACGTGTCTTTCCATTCGCCGGTGCCGACGTCGAACTGCGTGCGCTTGATCGGCAGCGAGCCGTCGAAAGTTTGCGTGGCGCCCTGGCTCGCGATCACGACCGGCACGACGACCGTTTGCGATTTGCCTTTGATCGTCAGCTTGCCGGTCACCTTGTACTGGTTGCCGCCAGCCGGCGCGATCGAGCTCGACACGAAGGTCGCGCTCGGGAAGGCGCCGCTGTCGAACCATTCCTTGCCTTGCGCCTGCTTGTTGTAGTCGTCGGCGCCGAGGTCGTAGCTCGCGGTGTCGATCGACACGTTCGCGCTGCCCGCGGCAGGCTTCGCCGGATCGAAATTCAGTTGCGCGGAGAACTTTCTGAACTTGCCGTCGACGGGCACGTTCATCTGTTTGGTCGTGGCGATGACGCTGCTTTTCGCGAGGTCGACGTCGGCGTGCGCGAGGTTCGCGCCGAGCAGCGCAAGCACCGCCAAAGAAGCGAGCGTCGCGCGACGAGTGGAGAGATAAAAAGGTGTCTTCATGATGGTACGCATCCTATCCGAGCTTCGCGGCCTGATTGCACACCGCGAGGAATTTGATTGCCAACCAGTCGTAACCAATCGACAAGAGTGATGGCTTTCTTCAAGCAGTCGTATCGTTATGCGCGGGTCTTCAGAAACGGCACCATGCGCGCGAGCAATCCGTCGCGATCGACGAACTGATGCTTGAGCGCCGCAAGCACGTGCATGATCACGAGCGCGAGCAGCGCGTAATTGAGCAGCACGTGCAGCGTGCGCAGCGCGGCCTTCAGCGCCTGATCGGGACCGATGATCGTCGGCAGCGGCACGATGCCCAGATACACGACCTGAATGCCGGCCGCCGAGCTGTAGAAGTAGCCGGACAGCGGAATCGCGAGCATCAGCAGATACAGCAGGCCGTGCACCAGATGCGCGGCGGCCTTCTGCCACGCGGGCGTCGCGGCATCGAGCGCGGGCGCGCGATGCGTCGCGCGCCACAGCACCCGCAGCAGCGCCAGCGCGAACACGGTCACGCCAATCCATTTGTGCCACGAGAAGTACTTGAGCTTCGTCGGCGTGAAGCCGGGGATATCGGTCATGATCCAGCCGATGTAGAAGCCGCAGATCATCAGCGCGGCGACCAGCCAGTGCAGCGCGATCGCCGCGCCGTGGTAGCGCGTGGGAGCGCAAGCGTGTGTTTGCATCGTGTTCTATCCGTTGCTCGCGAGAAGCCGCGTGAGATTGCGGATAGTAGGGATGCCCATTCAAACTGAATAGGCGGGTGGGCGGGAACAGATCGTTGTCGCGGTGATGTTAATCGTGTCGAGAGGCATGCGCGCTGAAAGGTCCGCGCATGAAGGCACGCACACTGCTATGGAGCGCTCGCCGTGGTACCGCTGTGGTAATTTGTTGCCCCGAACAACAAGGTTGCGCGCTTTGCGCAGCCACCGACATAACCCAATATCCGGGCGTCAAGCCGTGAATTCCGTTTTTCTTTCCTGGAGTATTGCCGCGCTCGCCACCGCCGGCGTGATCACACGGCCGTTCAAATGGCCCGAAGCCGTGTGGGCCGTCGCCGGCGCGGTCCTGCTCGTCGCCCTCGGCCTGTTGCCCTTGCATCTCGCGGTCGAAGCGATCGGCAAGGGCACCGACGTCTATCTGTTCCTGTTCGGCATGATGCTGCTATCCGAAGTCGGCCGCCGCGAAGGGCTGTTCGACTGGGTCGCGGTGCTCGCTGTCAATCATGCGCGCAGTTCGCCGCGCAAGCTGTTCGTGCTCGTGTATCTGTTCGGCGTGGTGATCACCGCGTTTCTTTCCAACGACGCCACCGCCGTCGTGCTGACGCCCGCCGTGTTCGCGGCGGCGAAGAAAGCGAAGACACCGCCGCTGCCGCTGCTGTTCGTCTGCGCGTTCGTCGCCAATGCGGCAAGCTTCGTGCTGCCGATTTCGAATCCGGCCAACATCGTGCTGTACGGCAATCACACGCCGCCGCTGGGACCGTGGATGCTGCGCTTCACGCTGCCGTCGGTGCTGTCGATCGCCGCGACCTTCGTGATGCTGCGCTGGACGCAACGCGAGGCGCTCACTGGCGTCTGCGAGGCCAATCTCGACGCGGTCGAACTGTCGGCGAGCGGGCGCGTCGCGCTCGCGGGCATCGCGGTGACGGCCGGCGCGCTGCTGACGGTCTCCGCCTACGACATCCAGCTCGGCCTGCCGACCGCGATCCTCGGCACGCTGACCGCGCTCGTCGTGCTGATCAAGGAGCGCAGATCGCCGCTGCCGATGATGCGCGAAATTTCGTGGAACGTGTTGCCGCTCGTCGCCGGGCTGTTCGTGCTGGTCGAGATGCTCGATCACACCGGTGTGATCAACCTGTTCGCGGGTGCGTTGCGCCGCGCGACCGAACACAACGAAATGGAAGCGGCCGGGTGGGCCGGCGCGAGCGTCGCGTTCCTCAGCAATCTGATCAACAACCTGCCGGCCGGCTTGATCGCGAGTTCGACCGTGATGCAGGCGCATAGCCCCGAGCGCGTGATCGACGCGCTGTTGATCGGCGTCGACCTCGGGCCGAACCTGTCGATCACCGGCTCGCTCGCGACGATCCTGTGGCTCAACGCGATTCGCCGCGAAGGCGAAGACGTCAGCTTCATGAAGTTTCTGAAAGTCGGCGCGCTGGTGATGGTGCCCGCGCTCGCGCTGGCGCTTGGGGCGCGGATATTAACTGGCTGAACCGATGCCGGACCCGCCCGCCATCAGCGGGCTTGTGCAGGAACCGACGCGCGTCGCGCCGGCGAGCTCGTCCAGTCGCGCGCCGACCGAGCGCAGCCTTGCTTCGAGGTGGGCGACGCGCTGGCGTTGCGCGGGCACCATCGACGAACGGTTCAACGCATGCAGCCGACGATGCCAGTACGACAACGGAAAACGGTCGCGCCCAGAAAGTGCGTTGAAAACGACTTCGAGGTGGGCGATTTCCTTGTCGATATCTTGGTAGCTCATCACAAAGGTCCAGGAAAGAAGGTGGGAAGGGGCGCGCGAACCTGACAGGGATCGCAAGGTCCGTTCCATCCCGCCTATATGTAGTCAATATCAGCCGTGCCGGCGCAGAGCGCCACATCGGGCGCGCGCCTGGCGCGGTGCGCGATGGTAAGAAGCGCCAAACTCCATGCAAGCTTTACGCGGCGCTCCACCTTTCAACGGGACAACGGGAATTCACCAGGCGTGCCCGCGAGGCGCGTGTCCTATGCTGAGTCAACGGCGTGGGCCGGTCTCGGGGCGATCGCAACCGCCCGCGCGACGGCCCGGCGCGCGCTTTCAACGCGGCGCGATCACGAGCGGTTGCGCATAGCTGACCGTCGGCGCAGGCACCACCGCATAGTTGAGCGCGGGCGGCACGACCACGGCAGCGGCGGCCTTCGTGCTGGCCGGCTGCCAGGGCGGCGCCGCGACGATGGTCGCGGCCGCCACAGGCACGGCGACAGGCGGTGCCGATACGTACACGGGATTGACCGGCACCGGGTAGTAGACCGGCCGCGGCGGCGGCACGTAGACCACGGCGGCGGGCAGATACACGACGACTCGCGCGTAGGCAGCGGAAGAACAGGCGAGACCGATGGCGGTGAAAGTCGAGGCGCAGGCGAGACGGATAGTCATTTGGGACTCCTGATACGCGAATGCCGACGAACGGCAGACGAAACGATACGCAGCAGGTCCGCAAAACGAAACCGCGAACTCATTTCATTCGATGTCAAGCTGCAGCGGCACCCGGTGCCGTGACATGATTCGACATGATTCTCGAATTGCGATCGCGCGGCGTCTGACCAACAATTCGGCCTGTCATCGAAACGGCTCGCGGCACCCAGGCAGGCGACGGTCGATGTTCCAACCGAAGGAGTCAGTCATGAAGAAGTTGCTCGCCACCGTGCTGCTGTGCTGCGCGTCCACCGTCGCGTTCGCTCAGGCCGCCGCGCCGCAAGATATCGGCCAGCAGCGGATGGAGCGCATGGAGCAGCAGTTGCAAACGCGTTTTTCAAGCGCGAACACCACCCACGACGGCAAGCTGACGCGCGACCAGGCAGCGGCCGGCATGCCGCGGCTGGCGCGTCATTTCGACGAGATCGACACGCAGAAGGCCGGCTACATCACGCTCCCGCAGATCGAGGCATTCATGCAGGAACGCGGGGCCGCACACTGAGCGGCTCGGTTATCGAGGAGCTTTCGGATGGAACGCCCCGCCAGGATCATCGTGCTCGACGACGAAGCCGAGTTGCGCAACATGCTGCTGCGCTTTCTGCGCGGTCATGGCTTCGACGTGCGCGCGGCCGAGGACGGCAAGCGCCTGAATCGCTACCTGGAGCGCGAGCCGTTCGACCTGCTGATACTCGATCTGATGATCGGCGAAGAGGACGGCCTCGAGATCTGCGCGAAGCTGCGCGCTCAAGGGCAGACCTTGCCGATCCTGATGTTGACGGCGAAGGGCGATCCGCTCGATCGCGTGACCGGCCTCGAAACCGGCGCCGACGACTACCTCGCGAAACCGTTTCTGCCGCGCGAACTGGTGGCGCGAATCAATGCGTTGCTGCGCCGCCAGAAGATGGCCGCGGGCGACCTCACGCTGACGTCGCAGCGCGTGCGTTTCGGCGACTTCACGCTCGACATCGGCAAGCAGGAGCTGTCGCGCGCGGGCGAGCCGCTCGAGATTCATTCCGCGCAGATGCTGCTGCTGGTCGCGCTCGCGTCGTCGCCGAATCGTGCGGTGAGCCGCGACAACCTGCTCGCGCGTGCGCGAGGGCGCGACCATGACGCGCTCGATCGCAGCATCGACGTACAGGTGCTGCGGCTGAGGCAGATCGTCGAGGACGATCCGTCGAAGCCGCGTTTCATTCGCACCGTCTGGGGCGTCGGCTATATGCTCGTCGCCGATGTCGAATCATGATGCGCTCACTGTCGCGCGCACTGCTGCCGCGCACGCTGCTCGCGCGCAATATCGCGCTGTTGATCGCGCTCGTGATGCTGAGCCAGATCTGCTCGATCGTCGTGCTGCTGCATTACGTGCAGCGGCCACGCGTCGAACGCGCGGCGGCCGTGTTCGCGACCTATGTGACGACGCTCGACAACCTGCTCGCGGCCACTCCGCCCGCCTCGCGCGCGGCGCTGACCGCGCGTCTCGACGCGCGCGAGCAGTTGCCGCCCGAAGCGACCGACACACCGCCGCACGATCTGTTGCATGTGTACAGCACCTATCAGCGCGGCGTTTTCATCGACAGCCTGCAGAAGCATCTGCCCGCCGATATGCCCGTGCGGTGGCAGACCGAGGGCGCGCAGCGGCTGTGGATTCGCATGCATGCGCCGGCTGCCGGGTCCGACCACGCGGCCGGTTCGTTGGCCGGCGCGCCATACTGGATCGCGCTGCCGGTTCCCGAGGACGCGCAGGGCAGCGGCCTCGAAGCGGCGATCTTCCTGTCGTTGGGTCTCGGCGTGCTCGCCGCGCTCGCCGGCTACGCGATCCAGCTGCACCTGAACGAACCGTTGCACGAGCTCACGCAAGCGGCGCGGCGCGTCAGCGCCGGCGACCTGCCCGCGCCGCTGCCCACCGACGGCCCCGCCGAAATCGCCGCCGTGGGCAGCGCTTTCAATCAGATGACGCGCGCGTTACAGGACGCCGAAGCGACGCGCGCGTTGATGCTCGCGGGCATCTCGCACGACATCCGCACGCCGTTGACGAAGCTGCGCCTGTCGATGGCGATGGCGATGCCGCAGGGGGCCGACAGCAGTTTCGTCATCGCCGCCGAATCGTATCTGGATCAGATCGAGACGATTCTGCAGCAGTTCATGGATTACGCGGGCAGCGGCGAGCGCGAGGAAGCGCAGCCCGGCGATCTGAATGCGCTGATCGAACGGCTCGCGGGCGACTTCGCGGGGCTCGGGCACGAGTTCGACCTGTCGCTGGGCAGCTTGCCGGCCGTTCGATATCGGCCGATCAGCATGATGCGGCTGCTGATGAATCTGATGCAGAACGCGATCGTCTACGGCGGCAGCGGGCTTGCGGTGCGCACGTGGGCGACGCAGGACGCGGTCACGGTTGCGGTCGGCGATCGCGGTAAAGGTTTGACGGCGGAGGAGTTGGAGAAGCTGAAGGCGCCGTTCCAGCGCGGCCGCAATGCGCGTGCGCATAGCGGCGGCACGGGGCTGGGGCTGTCGATCGTCGATCGGATCGCGCGGCTGCACGGCGGCGGCCTGCAGTTTCATCCGCGCGACGGCGGCGGCCTTGAAGTGTGGGTCGTATTGCCGCCGGTCAAGGCGGCATGATGGGATGAGGCGGTGGCGTTCTTGCCGCTCACTCGCGATCGAGCCACGCGTCGAGCCCGACCCGAAACGCGACGCCCGCGATGACCGGCACGGTCAGCATCAGGATGATGCCGAAGTTCGGGATCTCGTCGCCGTACATGATCGGGTTGTACAGCACGACGCCCGACACGATCGTGAACATCACGACGCCAATGGCGACCATCAGGAGATTGCGCACGGACATGGACAGCGTCTTGCGCTGCCGCTTGTCCGTCGTGTCGTGAGCGCCGGGTGCTTCGTCGTGTTGGGCAGGCATGATGGTTCTCGTGGCAAAAAATGCGGCATCGGAAGCGGGTGCGGAGGGCACCGCGCCCGGCATCATACCCGCACCCGCGCGGCTGATGCAGATCGGGGCCGCGCCGTTGCGGTACTCATCCTTACCAACAATATATGCCATTCCAGGCCGCGATTTCAGGCGTCGGCAGTCGACCCCGCCGGAGGCGCCGAATCCGCGCGAGACGCCGATGCAAGCGCGCAACCGCTCAGGCCGAGCTCGTCGAGAATCGCGCTCATCAAGCCCGTGCGGCGCCATTGCAGCCACCTGATGTAGCACGTCTGCGACGGCGGAAACGTGCCGGGCAGCCGATGCCATTTCTCGTTGCGCGTGACGACCCACAGAATCGCGTCCAGGATCTCGCGCGGAGGACGCGCGGGCCGGCCCAGACGTTTCTTCGGGTCCTGCTTGAACAGATGACTGATGCGCGCCCAGGCGTCATCGGAAAGAGGAAGATCTAGCATGCCGCAAACACCTGACTGACCGGTTTATGTCGATCTTACGGTTTGGGCGGCTCCTTCTAATTCCGGATTTACACGGGGTTTGGTCCGCTGAACCGCGGATTGCTTCGCGGCCGATGATGCTAGCGTTGCTTTTCAAACCTTCATCAGCGACGCGCCGGGGATTACCGCGACCACGTTGAAGGAGCTGACGCTGCTCTCCCTCATAGCATCTAGGACGCCGCTTCGGTGTGGTCGAGCCATTGCGCGAACTCGTGTCGCAACTGCGCGATATCGAGCGGCTTGCCGAGTAGCCGTGCACCCGGAATCGCCGCCCCGATCTCCGCGCTGCGACCGTAGCCCGACACCAGCAGCACGCGTATCTCCGGCTGCACGCGCCGCACCGCGCGCGCGAGTTCGTGGCCGGACATGCCGGGCAGCGTGAGGTCGGTCAACAGTACGTCGTAGCGTTGCGTGTTCGCGAGCGGCAACGCTGCTTCCGCGCTCGCGACCGCGGTGCAAGCGAGGCCTAACGCGCCGAGCAGTTCGCCGAGCGCCTCGCGCGATTCGGTGTCGTCCTCGACGAACAGCACGCGCGCGGCTTCGTGGGCCGCACGCGGCTGGATCGGCTTGTGCGGCTTTTTCTTCGGCTCTTTGTTCGACGCTTTCCGCGGGCCCTTCGCAGTAGCGCACGTGTTGGCGCCTTCGTACGCGGCGGGCGGCACGCATGCGGCGATACGCGCTTCGCGCATCCCGGCCGCGTGGTCCACGCGCGCGGCGCCCGCGCGTAGAACGTTACGCACCAGACGGGCAAGATCGTCGCGCCGGTACGGCTTCGACAGCAGCGTGATACCGGCGTCGAGCTTGCCGTGGTGGACGATTTCGTCGCGCGTATAGCCCGACGTGAACAGCGTAGGCAGCGGTGGCGTGCGCGCGGCCGCGCGTTGCGCGAGCTCGACGCTCTTCAGCTTGCCGGGCATCACGACGTCGGTGAACAGCAGATCGATCGGCATGTCGCTGTCGATGAATTCGAGCGCCGCGTCGCCGTTCGACGCGGTCAGCACCTTGTAGCCGAGCTGCGCGAGCATTTCGACCGCGGTCAGCCGCACGTCGGCATCGTCCTCGACGACGAGTATCGTTTCGCCGCCGCCGACCGGTGCCGCGGTGCCATCGACGGTCTCCGGCGTCTCCGCCTCGCAGCAGCGCGGAAAGAACAGCGACACCGTGGTGCCGTGTCCCACTTCGCTTTCTATCGACACATGCCCGCCGCTTTGCCGCGCGAAGCCGAACACCATGGACAGGCCAAGGCCGGTGCCGTGGCCGTCGGGTTTGGTCGTGAAGAACGGCTCGAACACGCGTTGCAGCACTTCGGGCGGCATGCCCGAGCCGGTGTCGGCAACCGAGAACTCCACGTATTCGCCGGGCGACAACTCCGGCTTGCCGCGGCAGAACGCGGCGTCGAGCGTGCGGTTGGTCGCGCGCACGGTCAGCACGCCGTCGGCGCGCATCGCGTCGCGCGCATTGATCGCGAGATTGAGCAGCGCGTTTTCGAGCTGGTTGCGGTCGACCTGCACGTTCCACAGATCGTCGCAGAGCACCGTGTCGATCCGCACCGTTTCGCCGAGCGCGCGATGCAGCATCTCGCTCATGCCGGTCAGCAGGCGGCGCGGATTCAGCACGGTCGGCGACAGCGGCTGACGCCGCGCGAACGCGAGCAGATGTGCGGCGAGCTTCGCGCCGCGTTTGACGGCATCGGTCGCGGCGGATAGACGCCGCTGCGCGACCGGGTCGTCGTTGGCGTCGGCGGCGAGCATCTGCAGATTGCCGTTGATCACCTGCAGTACGTTGTTGAAGTCGTGCGCGACGCCGCCCGTCAGGCTGCCGATCGCTTCCATCTTCTGCGCCTGGCGCAGTTGTTCCTCGGCGAGCGTGCGCGCCGCGATCGAATCGGCGACGCGCTGCTCGAGCGTTTCGGTCAACTGAAGAAGCTGCTGTTCGGCGATCTTGCGATCGTGAATGTCGATCAGCACGCCCGGAAAGCGCGTCGGTTCGCCGTGTTCATCGAACTGGCAGCGGCCGTTCGCCTGTACCCACATATAGCCGCCGTCAGGCCGCCGGATTCGGTACTCGGCGCGAAACGGCTCGCCGCTGCGGATCGCTTCGGCGGTCAGGCGGTCGTTGTGCGCCTGGTCGTCGGGGTGGATCATCTGCGTCACGGCATCGCGCGCGACGCCCTTCGACGCTTTATCGCGCGCAAACAGGAAGGTCCGCGCGAAGCGTTCGTCGCCCGTGACCTCGCCGGTGCGCACATCGAGCACCCAGGTGCCGAGCACCGCGCCGGTATTCAGAGCGAGCTGCAGGCGTTCGTTGGTCTCGTGCAATTCGGTTTCGGCTTGCTGGCGCATCCGCTCGGTCAGCACGCGCCCGGTGGTCTCGACGACCATCGCGAGCACGCCGGCCGGCGCGCCGCTGTCGCCCGCGACCGGGCTGTAGTACAGATCCATCCACACGTCTTCCGGCTTGCCGTCGCGCAGCAGCATGAGCGCCTTGTCGCGATACGACAGCGTGCCGCCCGCGAGGCAGGTGACCATCACGTGATGGTTGAAATCGGCGACTTCGGGCCAGCCGTCTTCGACCGGACGGCCGAGCAGATACGGATGCCGCCCGCCCGCGAAGACCGCATAGGCGTCGTTGTAGATCATGTAGCCGGGCTCGCCCCACAACAGCACGAGCGGCATCGGCGAGGCGAGCATCATCTGGACCGTCGAGGTCAGACTGCGCTGCCAGTTTTCGATCGCGCCGAGGGTGGTGGCGCGCCAGTCGAATTCGCTGATGCGTCGCGCCATCTCGCCGCGCCAGCCAGCGCAGCCGCAGTCTTGTGCCGGAAAAGGCATGCAGCGCTCCACGTGAAATCACGTCGAAAATGATTGGCTCTTGACCGAAGCTTCGAGGGTTCGCGCGCGTTGCGCACCCTCGCGAACCCCAAATATTGTAGGGCACAACGCCTTATCGGTGATGCATCGCAGACGCTATTCGGGGTTTTGCCGGGTAAGCACCCGTGTCCGAAACCGTACCAATTTGGCACCTCGTTCGATGCGCGGGCGACATTTACCGCGAGGCGCGTTTGCTGCGCGGCGAAAGCGGAAGAAGCGCCCGCATTTCCGGCGTGGCTCGATACCTTCGCGTAGGGCGTGGTCGTGCCCGCTGTCAGGTGCGAATCGTGCTGTCGTCCCCGATTCCTGCGAGCTTCGAACTTCAATGGAACGCACCGTACGATGGCGAAGGAAAACATCACACGATATCCACTCCCCAAACCCGCCGTCGAGCTCGTGAGCAGCCACGAGGCCGGCTATCTCGAGCATGGCCGGCGCTATGCGATGGAGTGCGAACGAAAGTGAGGGCGGGGGCGACGAGGCTTGCGATTCATCGAATGCAAGCCGCGACCTCACCCAACGAGTGCGTCCGTCAGTTGGACAGCGACAGATACTGCGACGTCAACGGCACCGGCGGGAACGGCTGCAAGCCGGTCTGCTTGTTGAAGCTGTAGCGCACGTACACGGCCGCGAGCCACTCGCGATATTCATAGGCATTGCCGAGCGACGCGGTCGCCCCGACCGCGAGCTGCGGCGCGAGCTGATATTCACCGACGCCGCTGATCGAATACGACACGCCGGTCTTGCTCTGACCCGGGTAGACGGCGGTCAGACCGTTGCCGAGGGATTGCGCGGCGGCGGCCGCGTCGCCCTGCCGCGACGAGCCGTCGTTCAGCGGGAAATAGTTCGACGCATCCTCGCGATAATGCTGCACGCCGATCGACCCCTTCACGTCATATGTAAACAGGCCCGCGCGGCCCGACCATTCGACCGGCAGATTCAGGATCACGTACTGCTGCGGACTGAAGTAGCCGCCCTGGCCGTAAGTGAAGTACGACAGATTGCGGTTGTAGCCCATGATCGTCGTGTTCACGCCGACCGTCAGCGTCTGGTCGGCGTCTTTCAGCAGACGCGTGTAGACGCCGCCGCCGCCCTTGATCGCGTTGTTGCTCGGCACGTTGGTGCCCATGTAGTGCTGATACGACGCGTTCACGTACAGGCCGCTCGTGCCGTCGTCCCAGCTGAGGCTGGCAAGCGCGCCGTTCGACGTGACGCCGCCCCATTCGAGGCCGGCGGCCGCATCGCGCGCGCCCGCGTACGACAGCAGGCTGTCCGTCACCGCGCGCCGCGCGACCGCGATCGAGTACGAGACCTTGTCGGTGATGCCGCCGTTGTATTGCGCGCCACCGACGATGTTGGTCTCGCGCAAGCCGATTGGCGTCACGCCGATATCGCCGCTGATGCTGCGACTGTCATAGCCGACAGACAGGCCCACACCGCTCGCGGTCTGGCTGCCGTAGTTGTTGGTGCCGTTCTGCGCCGCCGATTTCGACGACGCGGTCGAAAGCCCCGCGCCGAAGCGCGCGAGCGTCGACGTGCTGTTCGACGCGGTGCCTGCGTCGAGCGTGACCGGGGTCGCGGTCACGACCACGTGACCGTTGCCCGCCTTGATACGCCCCTGAATCGGCGCCTCGATGTCGGTGAGCGACGACAGTCCGTCCTCGCCGACGCGATTGCGGAAGATCAGGCCGCCCGAGACGGTGCTCGACTGCTCGCGATTGACCTGCGCAAGCTCCTCGGCGACGCCGAGCGTCTGCGCGTTCGCGACGTTCGACTGCGGGTTGTTCTGCGCGTTGCTGCCGGGCGGGTAGTACGGCTGCGCGTAGCCGGGCGGCGGTTGCGGAATGTACGGCTGCTGCGCGTAGTAGCCCTGGTTCGGGTAAGGCTGCTGTTGATAGGGCTGTTGCGGCGGGTACGGCTGATACGGCTGCGCGTAGCCCTGCTGCTGCGGATACGGCGGCGGCGGCTGCGCGTAGACCGGCGCGGGTTGGCTCGTTTTCGCCGTGCTCTTCTTGGCGCTCTTCTGCGTGCTCGTGCGTGTCGATCCGTACGGCAGCGCCGTCGTCGACGCGGCGTTGGCCTGCGCTTGGCGCGCGGCCGGCGACATAGGCCACGGTGTGGCCGCATAGCCGTCCTGCGCGCCGTAGGGCTGCTGCCCGTACGCCGGTTGCCCGTATGCCGGTTGCTGCGGATACGCTTGCTGCTGCGGGTAAGGCTGTGGCTGCGGATACGCTTGCTGCTGCGCATAGGGCTGCTGCTGCGCATAGCCCGCGTCGTACTGCTGCCGCGGCATCGGCTGCCCGGGCGCCTGACCTTGCCCCGGATAAGGCTGCAACGGCGCGCCCGACTGGCTCGATCCGTTGGATTCCTGTCCGTAGCCACCGACCTCGGCGGCGGAGCGGGGCGCTCCGTACGGTGCGGCGACCGGCGCGGGCTGTGCGGCAGGCGCGTTATAAGGCGTCGCGGCGGGCGCCGTATAGGGCGCGACATACGGCGCGACATACGGCGCGGGCTGAAGGGGCGGCGGATAGTTCGGCACGGTCTGCGTCGGCGAGGAAGGCTGCGTATTCAGGAACGGAAGCGTGGGACGCGCGGCATTGTCGGCGTCGCCCGAAGGGACGATCGCCGTCTTGCCTTCGAATGGATTGGTGCCCGGCAGCGGCGTCGCGCCGATCTGGCCCATCGCCGCTTCCCAGCCGCGCGGCACGTTGGTGCCTGCGTTGCGGGGCGCGTTCGCCGCCAGCGGCGTATTGGCCGCGACCAGCGAGCGTTGCAGATAGGTCGATGCGAGCGACAGCTTGCCCTGGGCGCGATACATGCGCCCCACGGTCGCGAGCACGCCCGGGTCGTTGGGCGCGAGGGCGAGCGCCTGGTTCGCGAGGGTTTCGGCGTAGCTGAACTGCTTCGCGCCGGCCGCAGCCGAGATCGCCGCCTGCAGCAGATTCAGATCGTCGGGGCGGCGCTGCAGCGCGACACGGAAGCTCGTGAGCGCGTTGCGGTCGTCCCCCGCGCTCGCATACATGCGGCCGAGCGCGGCCTGCAGGTCGGGGTTGTCGGGCATCGCGGCGAGCCACGGCGCGATCACCTCGTAGGCGCTCGCGAGATCGCCGCGCAGGCGTACCGCGTCGGCTTGTCGGATGACGATGCCGAGATTCAGGTTGTTGAAGTCAGTGCGCTGCTGCGGCGTCAGTTGCATGCCTTGCAACTGGCGCATCACGGCGCCGAGCTCGGCCTGCTGGTTGGCCGCGGACAGAATGCTCGCGTATTGCAGCAGCAGATCGGTGTTGCCGGGCGCCGCGCTCATCGCGCCGCGCACGAGTGCGAGCGCGCGGGTCGGGTCGCCGGCCTGCTGGTACGCGCCGGCGATCACGCCGATCAGCTCGGGGTTGTTGCCGGCCACCGGCTCGGCGGCGCGCAAGGTCGCGATGGCCTGCTGCGTCTGGCCGTTGTTCGCCATGCGCGTCGCGAGGTCGGCCTGCCGATGCACCCACAGCCGATGCTGCAACGTCGTCATCGCATCGGTGCGCTGTGCGGGCGCAATACGGTCGAGCTGCGCGAGACCGGTCGACCAGTCCTGCGTTTCCGCCGACAGCAGCGCGCTCGCGTACAGCGCATCGGTCATGTCCGGATGCGTGGCGAGCAGACCGTCCATCATGCTGCGCGCATTCGCGACCGCGCCCTGGCGCACGTAGATGCGTGCGAGGTCGAGCCGCAGCCACGGATCGTCGGGCTTGTTCAGCAGCGCGTCTTCGAACAGGCTGCGCGCGCTGCCGAGATCGCCGCGCGCTTCGGCCGCGCGCGCCTGCGCTGCCTGCGCGTCGCCGCGCAAACGGTCGATGCCGCCGACCTTCGCCTGTTGCTGCGCGTTCAGCTGATTGGCGAACTGCAGCGCCTCGTCGGCACGGCCCTGCGCGGCGAGCGCACCGACGAGGCCACGAATCGCGTCCGGGTTGTCGGCCTGGCGGCGCAGTGCCATCCGGTATGCCTGCTCGGCGCCGGCCGGGTCGCCGGTCGTGAGCAGCATTTCACCGAGCTGCACCTGGGCAGTCACGTCGGACGGATTCAGCGCGATCGCGCGCTCGAACAATGCCTTCGCCTTCGCGAACTCGCCATTGCTGCGCGCGCCGATCGCTTCGCTCGTGTAGGTCCAGTAGGTCGCGCTGTCGAGCGCGGTTTTCCAGCGCGCCGGATTCGGTCCGCGCGATGCACGCTCGAGGTAGTTGCGCGCCTCGGCGAAACGCTCCTGCTTCAGCGCGGCGATGCCCATGCCGCCGAGCGCGTCGGTATCGTTAGGACTGTTCGCGAGTACCGACGAGAACCTGGCGCGCGCGCTCACGATGTCGTCGCGGTCGAGCGCGGCGAAGCCGTCGGCGATCACGCGGCCGCGCGCGTCGGCGGCGGCGTTTTCCTGCGCGCGGGCGCGCGCCGCGCTGTCCTGCTGCACCATCGATTCGAAGCGCGCCTTCACGGCGGCATCTTCACCAGCGGTCTGGAAGTACGACTCGTACAGCGCGGCGTCCGAGGGCCGCGCGTCGAGCCACAGCAGCGCCTGGCGCCAGCTCTTTTTCGCCGCCGCGCCGACCGAGGTGTCGCCGGCGAGCTTTTGCAGCCGCGCGATACCGTCGCGCCGCGTGACGTCGCGATAGGTCAGATGCTGCGCGTACGCGAGTGCGAAACGCGGGTCGTTGGGGTTGTCGTGGGCGAGCTGTTCGAGGCCGCGGCGTGCTTCGTCCCAGCCCTGCGGCGTCGCCGACAGCGCCTGGTAATACTCGAGCTGCAACTGGGGCGTTGCGGGCTTGCCGGCCAGCGCGCGCTGATACTCCTGCGCCGCGCTCGCGCTCTGACCGGCTTGCGCGAGCCGGCGCGCCTCGCTGATGGTCTGGTCGCGCGGGCTCGTTTCGCCAAGGCGGCGGCCGAGTTCATCGAGATTCGGATAGTTCGGCGCGGCCGCCTTCAGCCGCGCGAGGTACTGCTGCGCGCCGGCGCCGTCCTTGCGGTCGGCCAGCACCATGCCCATGCCGAACAGGGCGTCGGGCTGCTTCGGATCGATGCTGAGCACCTTCTGCCAGGCCTGCTCGGCGAGGTCGCCGCGCTGATGCGACTGCCAGTACTTGCCCTGATCGATCAGCACGGTCAGCGGATCCTTGCTCGCCTGCGCGAGCGCATCGGGCGCGACCGCGGCCGCGCACAAGAGCGCGCCGACGGACAGCGCGATATGCAGCGACCCGGCGAGGGCGTTCAATCGCATGCGGTCCTCCAGGCGGGCACGAGACCGCCGGCTTCATCGAAGCGATAGCGGCCATCGATGAACCCCGTGCCGAACAGACCCAACACACGATCGTAGTACACCGGTTCACGGCCCGGAACGTTCGCGCCGAGCGCGGCGAGCCGCGTGCGCGCGAGGCCGAGTCCGTGCTCGTCGCCCAGTGTCTTGAAGTATGGCGCGAGCGCGCCCCAATAGCTGAGCGGGCCTTCGCCGCTCGCCGCGCCGGTGGTCGACGACACCTTCTCCGGCGGGAAGCCGTTCTGCGCGACCTTCGCGCGCATGCCGCCGAGCGCGCCGAGCCACGGCTTCGCGAGCGGATCGGCGGGCGAAGCGAGGCCGGCCCACAGATAGACGCGGATCGCATCGTAGCTGCCGACGTCGCCGTTCTTCGGATCGACGACGAACCGACCGTTCTGCCACGCCGCCCAGTCAGGCGCGAAGCCTTGCGGCGACACGGTTTTGACGAACTGATAAGCGTTGTCGGCGAGCGTGGCCCACGGGCCGTCCGGCACCTCGTGCGCGAGCGCGCGCAACACCGGCAGCGGCAGATAGCTCGGATTCAGACGCGTGACGTTGCCGTTCCTGAAGCCCTGCGCCCCCGGCAGCAGCATCGGCCCGAGGCCAGATAGATTCGCGACTTCGTCGTGCGCGATGCGCTCGGCGAGTGACTGGCCCAGTTGCGTGTAGGCGGGGTTGTGCCACAGGCGGCCGGCCTGCAGCAGATCGTAGGCGATCCAGAGGTCGGAATCCGACGCCGAATTCGGATCGAGCACGCCGTACGAGCCGTCCGGCTTCTTGCCCCATTGCCATGCGGGCAGCCGCAGGTTCTGGGCGTCGAACTGGTTGCCCGCGAGATTCGCGCGGGTCCAGCCGAGCAGCTTGTCGAAGGTCGCGCGGTCGTTGGCGACCAGCGCGAAAAAGAGCGCGTAGGACTGGCCTTCCGAGGTGGTCTGCTGGGCCGGCGTCGAGTAATCGATCACGCGGCCGTCGGCCTGGACGAAGCGTTGCACGAAGCTTTGCCAGGCGCCCCAGTCGCCGCATGCAGCGCCGTTCTGCGCGGCCTGAGCGGCGCCGCTCAAACCCGCCAGACTGGCCGACGCCGTCATGCCGATACCGAGCGCGAGCGTAAAAGAGGTTCTTCTGCTGATCCGAAACCGCATTCGAGTCATATCCGTTCCATCAGTCCTTCAGTCGACGCGCGGCGATCGCGCGAAGCGTCCGGTAGCACAAGGCCGCGATGATCAGCGCGGCGAGCACGCCGCCGAGCAACAGCAGCAGCGGATGCGACGACAGTGCCCAGCGCAGATACTCCTGCGGCGACAGACTGCCCACGTAGTACGCGGTGCCGTTCGACGTGATGGTGACGGCGCGGCCATGGATCACGGCCATCGCGCCTTGAATCTTCGGCAGCACGTCGGCGTCGAGCAGCGCGGCGGACAGATCGGCATCCGACGGGCCGGCCGCGCTGATCAGCGCAACCGCGCTGCGGCCTCGCTGCAGCGGCGACTCGAAGCCGGTTAGCAGCGCCGCGCCGTTCGAGCTGACCATCGTCAGATCGGCACGCGCGGGCGTGCGCTCGACGCCGTGCTCGCCGTGCCACCAGTCCCGCAGCTTGAACACCAGGTCGGTGAGCTGGAACGTGTGCGCCGCGCCGTCGCTGGAGAACGGCATCGACTTCGACCAGCGCTGCAACAGCGGCTGCTTGCCAGGCGCGCCGAACACCAGCAGGTCCTTGTCGGCGAGGCGCTCGACGTCGGCCGCATGGGTGACGGTCACGCCGGAGACCGGATAGCCGGTCGATTCGCCCATCCGGCCCATCGTCAGCAGATACAGGCTGTAGTCGCTCGCGTCCGGGTCGTCCGGCAGCACGACGGCGGTCTCGGAGAGGTCCGCCATCCGCGTGAACGGAAAGCCGCTGTTGGCGAACGCGGCCAGATCGGGCAGCGCCATGTAGTGCGGGAACGACGACAGGTCGATCGTCGAGTTCGGATCGATCGCGCCGACCACGTTCTGCAGCAGGCGGCCCGCGCATTCGCCGGTGTTCGGGATGTCGTAGTAGAAGTGCAGCCGCAGCTGTATGCGCGGCGTCATCAGCAGCGGCGGGATGCGGATGTTGCGGCGCGCATCGGCGGTGCCGTCGGGCATGATGAGGTTGAAGTAGCGGCTCAGGTCGAACACCGACGCAGGGCGCGCCGGAATCGGCAGCGCCTGCACGAAGCCGTTGTTCACGCTGATGTTCAGCGACGAGCGGTCGCGCGCCGGCCGCACCGTGTAGCGGTAGCGCAGATCGATCGGCACGCCGCGCGTGTGCCACATGAACAGATCGGGCGGCACCCGCATGTTGATGCGCACCGCGTCGGCGTCGTAGCCGAACACGGTCAGGTCTTTCGGATCGGCGAGCTCGCCGAAGCGCACCGCGCGGTCGGTCGGCAGCCAGTTCGGCGCGTCGTACGGCACGCGCGGCGTAATTTCGTGCAGCGACGTGATCGTGGCGCTCGCGCCGGACAGCGCGCTATGGCCGATCCCGAGCGACTTCGCGGCGGTCTTCAGCTCGGCCTCGTTGCGGCCGAGCACGAGCAGCAGCTTGCCGCGCGCGTTCGCGTTGCGCTCGACCACCGCGATGGTCGGCCCGGTGATCTCGGGAATCGTCACGCCGGCCGGATGCTGGTCGCTGGTCGCGAACACGACCGCGTTGCCCGACAGCGGCGCGTTGTCGAGCTGGGTGGGAAACACCGCGCCGCGGTAGCCGGCGAGCGAGCCGAACCACGACGCGACGATGCCGGCGGCTTCGAGCGTGCCGTTGCCCGGCTTCTGCGCGAGCACGAACGGCAGCTCGAGGCGGCGCACGTCGCGGCGGTCGAAAAACGGCTGCGGCAGCGCGGCCAGCTCCGCTTTCGTCGCGAGCGACGAGTAGGTCAGGTCGAGCGAGCTCGCGTTGCTGATCGTCGCCCACAGCGACGAGTTGGCGGGGTCTTCGCAGGCCGTCGTGTAGTGGCCGATCAGCTGCAGGTTCAGGCGGTTGAAGTCGGTGATGAAGCGCGGATCGATCGTGATCTCGCGCGCGACCAGCATGCCGGCCTGCTCGTGCGGCAGCGGCAGCGTCGCCGCGACTTCGCCGTTGACCAGCACCTTCAGCTGCGACAGGTTCGCCAACAGCGCGGGCGAATAACTGTAGATGAGATGCAGCGTCGCGCCGGTCACGACCTCGTCGCCGCGCACCGAGAACGCGATGCCGTTCTGTCCGTCGACGCCGCGCAATTGCAACGGGTCGAGCGCGCCGAAGTCGGCGAACGTCAGCGTCTGGCGGCGGCCTCCGGGCACCAGCGTGCCGGGCTCGGCGGTGGTCGGCGTGCGCGCGCCGAGCGCCTTCACCGACGCCGCCGCGAGCGCGGGCGTCGGCGTGGCGAGCTGGCCCTGGGCGATCGCGTTCGGATCGAACGGCACCGCCGCGCTCGGCGCGGGCACGTTGCCGACACCGGTCGCGACTTGCGGGGTTTGCGGCGCGCCGGCGGGTGCCGCCGCGTCCGACGCCGGTTTGGCGGCGGCGGCGGCAGGGCTGGCCGCTTCAGCGAGCGGCACGAACGACGCCAGCGCGGTCTGCAGCGCGAGCCAGCAGGCGACGCCGCGCATGATTCGCCGCGAGTGTCGCAAGCCGTGACAAGCAAACAGGCGCGATTGGGGTCCAATGCTGTTGCGCCCGTGTGCCGGGCGTTCGATATTGTCCGTGGCCATCCGGTAGCCCATAGATCAGTCTTTCGCTTTTAGCTTCTTGACGTCTGCGGGACGGCTTTTGATCGAACTGCGCAAGTCGTCGTACAGATGTTCGAACAGCCCCGCGATGCCGCGCACGCCGACCTTCAGCACGTGCGACAGGCCGCGCAGCGGTGTGTCCGTCTCGCGTCCCTCGGCCCAGCCGGTCCACGCGTCCGCGCGGGCGAAGGTGGTTTTGACGAACTCGTACTCCTGTTCGCGCGACATCGACGAAAAGCGCAGCCCCACGCGTCCCGGCTCGGTAAAGCTGACGGTGGCGGGGAACGCGTACTCTTCGTCGCCGCGGAACAGCGACACGGTCACGCGCTCCTGCATCGGCACTTCGATGGTGCTGGGCAGCGCGACGCCGACGCCGCCTTCCGAGTAGTCGATCGTTTCGCACGCGAGGGTGCGGCCGGTCGAGAACTTCAGCATCACCGGCATCTTCATCGCGACGCGCGGCACCGCGCGGATCTGGCGGCGCTCGCTCGCGGCGGCCACGCTCGCGCCGAGGATCAGCATGTTGTAGCTGGTCCACGCGAGATTGAGCAGTGTGGTCTCGACGATGCTGCGCACGTGCCAGTTCATGTAGATGTGCATGAGACCCGCGAGGAAACCGAGCAGGTTCAGCAGCAGCAGGAACAGATACGGTCGCGAGATCGACCAGTCGAAGTAGCTCTTCTCGATCACGCCGCCCTTGGCCGTCACGTTGAACTTGCCGAGCTTCGGGTTGATCAGCGCGAGCAGCGTCGGCGCGGTGATGTACGACGCCAGCACCGACTCGTACACCTCGGCCCAGAACGAATGGCGGAACAGGCGCTGCATCCGCGAGTTGGTGATGCTCGCGTGCATCATGTGCGGCAGCGCGTAGATCGCGATCGTGCTGGCCGCCGCCTCGATCACATGCGCGCCGAAGAACAGATACGACAGCGGCGCGGTCAGGAACACGAGACGCGGCACGCCGTAGAAGAAGTGCATCATCGCGTTCAGGTAACACAGCCGCTGGCCGATCTTCAGCCCCTTGCCGGTGAGCGGATTGTCGATGCGGAAGATCTGCGTCATGCCGCGCGCCCAGCGGATGCGCTGGCCGATGTGGCCCGACAGGCTTTCGGTCGCGAGGCCGGCGGCCTGCGGAATCGCCAGATACGCGGTGGTGTAGCCGCGGCGGTGCAGCTTCAGCGCGGTGTGCGCGTCCTCGGTGACGGTCTCCACCGCGATGCCGCCGATCTCGTCGACCATGCTCCGGCGCAGCAGCGCGCACGAGCCGCAGAAGAACGTCGCGTTCCACAGATCGTTGCCGTCCTGCACGAGGCCGTAGAACAGCTCGCCTTCGTTCGGCACCTTGCGGAAAGTGCCGAGGTTGCGCTCGAACGGGTCGGCGGAGAAGAAGTGGTGCGGCGTTTGCAGCATCGACAGCAGCTTGTCGCGCAGGAACCAGCCGAGGCCGATCTGCAGGAACGAGCGGGTCGGGATGTGATCGCAGTCGAAGATCGCGAGGTACTCGCCGCTCGTGATCTTCAGCGCCTCGTTGATGTTGCCGGCCTTCGCGTGGCGATTGTGCGTGCGGATCGTCCAGTTCACGCCGACTTCCTCGCAGAACGCCTTGAACTCGGCGCGGCGGCCGTCGTCGAGCACGTGGATCGACATCTTGTCGGCCGGGTAGTCGAGCGCGAGCGCCGCGTAGACGGTCGGCTTCACGACGGCGAGCGGCTCGTTGTAGGTCGGGATGAACACGTCGACGGTCGGCCATTCGTCGCGATTGGCGGGCAGCGGCATTGGTTTGCGCTTGAGCGGCCACGCGGTCTGGAAGTAGCCGAGCATCAGCACGATCGTCGCGTAGAGCTCGGCGGACACGAGCAGCAGACCCCAGGCGGCGTCGAGCGGATGCTCCCAGTAGGTCGTTTCGGTCAGCCGCCAGTACATGTAGCGGCCCGACGCGACGATCGACAGCATGATCATCACCATCGTCGCGTAGCGGCCGGGACGACGGCGAAACAGCAGCGCGAGCACGAAGCACAGGGTCGCGAAGGTCAGCTGCTGATAGAACTCGAGCGGCACCGTGAACACGAAGTACAGCATGTACAGCGCGAGCATCGTGACGAGCCCGGTGACGATGCGGCTGTTCCAGAAGCTTGCGTCGATGAAGCGTTGGAACCGCGACGGCTCGCCGCCCTCGGGCTCGCGCGAGGAGGCTGGACTGCTCATGCGACGTTCCTTGGCCGGGCGGCGATCGCGTCGAGCGCCGCCATGAGCCACGCGGCGCATGCGCGGAAATCGGCGGCGGCCTGGCTCAGCGGATCGTAATGGATCAGCGTGGTGTCGCAGGCGAGCGCTTCGCTGACGCCTTCGTCGAGATGGATCACGCCGGGGAACACCTTGCCGGCGAGCATCTGACGCAGCACCTTCAGCACGTCCTTGGTCAACTGGCGGGATTGGTCGATCTGATTGATCACGTAGCCGACGCCGCCGAAGTCCGCGCGCGGCGCCGCGTAGGTTTCGATCAGCCGCTCCATCTGCGGGATCGCCGCGTACGACGCGGCGTCGGCGAGCACGATGTTCAACGCGAAGGTGGCCGCACTCAGCGCGGTTCGCACGTAGGTCGACGAGCCGGGCGGCGTATCGACGATCACGATGTCGGACGCATCGAGCCGCAGGTGCTGCAGCGACTGCGCGAGCCATTGCGGATGCTGGTCGATCTGTGCCTCGAGGCGGCGGCGGTCGTCCTCCAGCAGCGCGCCGTACGGCAGCACGGTCACGCCGTCGATACCGTCGAACATCACCGTTTGCCACGGGTTGCCCGAGAGAGTCGCGCGCGACAGGCCGTCGATGCTGTCGAGCGGCACGCCGAAGTGCAGCCGCAGGGCGTTCTGAGGATCGAGATCGAGTGCAATCACACGCCGGCCGCTGTTGGCGAGCACGGAGGCGAGATTGGCGGCGAGGGTGGTCTTGCCGACCCCCCCTTTGGCGGACACCACGGCAATGACCTTCATGAGCGACGCGGACCGTTGGTGAGCCACGAGGCGAAGCCGCCGCGCGCGGTGCCGGCGGGTGCTTGCGTGCCTCGGGCGGACGTGCCGCGCAGACGGTCGAACACCGAGTTCAGCGACGCGGCCGCGGCCGCTTGCGGCGGCGCGCTCGGGGTTTGCGCTGCAAACATCTTGCCGAGGATCGACGGCGGTTGGGCCGGTTGCGCGGGTTGGGCCGTATAGGTGGGTTGCGGCGCTGGTGGCGGTGGCATCGACGATGCCGGTGCCGTGCTCGCTCTGCCATGAGCGGGCGCGGCGGGGCGTGTCCTGCCTGGCGCGACAGGCGCAATCGTTTGCGCGGCCGCCTCGTCGAGTTCGTCAGCCGTGCGGAAGCGTGACGCGCCGCTCGGCGCCGCGGGCTGGGCTGCGGCCACAGGTACCGGTGGAATGTCACGCCGGTGCGGGCGCGTGAACAGCGGTGCCTTCGCGCGCGTCACGGATGCCATGTCCTTCGGTGTCGTGTCCTCGTGGACGGCGGCCCGTGGCGCCACGGTTATAGGCGGCTGTGGTTTCGCGTCGCGAAGCTGGCCGATTGCCGGAATGGCCGGTTGCGTCAGATCGAGCGTCACGAGCAGCGGCCAACGAGTGCGCGCGGTGCGCGCGTCGTTCTCGCGGCCGATCTCCTGGTACGCGTTGGCGTCGCCGCCAAATTGCTCGAACAGTTTTTCGATGTCGCTCGATGAACTCATGATGCCGTCGTCTCTTACATACCGTGCATGGCCCCAAACCGACTGCTCGGGGTGCTGTTTATTTGAACTGCCTTCCCTGATTCTGCGTGGCGGCTGTATCGCCGTCGCACGCGCTCGTTCGCACGTATGCGTGCAGCACCCGCTGGTGCTCAGGCGGGGTGACGGCCGAGGCGGAATTCGAGCGAGCTGTCCTCGCCGAACGCGCTCGTCTGCACGACCGACAAACCCTGCGCGCCCAACGCGCTCAGCCACGTCTGATAGGCGCCTTCGAGAAATGCCGGCGTCCAGGCGAGCGCCGATTCGCCGAAGGCGGGCAGCGGCGCGCAATAGTGAATGATGCGCAGCGACTCCGCCTCATCGGCGAGCGCGACGTAACCCCAATCCATCTGATGCCAGTAAGAATTCAACACCTGCTCGAGCTCGGCCGTCGATGCGCAGGCGGGCAGCGGATACGCGAGCGCGAAACGGCTGCCGACGCGATGCATCAGCTGGCGCAGCTCGTCGTGTCCGATTTGCGCTTCGAACTCGCTCGCCAGCGCGCTCAGCATGCCGCGCCATTGCGGCGAGATTTGGCGTTCGAGGAGATAGTTGAGGATTGGGACCATGTTTTCCGGAAGTGGTCGCGGCCCGTTGCACATTGCGGACGTGACAGCCATTGAGCATTGGAGTCGTTCGGCAACGGGGCGCCGATTACGTCATTTCTACCGGGTTGTCTAGGGTGTCCGGCACACATTGCAAGCAGTCTACTTAAGACACACGCTTTTAGCCACTTTCCATTGCTCGGCTTATACGGTAATAAGCGCGCAATCGAGCCACATGAATTGCGTAATTTTTGCTGCTTAAAAGAAATTGAAAGGTTAATCTTCGCCTGGCGCGCGAAAAGGCTTGCGGAACCATAGGTGTATTAGCCGGCAATCCGGCCTGCTTTGAGCTTTAGTCTTTTAATCATGCATTCGGCGGATGGTGAGTCGCGCGAAAGATCGGCGCGGCGTCGTTCGGCACGCAGGCGCCGAATTTATACGTCGTGTTACGTTAGCCATAAATGTTTATCGAACGTTTGCCGATAACTATTGGCGAGTGACCGGAAACCCTGATCAACCATCTATGTCTGCCATCCCGACGCAGCACCTGCCCGAGCCAAGCATGCGTGAGCGCTTTCACCAGCGCTCGCTCGACCATCAGCGGCCGCTTTCCCTCGTGACGATGGGCTTCACGGTGGTTGCGTTCCTGTGCACGGTAACGGCGCGCGAACTGGTCGGCGCACCGGCCGGGCCGCTCGCGTACCGGCTGCTATGCGCGCTCCTGCTCGCGCTGCTGGTGCTGGCGATCCCGCGCGCGAAGTCGACGGCGCTGTTCGGCGCGATCGGCGTCGCGTACGAACTGGTGCTGATCGCCGGGCTCGTGCTGAATGCGAAGGGCCTCGCGCATCCGTTGCCGTGGCTATTGCCCGCATTCGTGGTGATACCGATCTGCGCGGCGCCGCTATGGCTCACGCCCGCGCATTTCGTCACCGGCAGCGTGGTGTTCTACGCGGCGGCCATCGCGCTGCTGCGCGGCAAAGCTCATACGCCCGAGGTCGACGCGGCCGTGTGGACGTGGCTCATCGCGATCGGTGCGCCGACGGCGGTGGTATTCCATTTCGGCTTCTACCGTTTCCGGCGCAATCACTTTCTGCTCGAGAGCCAGCTCGCGCAACTCGCGGCGACCGATCCGCTGACCGGCCTGCAAAATCGTCGCTCGTTCGTCAAGCACGCGCAGGGACGCCTCGAGACGCTGGCGCCAGGGGCGCAGATCAGCGCGATCTTTCTCGACATCGACAGCTTCAAGTCGCTCAACGACCGCTTCGGTCACGCGGTCGGCGACCATGCGCTGTTCCAGGTCGCGCAGGTGCTGAAGGACGCGGTTGCGCTCTACCCAAGCGTGAGCCGCATCGGCGGCGAGGAATTCGCGCTGCTGCTCGACAATGATCTCACCGGCGCGCTGCAGATCGCCGAGCGGCTGCGCCTCGACATCGCCGCGATCGAACGGCCGGACGGCCATCTGACCGCGAGCTTCGGCGTCGCCGAGCATCGGCGCGGCGAAAGCTTCATGATGCTGCTCGATCGCGCGGACGAAGCCTTGCTGCGCGCGAAGCAGACGGGCCGCAACCGTGTCTGCGCGGAGCGCGCGCTGCCGTTCGACGCGCTGCAGTCACCGTTCGGCGACCCGAGCGCCGACCCGGCGCGTTACCGCTGGGAAGACTTCTATCTGATCTCGCACTTTCAGCCGCTCTACAGCCTATCGCATCAGAAGCAGGTCGGCTTCGAGGCGCTGCTGCGCGGAGAGCATGACGACGGCACGCTGGTGCCGCCGGTCGTGATGTTCGCGCCGAAGCCGTCGAGCGACGAAGGCGCGCTCGACCGCGCGAGCCACGCGGTGCATCTCGGCAACGCGCGTCGCGCGCTGCCCGGCGACGCGTGGCTGTTCCTGAACATCCTGCCGTCCACCTTCGTCGCCGAAGGCTACGCCGACCAGTTGACGAAGATCGTGCGCGCCGCGGGGCTCGAACCCGAGCGCGTGATTCTGGAGATTCTCGAATCGCATGGCGGCAGCGTCGACGAGATGTCGCGCGCGGCGGCGCGCTATCGGCAGCACGGCTTCCTGATCGCAGTCGACGACTTCGGCGCGGGCCAGTCGAATCTCGACCGGCTGCTGCGGATCCGGCCGGACCTCGTCAAGCTCGACGGCGAGCTGATTCGCGCGACCACGCACGGCACGCAGCAGCCGATCCTGCCGAAACTCGTGTCGCTGCTGCACCAGGCGGGGATGCTGGTGGTCGTCGAAGGCGTCGAGACGGCCGACGAGCTGATTCTCGCGGTCGAGTCGAATGTCGATTTCGCGCAGGGCTATCTGCTAGGGCGGCCCGCGGCAGAGATCGCGCCGCCCGACTCGGTGCATCGCCAGATCGACGATGCGTTCGACGTGATCGCGCAGGGCCGTGCGCATCAGCATGCGTTGTTCGAATCCGAAATGGAGCCGTACCGGCTCGAACTGCGGCGCGCGGCCGACGGCTTGCGCGCCGGCGCCATGATGGACGACGCGTTCGCGCTGCTCGCCACCTTCAAGCGTTGCATCAGCTGTTTCATCCTCGACGACACCGGCCGCCAGATCGGTCACGAGGTGCGCGGGCCGGCGTGGTGCGAGGACGCGGCGTCGCTGCAGCCGGTCGCGAATCCGCGCGATGCGCGCTGGGATCATCGGCCGTACTTCCGCAATGCGGTGCTGCTGCCCGGCGAGGCGGTCACCAGTAATCCTTATCTGTCGCTCGCGAGCGGGCGGCCGTGCATCGCAGTGACACTTGCCGTGCAGCTGGCGAGCGGGCGCTGTGTGTTGGGGGTCGAGCTGGATTGGTCGGCGCGAGGCTTGCCTTGGCCGGCGGGCGAGTAGGGGAAGTGAAAGGCTTTCGCTTCAATACCCGCCTTTGACCTGCGGCGCGCTCGCCGCCAGGCTCTTGTACGACGCGGCGAGGTCCGCGGCCGCGCGGCTCAGCAAGCCGGTGTCCGTGCCGACCGCGACGAAGGTCGCGCCCGCCGCCAGATATTCGGCCGCCAGCGCGGGATCAGGGGCGAGCACGCCCGCTGCCTTGCCAGCGGTGCGCACGGTGTCGATGCCGTGGCGAATCGCGTCGCGCACGCGCGCGTCGCCCGGCTTGCCGAGCAATCCCATCGACGCGCTCAGATCCGACGGCCCGAAAAACACGCCGTCGACGCCATCCACATGCGCGATCTCCACGAGGTTGTCGAGGCTCTGCACGGTCTCCGCCTGCACGATCACGCACAGTTCGTCGGCGGCGGTGTCCAGATAGTCGGGCACGCGATTCCAGCGCGACGCACGCGCGAGCGCGCTGCCGACGCCGCGAATGCCTTGTGGCGGATAACGCGTGGCCGCGACCGCATCGAGCGCTTGCGCGGCCGTGTCGATCATTGGCAGCAGCAGCGTTTGCGCGCCGATGTCGAGCAACTGCTTGATCAGCGCGGCGTCGCTGCGTAACGGCCGCACGACCGGATGCGACGGATACGCGGCGACCGCCTGTAATTGCGACAGCGTGCTGCGTACGTCGTTCGGTGCGTGCTCGTTGTCGATCAGCAGCCAGTCGAAGCCGGCGGTGGCGAGCAGCTCGGTCACGTAGGCATCGGCGAGCGCGGCCCACAGGCCGAACTGCGGTCTGCCTTCGGCGAGCGCGCGCTTGAAGGGGTTGTTCGGCAAGGACATATTGATGCGTTCAGATGAAATTCAGACCGATGCCGCCGAGCGGGCCATAGTCGATGTGGAACGTGTCGCCCGCGCGGGCGGGAACCGGGCTCGTGAACGAGCCGCTCAGGATCACGTCGCCCGCATTCAACGATTCGTCATGCGGAGCAATTTTGTTGGCGAGCCACGCGACGCCGGTGGCCGGATGGTTGAGCACCGCCGCCGCGAGCCCGCTTTCCTCGACTGCGCCGTTCTTGTACAGCAGCGCGCCGACCCAGCGCAGGTCGACGTCGAGCGGACGCACCGGCCGGCCGCCGAGCACGACGCCCGCGTTCGCGGCGAAGTCGGAGATCGTGTCATGGACCTTGCGCGGCGCGCGTGTTTCGCGATCGAACTGCTCGATGCGCGCGTCGATGATTTCGACGGCCGGGCTTACGTACGCGGTCGCGTCGAGCACAGCGAACAGCGTGACGCCGGGGCCCTTCAGCGGTTTGTTCAGCACGAACGCGAGTTCCACTTCGACGCGCGGCGCGATGAAGCGATCCACGCGAATGTCCTGGCCGCTTTCGATGAACATGCTGTCGAGCAGTGGCGCATAGTCCGGTTCGTCGATCTGCGACGAGCGCTGCATCGCGCGTGACGTCAGGCCGATCTTCCTGCCCTTGATTACGTGGCCTTCGGCGAGTTTCAGCTTGACCCACTCGCGTTGTATCGCGTAGCCGTCCAGTACGGTCATCTCTGGATACTGCGCGGAAAAATGGCGCAGCTGCGTGCGGGTCTTTTCCGCGTGATCGAGTTGCGCGGCGAGGTCGCGAATGGTTTGTTCGTCTAGCATGATGATGTCAGCCCTTGAACCGCGCGTGCAGATTGTTGTGCTTCCAGGTGCCCGCTTCGCTGAACTCGTTGATTTCGAGCGACAACGCGAGCCCCTGCCGTTCGAACTCAGTGGCGAAGCGCTGCTTGATCAGCGCGAACAGCGCGTCGCCGGTCGCCTTCTTGACGGCCTCCGGGCGGCCCGCGCCGATCTTCAGATTCGCGTGCAGGAACGCGGCGTCGGGCCGCCCATCGGCGATGCAGTACTGGTCGCAGCGCAGCGCGCGCACGCGGATGCCGCCGAGCGGATAGACGCGCTCGCCGTTATCGCGCTGCGCGTCGAGGCACTGCGCGAGGTCTTTGCAGAGTTCGCCGAGGCGTTGCGCGTCCGCGAGGTTGGCGCTGTATTCGAGTGTCAAGTGAGGCATGGCGATTCCTTCGCGAGTGTCAGACGGGTAGCGGCGTGACCGGGAAGATCGCGTTGATCTGGCCGGTGCCCGAACTGCCGAAATAAGGCGTGACGACTTCGACCTTGCCGTCGTAACGATCCCAGCCGAGCGCACCGAGCAGCATCGCGGTATCGTGCATGCCGCCTTCGCCCCAACATTTCTCGTTGTAGAGCGGCAGCATGTCGCAGAAGGTCTTCCAGTCGCCGGCTTCCCACATGCGCACCACGCTGCGATCCATCTGTTCGAGGAACGGGCTCCAGACTTTGTGCATGAACTGCTCGGCGGTGCCGTTGTTCGCGAAGTGATGCGACAGCGAGCCGCTCGCGAGAATGGCCACCGTACCGTCGTAGCGTTCTTCGATGGCCTTGCGTACCGCGAGGCCGAAACGCGCGCTGGTCGCGAGGTCGTGCCACATGCACCAGCCCGCCACCGACACCGCCTTGAAGTGCTGATCGCCGTTCATATAGCGCATCGGCACCAGCGTGCCGTATTCGAGCTCGAGCGTGGTCTCGCTGTGCGCGCGGCTTTTCACGCCCATTTCGTTGGCGACGTCCGCGATCAGCTGACCGAGCCCGACATTGCCCGGATACGCATACGGCATGTTCCTGATGAAATGCGGCAGCTCGTTGCTCGTGTACACGCCTTCGAACTTCGGCGCGCAATTGATGTGGTATTCGCTATTCACTAGCCAGTGCACGTCGAACACGACGATCGTATCGACGCCAAGTTCGCGGCAGCGTCGGCCGATTTCATGGTGTCCGTCGATCGCGGCCTGACGGCAACCCTTGTGCGGACCGTCGAGCTCGGATAAATACAACGACGGCACATGTGTAACTTTTGCTGCCAACGCGAGTTTGCCCATCGCGGTCTCCCGTGTCGAGCGGAGTTAGAGCGTCAGCTCTTACTCCGGTCCCATGCTTTAGCAATTTCGTTTGACGTCGCGATTAAACGCCCCAGCGCGGAATATGATGCGAGCCGAGCGACACGCAGACGTTCTTCGGTTCGAGGAACACTTCGTAGCTCCACGTCCCGCCTTCACGGCCGACACCCGACGCCTTCGTGCCGCCGAACGGCTGGCGCAGATCGCGCACGTTCTGGCTGTTCACGAAGCACATGCCGGCTTCGACGGCGGCCGCCACGCGCAACGCGCGGCCCGTGTTCTCGGTCCAGATATAGCTCGACAGACCATACGAAATATCGTTGGCGAGACGGATCGCCTCGGCTTCATCGTCGAACGGAATCAGGCACGCGACCGGTCCGAAGATCTCTTCCTGCGCGATGCGCATACGGTTGTCGACGTCGACGAACACGGTCGGCGTGACGAAATTGCCGTGACGCAAGGCGTCGGGCAACTCGGGCGTATCGAGCCCGCCGCACGCAAGCGTGGCACCTTGCTTCGGGCCGAGCTCGATATAGCTGCGCACTTTCGCGAGATGCCCCTGGCTGATCATCGGGCCGACGATCGTGCTGTCCGCGAGCGGATCGCCAACCGTCAGGCGCTCCGCGCGCTCGACGAAGCGCTCGGCAAACCGCGCGTAAATGGAGCGCTGCACGAGAATGCGCGAGCCCGCGGTGCAGCGCTCGCCATTGTTCGAGAAGATCATGAACACCGCGGCGTCGAGCGCGCGTTCGAAGTCGGCGTCGTCGAAGATCACGAACGGCGACTTGCCGCCAAGCTCCATCGAGAACTTCTTCAGGCCCGCGGTCTGCACGATGCGATTGCCGGTCGCGGTCGACCCGGTGAACGACACCGCGCGCACGTCGCGATGCGCAACGAGTGGCTCGCCCGCTTCCTTGCCATAGCCGTGCACGACGTTCAGCACGCCCGCCGGGATGCCCGCTTCGAGCGCGAGCTTGCCGAGCATCGAGGCGCTCAGCGGCGACAGCTCGCTCATCTTCAGCACAGCGGTGTTGCCGAACGCGAGGCAGGGCGCCACCTTCCAGGTGGCCGTCATGAACGGCACGTTCCACGGCGAGATTAGCGCGCACACGCCGACCGGATGAAACAGCGTGTAGTTCAGATGCGAGTCGGTCGGGTACGTGTGGCCGTCGACGCGCGTGCACATCTCGGCGAAATAGCTGAAGTTGTCGGCCGCGCGCGGCACCAGTTGCTTGCGGGTCTGCGAGATCGTCTGGCCGGTGTCCTTCGTTTCGGTCTCCGATATTTCCGGCACGTGCTTCGTGATCAGCTCGCCGAGGTTGCGAATCAGCTTCGCGCGTTCCGCGGCGGGTTTCGCGGCCCAGGCGGGGAAGGCGCCTTTGGCCGCTTGCACGGCCGCATCGATCTCCTTCGCGCCGCCGCGTGCGACCTCGGCGAGCACTTCCTGGGTGGCCGGATTGACGGTTTCGAAATAGTCGCTCGAGGTGCACGCCTCGCCGTTGATCAGATGGTCGATCGGCATTGCCTTGTCCTTTCGCTGTTCGGTGGGTTTTTGCTGTCGATCAGGCGCGGCCGAAGTCCGCGTCCGAGGCGATCGTGTTGACGAGCCGGCCGAGGCCGTCGATTTCGCAGACGACTTCGTCGCCCGTGTTGACGTTGACGATGCCTTCGGGCGTGCCGGTCAGGATCACGTCGCCGGGCGCGAGCGTCATGAAGCCGCTCAGGTATTCGATCAGTGCGCGGATGCCCGTGACGAGATCGCGCGTATTGCCGCATTGCTGACGCGTGCCGTTGACGAACGTGCGCAGCTCGAGCTGCGTGACGTCGGCGATGTCGGCGGCGTCGACGAACCAGGGGCCGAGCACCGTGCCGCCGTCGCGATTCTTCACGCGCAAATTCGGGCGATAGTAGTTTTCGAGGTAGTCGCGAATCGCGTAGTCGTTCGCGATCATGTAGCCCGCCACGTGCTGCATGGCGTCTTCACGCGCGACGTTTTGCGCGGTTCGCCCGATCACGACCGCGAGCTCGCACTCGTAGTGCATGAACGTGACGTCGGCGGGGCGACGCGTGACGCCGCGATGGCCGAGCACCGTGCCGGGCCCCTTCAGAAACACCAGCGGTTCTTCCTGTTTGCTGAACTGCAATTCCTTCGCGTGCTCGGCGTAGTTCAGACCGAGCGCGAAGATCGTGCCGACTTCGATCGGCGCAAGCCAGACCACTTCGTCCTCGCGACGCACGCGGCCGTCGGCTAGGCGCACACCCTGCTCGTGCGGATACGCTTCGTGAATCGCTCCCGCATAGGCGACGCGACCGCGCATCATGACAGTTCTCCGTTTCGTTGATCCATGCCAATGAACGATATGGTCAAGGGCGGCAGCGTGCCGATCGACAGCGTGGCCGTATCGCCGACGTGCGCGACCGGCGAGCCGTGCCGGACGCCGAGCGTGAGCACGTCGCCCGCGTTCAGCGTCATGAAATCGGTGACGTCGGCGAGCAATTGCGCGACGTTGCGCACCGAGGTTGCGGTGCTTGCCGTGAACGGTTCGGCGCGGTTCAGCGAGACGGCGATGTCGAGCCGATCCGGCGCGGCGACGTGGCGCGCGGCGACGAGCGCCGGTCCGATCACGCAGAAGCCGTCGCGTGCGCGCAGTCGCACGTTCGGGCGATACACGTTGGTATGCGGCACGCTCAGATCGCCGACCAGCGTATAGCCGGCGATGTAGTCCGCCGCGCGCTCGACGCCGACGCGCGTCGCGGTACGGCCGATCACGATGCCGAGTGACGCGCCGACCTCGACGCCGAGCGTGTTATCCGGCACGACCACGCGCGCCCGATGCCCGGCCAGCGTGTTGCGCGGCTTCAGATACAGAATCGGCGCTTTCGGCGGTGCCTTGTACGGTGCCGCATGCACTGCGTCGCCCAGCGCGTTCAAGGCGGCGCGATCGTTCAGCAAGGCGCCATACACGACGCCGCTGACCGGCGCGCGACACGCAACGCCGCGTGCCAGCAACGCGGCCGCGGTGTGCGCGTCCACGTCGCGAGGCAGCGCGTCGCCTTCGGGATGCAGCAGATGATCGGCAAGGGCAAACATAAATGCGCAGCCTCGTGGCGAAAGTATGGCGAAAACACTAAGATGTTAGTAGTATCCCGCTTGATATCATCGACGGTCAATAGGCTGCCGGTTGATCGCGGGTTTTCCCGTAAGCTTCGACAGCTGTTTTTTTCTGATTCCTTGCCACCATGTCCGCTGCGTCCACCCGAGTTTTGCACCGCAATTTGCCGATGCTGTTGTTACGCGCCCGCGAAAAAATGATGGAGCGTTTTCGTCCGTTGATCACCGCGCATGGACTCACCGAGCAGCAATGGCGAGTGATTCGCGCGCTCAACGAGCACGGCCCGATGGAGCCGCGCCACATCTCCGACATCTGCACGATTTCGAGCCCGAGCATGGCCGGCGTGCTCGCGCGCATGGAGAGCATGGAACTCGTGACGAAAGAACGTTTCGCGGAGGATCAGCGGCGCGTGCTCGTGTCGCTGACCGATACGAGCGTCGACCTGGTGCGCGTGATTTCGAAGGATCTCGAGGCGCACTATCGCGAGCTCGAGCGCAAGGTGGGACCGGAGATCGTCGAGCGCGTGTATCGCGCGGTCGACGATCTGTTGGCGGGGTTGTCGGAAGAGGATGAGTGACGCGCTGACTTACCAGCCGTAAAATCGCTGCCATTCGACGCTGCTGCCGTCCGGCGCAACCGCGTGATACTCGGGGAACTGCGCGCCGGTCGCACAAGCGTGGTTCGGCAGGATGCGCAGTTTCATACCGATCGGAAAGCGCTGCGCGATGTCTTCGGTCCGTGCATCGGCTCGCGCATCGGCCGGAACCGCCGCAAGAATCCCATGCTCCTGATTGGCGCCGCTCACGACATAGTCCGGCAGCAACGTGCCATTGAGCAAACACGGCTGCCCATAGCCGAAATCGTGCGACTGCCGCGACGTACCGCGATCACGGCTTAACGCCATCCAGCCCGCGTCGAGAATCGCCCAGCCTTTGTCTTCCTGATGACCGATCACGCTCGTGAGTACGCTAAGCGCGATGTCGTCGAGCGTGCAAACGCCCACGTTGTGCATGACCAGATCGAACAGCACGTAGACGCCGGCCCGCACCTCGGTGACGCCTTCGAGATGCCGCGCGGCGAGTGCGGTCGGCGTCGAACCGACGCTGACGGCCGGACACGCGATGCCTGCCTCGCGCAACCGTTCGGCGGCGCGCACGCAGCCCGCGCGCTCCTGCTCCGCGAGCGCGGCGAGCGCCTCAGGCGTATTCAACTCGTAGCTCGAACCCGCATGGGTCATCACGCCGCCGACCTTCACGCCGTTCTCGTGCAGAATCCGCCCGACGTCGAGCAGCGTCTGCTGTTCGGGCTGGATGCCCGAGCGATGTCCGTCCGTATCGACCTCGATCCAGACCTCGAACGTTTCGCCGTGCTGGTCGCCGAACGCGGCGATCGCCGTGGCGGCGGTCGGATTGTCGACCACGAGCTTCAGTTCGCAGCCCTGGCGGCGCAGCGCGAGCGCGCGCGGCAGCTTCGACGGAACCATGCTCACGGCGTACAGGATGTCGTCGACGCCGGCTGCGAAGAACGCTTCCGCTTCCTTCAGCGTCGACACCGTAATGCCGCGCGCGCCGGCGGCGATCTGCGCGCGCACGACGTCGATGCACTTGGTGGTCTTCACGTGCGGCCGGAACGCGACGCCGAGCGCATTCATCAGCCCCTGCATCCGCGCGATGTTCTTTTGCATCCGCGCGACGTCGATCAGCGCGGCCGGGGTTTCGATCTGTTCGAGTTTCATGTTTGCACCTGAGGAGCGAGGTGAGGTTGGAGATTCAGTGACGACGATCGCGGCCAAAGCCTGCGAGCCACGGCACCAGCCCATCGAGCGAGGCCGCCTCGACCTCGGGCGCTTGCGTTCCCGTGACGAGCGGCAGGCCGACGCGGTTGTGCCAGTAAGTCCGCAAGCCGACGGCCGCGGTGCCGAACATGTCGTAGCTCGAGCCGGCGACGAACGCGGCGCGGCGCGGCTCGACGCCGAGCTTGTCGAGCGCGAGGCGGTACGGTTGCGGGTCCGGCTTGTAGACGCCAGCTTCCTCGGCGGTCACGATCGCGTCCCAGCGCACGGGCAAGAGCGCGGCCGCCTGCGAGCCGAGCCGCGTCGAGCAATTGGTGACGACAGCGAGCTTGCAGTACGGCGCGAGCGCGCGCAACGCACCGAGCGCGCCGGGCCACGGCGTCAGGTTCAGCCAGTTCGCCTCGAGCGCGTTCGCGGCCGATTCGGACAAACCGACTTGCGTGGCGGCCTCGCGCACCAGTTGTTCGTAGGGAACGTAGCGGCCGCAGCCGTATGTCAGACGCAGATAGGCGGCACGCCATGCGCGGCCCGCTTCGTCGGAGCCTGCCGCACGGTTCCATGAGGTCCACGAGTCGAGCAGGGCGGTTAGCAGGTCGAACAGGACCGCGTCGGGGTAGGCGGGAGTGTCGGTGGAATGGGCGGCGGCAGTCATGATTGCATGGGGCCGGCTGTTGAGGATGAGTCAATTATAGGTTTTCGATAGTACTTCAGCGTTCAGATAGATTGACTGTTAGATTCAGATGGACTGAATCACCGCCGCCACGGTGGCAACGGCCTGAAGCGGCCTTGCAGATACTGCATGAAATGGCGCGTGCGCGCGGGCAGTCCCGCCCGCTGATGCGTGAGCGCGATCACGTTCGCGTCCGGCGCTTTCCAGCCCGGCAGCAGACGCACGAGTTTGCCATTCGCAAGATCGTCGGCGACGTCCCATTCGGAGCGCAGAATCACGCCGCGTCCCTCGCAGGCCCATTGGCGGATCACGTCACCGTCGTTGCAACTCAGATGCGCGGACACGCGCACGCCGCGGCGCGTGCGGCCCTTGCTGAACTGCCACAGTGACACGTCCTCATTGTTTTCGCGCAGCACGATGCACGGCAGCCGGCTCAACGCATCCGGCGATTCGGGCTGGCCGATTCGCCTGACGAGCGCGGGCGCCGCGCAGACCAAGCGCGCGTTCGGCGCGATCGTATAGCCGACCAGGTTCGACGGCGGCAGCTCGCCGATATGCACGACGATATCGAAGCGATCGAGCGTTTCGGTCAAGGGCCGGTCGGACAGCGTCAGCGCGACGTCGATGTCGGGGTTCTGCTGCTGGAACTCGCCGATCAGCGGCGCCAGATGGCGTCGTCCGAAACCGAGCGGCGCATTGATCTTCAGCGTGCCGACGAGGCCGCCGCGGCGCGTTTGCAGATCGTCGAACAACGCGTCGAACTGCTCGATCAGTTCGGCGCCGCGCTCGCACAGCAGCAGGCCTTCGTCGGTGAATTGCAGGCGGCGCGCGCTGCGGTTCACGAGCTGCATGCCGAGCTTCTTTTCGAGTTGCTGCAGGCGCTGCGTGACCGCCGACGGCGACAGCGCGAGTCGGCGCGCGGCGGCGATCAGGCTGCCGCTCGCGCGCAGCGTGAGCAGGAAGCGGATATCGGCCGAATCGTTCATGGATGCGAGCTGGGTGCAATGCCGCGAGCGGGGAATCTCGCAGCATAATGCGTCCGGATCGATCACAGGGTAAAGTGGCGCTTCCAGTCTATTGATCCAACCATTGGAAGAGAAGTCCCATGCCGTTGCCTCATGAGTCGTCCGCGTACGACGCCACGCCCAATACTCCGCTGAAACAGGCGGTTTTTCTGCACACGGGCTGGCGCAGCGCGGGCACATGGGTGTGGTCGCGGCTGCGCGAACACGAGCGCGCGGCCGGTTTTTACGAGCCGCTCAGCAATGTGCTCGCCGATCTCAAACCCGCCGACGTGCCCGCCTCGCGGCCGACCTTGACCTCGGGGCACCCGCCGCTCGCCGCACCCTACTTCGACGAATACCGCCCGTTTCTGCGCGAAGATGCGCGCGGCGTGGCGGGTTACGACCGGCGCTTCAGCATCGATCGCTTTACGCGCGATCCCGATGCGACATTCCCTTCACTGCAGGCCTATCTGCGCGCGCTGAGCGAGCACACGATCGAGCAGGGCCGCGTGCCCGTCTTCAAGTTTTGCCGCACGGGCGGTCGTCTGCCGTGGCTGAAGCGCGGGTTTGCCGAGGCGCTGCACGTGGGCGTGCTGCGCAATCCCGCGTCGCAGTTCGCATCGGGTTGGATGCTGCGGCAGCAGTGGAGCAATGCGTTCTTTGTCGCCGCGCCGTTTCGCGTGCTCGGTCTGAATCAGATGGACCCGCTGGTGCGCGAAGCGATCGGCGTGTGCGGCGTACGCCTGCCGCCGCTACCGTCGATGCCCGATGACGCGTATGCCGTCGCCTGCGAGCAATTCGCGCGCACGGTGGACAGCGACAACGCGTATCGCGCGTTCATTGCGTTGTGGATCCTCTGCGCGCTGCGCATGGGCGAGGGCGTCGATTTGCTGATCGATATGGAGCGGCTCGGCGAGTCGCGCGACTACGCGGCCGGCCTGCGCGCCGCGTTCGACGCGCAATGCGGCTTGTCGCCCGACTTCACGAGCGCGCGCGATCTGGTCGAGGAAACGCGCCGCGGCGCGGCGCGTATGACGGGCATCGACGGCGGCGCGTTGCGCGCCGTGCATTCCGCCGCGCTTAAATTCCTGAAGGCGCAGGCGGGCCTCGACGCGGCCTTCGTCGAGGTGGTGCGCCAGAAGATGGTGCTGGCCAACGAGTTGACCGAAACATGGCGCTAGCCGTGCGAGGCCAGCGCCGCGCGGCGCGTTCCCGTGGCTAGCCCGCCGCCGATTCCGCCGCGCGCAGCCCGAGCAGATAGCTGTCCACACCGAAGCCGCAAATCTGTCCTTTGACCAGAGCGGCACGCCCGCCTCGGCTGCGAGCGCGGCGGCCGCGGGCGACGGGTCGACGATCGCCGACAGCGTGCACGAGTCGCTTTGCTGTGCGACCGCCAGATGGGCGCGGCCGATGTACCCCGCGCCGGCGACGGCGATCCGGGTGCGGTTCATGAGCGGGTTCCCTGAAAGTCCTGATCAAGACGCGTTAAAGGGCAAGCGGGCTCAAGCAGCGGCCTTTTTCGCGTCGGCCATGCTCTGCGCGCGCATTGCGTCGTAGCTGAGCTTGTCGAGCGGCACGACGTTCTTTTCGCCGAGGTCGCCAAGCCGCACACGGAAGTTCTCACGCGCGCTCCATGCGGCGATCGCGCAGACGATCGTGATGGCGAACGTGATCGCGCCGATCGTCAGCGGCACGTTGTGCGATCCCGGCGGCGCGACGTAGGCGAACAGCGCCGGCAGCAGCGCGGTGATCGTCGTGCCGATGTTCTGGCCGATCGCCATCGCGGAGACGCGCGAACGGGTCGGGAACAGTTCCGGGTAGAAGCTCGGGAAGATCGCGTTGTAGCCTTGATAGATGACGCCCCACATCAGGATCGACACCACCATCGCAAGCGGCACGTTGTGGATGCTGATCGCGTACAGATACGCGAAAGAAAGCAGCCCTGCGCCGAGCGCGCCGACGATGATCGGCAGACGCCGCCCGATCCGGTCGGACAGATTGCCCACGTACGGAATCACCAGCACCGCGACGATGTTGCCGATCACCGGAATCCACAGATACAGGCTCTTCGAAAAGCCGATGCCGTACGACGGCTGCACCGCGTACGCCGCGCCGAAGATCGTCGCGACGACCGGGATCACGTTCATCAGCGAGCACAGCACGACGCGCAGCATGTCGCCCCAGTTGTACTTGAACGCTTCGACGATCGGCGAGCGCGGCACGCCGCCGCTCGCGTCCTCCTTCTCGAACGCGGGCGTTTCCTCGACTTCGCGGCGGATGATGTACCCGGCGATCAGCACGACCGCGCTGAGCAGGAACGGAATGCGCCAGCCCCACGCATTGAACGAGGCGTCGTTCATGAAATAGGCGAGCGGCAGGAAGATCGCGGCGGCCAGAATCTGGCCGGCCTGCACGCCTTGCAGCGTGAAGCTCGCGTAAAAGCCGCGTCGCCCGAATGGCGCGTGTTCGAGGATCATCGAACTGGCGCCCGAGATTTCACCAGCGACCGCGAAACCCTGGATCAGTCGCAGCACGACGAGCAGCACCGGCGCGAGAAAGCCGACGTGCTGATAGGTCGGCAGCAGACCGACCGCCATCGTCGACAGACCCATCAGGAACATGCAGACGAGCAATACGTTCTTGCGCCCGTGTGTATCGCCCCAGTGCCCGAGCACGACCGCGCCGATCGGCCGCGCGACGTAGCCGACGCCGTAGGTTGCGAGCGATGCGACGATCGCGATCTTGGGATTACCGGAAGGGAAGAACAGCTGAGGAAAGATCAGGGCGGCGGCCTGCGCATAGATGAAGAAATCGTAGTACTCGAGTGCCGAGCCGATCCAGCCGCTGGCGGTAGCCTTGCGCGCCTGCGAGCTATGCCCGCTGCTTGCCGATGCGTTCGTTTGCATGACGCCTCCTGAATGGGAAATGTTTTTGTCAGCTTCTACGGCTGAATCATTGGCGCCTTTAAACGGGCGCCGCGCAAGCCAGGATTTTCCTGGTCTCGTTGCCGCGGTGCGGCACGACGGGATGGATCGACGCGTGTCACGAGCTGGCGCGGCGCACTCCGGGTTAACCACGGCCTGGGTGCGCCGGGCATTGCATTCAAACCGGCTTCAAACGACTGCCCCTTGCCCCACTGTTTCGCGGCCGCGACGACCGCTTCGGGGTCTGGCGCCTGAGCGGGCCGCATGGCGAAAGGAGCGTGAAGGTGACGGGCACGGTCGCGTCGAATCTGAGCGACATCGTCGTGCAGTGGGCGAAGGAGGGATACGGGAGTGTGGGCGGTGACGGCCGAGCGCTTGTCGTCGTCGGCGCGGATTCAGGTGTGCATCGAGTTTCTCGGGGAGCAACTGACGCGCGGACCGTGTGCACTGGTGACGCGCGGCGTGGGCGGACTCTGAGCTGCGCCTGCCCGGATCCGGTGCTCACACGCTTGCGCTTTTACACGCTCGAAGCCGTATCCTCTTCCGCCTCGTCCAGCTCGCTACGCTGAACCGTCGTTACGGAGTCGGGAATGACCGTGGTGGCCGTGACGGGCCGCGGATCTTCGATGCTGTAACGCAGGCGCCAGCCTTCGCGATAGAAACGCAGTTGCCGGTATCGCATCAGATAGACAAGTCCGACGAGCGCGGCGCCGAAGCCCGATGCAGCGCCGACGCCGAGCGCCCAGCGCGGCCCGAAACGGTCGGCGACCCAGCCGACCACCGGCGCGCCGAGCGGTGTGCCGCCGAGCGCGATCGCGAGCAGGATCGCGATCACGCGGCCGCGCATGGCCGGTTCGGTGGTCAGTTGCACGAGGCTATTGGTCGAGGTGGTGAAGGTCTGCGTCGACACGCCGATCGCGATCAGCACGATGCCGAACAGCACGTAGTTCGGCATCAACGCAGCCGCCGTGCAGCCGACGCCGAACATCGCGCCGGCGCCGAGCAGCAGCCCCATGGTGGGCCGCGCGCGGCGCGCGGCGAGCAGAGCGCCGGTGACCGAGCCAATCGCCATCGTCGAGCTGAGCACGCCGTACTCGCCCGCGCCCGCACGGAACGCGGTGACGGACATCGTCGAGATGAAGATCGGGAAGTTCAGGCCGAAGGTGCCGATCAGGAACAGCATCAGGAGCGCCGCCTTCAGATCGGGGCGTGTCCAGACATATTTGAAGCCTTCGACGAAGCTGCCGCGCGAGCGCACATTGCGCGGCTTGATATGTAACTGGTCCAGCCGCAGCATGCGCAGTGCACCGAGCACGGCGACGAACGAAAGCGCGTTGATCAGAAACACCCAGCCACTGCCCACCGACGCGATCAACAGACCCGCGACCGCTGGCCCGAGCATGCGCGCGGCGTTGAACGACGTGGAGTTCAGCGCGACGGCATTCGCGAGATCGCGTTCGCCGACGAGGTCGGATACGAAGGTTTGGCGTGCGGGGGAATCGAACGCGGTCACGCAGCCGAGCAGGCCCGCGAATACGTAGACCTGCCATAGCTGCACGAGCCCCGTGACCGTGAGCAGACCGAGCGCGAGCGCCAGCGTACCCATTGCCGCCTGGGTCGCGAACAGCAGCTTGCGGCGGTCGAAGTGATCGGCCGCGTAGCCGGTGAGCGGCAGCAACAGCATCTGCGGCCCGAACTGCAGCGACATCACGATGCCCACCGCCGTCGCGTTGTGATGCGTAAGCTCGGTGAGCACCAGCCAGTCCTGCGCCGTGCGCTGCATCCATGTGCCGATGTTCGAGACGATCGCGCCGCTCGCCCAGACACGATAGTTGAATATGCGCAGCGAACGGAACGTGGTGCTCACGGCAGGGGTTTCCTCAACGCGGGGTGGGGCGCATGCGGGTAGCGGCCCGCTTCAATTCAGGCTTTCAGCGCGCGAACGTTCGAGCAGATCGAGCACTTCCCGCGTCGTGCCGGTTTCGCCGAGGCGCGGGAAGATGCGCGTGATGCTGTTGCTGTGCGCGTCGGCGTTCAGATCGGTCATCGCGTCGACGACGAGCGTGACGTTCAGGCCCGCCTCGCTCGCGAAGCGCGCGGTCGATTCGACGCCGATGCTGGTCGCGACACCGACGAGCACCACTTGCGTGACGCCTTGCTGTTGCAGATACGCGGCCAGGTCCGTGTTCGTGAAGGCGCCCCACGTGCGCTTCGTGACCAGATGGTCCGACGGCTGCTGCTTCAGTTCGGGCAGAAGGTCGGCGAAGCCGGGCGGGAAGTCGGCGGAGCGGCGACCCTGGTCGGTGCGGCCCGGTGCGCCGGCGGTGACGTTCACGAGCACGACGGGCAGGCCGTGGCGGCGGAACGCGTCGAGCAGCGTAACCGAGCGTTCGACGATTTCGCGGGCCGGATGGGGGGCGGTGGGCAGCGCGACGATGCCGCGCTGCAGGTCGACGACGACCAGTGCGGTTTTGGCGTCGAGAGTCGTGAGTGCCATGAAGTGCTCCTGCGAGTGGCGGGACGCGTGTGCGCGAATCGCGAGTTACAAATCGACGAGGCGTTTCAGCAAGTCGACGCCCGTCGCGAGTTGTTGCTGTTCGGCTGCCGTGAAACGCGTTTGAATCGTGCGGTACAGCCAGTCTTCGCGTGCCGCGCGGCTTGCCTTGATTTTCTTGCGAAAGGAGGGTGTCAGCGACAGAACCGTCTGCCGTCCATCGTTAGGATCGGGCGTGCCGCTGACGAGCCCCGCGGCTTTCAGGACCGCGAGCGTTTCTCCCATCGACTGCGGCCGCATGCCGTGCGCACGCGCGAGCGAGGTGACGGTGGCCGGGCCTTCGCGTTCCAGCAAGTTCAGCACCTGCACCTGCGACGGCGTGAAGTCGCCGACATGCGACTCTTCGCGCAGACGCCGGCGCAGCTTGCCCGCCAGCACGCGCAGATCTTCGGCGAGCGTATGAAGTTCTTCCGGCGTAACTGCGGGAGGGGATTGGGTCATGCGGTGAACTCGTGCGATGACATGATGTGAAGGTTTCCTGATAAGGTTACCTTCGTATCTCGCCCGGGTCAAGTTTTGAGGTGGCGGGAGGCCGTACGCCGAAACGTCGCCACGATGGCCTCAGCGCGCCCGCATGCGCCGGTTGAAAAAGCGCCATACCGCTCCGCCGACGAGCATCGCACCGCCGAGCGCGAGGCCCAGCAACACCAGCGAACTCAGATGCTCGCGCACCACCGGCACGTTGCCGAACAGATAGCCGCCCGCGATCAGCGAGACCACCCACAGCGCCGCGCCGGCGGTGACGAACGTGACGAAGCGCGAGAACGTCATGCGCGACACGCCCGCGGCGAACGGTGCGAACGTGCGCACCACGGCGATGTACGGCGACAGCAGGAAGGTCAGGCGGCCGCGCGTCTCGCTGAACACGTGGGCGCGGCGCAGCGCATCGCGATTGAGCCAGTAGTAGTTGCGGGTATAGACCTTGTCGCCGACCGCATGGCCGATCGCGTACCCGACGCTGCTGCCGGCCACCGTCGCGACGAACAGCACGGGCGCGATGATCCACACGTTCAATGCGCCGGTGGCCGCGAGCGCGCCGCAGATGAAGATCAGCGGATCGCCGGGCAGAAAGAACAGCGGCAGAAAACCGTATTCGACGAACACGACGACAAACAGCAGTGCGTAGATTGCCGTGCCGAACTGCACGATCAGCGCGCTCAGGTGCTGGTCGAGGTGCAGCGCGATCTGCAGCACATTCATCAGGTTCATCTTGGCGTGGCCTCGGGTGGCGTTCGGATGTGATGAGTGTAGTCCCGCGAGCGTGCGTGCAGGGCGCTTGCGCGAGTTTATGCCATATGCCGCTTGTCGATGTGGCGGTGCCGATGTCAAACTCGGGCGGTCTTCATCGGACGCAACGCCATGTCGCACGATTCCGCCATCACTTTCCGTTTTGCCTCTTTGCACGAAGCCGAAACGATTCGTGCCATCGAATTCGAAGCGGGCCAGCGTTTCGTCAGCGTCGGCATGACCGGGATTGCCGACGCGCCGCCTATGGCACGCGAGGTCGTCGAGCGCAAGATCGAGGCGCGCGAGATCATCGTCGCGCTCGACCAGCAGACGATCTGCGCGGGCTTCGTGATGTTCGAGCCGCAGCCGACGCGCATCTACGTTCAGGAACTCGATGTGCTGAGCTCGCACGCGGGCAGGCGCATCGGCGCCGCATTGATCGAAGAGGTCGCGCGAATCGCGCGCGCGCGACAATTGACACAGCTGGTGCTGTCGACGTATCGCGACGTGCCGTGGAATGCGCCGTATTACCGGCGGCTCGGGTTTTGCGATCTCGACACGTCGGAACTCGACGCGGCGTTGCTCGCTCGGCGCGACGCGCATATCGCGCGCGGACTCGATGAATCGAAACGGGTGTTTATGCGGCGCGAGCTTGTCTAGCGCACAAAAAGCGGCGGGCGTGACTGGAATTCAGTCACGCCCGCCGCTTTGTCATTTCATACAGCGGACATGAGCCCGCTGTCGCTACCGATTACACCGTTTCGAGCGCCGGATAATCGGTGTAGCCGACTTCGCCGCGCGCATAGTACGTCGCCGGGACCGGCTTGTTCAGCGGCGCATCTTCAGCGAAGCGGCGCACCAGATCCGGATTCGCGATGAACAGCTGACCCCAGGCCACCGCATCCGCTTCACCGGAGTCGAGCACCTGCTGCGCGCTTTCCCTGGTGAACTTCTCGTTCGCGATATACGGGCCGCCGAACGCTTCCTTCAACTGCGGGCCGAGGCGGTCGTGGCCGAGCGCTTCACGTGCCGCGATAAACGCGATCTTGCGCTTGCCGAGTTCGCGCGCGACATAGCCGAACGTTGCGGCCGGATCGGAATCGCCCATCGTGTGCGCGTCGCGGCGCGGCGCGAGATGCACGCCGACGCGGTTTGCGCCCCACACGCTGATGCACGCGTCGGTGACTTCGAGCAGCAGACGCGCGCGGTTTTCGATCGGGCCGCCGTAGGCATCGGTACGCTTGTTGGTGCTGTCCTGCAGGAACTGGTCGAGCAGATAGCCGTTCGCGCCGTGCACTTCAACGCCATCGAAGCCCGCGGCCTTGGCGTTTTCCGCGCCCTTGCGGAACGCTTCGACGACACCGGCGATTTCATCGAGCTCGAGCGCGCGCGGCGTCACGAACGGACGCTCGGGACGCACGAGGCTCACGTGACCACCCGCCGCGATCGCGCTCGGCGCGACCGGCAGCTCGCCGTTCAGGAACAGCGGATCCGAAATACGGCCGACGTGCCAGAGCTGCAGGAAGATCTTGCCGCCCGCCTCGTGCACGGCCTGCGTGACGAGCTTCCAGCCTTCGACCTGCTCCTGCGACCAGATGCCCGGCGTTTCGGCGTAGCCGACGCCTTGCGGCGTGATCGATGTCGCTTCGCTGAGGATCAGACCGGCGCTCGCGCGCTCGGCGTAGTAGCGTGCCATCAACGCGTTCGGCACGCGGATTTCCTCGGCGCGCTGACGCGTGAGCGGCGCCATGATGATGCGGTTCGGCAGCGTGATATCGCCAATTTGCAGCGGATCGAAAAGAGTCGGCATAAGAGTTCACCTTTGGCGGCGGGCAAGGCCCGAGCCTCAAAAAACTGCGTGAAAAAGGAAGCGCGGCGATGCGAATGCGGCGCTCAGAGCTTCGCGTTCATGTATTCGAGGAACGCCTGAATGACGGGCTCGTTGCGTTTGAAAAACACCCATTGACCAACCCGTTTCGACGTGACGAGCCCCGCGCGCTGCAACGCGGCCAGGTGCGCCGACACGGTGGACTGCGACAGGCCACAGCGCGAGTCGATCTTGCCCGCGCACACGCCGTGGTCGAGCGGCAACTCCTGATCGGCAAAATGGGCGTGCGGCTCGCGCAGCCAGCCGAGAATCTCCCGGCGGACCGGGTTGGCCAGCGCTTTGTGGATCGCGTCGAAATCGGGCGTCATGTGGATGGTTTTCAGGTGATTCGGCAACCGGCACGCCGCATGGCGTGCGCGACATGCATCGCTACAGAACGAATCATATATCGGAACTTAACGATATTGGTGAAAACACTACTGCGGATGGGGCGATAGGCATCGAATGCAGCAGGCAATGCTGGCGCTGCATCGCATGCGCGAGCAACTTGTGAAGTTCCGGACCATGCAAATCAACGGCTTGCGCGGACGGCTAACCGAGTACGGGGAAGTTACGGCTAAAGGACGGGCGTCGGTGCCGAAGCAGACCGGTTCGGGTGGCAAGGTAAGCCTTCACGGCATAAGTAAGCGCGGCGCTTGACGTGACTCCCCACTTGCGCATCTGGATTGCTGTTCGTACGTCAACTCTTTCGTCGACTCTGCGTCCGGAACTCAGTAGGCGACATCGAGAGCTCTTTACGGAAAAGCTTCGACAGTCTCTCTCCGTTGCTAAGACCGGTTCTACGAGCGATCTTGTCCACCGGAAGATCGCTGTTGGCGAGCAGCTTGCACGTAAGATCGAGCCGCGCACCAAGAAGGTACTTTGAAGGCGTAACACCGAGCTCCCGTTTGAACAGACGCAGGAAATTGCGCTCACTCATCGAAGACGTGCGCGCCGCATCGCCCACCGATATGGGCTTCGCGCAGTTCTGGACGATCCAACGCGCCGACGCACGTGCTTTCTCGGCGAGCGTCTTTGCATCCATCTCTTCGAACGCGGGGGCCAATGTACGCCCGCCATCCGAGCCGAGACGGTCCGCCACGCGCGCGGCCAACTCCGCTCCCAGATCCATCTTGAGCAGTGCGAGCGAGGTCACCAAAGCCTGATCGCGATCATGCTCCGCAGCGCTCGCGGATAACGATCGGAGACGGATATCATGCTTCATCGAAGGCCAATCGCGCCGCGCCACGCCGGCAGCCGACAAAACCATGTGCCCATTCCCGATCGCGGTGACACGGACGCCTCTTGCACAAACCAGTCGCAACAGATCAATGAGGTTGTCGTCGACGGAGGCGTGCGCGACACCACTTCCGCTGGGAACGAAGAGGTTGTCGAGACGATCGAAATCGCGCGTGGAAAAATGCTCTGTCCAAACCATCATCGATGACGAGCATGCAACCGCTCCACCGCCAGCCGAAATGAGGTTCACGCGATATGTCACGGAATGATTCGAACTTTGCGATTGTAATTCATTAGCGACATGCAGAGCTTCGGCGAGCGTGCCGGCGTCCAGCAACGAAAATCCGTCATACAAAATAATCGCCACGTGCTTCACGATTGTCGAACACTGAACAGACCGAATGTCCTGTCTCGGACAATCAGGCGGTGCTAGCGCGTCAGATAAGATTGGCGTCATGCGGCCTCCAGTTCGGCAGGTTTCTATTCGTCACACGGAAAGAAGACAGGATTTCCATGTGTCGTCGGACTTCGATTCTCGCGTTTTCAGATTTATTCTCGCCGTTTTAATCGACAAGGTTTCAGGCGAGAAAAATACGTTGCCGAAGGGCGGTGGTGCAAGCCCGGCATCCAGGTCGCGGCGCGCGATAAAAACGACTGTCAGCGGAAAATGCAGCGGCCTTGCCTCAGTGTCGAGATGCAAGGTGTCCGCCTCAAAATAGCGGAGGCGTCACTGCAATATGGGCAGCAACCCGGTAATCAGAAAGAAAATAGTAATAACAAGCAATGAGAATCAGCGAGGTTCCCATATATCGGTATTCCTGGTTCAAGCGTATTCTTCATATAGTAAACTTTGAAGGTAAACTGGCGAGATAATAAGCAGTCGTGCCACGTAAATATCGTTACACGCCATAACTTACCGCGTGAAAAAAAATCCCACCAATTACTTTCAACCTTTATCGGCCGGACAGAACTAAGTTTTGACTTAATGAAACTACGGCGCGTTCAACTGGCCGCATACCCTGGTGAATTAGTAGGGAAGGTCTGCAAAAGTCCTGGCGTTGACGTCAGGGTGGACGAAACGCGCTGCAAGGCGAAGCCGCTTCAGATCTAGTCCCGGCTCATACATCTGATTGAATCATCCATGCCCATTGCTTCACCGAGTCTCGTGACCGCAACCATACAAATCCGGTCTCCGGCCTCTTCAAGCGTGATGGTCTGTTCTTTGTAGGCCAGTGCGATCGCCTCCACTGCACGCATAAAGAACTCCGACTCCTCATCCGTCCAGTCTACGGGAAGGTCAGCACTAAGCCCTTCTGAATTCATCCCTGCCTCCTTAGGATACCTTGTGAGGTCCACGAAGCAAGCTGGATCTCGCTCATTTGCGCTAGCACCGGATCCGAAGACTGTTAAGTGGGCCTACGTCGTCGCGCGGTCTCCGAGGTCTCGTTTGCCGAGGACTGAGCTGCGAAGCCGTGCCTCAAACTGGAGGAGAATCGTTTCTTTCGAGAAATTGGATGCGGCGTATTGCCGTCCGAGGGTGCCAAGGCGCTCACGAAGCGACGGGTCGTCGGCGAGACGAAGGATGGCGTGTGACAATGCCGTGAAAGAGCCGGGCTCGACTGCGACGCCGACCGAGTTGATGACGCTCCATAACTCGGTACCTTCATTCGCAGTCGCAATTACCGGTCGGCTGCTCGACAGCATTGGGCCAAGCTTCGAAGGCATGACGAGATCCGCGGCGCCCGCAAGCTGCGGAAGGACGTGTATGTCCGCAGCCGATAGCAATTCATTGAACCGCTCTTTAGGTTGCAGCCCGAGAAACTTGACGTTCGGTACGTCACGGGCCTTTTCGAGCAGGACATCTTTTGCTGGTCCAGCGCCACAGATCAGGAACATGATGTCCGCGCGCCACGTGAGAAGCTTTGCAGCGTCGACAATGATTTCCAGACCTTGCTTAAGTCCGAGATTGCCTGAGTAGAGGACGACCAGCGCTCCGTGGCCGATGGTGAGTTGCGCGCGATAGGGGTTGTCCGTGCTGTTTGGATGCGCGTGTTGAGTATCGACCCAGTTGGGAAAGGTGAAAGCTTTTTCCGAGGAGACCCCCTTCTGCACGGCGAGCCGTGTCATCGCAGCGGAGGGTGTCGAGACGACGTCGGCGCGTGACATCAACCATCTTTCCACGCGCAAAGCCAGCTTTCTTGCGACATGGCCTTTCAGTATGCCCAGTCGAAACGCTGCGTCGACTTCGTAGTCCTGTACATGAAGCCAACATGAGGCGCTGGCGACGCGGGCGGCGAACAACGCGACGGGAGACGCGAACAAAGGTGGCTCTACGAGCCACACGGCGTGCGGACGCCACGCGATCTGCCACAGAGCGGCCGGACTCGCGAAGACCGCGAAGCTCATCAGATGTAGCACGCGTTTCAGACCCGACGGGCGCTTGGGGCACCAGAAGGGAACGCGTATGACGGAAACGTTGTTGATTTGCTCAGTCGAGTACGTCAACGCGTTATAGCCAGCCTTGATGCGCCACTCAGGATAGTATGGAGACGCGGTTATCACGCGTATCGTGTGCCCCTGTAATGCGAGCCACTCCGCAAGCTCCGCGGAGTACTTTCCCACCCCTGTCACCTCTGGGGCATAGTTGAGCGAGATTATCAGCACTTTCATTGAGTAATCCACATCCTGGGAAAAAGAAGATCAAGTCTGCGTTGGGCACGGGAATGTACGACCCATGCGTTCGGACTCTGATCGAGGCTATCGTTCCGTGGCTTGCTCGCAGTCGCATTCGTATTCGCGTTGTGTCAAAGCTGCGCGTTCGCCTTTTGATTCGAAGATCGCAGATATCAAATTGCCCGGTCGGACAAATGCTTGTCGTGCCTCGCCTAGATGGGCTTCGCCAGCCAGGACATATGATCGCAAGTCGTGTGGGCGCAGGAGGCCTGATGCCGGTCTCTTGCCACTCGCGGTGGGCGAAAGCCGACAACTTCTTGCCAATTTCCGTCTTGGCCGGGGGCATCAGGGCGCAGCGCTTATATTCCTTTCACGTCGACCAGATTCAAGTTCGCTACATGCAATCGCGTGAACACGCTGTGCTAACCCATAGTGCTCGGTATACAGCGGCTTTGACGGAGAGCTCGTACAACCATGCCATAGATACTGACACGGTTAATCTGGCGGACTACGCACAGACCTTACTAAGGAACTGACGTCTTATTGCCGCGGGTAACGCTGATCGTGGGTAGAACATTCTCGTCATTCAATTCAAGGCGCGGGCTTGACCAGCATTCAGCGGGAGCTAATCGTGCAAAGCGTTCAGTTGACCGGGACTCCCATCGTACTTTCGAGATTCATATTCGGCACCGCCAGTCTTTTCAACTGTGGCTCCGAAAAAGCAAGACGACGACTATTATTCTCAGCGGTGGACGCCGGGTTCACCCATTTCGACACGGCCCCCTACTATGGCTTTGGCTTGGCCGAGCGCGATCTTGGCCACGTTCTCAAAGCACGACCGGAGGTCACTGTCACCACCAAAGTCGGTATCTATTCGCCCGGCGGCGAGGAGCAAAGCGGAGCCGCTGTTTTTGTTCGCAAGGCGACAGGGCGCTTCATAAAGACCATCTCGGGTCCAACGGTGGATTTCTCAGTCGCCCGAGCGAAGAGAACACTCGAGGGCAGTTTGCGTCGTCTGAAGCGTGACTCTATCGACATCTACGCGCTGCACGAGCCTGAACTTTCCCTGCTCAATACTGATGAATGGTTGAAATGGCTCGAGAGTCTCCTACGCGACGGAACGGTCCGTACTTTCGGCCTCGCGCTAACTACGGATAAGGTCGAACCGTTCCTCGCTGCCGGCTCCGAACTGACCCGCTTCATTCAGGTCCACGACAGTCTCACCGGTCGCGAGGCCGACGTACTGACCTGCTACCGCAAGCCCTTCCAGATCACTTATGGTTATGTCTCCGCGTCCCGCAAGGAGGGGTCGCCGCTGTCAGTGACAGAGGTTCTGCGTCGGGCACTACTTCGCAATACCAATGGCGCAATCATCGTGAGCACGAAGCAGTTGGCCAGGCTGCAGCAATATGCCCGGCTCGTGGAGGAAACGGCCGATGCTCAATGACCTGGGCGGGCAGGGCGCGATTTCGCGGGCAGCCGATTTCATAGTCATCGGCGCGGGAACCGTCGGCCTACCGATCAGCGTACTACTGGCGCGGAAGACAGGCGCAACCGTCATCTGCCTGGAAACCGGCGGATTGCGCCAGGAAGAGGACACGCATCCGCTCAATGAAGTCGTCCAGCAGGGGATGTTCTACAAGGGTGCCTCGCACGGACGTTTCCGATGCCTGGGCGGTACCTCGATGCGATGGGGCGGTGCCCTCATTCCCTTCCAAAACTCTGATCTCTGCAATGCCCACTGGCCGATCTCACTCGATGAACTAACCCCTTTCATCGATGACGTCGAGCGGCTATTCTCCCTGGAACCGGGCCCGTATTCCGACGTCTCCTTTCCGTTCGAGCTCGGTGGGACCCATGTCAATCGTCTCGCCAAGTGGCCAGAATTCCGGAAGCGCAATGTAGCGGCGTTGTTGGACGCTGACGTCGCTGCGGCAGCCAACCTTCAGGTCTGGTTGAATGCTCACGTTGTCAAAATCAAAACTCAGACTGAAGGCGTCCGACTGGAAGCGGTATCGCCAAATGGTGACAGGCTAGCTATTTCGGGGAGGAAGCTCATCGTCGCCGCTGGCGCGATCGAAACAACCCGTCTGGCATTGCTAATCGACCGTCAGAACAATGGAGCCGTCTCCGCCCTTACGTCTGCGCTCGGTCATAACTTCACGGATCATATTTCCGCAGAAGTAGCGGAAATCGTCGCCTCCGAAACCGCTTTGCTAAATAAGATCGTCGGCTTTCGATTCGGCGCCGCCGGTTCAATGCGCAATATTCGTTTCGAGCTAGCGCCACAAGCGGAGGCGCGGCGGCATCTGCCGCCAGGTTTCTGCCACATCGGGTTCGAGGTTGAGAAACCCGGTGGCTTTGATGTGCTACGGGAGATATTCCGGAATGTACAGCGTCGTAAGTCACCGCCGCCACGAGTAATCTTCGATTTGATTGCGAATACCCCCTGGCTTGCGCGCGCCATGTGGTGGAGGCTCGTGAACAAACGTCTACTGTTTCCCGCCCACTCGCGCCTGATTGTCCATGCGGTGGTTGAGCAGCTTCCATCTCCCAACAATCGTATCACTCTCAGCGATACGTGCTGCGACCGCTTTGGCTTGCCACTCGCTGAGATCAACTGGAGGTTGTCCAAGGAAGACAAGGAAAACGTAATCGAGACATCAGAACTATTTAGAAGAACCTGGAGAACGAGCAAATTCGCCTCGCTTGGCGTATGGAAATCGATCGAGCCACAGCAAATCTGGGCCAACATCGATAACGCAGAAGGCATCTTCCATCCGACAGGTTCGACTCGCATGGGTGCTTGCCCCGCCGATGGCGTGGTGGACAAAAACCTCAACCTCTTCGGTGTCGCGAATGTCCAACTGCTTGCCACGTCAGTCTTGCCGACGGGAGGTGGGGCGAATCCGACTATGATGCTCCTGCTGCTGGGGATGCGATGTGTCAATCAGCACGCTGCCGGCAGCACCCCGCCAAAAGCTTGATGCTTTCCGCCAACCGCGGGTATTGAGCCGTGTGGACGCTACGATGGTCCGTTGAGAGAGGAGTCTATGCCTAAAGATGCAATCAACCGGCAAGGCGTTCGTCCGAGCATAATCCTGAAAGGCGTGAATTCGAGACAGGGACCTTCATTTTCGTTGTCGAACAGATTTCTGAGGGTTCTTTGGGGCGTCATCTATATCGTTTTCTTCGTGCCGACGCCGCGTGTCTTTCATGCGTGGCGTCGCTGGGTTCTGCGACTATTCGGGGCCACTATAGGCGCAGGTGTTCACGTCTATCCGCGTGTGCGCATCTGGGCGCCATGGAATCTTTCGATCGGCGACTTTACAGGCGTTGCCAATGGAGTGAACTTGTATTCCATCGAACGCATCACCTTAGGTGAGCGTTGCACGATATCGCAGGGCGCGCAGCTCTGTACAGGAAGTCACGACTACAACCATCCGACGTTTCAGCTAACTGCAAAGCCGATTATTGTGGGATCGGACGCGTGGGTGTGCTCTGAAGTCTTCGTTTGCCCTGGCATTCATATCGCGCCGGGAGCGGTTGTAGGCGCGCGATCAGTGGTAACGCGGAGTCTGCTGGATGAGTGGACTGTGTATGCCGGCATGCCAGCAAGGAAGATTTCTCTTAGAGTCAAGCACGGAGAGCCCAATGAGCAAAGTGTCTGTACTAGTGCTGACGAAGAATGAAGAACAGGATTTGCCCGGTTGTCTTGAGACCGTCATCGGGTGGTCCGACGACATCCACGTATTTGATTCGCTCAGCACAGACGGGACCGTCGCGTACGCTCGCTCGGTATGCGCGAACGTGATCTCCAGACCATTCGACGACTGGTCCACTCACCAGAACTGGGGATTGAAAAACATCCCATTCAAGCACGAATGGGTGCTGTATCTGGATGCCGACGAGCGCGTTCCCCCATTGCTCGTGCCGGAGATTGAAAAGGCGGTCTCGAACGCCGGCGATGCGGTGGCGTTTCAGATTAGACGCCGCGACTTCTTCAATGACAGGTGGCTCAGGCACGTGCAGGCTTCACCGTACTTCGTTCGGCTTTTCAGGCCCCAGCATATCCACTATGAACGGCTCGTCAATCCCGTCACCGTGGTGGATGGCAAGACTGGCCGGCTCGACGGCTATCTCGATCACTTCCCTTTCAGCAAGGGGCTATCGCACTGGCTTTCACGGCATAACGCCTACAGTTCGCTGGAAGCAGATCAGTTCCTTCGCAATAAGGCGAACGGCAACAAGTTCAGCCTTTCCAAGGCGCTGTTTGCGGCCGATTTCCAGACTCGCCGCTATCATCAAAAGCGCCTGTTCTACCAACTTCCATGCCGCCCGGTGATCAAGTTCGTTTTACTTTACTTGGTTCGTCGAGGCTTCCTCGACGGACACCCGGGCTTGGTGTATGCGACGCTGCAGTCGGTCTATGAGTACTTCATCGTTCTGAAAGTCAGGGAGAAGATGAGGGCGGCGAGAACGCAAGTCGATCGCCCTACGTTAAGCGAAGAATTGAAGAGTTGAACCGCGCATGCGCGTTATGATGAATGTCAGTGTCAGCCGGAGATCCCGCGTTGAGAACCCTTCACATTATCTCGTCAATCGAGCGAAGGTATGGTGGTCCTGCTGAGGCGCTCAAACGGCTCGCGACGGAGCTCCGGCTTTCCGGACACACTATCGACATTGTCTGTCTTGACTCATCTATTGATGCTGACAAATCGGACGACAATGCTTTCGATCTGGTTGTGAGGCTAGGCCACCACGCTGGAAAATACGCGCTCAACTTCAGGCTTGTTGGGTGGCTGACACAGCATGCAAACCGGTACGATGCAATTATCGTAGACGGCATATGGCAGTTCCACAGCGCGGCGGCCGTTCTCTCGCTTCTTCCGCAAAAGATCCCATATTTCGTGATGCCGCACGGCATGCTCGATCCGTGGTTCAACATCGGCCGCCCGTTGAAACATGCCAAGAAGCTAGTCTATTGGATATTTGTGGAGCGTCATGTCATCAGCAATGCGAAGGGGGTTCTCTTCACCACCGACAGTGAGCGCGAACTGGCGCGCTTGGCGTTTCCGCTGTACAGGGCGAAAGAGCTGATGATGATGATTGGCACGGCACCGCCACCTTCGACGGAAACGTTGGACGTTGCGCAGCGGCATTCGCTAGCGACGCCGGGCAAGATTATCCTTTTTCTCGGGCGAATTCACGAGAAGAAGGGCTGCGACTTGCTAATCCAGTCGTTTCACGATCTCCAGAACTTGAGCACCGACTATCGCCTCGTCGTCGCAGGCCCCGATGATCATGGACTCGGGGTGAGATTGCGTCGCGAGGCCGTGCGGCTCGGCATCGCGGATCGTGTTAGCTGGCCTGGCATGGTAACGGGGGCGCACAAGTGGTCCCTGCTGCGCGCTGCCGACGTCATGGTTTTGCCCTCGCATCAGGAAAACTTCGGCGTGGTGGTGGCCGAAGCACTAGCGTGCGGCGTGCCGGTGCTCTTGACCGACAAGGTCGGAATCTGGCAAGAGGTCGTTGCCGATGGAGCCGGGTTCGTGGACGACGACACGCGAGAGGGTATCACCCGCCTTCTGACGCAATGGGCAATGCTGTCGGACGACGAGAAGGTTGCGATGCAATGTTCGGCAAAGCAGTGTTTCAACAATCGGTTTCATATCTCCAGAGTCGCGCAGAACTATATCGCGTTGATGAGCAAGCAGGTCGCGTAAGCATTTCTGCTTTAGCATACGCGTGCAGGATGGCTGTCGCAGGAAGTTGAGTTCGTCAGCGCGATTTTACGCTCAACCGTTGCTGCCCTTTCCGGGACATCTCATTCGCGGAAGAGCAGCGTCAGAGGATCACACGCTCCAATGCCGCTTGCAGATAATTTTTTCGTGCGCGCACCGGTCTCCATCCTGCGGCTCTGTTTTCGTCGCTTGCCGTTTGGTATCGGAGCCTCGGAAGGGCGCGACAGGGATCGCTATGTGCGCGCCGCGCGTTCCGCTGCATGCAATGCGGTGAGTGCCGCGATGGGCTTTGCGGTAGTGCTGCTCTCGGTCTCTTTGACGCTTCCGTATCTCGGGCAAGAGCGCTTTGGCATCTGGATGACAATATCAAGCCTCGCAGTGATGTTGTCGGTGCTTGACCTTGGCGTGGCGAATGGCCTCGTCAACCTGGTTGCGGACGCGAAAACGAGCGGCGATCAAGAGAAACTGCAGACGATTGCGACTCGCGGCGTACTGCTGCTCGTGGTGATCGGCGCAGCCGCTGGGGCTGTGCTCGTTGGTGCCGTGAGGTTGCTGGACTTCCAAAGGCTGCTCAAGATCGAATCGGCAGACGTCACAAGAGAAGCGGTGGAGTCAACCGTGGTTTTCATCACGCTGTTTTGCGTGAACATCCCACTAAGCGGCGTGAGAAAGGTTTTTTATGGTCTTCAGCGAGCATGGGAGCCACATATCGCTGCTGCGATCGGATACTTTTTCTCGCTACCGCTTCTTTATCTCTGCAACCGCTATCGCGCACCGTTGCCGTATCTCGTGCTTTCTACCTATGGCATGCAGGTCGGCACGACGTTGATTCTCGTTTGGCGTCTTCGCCGGGAGCGGATTTTTCGCGTTCATCGTGGCATATGGCTGGGAACGGGGTGGCAAGACTCGAGGCTGCTACTGCGGACGAGCGGCATGTTCCTGATTCTTCAACTTGGCATGATATGCGGCAGCGCATGCGATCCCCTGATCGTTTCAAACATTCTCGGCGCGAAGGAAGTGGCGAGACTGGCCGTTGCGCAGCGGTTGTTCCAGGCGATCACCGTCGGGATGGCCATGCTGTCGGGGCCGCTCTGGGGTCTCTATGCCGACGCACACTCGCGCGGTGAGAAGATGTTCATCAGGCACACGCTGAAGGTCTCCATGGGCGTCACGGGCGGCATCGCGGTGCTGACAAGCGCGCTGATTCTGGCAGCTTCCCCCTGGCTTCTGAAGGTTTGGACGGGCAATCACCTGACTGTACCTTTCCCATTGCTGTGCGCGGCGGGGATGCTGGCGGTGGTCGAAGCAATGGGAAACGCTTTCACCATCTTTCTGAATGGAATGAGCGAATTACGCCCCCAGTTGCTTGCCGTGCTGATCTTTAGCGCGGTATCCATTCCGCTCAAGGTATGTCTGCTCTTGAAGTTCGGCACAGTGGAATGGGTGGTCTGGTCGTCCATCATTGCGAGCATCATCGCCGACTATGGCGTCTATATCGGCCTCTGCAGGAAGCAGATTCTTGCGCACGCGTCGCTCGGTCCGCTTTCGTGACTCTCACACCCACCTTCTGAACGTATGGCCGACTTCCAGGAAAAGTTGCGGTTGGCGGGAGACGCGCTCAAAAACAGACGTGGAGCCTTGAGGAGAATCGTGGCCGCCTGCTTCGGCCTGTCTGGCGCATCTGCACAAGCGGCGCAGCGGCAGGCATCGGGACTGCAGCCGTCGCACACGCAGAGTGGTTCGACCTCGATGCAGCCCGTGAGCGACTTGTCGCCCGACGACAGGGTGATAGTCAGCAGGTCTTCGCTCGCATACACCGAAATCCGACACCTCGCTGAATTTGTGCTTGCGCAAGGTCCGATTCAGGGCTACGCCAGCTTGCGTGACTACGGCGGACCGCTTACGAGACTGCTCGTTTTTCAGCACGCTGCGGGCGAACGCGATTTGGATGCTGCATATTATTGGCTCGATCCTACCGACGTCTTGAGCCGGGACAATGGTGGCACAGTGCTGGTTTCGAAGAGCGGAAAGCGTTGGAAGCGCGTATTCGAGGGCGACATCCATGCCCGATGGTTCGGTGCACGCGGTGACGGCACGACGGATGACGGTGACGCGATCAATCGCGCCGTCGCATTCGCAGGATCGCTCTATGCATCGACGGGCCGGACTCAGTGCGTTGTGCTTGATAACGGCACGTTCTACCTTGCAGCCGCGCGCGGAACGCTGGCCATCCCTTGTCACGACGATGGCACGGTTAAGCAGGGAAAAGGCAGCAGACTCCCGTCTGAGCCTGCCATGCGACAGCCCTATTGCGTAGGCGTATGGCCGGGGGTCAAACTATATGGACATAACGCCGTGGTGAAGGGCAACTATCGCTACGGCATGGCGGACGCGTCGCAGCCAGTCACTTTCGGCTTGCTCGATCAATTCGACACGGCGATGGATGCAGGGCTCGAGAATCTGACATGCGTGGATTGCTTCATGGCTTTTGGCGCCCTGTCCGCGACGCTCGCAGGCTGCATCTTTGACAGACTTCACTTTATCGGCTGCGGGGTGGGTATCTATGCGGCTGTGCTGGAACAGTGCACGTTCAGCAATATCGAGGCGCTGCGCACGGGCGTCCCTGTTCTTGTCGGAGGGCAATGGGTCGATCGCAACGACGACTACAACGAACGAGGCGGCTTCGCGGACAAGTGCACCATCATCAACGTACGTAACATCTATGACCGCGTCTATGGCGACGATGAGCGCAAGATCGATCAATGGTTCGATGCCACGTTCTTCAAGTCAATCAACAGCGAGCGCAGACTCAGCGCGCCGACTAATGCCGCCTCACCGGCCAGGGCGTATCCCTATCGGGGCATTTGCGGATTCTGCATACGCGTCATGGCGCGCTATGCGCGCCCTTCGAATAGCAATGTCTTCATGCAAATAACGCACGCTTACTCGCCGCGTCCAGCGGTGCTGGTTGATGCATGCCAATCGGCTGTCTTCAACGGCGTTTATATGGAACGCGTCGGCTATCGCGACCATCGCAAGCGAACCGGTGCCGTTGGCGCCGGATGGGACGATCCCTATCTTGGTCATGGCGTCCTCGTCCCGGCGTTCATAGGAGAACTCGACGTCTCGTCCTGCGTTTCCGGTGTCAACATCCAGCAGTCTTTCGGCGTTTCGGTCGTTCGATCTGACGGCCCTGTCGGATCCGTCCAGTCATCGGACTGTGTTTTCAAAGAACCGCAGCCTCGCTACACCCTGCCTGCCACCACTTTCACCGACGATGTGACGATACGCAGTGGAGCGCTTCGCGCATTGGAGGATGCCAGGCATCGGATCGGTGGATTGGGCCTCTACACCGTGCATTTCGATGGCGGCAGTTTCGACACTGAGATTTCCTGCCCGAAGGACGAAGAAGGGCATGCAGTCATGGTGCTGGTGTCACGCGATGCGAACCGCGTAGAGAGCGCGTCGTCCGGTCTCTATCTGCTGCAGCTTTCGCGTAATAGTACGAGCGCTCCGGTTGGAACGCTCGTGTCGGGAAGCGATGTCCTGCGTTTTGCTGTAAGTCCGCGGAACATGCTGGAACTACGAGCTACTGTCCATGGCGCACACCACGTCGTGATGATCGGCAACCGGCCGTTCGAGACTTAGGACCGACCCCGCATCTGGGGCAAAGCTGATCAAGTCCACCGCAGACTCTCAACCGACTGCATGAACGAGGGCTCATTGCCGATCCGGTCAACAAAGCGAAATCCGTGGTGCTGACGAAGGACGGCCTGCGAGAATCTGAACGCCTCTTCAAGCAGCACTTCGTCACCGCTGGCAGCAAAACCAATTAATGAAACGAAATTCCAACTCACGACACCAGGGGTCACGCTACTGGCCAGTGGATCGTTTCATTCTAAACGACCGTCCTATCGAGCCCGACAACATCTTGGCGATTTCGGTCTCGACACGGCGCAAGCAGCAGGCTTATCTAAAATAGACTGCGGCGGCGAATGTTCCGCATTCTCGAATTTCAGTCATTGAAGTCGTAGCAGAGTACCTGTCGAAATGGACGCACGGTCAATGCGTCGCGTCGTCGCTCCCGTAACTGGTTGCCCCTGGCGTTATCCCGCTGGCGGGCGCAAAGCACTCCACCCGAGAAACCATGGCCTCAAGGAAACAGATCACGCGCGATGGTCCGCTGCAGGGCGACGAGATCTCCATCTCGGATTACCTTCGCACAATCGGCGAGAGCTGGCGTCTAATCGGCATGATTGCGCTCGGCGTTCTCGCGCTGGGATCGTTGTACGGCCTGATGCATCCGACCTTGTACCGGGCCGATGCGCTCATACAGATTGGCACACCCGCGTCCAGCTCTCCCGAAGCCGAAGCGTTGGGCCGGCTTGCCTCGATATTCGATTCGAGGGTGAAAGCCAGTGCAGACGCCGAGATGGAACTCATTCGCTCACGCATGGTGGTCGGCGAGGCGGTGCAGCAACTGAATCTCCAAACTACGGCGCAACCTCGGTACTTCCCACTTATTGGCCGTTGGATCGCGCGACTGCGCAGCGGATCCGCCAGCATGAAACCCCTGTTTGGACTGCGGCAGTTCGCCTGGAGCGACGAGTCGATCGAAGTATCGAAATTCGATGTTCCTCATGCTGCAATCGGCCACGAATTCATCGTAAAGGCGAGACAGGCCCCGTACTTCAAGTTGATTGCACCTGACGGCAAAACGCTTGGAACAGGAGAAGTCGGCCACGAGCTGGTGGTGCCTTTCGGCGACGGCAAGGTGCATCTTCTCGTCAATAAGTTATCCGCTTCTCCCGGCGGTGAATTTACACTGAAGTCAAGTTCGATAGAGGCCACGATCCTCGCGCTGAAAGATGCTTTGGTCATTTCAGAAAGAAAGTCGCAAACTGGCATGATCGGTGTTGCCCTGGAGGGACCCGACCCGGTGCGCACTGCGGACATCGTCAATGCGGTTGCTCAGCAGTATCTCGCTCAGGATCTCGCAAGGCGTACGTCCGAGGCCGAACACTCGCTTCTCTTCCTCGAGGGTCAATTGCCGAAGCTGCGGGACGAATTACAGCAAGCCGAGGATAAGTACAACGCTTTTCGTAATAGCAATGGAACCGTCGATCTGAGTGTGGAAAGCCGGTTGTTGCTGCAACAGGTTGTCGATCTCGATACCGCCTTGCGCGGCCTCTTGCAGCAGCGCGACGACATCTCGCAGCATTACAAGGAGGGTTACCCGCTACTTACGGCGGTGGACTCGAAGATCGCCCGATTGCAACAAGACCGCGAAGCGCTGAGCCAGCGTGTTGCCAGTTTGCCGGATAAGGAACAAAACGCAGTGCGTCTGATGCGCAACGTTCAGGTCGACACAGACCTCTATACGAATCTCCTGAACAGTGCGCAACAGCTTCGTGTCGTCAAGGCGGGCAACGTAGGCAACGTGCGCATTGTCGATCTCGCGGTGCCCCCCGAGAAGTCGAGCAAGCCTAACTGGCAGGTACTATTGTCGTTGTCTGCCGTGCTTGGGCTTGTACTGGGAATCGTCACCGCGTTCCTTCGCAAGGCGGTGTCTGGTGGAATCGAGCGAAGCGCCGAGATCGAGGCAGCCCTTGGAATACCCGTTTGCGCTGTCGTGCCGCACAGCGAACGGCAAATTCGTTTGCAGGAGGCAATACGCCGCAAGGCTCCGGGCATACATGTGCTTGCTGCGGTATGGCCGGGGGATGTCGCGGTCGAAGGCGTGCGAAGCTTGCGAACAGCGTTGCAATCGATCGGATCGGAAGTCAGGAACAATGTCGTGATGATCACAAGTTCCCGTCCTGGGGTAGGAAAGTCGTTTGTCGCGGCCAATCTTGCAATCGTGTTGGCGACAGGCGGGAAAAAGGTGCTCCTGATCGATGCCGACATGCGCATGGGCGACATACACAGATCCTTCAACCCGGCTGGCGGCCCCGGCTTGACCGAGTTGCTAAAAGGTGCGGCGTTTGACGACGTGGTCGTGCGCGATGTCATGAATGGCGTCGACCTGATCCCGCGCGGGGGCGAGACGCCAAACGCCGCGGACTTGCTTACGACCCGGAGACTGAGCGAGATACTCGATGTTGCATCGCGGCGGTATGACGCTGTCGTCGTCGATACGCCGCCTGTGCTTGCTGTCACCGATGCAACGCTGATCGGCCGGCAGGCCGGTACAACGCTGCTGGTCGTTCGGCACGGTCGGCATCCGGTGGACGAACTGTATGAGGCGCTCAACCGGTTGCGCAGTAGTGGCGTGAACGTGGCAGGAACTCTCTTTACCGACGTTCCGCTCGACAAGGCGCGATACGGTTCAGGCTACGGCAGGTCGGACGGGTACGGCAAAAGCGGCGGCGAGTCCAATGTCAGGACAGCCTGAACGAATCGCAAGAAGTATCACGCACACAGCGAAGTATCAAAACAAGGAGAAGGAACCATGTCGAACAAGGTTGCACTGGTCACCGGTATCACAGGCCAGGATGGCTCTTATCTTGCTCAATTCCTGCTCGACAAAGGATATGAAGTGCATGGCGTCAAGCGGCGCACCTCGCTCTTCAACACGGATCGCATCGACCATTTATACGAGGATGACCATGCATCGCAGCGCCGCTTTCATCTTCACCATGGTGACCTGACCGACTCGTCGAGCATCTTGCGAATTATTCAGCGGGTGCAACCGGATGAGATCTATAACCTCGCCGCGCAAAGCCATGTTGCGGTTTCATTTGAAGAGCCTGAGTACACGGCGAACGCGGACGGCCTGGGTGCGCTGCGCATGCTGGAAGCCGTGCGAATTCTGGGCCTCGAGAAGACCGCCCGGTTCTATCAGGCGTCGACATCGGAGTTGTTCGGACTCGTGCAGGAAGTGCCGCAACGGGAGAACACGCCATTTTATCCGCGCAGTCCGTATGCGGTAGCGAAGATGTACGCGTACTGGATCACGGTCAACTATCGCGAGGCGTATGGCATATACGCTTGCAACGGCATTCTGTTCAATCATGAATCGCCCGTTCGGGGCGAGACGTTCGTTACGCGCAAAATTACGCGCGCCCTCGCACGTATTGCAATCGGTTCGCAGAATTGCCTTTACCTTGGCAATTTGTCGGCGAAACGCGACTGGGGACACGCGCGCGATTACGTCCAGATGCAATGGCTCATGTTGCAACAGGACGAGCCGGAAGACTTTGTCATTGCATCTGGCGTGCAATACAGCGTGCGCGAATTCGTTCAGCAGGCGGCGTGCGAACTCGGTATCAAGCTTCGGTTTGACGGAAGCGGAGTCGATGAAGTCGGGATCGTCGAAAGTGTGAGCGGCCGGGAATGCCGGGTCGCGCCCGGGACGGTCATCGTGCGAGTGGATCCTCGCTATTTTCGACCGACAGAGGTCGAGACCTTGCTCGGCGATCCGTCGAAAGCCCACGCGAAGCTGGGATGGGCACCGACCGTGACGTTCGGCGCTCTTGTGAGGGAAATGGTGTTGTCCGACTATCAGATCGCCAAGCGGGATGCGCTGATCACGCTGGCTGGCTACAGGGCGTTGGAGCATCACGAGTAAGGACGAAGTTTGGCCGAGTCGGCATGTAACTCAGGAGCGTGTGGAATGTCGCCGCGTTTCGTATTTTCACTCGCAGTCTTTACGGTCTTCGCGGCAGGCTTGGCTCAATACGCGGATCAGGCGCTTGGCGCGCTCGGCACCGGAGCAATCAACGTCTGGAACCTAAATTCGGCCGCCATGGATGACGCAGGTGCTGTCAAGTACGTGAAGGACGCGAGCATCGCCTTGATCGGAGTCGGGTGGCCTCTTGCGCTCGGTTTGAATCGCTTTCGGGGGGGAATGCGTACGTTTATTCTGATGTTCTTCACGTGGATTCTTTGCATCGTATCGGTGGGACTCGTGCCGTTCATCGCAGGTTGGACGCCATTGTTCTTCCTACCTGCGGGATTGCGCTGGGTTCTGCTGATTCATGCGTCATTCGGCCTGTTTTTGTTCGCGAGTTTGCTGCCGGCCGAGAAGCAGGGACAAACGGCCCTCGTCCTCGCATTGCTCGCGCTTGCCGCATTGGACTTTTACGTTGTCCTGCGACAATGGATACAACTCGGACAAATACAACAAGTTCTATTTATGCAGGATCGGTACACGGGCCTGTTCAGTAACGCGGCGCTAGCAGGCATGTATGCGATTTCGCTTGCAAGCATGGTGCTCGTTCTGGACCGCGCCCGGCTGTTGTATCGGCTTATATTGCTCTCCCTCGCAGTCGCGATTGCCGTCTCTTCGGGCACGCGATTCGCTATGCTCAGTATCGCGTCCATCGTCGGCGTAGTAGTTTGGGAAACGCTTGGGGGACGGCTGAGCCGTAATGATCGGATGCTGCTGGTGGTGACTGCGCTACCGATTGCTATTTTGCTCGCAATCGTTGGCTATTCTCACATGGTGGAAGCGGTCGGCCGCGGTGATGTGCTGACTGATCAACTCGACGAAGGCGGTCGTTTATCCAACCTCGGGAAGATAGCGGAGCAGTTGTCAGAGGCAACTCCGGGAGAACTCTTTTTGGGGCGGGGCCTCGGCGTAGGCACGAACACAGCCGTCATGCTCCTCCAGCGTGCGGGCGTCGACCCTGAGCAATACCGGTTCAATCTGCTCATCGATAACGCCTTCGTGACGATGCAGTTTCAAATCGGAATTGTGGGTATGCTAATTTTCGCGACGGGTGCGACGGCGTTTTTCTGGCGCATCCGTCCGCGTCATTCGAGGCGTCAGTCGGTTCGCTATGTGGTGTTCGTTGGGATCACGATTGCAGCCTGCATGGACGTCAACCTGTTCGAGCAGTATCCACTGGTGACGACTCTGATGCTCTGCTTTGGGGACATCTACGGGTGCTCTCTCGGCGCCTATTTGTCCACGCGTCGATCACGTGGCGTTGACTTGCCTGGCACTGAAGCAGGAGTCGCTGACGTGGAGCAGCAGAAATGCTTGTTTTCATAGCGCCTTACAGCGCCTCTAACCGTGGGGCGAATGTGAATCTGGGCGCCGCACGCAAGGTGGAGTTTTTTCTGGCGTTGGCATCGCAACTTTCCGAGGATGTTCTTTTGATCAATACGGGCCACATAGAGGCAGGATGGTCACGTAGAAAATGTCGGGATTCCGTCATCGGCACGCAACGCATTCGGGAGATTTCGCTTCGCTGCTACCCTGTAAGGCCCATCGGCAAGCTGCTGAACCTTTTCGAAGTCTTGGCGCTGAGCGATGAGATAGCGAAGGTCGGCAAGCCCGAAGCCGTATGGATCTATAACGCGTACGCGTTCGAGTCGATGCTCGCTCGCGTGCTGACGCACCGGTTCGGTGCGCGTCTGATCCTCCAGTTCGAAGATTGGCTGCTTTCTCGTCGCCGCTGGCATCCGAAGCCGTTGCTCGACTTCATCGCATGGCGATACGTGTTACCCGCTCCATCGTTATGTCTTGCGGTTAACGATCACTTATCGACACGCGAACATCAACGCAGCGGTTGTCCCGTGGTGCTGTGTCCGGGCGTGGTGTCGGACGATCTCATTGAAGCTTGTGGACAGCGTCGTCCATTCTCGCGAACGGCAGATGCTAGAACGATGGTTGGCTATTTCGGTGGGCTGAGCGTCGAGAAGGGTGCTGACGTGGTTCTCGACCTGATCCGGAAGTCCGGCGGACGCCTCATGTTTCACGTCTGCGGAACGGGTCCGCTGGCACGCGAGTTCGTCAGGCTGTCCGCCGAAGATTACCCGGTGCACTTCCACGGTCGGGTGGACGAAAGAGTCTTGTTCAAATTGATTTCCGACTGTGACGTGCTGGTGAACCCGCATGTTTCGATAGAGAAAATGGGTAACGGGGTCTTTCCTTTCAAGGTTGTCGAATATGTCGCGTCGGGAAGATTGGTCATTTCCACCGAACTTCCCCCGATGAGCATGACGGAGATTCACGACGCCATATGCTTTGTTTCCGCGGATGTAAGGTCCATCGCCGATGCGTTGGCAAACGCAGAGCAGACGTATCGCCGCAAACGCATGAGCATCGAGCGGGCAATGAAAGCAGCCGCCCAACTTCTGACGCGAGACGCGCTAGAAAGGTCGATATCCCGGGCTTTGAGCAGTCGAATCAAGGACTAGTCCATTGAACCAATGAAATTGCACTGAGCTAATAGTGCATGGGCAAAATGAATCTGAGTGAAACCGAGCGCGAAGAGCTGATGTCGATGCAGCGCAGCCGCACGATGGCCGTTGGCCAGGTGAGGCGTGCGCGGTTGATCTTGCTGCTCGACGAAGGAGCCTCGCGTGCGGCGATCATGGCGGAATTGCGTTGCGATTCGCGTTTCATTACAACATGGCAAATGCGTTTCACCTGTGAGCGTTTGGCTGGGTTGTACGGCAGACATCCAGGCCGGGCACCGCGACCTGACCTGGCGGTCCTTGAAGCGAGAGTGCTCGACTACACACTGCGACGTAAGCCGGCCGACGGCTCGACACACTGGAGCAGCCGCAAACTGGCGGCACAGTTGGGCATGGCCTTCGTGACGGTGCAGCGTATTTGGCGCAAGCACGACATTCGGCCACATCGTCTCGATACCCACATGGTGTCCAACGATCCCGATTTTGAGGCGAAGGCAGCCGACGTGATCGGGCTGTACCTCAATCCGCCGTTGCATGCGGTGGTGTTCTGCGTGGACGAGAAGACAGCCATCCAGGCGCTGGATCGCAAGGACCGGATGTTGCCGCTCTCGCCTGGACGCGCCGAGAGCCATGGCTTTGAATACAAACGCAACGGCACCCTGAGCCTGTTCGCCGCATTGAACGTTGCCACCGGCGAGGTGCTGGGCAAAACCGCGCCACGCCATACCAGTGCCCAGTTTGTTGCGTTCCTCACGGAGGTGGTATGGGCACAGCCGCGCGGAAAGGAGATTCACGTGATCTGCGACAACGTGAGCAGCCACAAAACCAACGCCGTTCAAACATTTCTGGTTGACCATCCGAAAGTGTCGATACATTACGCCCCGACGTATTCGTCATGGCTGAGTCAGGTCGAGAACTGGTTTGCACGCATCCAGCGCGACGACATTGCGCTTGGCGTGTTCACCAGCACCAAGGATCTCAACAAAAAGCTCATGCGTTATATCTGTCAATACAACAAGCAGGCGCGCCCATTGAAATGGAAGTACTCCGATCCATCGCGGCGAATCCGGTGCAATTCATCCGGTTCAACGGACCAGGCCGATGCGTTGATCAAGCCGCTCTAACCGGAATGACCTGTCGTGGCCTTGAAAGTGACATGATTTGCTGGCATCGAGGGACAGGAACCGCAGTCGGCAGACGGGTACCCTGGATACCAGGGGCGGGACTTCAATCCGTGGTGCAGGATCGCGCACGCCGCGTGAATTCGTCAGGCGCTGGCGAGCCCGGTACGCTGCACGTCATTCTCGAAGTCGGCGTAGGTTGATGCGATGCCCTCTCTGAGCGTAATCGTGGGCGCCCAACCCAGAGCGGCGAGCTTCGATACGTCGAGCAACTTTCGCGGCGTCCCATCGGGCTTCGACGAGTCGAATCTCAGCGATCCAGAAAAACCGACGACATCGCAGATCAGTCGTGCGAGGTCGGCAATCGCTATGTCCTTTCCATATCCGACATTGAACATGCCCTCGACCAGGTCGTTGCTCAGCAGGACGAGAACCGCGGACGCCAGATCGTCTACATGAAGGAATTCCCGTCTCGGCGATCCGGAGCCCCATACCGGGAGCGATTCGAGTCCGTTCAGCTTTGCCTCGTGCGCCTTGCGGATGAGCGCGGCCAGCACATGGCTGCCTTGAAGATCATAGTTGTCGTTGGGGCCATAAAGATTCGTAGGCATCACCGATATGAAGCGCGTTCCGTATTGCTTGTTATACGCTTCACAAAGCTTGTGACCCGCGATCTTTGAGATGGCATAGGCTTCGTTGGTTTGTTCGAGAGCGCTCGTGAGCAGGTAATCCTCTTTTATGGGCTGAGGGCAAAGCTTTGGATAGATGCACGATGAACCGAAGAAGACGAGCTTCTGCGTGTGACTCTTGAATGCTGCATGAATCACATTGGTTTCGATGACGAGGTTCTCGTAGAGAAACGAAGCCGGCTGAGTCGAATTGGCATGAATTCCGCCGACTTTGGCTGCGGCCAGGAGGACGACGTCTATATGCTCTCGAGCGAAAAAATCCATCACGGCGCGCTGATCCAGCAAGTCGAGCGACTGTCTCGAGGCCGTGATCACGTGATCATATCCGGAACTGGCAAGGCGCCGAAGGAGAGCCGAGCCGACCATTCCCTTATGTCCGGCGACATAGATGCGAGAGTTTCTGTTCATGTGAATGGCCAATAGTCGAGAGAGACACGTCGGTCGGAACGTGAGTTGCCCCGCCACTTGATTCAAAGGGCTACGACGTGCGGTTTCATCAGCTTAGCAATGCATATGGACCATTCAAGGTCATGGCGGACGGTGCCAATATATTGGCGCGGTCCGTGTGCACCTCTGCGCGGTCGTTGCCGAGGATATAAAGATGCGCGAGGTGACGCTGCAACGTAATACCCCGGTCAGCCAACTTCATTCCGTATTCGGCCATCTGACCGTGTGACCGCCGAACCGATCCTATGCTTCGGGGACGCATGAAGGACCTCCGTGGGCCAATTTATGTCGTAAGCGGCCCTGCTCCCGGAAGGTTCGGTGTGTCGGGATACTACCGGCTCTCTTCGAGGAAAAAAAATGGAAGCTCTACCGATAACGGGCAACGCAGAGGTCGTTCATGACTCGAATGTCGAAGTAGTCTCGTTCGAAGGTGAAACGCTCGCCATGATCATCCGGGATTCGTTCTCGAGAAGTGGTGTGAGTTTCTTTACTCCGAAGGAGTTTCCTCAGCAACTCGCGTACATGGAACATCCCGCCGGAAAAGTGATCGACGCGCATCTTCACTGCAAGTTGGTGCGGCAGATCGAATGGACGCAAGAGGTGCTCTTCGTCAAGCGTGGCCGTGTCCTGGTGAAGTTCTATACGCCCGATAAGGACTACCTGTCGAGCCGTGTACTGTACGCGGGCGATGTCATCTTGCTGGCGTCGGGTGGTCACGGCTTCGAGATGCTTGAGGACGCGTCTTTCTTCGAAGTCAAACAAGGGCCCTATATGGGAGAGCAGGAAAAATTGCGCTTCGCGTCCGCACACCTGAGCCGATGCAGTGAAGCGAGTAACGGCCCAGGCGTCGAGCTTGAAGTTAAGGACGGCGCGCGATGATCCCGGTCAACGAACCCCTGCTCGACGGAAAGGAGCGCGTCTATCTGAACGAATGCATTGAAAGCGGGTGGATTTCTTCGGACGGGGCGTTCGTCGAGCGTTTCGAACGTGCGATGGCGGGTTACGTCGGCCGCAGACACGCGATTGCCGTCGCGAACGGCAGCGCTGCGTTGGACGTGGCGGCGGTGGCTCTGCGGCTCGGTCCCGACGACGAAGTTATCATCCCCACGCACACGATCATATCGTGCGCATCGGCCATTGTTCGCACCGGTGCCCGCTTGAGACTGGTCGACTCAAGTCCGGATACGTGGAACATGGACGTGACGAAGATCGAAAGCGCTATCACGAGCCGGACGCGGGCGATCATGGCCGTGCACACTTTCGGTCTGCCGGTGGATATGGCTCCGTTGCTGGATATCGCAAGGAAATACGGCCTCGTTGTGATCGAAGATGCTGCGCAGGCAATCGGACAAACCTATAACGAAGCGAAGTGCGGCAGTTTCGGCGATATATCGTGCTTCAGCTTCTACGCCAACAAGCACATCACGACGGGGGAAGGGGGCATGATCGTCTGCGACGACGACGAGCTGGCTACGCGCGCGAGAAGTTTGCGAAACCTGTGTTTCAAGCCTGAGAGGCGATTCGTCCACGAAGAGCTTGGCTGGAATTATCGGATGAGCAACCTCCAGGCGGCTGTCGGGCTAGCGCAATTCGAGAAGCTAGATGCGCACGTCGCGCGAAAGCGCGAGTTGGGCCGCCGCTACGAAAGCCTTTTGCGGGGAGTGCCGGGAATCGGGATGGCGCCGGTGGCATTGCCATATGCCGAGAATATCTATTGGGTCTTCGGTATGGTATTGGACGACAGCTTGCCCTTTGATGCCGACGAGCTCCGGTCCATGCTGGCGGAGGCAGGTGTCAGCGCGCGGCCGTTCTTCTGGCCGATGCACGAACAGCCGGTTTTTCTCAAGCAAGGGATGTTCAAGGGAGAGAATTTCCCGATTGCCGAACGCATGAGTCGCAGGGGATTGTATCTGCCGAGTGGTCTCGCGCTCACCGAAGCACAGCAGGACTACACGGTGGACGTGGTGCGCGACACGCTGGCCACCGCCTTTTCGCGAAGTTTCCGCAACAGCAGGTCAAGTTCAGCGCGGTGCTGACCGACTGCTCGCCGCAGCAAATATGGCCCGTCACGCAACGGAACAAACACTTGATCCGGGTGGCAGGTGGTCGCACGCGGCTTTCGGCGAGCCGCTTTGACGCGATGCGCTTAGCCAGCGCAGGACTGCCTGGCGGTTCAGCCTCGACTCATCGACGAGGCTGGCTATGACATGCCATTCGTTGTATTTTCCGACGTTTTCTCGCTCAGGCTGTTTCCGAGCATCACCGTTTTCTCGCGACGAAGGTCGCTGAGAGATCGGTAGCGCTCAACTCGCCGCCCATGCACTTCAAACTGTCCAGGACCTCGAATCCGCTGAGGTCCAGCATCAGTTCGATCTCGGGCTTGAACATGTAGCGCATCACATGCGTCTCGAGGACGGTCTCGACCGACTGCGTTTTCAAATCCGTTAGCAGGACGGTGTAGTTGAACGCGACAGTATTGTCATGAGGACGCATCGTGGGCTCGGCGATTCGTATCGCCGCGGTTTCTTCGCTGGAGGCGCGTTTGATGCGTACGTCGGGCGGAGCGGCGAGGACCGCGGGACCGTACCAGCAATCGAACACGAACAGTCCTGATGGCCGCAGGTGCGTCGCAGCGGTGTGACACATCGCCATGAAATCGGAGTTGGTCGTTTGATAGCTCGCAACATAAAAGAGCGAGACGACTGCGTCGTAGAGTTCATTCGTGCGGACGATCCGCGCGTCGCCTTGCTGAAACGTCAGTCGCTTCGCTACTGCGCCTGGCAGAGTGGTACACCTGGCAGCGGCTCGGGCAAGCATATCGGCGCTCATGTCAACGCCAGAAACACAAAATCCCGCGGCTGCGAATTCCGCCGCGTGGCGTCCGGTGCCGCAACCTAGATCCATCACGTGACCTCCAACTATTCCGTACCGCCCGAGCAATCCGGTGACAAACGACGCTTCCGCCTTGTAGTTCTTGTCATGATAGAAAAGATCATAGTATTGCGAATATCTCGTGCTGAAGCTCATGAAGCGACTCCATGTCTGGTCGTATGGCGGTGGCGAAGTCACGCGTGACGCGAACGCACTTTTGTTTATTCGAAGGCAACCAAAGCCAAAGCCAAAGCTCAGGGTGCTCATGAGAAAGGGTATCTAGCGGGGATTTTCAGACTACATGCATGACTGTTTTCAGCAAGGTGTTGACCGGTCGTTTCCTTGCTGAAGCATTCGCCGTCTGATCGGTCTATCGCTCAGCAAGTCCAGTGGGTCGGGAAACCCTGATGAGCGGCTTTATGGTTTTCACTTTCAGCGCTAAAGAAATGAGACGATGTTTTGGTCTTGTTGATACTGGGAGCGACGTTCTCGGCCAGAAACATGCTTTTGGCGGACACCACGGCAATGGTGGATCGAATATGGCACTAAGCTCACGAGGTCATACGCTTTCCACAGCGTTCCAACGCAAGCCAGAGCAGCGATCTAGAACCGAAGCAAAATGGAGGTAACGGCATGTCCCACGCTACTAGCTTAGGCGATGCAGGAGATAACGGTATTTTCCACCGATTTAAAGAACGCGCGGTCAAGCTCATAGGAATTTTGTTGTACGACGGTTTTTCGCTGCTGGAAGCGGGCACCCTTGCCGAGGTGCTTCATATCGCCAACGAGATTCAGTCTCGCAGTCTGAGAAGAAACGCAACTTACAGCGTCCGTCTGGTCTCTGCCTGCGGTGGGATGATAGCCTGTTCGTCATCCGTTTGCGTTTGGACCGAGCGCCTGGGCGGCCAGCGGTTCCAAGGCTTCGACGCACTGTATATTGCGGGCGGACCCGGCGCAAAGCGTGCAGCCGCCGACGAGGTGCTCATTGGGTTATTGACCATAGCATGTTCGCAGACCGGCGTCGTCAACCCTCTCGGCAACGGCGACTTGCTGCTGGCGGCAGCGGGCATTTCTCGCCGCGATTGGGCTTCGGTCGATCCGGGCATCTGGAGTCCGGAGACGTCTAACGTCGCGGCGTCGACCGAAGGCGGCGATGCGCTGATCAACTCGCTCGCGCTCGTGAAGCGGGACCTCGGATACGACATCGCGACAGCAGTTGCCGATCACTTCACCGTCTCCAAAGATCAGAATTTGACGACCATGCTGAGCACCATGGGAACGAACACGCAGGCGGAAAAGGCACAGGAATCCGCGCGCTGGCTCGAGCGAAATTGCGGACGCCCGGTTTCAATAGGCGACGCGGCTCGTACGGTGGCGATGAGCGAGCGGAACTTCCTGCGTCTGTTCAAGCGCGAGATGGGAGTGACACCGTCGCAATATCTTTTGCGAGCGCGCCTCGATCTCAGTTGTGAACTGTTGGCCAGAAGCGACTTGCCGATAGACAAGATCGCTCGCAGGGTTGGACTGACGAATGGCGAGCGGCTTTCGAAAGTGTTCAGGAGGCAATTCTCGATGTCGGCGACGGAATACCGCTGTCAAAAGAAAAGCGGCGCCACGGCCGATCCTGTGGAGATGTCCGCTTAGGAGCTGGCGAGGCAAAGCTTCGCCGCGAGACAAGGAGCCCTTCGAATCAGTTGGTCGGCATTCAGATTCAAATATTTTCGAGGAGAAACAGATCTTCACGCATCTGTTCGCCTCGGAATCTCCCCCGGCGTCAGACTACTTGTCGTGTTATCTGAATCTTATAGACATGGTCCGGGGGCGGTAAAATCAGGGTGAATGAAAGCCTACTCAGCA
>NZ_CADFGP010000023.1 GCF_902833905.1 Paraburkholderia tuberum STM678 | reverse complement strand
CAGATTCCGCCTTACGACGGACACCCTTGCCGTTCAGCTAGCACTTCCCCTTGCCGGGTGTGCAGAGGACTTTCACCCCCAAGTCATCCGGCTCGCCACCACAGCGGGTCGGACAGCGCCAGTCACGGCGCTACGCGCCATGCCTGGCGCACCAATGAAAAACGCCGTCACCCTGAGGTGACGGCGTTGGATGAACACGGTACGTGATCGGAGCGCAATCCATGCGCTGCCCCCGCAACGCATGTGGTCACTACCGTGAGAGCCGCTATTGGTCTATTTACCCTTCTTCTTCGCGTTGGCCACGGTCTTCGGGCGGCTCTCAGCCGCGGCCTTCGACGCCTTGCCGGGCTCCGAGGCCGAGACCTTCTCGACCTTGCCCTTGCTGGCAACGGGCGCCGCCGGCTTGTTACCCTTGCCGCCCGGCTCGGAGACCTTGACGATGGCGGAGTGGCCGCGCCCTTTCTTCTTATCGTAGCGCGATTCACCGTGTGTGTCTGCGACGTGGACGCCAATCTTCTGCACACTGCCGCCTTGCACGTCGGCGGCAATCTTTTCCGGACCCGGCTCGCTGGGTACCGGCTTGCCGACCGGCACGTGCAGCACGATCACCTGGCCGCGCGAAACCTGATCGCGATGCGTCCTGTTCCACGCCTTCAGCTGACCGACCGACACGCCGTAGCGCACCGCGATGGCCGCCATCGACTGATTGCGACGCACGCGGATCAGCATCTTGCGCGTGTCGGGTACGTCGGGTTCCATCGCGAGCACCGCGCTTTCGGCGACGTCGGCGCTGATGTCCTCGTCGTCGTCCGAGCCGCGCGGCACGACGATCGTCGAGCCCGGCTTCAGGCGCATACCGACCGGAATCTTGTTCACTTCCATCAGCGTGTCGGGGTCGACGCCGATCTTCTGTGCGATCGCCGCGGGCGTCGCGCGTGCATCGACCGTGTAGGTCGTCCACGACGACAGCGAGCCCGAGTACGTTTTCAGATTGCGCTCGAACGCGGACGCGTTGTCGAAAGGCAACAGAATCTGCGGCTGCGTCGCGCCGAGAATCACCGGCTTCCTGAACGACGGGTTCAGCGAACGGAACTCGTCCGTCGACATATTGGCTAGCCGCGCGGCGACGTCGACGTCGATGTCGTGCGAGGTCGTGACCGTCACGAAGTACGGGTGGTTCGGAATAGACGGCAGGGTGAGCCCGTACATCTGCGGGTTCATCACGAGGTTCTTGACCGCTTGCAGCTTCGGCACGTAGTTGCGCGTTTCGTTCGGCAGACGCAGGCTCATGTAGTCGGTCGGCAGACCCGCCGCCTCGTTGCGCGCGATCGCGCGCTGCACGTTGCCCTCGCCCCAGTTATACGCAGCGAGCGCGAGTTGCCAGTCGCCGAACATGTCGTGCAGGTTCGACAGGTAGTCGAGCGCGGCACTGGTCGACGCAAGCACGTCGCGGCGCTCGTCCTGCCACATGTTCTGCTTCAGGTTGTAAGTCCGGCCCGTGCCCGGCATGAACTGCCACATACCCGCAGCCTTGGCGACCGACAAAGCCTGCGGGCTATATGCAGACTCGATGAACGGCAAGAGCGCGAGCTCGGTCGGCATATGGCGCGACTCAAGTTCCTCGACGATGTGATACAGGTATTTCTGCGAGCGCTCGGTCATGCGCTGCACGTAATCGGGACGCTGCAGATACCAGTTCAGCTGCATGTCGACGAGGTCGCTCTGCAGGTCCGGCATCTGGAAGCCACGGCGAATGCGGCCCCACAGATCGGCGTCCTGGCTCGTCAACTGATTGACGGAGCTCTGGTCGACGTTGATGGTTTCTTTAGCGGTGGCGTTCTTGCGAAGGGCGTCGGCTACGGCCTGCTGGCTGGCGGGGTTAGTGGCGGTATTCGTCGTCGGTCCCTGACTCGCGCACGCGGCGAGTGTCAGGACCAATAACGCACTTAAGATAAATCGCATGAACGTCTCGGTTTCCACAAGGGCTGGAATTTGCAGCCGATAGTACGAAACGTCAACGTTTCCGTCAATTGGAAAATCAAGAAAAAAATCAACCAAATCTGGGGCTTGGCGAATTTTTCCGATTCATCGCGTGAAGAACCGCCGAATGCGCTCCGGATCAACGGAAGCGGTTCTTCCATTCGCGCATCAATGTGAAGGCCTTCAGCCGGTCAGACACCGTTTCGTGCAATCGTGCTTCGAGGTTCGACTGGATCGCCGGCTCGCCTGCGCGCAGGAACGGATTGACCGCGAGCTCGTGCGCGATCGTGGTCGGCAGCGTCGGCTGGTGGCGGGCGCGCAATTCGTTTGCCTTGTCGCGCCACGCCTGCAGTTCGGCATTGTGCGGCTCGCAAGCGAGCGCGAAGCGAATGTTCGACAGCGTGTATTCGTGTGCGCAGTGCACTTCGGTTGCGCCGGGCAGCGCGGCGAGCGCATCGAGCGAGTTCAGCATCTGCTGCGGCGTGCCTTCGAAAAGGCGCCCGCAACCGCACGCGAACAGTGTGTCGCCGCAAAACACGTGCGGCGTGCCGCGCGTATCGGCCGCCTGGAAATAGGCAATGTGTCCGCTCGTGTGACCGGGCACGTCGAGCACGCTGAATTCAAGTGCGGGAGCAGCGATCGTCACGTGATCGCCACTTTTGAGACGATGTGTCAGGTGCGCGATCGCTTCGCCGGCGGGGCCGTAGACCGGCACGTCCTGGCCGTTCAGCAGATCGGCCACCCCGCCGACGTGGTCTTGATGATGGTGCGTGAGTAAAATAGCGCTCAGCCGCCAGCCTCGTTGGGCCAGACAGGCGCGCACAGGGGCGGCTTCGCCCGGATCGACGACGACCGCGTGGTGTCCGTCGGCAATGACCCAGATGTAATTGTCTTCAAACGCCGGGACCGGTACGTACTCGAGCGCATTCATAGGCGACGCATTTTTAATATGACTGACCGAGCGATTATAGACTGGCCCGCCTGGACCGATTCGCCGCCAGGCCGCTACGTGCTCGACTGGGAGCAAACCCAGCTCGATCGCGTGGTGTCGGACGTGTTCGGCTATCATGCGCTGCAACTCGGCCTGCCGCAGCTCGACGCGCTGCGCGAGAACCGCATGCCGTGCCGCGGCCTCGTGCTCGACGCGGCGAGCGGCGCGAGCGCGCCGTATACGTATCCGCGCTGGGCACGTCGTGGCAGCGTGAGCGGCATCAGCAGCGCGGGCAACGCTGGCGACGACAACCCCGCGAACGCCGCGCGAGGCGCCCTTGGTCTGCACGCGCCGGCCGGGCGCAGCGCGGTCTGGTGCGACCTGCTCGATCTGCCGTTCGAAGCGCAAAGCGTCGACCTGCTCGTGATGCCGCATACGCTCGAATTCACCAGCGACCCGCACCGGCTGCTGCGCGAAGCCGAACGCGTGCTGGTGCCCGAAGGCCAACTGATCATCCTCGGCTTCAACTCGTTGTCGCTGTGGGGAGTACGGCAGTCGATCGGCAAGATGACAGGCCGCCCGTTCGTGCCCTCCGCCGTCGATCTGATCGCGTTCACGCGCCTGAAGGACTGGATCAAGCTGCTCGGCTTCGACCTTGAACGCGGGCGCTTCGGCTGCTATCGTCCGCCGCTCGCGAGCGATCAATGGCTCGCGCGTTACGGCTTCATGGAAGCCGCCGGCGACCGCTGGTGGCCGATTTTCGGCGCCACCTACATGATCAAGGCGATCAAGCGCGTGCGCGGCATGCGTCTCGTCGGGCCGCTCAAAGTGAAAAAGCCCGTGCTCGCGGCAGGCCTCGCGCCCGCCGCCACCCCGAACACACGAAACCACACCGAATGACTCCAGATCACATCGACATCTATACCGACGGCGCCTGCAAGGGCAATCCCGGCCCTGGCGGCTGGGGCGCGTTGCTGCGCTTCGGCAGCCAGGAAAAAGAACTGTTCGGCGGCGAGGCCAACACGACCAACAATCGCATGGAGCTGATGGGCGTGATTTCCGCGCTCGAGGCGTTGAAGCGCCCGTGCAAGGCGATCGTGCACACCGACTCGCAGTACGTACAGAAAGGCATCAGCGAGTGGATTCACGGCTGGAAGAAGAAAGGCTGGGTCACCGCGGCGAAACAGCCGGTCAAGAACGCCGATCTGTGGAAGCGGCTCGATGCGCTCGTCGCGCAACACGAGATTGAATGGCGCTGGGTGCGCGGCCACAATGGCCACCCGGAAAACGAGCGCGCCGATCAGTTGGCCAATCGCGGCGTGGCATCGCTCGCCGAGATCTAAAGAGCGTGCGCGCATCGGCAACACCGCGCGCCGCCCTCCCCGCTTTTTTTCCGCAATTTTTTCGAAGCAGGCTAATCCGACATGCGTCAACTGATCCTCGATACCGAAACTACCGGCCTGAACGCCCGCGGCGGCGACCGGATTCTCGAACTCGGTTGCGTCGAGCTCGTGAACCGCCGGCTGACCGGCAACAACCTGCACTTCTATATCAACCCCGAGCGCGACAGCGATCCGGGCGCGCTCGCGGTGCACGGCCTCACCACGGAATTTTTGAGCGATAAGCCGAAGTTCGCGGAGGTCATCGACCAGTTCCGCGATTTCATCCAGGACGCGGACCTGATCATCCACAACGCGCCATTCGACATCGGCTTTCTCGACGCCGAGTTCGCGCTGCTCGGTCTGCCGCCAGTGAGCATGCACTGCGGCGAGATCATCGACACGCTCGCGCAAGCCAAGCAGATGTTCCCCGGCAAGCGCAATTCGCTCGATGCGCTGTGCGACCGCTTCGGCATCAGCAATGCGCACCGTACGCTGCACGGCGCGCTGCTCGACTCGGAACTGCTTGCCGAGGTCTATCTGGCGATGACGCGCGGTCAGGAAAGCCTCGTCATCGACATGCTCGGCGAAGCGCAGGCCGGCGGCGATACACATGCTCCGCGTGTCGCGCTCGACTCGCTGGAGCTGGTCGTGATCGCTGCGAGCGACGACGAAAGCACCGCGCACGAAGCCGTACTCGACGATCTCGACAAGGCGCTCAAAGGCGCGAGCGTATGGCGTCTTGAACCCGCGCCAGCAACTGATGAGCAAACTGCTTAAAAAAGACTAGACGAACCCTAAATTCCCTGACATAATTTCGATCTCTTCGGGTGGTTAGCTCAGCGGTAGAGCACTGCCTTCACACGGCAGGGGTCACTGGTTCGATCCCAGTACTACCCACCAGATTCTTGGTGTGTCGATCACCGAAGACAAAAGGGCTTACGCAGCAATGCGTAAGCCCTTTTTCTATTTGCCGGCAAATACGTCGCGTGCGCCATACGAGAGATCGTTGGCTATAGAACCACGTCGTTCCGTAGGTTGGCGAGCGCCCCGCACTATTGCTATATTCGGCAAACGGGCATTCGCCCGGTCCGGCTCCGTCCGGTTTCTCCATCTTGAACCATCTCAGGGAGGCGCCACATGTTTGCAGTGCATCGCGCGCTCCCCCGCATGGTTCCACGACCGCCGGCCCGTCCGCCACGACCGATGCGACCTTGAAGCCGCAGCGTCGTCGCTGATGCGCCGCCGCCTCGGCAGGCGCACCGCGTTCATTCCAGACAGTCCGTTGTTCCGTTGCCGTTGTTTGCCGTCGTATCTTTTCGCGCGTTCCCGCGCGGATTCCGGCATCCGCTGGCTGTCTACCCCTTTTTCGCTTCTGACTGGAATCTCGGCGCGCTCGTGCTTCGCCGGGCCCAAAGCAAATGGCCAACAGAAAACTCGACTTTCGCGGACAAGCCTTCAAGGATGTCCTCGGCTTCACCTTCCGTCATTGGGCGCAACAGCCGGGGCGCATCGTCGTGATCGCGGCGCTCGCGCTGTTTACGGCGGGCGCGGACATCCTGACGCCGGTCTTCGCCGGACGTCTCGTCGACGCGATCGCGGCCGGTCCGGCGTCGTCGGCGCCCATCTGGCATCACGCGCTCGCGGCCTTCGGCGCGCTCGCCGCGCTCGGCCTCACCGCGACGCTGCTGCGCCAGGGCGTGTACTTCAACATCATCCGCTTCACGCTGAAGATGATGAGCGAGATCGCCGCGCGGGCGTTTCATCGCGTGCAGCGCTTTTCGACCGACTGGCACGCGAACAGCTTCGCCGGCTCGACCGTGCGCAAGATCACGCGCGGCATGTGGGCGCTCGACCTGCTGAATGACACGCTGCTGATCGCGCTGCTGCCATCGCTGGTGATGCTGATCGGCGCGACCCTGCTGCTCGGCTCGCGCTGGCCCATGATGGGCAACGTCGTCGGCATCGGCTCGTTGCTGTACATCGGCGTGACCGTGACGGTATCGCTGGGCTTCGTCGCGCCGTCCGCGCGTCTCGCGAACGCGTGGGACACACGCATGGGCGGCGCGCTCGCCGATGCGGTCAGCTGCAACGGCGTCGTCAAGGCATTCGGCGCGGAAGCGCGCGAGGAAGCGCGCCTCGCGCACGTGATCGGCAAATGGCGGCAACGCACACGCCGCACGTGGGTGCGCGGCACGCTCAACGGCGGCCTCCAGGGGGGCATGCTGGCCGCGATCCAGGCGGCGATTCTCGGCGTGGCGCTACTGCTGTGGGCACGCGGCGAAGCGAGCGTCGGCGACATCACGTTCGCGCTGACGATGTTCTTCATGCTGCAAGGCTATCTGCGTGACATCGGCATGCACATCCGTAACCTGCAGCGCTCGGTCAACGACATGGAGGAACTGGTGTCGCTCGAGAGTCAGCCGCTCGGCGTCGAGGATCGTCCCGGCGCCGGCGCCATCGCGATCCGCGACGGCGAGATCCGCTTCGAGCAGGTGTCGTTTCACTATGGCGCGCACAGCCGGCCGCTCTACGACGACTTTTCCATCCGCATCGCGGCGGGCGAGCGCGTCGGGCTGGTCGGTCATTCCGGCTCGGGCAAGACGACCTTCATCAAGCTGATCCAGCGCCTTCACGACATTTCGGGCGGGCGGATCACGATCGACGGCCAGGACATCGCGCAGGTCCAGCAAGCGTCGCTGCGCAGCCAGATCGCGATCGTCCAGCAGGAGCCGCTACTGTTTCACCGCTCGCTTGCCGAGAACATCGCGTATGGACGGCCCGGCGCGAGCCGCGCCGACATCGAGCGGGCCGCGCGGCTCGCGAGCGCGCACGACTTCATCGCCGCGCTGCCGAACGGCTACGACACGCTGGTCGGCGAACGCGGCATCAAGCTATCGGGCGGCGAGCGTCAACGCGTCGCGATCGCGCGGGCTTTTCTCGCCGACGCGCCGATCCTGATTCTCGACGAAGCCACGTCGAGCCTCGACAGCGAAAGCGAAGTGCTGATCCAGCGCGCGATGGAGCGGCTGATGCAGGGGCGCACGACGCTGGTGGTCGCGCATCGGCTGTCGACGGTGCGTGCGCTCGACCGGCTCCTCGTGCTCGACAAGGGCAAGGTGATCGAGGAAGGCAGCCACGACGCGCTGATCAAACGCGACAACGGCTTGTACCGTCGCTTGTTCGAGCGTCAGGCGCTGGAGCTGATCAAGGGTCTCGGCGAGCCGGAGCTCGTGCGCGAGTCGGCAAAGGTCAAAGCCGACCGGGTCGACGATTCTGGCTTGTTGGTCGGCTAGCGCGACGCAGGCATGCACCAGGCTTCGCGGCAAACGATGCCACGCCTGGCGCCACCAAGCCCCTGGCAATAGAAGGCCCGCCGCGCTACACCGCGCCAGCGGGCAACCCGATGCCGCGCGCCATTCCGGTCGCGGCAAACACCATCAGAACCAGCAGCACGGTCTGGATCACGCTGAAATGCGCGTAAGATCGCGCCTTCTTCAGATTCGGCGCCGCGCCGCTGCGGATCGACGCGCGCCAGCGCATCAGGCCGAGCATCGTGGGCACTTCGAGGATCAGGATCAGCGCGAGCAACGTCATCTTCACGTGAAAGAGCGGCTGGTGCAGGTAGTAGTCGGCGCCCTTCTCATAGCTACCGAACATGCGCATCAGGCCGGTCACGATCAGCACCAGCGCGGCGATGCCCCAGCGTGAATCGGCGCGGAACACCGAACGCAACGCGGCGGGCACCGACGCGCGACGCAGCGACCACGTGCGTCTGAGAATCGACGCGAGCGCAAAACCATAAGCGAGCAGATGAAGGGCGGCAAGCAACCAGCGAACCAGCATGGCGACTCCTGCGAAAGACGCAATATGATCGATGAGTGTCCCACTCGCCCGCCTGCAGGCCGGGCGCCTTGATTGCATTATCGACGAAGCTTCGCTTCGGGATGCGTGCAGCGGCCACGCGATGTGACCGATAGCACAAAACATGCAGCGTCAGACCTGGCGCAGCGTCGTGTCGAGCGCGCGAGCGGCGACGCGATCGCCTTCGGTCGTCAGCGCGGCGCGGAAAACGGTCTGCCGGTTATGACCCGCGGCGGCCGGCGAATCCCACAGCAACTCGACCTTCGGACGTACGCCGAACGCGCTGCGCGCAAGCGAGGGCGCCGCGACCGCCCCTATCGGCGCCGCTGACGCGCCGGCCTTGCCCGGCGCGCCGAACGCGACCGCGGGCGCCGGCGTCGCGCGCGCATTGGAACCGCTCGCCCAGCGCACCGACAATTCGCGCGCATCGTATTGCCCCACCTTGCGCCGCTCAGCCCACACGACGACGGTGCGGGTCAGCGGATCGAGCGACACCGCATAGCGGCCGATCGCGAAGCGCCGCGCCGCCACATTGGTGCGCCACAACGGCAGCGGCCGGCAGATCCACAAGACGATCGCATACAGCACCGGCGCCGCGACGAGCCAACCGTTGCTGGCCGCGACCGCCTGCATCGCGCGACGCCAGCCTGCGCTCGCGACGAACGCGCCGACCGACCACAGCGCAAACAAAAACCCGAGGAACGCGAACAGGCGCAGCGCCTGACGCAGCCATTGCGGCAACGGATGGAACGGACGCTCCGCGACGGCGCGCGCGCCCGGCAGGAAGATCAGCAGGAACAGAAAAACGAGGTTGATACATGCCCACGGTGAAGACGCCATCGCGGTCAGCGCGGTGGTCAGCTTCATCTCGGACATCGAGAAAAACCAGCGGGCAGCGAGCACGAGACCGATGGCGCGCAACGTAAAAATCGTTCCGGCGCCGGGCGCGGCGTTCGCGCGCGTCTCTTTCGTTCTCGCCAAGGCATCCTCCTGTCGTCGGCGGCACCGCAGCCCAATTTGCGGCACGGCAATTATAGGGATATTACCGAGACTGGCTCGTTCGCGCCGCGCGGAAACCCGTATTTTCAGTTGTGCACCGACGAAAAACGCAGCGCGCATGCAACAACGCCCCGCCGGCGACGTGCTGGCGGGGCGTTCAGAGCAGCAGGGAAGCGTGCAACGGGTTCCTGCCGACAGCGTTTTATCTACCGCGAAACAATCGCCAATCAGCCCGCGTTGACTTCGCGCAGCACCGTGCGATGTTTGCGGCGCAGCAGCTCTTCATAGGTGGCGACGTAGTTCTGCGCCATCACCTTCGACGAGAAGCGCGCCTCGAACGCCTTGCGCACGCCAGCGCGGGGCAGCGTGTGCAGACGTTTGACGGCGGCGACCGCGCTGATTTCGTCCTCGACGACGAAACCCGACACGCCGTTTTCGATCACTTCCGGCACCGAACCGCGATTGAACGCGATCACCGGCGTGCCGCAAGCCATCGCCTCGATCATCACGAGACCGAAGGGCTCCGGCCAGTCGATCGGGAACACCAGTGCGTGCGCATTGCCGAGAAACTCGCGCTTTTCAGCTTCGCCGATTTCGCCGATGTACTCGACGTGCGACAACGACATCAGCGGCTTGATGACTTCTTCGTAGTAGGCACGGTCGGCCTTGTCGATCTTGGCGGCGACCTTGAGCTTCATGCCTGCCTGCCCGGCGATGCGAATCGCCCTGTCAAGCCCCTTCTCCGGCGAGACGCGACCCAGGAATGCGAGGTAGCCGGGCTCGACGTTGGGAATCGGCTTGAGCACGTCTTCCGGCAAACCGTGATAGACGGTTTGCAGCCAGTGCGCCTGCGGCAGCGGAATGCGCTGGTTGTCCGAGATCGACACGACCGGCACGTCATTGAACGTGTTGAAGATCGGCTGCAGCTCAGGCAGATCGAGACGGCCGTGCAGCGTCGTGACGAACGGCACAGGCTGACGCGCGAACAGCGAGAACGGGTAGTAGTCGATGTGGAAATGCAGCACGTCGAATTCGTCCGCGCGGCGGCGCACTTCTTCGAGCAGCAGCATGTGCGGCGCCATCACGTCGCGGATCGTCGGGTCGAGGCGCAGCGCCTGCGGCCAGAAAGCTTCGAGCTTCGCCGAGGTTTGCGAATCACCGCTTGCAAACAGCGTGACGTCGTGGCCCTGCTCGACCAGCGCCTCGGTCAGATAGGACACCACGCGTTCCGTACCACCGTACAGCTTGGGAGGAACCGCCTCGTGCAGCGGAGCGATTTGAGCGATTCGCATATTGACGAACTCCTAGTAAAAAATCAGGCAAAAGTACTGCATTTGGAAAAAGCGACTCGCTTGCTCGCCAGGGCAGTCTGGCCGGAAATGCCGGCGCGGGCCTGATTCTTTTGAGAAATCCTGCGATGGATCGCTTGGTAACGAGCCCGGACAAGTGGATCAGCGACTGGGCATGTGCGAGTAAACGCGCCCGCTGCACCGACGTTGACAAACTGTCAGAAAAATTGCCGGGCTAACGAGCACGCATTATCGATGCCTGGATTGTTGCAGCACCGCAGCATTTCAAAGTCTTTACGTTGTTACAAATGCGAAACACTTTGCAAACCCTTGTTTTCAAAGACAGTTCTACAGTATGCACGAGGTTTCGGGAGGCGCGGCGGTACCGTGTCTGTGAGCTCTCGCCCATCAACGTTGCCGGTAGGAATTGCAAAATTGCCGCAGCGCGGTCGAATGCAATCTGTAATCATATCTCGAAATTTTCCGCAATCTGCCTGAATGGCCCGTCGGCTGGTGTGTCGGGACGACGCAGATCGCGGAGGTCCATCGCGAAATCAATCGCGTCAAAGCCCGGATACACAGGGCGCAATCGCCTTTGCATGTTTACAATGCGAAGCATCGGCTTCACGCAGAGCCATGCTTGTCCGTGTGGTCCGCGCATTGCATGCACAACCCGCAACACATCGATCTCAGCTCAATTGGAACACTTGACCATCGCCCAGCGTAACGCCCAGAACGCCAAGCTCGCGAGCTATGCGCACCGGCCACTTGCGTTTCTCTTCCGCTTTATCCGCCGCCATCCGCTCGCGCATGCGATCGTGTTGTGCAGCGTGTTTGCGGCCGTGGGCTGTGCACTCGCTTCGCAGTACGCGATCAAACATCTGATCGACGTGCTCGGCGGCGGCAGGCATCATCCGGGACCGCTGTGGGGCGCGTTCGCGATCCTCGTCGGCCTGATCGCTGCCGACAACCTGTTGTGGCGGATCGGCGGCTGGTTCGCCGCGCACACGTTCGTCGCCGTGACAGGCGATTTGCGGCGCGACCTGTTTCAGTACCTGAGCGGCCACTCGCCGACCTACTACGCCGAAAAGCAGCCCGGCATGCTGGCAAGCCGGATCACCGCGACCTCGAACGCCGTCTACACCGCCGAAAACACCACCGCGTGGAACGTGCTGCCGCCGTGCATCGCGGTGCTCGGCGCGATCGTGATGATCATCGCGGTGAACCCGCTGATGGCCGCCGGCCTGATGCTGTGCTCGGCGATCCTGTCGGTCGTGCTGTACAAGCTCGCGGGCCGCGGTTCCGCGCGTCACCATAATTTCGCGACCAAGGCGGCATCGGTCGACGGCGAGCTTGTCGACGTGATCAGCAATATGGGGCTCGTGCGCGCGTTCGGCATGACGTTCCGCGAACAGCACCGCTTTGCTTCGACGGTCAAGTCGGAAATGGACGCGCGCCAGCAAAGCCTGCTGTACCTGGAAAAGCTGCGTCTGCTGCACGCCGTGGTCACCGCGCTGCTGTCGGCCGGCCTGCTAGGCTGGGCGCTATGGCTGTGGGACCAGGGCCGCGCGACCTCGGGCGACATCGTGCTCGTCAGCTCGCTCGGCTTCACGATCCTGCACGGCACGCGCGATCTCGCCGTCGCGCTCGTCGACGTCACGCAGCACGTCGCGCGACTCGCAGAGGCCGTGCGCACGCTGCTCGAACCGCACGGCATGCCCGATCGCGACGACGCGACCGAACTTGTGCCGCAGGGCGGCCGCGTCACGTTCGACAGCGTCACGTTCGCCTATCCGCGCCGCCGGCCGATTCTCGATCACTTCGACCTCGATATCGAACCGGGTCAGCGCGTCGGGCTGATCGGCAAGTCGGGCGCCGGCAAATCGACCGTGCTCGCGCTGTTGCAGCGCTTCTACGAGACCCAGGGTGGCGCGATCAAGATCGACGGCCAGGACATCGCGTCGATTACCCAGGACAGCCTGCGCCACGCGATCGCGCTGGTGCCCCAGGACATCTCGCTGTTCCATCGCACGGTGTACGAGAACATCGCGTACGGCCGCCCGGACGCGAGCCGCGAGGAAGTGTTCGCCGCCGCGCGCGAGGCGCGTTGCGTGGACTTTATCGAAGCGATGCCGGAAGGCTACGACACGATCGTGGGCGACCGCGGCGTGAAGCTATCGGGCGGTCAGCGCCAGCGCATCGCAATCGCGCGCGCGATTCTGAAAAACGCGCCGATCCTGCTGCTCGACGAAGCCACGTCCGCGCTCGACAGCGCGTCCGAGGAAGCGATCCAGAAGGCGCTCGACCGCCTGATGGTCGGCCGCACCGTGATCGCGATCGCGCACCGTCTGTCGACGCTGAACAACTTCGACCGGATCATCGTGATGAGCGCCGGCAAGGTCATCGACGACGGCACGCCGGAAGAACTGCGCCAGCGTCCGGGCCTCTATCGCGACCTGCTCTCGAAGCAGTATGGCAAGGGCCAGACGCTGCATATCGGCGGCAAGAAGGTCGACGAACAGCACGTAGCCTGACGCACGCCTGGTCCACGCGCTGCGCATCGCTTGAAAAAAAGCCGCTCCCTGGAGCGGCTTTTGGCTGTCTGGCTCGCGGCCCGGCTTGGCTTAGCCGGTCACGCTCTCGCGCGCCGCCCTCTTGCGCGCGGCGCCCGCCGCACCCGTGGCCGCGTGCGCTTTGCCGCTTCCGGCGCGCTTCGCGCCCTCGACGCTCTGCAGATCGCGCATGAAGTTATCGCGCCACACCGACACGTTGTTCTCGCGCAGCTGCGCCATCATGTCGCGATAGCGCCCCTGGCGCTCGGCGAGCGGCATGTCGAGCGCCCGCGCGAGCGCTTCGGCCATGCCGTCGATATCGACCGGATTGACGATCAGCGCGCCGTCGAGCTCCTGCGCCGCGCCCGCGAAGCGCGACAGCACCAGCACGCCGGGATTCTCCGGATCCTGCGCCGACACGTATTCCTTCGCAACGAGGTTCATGCCGTCGCGCAACGGCGTCACATAGCCGACGTGCGCGGCACGGAACAGCGCCGCCAGCACCGAGCGCTCGTACTGCTTGTGGATGTATAGGATCGGCGTCCAGTCCAGCTCGGCGAAACGTCCGTTGATCCGTCCCGACTCGCCTTCGAGCTGTAGCCGGATGTCTTGATACGCGTGCAGGTCGGCGCGCGTGGGCGGGGCGATCTGCAGGAACGACACCTTGTTGCGCTGCGCGGCCGTATGCTCGAGCAGGCGCTCGAACGCGCGGAATCGCTCGACCAGCCCCTTCGAATAATCGAGCCGGTCGACGCTCATGATCAGCTTGCGCGAATGCAGCGTTGCCTTCATCGTGCGCACCGGCTTGCCGCGTTCGCCCGCCTTCGCGAGCTCGGCGATCTCGTCCGGATAGACGCCGATCGGATACGCAGAGGCGCGCAACGTGCGGCCGAACGCATGCACACTCAGCGGTCCTTTCGCCGACGCGTCGATCGAGCCGCCCGCCTCGTTGATCACGTAGTCGCAGAACGCGCGCAGATCGGGACCGGTCTGGAAGCCGAGCAGGTCGAACGAACACAGCGCCTCGACGAGCTCGCGATGCGGCGGCACCGTCAGCAGCACCTGCGCGGCCGGAAACGGAATGTGCAGAAAAAAACCGATGCGGTTCTTCACGCCTGCCGAGCGCAGCGCCTGAGCGAACGGAATCAGGTGATAGTCGTGCACCCAGATCACGTCGTCCTCGCGCAGGAGCGGCACGAGTTGCTGCGCGAGCCACGCGTTGACGCGGCAGTAGCCTTCGAAGTCGTGCCGGTCGTAATGCAGCAGGTCGGATCGATAGTGGAACGCGGGCCACAGCGTCGCGTTCGAGAAACCACGGTAGTACTGGTCGTAATCGCGCCGCATCAGCGGGACGGTCGCGAAAGTCACCGGACCGCGCTCCTCGAGCTTGATCTGCGGCTGGCCGGAGCTCAGCACGTCGCCGCTCCAGCCGAACCACATGCCGCCGGTCTCCTTCAGCGCGTCGTACACGCCGACCGCCAGACCGCCCGCCGCCGGACCGCCCTCCGAAATAGGCGCCACCCGGTTCGAAACAATGATCAGTCGGCTCATGAAGCGCGATTCCCGATGCAATATGTTGTTTTCGTTGAACGGGGCCACCGGCGTCATGCGCCGCGCGCCGCCGCGACGATGGTTTCGAGCCAGTCGAGCAGCGACGACACCGATTCGACGCGCGTGTGCGCCATCGTTTCGCCCGCGCCGACCTTGATCGACAGACCGCCGCGCTCGTTGACGACCGCGAAGCCCTTCTCGTCGGTCAGATCGTCGCCGGCGAAGATCGGCGTGCGGCCGGTGAACGGCAGCTCGTCGAGGAACGCGCGCGTCGCGCGGCCCTTGTCGACGTCCTTCGGCTTGATCTCGTAGACCATCTTGCCGGGCTGCAGCACGTAAGAAGCGGGGTAATCGGCGACGAGCCGCTCGGTCGCCTCGCGCGCGACCGGCTCGCGGTCCGGCGCGTTGCGGTAGTGCAGCGCGAGCGCCGCGCCCTTGATCTCGAGCAGCATGCCCGGATGTTCGTTGACGACCTGCGCGAGCACCTGCTCCATGCGCAACAGGCGCTCGTCGTGAAAGCCGATGCGCTGCGTGTCGCCATTCGCATCGCGCCGCTCGGCGCCGTGCAGACCCGCGACCGGCAGATCGGGCATGCCGAGAAAACTGTCGATGCTGTCGATGCCGCGCCCCGACACCACCGCGACCGCGCCATTCGTCAGACTGCGCAGTTCGCGCAGCAGGTCGATCACGCGCGGCTGCACCAGCACGCCGTCCGGTGTGGGGGCGAGTTCGACGAGCGTGCCATCGAAGTCGAAGAAAAATGCCGTCTCGCTCGGAGACAGAACAGCCGGAAGTGCTTGCATCGCCTGGGTTCGCCTTTCAGCCATCTATGGCCGGAAAAGTGTGCGCATCTTACCGCGCATCCGTCAATTTTTCGAGAAAGTAAGCTGGGACTCAAGCCCGATGGGCGATCTATTCATCCGCCTCCATCGATTGCGTTCAAAAGCGCAACGATCGGGCTTCAACCGGCTTTCAGCAAGCTGCGTCAAATTGACCCGCAAATCGTGCGCCCGGCGCGCTGCGCGACGCTGGCGCCAATTTTGCGCTACAGTCGCTGCCACGCGGACCGTCGGCGTGATGGACATCGTTGCACGCTCTCGCTCAATCGCGTGCCGCGCGCGAATCTTGCGCGGCATGATCGGGCGACGGTGCGGCCTGCCTGCTCCATCGATTCGTGTTGCCTGCTCTTCAATCGAGTCATTGAACCCTGCTTTGTTCCCGATCCTGCCACCCCAGCGCCCGCGGCCGAACCTGTCCCGCTCACGACCCAAGCGACTCACGCACCGCTTGATGCACGGGTTGGCACGCCGGTTTGCGGCGGCAACTGCGCTGGGCACGCTGGTCGCGCTCGCCGCGCTGACCGGTTGCACACAGCGCGCCGAGCCGTGGCAGTTGACCAACGTGACCGGCCACCTGCCGGATCTGGACTTCACCTTGACCGACGACACCGGCCGTCCCGTCAACGCCGCGTCGTTCAGGGGTCGCACGTCGCTGGTTTACTTCGGCTACACGCATTGCCCGGACGTCTGTCCCGAAACGATGGGCCGTCTGATGCAGGTGCTCGGCAAGCTCGGTCCCGATGCGCAGAAAGTGCGCATTCTGTTCATCACCGTCGATCCCGCGCGCGACACGCCGCGGGCCTTGCACGACTATGTCGGCGCGTTCGACGCACAGCACGCCGAAGGGCTGACCGGCACCGACTGGCAGATCGAGTCGCTGGCCAAGCGCTATCGTGTCGCTTATCAGATGGAAAAGCGCGACTCGAACGGCAACTACGAGGTCACGCACAGCTCCGCCGTCTATGTGTTCGACAGCCGGGGCCGCGCGCGCCTGCTCGCCACCGATCACGACACGCCCGATGCGATCGCGCAGGACCTGCGCCGCATCATCGATGACCAATCCTGATTCTTCTTTGATCCCACTCCATTCCATCATGACGATCAAGCTCAAACCAATCGCTTCCCTCGCCTGCGCGCTCGCGCTGTCACTCGGCGCCGCGTCGGCCGCGCAAGCGGCCGATGCTCACGCGATCAGCATCAAGGACGCGTGGGTGCGCTGGCTGCCGAACAACCTGCCCGCGGCCGGCTATGCGACGCTCGTCAACGCGAGCGACAAGCCGATCGACCTCGTCGATGTATCGAGTGACGACTACGGCGATGCGATGCTGCATCAAACCGTATCGAACGGTTCGACGCAGAAGATGGTGATGGTCGACAAGCTGACGGTGCCCGCGCATGGCCAGGTCGCGATCGCGCCGGGCGGCTATCACGTGATGCTCGAGGACGCGAAGCACAAGGTCGCGCCGGGCGACACCGTGCGTCTGACGCTGAAGTTCTCCGACGGCGAAACAGTGAGCGCGCCGTTCGCGGTCAAGTCGCCGGGCCAGACCAAGTAAGCGGCACGACGGGCCGCCGCCACCACACGCGCCATCGCCATGAACCTGCTCTACTGGCTCGATCCCTGGGAGTTTTCGCCGACCGTCGTGATCGCGTTGCTGATCCCCGCGATCCTGTTCGTGCGCGGCGCACGCAAGGCGCGGCTGTCGTTCGCGCGGCGTCTGTCATTCTGGTTCGGGCTGGTCGCGCTGTATGTCGTGCTGCATACGCGGCTCGATTATTTCTTCGAGCATGAATTCTTCATGCATCGCTTGCAGCATCTGGTGCTGCATCATCTCGGGCCGTTCTTCATTGCGCTGTCGTATCCGGGCGCGGCGTTGCGCGCGGGAATTCCGTTGCGCTGGCGACAGCGCTTCGTGCGGCCCGCGCTGCAAACACCGCTCGTGCGCACGGCGCTCGACGTCGTCATGCACCCGGTCGTCGCGGTCACGCTATTCGTCGGGCTGATCTATTTCTGGCTGCTGTCGCCGGTCCATTTCGTCGCGATGCTCGACTGGCGGCTCTATCGCGTAATGAACTGGAGCATGGCGATCGACGGCCTGCTGTTCTGGTGGCTCGTACTCGATCCGCGTCCGGCGCCGCCCGCGCGTCTGTCTCCGGGCAAGCGCGTGCTCGTCGTGATCGCGGCGATTCCGCCGCAGATCGTTCTCGGCGCATTCATCTTTTTTACGACGCACGAGTTGTATCCGATCTACTCGATCTGCGGCCGCGCGTTCACGTGGCTGAGCCCGATGCGCGATCAGCAGATCGGCGGGCTCCTGCTATGGATTCCGGGTTCGATGATGAGCGTGGTCGGCGCGCTGATCGCGCTGCGTCACTGGATGCGGCTGTCGTCTCGCGGACGCCTGCGCGCCGAGCGGCATGCAAAAGCGGCACGCGGGCTCACGCATGCGGCGTCGACGACCACGAACGTGCCCCGCTGACCCGTTCGCGTTCACAGCGCGCGCATCCGCACATGCGGGATGCCGTCTTCGTCGTGAATCTCCGAGACCGGCTCGAAGCCGAACGCACCGTAAAAGCCTTGCAGATGCGCCTGCGCGTGCAGACGGATCGGCGTATCGGGCCACTGCGCACGGATTTGCGCGAGCGAGCGTTCGAGCATCGCATTGCCGAGACCGATGCCGCGAAACGGCGCGGTCGTCAACACCCGGCCGATGCGCACATCGGCATCCGCCGCATCGGGCAACAACACGCGCAGATAGCCGGCCAACGGCGGCAGCGCCGCACCGTCGCCGGTGCCATACGCAAGCAGATGCCAGGCTTCGACGTCGAGCCCATCGATATCGCCATACACGCAGTTCTGTTCGACGACGAACACCGCGCTGCGGGCGGCCAGCATCTCATAGACTTCGACGCTCGTGAGGTTCCCGAACGGCTTCCAGCGCCATTCGAGCTGGGCGAGCCGCGCGGCGGCGGTGTGTTGCGGTTCAGTCATCGGTAGCTTTCAGGGTCAATGCGCGACAGCGCGGGCAACGATCCGCAATTATGCCGCGCGCCTCGTCATCGAGCATGCGCAGGCCTGGCATCCGGGCGGTCGACACGGCTGTTTTCAGTCGCGAAAGCCGCGCACGCGTTCAGAACACCGCTTGCACGGGTCGCGCGAGACAGTCGGGGAGATTGCCGGGGCCGCATAGATGCAGCGCGCCGACGACCACCAGCGTGCGCTCGCGAACGTCCAGCAACTCGCTCAGCCGCGCGGCCCACGCGCGATTGCGCACGTCGAGAATCGCCTGACGGATGCCGGCCAGATTGAACATCGGCGCTTCGACGGCGATTTGCTGTATCGCGTGCAGATCGCCCTCCAGCCACGCCGCGTGCATCCGTTCGAGCGTGCGCTGCGGTTCGCCGCGGTCGGCCATCAGCATGTCGAGCGCCGCGGCAATGGCTTCGAGCGGAATCGATTCGAGCGCGACTGCGACGTCCCGCGCGGACTCGAGATAGCGATACGGCTTCGCCTGCGCGAGCGCCGAGCGCAACATGCGCCGCTCGACACCCTCGACGACCTGCTGCAGCAGCGTCGGCGCGACGATCAGCGCGGCCCACGGACGCAGTGTTTCAAGCGGCGCGAGCAGGCCATCGGTCGGCCACAGCGCCCGCAGTTGCGTCCAGGCTTCGTCGCGCATCAGGGGCCGCAGTTGCGCGGCGTCGGGGTGTGCGTCGGCTTTGAGAAACGGCAGGATCGTTGCTGGGTCGGACTCGAATACGAGCGCGTCGGCCCAGTCATAGGCTTCGGCGACCCATGGCGGCGTTCGACGGCTCGTCGCGGGAAACAGATGCATCGAGCCGAGCAGGCGGACCTGAGTGCCGGTGAGTTGGAAATACATGCGGCTTCAATGAAAACGGGCGATGACGATGGTGCGATTCTATCGCCCGGCCTGGATGAGGCGCGCCGGCGTGCGTTGCCCTTCCCGTGCGCGCGCCGGAGACGCCGTTGAGCGGAATGCGCTGCCCCAATGAATGCGGGAACGCATCAAACGCCTGAACCCGATTATTGCCCGCTCTTTTTAAACGACTCGAGTTCGGTCGTATAGCGCTCGTTTCTCACGCCATTGCTGCCGTAATACTCTTCCACCGATTTCACCCAACGGCCGACTTCCGGCACATACCAAAACGCTTTATACGTGCGTCCTGTCGCCTGAACAGGACCGAGTTTCTGCGCATGCGTGATCATCGCGGTGTCGCCCTGCTCGACCTGGCTGGCTTGCGTGACCGTCTGCCGCGGCTCGAGTTGCGCGTCCCAGTCGCCTTCGGCTTCGATCTTGATCGCCTGGAATTTGCCGGCGGGCACTTCGACGGTTTCCGTTCCGACCACCCGATACTGCGAGTTCCACTTCTGCGAAGCGAATACCCGGTTCGGATGCTGCCCGGCGTATTCGACCGTCCCGCTCTTACCCGGCGACAACGGAAACGCGAACGGCCGGTTCACGACTGTATCGGTGCCGTTCACGCTGCGCTCGCGGCTCCAGTCCGCTCCGGCGATCACTTCGCGTGGCGCCTGCGTCGAACCCGAGATCTTCGATTCGAAATAGATGTGCGATGGCGTCGCCCGCAGCACCGTCACCTGCTCGTGCGTCTGGTTCCAGCCCGATGGCCCTCTCTCGCTCGTCGATGTATATGTCCGGCGGTACGCCGCAAGAGCACTACTGCTTCCTGAACACCGCTGCCGTGCAGTCAATCAAATCCGCGCTCAATTTCTGATCGATTCGGAGGAACGTCTGCGGCACGCAGTCGGATCGACCGCTCCGCTCACCTTGATGACGACGATCGACAAGGCTGGCGAAGAGAGGAACAGAAAAACAAAAGCCCCGACAAGTCGGGGCTTTCGCTTTACATCAAAGACTGGAGGCGCGAGCCGGAGTCGAACCGGCCTAAACGGCTTTGCAGGCCGCTGCATAACCGCTTTGCTATCGCGCCACAAGCGGACTGGAACCTGGACACGGGTTCGCAGATTTATCTGGTGATAACCAGAAGAACCGAAGCTCTGGAAGTTCAGAACGAGCGGCCTTCCAAACAAAAAGGGAAGCGCTGCTTCCCCTGATGTATGGAGCGGGAGACGAGGCTCGAACTCGCGACCTCAACCTTGGCAAGGTTGCGCTCTACCAACTGAGCTACTCCCGCATTGAACTGCTTCACCGCGCTGCCTTTTTTACTTCGCCAAACAACGCGATGCTTCGAATACTGGAGCGGGAAACGAGGCTCGAACTCGCGACCTCAACCTTGGCAAGGTTGCGCTCTACCAACTGAGCTATTCCCGCGTTGTGCTGCATTTACTGCGTCTCCGGTGTTTCGCGTTGCGTGCATCGGAGAAACGAGATTATGGATAATCGACTGAAACGTGTCAACCCCTTTGCCCGTCTGTGTTAAAGAAAATATTTCTCTCGTAGTAGTGCGGGGTTCGAACACACTTTTGCGCCCCCGTGCTCTTCTATTCACACCGTCACGCAATGCCGCCGCGCTCGCGAATCTGCGGCCACGCGAGCTTCATGTAGTACAGCATCGACCAGATCGTCAGGAACGCAGCCAGATAGATCAGCCACAGGCCCCACACGCGCGTGTCGACCGTCACGCCGCCACCGAGCGGCAGCGGGCCATAGAACAGCAGCATCGGAATCGCGACCATCTGGCAAGCGGTCTTGAACTTGCCGAGCGAGTTCACCGCGACGCTCTTCGACGCCCCGATCTGCGCCATCCATTCGCGCAGGGCCGAGATCGCGATTTCACGTCCGACGATCACGAGCGCGATCGCGGAATCGATCCGCGTGAGTTGCACGAGCACGAGCAGCGCCGCGGTCACCATCAGCTTGTCGGCGACCGGATCGAGAAACGCGCCGAATGCCGAGGTCTGATTCCATTTGCGGGCCAGAAAGCCGTCGAACCAGTCGGTGAGCGCCGCCAGGATGAAGATCGTCGCGGCCGCGAGATTGCGGTGCGCGGGGCTCATCATCATGTCGGGCAAATAGAACACACCGACGACGAGCGGAATCAGCACGATCCGCAGCCAGGTCAGGAATATCGGGAAATTAAACGGCATGGGGCAGGCGCAGCGTCTGACGAGTGAGTTGCAATTGTGCCGTGTCACAGGGCCTGCCACAAGCAAGCGCGCCCAGGCATCGCCGCGCGGCGGCGGCAAGCGAGCCGCCCCCGGCGCGTGGTTCGCAGCCAGCGCATCCGCAGCGCGACGCCGCGGGTCCGACGAACCGTCGTTCCGATCACGGCGCGGCGCGGCCCGCCAATTCAATGCAGTTGCCGGTAGATCTGCTCGGCGAGCGCCTGCGAAATGCCTTCGACGCTTGCGAGATCCTCGACGCTCGCGGCCACCACGCCGCGCAAGCCGCCAAAGCGCGCCAGCAGGCGCTGACGCCGCTTCGCCCCCACGCCTTCGAGTTCTTCGAGCCGCGAGGTCTGGCGCGTCTTGCCGCGTTTGGCGCGCATGCCGGTGATCGCGAAACGATGCGCTTCGTCGCGGATCTGCGCGACCAGCATCAGCGCGGCGCTTTCCTTGCCGAGTTCGAGCGGCGTGCGGCCGTCCGCGAAAATCAGCGTCTCGAGACCGACCTTGCGCCCCTCGCCCTTTGCGACGCCGACGAGCATGCCAGTATCGAGCCCCAACTCCGTGAACACCTGCCGCGCGATCTCCACCTGCCCCTTGCCGCCGTCGATCAGCACGATGGTCGGCAGCACGCCGCCGGCCGCGGCCGGCTCGGCGGCATCGGCGGCGAGCGCGGGATCGGCGGCCGCGTCACTTTGCGATTCGGCGGCTTCGTCGCTCGCATTCGCGGCGGCCTGCGCGACCATCTTTTCGTAGCGGCGCGTGAGCACCTGGCGCATCGCCGCGTAATCGTCACCGGGCGTGATGCCGGCGATGTTGTAGCGGCGATACTCGGACGACTGCATCTTGTGGTGGTGAAAGACGACGCAGGACGCCTGCGTCGCCTCGCCCATCGTGTGACTGATGTCGAAGCATTCGATGCGCAGATGCGCGAGGTCGTCGCACTCCATGCCGAGCGTGTCGGTCAACGCGCGCGTGCGCGCCTGCTGCGAGCCCTGCTCGGAGAGCAGGCGCGCGAGCGCGAGCCGCGCGTTCTGCTCGGCCATCGCGAGCCACGCGCGCCGCTGTCCTTGCGGTTGACGCAGTACGGTCACCTTGTGGCCCGCCTGCTCGATCAGCACGTCGACGAGTTCGCGCGCCGGCGCGTGGCTGACCACCAGCACCGGCGGCACGCGATTGCCGAGGTAATGCTGCGCGATGAACGCTTCGAGCACTTCGGATTCGATGCCGCCTGGCGCGCGGCCGTTGCGGCGCTTCGCCGCGGGGCCGGACCCTGCGTTCCCGTCGGTGCCTTCGTCCGCGCCTTCGTCGCTGACGGCGTCCGGAGTCGCTTCGGCAGCCTCGTCGATCGCGTCTTCTTCACTACCATCGACGTCCTCGTCTTCCGACGGCATGTCCTGAGCGATCGCGAGCGCATCGGCCGAGGCGCTCGCCGCCGCGGCCGATGGCGCGGCCGCTCGTGCATCCGCCGATGCATCGTCCTGATCGCCGTCTTCTGCGAGCCCGCCTTCCTCCGCCGTCAACGCGCTTTCCACGTGCGTGGGAAAGTACGCCTTGTCGCCGAGATGTCGTCCGCCGCGCACCATCGCGAGATTCACGCACACGCGGCCGCCCAGCGCGACTACCGCGAGAATGTCGACGTCGCTGTCGCTGCCGACTTCGATTGCCTGCTGATGCAGCACCGTCGACAGCGAACTCATCTGGTTGCGCACCGCCGCGGCCTGCTCGAACTTCAACTCGCTCGCGAACGCATGCATCTTCTGCTCGAGCTCCTTCATCACCTCGCCCTGACGGCCGAGCAGAAAGCGCGACGCGTTGGCGACGTCGCGCGCGTAATCCTCCTCGCTGATGTTCGCGACGCACGGCGCCGTGCAACGGCCGATCTGATGCAGCAGACACGGCCGCGTGCGGTTGTTGAACACCGAGTCCTCGCAGGTGCGCAGCTGAAACACGCGCTGCAGGATCTGGATGCTCTCGCGCACCGCCCACGCGCTCGGGAACGGGCCGAAGTACTGGTTCTTGCGATCGACCGAGCCGCGGTAATAGGCCATGCGCGGAAACTTGTGGCCGGTCAGCTTCAGATAGGGATACGACTTGTCGTCGCGAAACAGGATGTTGTAACGCGGCGTGAGCGCCTTGATCAGATTGTTTTCGAGCAGCAGCGCCTCGGCCTCGGAACGCGTGACCGTGGTCTCGATGCGCGCGATGCGCGTGACCATCATCGCGATGCGCGGCGACAGCTGCGTCTTCGTGAAGTAGCTCGATACGCGCTTCTTCAGATCGCGCGCCTTGCCGACGTAGAGCACCGCGCCACTCGTGTCGTAATAGCGGTAGACGCCGGGCAGATGCGGCAGTTGGGCGAGCACTGTTTTCGGCTCGAAGGTGTCGGGGGCGTCGCTGGCTTCGGGTTCGGTCATGCGGGATCGATTGGGGTGGGACTGTCTCGCGCTGCCTCGCCGCTTGCACCGGTTGCACTGATTGCACCGATTGCACCGATTGCACCGCCGGGTGCCCGGCATCGTGCGCCGGGGGTCATGTCGCGTGTCGCCGATGCGGCCCGCATGGCGGACAAAGGGCGCGCGCGATCGCGAGCGAGGCTTTAGAATCGCCAGTTTAGAACATTACGCGTTCGTTCGAACCCGCTCCGTTCGCCGGAGTCACCGAGCCAGCCGAGCCGCCATGTCCTCCGTCGCGCCCGATTCCGGATCACCCGCCGCCCCTGCCAACCCGATCGCCTGCGATATCTTCTGCGCGGTGATCGACAACTTCGGCGACATCGGCGTGTGCTGGCGCCTTGCGCGCCAACTCGCGCGCGAGCACGGCTGGCAGGTGCGCGTGTTCGTCGACGATCTGCATGCGTTCAGGAGGCTGTGCCCGTCGCTCGAGCTGGAGCGTGCGCGGCAGACGCTCGACGGCATCGTCGTCGAGCATTGGCACGAGCCGTCCCACGCTGGCGATACGCTCGAAGTCGCCGACGTCGTGATCGAGGCGTTCGCCTGCGAACTGCCGCCCGTCTATATCGCGGCGATGGCAGAGCGAGCGTGCGTGCCGCTCTGGTTCAACCTCGAATATCTGAGCGCCGAGGACTGGATCGCCGATTTTCATCTGCGGCCATCACCGCATCCGCGCTACGCACTCAGCAAGACCTTCTTTTTCCCCGGACTCGGCCCCGGCACCGGTGGCGTCCTCAAGGAGCGCGATCTCGACGCGGCGCGCGCCGCGTTCGAAGCGTCGCCCGCCGCGCGCTCCGACTGGTGGCGCAACGTCACGGGCCACGCGCCGCCGCCCGCCGACGCGACGGTCGTGTCGCTGTTCGCCTACGAAAACCCGGCCGTCGACAGCCTGCTCGAACAATGGCGCGACAACGCAAGCCCGATCGTGCTGCTGGTGCCCGAAGGACGCATTTCCGGCGCGCTGGCGCGCTTTTTCGGCCTACCGTCGTTTGCAGCGGGCACCCATGCGACGCTCGGCAACCTCAGCGCGCACGCGCTCGCGTTCACCGAACAGCCTGGCTACGACGCACTGCTATGGGCAAGCGACGTCAATTTCGTACGCGGCGAGGACTCGTTCGTGCGCGCGCAGTGGGCCGCCAAGCCGTTCGTCTGGCACATCTACCCGCAGGCCGACGACGCCCATCTGCCAAAGCTCGACGCCGCACTTGCGCACTACACCCGCACGCTCCCAGCTGACGCGCGCGCCGCGCTCGAGCGCTTCTGGCACGCGTGGAACGGCGCTGGTCAGCCGGACTGGGCGGAATTCCAGCGCCACTATCCGGCCCTGAAACGGCGCGCCGCGGGCTGGGCGGTCGAACTCGCGCAAGTCGGCGATCTCGCCGGAAATCTGACCTCGTTCGCAAAAACTCAGTTAAAATAAGCGGTTATCCAACGGCCGACGACGCAAGCGCGGCCCGATTAGACCAACTACCCCATGGTCAGCCCGTCTGACCGGTCCCCTCGAAAAACACAGCACGCGTCCCAATCTTCCGGTCGGGCACGCGAATGTCAAAAAAGGGACGTATGTTTGGGCGTGTTGCAGATCGGCGCCACTCGTGTACACGCCCGAACAGGGTAAAAATCAGGTAACGGACAGGTGGAACGCCGAGGCATCACGCCCCCGGGTTTTCGCCGCGAGCCGATCCCGTTTCACGCATGCGGGCTGCGCGGCCGCTTCACGCGGCGCGCGGCAGGCGGTGGGCGAAACGCCGAAGCCGCTTGCGCCGTATGCCGTTGAGCAACAGTTAAGCTATTTATCTCGTACAGGACAGTTTTATGAAGACCGCACAGGAACTCCGCACCGGCAACGTCGTGATGATCGGCGCAGACGCAATGGTCGTGCAAAAGGCCGAATACAACAAATCGGGCCGTAACTCCGCCGTCGTCAAGATGAAGTTCAAGAACCTGCTGACCGGCGCAGGCATGGAAACCGTGTACAAGGCGGACGACAAGTTCGACGTCGTCGTGCTCGAGCGCAAGGAAGTGACGTACTCGTACTTCGCCGACCCGATGTACGTGTTCATGGACGCCGACTACAACCAGTACGAAGTCGAAGCCGAAATGATGGGCGACGCGATGCACTACCTCGAAGACGGCATGGCTTGCGAAGTCGTGTTCTACAACGAGAAGGCGATCTCGGTCGAACTGCCGACCACGCTGGTTCGCGAAATCATCTACACGGAACCGGCCGTCAAGGGCGATACGTCGTCGGGCAAGGTGCTGAAGAACGCCAAGTTGAACACCGGCTTCGAACTCCAAGTGCCGCTCTTCTGCAACATCGGCGACAAGATCGAAATCGACACGCGTACGCACGAATACCGCAGCCGCGCCTAAGCGCCCGCCCGCGTCACCCCGCCAGCGCCGGCGCCCTGCCGGCCTGCACAAAAAGCGCTCAATTTTTTGGGCGCTTTTTCTTTTCTGTCGCGCCGTGTATGGTTTAGGAAAACTTTACCGGCAAATTTCTCAAAATTACCATCGCGACATCCGGATTTCGCGTTGCGCGCGCGGCAAGGCCTTGATCGATTTCATCCACACCCTTTGGCACGATCTCTGCTAGGTGGAGAGAGTTACGCGAGTACGCTCATTTTCCACTCCTGGAGAGGCACCATGAACAACGACATTGCTGAAGGTAAATGGAGACAGATGATCGGCAAGGCGAAGACCGCATGGGGCGAACTGACGGACGACGAGTTGACCAAGGCCGAAGGCCGGGCCGACAAGCTCGCCGGTCTGATTCAGGAACGCTATGGCAAAACCCGTGAACAGGCGGAACTCGAAGTGCGCCGGTTTTTCGATAGCAACCGGGATTTCTGACAGGACCAGTGAAGGAACTACAGGCGCCGGCCCGCGCGACTCAAGGCGCAGTGCCGGCGGCTGTCGTTTTTTCACCGCCCCAGGACCGTTGGTTTAGCCCTGTCATCGAGCCCTCAGAGCCCGGAGTGCGCGCCATCAGCGTTGGCGGCGCGCCGGGCATTCGACCCATTCATAAATTGCGCTCGCCATGCCACACGCCCTGATTGTTGAAGACGATCCCAATAGCCTGTCCGGTCTGTCGGCAATCCTCGCCGCCGACGGCTTTTCAGTCGACACCGCGACCACGCTCGCCGAGGCCCGCGGCGCATTGACGCGCTTCATCCCCGACGTCGTGCTCGTCGATCTGAATCTGCCGGACGGCAGCGGCCTCGATCTGTTGCAGCATCTGCCCGCGCATCCGCCGGGCGGCGCGCTTCCGGTGATCGTGATGACCGGCAATGCGACCGTCGAGAGTGCGATCGAGGGCTTGCGGCACGGTATCTGGGACTATCTGCTGAAGCCGGTCAACATTCCGCGCCTGCGCAGCCTGCTCGCGCGCATTCCGCGGCCTTATGAGCTGACCGAGGAGGTCCAGGCGCTGCGCGCGGCGCTGCGTCAGCTTGGGCGCTTCGGCGCGATGCTCGGTCGCAGCGGCGCCATTCAGCACGTGTACGACACGATCGAGCGTCTTGCGCCGACAGAAGCCGCGGTGCTGATCTCCGGCGAGGCTGGCACCGGCAAGCAGATCGCCGCGCGCACGCTGCACGACATGAGCCGCCGCCGCAAAGGCCCGTTCGTCACGTTCGATTGCCGCGGCGCGACCGCGGGCGGGCTCAATCGCTCGCTCGACAGCATGCTGCTCGGTCACGAACGCGGAGCGTTCGGCGGCGCCGAGCAGCGCGAGCCGGGCCTCTTCGAACAGGCGAGCGGCGGCACGTTGTTCATCAACGAAATCACCGAGCTGCCGCGCACGCAGCAGGAAGCGCTGTTGCGCGCGCTCGATTCGCAGACCTTCATGCGCGTGGGCGGTACCAGCCAGATCGTGACCGACTTCCGGCTCATCGCGTCGACGCGCAAGCCGCCGCGCGCGGCGGTCGCGGACGGCTCGCTGCATCAGGACCTCGCGCTGCGCCTCGAAGCCGCCGTGGTCATGCTGCCACCGCTGCGCGGGCGTGGTGAAGATCCGCTGCTGATTGCGCAGGCAGCCGTCGACGAACTGAATGTGGAAGCGACCGCACGCGGTACGGCCGAGGTCGCGAAGCAGGCGGCGCCGAATTTCCTGCGCGAATGCCTCGCGTACGACTGGCCGGGCAACGTGCGCGAACTGCAGGAGCGCGTGCGGCGCGCTTATCAGGCATCGGGCGACGTGATCGAGTCGTTGCGCGCCGACGAAGCCAGCACGGCGAACGGCCGCGATCTGAACGGCAGTCGCGTGCAGGTGACCGTCGGTACGCCCCTCGCGGACGTCGAAGAAATGCTGATCCGCGCGACGCTCGACGCGGTCGGCGGCACGCGGCATCGAGCGGCGTCGTTACTCGGAATCAGCCCGAAGACGCTGTACAACAAGTTGCAGCGCATGCGCTTGAACTGAGCGATCGGATCGCGCGTGCTGCGGTTGTCAAGCAAAGCTTGACGGCGGCTCGCACCGTTCGAAGCTGTTAAAAAATGGCGCCTTGAATTGCTTCAAGGCGCCATTTCCTTTTATGCAAACGTACTGCGCAGCAGCCTCTGCGCTTCGGCGTACCGTGGCTCGGCCATCAGCTTGCTCCACCTGAGCGCTTTACCGCGCGGCCGCATGCGCTTCAGCCGCCGCTGCGATTCCCTCGACGGCGTGACGCGCAGCGCGTCGAGCACCTTCTCCGCTTCGTCCGGCTGGTTGCAGATCAGCACCATGTCGCAGCCGGCCTCCAGGGCCGCTTGCGCACCTTCGGTCAGCGTGCCGCCCTGGCGCGCGGCTTCCATCGACAGATCGTCGCTGAAGATCGCGCCTTCGAAGCCAAGCTTGCCGCGCAGGATGTCCTGCAACCAGATGCGCGAGAAGCCGGCCGGCTTCGCATCGACGCGCGGATAGACGACGTGCGCGGGCAGCACCGCGCCAAGCGACAGACCGAGCCAGTCGTACGGCGCGACGTCGTTGCCGAGGATTTCGTCGATCGGGCGTTCGTCGACGGGCATCGCGACGTGCGAATCTGCCTGCGCGAATCCGTGCCCTGGAAAATGCTTGCCGCAATTGCTCATGCCGGCGAGCGCGAGGCCGTGGTTCAAACTCTTCGCGAGCAGCGCGACCACGCGCGCATCGCGATGGAACGCGCGATCGCCGATCACCTGCGAGTGTCCATAGTCGAGGTCGAGCACCGGCGTGAAGCTCATGTCGATACCGCACGCGCGCAGTTCCGCGGCGAGGATATAGCCGACCGCGGTCGTCACCTTGGTCGCGTGCAGCACGTCCTGGTCCCACAGCGCGCCGAGCTTACCCATCGACGGCAGCACCGTGAAGCCGTCGGTGCGAAAGCGCTGCACGCGGCCGCCTTCGTGATCGACGGCGATCAGCAGATCCGGGCGAATCGCGCGGATGGCATCGGTCAGCCCGACCAGTTGCGCGCGGCTCTCGTAGTGGCGCGCGAACAGGATCACGCCGCCGGTCATCGGGTGAGCGAGACGCCTTTTGTCATCGCGGTTCAGCGTTTTGCCGACCACGTCGAGCATCACCGGTCCGGGTGTGGTTTTCATCGAATTCCGCTGGAAAACTGTGAGACAACACAAACGCGACCGCCAGCGGCCGCTCTCAACCTTTTCATTCTGTGGCGGAACGGGCGGACGAAGCCCGCGACGCCGACGCCGCCAACGAACCTTCCGTATCGCCCGGCCGCTGCGTCTCCGCGATCACGAACGACACCGCGTAGTCGCGCTCGTCGGTGATCGTCACGCGCGCCGTGATGCCGCGCGCGTCGAGCCAGTCGGCCAGCTCGCCAGAGGCGACCACCATCGGCTCGCCGCTCGGCCGGTTCAGCGTTTGCAGCGCGCGCCAGCTCATCGGCCAGTGCATGCCGAGGCCGATTGCCTTCGAGAACGCCTCTTTCGCCGAGAAGCGCGTCGCGAGAAACGCAAGACCGCGCGCCGCCGAACGGGCGTGGCGCGCGTGGTACACGCGTAGTTCGTCGGGACCGAGCACCTTCTCCGCGAAACGGCCATTGGTGCGAGTCATCACCGCTGCTACGCGGCTGACCTGAACGATGTCGGTGCCGATTCCGTAGATTGCCATGCGTGCGTCCGTCGCCAGGTTGCGTTACGCGCGCGCGCCGAGACGCGCGGCGACCATGATCGCCTTCATCTCGCGCACCGCGTTGTCCCAGCCCGCGAAGATCGCATGCGCGACGATCGCATGGCCGATGTTGAGTTCGACGATGCCGTCGATCGCCGCGATCTGCTGCACGTTCGTGTAGTGCAGGCCGTGGCCCGCGTTCACTTTGAGGCCGAGCGTCGCGCCGAATTCGACTGCTCGCACGATGCGCTCGTATTCGCGCTGCTGTTCCGCGGAATCATGAGCTTCCGCGTAACGGCCTGTGTGCAGCTCGATCACCGGCGCGCCGGCTTCGTGCGCGGCGCGAATCTGCGTCTCCTCGGGGTCGATGAAGAGCGACACGCGCGAGCTCGCGTCCACCAGTTGCTTGCATGCGGCGCGCACCGCCTCGAACTGTCCGGCGACGTCGAGACCGCCTTCGGTCGTCAGCTCCTCGCGCTTTTCCGGCACGAGGCAGACGTCGTGCGGTTGCACTTCGCACGCGATGTCGAGCATTTCCGGCGTGACCGCGCATTCGAGATTCATGCGCGTTTTTAGCAGCGGACGCAGCTTGTGTACGTCGGCGTCGACGATATGCCGGCGGTCTTCGCGTAGATGCAGCGTGATCGCGTCGGCGCCGGCTTCTTCGGCCATCAGCGCGGCGCGGATCGGATCGGGATAGGACGTGCCACGCGCGTTGCGCAGCGTGGCGACGTGGTCGATGTTCACGCCGAGGTCGATCGCGGTCGGCGAAGTCAGGAAGAAGCTCATAGGTTCTGCAGGTCGATCAGGATCTGGCGGGTAGCAAGCGGCGCGCCGCCAAGATAGGTGTTGAGCAGGAAGCGCATCAGCGTTTTGCTTTGCGCGACGGTCTGCGCTCGATGGTAATCGTCCTTTTCCATATCGAGCAAGGTTTGTCCCGACACTACCGGCCACTGCGCGGGCCATTCGTCCGATGCCTCGCGTACCCCGCGCTCGGGATCGAACACGTAGCGGCCGTCGGCGAGCACCGCTTTGCGTGCGACCGTGCGGTCGAGCGCCATCGCATAACCGGTCTCGCGTAGCAGCACGCGTTCGAACGAGCGCAGCACCTGCACCGGCGGCTCATCGTGCGCGAGCCGCGTCAGCGTGACGACGTAGTGATGGAACAACTGAGGATGCGGGTCCTCGCGCGCGCAGAAGCGCACCAGCAGTTCGTTGACGTAGAAACCGCACAGCAACGCGTCGCCGGTCAGCGGCAGCATGCCGCCGACCCATTCGGCGCCGGTCAGCGTGCGCATTTCGGACTTGCCCGACCACGCGAGCGACAGCGGCTGGAACGTTTGCAGCACGCCGCGCAGCGCGGAGTGCGGGCGCTTCGCGCCCTTTGCGACCAGCGCGAGACGGCCGTGATCGCGCGACAGCACGTCGATGATCAGGCTGGTCTCGCGATACGGATAGCTATGCAGCACGAACGCGGGCTGCTCGGTGATCCGATATTCGGATGTGGAGGTGCGCGGCGCGCGGCGCGCCGGCGTTTTGCGTGGCTCGCCATCGTCGGCGGGTGCGCTTTTCGCGCTTTTTGGGCTTTTTGCGTCGGCCGACGATTTCCTCGAGCTACGCGCGGGCCGAGACGGTTCGTGCTCCGGCTGATCCGAAGCCTCGTCTGAATTGAGCGTCATCCACGCGTCATTCGTACCCATACGCACGAAGCCCGGCTTCATTGTCGGCCCAGCCGCTCTTCACCTTGACGAAGGTTTCGAGGTACACCGGCCCGTCGAACAGCTTTGCCATGTCGAGGCGAGCCTCGGTGCTGATCTGCTTCAGCTTCGCGCCCTTCTGGCCGATGATCATCGCCTTGTGCATGTCGCGATCGACGAGGATCGTCGCGAAGATACGGCGCAGCCGCCCTTCGGTTTCGAACTTCTCGATCAGCACGGTGCTCGTGTACGGCAGCTCGTCGCCGGTCCAGCGGAAGACTTTCTCGCGCAGGATTTCGGCGGCAAGAAAGCGCTCGCTGCGATCGGTCAGGTCGTCCTCGCCGTAGATCGGCTCGCCTTCCGGCAGGAACGGCTTGACGGTGGCCATCAGACGTTTGATGTCGTCGGAATTTTTCGCCGACAGCGGCACGATCTCGTTGAACTCGCGCAGCGTGCTCATCTGCTGCATGAACGGGAACAGCGAGTCTTTATCCGACACGCGATCGAGCTTGTTCGCGATCAGCAGCGTCGGGACCTTCGCCGGGATCAGATCGAGTACCTTCTGGTCGTCAGGGCCGAAGCGGCCTGCTTCGATGACGAACAGGATCGCGTCGACCGAGGTCAGCGTCGACGTAACGGCGCGGTTCAACGAGCGGTTCAGGGCGCCGCTGTGTTTGGTCTGAAAACCGGGCGTGTCGACGAAGATGTACTGGGCGTCTTCGAGCGTATTGATGCCGGTAATGCGATGGCGCGTGGTCTGCGCCTTGCGCGACGTGATGCTGACTTTCTGGCCGACCAGCGCGTTCATCAGCGTGGACTTGCCGACATTCGGGCGGCCGACGATCGCGACCATGCCGCAGCGAAAACCAGTGGGAGTGGGAGCGTTCATATTCGGACTACGGCAGGTTCAGTTCGGCGCGCGCGACGCGCACGCCGATGGCAATCAATGGCCCGCATCGGCGACGCGCGTTTGCACCGCGTCGGCGACGCCGGGTTCGTGTTCGGCAGGTGCCGGGGGCACCGAGACAACCGACGCGGGCGCGGCGGTTACGCTCGACGCGGCAGTCCCCGGCGCGGCTTCGCGGCTGCGCTGACGATCTGTGCCGCGAGCGTGTGACGGCGTGTCGGCTTTGAGGTCGGGGGTTTTGTCCGCTGCGGGTTTTTCGGCCGGCTTGTCGACAGGTTTCTCGCCCGCGTGGATCGAAACCTTGTCGGCCCTCTCCGTCTTTTCGGACTTTTCGGCGCGCTCCGGCTTGTCCTGTCCGCTGTACTCCACATGCGCGGCACGAATTACAGCCAACGGCGCACCGGCGGGACCCGGCGCGGCACGCTCGGTCGCCGGTCTTTCAGCGGCTGATTTTTCCACGGAAGGTTTGTCGGCGTGCGCTTCCAGCGCGACAGGCGCGCGCCCTTCACCGCGCGCGCTCTTGCGATCCGGTGTGCGCAAATCCAGTGCGGCCTGTACGCCGGTCACGCCCGGCACGATTTCCTGCTCGGCATTTTTCGCGGCACGCGCGCCCTTCGAGCGCTTCGGCTTCGCGACCACGGCAGGCGCCGCGGCCATCACTTCGTCGAGCGCCTTCTTTGCGGCCGCCTGCTCCGCCGCGCGACGGCTCGCGCCGGAGCCAGACACCTTGACGTCCAGCTTCGGCACCGTACATTCCACTTCGAACTGCTGATTGTGCGCCGCACCATGCGTGGCGACGACCGTATAAGTAGGCAACGCAATCTTGTGGCCTTGCAGATACTCCTGCAGCAGCGTCTTCGCGTCCTTGCCAAGCGTGCGCGGGTCGATATGGTCGAGAATCGCTACGTAAAGGCGCTTGATGACCGTCTGCGCAGCCTCGAATCCGCCGTCCAGAAATATCGCACCGAGCACCGCCTCGAGTGTATCCGCGAGGATCGACGGGCGGCGGAAGCCGCCGCTGCGCAACTCGCCCTCGCCGAGGCGCAGGCCCTCCGAAATATTGAGTGCCTGAGCAATCTCGTAGAGGGACTGCTGTTTGACCAGATTGGCGCGCACGCGAGACAGGTCGCCTTCGTCGAGTTTGCCGAAACGTTGGAACAAAAGCGCAGCCACCGCGCAATTCAGAACGGAGTCGCCGAGAAATTCGAGCCGTTCGTTATGCGTGGAGCTATGACTGCGGTGTGTTAGAGCCTGGCGCAGCAATTCCGCATTGCGAAATTCGTAGCGCAAACGGCTTTCCAACGGAGATAGGGGCATGGGCAGAGTATAACGCGGGCGCCTGACCCGGCGGAAACACGGGGCGCCAGCGGAAAAAGCGTGGTGAACCGACGTTACCGCGAGTTCTTAAAGTAGCATGACAACACGCCGCGACCGAGATAACCGGGTGCCGGTTATTCGCGCGGCGTGTGAGAAGCGCTCATGAAGCGATCGATGCATGCGACTCACTGGAAAGGGCCGATGCGCCGCAGATCGCTGAAGTTCATCCAGATGAAAAATGCGCGGCCGACGATATTGCGTTCAGGCGCAAAACCCCAGTACCGGCTATCCGCGCTGTTGTCGCGGTTATCGCCCATCATGAACAAATTGCCCGGCGGCACTTTGCAGATCACGCCACGCGCGTTGTACTGGCAGTTGTCGCGATACGGATAATCTTCCGCACCGACGATGAACGGCGGCACCGCCGGATTATTCAGAATCGCGTTCTTGCGGCCGTCGATATCTTCCTCGAACTGCTTCGCATAACCGAGACGCTCTTCGTCGAGATAATCGGGCAACGGCGTTTCAGGCACCGGCTTGCCGTTGATCGTGAGTTTCTTGTCCTGATACTCGATCACGTCGCCGGGCAGACCAATGACGCGCTTGATGTAGTCGACCGATTCGTCTTTAGGATAACGGAACACCACCACGTCGCCGCGATGGACCGGACTGCCCTGCGTGATCCTCGTGTTGGTAATCGGCAAACGTAGACCATATTCGAATTTATTGACGAGGATGAAGTCGCCCACCAGCAGCGTCGGCACCATGGAGCCCGATGGGATCTTGAACGGCTCGATCACGAACGAGCGCACGGCGAACACCACCAGAATCACCGGAAAAAAACTCGCCGTATATTCGAGCCACCACGGCTGACGCAGCTTGTCGTCGCGCAGACGCGCGCGCGTTTGCGCGGCGTTTTCATCGGCGAAACGCTCGCCGATGCGTGCCTGCTGACGATCGAATTCGGCGACTGCGGCTTCCGCCTCGCGGCGCCGTTTCGGCAGGAAAACCAGTTTGTCCGCGACCCATGCGACACCCGTCAAAACGACGAGCACAAAAAGAATCAGCGCAAAATTCATAGGGTTCCGTTATTCAACTTATTTGTCTTCGACACGCAGAATAGCGAGGAAAGCCTCTTGCGGGATTTCAACCGAGCCCACCTGCTTCATTCGCTTCTTGCCTGCCTTCTGCTTTTCAAGCAGCTTCTTCTTACGCGTGATATCACCGCCGTAGCATTTTGCCAGCACGTTCTTACGCAACGCTTTAATGTTTTCGCGCGCAATAATGTTCGAACCGATCGTGGCTTGAACCGCTACGTCGTACATCTGACGCGGAATCAGCTCGCGCATTTTCGCCGCCACTTCGCGGCCGCGGTACTGGCTTTGCGACCGGTGCACGATAACCGACAGCGCATCGACCTTGTCGCCGTTGATCAGCATGTCGACCTTCACGACGTCCGACGCGCGGTATTCCTTGAACTCGTAATCCATCGACGCATAACCGCGCGAAATCGACTTCAGACGGTCGAAGAAATCGAGCACGACTTCACCCATCGGAATTTCGTACGTAAGCTGAACCTGACGACCGTGATACTGCATGTTGATCTGGTTGCCGCGCTTCTGCGTACACAACGTGATCACCGCGCCGACGTAGTCTTGCGGCATGTACAGGTTCACGGTGACGATCGGCTCGCGCACTTCCTCGATCTTCGACGGCTCCGGCATCTTGGCCGGATTCTCGACCATCAGGGTCGTGCCGTCGCGCTGCAGGACTTCGTAGACCACGGTCGGCGCCGTCGTGATCAGGTCCATGTCGAACTCACGTTCGAGACGTTCCTGCACGATTTCCATGTGCAACAAACCAAGGAAGCCGCAGCGGAAACCGAAACCGAGCGCCTGCGACACTTCCGGTTCGTACTGCAGCGACGCGTCGTTCAGCTTCAGCTTTTCGAGCGAATCGCGCAGCGCGTCGTACTGATTCGCTTCGACCGGATACAGACCCGCGAACACCTGCGGCTTCACTTCCTTGAAACCCGGCAGCGGCACGGCCGCCGGCTGGTTCACGAGCGTAACCGTGTCGCCGACCTTCGCCGCCGCGAGTTCCTTGATGCCGGCGATGATGAAGCCCACCTGCCCCGCCGACAGTGATTCGAGATCTTTCGACTTCGGCGTGAACACGCCGATATGTTCAACCGGATACTGCGCGCCGGTTGCCATCAGCCGGATCTTGTCCTTCGGACGCAGCGTGCCGTTGACGATGCGCACCAGCATCACGACGCCGACGTAGTTGTCGAACCACGAGTCGATGATGAGAGCCTGCAGCGGCGCTTGCGGATCGCCCTTCGGCGGCGGCACTTTCGCGATCAGCGCTTCGAGCACGTCTTCGACGCCGAGGCCCGTTTTCGCGCTGCAATGCGTCGCGTCGGTCGCGTCGATGCCGATCACGTCCTCGATCTCGGCGATCGCGTTTTCGGGGTTCGCCGCCGGCAGATCGATCTTGTTCAACACCGGCACCACTTCGACGCCGAGTTCGATGGCCGTGTAGCAATTGGCGACGGTTTGCGCCTCCACACCCTGGCTCGCGTCGACGACGAGCAGCGCGCCTTCGCACGCGGACAGCGAGCGGCTGACTTCGTACGAGAAGTCGACGTGCCCCGGGGTGTCGATCATGTTCAGGTTGTAGAGCTGCCCATCGCGCGCGCGATACGACAACGCGGCGGTTTGCGCCTTGATGGTAATGCCGCGCTCGCGCTCGAGATCCATCGAGTCGAGCACCTGAGCTTCCATCTCGCGGTCGGACAAACCGCCACAAATCTGGATGATGCGATCGGCGAGCGTCGACTTGCCATGGTCGATGTGCGCGATGATCGAGAAGTTACGAATATGATCCATTCAGTGCCGATCAAGCGAAAAGGCGCGCCCCGGACAATAGCGGAGCACGCCTTGTAAGTAGGTGAAAATCTTATCTATTTTAGCCGAAAAGCCCATCGGCCGGCGCATCTTGCGAAGCGCGGGCCTCAAGACGGCGTAGAGGATGCGAGAAAATTACCGCGCGCATCGCAGTGAGCCGAGGCAAAAATGCGCATGGATCGCGCGAAACCAGATGCCGCGCGGGTGCGTATCAGGATGCCGCCGCGACACGCGACGCATGTGCAGCCAATGCTGCCCGCACGGCCGCTTCGTCGAGGTGATAGTGGCACAGTTCGACGCCATCGCAAACCAGCACCGGCACCAACTCGGTGTAACGCGCTTCGAGCAACGGATCGCTGTCGACGTCGATCACCGCCAGCTGCGCTCCGAACTCGGCCAGCATTGGCTCGAGCGCAGCGCGCATGTCCTCGCACAGATGGCACCACGCGCGCCCATAGAGCGTGAGCAATGCCGTCTTCGTCATTTCTGCGCGCTGCGCGGACGAATCGGCACGAACTGCGTGTTGTCGCCGCGACGAACCAGCAACGCGACCATCTTCTGCGAATCGAGGTGTGAGGTCAGCTCGTCGAACTGTTTCGTGCTCGTCACATCCGTATCGCCAATCCGCAGGATGATGTCGCCCTTTTGGAGCCCGACACGCGCGGCCGGACCGTCGACCGCGTCGATCTGCACGCCGTTCTGAATCTTCAGCGCTTTCTGCTGATCGGCGGGAATGTCGCTAACCGCGATGCCGAGCGCGTTGGTCGCGCGCTGCTGCGGCGCTTGCGGCTTCTTCTGATCCGCCTTCGCGACCTTGTCCGGCTGCATTTCTGCGATCGTGACCGGCAGTTCGCGCGTTTGACCCTTGCGCCAGATCGTGATCGACGTCTTCGTGCCCGGCTTCGTATCGCCGACCATGCGCGGCAGGTCCGTCGCCGTGTCGACCGAATGACCGTTGAACTTCAGGATGATGTCGCCCGGCTGCACGCCGGCCTTATCGGCGGGTCCGCCCGGCTCCACGCTGCTCACAAGCGCGCCCTGCGCCTTCGGCAAACCGAGCGACTCGGCGACGTCCTTCGTCACTTCACCAATCGCCACCGCGATGCGGCCGCGCACCACCTTGCCCGAACTCTTCAGCTGATCGGCCACGCGCATCGCCTCGTCGATCGGAATCGCGAACGAAATGCCCATGAACCCGCCGGTGCGGCTATAGATCTGCGAATTGATGCCGATCACCTCGCCCTGCATGTTGATCAGCGGACCGCCCGAATTGCCCGGATTGACGGCCACATCAGTCTGGATGAACGGCAGGTAGTCGCCGGTGTCGCGTCCCTTCGCGCTGACGATACCGGCAGTCACCGTGTTTTCGAGACCGAACGGCGAACCGATCGCGACGACCCATTCGCCGACGCGCACCTTGTTCGAGTCGCCGATCGTGATGGTCGGCAGGTTCGACGCGTTGATCTTCACGACCGCGACGTCGGTACGGTCGTCGACGCCGATCAGCTTCGCCTTGAATTCGCGCTTGTCGGTCAGCGTCACGTAGATCGTGTCCGCGTCGTCGATGACGTGCGCGTTGGTCATCACGTAGCCGTCCGCCGACAGGATGAAGCCCGAGCCTACCCCGCTGTTCTGTTCGGCGTCCGAGTTGTCCGGTGAATCCGGGCTGCCGCCACTACCGCCGCCGCCCCCGTTATCACCCCCGTGCGGCGATTGCGGTGACTGCGGCAACGGAATCCCGAAGAAGCGCCGGAAGAACTCCGACATGTCGCCGTCGTCCATACCCGGCGGCAGGCCGCCGCGGGAACTACCGTTCGACACGCGCGTTGTCGTGCGAATGTTGACGACCGCCGGGCCAACCTTGTCGACGAGGTCGGTAAAGTCGGGCAGGTTGGCAGCGGGAGCCGCCGATGCCATATGCGGCACAAGCGGCAAACACGCCGCCACTACTACGGCCGCGAGGAATTTGCGCACCGAGAAAGTCGTCATATCGTAGCAAGCCGAGGGATTTCAGGATTCGGAAGGGTTACTTCGGAGCTTTGTATTCTATGGCAGACGCGAACTGCTGCAATGTGGTTTGAGGCACTTCGCCGAGCAGGGTAATCCAGAAGTCGCCCTGACGCTTGACCAGTACGTGCGTCGCGCCGCTATCGCCCGTGCCTTCCTTACGCGTATTTTTCTCGACGGGCTCGACGAACACCGAAATCGCTGCGAGGCCGTCGGAAAACACGGCCTGGTCGACCGGGATCGGAGGCTGCCCCGCCTCGCGCGACGCCATCGGACGACGCAACTGGCGGATCATATGGAAGCCCGGTACCGGCGGCATGATTTGCCAACCCTGCGCGGCCATGTCGACCGGCTCGACTGGCGGACGCACTACCGTCCAGCCCGTGAGATTGCGGATGCCGTTGACGATGCCCGTCTTGTCGACCGGCACGCCGATGCGGACCTGCGAAAACGACAACTGCTCGAGCACCTGACCGCTCGGGTCGAGCGTCTGCGCGCGCAACAGCAGACCGGTCTTTTTGTCTGCCCACAGCTTGTACGCGAAGCGGTACGCGTCTTTCGGATCAAGTTCCATCACGAGGCTGTCGACGCCCGCGACGCGGTCGTCGTCAAGCATCTTCGGCTCGTAGACGGACAGCACCTGCTCGCCGTTCACCGACAGCAGCGCAGGGAATGAGTCCTTGTTCTGCCGTTTTTCGAAGACCACGATACGCCGCTCCGGCAAGAACGTGTACATGTCGTCGTTGTGACGCAGCATTTTGCGCGGCTTGCCGTCGAGGCTTTCGAGCTGCTCGAACTCGCCGTCCGTACGCGTGGAGTAATGTGCGATGCGCGACGTCTGCACGAAACTGCCGCGCTGATAGACGAACGCGCCCTCGTAGTTCTGCTGCTGGGCGGCCTGATGGATGCGATCGAGCAGTTCCGCGGCCGCGCGACGGGCGACGGCAGGATCGTCTTGTGCGAAGACCCGCGGTGTAGCGGACAACAACACGGCTGCGCAGAACAGAAATGCTGGCAACCGCCCCCAGATAGTCGTTTTATTGAACCGCGGAGTCTGCATCAAACTATTGGCCCTGCGTGGAGACTGAGGCAGCGCGAATCAGCGGCATCGAGCCTGCCATCGCCGGTTGTTGCGCGAATTGCTGATGAGCTTCGAGGTACTGATCGAGGCTCGCGTCGCGAATGATGTTGGAGTCTTGCGCGGGCACCGAGGCCATGGCGACACGCTGCACCGCGTCGCCGTGCGATTGGAGCGAAGCGAGCTGGCCACCCGGACCACCCGGCACGCCCTGCAGCTGCGGCACGACGATCCAGGTCAGCGTAGCGGCCGCGGCAGCGACGGCAAGAGCCGGCACGACTCTGCGGCGCAGCCCGAGCAGGCGGCGCGCGACCGATGCAGACGCGGCGGCGGGCGCCAGCACATGCGGCTCGCTTTCAAGACGCGCGGCAAACCCGCTCAGAAAGGCACTGCTCCGTGCGGGGCTGACTGCCAGATCGTCGGAACGTAGCGCGTCGCCGATCAGGTGGTAGCTCGACCAGGCAGCGCGATCATCGCCGCCCAGCTCCGCAAGAAACTTGTCCAGATTCAGATGCTCTTCGCCGAACAACTCACCGTCGACGAAAGCGGACAGACGCTCGCCGTGCGAGCCTGCTTGCGATTGCATCGAGACCGACCCCATGATGCTCCCCATCTTCCAAATACCCCGTAGTGACACCACTAATCCAGATATTGCACCGCTGCCCCGCCAAGCCAGCCGGACGTTCGGAAACGTCTACCAACGCTTGCCTTCGGGGGTGTCAAGCAACGGTCGCAATTTTGCCGCAATGGCTTCGCGAGCGCGGAAAATTCGTGATCTGACTGTGCCAATCGGGCAACCCATCATCTCGGCGATTTCCTCGTAGCTCAAACCCTCAATTTCTCGGAGAGTAATGGCGGTGCGCAATTCTTCCGGTAAAACCGCCATCGCAGCATTGACCGTCTCAGCGATCTGCTTGCTCATCAACATCGACTCAGGCGTGTTGATATCCCTTAGTTGGTCGGCATCGGAGAAAGTTTCAGCTTCTTCAGCATCCGCTTCGGTTGAGGTCGGCGCGCGCCGGCCCTGGGTGGCAAGGTAGTTCTTCGCGGTATTGACCGCAATCCGGTACAACCACGTATAAAACGCCGACTCGCCGCGAAACTGCGGCAACGCGCGATACGCCTTGATAAAAGCGTCTTGCGCGACGTCTTCGACTTCGGCGGGGTCCCGCACGAGACGCGAGATCAGCCGGAGAATCTTGCGGTGGTATTTGGAGACCAGAAGCTCGAACGCGGCCTTGTCGCCCTTCTGGACGCGCTCGACCAGCACCTGATCAATTTCTTTTTCGCTCACCTGATAAATCCGTTAACTTAACTATAGGGCGCACGGCGGGGGACCATTGTAGCGTCCCCCTGGTGAGGGCACGTTACTACGGTAACAGCGGTTACAGTCGTTACAGTCAGGCGCCGGCCGCACGCCGGCCCAGCACGGAAAGTTCGCGGAAAACAGTGGACGGCAGCGCGTCCGCAGCGAGCAGCAGGGAGCGCCTGCGACCCGACGGTGCGCGCATGAGGCCGCGCCTGCGACCACCCTCGGGCTCGAGCTCAAGCACCAGCAAACGGCCGCTCCACTGCGCGCAACCGACCATGCGGCCCCGCGCGAGCAACTCACCCGCGTGGTTCCAGGCGGAAATCTCGCCCATCGCGACATGCAGCGCGATGGCCTGCGCCGCGTCATGCCTCGCCGCGCAGAGCGTGAGCAGTGCTGCGACGGCGAGCGTCAACGGAGCGGCCTGCCAAGCGCCCATTCGCGGCGCGAGACAGGAATAAACGGCTAACGTCGCAATCAGCACGAACGCTCCCACCGCGGCACGCATTGCGATAGAGCGACGCAGCGCGATCCGCTGCGCTGCCCTACCCAACGTTGCCGGTGCGGGGGAAAGCGCCGGCGAAGCCGGCGTCGTGAACCGACGCGTCACCCGAGATCAGGCGATCCGGCGCGCTTGAACACCAGCGTGCCGTTCGTGCCGCCGAACCCGAACGAGTTCTTCAGCGCGACGTCGATCTTCATTTCCCGCGCGGTGTTCGCGCAGTAATCGAGATCACAGGCCGGGTCCTGGTTGAAAATATTGATGGTCGGAGGCGACACCTGGTGATGCACGGCGAGCACCGTGAACACCGACTCCAGACCGCCAGCGCCGCCCAGCAGGTGACCCGTCATCGACTTGGTCGAGTTGACGACCATGTTCTTCGCGTGGTCGCCGAACGCCCGCTTGATGCCGGTCGTTTCCGCCAGATCGCCGAGTGGCGTGGACGTGCCGTGCGCGTTCAGGTAGCTCACCTGATCGCCGTTGATGCCCGCGTTCTTCAGCGCTGCGAGCATGCAGCGGCGTGCGCCGTCACCGTCTTCGAGCGGCGCCGTCATGTGATACGCATCGCCGCTCATGCCGTAGCCGCCGATTTCCGCGTAGATCTTCGCGCCACGCGCCTTCGCGTGCTCGTATTCTTCGAGCACCATTACGCCGGCGCCTTCGCCCAGCACGAAGCCGTCGCGGTCCATGTCCCACGGACGGCTCGCGGTAGCCGGATCGTCATTGCGTTGCGACAGCGCGCGCGCCGCCGCAAAGCCGCCGATACCGAGCGGCGACACGGTCGATTCCGCGCCGCCCGCGATCATCACGTCGGCGTCGCCATATTCGATCAGGCGCGAAGCCTCGCCGATGCAGTGCAGACCGGTCGTACACGCGGTAACGATCGACAGATTCGGACCCTTGATGCCGAACTTGATCGACAGGTGGCCGGAGATCATGTTGATGATCGAAGCCGGCACGAAGAATGGCGAAATGCGACGCGGGCCGCGATTGAGCAATTCGGTTTGGGTGATTTCGATCATCGGCAGACCGCCGATGCCCGAACCGACCACCACGCCAATGCGCTCCGAATTCTCCTCGGTGACTTCGAGGCCGCTGTCCCGCATCGCCTGGATGCCCGCAGCCACGCCGTAATGGATGAACGTATCCATGTGGCGCGCTTCCTTACCGGGGATGTAGTCCTCGATATTGAAGCCCTTCACCTCGCCGGCGAAACGAGTCGAGAAGTTCGACGCATCGAACTTCGTGATATTGGCAATCCCAGACTTGCCGGCGACCAGATTGGCCCAGCCATCGGCAACATTATTGCCAACAGGCGAAATCAGCCCCAGGCCTGTAACAACAACACGACGGCGGCTCACGGTAACCCCTTTTTCATAGATGACAAAAAGCAAAAGCCACAGCGGCCACAGGAATCGCCCTGTGTGCCCTGTGGCTGTTTAAGTCGGCAATCGCGCGGAAAGTTGCGCTGTCAACATCGCTGGCTCCTGCGTGGCAAACGGCGCGACGTATGGTGTGCCAATGGACACGCCCGATAGCGTCGACCCTGCTGGCGCCGGCAAGCGGCACGGCAGGGCGTCATGCGCGGCCCGTGCAGAAACGCAGGCGCGAATGACCTTAGGCCTTGACGTTTGCGCGAGCGTAGTCGATCGCTTGCTGAACGGTGGTGATCTTCTCGGCTTCTTCATCTGGAATTTCCATGCCGAATTCGTCTTCGAGGGCCATCACGAGTTCAACGGTGTCGAGCGAGTCGGCGCCGAGATCGTTCACGAACGACGCTTCGTTCTTGATTTCCGCTTCCGCAACGCCCAGTTGTTCCGCGACGATCTTCTTGACGCGCTGTTCGATATTGTCCATTACCCCTCCAAGGGAAAAGAAGTTCAAAAATACAGGTGCGCGCATTTTATCAGGTTTGACCCGGCAAAAAAGCGGCGCATCGGGTTCCTGTCAACGCATGCGCCTCGTGCTTTCCGCAAACGCATCAAGGCGCGGATAGTAACCGAAATTGGTTACTGCATGTACATGCCGCCGTTCACGTGCAGCGTCGTGCCGGTGATGTAGCCCGCTTGCGGCGACGCGAGGAACGCGACCGCGTGCGCGATGTCTTCCGGGCTGCCTAGACGGCCGAGCGGAATCTGCGTTTTCAGCGCGGTCTGCTGCTCTTCGGGCAGCGCCTTCGTCATGTCGGTATCGATGAAACCAGGTGCCACGCAATTGACCGTGATGCCGCGGCTGCCGATCTCGCGCGCGAGTGCGCGCGTCATGCCCGCGACGCCCGCCTTCGCGGCCGCGTAGTTGATCTGCCCCGGGTTGCCGGCCGAGCCGACCACCGACGTGATATTGATGATCCGACCGCCCTTCGCTTTCATCATCGGGCGCAGCACCGCACGCGACAGACGGAACACCGACTTCAGGTTGGTGTCGACCACGGCGTCCCAGTCGTCGTCCTTCATGCGCATCGCCAGTTGATCCTGCGTGATGCCGGCGTTGTTCACCAGCACGTTCAGCGCGCCGAATTCCTTGACGGTGCCGTCGATCAGCGCTTCGGCCGCGGCCGCGTCGTTGACGTCGAGCACCGCGCCGCGGCCGTTCACGCCCGCCGCCTTGAACGCTTCGGTGATCGCCGTCGCGCCGCTTTCGCTCGTCGCGGTGCCGATCACCGTCGCGCCCTGACGCGCGAGTTCCATCGCGATCGCACGGCCGATGCCGCGCGATGCGCCCGTCACGATTGCGATCTGCTTGTCGAGAGTCTTTTCCATCTGTCAGTCCGGATGCCCTTCAAATAGGGCTCATTGATTCTTGTTGATTCGTCTGTCGAGCAATGCCGCGCCAGCGCGGTATTGCTCTGTCGATACCCGTTCGCGAATGCGCGCTCAGTCTGCCGTCACGAGCTTCAGCGTTTCTTCGAGCGACGCCGGATCGAACACCGACGCGCCGACGAGATCGCCCTCGACGCGCCTCGTCAAACCCGCAAGGACCTTGCCCGGGCCGCATTCGATCACGTGCGTGACGCCCTGCGCTGCCATTGCCTGTACGCATTCGACCCAGCGCACCGCACCAGCCGCCTGGCGCACGAGCGCGTCCTTGATTTTGGCCGGCTCGTTGACCACGGCGACGTCGACGTTGTTGATGACGGGAATCGACGGCACCTGCACGTCGATGCTCGCGAGGTATTCGCGCAATTGATCCGACGCCGGCTTGAGCAGCGACGAGTGGAACGGCGCCGACACCGGCAGCCGTAGCGCGCGCTTCGCGCCCTTCGCCTTCGCGACTTCGCAGGCTTTCTCGACCGCGGCTTTGTGGCCCGCGATCACGACTTGCGCCGGCGCATTGAAATTGACCGCTTCGACGACGCCCGCCGCCGACGCTTCCGCGCAGACCGCGCGCACCGTGTCGTCGTCGAGGCCGAGAATCGCGGCCATGCCGCCTTCGCCCACCGGTACCGCGGTTTGCATCGCCTGCGCACGGAAACGCACGAGCGGCACCGCGTCGCGGAACACAAGCGCGCCGGCCGCGACGAGCGCCGTGTATTCGCCAAGGCTATGGCCGGCGACGAGCGCCGGCGCCGGGCCGCCCGCCTGCTGCCACGCGCGATAGATAGCGTAGGCCGCGGTCAGCATGACCGGCTGGGTATTGGTGGTGAGATTGAGATCTTCGGCGGGGCCTTCGGCGATCAGCTTGCCGAGGTCCTGGTTGAGTGCGTCGGAGGCTTCCTGAACCGTCTCACGCACGATCGCGTAATCGGCGAATGCGTTGAGCATGCCGACCGCCTGCGAACCCTGCCCAGGAAAAACGAACGCGAATTTCATATCGTCCCCAAAATCTGTTTAATCGGATGTGGCGGCCGGCCGCGGCTGCCAGATGGCGCGCGGTGTTATTCCGGCCGCACGGGCGCCGCTAGCGACGCCCCGGAATGCGTCGTCCCGCTCAGTAGCGGATGACCGACGCGCCCCACGTGAAGCCGCCGCCGACGCCTTCGATCAGCACGTTATGGCCGCGCTTGATGCGGCCGTCGCGCACCGCGACGTCGAGTGCAAGCGGAATGGACGCCGCCGACGTATTGCCGTGCTCGCCCACCGTGACGACCATGCGCTCCTGCGGCAGGCCGAGCTTGCGGCAGGTGCTTTGCATGATGCGGATGTTGGCCTGATGCGGAATCAGCCAGTCGATCTGCTCGGGCTTCAGATCGGCTTTTTCCAATGCTTCGATCGCGACCTTCTCGAGCACGTTGACGGCAAGCTTGAACACCGCCTGACCGTCCATGTGCAGGAAGGCGCTGCCGGCGACCACGCCGCCATTCACGTTGCCCGGCGTGCACAGAATGTTCGAATGGCTGCCGTCCGCGTGCAGCGCGCTCGAAAGCACGCCCGGTGCGTCGGACGCCTGCAGGATCACTGCGCCGGCGCCGTCGCCGAACAGCACGCAGGTGGTGCGGTCGTTGAAATCGAGAATGCGCGAGAAAGTTTCCGCGCCGACCACGAGCGCCGTGCGATGCTGGCCGCTGCGAATCAGGGCGTCCACCATCGCCACCGCATAAGCGAAGCCGGAGCAGACCGCCTGTATGTCGAACGCGGCACCGTGATTCTTGATCCTGAGCTTGTTCTGCAGCAGGCAGGCGGTGCTCGGGAACACGAAGTCCGGCGTGGAGGTGGCGACGACGATCAGGTCGATGGACTGCGGATCGATGTCCGCCGCTTCGATCGCTCGCTGCGAGGCGATCAACGCGAGGTCGCTGGTCGTGACGTCCGGCTCGGCGAAGTGACGCGCATGGATGCCCGTGCGCGCGACGATCCATTCGTCGCTCGTTTCAACGCCTTGCCTGGCGAGACGCTCAGCCAGATCCTGATTGGTGACGCGGTTGGGCGGCAGACAGCTGCCGGTGCCCAGCACGCGGGAGTAGATTGTGGATTGAGCCATTATGCCTTCGAGGATTGCGCAGCGTAGGGCTCGGCCGGCTGGCCTGCGATCGGGCTTGCGTGACCCGCACCGCTTGCGTCGCGCGCCGCCTGTTCGAGAGAACTCGCGTTCTCTTCCATCGCTCGCGCAAGGCGCTCCAGCACGCCGTTTTTGACGGCATCATACCCGCGTTTGATAGCCCACTCAAACGCGTAGGCATCGGCTGAACCGTGGCTTTTGATCACGAGACCGCGCAAGCCGAGCAGCGCGGCGCCGTTATATTGCCGATGATCGACGCGTTTCTTGAAGCGCATCAATACCGGCAGCGCGAGCACCGCCATCACCTTGGTCAGCCACGAACGGCCGAACTCTTCCTTGATGATGTTGGATAGCATCTGCGCGAGACCTTCCGACGTCTTCAGCGCGACATTGCCGACAAAGCCATCGCAGACGATCACGTCGACGGTGCCCTTGTAGATGTCGTCGCCTTCGACATTGCCATGAAAGTTGAGTGTACTCGCACGCAGCAGTTCGCCGGCGCGCTTGATGATGTCGTTGCCCTTGATGACTTCTTCGCCGATGTTGAGCAGGCCGATGGTGGGCCGCTCCTTTCCTTCGAGCGCGGACACGAGCGCGTGCCCCATCTCGGCGAACTGCAGCAGATGCTGCGGCTCGCAGTCGACGTTGGCGCCCAGGTCGAGCATCATCGTATAGCCGGTGGGATTAGGCAGGGCAAACGCGATGGCCGGGCGTTCGATGCCCGACAGCGTTTTCAGCACATAGCGCGAGACCGCCATCAACGCGCCGGTATTGCCGGCGGAAATGCAGGCTTGCGCCTCGCCTTCCTTGACGCGGTTCAGCGCCACGCGCATCGACGAATCTTTTTTCTTGCGCAGCGCGACCTCGACCGGGTCGTCCATCGCGACGACCTCGGTAGCAGGTACGACGGTCAGCGCCGGCAGATCCTGAGCCTTGAGCTTCTTCAGCTGCGCACGAATCGCACTTTCAATGCCGACGAGCAGCAATTGCGCGTCGGGATGCGAACGAACGAAGTTGACGGCAGCGGGAACGGTCACGGACGGGCCGTGGTCGCCTCCCATGCAATCTATCGTGAGCTTTACTGTCATGGAGTGCGACGAATTTCAGACACAAAAAAGCGGCAGTTGAATGCCGCCTTTTTGCCGAACCGGGAAAATGTCAAGCGAGCCGATCGCTACGCGAAACGCCACAGGGCGCATCGCAGTCAACGATTAGTCGTTCTTCGTCTTGACGACTTTCTTGCCGCGATAGTAGCCGTTCGGGCTAATGTGGTGACGTAGATGCACTTCGCCCGTACTCGGCTCGACGGCCATCGGCGCTGCCGTCAGGAAATCGTGCGAACGGTGCATGCCGCGCTTCGACGGCGACTTCTTGTTTTGTTGAACTGCCATGACTAAAACTCCAAAAAATTTTCCGAATTCTAACACAGCCCGACACGGACTTAACCACTGGCCGAATGGCCAATGCGCCCGCATCGCGCCCCCTGCAACTATTTAGCGCTTCTTGCCGCCCGGTTCGTCGCGTTTCAGACTTTCGAGCGCCGCGAACGGATTGCGCCGCTCGCTGGACTGGTCCGGCTTGCTGGCATCGCCAGCTTCTTCCTGCGCGGCTTCGTCGCCCTCGCCTTCGCTACCGTCCGTGCCCGAGACAAGGCTCTCGTGCACTTCGGGACAGACCTCGTGTTTGGGCACGAGCGGCAAGGAAAGCAGCAACTCTTCTTCGATCAAGTCGATGAGATCGAACTGGCGCGAGCCGACGACCACCTCGACTTCATCCTCGTCCAGCGGAAACTCTTCGGCTTCCGCCTCCGTATTGACGATCCGGTAAGTTGCATCGACGTTGAACGCCTGCGAATACGGCGTCAAGCACCGCTGGCATTCGAGCCACGCGGCACCGTGAATCGCCAGCCGCAGATAAGGCTGGGAACCTTCGGTGCCATCGTCCTGCAACTCCGGCTGCATCGTCCCTTCGGCCTGCCATGTGAACGCGCTGTCGCGATCTGGCGCTTCCGCCGGGACTTCGTTTAACATGCGCGGCAGTTGCGAGACGCGCACGACACCCGCGGCCTGACGCCCGCTCCGCGCAAATTCGAACAGATCGAGTTCATGCGGGTCGGACAGACCTGCAGGTTTGCCAGGATGTTGAGTCATGTGCGCTCCTGCGTCGGCAAGCATGTTGCCGGGGTGATTCGCGAAGGATGATCAGATCCGCCGCGACGATAATCCGGCGTGCGGGGCAGCCAGTGGGGCCCGCGGCCGTTGCGTTCACCCTGCCGGGCTTTCTTCAACCTTCCGACTGCCGAAAGTGCCGAAAGCCGCTGAACGCGCCGAGACCCTTCAAGTGCAAGCATACCGTGAAAAGCCCGAAATCATATCCGTTTTGTCTTTTCGAGTCAAACACTTAAGCCCGTACGTACGGTTGCCTCGCGCGACCCCGTACGACCCGCCGCTCCCGTTGCCCGCAAACTATGCCTGAATCCTCCAAACGCCCGCCACGCCTGATTCTGGCGTCGAGTTCGCGGTATCGCCGCGAGTTGCTCGAACGCCTGCGCGTGCCGTTCGACGTCGTCGTGCCTGCGATCGACGAAACCCCGCTCGCCGCCGAAACGCCCGAAGCCACTGCGCTGCGCCTCGCCGAAGCCAAAGCGCGTGCGGTCGCCCAAGGCCTCGCCGCCGACGAACACGCGCTCGTGATCGGCTCCGACCAGGTCGCCACCTACGACGGCCTGCAGATCGGCAAACCCGGCACGCACGACAGGGCGCTCGCGCAATTGCAGGCGATGCGCGGCCACGACGTGTTGTTCCACAGCGCGCTGTGTCTGTTCGACAGCGCGACGGACAGCGCGCAAACGATCGACGTGATCACCCGCGTGCGCTTTCGCGATCTGCCGGACGCGGCGCTCGACGCCTACCTGCACGCTGAAACGCCGTACGACGTGGCCGGCAGCGCCAAATCCGAAGGGCTTGGCATCGCGCTGCTGGAGGCCATCCATTCCGACGACCCGACCGCGCTCGTCGGCCTGCCGCTTATCGCGCTGTCGCACATGCTGCTCGCGGCCAACTACCCGCTTTTGGGGGCCCGATGACCGGTACGCTCTATCTCATTCCCAACACGCTCGGCGAAGGCGACGCAAGCGCGCTCGATCTGGTACTGCCCGCGCCCGTACGCGCCCGCGCGGCGTTGCTGCACTATTACATTGGCGAAAACGCCAAAACCACGCGCGCGTTCCTGAAGAAAGTCGGCCCCGATCGGCCGATTCAAGAAATCGAGATTCGCGAACTGAACGTCAATACGCCGGCCGGCGAAATCGACAGGCTGCTCGCGCCGCTGCTGTCGGGCACCGACGCGGGCCTCGTCTCCGAGGCTGGCTGCCCGGCAGTGGCGGACCCGGGCGCGCTGCTGGTGCGACGCGCGCACGAGCGCGGCGTAAAGGTCGTGCCGCTGGTCGGGCCGAGTTCGATTCTGCTCGCGCTGATGGCATCGGGGCTGAACGGCCAAAGCTTCGCGTTTCACGGCTACCTGCCCGTCGACGTCACCGAGCGCGCCAAACGTCTGCGCGATCTCGAGCAGCAGTCGCGCAAGAGCAAGCAAACGCAGATCTTCATTGAAACGCCGTACCGGAATCGCGCGCTGCTCGATACCTTGCTCGCGACCTGCGCGCCGTCGACGCTGGTCTGCGTGGCGGTCGATCTGACGCTGCCGAGCGAACTGATCGCAAGCCGGAGCGTCGCCGACTGGAAAAAGAAGGCGGAGATCGACCTGCATAAGCGGCCGGCGATTTTTCTGATTCTGGCGGCCTGAACGTAGACACCGGCCAGGCAACTGAGAGCGACCAGGCCCGAAACTCACAACGCAAAGTCCGCGCGATCGGCCAAAACCGACCGCGCGGGCGTCTTTTTAAAACTGTGGATTCAACGCAGATTCATTTTCGCGCCGAGCGCCATCGCCCGAACCGCGCCGGCGCCGATGGCCGCGCCGAATTTGCGGGCAACGCGATCCGCAATGCTCTCTTTCACCGTGTAATCGACGATATCCGGCGCCTTGAAGATCTCACGCGCGACGTAATCTGCATCGCCAAAACCGTCCGTGAGTCCAAGTTCGACGCTCTTCTGCCCCGTCCAGAATAGACCCGAGAACATGTCCGACGTCTCGTGCAGACGCTTGCCGCGCCCTTGACGCACCGCGTCGATGAACTGCGCGTGGATCTGATCGAGCATAACCTGCGCATGTTCGTCCATCTTCGGCGTTTCGGGCGAAAACGGATCAAAAAAGCCTTTGTTCTCACCCGATGTGTGCAGTCGGCGCTGAATCCCCAACTTGTCCATCAGGCCGGTGAAACCAAAGCCGTCCATCAGCACGCCGATCGAACCGACGATACTCGCCTTGTCGACATAGATCTTCTCCGCCGCCGCGGCCGCGTAGTAGCCGCCGGACGCGCACATGTCGCCGACCACGACATACAGCGGAATAGACGGATATTTGCCGCGCAATCGCCGAATTTCGCTGTTGATAATGCCCGCTTGCACTGGACTGCCGCCCGGGCTGTTGCAATAAAGAATCACGCCGGCTGTATCGGAATCCTCAAACGCGGAATCGAGTGCAGTGTTGATATCTTGGGCGTTCGCACTCGTATCGGTCGCGATCTCGCCATCAAGCGAAACCATTGCCGTATGACGGCCAGTCGTGGCGACCCGCTCGCCCGAGAAGTTCAGCGCACCCCATACCGCCAGTGCGAGCACTACGAGGAACAGGAAGCGGAAGAAAATCCGCCAACGTCGCGAGGCGCGTTGCTCGTTGATCGCGGCCAGCGCGATGCGCTCGAGCGCGGCCCTTTCCCAGCCGGGCTGGTCGGCGGGTGCACGGGAGCCGCCTCCCGAGGCAGGGTCTTTTTCGGGGGTCAAGTTGTCGGACATGCGGACAGTGGAAAATTGGAAGAGGAAATCAGCGCGTAACCGGCAGCAAATCGCCGTCAGGCAGCCAGAATACCGCACGGCCCTCGAGCGTGTCGCGTTCCTCGACCTGCACGGGACGCAATCTGCCCCCGCGACACGGACCACCGACGCATTTGCCCGTATCCGGCGCGTAAATCGCGCCATGTGTCGCGCACATCAAGTATAAGCCGGACGATTCGAAGAACTGCCCTTCCTGCCAGTCGAGCTCCATCGGCACATGAGCGCAACGGTTCAAATAGCCGTAGGCGCAGCCATCATAGCGGACGAAAAACACCACGGCATCCTGCCCGCAGAGCCGCGCGTCGCGCCGGATGCCGTCGCCACCGTCGACCAGCTCGTCGGCCGCGCAAATGCGCACTGCCTGCGCAGCCGCGGCAGTAGTAGTATCCACGCCGTCGGCGCTCATGCGTTCTCCCGCAGCCAACCGGACAGATCGCTGATGCTCGACGCCACGAACTTCGGTGACATCGCATTCAGCGAATTCGCCGGATGCGCGCCATAAGTCACGCCAATGCCCGCCACGCCGGCGTTGAGCGCCATCTGCAGATCGTGTGTCGTATCGCCGACCATGACCGTGCGCGCCGTATCCTGCCCCAATTCGCGGGTGAGCTCGTGCAGCATGGCCGGATGCGGTTTCGAGAAGGTTTCGTCAGCGCAGCGCGTGCCGTCGAACAGGCTCGTCAGGCGCGCCTGGTCAAGCGCGCGATTGAGCCCGACGCGGCTCTTGCCGGTCGCGACCGCGAGCAGATAGCCGACGTCGCGCAACTCCTGGAGCATCTCGCGCACGCCGGGGAACAGCTCCGTAGTCTGGTCTTTTACAAGAAAATGAAAGCGGTAACGCTCAGAAAGCCGCGGGTAGTCGGCCGGATCGAGCGTCGGCGCGGCAATCTGCAGCGCGTCGCGCAGGCCGAGGCCGATGACGTAGCTCGCGGCTTCGTCCGCGGGAACCGGCAGGCGGAGATCGCGGCACGCCGCCTGGATGCTGCGCGTGATATGCGCGGTGGAATCCATCAGCGTGCCATCCCAGTCAAACACGATCAGATCGAATTGCTCTCTAGCCATGCAAGGTCGTCTCCGGGTTGAACCCAGTGCGTAGTTCGTTGAGTTGTTCTATAAAGCCGCGGCAGTCGGCAGGCAGCGGTGCCTCCAACTGCAGCGGCGCGCCCGTCGCCGGATGCGTGAGCTTGAGCCGGTAAGCGTGCAGAAACATCCGCTTGATGCCGGGCTTCGCGTTGGCGCGCGCAAGCGCCTTGTTCAGCGCGAAATCGCCATATTTGGCGTCACCGACGATCGGTAGTGCCAGATGCTGCAGATGCACGCGAATCTGGTGCGTACGCCCCGTCTTCAGTTCCGCCTCAAGCAGCGCATATTCCGGCCAGCGCTCGACCAGATTGAAGATCGTGTGCGAAGCGAGGCCATCGGCCTGCACGCGCACGCGGCGCTCGCCGTCGGCGGTCAGGTACTTGTGAAGTGGCTCCTTTACCGCGCGGCGGCGACCCCAGTCGCTCGCCCATTCGCCGTGCACGCACGCGTAGTAGCGCTTGTCCATCCGGTTATCGCGAATCTGCTCGTGCAGATTGACGAGCGCCGCGCGCTTCTTCGCGAGCATCAGGATGCCCGAGGTCTCTCGATCCAGTCGATGCACGAGTTCCAGGAATTTCGCCTGCGGCCGCGCCTCGCGCATCTGCTCGATCACACCGAACGCGACACCGCTGCCCCCGTGGACCGCAACGCCGGCCGGCTTGTCGATCACGAGCAGATGCTCGTCTTCGAACAGGATGTGAAAGCGCGGCGCGGGCACGGGCACGCGGGCTGCGGCCTGATTCGGCTGCGCGACGCGGATCGGCGGCACACGCACCAGATCGCCCAGTTCGAGCCGGTACTGCGCGTCGATCCGGCCCTTGTTCACGCGCACTTCACCGCTGCGCAGGATGCGATAAATATGGCTTTTCGGCACGCCCTTGCAGACGCGCAGCAGGAAATTGTCGATGCGCTGACCAGCCGAGCGGTCGTCGATTTCGATCAGCGAAACCTGGTCGCTTGAAACCGAGTCTTCGACCGCGCCTGCAACCGATCTCTGGGATGTTTTGCCTAACTCTTTCATTCTGAATATAATTTGCCCAGCAGTCCGCGACGGCCGGCGCAGTGTCCGGAATGCGGCGGATTGCGCGAGCGCAAGCGATAAACCGTTATTTTACTTGCGCCGGGGTCTGGTTGCTCGCCCTGAAAATGAGATGCAACAAGTTGCACGCACGAAGTCAGCTCCCGGCAGGGACGGCGCCCGCAGGCGCGTTCGGTCAAGGTCGGCTTCGACGGTAACGGAATTTTGGTAAAAAAGAATTTAGCTTTCAGCTTCGTGATCCGGGTGGTATGACGCCCAGCTGGACGAAGCTGCAAGTCGCGAAAATACGGCGTGCGCCCAAGGCGTCTTGTAGAAAGTACAAGACATGGCGACGTCAAAAGAAGGCGAGACACCCCCAGCAGGAAAAGACGCGCCGCCTGCGCGAACTTCCCGTTGCGGCATGACCGCGGACTTCGGCCCTTTGCTCGCGCGCCCATTTGGCGCGCCGGCTTCAGAGGGCGAAGACTTATGAAGGTCTGCTGGCTAAACGCGGCGTGTCAGGCCATGATTTGAAGCCGTGTTCGCATGTGCCCTGCGGCACCGTGCCCTTTTTTTTATCGGGCTGGGCCCTCTCAGGCAATTCTCCCGCCATCTTTCCCGCTCCAGCGTGTTTGTGAAAACACAATAAGACGCGGCACGCCTACTCTCCCCGCTCTCGCGACTGACAACCGCGCAGCTGGGCTGGCGAGGCCGCTCTGGAGCCGTTCAATGAAACGAATGTTGTTCAACGCGACGCAGCAGGAAGAGCTGCGCGTCGCCATCGTCGATGGGCAAAAACTCATCGACATCGATATCGAAACCGCCGGTCGCGAACAGCGCAAAGGCAATATTTACAAGGGCATCATCACGCGCATCGAGCCGTCGCTCGAGGCCTGCTTCGTCAACTACGGCGAAGACCGTCACGGCTTCCTGCCGTTCAAGGAAGTCGCCCGCCAGTACTTCCGCGACGGCGTCGACATGCGTTCCGCACGCATTCAGGACGCATTGAAGGAAGGTCAGGAACTGATCGTCCAGGTCGAAAAGGAAGAACGCGGCAACAAGGGCGCAGCCTTGACCACGTTCATCTCGCTCGCCGGCCGCTATCTGGTGCTGATGCCGAACAACCCGCGCGGCGGCGGCGTGTCGCGCCGGATCGAAGGCGACGACCGTCAGGAACTGCGCGAAACCATGGCGCAGCTGCAACTGCCGGAAGGCATGAGCATCATCGCGCGCACGGCCGGCATCGGCCGCAGCGCCGAAGAGCTGCAGTGGGACCTGAACTACCTGATGCAGCTGTGGCGCGCAATCGAAGCCGCGTCGCAAAGTGGCACGGCCGGCCAGCCGATGCTGATCTATCTCGAATCGAGCCTCGTGATCCGCGCGATTCGCGACTACTTCCAGCCCGATATCGGCGAAATCCTGATCGACACGACCGAAATCCATGACCAGGCCCGCGCCTTCATGGACATCGTGATGCCGGACAACGTCGGCAAGGTAAAGCGCTACCACGACGACGTGCCGCTCTTCTCGCGCTTCCAGATCGAGCACCAGATCGAAACCGCGTACTCACGCACCGTGCCGCTGCCGTCGGGCGGCGCGATCGTCATCGATCACACCGAAGCGCTCGTCGCGATCGACGTGAACTCGGCGCGCGCCACCAAAGGCGCGGACATCGAGGAAACGGCCGCGCGCACGAACCTCGAAGCCGCCGACGAAGTCGCTCGCCAGCTGCGTCTGCGCGACCTGGGCGGCCTGATCGTGATCGACTTCATCGACATGGAATCGGCCAAGAGCCAGCGCGAAGTCGAACAGCGCCTGAAAGACGCGCTGAAGCACGACCGCGCCCGCGTCCAGATGGGCAAGATCTCGCGCTTCGGCCTCATGGAGCTGTCGCGTCAGCGTCTGCGTCCGGCGCTGTCGGAAGGCAGCCACGTCACGTGTCCGCGCTGTAACGGCACGGGCCACATCCGCGATACCGAATCGTCCGCGCTGCAAGTGCTGCGGATCATTCAGGAAGAAGCGATGAAGGAAAACACCGCGGCGATCCACTGCCAGGTGCCGGTCGAAGTGACCGCCTTCCTGTTGAACGAGAAGCGCGCCGAAATCAACAAGATCGAGTCGCGTTTCAAGGTCAACGTCGTGCTGATCCCGAATAAGCACCTCGACACGCCGCACTACAAGCTCGAGCGTCTGCGTCACGACGACGCGCGCCTCGACGAGCCGCGCGCATCGTGGAAGATGGCCGAAGAAGCGGCCCGCGAACTCGAATCGGAAACCGGCTACAGCAAGCGCGCTGAGGAAGTGAAGCCGAAGCAGGAAGCGGCGGTCAAGGGCATCACGCCCGAGAAGCCGGCTCCGAGCGCGCCGGCCCGCCCGGCGGCCATCCCCGCTCCGGTCGCGGTGACGCCGGCCAGTGGCGGCTTCATCGGCTGGCTGAAGAATCTGTTCGGCATGCAGCCGGCTGTTCCGGCACCTGCGGCGCCGGCCACCACCGACAAGCAGGCCCGTCCGCAACGCGGTGAACGCACCGAGCGCGGTGAGCGCACGGGCGAGCGCGGCGGCGATCGAAACCGCAATCGCCGTGGCGGCGCCGGCGGTCGCGACGCGGCAGCGCGTGGCGAAGGCGTGACCGGCGGCCGTCAGGCGCAAGGTCAGCAGCCGTCGCCGCGTCGCGAGGAACGCGAAGGCCGCGAGGCACGCGAGGGCCGCGAACCGCGCGCGCCGCGTGAGCAACGCGAACCGCGTGAGGCCCGTGAAGGCCGTGAACCGCGTGAGGCTCGCGAGCCGCGTGAAGCGCGTGAACCGCGCGAGGCTCGCGAACGCGACACCCGCGGCGCCGAGCGCGCGGAAGCCGTCGAAGGCACGGCACGCGGTGAGCGTCGCGAGCGTGGCGAGCGCGCTGAACGCGTCGAGCGTGGCGAGCGTCGCAAGCCGCAGGCGGAAGTCGCCTCGGCGCTGACGCAAACCGACACGCAAGCTGCCGACGAACTGGCGCGCAACCGCGCCGCAGCGGGTGAAAACGGCGTGCCGGTCGATCAGGAAACAGTCGCACGTGACGGCGAAGAGCGTCGTCGTCGCCGCCGTGGCCGTCGTGGTGGTCGTCGCGAGCGTGAAGAGGACGTGAATGGCAATCTCGCGGCGGATGTCGCGGAAGCAGAAGGCGACAACGTTGCCGCCAGCGACGAAGCGCCGGTGCGCACCCAGCAGCCGGTCGAGCACACGCCTGCAGCCAGCGAAGCGAAGGAAGTGACCCCGGTCGAAGTGGTGGTCGCCGCTGTCGCAACGGAAAGCGCCGTCGTGGCCGAACTGCATGCGGCAGCCGAAACGCCGGCTCTCGCCGCGGAAAATGCCGCGAAGACCGAAAAGGTCGTGCCGGTCGAAGAGGCCCCGGCGGCGTCGATCGAACCCGTGGCGGCGGAGCCGGCTATCGAAGCGCCAGCGCAGGCAGAGCAAGCCGCGTCGGCCGCGAGCGAACCGGTTACGCCGGCCGCTTCGGTCGAATCCGCCGCGCGTGCCGGATCCCCGGCAGTCGAGCCGGCCCTGGAAGTGCAGCCGACCGTCCCGACCGAACCGCGAGCCGTCCCGGCTGCGCTCGACACCGCGGCTCCGGCCACGATCGTCGAGGCGCCGGCAGCCGTGCCGGCACCGCAGGCCGAAATCGTCGAGCCGCAACCGGTCGTCGCATCGGAACCGGCCGCGGTCGAACCGGCGCCCGTCGCCGCGGCCCCGCAGCCGGCCCCCGTCCGCAGCGCAGCCCCCGCCGCCGCGTCGGCCGACGCCTTGCAGCCGGTCCTCGAGCAGGCTGGCCTGGTCTGGGTGAACACTGACGCCGACAAGCTGCGTGCCGCGCAGGAAGCGGCGGCGCAGACCGTCAAGCCGCCGCGCGTGATCCGTGAGCGCAAGGCGCTGCCGCCAGACGACCACGCGCCGATGCAACAGGTCGAAACGATCAAGCATCCGCAGTAAGCCGCGTCGTTGTTCGTGAAAAAGCCCGCCCTTTCCGGCGGGCTTTTTCTTTAGGCGGTCGTTTGTCGCCGCGCGCCGCGCCGCGAGCCGCGCCGCTCCCCGTATACCCCCACAACGTCCGTCGCGCATCTGCCGCCACCGGCATTTCCGATAGAATCAAATCATCCCCGTCCGTTAAAGCACCTGACGAACCATTTCATGTCACGACGCATCATCCCTGTTGCCGATCTCAGCGCGGCGCCGGTCATCACCGGCCCAGTGCAGACACCTAGCGGCGTGCTGCACGATGCGCTCGCGCGTCCGCTGCACGATCTGCGCATCTCGGTGACGGACCGCTGCAACTTCCGCTGCGTGTATTGCATGCCGCGCGCCGTGTTCGACAAGGACTATGCTTTCCTGCCGCACAGCGCGTTGTTGAGTTTCGAGGAGATCGAGCGGCTCGCGCAGTTGTTCGTCGCGCATGGCGTCGAGAAAATTCGCCTGACCGGCGGCGAGCCGCTACTGCGCAAAAACCTCGAATTCCTGGTCGACCGGCTCGCCCGGTTGACCACGCCCGCGGGCCGTCCGCTCGATCTCACGCTGACCACCAACGGCTCGCTGCTCGCGCGCAAGGCGCGCAGCCTGAAGGACGCCGGCCTCACGCGCGTGACCGTCAGCCTCGATGCGCTCGACGACGCGCTGTTCCGCCGCATGAACGACGCCGACTTCGCGGTCGCCGACGTGCTCGACGGCATCGCCGCCGCGCACGCGGTCGGACTCGCGCCGGTCAAAGTAAACATGGTCGTCAAACGCGGTACCAACGACGGCGAAATCGTCCCCATGGCGCGTCATTTCAAAGGCACGGGCGCGGTGCTGCGCTTCATCGAGTACATGGACGTCGGCACCTCGAACGGCTGGAACATGACCGAAGTGCTGCCTTCCGCCGAGGTCGTCACGCGCATCGCCGAGCATTTCCCGCTGGTGCCGCTCGAAGCGCACAGCGCCGCCGAAACTGCGCAACGCTGGGGTTATGTCGACGGCGGCGGCGAGATCGGCGTCATTTCGAGCGTCACCCGCGCGTTCTGCGGCAATTGCACGCGCGCGCGTTTGTCGACCGAGGGCAAGCTATACCTGTGCCTGTTCGCATCGACCGGACATGACTTGCGCGCGCTGTTGCGCGGCGGTGCGAGCGATGCCGGGATCGCCACCGCCATCGCCGAAATCTGGCAGGGCCGCGGCGACCGCTACTCGCAGCTGCGCGGCAGCCAGCCGGCCGATCAGGGCGAGCCGGCCAAGCGTCGCGTGGAAATGTCCTACATCGGCGGCTGAGCGGCCGACGCATGTCCATCCCCCGCGAACAGATCACTGGCCTCGTGCTCGCGGGCGGGCGCGGCACGCGCATGGGCGGCGTCGACAAGGGGTTGCAGCCGCTGCACGGCGAACCGCTCGCCGCTCACGTGCTGCGGCGCCTCGCGCCGCAGACCGGCCCGCTGATGATCAGCGCGAACCGCCATCCCGACACCTATGCGGCGCTCGGCGCGCCATATCGCGCAACGCTCGTCGCCGACACCCTCCCCGACTTTCCCGGCCCGCTCGCCGGCATGCTCGCCGGACTGCGCGCCGCCGGCACGGCGTACCTGCTGAGCGCGCCCTGCGATTCGCCGTGGCTACCGGCCGACCTCGCCGCGCGCCTCGCGGATGCGCTCGACGCGAACCACGCCGACATCGCAACGGTCACCACCGTCGACACCGGTGGAGAAACCTCCCTGCACCCGGTATTCGCGCTGATGCGCACCGCCGTCGCGGACGACCTGGCCGCGTTTCTGGCCTCCGGCGAGCGCAAGGTCCGCGCGTGGTACGCGCGCCACAAGACGGTCGAAGTCGTCTTTGCCGACGAGCGCGCGTTCTACAATGCCAACTCGTTACAAGAACTCGCCGACCTCGAACGCAATCGGGGCCCCGGCTGACATCCGCTCCGGCCGCACGGCAACAGCCGCGCCCATCACCGGTCGCGACGCCCAGCCATTCATGACCACGCTCAACGACTTTTCCCGCTGCGTCGCGCAGTACGATCCTCATGCGCTACCCGTCCCGGCCGCTCAGGCGATCGTCCGGCAGTGGGCGACGCCGGTCGCGGCCGTCGAGCGCCTGGCGTTGCGCGATGCACTCGACCGCGTGCTAGCCGCCGACATCGTGTCGCCGATCGACGTGCCCGCGCACGACAACTCCGCGATGGACGGCTATGCGTTCAATCACGCGGCGCTCGCGGCCGCTATGCGAGGCGGCGCGGACAGCGTCGAGCTGACGGTCGCCGGCAAGGCGCTCGCCGGTCATCCGTTCGCGGGCCGCGTCGCGGCGAACCAGTGCGTGCGCGTGATGACGGGCGCCTGCATGCCTGCCGGTTGCGACACCGTCGTGCCGCAGGAACAGGTGGAGCGCGACGGTGCGGATTCCACCTCGATCCGCTTCGCCGCCAGCGCGGCGGCGGCGGGTGCGAACCGCCGCCGCGCCGGCGAAGATCTCGCGCGCGGCCACGTCGCGCTGCATGCCGGCCGCATCGTGCGCGCGTCGGACCTCGGCCTGCTCGCGTCGCTCGGCATTGGCGAAGTCAGCGTGCGGCGGCGTTTGCGCGTCGCGTTCTTTTCGACCGGCGACGAACTGCGCTCGCTCGGCGAGCCGCTCGACGCGGGCTCGGTCTACGACAGCAACCGCTACACGCTGTTTGCGATGCTGCGGCACCTGAACGTCGACGCGCTCGATCTCGGCGTCGTGCGTGACGAGCCGGCCGCGCTCGAAGCCGCGCTGCGCAGTGCCGCGGCCAACGCCGACGTGGTGCTGACTTCGGGCGGCGTGTCGGTGGGCGAAGCGGACTTCACGAAGCAGCTGCTACAGACCTTCGGCGACGTCGCCTTCTGGAGTCTCGCGATGCGCCCCGGCCGGCCGCTCGCGTTCGGCCGCCTGTGGTCCGGCGCACAGCCCGGGCTCGGCAAACCTGCGCTATTCTTCGGCCTGCCCGGCAACCCGGTCGCCGTGATGGTGACGTTCTATCAGATCGTGCGCGAAGCGCTGCTGCTGATGGCCGGCGCGACGCCGCGGCCGCTGCCGGTGATTCACGCGACGAGCCGCGTGGCGGTGGGCAAGCGCGCGGGCCGCACCGAATTCCAGCGCGGCATCGCCGAACAGGACGCGCACGGACACTGGCATGTGAGCCCGACCGGGTCGCAAAGCTCAGGCGTGCTGAGCTCGATGAGCGAAGCGAACTGCTTCATCGTGCTCGGCCACGACGAGGGCGACATCGACGTCGGCGATCGCGTGTCGATCATGCTGTTCGACGGTCTCATCTGACGTTCCAGGCGGCGCATCGATCGCACGACATCGGCACCACAGCAGCACTTCATCGACACGCCACCCACTATCACTACTACGACACACACGGGTTTGACTTACATGAAAAAACAGATCTCGTTCATCGCACCAGGACAGACGGCCAAAGCGCTGATCCTCGTGTATCTGACGTTCTCGGTGCCGATCGTGCTGCTCGGCGTGGTGGTCGCGTTCGTGCGCTATGGCTCGGTCGAGCTGAGCACGGTGTTCAGCGCGCTGCTGCTGAACGCGATCCTCGGCTTCGTGCTGTTGTGGATCGCGTGCCACGCCTACAACTGGGTCGCGTCGCGCTTCGGTGGTATCGAAATCCATCTGGCCGACGCACCGGAAGAAGCGTAATGCCCGCGACGATCCGCGCCGCCAAGCCCGCGGATACCGGCGCGATCTTCGCGCTCACCTACGAACTCGCGCAGTTCGAGAACCTCACGCACATCTTCGTCGCGACGGAACATAGCCTGCGCGACGCGCTGTTCGGCGCGCGGCCGTCGATCGAAGCGCTGGTTGCCGAAGACGCGGGGAGCATCGTGGGCTATGCACTGTTCTTCCACAATTTTTCGAGCTTCGCGGGCCGCCGCGGGCTCTATCTCGAAGACGTCTACGTGCAGCCCGCGCAGCGGGGCAGCGGGCTCGGCACCGCGCTTCTGCGACACGTCGCGGCACTGGCGGTGGAGCGGCAATGCGCGCGCTTCGAGTGGACCGTGCTCGACTGGAATCAGCCGGCGATCAGCTTCTATCAGAAGATGGGGGCGACGGTGTTGCCGGACTGGCGCGTCGTGCGCGTGACGGGCGATGCGCTGGCGCGGCTGGCTGCAAGGGCGTGAATTCCAGTGCCTCGCCCCTCATTGCTCATCAGGCTCCACATTCGACAGCGCATCGCCGAGCAACCCGCTCGCCTCGTCGCCCGGTAACGCCTCGACGTCGCGCAGCTTGCGGTTCATCATGCGCGTGCGCGTTTCCGCGGCCTCAATCGAACGCGTGACGGTTTCGAGCTGCGCCTTGGTCTTCGCGAGCACGTCGCCGAATTTGCCGAACTCCGTCTTCACCGCGCCGAGTACCTGCCACACCTCGCTCGAACGCTTTTCGATCGCGAGCGTGCGGAAACCCATCTGCAGACTATTGAGCAACGCGGTCAGCGTGGTCGGCCCCGCAATCGTCACGCGATAGTCCCGCTGCAGCAGATCCGTGAGTCCCGGTCGGCGCAGCACTTCCGCGTACAGGCCTTCGGTCGGCAGGAACAGCAGCGCGAAGTCGGTCGTATGCGGCGGCGCCACGTACTTCTCCGCGATCGTGCGCGCCTCCGCGCGAATTCGCACTTCGAGCGCGCGCGATGCTTCCTCGACCGCGACCGGATCGGCGCGCTCCTGCGCTTCGATCAGCCGCTCGTAGTCCTCGCGCGGGAATTTGGCGTCGATCGGTAGCCATACCGGCGTATTCGCGCCGCCGGGCTCCGGCCGCCCCGGCAGACGAATCGCGAACTCCACGCGATCGGCGCTCTTCGGCACCGTCGCGACGTTCTTCGCGTATTGATCGACGGTCAGCACTTGTTCGAGCAAGGCTTCGAGCTGCACTTCGCCCCACGTGCCGCGCGTCTTCACGTTGGTCAGCACGCGCTTCAGATCGCCGACGCCGGCCGCCAGCGTCTGCATTTCACCGAGGCCGCGATGCACCTGTTCGAGCCGGTCGGACACGAGCTTGAACGACTCGCCGAGACGCTGCTCAAGCGTTGCGTGCAGTTTTTCGTCCACGGTGCGGCGCATTTCCTCGAGCCGCGTCGCGTTGTTCGCCTCGATGTCCTTCAGACGCTGCTCGATCGTCGCGCGCACTTCGGCGAAGCGCCGGTCGTTCGCCTCGGTAAGTTGCCCGAGTTGCAGGCTCAGCGTGTCGCCGAACTGCTTCAGCGAGCGGCCCTGCTCGTCGCGCGCCTGCTGCGCCTGTGCCTGCAGGCTGTGACGCACGGCGTCGAGCTGTTGCGCGAAGCCGTCGATCTTGCCGCCCTGCACCGTCGTCATGCTGCTGAACTGCGCGGCGAGCGTCTGCTGAAAATGCGCGAAGCTGCTGCTTTGCTCGGTGCGCGACACGCGCGCGGTCTCGGCGATGTCGTTGCGCAGTTGCCGCTCGAGCCGCTCGGCGGTATGCGCCTGCGCGTCGACGACGGCATCGACGCGTTCGTTCAGCATCTCGAACTGTTCGCGCTGCTCCGGGCGGTCGTGACCGCGTAGCAGCAAGGCGAGTGCGATCACGAGGGCAACCGCCAGCACCGCGACGGCCGCCACCAGAATCATTGTCATGAACGCGCCTTGCCGATCACGTCGGGGTTGATCGGATTCGGCGGCTGACCGGCGCGCGGTCCTGCGCCGAGGCCGGCGATCAGGTTGTCCGCGGCGAGATTCGCCATGGCGCGGCGCGTGGTTTCGGTCGCGCTCGCGATGTGCGGCGTCAGCACGACGTTCGGCACGTTCAGCAGCGCCGGGTGCAGCTGCGGCTCGCCTTCGAACACGTCCAGACCGGCCGCCGCGATGCGCCTGTCACGCAGCGCGTCGGCCAACGCCGCATCGTCGACGATGCCGCCGCGCGCGATGTTGGTGAGCGTCGCGCTCGGCTTCATCAGCGCCAGTTCGGCCGCGCCGATCGTATGGTGGTTGCCTTTGTTGTACGGCAGCACCAGCACGACGTGGTCGGCGCGCCGCAGCAGATCCTCTTTCGACACGTACTCCGCGTTCAGCTCGGCCTCGATTTGCGGCGCGACGCGCGAGCGATTGTGATAGATGACCCGCATGTTGAAGCCCTGCGCGCGCCGCGCGAGCGCCTGGCCGATGCGGCCCATGCCGATCACGCCGAGCGTCGAACCGTATAGGTCGCTGCCGAGGAAGCCATCGTAGCTCCACTTCTGCCAATGTCCGGCGCGCAGCCAGTGCTCCGATTCGGCGATGCGGCGCGCGGCGGCCATCATCAGCGCCCAGCCGAAATCGGCGGTCGATTCGTTCAGCACGTCCGGCGTGTTGGTGCCGAGTACGTTCGCCGCGTTGAACGCGGCCATGTCGAAGTTGTTGTAGCCGACCGCCATGTTCGACACGACGCGCAGACGCGGCGCCGCGGCGAGCACGCCCGCGTCGATCATCTCGCCGGCCGTCAGCGCGCCGTCCTTGTCCGCGAGACGGCGCTTCAGTTCGTCGGCGGGCAACACGTCGCCCTCGTTCCAGTCGACGTCGAAGTACTGCTTGAGCCGGTCGATCACGTCGGGAAAGATCGAACGGGCAACGAGGATTTTCTGCAATGCAAGTCTCCGTATCGCACGTCGAGGGATTGTCTCGGCGTTGCAGAGTCAGCGTTCAAAAAAGAGCCAGCCGGTCAGCGCGAACAACGGCAGCAGCACCGCGCCGGACCAGCCCAGATACGCAAAAAAGCTCGGCATGCGAACGCCGCGCGATTGCGCGATCGCCTTCACCATGAAGTTCGGCGCGTTGCCGATGTAGGTGTTCGCGCCCATGAACACGGCGCCGGCCGAAATCGCCGCGAGCGTGGTCGCGCCGGTGGTCATCAAGGTCTGCGCATCGCCGCCGGCCAGGTTGAAGAACACGAGGTAGGTCGGCGCGTTGTCGAGAAACGAAGATAGCAGGCCGGTCGCCCAGAAATACATGATGTCGCGCGGCTCGCCTGACGAATCATTGACCAGATGGACGATGCCCGCGAACGCGCCGGCTTCTCCCGCGCGCAGGATCATGATGACCGGCACGATCGTCACGAAGATGCCGGCGAACAGTTTGGCGACTTCCTCGATCGGCGCCCAGTTGAAGTCGTTGCCCGCGCGGGCCGCGCGCGGTGTCCACGCGAGCGATAGCAGCGTGACGACGATCAGCGCGGCGTCGCGCACGATGTTTTGCAACGCGACGTGCGTGCCGAGCACGTCGAATGTGATTTGCGGGCGCCACAGTCCGCTCATCATCACGAACGCGATCAGCGCGGCGAGCAGCACGAAATTGATCTTGCCGTCGATGCCGAGCGGCGCGCCGTCGGGCGTCGGATCGAGGAAAGCTGAACGCACCTCCTCGCGCTTGTGAAAGTAGTACGAGTCGAGCGCATAGAACGCGGCGAGCAGCATGCCGCTCACGAACAGCATCGGCCGCGCGAGATGCGTGGTGGTCCAGAAAAAGCTCACGCCTTCGAGAAAACCGAGGAACAGCGGCGGGTCGCCGAGCGGCGACAGCGCGCCACCGACGTTCGCGACGAGGAAGATGAAGAACACGACCACGTGGGTCACGTGGCGGCGATTGTCGTTTGCGCGCAGCAACGGGCGGATCAGCAGCATCGCCGCGCCGGTCGTACCCATCACGCTCGCGAGCAAGGTGCCGAGCGCGAGAATCGCGGTGTTCAGACGCGGTGTGCCATGCAGGTTGCCGCGCACGCAGATGCCGCCCGCGACGGTATAGAGCGCGGTCAGCAGGATGATGAACGGGATGTACTCGTCGAGCATGGCATGCGCGAGCGCGCCGAGCGCCGCGCTCGCGCCGAAGCTCACGGCAAGCGGCACGATGAACGCGAGCGCCCACGCCGCGGCGATCTTGCCGAAGTGGTGATGCCAGAGGGCTGGCGCGATCAGCGGAAGGATCGCGATCGACAGCAGCACACCCGCGAAGGGCAAGCCCCACAACGCCGACAAGCGCGCGCCGTCGAGGAGCGTCTCAGCCTGCACGGACGGCGAGCACAGCGCAAGCATCGACGCAACGGCGAGCCACCGGCCCGCGCGGCCGGCCTGCGAGTTCATGCCGATACAGGCCGCGCGACGGCTTGCAACCGCACGCACGACAGATAACGCGTGTGTCGCGTATGAGCTGGCACGCCGCCGCGCGACGCGTTCAAGCATCCTGCACGACGATCGCATGCACCCGGTAGGGGCCGTGCGCGCCCAGCACGATGGTCTGCTCGATGTCGCCGGTGCGCGATGGTCCCGACACGAAATTGACCGCGCGCGGCAGCTCGCCGCGTTCCTTGCGGATCAGGTCGAACGCCTCTTCATGACCCGCGACGATCCGCGAGCCCGGCACGATCGCGATGTGCGTCTCCGGCAGCAGCCCGGCCGACGCATACGTCTCGGGACCGGACAGCAACACGAGCGTGCCGGTCTCCGCGGTCGCGCAGAAACAGCCGGTGAGACCGACCACGTCATTGTCTTGCGGTTTGCGATATTCGACGGCGAGGCCGGCCGCGGCCCACGGCAGATCGCGCAGCGTTTGCCACGCGATGGCCTGCAACGGCAAACCGTGTTGCGTCAGATAGCGATGCGCGGCGGCGGGTACATCGGCGAAGGTCTGAACGGTGTCGACAGTACTCGCCATTTTCTGCGCTTCCTCGATGAAGCGCGCGCGCAGATCGGTGGGCATGTCCGGACGCGGGCCGGCCGGATGACGCGCGAGATAGTCCGCCGCGGCTTCGCGCTCGGCGGCGCTCGGTTCGGGCTCGCGCTCTTGCGCGGCGCGGATGCGCGCCAGGATGTTGCGGCGGGCAATCGATGTGTCCATGGGCGAAATCCTCGTGTCGACGGCCGTGCGATATGGCGAGGATTATACCGGCCGCGCTCCGCGCGAACACCCTGGCCGAACGGCATATTGCCGCCAGTCGGTAGCGCGGCGACACTGTTCGCCGTGCCCCCGAACGCGAGCAGATCATGGTCAGGCGATGAACCGAAAAGCAGTCCGCAAAGCGCGCTACCTGGCCGCCTCTTCTTCCGGCTGCGCGATGCCGAACACCTGGCGCAGATACGCGAGATACGCCTTGTCCTCGCACATGTTCTTGCCCGGCGAGTCCGACAATTTCGCGACCGGCTGACCGTTGCAACGAACCATCTTGATCACGATCTGCAGCGGGTTGTAGCCGAGGTCGTTGGTCAGATTGGTGCCCACGCCGAACGCGAGCTTGCAGCGGCCGCGGAAGCGCTCGTATAGCTGCAGCACCTTCGGGATGTCGAGCGCGTCGGAGAACACGAGGACCTTGGTGCGCGGGTCGCAACGATTCGCCTCGTAGTGTTTGAGCAGGCGCTCGCCCCAGTCGAATGGGTCGCCGGAATCGTGGCGAGCGCCGTCGAACAGCTTGCAGAAGTACATGTCGAAGTCGCGCAGGAACGCCTGCATGCCGTACACGTCGGAGAGCGCGATCCCGAGGTCGCCGCGATATTCCTTCGCCCACATCTCGAAGCCGAAGATCTGCGAGTCGCGCAGCCGCGGACCGAGCGCCTGGCAAGCCTGCAGGTACTCGTGCGCCATCGTGCCGAGCGGTGTCAGGCTGTGCTTCATCGCGTAGAAGACGTTGCTCGTGCCGGCGAACTGCTCGCCGAGACCGTCCTTGAGCGTGAGGATCACTTCCTCGTGCCACTGCTTCGAGAAGCGGCGGCGCGTGCCGTAATCGGCGATCTTGCAGTCGGCGAACTCCGGACGAGCGCCGAGCAGTTGAATCTTGTCGAGCAGACGGCCACGGCCTACGTGATAGTCGGGCGTTTGCTGGGTGTTGCGGAAATAGACTTCGTTGACGATCGCGAGCACCGGAATTTCGAAGAGGATCGTATGCAGCCACGGCCCCTTGATGTCGATGTCGATTTCGCCATTGCCCTTCGGCGACGGCGTGATCGAAATGTACTTCTCGTTCAGATGGAACAACGCGAGGAACTCGATGAAGTCGCCCTTGATGAAGCGCATGCGGCGCAGGTAGTCGAGTTCGTCGTCGGTGAAACGCAGTTCGCAGAGCTTGCGCATTTCGTCGCGAATCTCGTCGATGTACGGCACCAGATCGACGTTCGGCGTGCGGCAGCGGAAGCGGTACTCCACGTTGGCGGCGGGGAAGTGATGCAACACCACCTGCATCATCGTGAACTTGTACAGATCGGTATCGAGCAGCGAAGTAATAATCATGATGGTACGAACTGGACCGCTGAAAAAACGAAAAGGGCTCACTGCACCCTTGCAACGGACGCGCTGAGCCGAGCGGCGCGCCAACCTGATGCATGTTACCCGAATGCGTCCGCATCCAGCGTGCCACCGGGCCTTCGCCGCCATTGCGCGGCCGCTCGCGGCACCCCATAAACTAATCACAAAAACATATAAGACGCACGGCCCGATGCTTTATGCGCCTGTTGACGTTACGTTACAATAGTGCTTTTGGCGTCCGCGCCCTCCCCGATTCCGCATGCAGGAGCTGCCTGAATGACTCACGTTGTGACCGAAAGCTGCATCAAGTGCCGCTATACCGACTGCGTCGATGTGTGCCCGGTGGACTGCTTTCGCGAAGGTCCCAACTTCCTCGCGATCGACCCCGATGAATGCATCGACTGCGCCGTGTGCGTGGCCGAGTGCCCGGTGAACGCCATCTATGCCGAAGAAGACGTGCCGGGCGACCAGCAGGACTTCATCGCGCTGAACGCCGACCTGGCGAAAGCGTGGCCGAGCATCACGAAGACCAAGGCACCGCTGCCGGAAGCCGAGGAATTCAAGGATGTGAAGGAAAAGCTCGCGCTGCTCGCGCGCTGAGCGCGAGCCGCCTGTCACCTGCCTTGGCCGTTCAGATTCAGTATCAGGATGAACGCCGAGGTATTGACAGACGTTTCAGCTGCCTCTAAAATTTCGTTTCTCTGCTGTTGTTGTTCTGTTCCTCGATAGCTCAGTCGGTAGAGCGCCGGACTGTTAATCCGTAGGTCCCTGGTTCGAGCCCAGGTCGAGGAGCCAAGAATTGCAAAAGCCCGTTAATCAAGACGGGTTTTTTTATGTAGATCAAGTTGTACTGCTGTTCCTCGATAGCTCAGTCGGTAGAGCGCCGGACTGTTAATCCGTAGGTCCCTGGTTCGAGCCCAGGTCGAGGAGCCAAAAAATTTGAAAGGCCCGCATCCATGCGGGCCTTTTTGTTTTTGTGCCACGATGGACAGCCTCACGCGCGCCGCGCGCCGTTATACGATGGCGCCTTCACGGCGCACGTTTCGCCCCGCTCTGGCGCCGGCCCACTCCAGACACTCAACCGGCACGCTCATGAAATCCACCTCGCTACGCATCGCGCTCGCGGCCGCCGGCGCCCTGCTGCTTTCTTCGGCGCGCGGCGAAGAAATCGCCAGCGTCAATACGAATTTTCACGTTACCGGCTCCGACCGCGTGGTCGTGGAGGCCTATGACGATCCCATCGTGCAAGGCGTCACCTGCTACGTGTCGCGGGCGCGGACGGGCGGCGTCAAAGGCACGCTCGGCATCGCCGAAGATCCGACCGAGGCTTCGATCGCGTGCCGCCAGCTCGGGGAGTTGCATTTCACCGGCCCCGTCAAGCAGAAGGACGACGTGTTCTCGGTCAGCATGTCGCTGATCTTCAAGTCGCTGCACGTGGTGCGCGTGGTCGACACGAAGCGCAACGCCCTGGTCTATCTGACCTACAGCGACCGCGTCGTCAGCGGCAGCGCGAAAAACAGCGTGAGCGCCGTACCGATGCCCACTGGCACGACGATTCCGGTCAAGTAAGGGCAAGTCAGGACAAGTACCGGCAATCGACGGCACCAGCGGCACGCGGCGCGGCGCTGCACACCCGCCGCCGTCCCCGACAACGACGCGTTAAACTGACCGGTCCAGCTAGACTTTCGTCATGACCGCCACCCCTCGTTTCCGCGATTCCGCCCGCTACTGGCGCACGCCGCTACTGCCCGGCGCGGATCTGCTCACCGCCGAATATCACGATCACGAGTTCGCGCCGCATTGGCACGACGCCTACACGATCCCGGTGATCGTCGCGGGTGCGGAATGCTATCGGTATAGCGGCGAGCACCATGTCGCCGAAGCGGGCAGCGTGCCGGTCATCAACCCGGGCGAGTTGCATACGGGGTCGAAGGCGGTCGAGGCGGGCTGGCGGTATCGCGTGATGTATGCGCCGGTCGGGTTCCTCTGCGCGCTGGCCGACGAAGTCGCCGGCAAGCCGCAGGCCTTACCGTGGTTCGCGCCCGGCGTGATCCGCGATTCCGATCTCGCGACGCGGCTCGCGCACGCCCACCGTCTGCTCGAAGCCGGCGACGACGCGCTCGCCGCCGAAACCGCGATGCTCGACGCGCTGTCCACGTTGCTGGTCCGCTATGCGCGGACGCGCCCCGCCGCCGCGCGCGTCGCCACCGACGACACTCGCGTCGCACTGATGCAGGAGCGTCTGACCGGCGACCTCGTCGAACCGGTGACGCTCGCCGAGGTCGCGAAGGCAGCGGGTCTGTCGCCGTTCCACGCGGCGCGGCTATTCACCCAATCGACCGGCCTGCCGCCCCACGCGTGGCGCAATCAGGTGCGCCTGCAGCGCGCGCTCGCGCCGTTGCGCGCCGGCGTCCCGGTGACCGACGTCGCCGCCGCGAGCGGCTTCACCGATCAGAGCCATTTCACGCGGCATTTCCGGCGCATGTTCGGCGTGCCGCCGGGCCAATGGCAAGGAACGCAGCGCGGTTCGTAACGCGATGCGGCACCGCCGGCGCCTGCGCCGCGCGCCGTGAGCGTGCCGCCGCAATCCGTCAGCCCGTCATCAGCCATCCCCCCGCTACACCGGAGCACCCCATCCGCAACCCGCCGCAAGAACGTACAAGTCCGAACGCCGGTCAGCCGCTATGCTTCCGACATCAAGGAGGCTTAGATTGACCGATTCCACCCAAGGCCAGCCCACCCGGGGCGGCCATCTCAAAGAATTCGCCGCCGGCGCGCGCGACATCATCCCGATGATGGTCGGCGCCGCGCCGTTCGGCGTCATTTTCGGCACGCTCGTGACCTCCAGCCCGCTGCATCTGTGGCACGGCCAGTTGATGTCGCTCGTCGTTTTCGCGGGCTCCGCGCAGTTCATCGCGCTCGGGCTGATCGCCGGACATGCGAGCTTCGCCGTGATCTGGGCGACCACGCTCGTCGTCAATCTGCGTCACGTGCTGTATAGCGCGACGCTCGCACCGCACGTCGCGCATCTGCCGAAGCGCTGGCGTTGGGCGCTCGGCGCGCTGCTCACCGACGAAGTCTTCGCGGTCGCGTGGGAGCACTACCGGCATCGCGAGCCGGGCACGGTCGGCCCGTACTACTTTTTCGGCGCCGGCGTCGCGATGTATCTGAACTGGCAGTTGTGGACCGTCGCCGGCCTGCTGTTCGGCGCGGCCTTCCCCGGCCTGCAGTCGCTCGGCCTCGACTTTGCGATGGTGGCGACGTTCATTGCGATCGTCGTGCCGCAACTGGTCGCGCTGCGCTATATCGCGGCGGCCGTCACCGCCGGCGCGCTGGCGTTTTTCTGGCAGGCGTGGCCGTACAAGCTCGGCCTGCTCGGCGCAGTATTCGCGGGAGTCGCGGTCGGCGTACTGCTGTCGATGTCGCGTCTGAACCTGCGTGGCGCGCGCCGTCCCTTGGAGGCCACGCGATGAGCTACGTCGTTCTGATCGTCGGCATGGCCGCGATTACGTGGTTGATCCGCGCGGCCGTGTTCGTGCTCGGCGACCGGCTCGTGTTCCCGCCGCTTCTGCGCGCCGCGCTTAGCTTCGTGCCGGTCACCGTGCTGACCGCGATCATCGTCCCGATGGCCGTGTCACCGCACGGCAACAACGCCGAGCTGAGCTGGCGCAATCCGCAGCTGGTCGGCGCGCTCGCCGCGATCGTCGTTAGCGCGCTGACGCGCCGGCCGCTGCTGACGATCGCAGTCGGTCTAGGCGTGTTCTTCGTCTGGCAGTGCGTGGTGCTGAAGTAAGCGCGCCCTGTCTCTACGCTCATCGACTCATCAGCGGTCCCGTCGACACCTCGCCGCCTCGCGGGCCGCGCACTCCCGTTCAAGCGACTCCCAAGCGGGCCTTTGCCCGAAGCTTCCCTCCAAAGCGTCCGCGCGTCGCCGGGCCGCCCTCAAGTTTCCCGCCACCCCGCCGATATGCAGTCGAGGTCCGCTCATCGGGAGTCGTCCCGCTGGTTACGCGGCAACAGGCTGGAATCAAGCGCGTCGGCAACCGGCGTCGCATCGCCTCGGTCCGCGAGCGGCCGGGCGATCTTGCGACGGCGCGCCGCGCGCGGCCGCATTAAACGGGATAACACATGGGTCAAATCACCCTGAAGCTCAAGGACGAGACCGTCGCGTCGCTGCGCAAGGACTTCGAGGCCTTTTTACGGGTCTCGCTGAAGCTCGATCCGCAGTTCGCGACGCCGTCGTTCGAGGATTTCTTACGCGCCAAGCTACTCGACAACATGGTGCCGCTCACCGAGCACGCGGTACAGCGGATGCTGCAAGGCGGCCAGTACGCGTGGGCCAAACGCACGCTCGACAAGGAATTCCCGGACGTCGTGTCGATCCTGATGCGGCAGGCGGGCGAGTTCGGCTTCGGTTTCGCGGCGCGCTCGGAATGGACGCCCGAGGAGCTCACCAAGCAATGCCGCGACTGGGCCGCCGCAATCGTCAAGGAAGCGGAAGGCGACGCGACGCTGGTCGACCCCCTCGCCTCGCAGATCAAGAGCACGGTGCAGGACATTCAGGCGCTCGAGGAAGTGATGCAGACGCCGGCATGGCGGCTCGTCGAATCGCTGCGCCAGCGCGTCTACGAGGCGAAGGTCGCGTGCGAGACGAGCGTGGGCAGCACCGCGCGCGAGAAGCTCGGCGAACTGCGTGGGCTGTTGCGGCTAGGCATTTCGCACGGCACGTTCCAGAAGCAGGAAGCGCAGCAGATCATGGAGTATCTGCGGCTCTTGAAGCCGGAGATTTTCGTCGAGGAGCCGTACGACGTGTTCTCGCGGCTCGCGGCATGGCTGCGCAATTTCTTCGTGCCGCCGCCTCCGGTCGCGCAGCAACAGCAGCGGCAGTCGCGCTGAGCTTCCACTGACCCGCGCGGCGCGCGTCCCTTCGTCGGATCGACGCGCCCCCTGCCCGCGCGTCGATCCCAACGCGCGGTGCTAGCGGCTCAATCCCACATCTTCCTGAGCTTCGCCGCGATCTCGATCTTCGCCTGCGCGGCCGCGGCGAACCCCGCCGCGCTCGGCGCGCTCGCCACCGCAATGCGCGGCCATGCATAGGCGTCGAACAGCGGCAGCATCGGCGTGGCGATGAAGCGCGTGCGCGACGCCCACACATGGCGGTCGCCCAGATGCGTCTGGCTGTGCACGTAAAAGCGCTGCGGCACGACGATGTGCAGGTCTTCCTTCGCGCGCGTCATTGCCACGTAAAGCAGGCGCCGCTCCTCGTCGATTTCCTCGTCGCTGCCGGTGCCGAGATCGGACGGAATACAGCCGTCGACGCCGTTCAGCACGAACACGTTGCGCCACTCCTGACCCTTCGCCGAATGGATCGTCGACAGGATCAGGTAGTCCTCGTCGATCAGCGGCACGCCGGATTCGTCGCTGGTCGCGTCGGGCGGATCGAGCGTCAATTCGGTCAGGAAGCGTTCACGCGACGGATACGTACCCGCGATGCTTTCCATCTGCAGCAGGTCCGCGTGGCGGATCGCGGCGTCCTCGTGATTACGCTCCAGATGCGGCTCGTACCAGCGCCGCACCATCTCGAACTCGGCGGGCCACGGCGTTTGCCGGCCGTACACGCTCGACATCAGCTTGACGAACGGATGCCAGTCTTCCTGCGTGCGCGCGGGCGCCGCAAACGCGGCCAGCACACCGCCCGCAGTCGCGACCGGATCGCCGCCGTCCGCGCGCGCGACGATGTCGTCGAGCACCTTCGCCGCAGTGGCCGGGCCGACGCCCGGCAGCAGCTGCACGACGCGAAAGCCGGCGACGCGATCGCGCGGATTCTCGGCCCAGCGCAGCACCGCGAGCACGTCCTTCACATGCACCGAGTCGAGAAATTTGAGCCCGCCGAACTTGACGAATGGAATGTTGCGGCGCGTGAGCTCGATCTCGAGCGCGGCGCTGTGATGCGCGGCGCGAAACAATACCGCCTGCGACTTCAGCTTCACGCCCTGCTCGCGCGCCTCGAGCACCTGCTCGACGACGTAGCGAGCTTGCGCGGCATCGTCGGCGACCGTGACGAGGCGCGGGCGCTGCGCCGACGCCTTGTCGGTCCACAGATTCTTGGTGTAGCGCTCGCTCGCGAGTTCGATCACCGCGTTCGACGCGGCGAGAATCGGCTCGGTCGAGCGATAGTTGCGCTCGAGCGTGACCTGCCTGGCGGGCGGCTCGAACTGCGTGGGAAAGTCGAGGATATTGCGCACCGTCGCGCCGCGAAACGAATAGATCGACTGCGCGTCGTCGCCGACCACGGTCAGGCCTCGGCCGTCCGGCTTCATCGCGAGCAGGATCGACGCCTGCAGGCGGTTGGTGTCCTGGTATTCGTCGACCAGAACATGATCGAAACGCGCCGACAGATCGGCCGCGATGCTGGGCTCGGCGGCCATGTGCGACCAGTAGAGCAGCAGATCGTCGTAGTCGAGCACGCTCTGCTTCTGTTTGGCGTCGACGTATGCGGCGAACAGCCGGCGCAGATCGTCCTCCCACTCGCGACACCACGGAAACGCGCGGTCCAATACCTGGCCGAGCGATGCGCCGGTGTTGACGACACGCGAGTAGATCGCGAAGCAGGTGCCCTTCGCCGGAAAGCGCCGCTCCTTCGCGGACAGTCCAAGCTCGTGGCGCACCAGGTTCATCAGGTCGGCGGAGTCTTCGCGGTCGTTGATCGTGAACGCGGGCGCGAGGCCGATCAGATCCGCGTATTCGCGCAACAGCCGCGCGCCGACACTATGGAAGGTACCCGCCCACGTGAGCCCTTGCGCGAGCGCGGCGCGTGGGCCGACGGTAGTGGCCGCAGCGCCCGCGATGCGGGTCACGCGGCGAATCATTTCGAGCGCCGCGCGGCGCGAGAAGGTCAACAGCAGGATGCGCTGCGGATCGGCGCCCTTCACCACCAGATTGGCGACGCGGTGCGCGAGCGTGTTGGTCTTGCCGGAGCCGGCGCCCGCGATCACGAGCAGCGCGCCGGGCAGCGCGTCTGGCGTGTCGGTCCCGTATTCGACGGCTTCGCGTTGGGCGTCGTTGAGCTTCGCTAGCCAGGCGGCGGTATCGAACGACGGAGCGGATTCGGCGACGGTGGACACTGATCGGTTTCGCGGGTTGGATGGATTTTCAGGATGCGACGCAGACTGTATATCCATACAACCTCATGCGACAAGCGCCCCTTTTTTCGGGCGCCTATCCGCCGGTCTACGCCGCGCACTACTGTTTCTTCGCGTCCTTCAGGTTGGCAGCAGCGCTGGCCTTGTCGGCGTCGGCCTGCGCGTCGACTGTGGTCTTGTCCGCTTTCGCCTGGGCGAGCGCGGCTTTCTTGTCGGCCTTCGCCTGACGCCCGCGGCGCGCGAGCCTCGCAGACCCGCGCGCCGCGGCATCCAGCAGGGCTTAGTGCTTGACGTCCGCGCCGTCGCCCTGCGCGGCAGCCTGCCCTTCCATGTTCATCTTCATTTCGTTATTGGCGGTCTGTTTGTCCGCCTTCTGGTTCAGCTTCGCGCCGCGCACCTGCTCCTTGTACTGGTCCTTCGCGGCCTTCTGCTCCGCCTTCAATTCCGCTTTCGAGGACTTCCTGGCCGCGCGATACTCGGCGTTGGCCTTCGCGTCGGCGTCGCGCTTCTGCACGAGCGGGTCGGTGGAGCCCGAAGCCGTCAAACGGGCCGGCGGCGGCGCCTCGACGCCTTGCGCGGCGGGTGCGCCCGGGACTTGCTGCATGCCCTGCGTCGAAGGCGCCACCTGCATGCGCTGGGCGCCAGCCGCGGACGGCGGCGCCATGTCGGCGGCGCCCTGGCTCTGGATCTGCGGCTGAGCGCCGATGCCTGCTGCCGGCTGCGCGGTCTGCGCAACGGCCGCCGTCGCGGCAAAAGCAGTGAGGGCGGTACCGAACAGGAGCGAACGAATCTGGGTCATGGTTATCCTCTCTGGAGTTGTTGTGACACGGGCGGACTCTCTGGCGTCGTGATGACGGGACGTCGCGCGCGCCTCGTCCGGTCTGTGCGTCGCTGGATGGGCGGCCGGGGAGCGATCCCGGAAGCCAGCGGGCTTTGCTGCTGAAACTGCACTCTAAGAGTGAAATCCGTCCGGTGCGACCAGCGTTACGGAACGTTTCACTTTCCGACAACTGAATAACATCTACTTTCATTTGCTTGCGCGAAGGGCTCGCCGGATGGCCGCGCCGCCGTTCCGGGTGCGCTTGCTTTATGATGCGAACCCCAACGCGACCCCGTGCCCAAAGGTGCAAACGCCATGCCCAACCTCAATTTCACGCTGACCGGCGAATACGTCGAACTCCACAATCTGCTGAAGATCACGGGCCTCGCGGATAGTGGCGGCTCCGCGAAAATGATGGTTGCCGACGGCGCCGTGATGGTCGATGGCCGGGTCGAGACGCGTAAGACCTGCAAGATCCGCGCGGGCCAGGTCGTACTGCTCGGCGATACGCGGATCGCGGTCCACGAAGGCTGACGGCAGTCCGGAAAATCGCAGGACGGCACGCACCAGAATTGTGCGTCGTCCATCGACAGCGGCCGGGGGAGGCAATAAGCTGTCGGTTTCGACAGGTAAACGACGGACCGCGCCACGGGCGAGGAGTCGGCTGACCGGCTCGACGCCGCGTCGCGGTTTTTTCCCGCCCGCTGCCCGGTCGCTCCAACGCCCGTCGGAGCGCGCAGCGAGATGCAATGCGGCGCCGCTCGCGCCCGCCTTTCGCTGACGCCACCGCTGTTGCCACCGCTACCACTTTTCGCCGTCAGGCATTCGATGACTCAACCCAGCTTCGCCCGCGCGGCCAGCCGGCCGCCGACCCTATCCCGCCACGCGGCCGACACCGCGCGGCTCGCCGCGCCGCTCGCGATCGCGCAACTGTCGCAAATGGCGATGAGCGTCACCGACACGATCCTGCTCGGCTCGCTCGGCCCCGATGCGCTCGCCGCCGGCGGCCTCGGCGCGAACCTCTTTTTCGTCGTCGTCACGCTGCTGCAGGGCGTGCTGACCTCGGTCAGCGTCAGCGTCGCGCACGCGCGCGGCGCGCGGGACGACGGCCGGGTGCCGCATATTTACTGGACCGGTTTCGTGCTGTCGGTGCTGCTGTCGGTGCCGGCGTTCATCCTGCTGTCGTTCGCGTCGAGGATCCTGCTCGCGGTCGGCGAGCCGGGCCTGCTCGCGCACAACGTCGGCCGATACGCGGCGGTGTTGCGCTGGGGCGCACCCGCGAGCCTGATCGGCGTCGGCCTGATGCGCTCGTTTCTGCCGGCGATCGGCGCGGCACGGCGCCTGTTGTGGGTGTCGATCGCGAGCGTCGGCGTGAACGGCTTCCTGAACTACGGGCTCATCCACGGCGCGTACGGGCTGCCGCGGCTGGGTTTTCTCGGCTCGGCGGCCGCGACCACGATCACCGTGTGGCTGACCGCGCTCGTGCTGATGGCGCTGCTGCATCTGCGGCCGCGCTTCCGCCATTTCGTCGTCGCGACGCGGCCCAAGCTGCCGTTGATGGGCGAATTGTTCGGCATCGGCTGGCCGGTCGCGATCACCTACGGCGTCGAGTCGACGCTGTTCCTCGCCACCGGCCTGATGGTCGGCCTGCTCGGCGAATCGCAACTGGCCGCGCATCAGATCGCGCTGAACGTCGCGTCGGTCGCGTTCATGGTGCCGCTGTCGATCGGCCAGGCGGCCAACGTGCGGGTCGGCTACTGGGCCGGCGCCGGTCAGCCGCTCGCCGCGCGCCACGCGGGCTTCGTCGCGCTCGCCCTCGGCGTCGGCTTCATGTCGATGTCGGGCCTCGTGCTGATCACCGCGCCGCACTGGATCGTCGGTCTGTATCTGCATCTGGACGACCCGGCCAACGCGCCGACCATCGCGCTCGCCAGTTCGCTGCTCGGCGTGGCGGCGATTTTCCAGATCGTCGACGGGATGCAGGCGGTGGGCTCCGGTTGTCTGCGCGGCCTGAAGGACACGCGCGTGCCGATGATCGCCGCCGCGTTCGGCTACTGGGTGATCGGTTTTCCGACCGGCTATCTGCTCGCGTTTCACGCCGGCCTCGGCGCGCGCGGCTTGTGGTGGGGGCTCGCCGCAGGTCTCGCGAGCGTCGCGCTGCTGATGACGCTGCGTTTTCACAGGCTGAGCCGACGGCAGGCGCCGACGGCGGCATCGGCCACGCCGCCCGCGCGCTCGGTTTGAGCGAAGTAGCCGTACGCTCCCCTCCTGAAGCACTCCCTGTAAAAGGTAAAATGGCCGCCGCGGCACGCGAGCGCTAACCCGCGCTCACGCGCCACGAACCGCACGACGGCGCGCCTCACGAAGGCAGGCGCGGGACTGGCGCCGCTCGCGCGCTCACCATTGCCCGCTTCGCGTGCGGCTTCAATTGGCCGGCCGTTTTTGCCGCGCTTTCGCCACGGCGCTTGCCGCAGCCGCTTCACCCGCTTTGGCGCGGCAAACGCCGCAACGCCAGCCGCCAGCCGACACCCGGCCGCGCCGCAGCCCCCGCTTTCCCGCGATACAACATAACCAAGGACCACCCGCCATGCTTGCCCGCGTCACCCGCCTGTTCCCGCTCTGGGCCGTGCTCGTCTCGGTCGCCGCGTACTTCTCGCCGGCCTCGTTTTCCGGCGTTGCGCCGCACGTCACCACGCTCCTCACGATCATCATGCTGGCGATGGGCGTCACGCTGTCGGCCGGCGATTTCCTGCGCGTGTTTTCGCGGCCCGCGCCGGTGATCGCCGGCATCGTGCTGCACTACCTCGTGATGCCGCTCGCCGCGTGGGTCATCGCCAGGGCGCTGCGCATGCCGCCCGAGCTGACCGCCGGCATGGTGCTGGTCGGCAGCGTCGCCAGCGGCACCGCGTCGAACGTGATGATTTATCTCGCGCGCGGCGACGTCGCGCTGTCGGTGACGATCAGCGCGCTGTCGACGCTCGTCGGCGTGTTCGCGACCCCGCTGCTCACGCGCCTTTACGTCGACGCGTCGATCGTCGTCGACGTGCACGGCATGCTGATGAGCATCCTGCAGATAGTCGCGCTGCCGATCGTCGTCGGTCTCGTCGTCAATCATCTGTTCGGCAAGCTCGTGCGCAAGATCGAACCGATCCTGCCGCTCGTGTCGATGGTCGCGATCGTGCTGATCATCGGCGCGGTGGTGGGTGGCACGCAGAAGAGCATCGCGTCGGTGGGCCTCGTCGTGATGGTCGGCGTCATCCTGCACAACGGCATCGGCCTGCTCGGCGGCTACTGGGGCGGCCGTCTGCTCGGTTTCGACGAGGCCGTCTGCCGTACGCTCGCGATCGAAGTGGGCATGCAGAACTCCGGTCTCGCCGCGACGCTCGGCAAGCTCTACTTCACGCCCCTCGCCGCGCTGCCGGGTGCGCTGTTCTCGGTCTGGCACAACCTGTCGGGCTCGCTGCTCGCGGGAGTGTGGGCGGGTCGCCCGGCGAAAGGCTCGACCCATTCCGATGGCGAGCGCGCGCTGCACGCCGAGCGCGTCTGATAGAGCGTCCGCGCACCGCGGTTCGCATCAGTTGATGGATCACCGAATCGCGGCGCCCCCCGACCGACGCGCGGCACTCTGCTGCGTTTGCAGACGAACGACGAACACGCGCCCCAATTCCCTTAGAATGGTTTTCTCGACAGCGTGCGCAGGCCTTCGCTGTCGCCACGCGAAAAGCTTGCAAAACAAGGGGAAAACAGCGTGCAGGGCCAATTCGAACAACATCGGCGGGCCGCGCGCCGCCACTCGACAGTCAGCACGACGAGGCAATTTTTCCTGCTCTGTTGCGCGGCGGCATTGGTGACCGCCTGCGCGACGAAGCCGCCCGCCACCGCGTTCGACCGCCAGCTCACGCACGCACTCCCCGCCACCGCGGATACGCCGCTGCGCGAAGCGCTCGCGCCGTTCGAGGCGAAGCATCCGGAGCAGTCGGGCTTTCGCGTGCTGGCGAACGGCACCGACGCGCTGCAGATGCGCATCGCGCTCGCGCGCGCGGCGACCAAAACCCTCGACATGCAGTACTACATTGCCAACGAGGACACCACCGGCAAGCTGCTGCTCGGCGCCGCGCTGTATGCGGCCGATCACGGCGTGCGCGTGCGCATGCTGGTCGACGATCTGAACTTCAAGGACATCGACCGCATCATGGCGGGGCTGAACTCGCACGACAACATCGAGATCCGCGTCTTCAATCCGTTCGGCAGCGCCCAGCAAGGCATGTTCGAGCGCACCACGAACGTCTTCACGCAGATCGGCCACTTCACGCGCCGCATGCACAACAAGGCGATGATCGCGGACAACCAGCTCGCGATCGTCGGCGGGCGCAATCTTGGCGACGAGTACTTCAGCGCCAGCGAAACGCTGCAGTTCCGCGACATGGACGTGCTCGCGGCGGGCCCGATCGTCGCCGACGTCTCAGCGAGTTTCGACGACTACTGGAACAGCGACCTCGCCTATCCGCTGCGTGCGCTGAACAAGCAGAAATTCGACCAGAAAGAACTCGACCAGACGCGCGACGACCTGCGCCACCACTGGCGCACCAATGCCGATCCGTACAACGCGAAACCGCTGAACGCGACGCCGCTCGCCGCGCAGATTACGAGCGAGCAGCTCGGCCTCACGTGGGCAAGTGCGGAATTCTGGGCGGACCTGCCGGAGAAGATCGCGCATCCGTCGCCGGACTACGTGAGCCCGCCGCTCGCGCGGCTGCGCGAACTGATGCGCGACGCGCAGCACGACTTCCTGATCGTGTCGCCCTACTTCGTGCCGCACGTGTCGGGCGTGCAGGCGGCCGGCGAGCTCACGCGCCGCGGCATCCGCATCGCAGTGCTGACCAACTCGCTCGCGGCTACCGACGCGGTCGCCGTGCAGGCCGGCTACAGCCCGTTCCGGGTGCCGCTGCTAAAGGCAGGCGTCGAACTGTACGAATTCAGGTCATTCCAGGACACGCCGAACGTGGGGCTGGTCGGCTCGCGTTCGCGCGCGAGTTTGCATGCGAAGACTTATGTGATCGACCACCAGATTCTCGTCATCGGCTCGATGAACCTCGACCCGCGCTCGGCCAATCTGAACACCGAGCTAGCACTCGTGATCCACAGCCCCGAACTCGCGAATCAGGTCGCCGGCATCATCGAGCGCGCCATCCAGCCCGATCACAGCTACCACGTGACGCTCGCCGACGCGGCCCAGCTCGCCTATCTGCGCTCGATCGGCGCGCCCCTGTCGCCGCTCGTCTGGACCGACGTCGAGAACGGCCAGACACGCACCTACATTTTCGATCCGCAGGCCGGTTTTTACCGGAATGCGCTAACGGGTCTATTCTCGTTATTGCCTGTCAACTCGGAACTTTGAGAAGCGGAGTCAACCATGACTGAAGACGTACGGATGGAGCGCGACACGTTCGGCGAAATCGCGGTGCCGAACGCCCGCCTGTGGGGCGCGCAGACGCAGCGCTCGCTGCAGAACTTCAAGATTTCGACGGAAAAGCAGTCGCCCGAGCTGATCACCGCGCTCGCGGTGATCAAGCGCGCGGCCGCCGAGGTCAACCTCGGCCTCGGTGTGCTCGACGAGCAGAAGGCCCGCGCGATCATGCAGGCGGCCGACGAGATCATCGACGGCAAGCATCCGGACGAATTTCCGCTGGCGGTCTGGCAGACCGGCTCGGGCACGCAGACCAACATGAACCTGAACGAGGTGATCGCGAACCGCGCGAGCGAGCTGCTCGGCGGCGAGCGCGGCGAAGCGCGCAAGGTGCATCCGAACGATGACGTGAATCGCGGGCAGTCGTCGAACGACGTGTTTCCGACCGCGATGCACGTGGCTGCCGCGGATGCCATCGTCAAGCATCTGCTGCCCGCGCTGAAGACGTTGCGCGACACGCTCGACGGCAAGGCGAAAGCGTTCACCGACGTCGTCAAGATCGGCCGCACGCACCTGCAGGACGCGACGCCGCTCACGCTCGGCCAGGAATTCTCGGGCTATGTCGCGCAGCTCGAGCACGGCATCCGGCACGTCGAGTCGGCGTTGCCGCATCTGTACGAGCTTGCGCAGGGCGGCACCGCGGTCGGCACGGGACTGAACGCGCACCCGAATTTCGCCGACGGCGTCGCCGCCGCGATCGGCAAGCTGACCGGTCTGCCGTTCGTGTCGGCGCCGAACAAGTTCGAGGTGATGGCAGCCGCCGACGCGCTGGTATTCGCGCACGGCGCGCTCAAAACGGTGGCCGCGAGCCTGAACAAGATCGCCAACGACATCCGCTGGCTCGCGAGCGGCCCACGCTGCGGTCTCGGCGAGCTGTCGATCCCCGAAAACGAGCCGGGCAGCTCGATCATGCCGGGCAAGGTCAATCCGACCCAGTCCGAAGCGTTGACGATGCTGTGCGCGCAGGTGTTCGGCAACGACGTCGCCGTGAACATCGGCGGCGCGAGCGGCAACTTCGAGCTCAATGTGTTCCGTCCGATGATCGCGCACAACGTGCTGCAGTCGGTGCGCCTGCTCGCCGACGGCGCGCACAGCTTCAACGACAACTGCGCGGCCGGCATCGAGCCGAATCACGAGCGCATCGATACCTTGCTCAACGAATCGCTGATGCTGGTGACGGCGCTCAATCCGCACATCGGCTACGACAAGGCCGCGCAGATCGCGAAGAAGGCGCACAAGGAAGGCACGACGCTGAAGGCGTCGGCGCTGGCGCTCGGCTATCTCACCGAGCAGCAGTTCGACGAGTGGGTGCGACCGAAGGATATGGTCGGACGCACCGCATGATGCTGCGCGCTTAGATCTTTCCCTGCGCGACTTCTTCCGGCTTCAGCTCGACGATCGCGTCGAGCGCTTCCTTCACGTCCATCGCGTACCTGGCGAGGCGTTTCTGTTCGTCGGTCTCTGGCAGGAAGGCGGGCACCGGCACCGGATGGCCGTTCTCGTTGACGGCGACCATGACGACGAGACAGTCGGTGGTCTGCAGCAGTTCGCCGCCCTTCGGATCGCCCGCGTGCACCGACACGTGGATGTGCATGCTGGTGCGGCCCGTCGCGACGACGCGCGCGCGCAGCTCGACCAGATTGCCGACGAGGATCGGCCGACGGAAACGGATATTGCCGACGCTGACCGTCACGCAATAGCGCCCAGACCATACCGCCGCGCATGCGTAGGCGGTTTCGTCGATCCACTTCATCAGCGCGCCGCCATGCACCTTGCCGCCGAAGTTGACCGAGGTCGGCTCGGCGAGAAAGCGGAAGGTGGTTTCCGAACGGTCCAGCGGTGCGGTGGGAACAGTGCTCATCTTGACTCCGGTCAATCGGATGCATTGAAAGGAGGCGATTATACGAGCGCAATATTGCGCGCGGCGCGGCGTCGATTGGGGACGCGGCGCGAAGCGCGCCGATGGGCCGAGGGTGGGCCTTAGTTGTGGACGCTGATCCCTGTGTCGACGGTGCCGTACATGTTGATGCTGCCGCTGCCGGCCGACCCCGAGCCGGCTCCGCCCCCCGCGCAGGCGCTGGACAGCAGAACCGCCGCGGCGACGGCGAGAAGAGTTTTCATCACATCGATTTCCTGCGAGGACAGGCTTCGATTCTAGCCTGGCGGCTCGCGACGACGCGCAAACGCGGACCGAGCCGGACACGTCCGTCACATCGATTGTTCACGCGAAGCTGAAACATCGAATACCCGATGCGCGTAGAGTAGGAATCGTGGCGGCGGGCTTTGCGATTGGACCGCGCTGCCCTTTGGCCCATTCAGGAGACGCGCCATGACCGCCCCCCTCTTAGACGACCAGAACCACTTCCCCGGCCTGAGCCGCATCGGCGCGCTACTCGCCGATCCCGGCCGCGCCGCGATGCTGTGGGCGCTAATGGACGGCAGCGCCCGCCCAGCCGGCGAACTGACGATGATCGCGGGGCTGTCGCCATCGGCGGCGAGCGCCCATCTCGGACGGCTCACCGACGGCGGGCTGCTCGCGCTCGAAGTGCGCGGCCGGCATCGCTATTTCCGTATCGCGTCGGCGGACATCGCCGCATCGATCGAAGCACTCGCCAACGTCGCGCAGGTCAGCGCGCCACAGCGCTCCGTGCCGCGTCCGGCACGCACCGTGCCGCTAGAAATGCGCTACGCGCGCACCTGTTACGACCACATGGCAGGCGAGCTGTCGGTGCGCATGTTCGAGCGGATGCTCGAGCGCGGACTGCTGACGCAAGACGGCGCATCGCTCGAAGCGACCGCGCAGGGCGTCGCCCGCTTCGCCGACTGGGGCGTCGATATGGCCGCGCAGAAGACCCGACGGCGGCGCTTCGCTTGCACCTGCCTCGACTGGAGCATGCGCCGACCGCATCTGGGCGGCGCGCTCGGCGCGGCGTTGCTCGATGCGTGGTCGGCGCATGGCTGGGTCGAGCGGGCCGAGCGGCCGCGCGTGCTGCGCGTCACGCCGGCCGGCCATCAACAGTTCGATGCGTTTCTGGCCGGATAGACCGTTCACCTGCCGGCGGCCCGACGCCGCGAGACCTTTTGTTACACGCCAGTGAGTCCACATTACAAATGAGCGACTCTTGAAACATAGGCGGCAAGTACAGTGACTGAACGGACCCGGCCCATTGCCGCGTCCGTCGGAGATCAGTCATGACACACGCCAAGCAACCGGTGCAGCATGCCGGGATCCGACGCCGGATGAGCGGCTATACGCTGATCGCGGCCGCCGTCGCGCTCGCGGCGCAGAGCGCCCTGGCGCAGCAAGCGACACCCACGCCACAAGCCGCGGCGGCCGTCGGGCCGGGCGGCGATCCGTCGGGCGGCGCTCCGTCGGGGGGCGATCCGCCGGGGCGCGTCGCGCGGCTGAACTACACGGCCGGCGCCGTGACCACCGAGCCCGCCGGCGCGACCGACTGGTCGTACGCGCAGATCAACCGGCCGCTGACGACCGGCGACCAGCTATGGAACGACCAGAACGCACGCTCCGAGCTGCACATCGGCTCGACCGCGGTGCGCCTCGGCCAGAACACGAGCCTCGACGTGCTCAATCTCGACGACACGACCGCGCAACTGAAAGTCGCGCAAGGCACGCTATCGACGCGCGTGCGCGAGCTCGCGCCGGGCTCGTCGTATGAAATCGACACGCCGAACCTTGCGCTCGGCGTAAATGGTCCCGGCGACTACCGTGTCGACGTCGCGCCGGACGGCAGCAGTACGACCGTCACCGTGCGCAGCGGCAGCGCGATCGCATACGGCGACGGCGGCCAAGTGCCGGTCGCGGCGGGTCAGCAGATCCGCTTTGCCGGCACCAGCCTGCAGCAGCTCGCCGACAACCGCGCCCCTGCTCTCGACGAACTCGACCAGTGGGCCGCCAGCCGCGACGCCACCGAAGACCGCTCGCTGTCGGCGCGCTACGTGTCGCGCGACATCCCCGGCTACGAGGACCTCGATGCCAACGGCACATGGCGCGAGACGCCGCAGTACGGCGAAGTGTGGGTGCCGAGTGCGACGCCGGCCGGCTGGGCGCCGTATCACGACGGCCACTGGGTCTGGCAGGCGCCGTGGGGCTGGACCTGGGTCGACGACCAACTTTGGGGCTTCGCGCCGTACCACTACGGCCGCTGGGCCGAGCTCGACGGCACGTGGGCCTGGGTGCCAGGTCCGCTCGAAGCGGACGCGACGCCGGTCTATGCGCCGGCGCTCGTCGCATTCGTCGGCGACGACGACGGCGGCGTCGACTGGGGTGTGAACCTGGCGGTCGGCGGCGTCATCGCGGCGGGCGTCGCGTGGTTTCCGCTCGGGCCGGGCGAGCGGTGGCATCCGCATTGGGGCGGTCACGACCGCTGGAGCGCTGGGTACTACGACCGCGTGAACCGCACGGCGATCGTCAACGACTACCGCCGCAACGTGAACATCCACAACACATACGTGAACTATCGCGTGCCGGGCGGTGTGACAGCCGTGCCGGCGACAGCGTTCGTGCACGGTCAGCCAGTCCGACGCTTTTCGCAAAAGGTCGATCCGGCGCAGTGGCGCAACGCGCGGATCAACCCGGGCGCACCGGGGATCGCGCCGGTGCGCGAAAGCTTCGGGTCGGATCTGCGGCGCGCGAACTACCGGCCACCGGCGAGCGTCGTCGGCCGGCCGGTCGTCGCGACTCGCAATCCCGTCATGCCGGCCGCTTATCACGACGAGCTCGCGCAGCGCTTCGCGCAAAGCGGCGGTCGGGTGCCCGGCGGCGGCCAGCCGGTCGTGCGCACCGCGGTGCCGGCGCATATGACCGGCGCACCGAACGCGCTGCCGATGGCGAACGTGCGGGTCGTGCAATCGCATGTGCCGGGACGTCCGCCGGGGATGGCCGCGGGTGCGCCCGGCGCGCCTGGCGCAATGGGCGGTAACGGCCCGCATGGCGTCGAGCAGGCTGGCCAGCGGCCCGGCGAAGCCAGCGTCGTGGGGCCGCATGGCGAAGCGCCGCAAGCGCGTCAGGGCATGCCGCCGCAGATGGTCGGCAAGCCGCGTCCGCCGCAGCCTGCCGAGAGCGGGCTCGCGGGCAATATGGGCCATCCGTCGAATGGTGTGCCGCGGCCGCCGCAAGCAGCCGGTGGGAATTCAGCCAACGCGGCGGCGTACGCACGGCAGCGCGGCGCGCCGCAGGAATGGGGCGCGGTCGGTAGGTCTCAGCCGGCATGGACGCAGCCGCATACCCCGATGGCGCAGCAGGCACCGCGCATGGCGCAACCGGGCGGCCCGCAACAGCCGAGCTTCGCGCAACAGGCCGGTGTGCCCCATCCGCCGGACAACCCGGCCGCGCAGCAACAGGCGCGTGTGCCAAACTCGCATCCGCCTGTGACGCAACAGGCGCCGCACGCCGTCCCACCGCAGCAACCGCGTCCCGAACCACAAATGCAGCAGGCGCAACAGCGGCGTGTCGAACCGCGTCCGCAGCCGATGCCGCAAGCCCCTCGGCCCGAACCGCAGTTCCAGCAGGCGCGGCAGCCGCATTTCGAACCGCGTTCACAGCCGATGCCGCAAGCCCGGCCCGAGCCGCGTCCGCAGATGCAGCAGCCACGCCCCGAACCGCGGCCCCAGCAGGTGCAGCAGCCACGTCCGCAACCCCAGCCGCAACCGCAACATGCCGAGCAGCACCAGGGCGGCGGCAATCGTGACGAGCATCACAAGAGCTAAGCAGGACGCCTGCCGTCCCGGCAACAATAAAGCCCCGCGATGCAAACCATCGCGGGGCTTCTGTTATTCGACGACGACGAGGGCGAGCGCTACCGCCCCGCTCCCACCGACATCAGATCGCCATCGGCGCCGTCAGCGGCTCGTGATGCCGATAGCCGACCAGAGAGAAATCCGCAGGCTCGATCGTCTCGAGCCATTCCGGCTCGTACACGCCGGTCTTCGCGTAGTCGGGCACGCGATCGGAAATCGCGAGCCGCGGACTCTCGTACGGCTCGCGCTCGAGCTGCTGGTGCAGCATATCGAGCTGATTCTCGTAGATGTGCGCATCGCCGATGAAATAGCTGAACCAGCGCGGCGTATAGCCCGTCAGCCGTCCGACCAGATGCAGCAGCGCCGCGCCCTCGGTCAGATTGAAGGGCGTGCCAAGCCCGACGTCGTTGCTGCGGATATACAGGCACAGCGAAATTTCGCGGCGCGTAACGTTTGGCAGAAACTGGTACAGCAGATGGCAAGCCGGTAGAGCGATCTGGTCGAGCACGGCTGGGTTCCAGGCATGGAACAGAATGCGTCGATCGGCGGGGTTCTGCATGATCGTGTCGAGACACTGGCGCAGCTGGTCGATCGCCTTGTAAAGCAGCACCTTCGAGCGGCCTTCTTCGTCGAACTGCGTGATCACGCGAAAACCGCGCGCCTGCGCGTCAGCGAGTTGTGCACTTGCGCTGGCGTCGAGCACCTTGTAGGCCGGCCACTTGCGCCATTGCACGCCGTAGACGTCACCGAGATCATCCGGACCCTCGCGATACGGATTGGCGAGCCACTGCGCATTCTGATTCGCGTTCCCGTCCCACACCTTGCAGCCGAGCTCGCGGAAATCCGCGGCGCTGCGCGAAGCACGCAGAAACCCGACCAGCTCGCCGATCGCCGACTTGAACGCGAGCTTCTTCGTCGTGACCGCTGGAAAGCCTTGTTGCAGATCGAAGCGCAGCATCGCGCCGGGCATGCTGATGGTGCGGATGCCGGTGCGGTTTTCCTGCCACGTGCCGGTGTCGAGAATCGTACGGACGAGGTCCAGGTATTGTTTCATGCAGTTTCCTTCGGCGCGGCGCGAACCCGATCAGGCGCGCACACGGAATTGAGCAAAACCCGATTCTAACAAGCGCGACCGCACGCCGCCGGGGCATGGCGCGCCGCATGGGGAATATCGAGGGAAATACCAGACGGAAAGGAAAACATCGCGGTACGCGATATACGGGCGGCAAACACGTGCATGCAAAAGTGCTTCGACGCGACGCTTGCCGGCTGGCGTCGCTGCGCCCGGAAGGCACAGTCAATCCGTCCGAACCGGCACAGCCCGAGACCCACGGCGACGCGCCAGACCTTCACATGCCACGTCGCCAGTCTCACCGCTCGCCCGCCGCCTACAGATGCTGCACCGACGCCGGCAAATCGCCGTGCGGCGGCGCCATCGGCTCACCTTCCATATGACGCATGCCGTGCGAGCACAGCAGCCGGTACAGCGTTACTCGCGAGATGCCAAGTTCCTGCGCCGCGTCTCCGAGCCGCCCGCGATGCCGCAGCAACGCAAGCTCGATCGCCTGACGCTCGGCCGCTTCGCGCGCCTGCGCGAGCGACACCGGCACGATCTCGACGTATTCGGCAAGTTCGAGGTCGCGCGCGGTGATCGCGCGTCCCTCCGACATCACGATCGCGCGCCGCACCCGATTGATCAGTTCGCGCACGTTGCCGGGCCAGCCGTAGTTATGCAGCGCGGCGATCGCGTCGGGCGCGAAGCCACGCAGGCGGCGGCTCGCATCCTTCTTGAAACGTTCGAGCATGTGCCGCGCGAGCAGTTCGATGTCCTTGCCGCGCGCGCGCAGCGGCGGCTCGTCGATCTGCAGCACGCAGAGGCGGTGATAGAGGTCGGAACGGAAGCGCCCTTCGATCATCGCCGCGGTCATGTCCACGTGCGTGGCCGAAATGATGCGCACGTCGACGTCGATCGCGCTATGGCCGCCGAGCCGCTCGACCTTGCGCTCCTGCAGGAAGCGCAACAGGCTCGCCTGGCTTTCGAGCGGCAGATCACCGATTTCGTCGAGAAACAGCGTGCCGCCGTTGGCCGCCTCGACCCGGCCGATCTTGCGCTGGTTCGCGCCGGTGAACGCACCGCGCTCATAGCCGAACAGCTCCGATTGCAGAAGATGCGGCGGGATCGCACCGCAATTGATCGGCACGAACGGCGCGTTGCGCCGCGCCGAGCGTTCATGAATGGCGACTGCCGTCAGCTCCTTGCCGGTACCCGATTCGCCGGAGATGAACACCGGCGCGTCGGTCATCGCGACCTTGCGGATCGAGCGGAACAGCGCGAGCATCGCGTCGCACGAGCCGACCATCTCGCCCTCGGCGCCTTGCGAGCCGTCGTGCGACGCCGTTTCGCTCAGCGAGATCATGCCGTACGCATGACCGACCGAGTCGACAATACGGTCGCCAGAAGACGGCACCGTCACGTAATCGAAACAGTAGTCGCGCACGAGCCGGCGCAACGCGGCGTCCTGGAGTTGGCCAGGCGTAGTGGCAGCGACCCAGCCGACGTTCGGCATGGTCAAACAGGATTCAAAAGCGGCGATTTCGTGCGGCTGGAAATCACTGGACAGATCGAGCAGGCCGCCAGCAGCCGAGCCGGTGCGCACTGCCCGGCGCGCATCGCGCGCCGATCCCACGACTTCGACATGCCAGCCACGCTGCATAAAACGCGTATTCAGTTCCGCGCTCGGGTCACGCGAAACGTAAATCAGTTGCCGCGTTGCGGGTTCCATTATTCAGATCCTCTCGCCAACGAACGTTAAGGACGACGCATGCACCTGAAATTGCGGTTCAGACACGCTGACTCGTCCAGGATTCGCGAATCGCAAAACCCGAACGGCCATTCCATTCCGTGCGGACAGCTGATCCCCAAGAAAGCGGCGTGTGTGTTCGAGACGGCCCGATATGGGCCTTTTTTAAATCTGAAGCTGTTTTCGAGAGCTTACTATACGCGCGCCGCTTCGAAAACAATTATGCGAATTTAATCGATTGATCCGTTGCCCATCAAGGCTTTGCGGCCGATCGCGATTTATTCAGCCGACAAATCAAACATTAGTGGAAGCGCTTTTCGTGGCGTTCTCGCGACAGTATTTCGTACCTTGCGGATTAACGAATTATAGGTATTTTCTGCTGATCCGTTTCAGGGCTGCAACGTTTTTTCCCGATTTGGAACGCATTAGTCGTGTTTGCGCTGGTTGGCGCCAGACGTATCAATGGATTGCGAGCGATGGCACACGTTTCGCTAATTGGCGTGCACCAGGGAGACACATCATGCGACTCGCATTCCGCATCGATCTGATAAGCCGCCGCGCACCATACTTCGCGATCTGCGCAGCTCTCGCGTTCAGCGCCCTGCCGGCGAGTGCCGGCACGCCGACAGCGCAAGCCGCCCCGGCGCGATTCGCCACGCTGACGGATTCCGGCGATGCCGCCGACCCCGCCTCCGCCAGCCTGCAAGCCACCACGCCGGTTGCCGCGGAGGACGACAGCCAGATTGGCGCCAACCCGTCGACCCCGGCTGCCGATGCTGCATCCATGAACGATATTTCGCTCGACGACCAGATGCTGTCGCGGCAACGCGGCGGCGCGCTCGGCATGTTGATGGTCGCCGCGACGCCCCGGTTGATGCAAAGCGGCGGCAACCAGGTGACGTTGTGGGACGAGATCGCGCCACCCTCGCCGCTGCCGGTGCCCGTCGATGCCGCGCGCGCCGCCCAGGGCAACGTCGCGACATACCAGCGCAAGTAAGCAGGACGAAGCCACGAACAGACGGCAAATAACCAGGCAATGCAGGACCGGTGGCCGCGCGAGCAGTGACGCGCCCCACGACGGCGGGACACAGGCAACAAGAGAGAAGGGACCGGGACATGAGTACGAACCAACAGACGCCGCACGCCCTCGGGCTGCCGGCGGCGTCGTTCAGCAACGCTCCCGTCTTGCCGCGCGCCGCTTCGGCCGGCACCGCCCTTCTCGCCAGCGTCCTCGTCACCGTCTGCTTCACGAGCCATGCCTATGCCGAGCAGGTTGCCAATCCGGGCGACCTCGTCGTCGAGCGCAGCGTCACGCCGCGCGACGCGTTCGTCCCCGTGCCGCGCGACCAGGACCCGGTCGCCGTGCGCGCCACCACGTTCCCGGCCAACTCGTTCGATCCGACGATCGCGACGCTCGTCGACGACACCGATCTGACGAACGCGCACGGCTCGAACGGCGTCGCCGCCGGCGGCGTACTCGGCGGCACCGGCATGCAGGCCGTCACGCAGATCCTCTCCGGCAAGACGACCGGCAACACGATCCCGCTGAACTCGGGCGGCATCGGCGGACCGGCGACGGGCGTCGGCGGCACGATCAGCTCGTCGGTGACGGGCGCGCTCGCGCCGCTATCGAACGTGCTCGGCGGCGCGCTCGGAGCTCTGAAATGAGCACACGCCTGCGCCCCTCGCTGCGCTCGCGGCAAATCGCTGCGGCACGCCCGGCCCTGCGCGTCTGCACGTGCCTGTGCATGGGCGTCGCTGCGTTCGTCGCCGGCGCGGCTCACGCGCAGGCGCAAGCGGTGCCCATCGTCGGCGCCATCGCGACGATCGGCCCCGGCGCGGGCATGGGCGCGACGGGCGCGCTCGCGGTCAACGAAACGGCTGGCCTCGACAACGCGCAGGACAACCAGATCACGGTAACGAACGGCGCCGCGGTCGGCAACGCGAACGCGAGCGTGCAAAGCGCGTCGGTGGCCGCGAACGTGCCGCGCGCGCAGGCGTCGATCGAAGCCAATGCGTTTTCGAACACATCCGGCGCGGTGCTGGTGAACCAGTCGGCCGGAGCAGGGAATCTGCAGCGCAACAGCACCCAGATCGGGACTGTGGCGCTCGGAGTCGAGACCGTCTCGGATGGGGAGCTATCCGCGACGGCCCCGAAAAACGGCAGTCCGGGGCAGTCGAACGCGATTCACGGCGTGCGCGAGGCAAGCATTTCCAGCGACGCCTTGCGCAACGCGAACGGAATCGTGCAGGTCAACCAGGCAGCCGGCGCCGGTAATGCCACGGCAAACAGTTTTGTGCTCCGTCCCCCGGCGGGCACTTTTTTTAACTGACCACACTTAAGTATCGGAGCGAATCATGAAGCGCACTCTCATTGCCACGGCCGTCCTCGTTGCCGCGTCCGGCAGCGTGCTTGCCGCGCCGCAGAAGGCCTACCTGTTCAATACGACGGTCGTCGGCGAGATGGTTGGCGTCGAAGGTCTGGTCGGACTGTTTGGCTGCGTGCATGTCTCCAGCACGGCGAACGCGGTGATCAACAACAATCAGACCGTCAACGTGAATGCGACGCTCGATCCGCAGGCCCAGACCTACACCAGCGGCAACGTGACCACGACCCTGAACAACAGCACAACGTCGGTCAGGGGCGGCGGCTCGGCATTCGCGTTCACGACGCAAAACCATACGTCGTCGAGCTCGGGCTCGCAGGGCTTCGAAGCCGCCGGCGGCTATGCGTACGGCAGCCAAAGCGCGAGCGTGACGAGCAGCGGCTATGAAACCAGCCAGCAGGCAGCCGGCATTGCGGGCAGCTTCTCGCACACAAGTCAGAACTCGGGCGGCCAGCTGTCGGCCGGCGGCTCGATCGGCGGCAGCTACAGCTATCAGGACCACAACACGTTCTCGCACGGCAGCGGCTCGTTCAGCGCCCGCGGCGGCCTGCAGGCCGGTTATCGCGAATCGAGCTACGCGAACTCGTCGGGCGTCGCCGGCGGCTTCGAAGCGAGCGAAGCGTCCGGGCAAAGCCGTTCATGGGGCTTCAGGGCGAGCGAAGGCTCCGGCTATGCGATGGTCGGCGAGCAATCGTCGGGCTACTCGCGCAGCCGCTCGTCGTCGAGCGACTCGTATGGCGCCGCCTGGGGCATCGACGCAGGCATGTCGACGACCGACGTGACGACGCGCGGCTCGATCACGCAGCACATCAACAACGAAGCGGCCGCCACGCTGAATGCAACCACCGGCACCAACGCGGCCAGCAACGTGTCGGGCAACCTCGGCATCAACATCGCGGAAGGCATCGACAACGCGCAGAGCAACGACGTGTCGCTCGCCTCGGTCGACGTCGGCAACGTGTTCGGCAACGCGCAGGCCTTCAACGTGCAGTCCTCGGGCGGCAGCGCGACGATCCACAACTTCAATCTGAACGCGTCGGTCGGCAACGGGTCGCTGTCGGGTGTGACGGGCAACGTCGGCGTGAACATCGCTTCCGGTATCGGCAACGCGCAGGACAACGCGCTTGCCGGCGCCGTGACGACGACCTCGCCGGGCAAGGCGCTGACCACCGCGATGGATGCGACGGACGACAACTCGCAATCCGCGACGATGACCGTCCACGGGCAATTCCAGGGCACCGCGAGTCTGGGTGCCGATACGCTGAAAGGCGCCTCCGGAAACATCGGCGTGAACATCGCCGGCGGCGCGGGCAACTTGCAGCACAACGGCCTCGCCATCGCGGCGCTGAACAGCGGCAAGTAAGCCGACGACGCGGCGAGCGCGGGCAAGCAGAAGAAGCACAAAGCAGTCGGAGGGGCGCGCCGGCAGCCATCGAAGCTGCCGGCTCGGATCGGGCAGGAGACCAGCATGACCGGCTTCAAGGGGTTCCCGGCGCTACCGTTCGCCGTAGCGCTGGCAGGGTGCGTGCTGTGCGCGGATCACGCCGCCGCACAGTCGAGCATCGACACGTCCACGTTCGTCGGCGTGCCGTTGACGAAGACGGTCCGTTCAATGAAGGACCTGCGCTACAACCACATCGTCAATCAGCAATTCGATTACAGCTGCGGCGCGGCGGCGCTCGCCACCCTCCTCAAGTACGGCTATGGCATCGATATTCCGGAAACCGAACTGATTCGCCGGATGATGGTCTTTTCAACCCCCGAAGTCGTCGTCAAGAACGGCTTCTCGATGCTCGACATGAAGCACTTCGTCGAGACCATCGGACTGCGCGGCCGCGGCTTTCGCGTCAACGTCGAAGCGCTCCACCATCTTCAGATCCCCGTGATGGTCCTGATGAACATCGACGGCTACGAGCATTTCGTGATCGTCAAACATGCGCAGGACGGCCGCGTGTTCATCGCGGACCCGGCGCTCGGCAATCGCATCGTGCTCGAAGAGGACTTCGCGAAGACCTGGAACGGTCTCGTGTTCGCGGTCCTCGGCAAACCCTTCAGGGAGGATTCACCACTGTTGCAGGACAACGAGTCGCTCGCGCTGAAGCTGCGCGCCGCTGCGCTGGCAGCCGGCACCGCCGCGACTCCCTTTTTCGAGTACGGCTTGAACAAGGCAGACATGTTCTGATCCCGCCATGAAGTCACACTTCACACAGCTTGGGTTCGTGCTCTGCGCCGTCGCCTGCGGCGCAGGCGGCCTTGCCCACGCTTCGGAGGGCGCCGCCTCGCCACCGGCTCCCGAACTTTCGATACCGCCCGAGCCAGGCGCCGCGCCCCTGCGGGTGCAACTCGTCGGCGACGACGTGCTCGCGACCCAGACCGGCAAATACGCCGGCGCGACGATGATTTCCGGCTTCGTGCTGAACGTCATTTCGCAATGGCAGTTGCCCAACGGCGCGAGCGCGCTCGCCCAGGGATCGCTGAGCGCGGTGCAGAACGGCGGCGGCCAGCTCACGAGCTCCGTCAGCACGTTCGCCAGCGTGAGCGGCGGCGCGCACGGCCAACCAGGCGATTCGGGCGCCAACCCGAATGCCCAGGCGCGCGGCGGCCAGAGCATCGGTGTCAATGGCGTGTCGCAGATCACCCAGGTCGCGGGCGATCGCAACAGCGGCACCAACACCGCGCTAATCGACTTCAACAACAGCGCCGTGACGCTGACGGGCTCCGCCAACGCGCCGTCGGCATCGGCCAGCGATTCGACCGGCTCCGTGAAAGCCGGCATTTCGTTCGGCAGCAACGGCGTGAACGTGGCGCTGCGGACACCCGCTGGGCTCGCCACCCAGACCATCGCGCCGAGCAACGGGCAGATCGCCCAGTTGCTGCAGATTGCAGGCAATAACCAGCAAGTCGCCAACGCACTGCAACTGCATCTGCAAACCCAGCAGATGTCGGCTTCGATGCTTCGTCAGTTAGGCGTACTGCAGGCACTGCAAAACAGGAGATGACGAAGCGGGCCGCCACCAGCCAGTTGCAGCAAAAGCAGTAAAGAAACGGCCGCGCAGTCAGCACCGCGCGGCCGGACCACCGGGGGAGCAAAAATGAAAAAAGTGTCATCGCCCAGGGCACCGCGCATGGCTCTCGCGGCCATTCCGGCCGCCGTGATGCTGTGGGCTCTTTCTCAGTCGGCGAGCGCGCAGGCGCTCGCCGGTCAATCCGTGGAGGACCGTCTGAACACGCTGATGCGCGTCGTCGACGAGCAGCAGCGGCAGATCCATTCGCTCGAACGGCAGGTCACCGAACTCGAGATGGCGCAGCGCGGACGCGGCGTGCCGGGCGCCGACGCCCCCGCGGGCAGCGACACGGTGGCCGAGCAGCCGGGCGCCGACGGCCTGCCGGTGCCGCTGCCGCCGCTCGCGCAGATCGCGCCCGGCGCGCCCGCGCCGGCGGGCACCACCGGCACCGCGACCGGCGTGCCGGTCAATCCGCCGACGCCGGACGGCAGCAATGCAGGCAACGCCAGCGCCGGCGGCCTGCCCGCCGCCACCGACGCCAGCGGCGCGGTCGGCCGGACCCAGCGCGCGAACGAACCGGTGCGCACGCAGGCCGAGCAGGCGGTCGTGCAACGCGAGCATGCGCCGCTCTTCGACCACAAGCTGACGATGGACTTCGGCATCAGCGACACCTACTACGACCGTCGCCAGTTGCAGTTGTCGGGCTTCCTCGCGCTCGACGCGATTTTCCTCGGCAACATCAACCTCGGCCAGACCAAGTCGCACCAGGTAATGGCGGACCTCGACACGCGCTACGGCGTGTCCGACCGCATCAATGTCGACGTCGACGTGCCGTACCTGTATCGGCGCAGCACCTTCATCGTCGGCGGCGCGGGCGGCGCGGCGAGCACGCTGTCGGACGCGACGGTGTCGAGTCACGACATCGGCGACGTGAACTTCGGCATCTACTACCAGTTCGTCAGGGAAACCAATGCCTTGCCGGACGTGGTCGGCAGTCTGCGCGTGAAGGCGCCGACCGGCAGCTCGCCGTTCGGCGAAAAAGTCGTGCAGGTCGACGCGGACAACACCAACCTCGTCGCGCCGACCAGACTGCCGACCGGCACCGGCTTCTGGAACATCACGGCGGGTCTGTCGCTGCTGAAGACCTACGACCCGGTCGTGCTGTTCGGCAGCGTTTCCTATACCTACAACCTCGCGCGTTCGTTCGCGGACATCTCGTCGGTGCAGGGACAAACCGAACCCGCGACGGTCAAGCTCGGCGACATCGTGCAGTTCGGCGGAGGCGTCGCGCTCGCGTTCTCCGACAAGGATTCGGCCAGCGTGTCGTTCACGATGGCGCTCGAACCCGCGTCGCAGACCAAGTCGCCGGGCGGCAGCTATCAGAAGGTGCCGGGCAGCGAAACCACGGCCGCGGCGATGAATTTTGGCCTGAACCACGTCGTGAACAAGCATCTGACCATCAACGGCTCGGTATCGATCGGACTCACACCCGACGCGCCGAACTTCGTGGTCGGCATGCGCTTTCCGTACACCTTCTGACGTGCCAACGATACGAGGTCGAACGTGCGTGAATCACCTCATCTGACCAGTGTGGCTTCCGTCGCGGCAGCGGGATCGCATCTGTCGCTCGCGGTGCCGAAGCAGCGCGCCGCCGTCGCGCGACAGCTGCTGTACGTCGCGCGCACGCCCGACGAAACGCTGATCGCGCATCTGAAAAGCCGCGGCTGGCAGGTCGCGGCGGCGCGCTCGGCGCACGAACTCGGGCGGCTCGTGAAACCTGACATCGCATGCGCGGGAGTCGTCGATCTGGCGAGCTTCGCGCCGCGCGACATCGGCGGGCTCGAGGCGAGCCTGCGTCAGCAGCAGATCGGCTGGATCGCGCTGGCGACCAACGAGCGGCTCGACGATCCGCTCGTGCGACGCCTCGTGCGCCACTACTGCTTCGACTTCGTGAAGCTGCCCGTCGCGCACGCCACGATCGACTATCTGGCCGGCCACGCGTTCGGCATGGTCGCGCTGTGCGACCCGGAACTTCCGCCGCCCGTCAGCGAAGCGGGCGACGAGGAAATGGTCGGCACCTGCGAGGCGATGCAACAGCTTTTTCGCACGATCCGCAAGGTCGCGAACACCGACGCGAGCGTGTTCATCGCGGGCGAATCGGGCACTGGCAAGGAGCTGACCGCGCTCGCGATCCACGAGCGCTCGCCGCGCCGCAAGGCGCCTTTCACGCCGATCAACTGCGGCGCGATCCCGCATCATCTGCTTCAATCCGAACTGTTCGGCTACGAGCGCGGTGCCTTTACCGGCGCGAATCAGCGCAAGATCGGCCGCGTCGAGGCGGCAGACGGCGGCACGCTGTTTCTCGACGAGATCGGCGATCTGCCGCTCGAAAGCCAGGCGAGCCTGCTGCGCTTTCTGCAGGAAGGCAAGATCGAGCGGCTCGGCGGACGCGAATCGATTCCGGTCGACGTGCGCATCATCTCGGCGACCCACGTCGATCTCGACGGCGCGATGCGCGAGGGCCAGTTCCGTGCGGATCTGTTTCATCGCCTGTGCGTGCTGCGCCTCGATGAGCCGCCGCTGCGCGCGCGGGGGCGGGACATCGAGATTCTCGCGTACCACATGCTGCACAAGTTCAAGACCGACAACGCGCGCAAGATTCGCGGCTACACGCCGTCGGCGATCGAGGCGCTCTACAACTACAACTGGCCCGGCAACGTGCGCGAGCTGATCAACCGCGTACGCCGCGCGATCGTGATGGCCGAGAACAAGCTGATCTCGGCCGACGACCTCGACCTCGCGGGCTACACGGAGCAGGAAAGCATGACGCTCACGCAGGCGCGCGAGGCTGCCGAGAAGCGCGCGATCGAGGCCGCGCTGCTGCGCCATCGGCACCGGTTGAACGAGGCGGCGGTGGATCTGAACGTTTCCCGAGTGACGCTGTATCGGCTGATGGGCGTGCACGGCTTGCGCGAACCGGGCAGCGCCGACGACAAGGGAGCACTCCCCGCAGACGGGCCGGCGCGGGAGTGAGCGGCGGGTACGCGTCGGTGTGGATCGACGGCTCGGGTAGAATCGCCCGGTTACCCTCCTCTTTCCATTCGATGACGACGCTCACCCTGATCGTCGCTCGCGCCAGCAACGGCGTGATCGGCCGCGACAACCAGTTACCCTGGCGACTGCCCGAAGACCTCAAATTCTTCAAGCGCACGACGATGGGCGCGCCCATCATCATGGGCCGCAAAACGCATGAATCGATCGGCCGGCCACTGCCGGGACGCCGCAACATCGTCGTCACGCGCGATGCCTCGCGACGCTTTCAGGGCTGCGACACCGCGACCAATCTCGACGAAGCGCTCGTGCTCGCCGCGCAGGACCAGGCGCCGCAGGCGTTTCTGATCGGCGGCGCAGAGCTCTACGACGAAGGGCTGCGCCATGCGGACAAGCTGATCGTCACCGAAATCGCCGCCGACTTCGACGGCGACGCGACCTTCCCCACGATCGACCCGCAGGTCTGGGAAGAAATCGCGCGCGAAGCGCATCACTCGAATGCGCCCAACGACTTCGATTACGCATTCGTCACGTATCAGCGCAAGGACGTCTGACGGCGCGCGCCGCGCAAGCGATAAAAAACGCCACGCAACGTTCAGTTGCGTGGCGTTTTCGTTTGATACGGGGCTGCGCTGGAACGCGCCGTGCGGCTTACTGCCCCGCGATCGTCATCCGCTCGATCAGCACCGAGCCGGTCTGCTTGGTGCCGCGCGTGATCGTATCCGCGCCGACCGCGACAATATGGCGGAACATCTCCTGCAGCGTGCTCGCGACCGTGATTTCCTCGACCGGATACTGGATCTTGCCGTTCTCGACCCAGAAACCCGACGCGCCGCGCGAGTAGTCGCCGGTCACGTAATTGACGCCCTGCCCCATCAGCTCGGTCAGCAGCAGACCGGTGCCGAGCTTCTTCAGCATCGCCTCGAAGTCGTCCTCGGGGCGCGTGTTCGAACTGAGCAGCGACAGGTTGTGCGAGCCGCCCGCGTTGCCGGTGGTCTTCATGCCGAGCTTGCGCGCCGAGTAGGTGGACAGGAAATAGCCCTCGACGACGCCGTCCTTCACGACCGAGCGCTGGCGCGTGCGCACGCCTTCCTCGTCGAACGGCGCGCTGCCCATCGCGCGCGCGACGTGCGGGTCTTCGACCACCTGCACGTGCGGCGCGAACACCGGCTTGCCGAGGCTGTCGACCAGAAACGAAGTCTTGCGATACAGCGCGCCGCCGCTCGTCGCCTGCACGAATGCGCCGAGCAGGCCCGCCGCGAGCGGCGCCTCGAACAGCACCGGCACCTTGCGCGTGTCGAGGCCGCGCGCGCCGATGCGCGCGAGCGCGCGCTGCGCCGCGTAACGACCGACCGCTTCGGGATCGGCGAGTTCGTCGGCGCTGCGCGTCGACGTGTACCAGTCGTCGCGCTGCATGTTGCGGCCGCTGCCGGCGATCGGCGCGCACGCGACGTAGTGGCGCGAATACGGATAGCCGGCGAGGAAGCCGCGCGAGGTCGCCAGCACGAACTGCGAGTGCTGTGCCGACACGCTCGCGCCTTCCGAGTTCTTGATCTGCGGATCGGTCGCGAACGCGGCGTCTTCGGCGCGGCGCGCGATTTCGACCGCTTCGTCGGCGGACAGATTCCACGGGTGGTACAGATCGAGGTCGCGCGGCGCGGTTTCGAGCAGCTCCGCTTCGGCGAGGCCCGCGCAATTGTCTTCGGCGGTGAAGCGCGCGATGTTGTAGGCGGCCGCGACCGTGTCCTTCAATGCCTGCCGCGAGAAGTCCGAGGTGCTCGCGTTACCGCGTTTGTTGCCGATGAACACCGTCACGCCGACCATCTTGTCGCGGTTGTGCTCGATCGTCTCGACTTCGCCGCGCCGTACCGAGACGGACAGGCCGTCGCCTTCGGAGATTTCGGTCGCGGCGTCGGTGCCGCCGAGCGCCTTCGCGTGACGAAGGATGTCCGAGGCGATTTCCTTCAGCTCATCCTGGGTATGCGGAAAAAAGCGCTGCTTGACGTCCATGTCTGCTGCCATTGTGGTTGCCGTCCTGTTGGGGCCGCGCGGCCCTGGGTATGCACACCGTATTCGGGGCAGGCGCGCGGGTGCGGGATAAATGCATCCCGCGATCATAGCAAGGTACGCGCCGCCGCGGGTCGGGCCGGCGCGGCAAGTTACAATACCGGCATGACACGCAAAACCCGCATTCAACCGATCGAATCCGTCGTCACGGAAGTCGACGAAAACGGCTACGATCGTCCGAGCAAGTCCCAGGTCAAACGCGAAATGCAGGCGTTGCAGGATCTGGGCTTGGAACTCGTCGCGCTGCCGAAAGACGCGCTCAAGCGCATGCCGATGCCCGAAAAGCTCGACGAAGCCGTACGCGAAGCGCGCCGCATCACCGACCACGAAGGCAAGCGCCGCCAGATCCAGTACGTCGGCCGCGTGATGCGCTCGCTGCTCGACACCGAAACCGCCGCGCTGCGCACCGCGCTCGACACCTACAAGGGCATCAACAAGTCGGAGACGGCGAAGCTCCATTGGATCGAGCGCACCCGCGAAAAGCTGCTGGCCGACGACGCCGCGCTGACCGAGTTCATCCGCCAGCACCCGAGCGTCGACCCGCAGCAGGGCCGCACGCTGATCCGCAACGCGCGCAAGGAAGCGGAGCAGAGCAAGCCGCCGCGCTACTTCCGCGAGTTGTTCCAGTGGATCAAGAGCGCGGCCGGCACCGACGACGAAGCGCAAGACGCGCACGACCCCAACCTCGCCGCGGAAGACGACGATGACGACCGCGACGCCTGATCGACGTAAGCAGCGTCAGCACCCCGACGAAATCGTGATCGGCCTCGTGTCGATCAGCGACCGCGCGTCGACGGGCGTGTACGAGGACAAGGGCATTCCGGCGCTGCAGGAGTGGCTCGGCGCGGCCTTGAGCTCGCCATGGCAGGTGGTCACGCGGCTGATCGCCGACGACGCGCCGACCATCTCGGCGACGCTGATCGAGCTGGTCGACGAAGTGGGCTGCGATCTGGTGCTGACGACCGGGGGCACCGGACCGTCGCGCCGCGACGTGACGCCCGAGGCGACGCTCGCTGTCGCGACCAGGGAGATGCCCGGCTTCGGCGAGCAGATGCGGCAGATCAGCCTGAATTTCGTGCCGACCGCGATCCTGTCGCGCCAGGTCGCGGTGATCCGCGAAACCGAACGACACGCCGCGCTGATCATCAACCTGCCCGGCCAGCCGAAATCCATCAGGGAAACGCTGGAAGGCCTGCGCGATGACGGCATGGTCAAGGTGCCAGGGATTTTCGCGGCGGTGCCGTACTGCATCGACCTGATCGGCGGCCCTTACGTAGAAACGAACGTCGACGTGGTCAAGGCGTTCCGGCCGAAAAGTGCGCAACGCGCGCCGCGGCAAGACTGAGGTTCGAGGTTCGGGGCCTGCCCGTACAGGCCCGCGCTTTACTGAGCGCTCGCGGCGGCGTCCGGCGCCGACGGCACGAGGAAATGCTCGCGGTAGTACTTCAGCTCGTCGATCGACTCGTGGATATCGGCCAGCGCCGTGTGCATCGCGCGCTTCTGGAAGCCCTTGTAGATGACCGGCTGCCAGCGCCGGCACAGCTCCTTCAGCGTACTCACGTCGAGGTTGCGGTAGTGGAAGAAGCTCTCCAGATCCGGCATCCAGCGCGCCATGAAGCGGCGGTCCTGGCAGATCGAGTTGCCGCACATCGGCGACTTGCCCGGCGGCACGTACTGGCCGAGGAACTCGCGGATTTGCGCGGTCGCATCGGCCTCGCTGACAGTCGACGCCTTCACGCGATCGATCAGCCCCGAGCGGCCATGCGTGTTCTGGTTCCACGCGTCCATCTTCGCGAGCGTTTCATCGCTCTGATGAATCGCGAGCACCGGACCTTCGACCATCCTGTCGAGCGTCGAATTCGTCACCACCACCGCGATTTCGATGATGCGGTCGGTGTCGGGCTCGAGCCCGGTCATTTCCATGTCCAGCCAGACGAGGTTCATGTCGCTGCGCACGAGCGGCGGCTGTTCGGTGGATGCGAGGATGTCAGTCATGAAGGCAACCCTGAGGGCCGCGCGGTGGGCTTCGCTGGAAACCCGCGCGGCGCGGCATGTGTTCGTTTGAAATCGATTCGCGCGGTTCGAGCCGGGCCGGCCGCGCCAAAGCGCCGCCCTGAACTGCTACCCGGAGTTCTTGCGTTGAACCGTCGCTTTAAACCGTATCTCCGCCGCAAGGCGGGAAGAAACATATAATTCTCGCATAGATACCACGGAATCCCCGGATGCCTACCCTGTACTTCACCGCCCTGTTCGTCGTCGCCGTCGTCGCGATGGTCGGCACCAAACTCTGGCTCGCGTCGCGGCAGATCCGCTTCGTCGTCGCGCATCGCGAACAGGTGCCGAGCCAGTTCGCGAACACCATCGCGCTCACCGCGCATCAGCGCGCGGCCGACTACACGGTCGAGCGCACGCGGCTCGCGATGGTCGAGATCGTCGTCGGCGCGGCCGTGCTGATCTGGCTCACGCTGCTCGGCGGCGTGCAGATGCTCGATCTCGCGATCTCCGACTGGCTCGGCCGCGGCTACGTCGGTCAGATCGCGCTGGTTGCCGCTGTGATCGCGATCACGAGCGCGATCGACCTGCCGTTCGATTACTACCGGCAGTTCGTCGTCGAGCAACGCTTCGGCTTCAATCGCATGAGCAAAAGCCTGTTCTTTTTCGACCGTCTGAAGGGCGCGCTGCTCGGCATCGCGTTCGGCCTGCCGTTGTTGTTCGTCGTGCTGTGGCTGATGAACCGCGCGGGCAACCTGTGGTGGCTGTGGGCATGGGTCGTGTGGGTCGCGTTCCAGATGTTCGGCCTGCTGATTTTCCCGACCTTCATCGCGCCGCTCTTCAACAAGTTCGAGCCGCTGAAGGATGAAGCGCTCGTGACCCGCATCGAGGCGCTGATGAAGCGCTGCGGCTTCGCCGCGAAGGGCCTGTTCGTGATGGACGGCAGCCGCCGTTCGGCGCACGGCAACGCGTACTTCACCGGCTTCGGCGCGAGCAAGCGCATCGTGTTTTTCGACACGCTGCTCGCGCGCCTGTCGGGCCGCGAGATCGAAGCGGTGCTCGCGCACGAGCTCGGCCACTTCAAGCGTCGTCACGTGATGAAGCGCATGCTGGTCACGTTCGCGATCAGCCTCGCGATGCTCGCGCTGCTCGGCTGGCTGACGCAATGCGTGTGGTTCTACGAAGGGCTCGGCGTGCGGCCGTCGCTCGTCGGCGGCAATAGCGGACTCGCGCTCGTGCTGTTCTTCCTCGCGCTGCCCGTGTTCATGTTCTTCGTCACGCCGCTTGGCAGTCTCAGCTCGCGCAAGCACGAGTTCGAAGCCGACGCGTTCGCGGCGACGCAAACCGACGCGCACGATCTCGTCAACGCGCTCGTCAAGCTGTACGAGGACAACGCGTCGACGCTGACGCCCGATCCGATCTACACCGCGTTCTACTATTCGCATCCGCCGGCCTCGCAGCGGATCGACCGACTGCTGCAGCACGCATGAGCGGCCGCGCTCCGAAGAAGGCGTCGCGCGGCGCGTCGGCCACCGCATCCGGCATGTACGGCGTGCGCACGGGCGGCCTCGTGGTGGCCGCGCACGGCCGCCACTATCTGGTCGCTCCTGAAGACGGCGGCGCGTTGCTGCAATGTTTCCCACGCGGCAAGCGCAGCGAGGTCGCGGTCGGCGATCGCGTGATCTATGAGCCGACCTCGGCGGATCAAGGCGTGATCGTCGAGATCGGCGAGCGGCGCAATCTGCTGTATCGCTCGGATCAGTACAAGTCGAAGCTGTTCGCCGCGAACCTCGACCAGTTGCTGATCGTGCTCGCCACCGAGCCGCATTTCAGCGAGGATCTGCTCGGCCGCGCGCTCGTCGCCGCCGAGGCGAACGAATTGAAGCCGCTGATCGTGCTGAACAAGATCGACGTCACCGAGGCTCTGGACGGCGCGCGCAAGCGGCTCGAGCCGTATCGCGCGCTCGGCTATCCGGTGCTCGAAGCGTCGATCCGGATGCAGCCCGAGGCGGCACGCGCCACGCTGACCGAACATCTGCATGGTCACGCGACGCTGCTGCTCGGCCAGTCCGGCATGGGCAAATCGACACTCGTGAACCTGCTGATTCCCGATGCCGAAGTCGCGACGCGCGAGATTTCGACCGCGCTGAACAGCGGGCGCCATACCACGACGTTCACGCGTCTTTATCCCCTGCCGCGGTCGGAGGGCACGACCGGCGTGAATGGCGTCAACGGCGCGGCCGGCGCGCTGATCGACTCGCCGGGCTTTCAGGAATTCGGCCTGCATCACCTGAGCGAAGGCCGGCTCGAACGCGCGTTCCCCGAGTTCCGGCCGCTACTGCCAAACTGCCGTTTCTATAACTGCCATCATTTGCACGAGCCTGGCTGCGCGATCCTCGAAGCCGTCGCCGACGGGCGCATCCGCCGCGAACGGCATGCGCTTTATGCGCAGCTCATGCACGAGGCGAGCCAGATCGTCCGCTGACATGAAACTGATGCGCGCGCCGAACCTGATCATCGGACAGCATTGGGTCAACGTGCTGGAGACCGCGGGCATCGCTTGCGAGCTGCACAACCGCTATCTGAACGGGGCGCTCGGCGAGATTCCGGCCGACCAGTGCGCGCCGGAGCTGTGGCTCGTCGATGAACGCGATGAGGCGATCGCGCGGCGGCTGATCGAAGCGGCCTCGCGAGGACCGGCACCGGGCGCGCCTCCATGGCAATGTCAGCAGTGCGGCGAGCTGCTCGAGGCGCAGTTCACCGTGTGCTGGCAATGCGGGACTGTGCGCGATCCGTTGAAGGGGTGAAGCGGAGTCGGGAATTGAAGAAGCCGGGCATTGCCCGGCTTCTTCTTGTGCTGCGCGCGTGGCCTGGCCGCTTCAGGCGAGCCACACCGCGATGGTCAGCATCAACAGCAGGATCATCCACAGTACGACTGCACGCCACACCAGCCCCACTGCCGATTGCAGCGTGCGCGGCGTGCAGTCGTCGCCGACCTGCATCGGACCGCCGTCGCCGGTGGCGAGCGCGTCGAGGCTCGACGGCTCCGCGAGTGGCCCGGCCAGGCGCGCGCCGAGCGCCCCGCTGCCCGCGGCGAGCAGCACGCCGTCGTTCGTATCGGGCCACTGCCGCGCATGGTTGCGCCACGCGTAAATCGCATCCTCGAAATTGCCGACGATCGCAAAGCCCAGCGACGTCAGCCGCGCCGGCACCCAGTCGATCACGAAGAACGCGCGCTGCGCGAAGCTCGAAAACGCGACGGTGCGGTCGTCGGCCGGCCGCGCCCATGCGCGCGCGAGATATTCCGCGCAACGGTACAGCACCGCGCCAGCGGGACCGACCGGAATCAGGAACCAGAAGAACACGCCGAACACATGACGATGCGACGCGACCACCGCGTGGATCAGCGTGTGACGCACGATCTCGCTGACCGGCATGTCGACGGTCTCGAGCCCGGTCCATTCGTTGAGAATTTCGCGCGCGCGTGGCACGTCGTCGTTGTTCAACGCGAGATGGATGTCGGTGAAGTAATGGCTGAACTGCCGGAAGCCGAGCGTGAAGTACAGCACCACGACGTTCCACAGGAACGCGAGCATGAAGTGAATGTGATACAGCACGTAGTAGACGAGCGCGACCGCGAGCGTCCAGGGCACCACCACGACGAGCCACGCGAGCAGACCGTGACGTTGCTTGCCAGCATCGAATCCGTGCGCCGCCGACTCCGCATGGTATTGAAGCAACGCGGACAACGGATTGTTCGGCGACAGCGCGCGTACCTGTTCAATGATCAGAGCCAGCAATACGGAGAAAAAAGTCATGCGATGCGCCGTGCTTTTTAAGTTTTTACGATTGTTTTATAACGATAGCACAGGGTCGGATGAGTCTGAACGCGGATGCTGACAAAGCGCCGACAAGTGCGTCGTTCGCGCAACTGTGCATCGTCGACGCGGCGATGCGAGTCACGTAATTTATGCGGCGAGGAACCGATACAGGTTGCGCAGCATCGCCGCCGTCGCGCCCCAGATGAAATGATGGCCGCCTTGCACCGCTGCTGGCGTGACCGTCTGCGCTTGGTGCGCGCCGCGCTGCTCGGCGGCCTCCGGAGCCACCGTCAATTCGCCGCGCGGATACGGCATCGCGAAGAAGCGGCGCTCTCCGCCCTCGTAGCGGAACAGGCGCTCTTCGTGGTTGGACGGGTCCATCAGGAACGCGAGCGGCACTTCGAAGACCTCGGCCACTTCGAGCGTATCGATCTCCAGCGAGAACGGCGGGTGCACAAGAGCGACGACCGGCGACACGCGAAAGCCGGTGCCAGTGAGATAGTCGGGCAATGCGCCGAGAACTTCGACGCGCGACGCGTCGAGGCCCACCTCTTCGTGCGCTTCGCGCAGAGCCGTTGCGGTCGCATCAGCGTCGAACGGTTCCTGGCGGCCGCCGGGAAAACTCACCTGACCGGCGTGATCGTTCAGATGGTCCGCGCGCTGCGTGAGCAACACGGTAAGACCGCGCGCGCGCACGACGAGCGGCACCAGCACCGCGGCCACGCGCGGATCGAGGTCGGTATTGCGCCACGGCGCATCGGCAATTTTCTCGGGTGTCCAGGCAAGCTGCCGATCAAAGCGCGCCCGCAGTGCATCGGGCGTCAGACGCTCGCGCGCGACCGGTGGCAGATCGGCGCCTGTCGCGATGACAGGCAGAGTTTCGGGCTCAAAGACGGGGCGGATCAACGGGTCTCTCTGATGAGCGTGGACATGCCGCTATTTTGACCTGGCCAACAAAAAAGCACCCGCGAGGGGTGCTTTTTCTTACAGCATTTACGCTTGGGAAGCAGCGCGGTCTTTCGAGACCAGCTTTTCCTTGATTCGAGCCGACTTGCCCGAACGCTCGCGCAGATAGTACAGCTTCGCACGACGCACATCGCCGCGACGCTTGACGACGATGCTAGCCAGCAGCGGCGAATACGTCTGGAACGTACGCTCGACGCCTTCGCCCGACGAAATCTTACGGACGATGAACGACGAATTCAGACCACGGTTACGCTTGGCGATCACGACGCCTTCGTAAGCCTGCACACGCTTGCGCGTGCCTTCAACCACGTTCACGCTGACGATGACCGTATCGCCCGGACCAAAATCCGGAATGGTCTTTTCGCCGAGAACGCGCGCGATTTCTTCCTGCTCGAGTTTTGCAATCAGATTCATCACTGACTCCTAGATCCATCTTGTCGGCGTTCGTACCTGCCTCACGCGCTTACTGCGTTGGGCTACGGCCCCGATAGAGGATGGGTTCACATCTGGCACCGCACACGCATGCACGGCACCGCCTTGTGTCCGCTCGAAAGACCGGGGCCTCAGGCCTTCGGCTCTTCCTTCGCGAGACTCGCGAGCCACGCCTCGTCGGCACGGCTCAGCATTCTGTTCTTTCGGGCCTTCACGATCAGATCGGGCCGCTTGTTCAACGTGTTGCGCAATGCTTCGCGCCGCCGCCACGCTTCGATTTCCGCATGATGGCCGCCGAGCAGCACATCAGGCACCCGCACGCCCTCGTATTCCTCAGGACGCGTGTAGTGCGGACAATCGAGCAGCACATCGACGAAGCTATCCTGCACCGCCGACTGTGAGTCGTTCAGCACACCAGGCAACTGACGCACGACCGCATCCATCAACGCCATCGCGGGCAACTCGCCGCCCGACAGCACGAAATCGCCAAGGCTTACTTCTTCGTCGACTACACGGTCCAGCAGACGCTGGTCGATCGCTTCGTAGCGCCCGCACAACAGGATCAGACCGGGTTCGGCCGCGAACTTCATCACGCGCTCGTGATTCAGTGTGTCGCCTTGCGGCGACATCATCACGACGCGCGCCGCGCCGATGCCCTGCTCCGACTGCGCCGCTTTCGCGGCACTGATCGCGTCTTCGAGCGGCCGGGCCAGCATAACCATGCCGGGGCCGCCGCCGTATGGGCGATCGTCGATCGTGCGGTAGTTGTCGGTCGTGAAATCGCGCGGATTCCACGTACGCAACCCATAGCGCTGCTGCTTCGCGGCCCGGCTGGTGATACCCCAGTCAGTCAGCGCGCGGAACATTTCTGGAAAGAGCGTCACGACATCGAACTGCATCGCTCTCCCCGCTCAACGATAGATTTCAATAGTCAGCTTCCCAGTCGACGACGATATGCTTTGCCGCCTGGTCCACCGTTTTGACAAAGACGCCGACGAACGGGATCAAACGCTCGCCTGCGACCGGCTTGCCGTTTTTGCCGGTAGCCGGATATTCGATGCGCAGCACCGACTGCGCGCCGTTGTCGATCATGCTGGCGACTTTGCCGAGGTTGAGCCCGGCGAGATTCACCACGTCCAGGCCGATCAGATCGACCCAGTAGAATTCGTCGGCTTCGAGCGCCGGAAATTCGCTACGGCCGATGTATACGCGAGAACCGCGCAGAGCCAACGCCGTATCGCGGTCAGCGACGCCACCCAGACGGGCGACCACGCTGTCGCTATGTGTTTTGGCCTGCAAGGACGGCGCCGATTTGCGCTCCTGGCCTTTCAGCAGCCACCAGCGCTTCGCGCTCAGCAAGACGTCGCCGCCTTGCCCGGCATCCGCATGCGCGGCTACCTTGACCCAGCCTTTGAGACCATAGGCGTCGACGATTGCGCCGACTTCGACCGCATCGGCCGGCCAGCTTGCCGCCGTTTCGATGCGCATTTCTGCAGCTTCGAAATCGGCGTTCGCGGCATCGGCTTGCGCCTCTTTCGCCTTGCCGTCGGTTCGTTCGACCGGCTTGCGGACGAATGCACCGAACGACGCCTGACCAGACGCCTTTGCGCGCGAAGCTGCCTTGACGCTACCAGAACTGCCGGAATCACGCTCAGACATCGAATAACCTCGACAACAACTTCGCAGCCTGCTTTGGCGTCTGCTTCAGTAAAACAAATTGCGCATCGGACTGCTCACGCGAGTTGCGCGAGCCGCCGGCCGAACCGACGACGATACGCCTGCGGGCCGCCATATCAAGCAGCCGGCTGCGCCTTTTGCGCTTCCTTCACGAGACGTTCGACGGTCGGCGACAGTTGCGCGCCAACACCTTGCCAGTACGTCAGGCGATCCTGAGCGATACGCAGGGACTCGCCCTTCGTAGCGACCGGGTTGTAGAAACCGACGCGCTCGATGAAGCGGCCGTCACGACGGCTGCGCGAGTCGGTGGCGACGATGTTGTAGAACGGGCGCTTCTTGGAGCCGCCACGAGCCAAGCGGATGATGACCATACTAGAATCCTTGAAAACCGGGGTTCGGAACGACTGAAACAGGCGATTATAGCGGGAAAGCGACGCCATAACAAACACTTACCGGGATAAACTGCGGAAACGGGCTGCACCCACCTTCTACAAGAGGTGCGAGAACCCGCTCAAACGCCCGAATTACCTGAAGGAGCGCCCGTGCAACGCCAGCCGAAACTCCCGTTTCCGTTCGCCTTTCGTGCCTTTTTCGTACGCTTTGCCGGACTTTCGCGCACCTCGTGCAGCCGGATTCTACGTGCGGTAGCGGCCGCGGTTATCGCCGCGCAGGCGTTGACGGCAATCGCCGCGCTGCCCATCGAGAAAATCAAGCTGCCGCCGGGCTTTCACATCGAAGTGTTGTCGGACGAGGTGCCGAGCGCGCGCGCGATGACGTTGTCGCCCAAGGGCATTCTCTACGTGGGTAGCGACGATGGCCATGTGTATGCGCTCGAGCTGCGGAACGGCCGCGTGACGGCTCACCACGTGATCGCGTCCGGGCTGCAGATGCCCGCCGGCGTCGCGTGGCGCGACGGCGCGCTGTATGTGTCGGCCGTGTCGAAAATCGTGCGCTTCGATGCGATCGACTCGCACCTGAACGATCCGCCGAAACCGGTCGTTGTCACCGACAAGCTGCCGACGGACACGCATCACGGCTGGAAATTCATCGCGTTCGGCCCGGATGGCAAGCTGTACGTGCCGCAAGGCGCGCCGTGCAACATTTGCCAGAGAGATCCGGACCGCTTTGCGATGATTGGCCGCATGAACCCGGACGGCAGCCACTACGAGGTCGTCGCGCGCGGCATCCGCAATTCCGTCGGCTTCGCGTGGCATCCGGTCACCCACGAACTGTGGTTCACCGACAACGGTCGCGACCTGCTCGGCGACGATATTCCGAGCGACAAGCTCAACCGCGCGCCGCATGTCGGCATGAACTTCGGCTTTCCGTACTGTCACGGCGGCGACACGCCCGACCCCGAGTTCGGCAAGGATCATCCGTGCAGCGAATTCACGCCGCCAGTGGTCAAGCTTGGCGCGCACGTGGCGGCGCTTGGCATGCGCTTCTACGACGGCCCGATGTTTCCAGCCGACTACCGCAACAATATCTTCATCGCCGAGCACGGCTCGTGGAACCGCAGCAAGAAGGTCGGCTACCGCGTCGTGCGCGTGATCACCGACCCTGACGGCAGCCACGCACGCCAGCAGGTCTTTGCCGAAGGCTGGCTGCAACCCGGCGAATCGGTCTGGGGCCGCCCCGCCGACGTGTTGCCGCTGCCAGACGGTTCGCTACTGATCAGCGACGATACCGCCGGCGCAATCTATCGCATCACGTATTCAGCGCCGTAACGCGCGGATGCACGCATGCCCGGCTGAACGGCTGCACTCACCTCGAGCCAGGTCCGGCGCATCTCGCCACCCCGCTTTCAGCCTGGGCGATCGTCCTCCACGTGACCACCCGCGCGCCGCAGGCGTAGAATGCGCGTCGGTCCGCGCCCCCGCGGCGCGCCGCTCCTTTCGACCGCCCGTCACTCTGCCCACGCGTTCATGCCCACCGCTGCCTCGACTTCCCCGCGCTTCAGATCCAAGACGCTCACCGCCGCGTTGGCGTTCCTGTTCGGCAGCCTCGGCGCCCACCGCTTCTATCTGTACGGCACCCGAGACATCTACGGCTGGGCGCATCTACTCGGCACGCTGATCGGCATTCCCGGCGTGATGCTGCTGGTCGCGACCGAGCGCGCGTCGATCCTGGGCTGGGTGCTCGCGCCGATCGGCGCGGTTTCGCTGTTTGCCGCGTTTCTGGCGGCGCTCGTCTACGGGCTGCGTCCTGATCAGAAATGGGATGCGCAATTCAACACCCACACGCAACGCAAAAGCCGCTCCGGCTGGACGGTCATTTTCGTCGTGATCTTTTCGCTGCTGATCGGTGCGTTTCTGCTGATGACCGGTCTCGCGCTCGCGTTCCAGACCTACTTCGAAAGTCAGGTCGAAGCGGCCAAAGCGATTTCGCAGTAATGCCCCGTGGCGGGACCCGCAGACGTTCCTGGCGCTAGAAAAGCCTCAGTTGCGGATTGTCGCGTGCCGGTGCGCTCACCTGCTCGGCGCGCGGCGGCTCGATCCGGCGGAAATGCGACATGTCGAGAATGCCGCGGTCGCGCCCATTCAACCCTAACCGGCGCACGGCCTTGTGAAAGCGCTGCCTGAGCAGATCCGCCCATAAGCCCTCTCCCTTCATGCGGGTCGAGAACGAAGAATCGTAATCCTTGCCGCCTCGCATGTCGCGCACCCGGCTCATCACGCGCTCGGCCCGATCCGGGAAATGTGCGCCCAGCCAATCCTTGAACAGCGGCGCGACCTCCCACGGCAGCCGCAGCACGATATAGCTCGCATTGCTGGCGCCCGCTTCGGCGCATGCTTCGAGCACGCGCTCCATATCCGGTTCGGTGACGAACGGGATCACCGGCGCGATGCTGACGCCGACCGGAATGCCCGCCTCGCTGAGCGTACGGATCGTGCGCAGCCGGCGCGACGGCGTGGCCGCGCGCGGTTCGAGCGTGCGCGCGATGTCGGCGTCCAGCGTGGTGATGGTGATCGCCGCCATGAATTGCCCGCGCCCGGCCATCGGCGCAAGCAGGTCGATGTCGCGCTCGATCAGCGATGATTTGGTGATCGCCGCGAACGGGTGGTTGCGCTCGCTGAGCACCTCGATCACACGACGCGTAAGACGCAAGTCACGTTCGGCCGGCTGCCAAGCATCGGTGGCGACGCCGAGCGCGATCGGCTCGGGTACATAGGATTTCTTCGACAGTTCCCGCTCGAGCAGTTCGGGCGCGTTGATCTTTGCGTAGATGCGGCTTTCGAAATCGAGCCCGGGCGACAAACCCAGGTAGCTGTGCGTGGGCCGCGCGAAGCAATAGATGCAGCCGTGTTCGCAGCCCCGGTAAGGATTCAGCGACACATTGAACGGAATGTCCGGCGACGCATTGCGTGTGAGGATGGTTTTTGCGCGCTCCTCGAACACCTGCGTGCGCAGGACCTTCGGCTCCCCGTCTTCGTCGGCCGTCTGCCAGCCGTCGTGGACGGCTTCGCGCTGGTCGACTTCGTAGCGGCCTTGCAGGTTCGTGACCGCGCCGCGCCCCTTGCGAGGCGCCGGCCGCGCGATCGGAAATTCGGGAATGTCAGGGGTGTCGGGGTCATCCACGGCGGGCCACGCAAAGCAAACGCAAACAGGAAGCGCCAAAGGAAAGCGGCGCAAAACACCTGTATAAATATACAGTGTTTACGCCGTTTGTCGAGCACTTCGTTGGTCGCTTGATGCGCGTCCAACCCCGTCAGTGAACCGGCACCTACTCGCCCACCGCGATCGTCAGCGTCTCCTTGATTTCCTCCATCACCACATAGCTCTTCGACTGCACCGCGCCCGGCAGTTGCAGCAAGATATCGCCGAGCAACTTGCGGTAATCGGCCATTTCGCCGATGCGCGCCTTGATCAGATAGTCGAAATCGCCCGACACGAGGTGGCACTCGAGCACCTCGGGGATCTTCTGCACCTCGCGCCGGAACAGATCGAACATGTTGCCACTCTTGTGATCGAGCGTGATCTCGACGAACACGAGCAGCGCCGCGCCCAGCTCGGCCGGGTTCACGCGGGCGTAGTAGCCGGTGATCACGCCGTCGCGCTCCATCCGCTTGACGCGCTCGATGCACGGCGTCACCGACAGACCGACCTGCTCCGCCAGGTCCTTCATCGCCATACGGCCGTCCTGCTGCAGGAGCCGCAGGATCTTGTGATCGAGCTTGTCGAGAGCCCGCACGGGCTGGCGCTGGGTACGCATGGTGTTTTTTCTAAAAATGATGAAAATACAATAACAAAACCTGTCTCACTGTAAATACTATAGCGGTTAACACTGGGCAAACGGCATTTCACCTCACATTGCAGCTCGCCGAATCGATTCAGATCGAACCTCCGACGAGCGCCTTCCCCTCACTCAATTTTTGGATATCTGGAGCAGCTATGCGAGTCGTCGTTTTGGGCAGTGGCGTCGTCGGCGTGACGAGTGCGTATTACCTCGCGCGCGCCGGTCACGAAGTGACCGTTATCGATCGCGAAGCCGGCCCGGCGCTCGAAACCAGTTTCGCCAACGCGGGCCAGATCTCGCCGGGCTACGCTTCGCCGTGGGCCGCCCCGGGCGTGCCGCTGAAGGCCGTCAAGTGGATGTTCCAGAAGCACGCGCCGCTAGCGATTCGCGTCGACGGCACCGCGTTCCAACTGCAATGGATGTGGCAGATGCTGCAGAACTGCACGGCGCCGCGCTATGCGGTGAACAAGGGCCGTATGGTGCGGCTGGCCGAATACAGCCGCGACTGCCTGCAGGCGTTGCGCGCCGACACCGGCATCGAGTACGAAGGCCGCACCGGCGGCACGCTACAGGTATTTCGCACGCAACAGCAGTTCGACGGCGCCGCGAAAGACATCGCCGTGCTGCAGGATGCCAACGTGCCATACGAGCTGCTGACGGCCGACGAACTCGCCAAGGCCGAACCAGCCCTCGCCGCGGTGTCGCACAAGCTCACCGGCGGCCTGCGCCTGCCCGGCGACGAAACCGGCGACTGCCAGATGTTCACGACGCGCCTCGCGGCGCTCGCCGAGGAACTGGGCGTCAAGTTCCGCTACAACACGTCGATCGACGCGCTCGCGATGGCGGGCGGCCGCGTCGCCGGCGTGCAGTGCGGCAGCGAGTTCGTGCGCGCGGATTCGTTCGTGGTCGCGCTCGGCTCGTATTCGACGCGCTTCCTCGATGGCATAGTGAAGCTTCCGGTCTATCCGCTGAAGGGCTATTCGATCACCGCGCCGATCGTCGACGCGGCTGCCGCGCCGGTGTCGACCGTGCTCGATGAGACCTACAAGATCGCGATCACGCGCTTCGATGACCGGATTCGCGTCGGCGGGATGGCCGAGATCGTCGGCTTCGACAAATCGCTGCGCGAGGCGCGCCGCGAGACGCTCGAGCTTTCTGTGAATGACCTGTTCCCGGGCGGCGGCGACACGTCGAAGGCGACGTTCTGGACCGGTCTGCGGCCGATGACGCCGGACGGCACGCCGATCGTCGGCCGCACGCCGGTGCCGAACCTGTTCCTGAACACCGGCCACGGCACGCTTGGCTGGACGATGTCGTGCGGCTCGGGCCAACTGCTCGCCGACTTGATGTCGGGCAAGCAGCCCGCGATTCGCGCGGACGATCTGTCGGTGCATCGCTATCTCGGCGAGACCGCGGGCGAGCATCGGCCGGCGTATGCGTGAGTTTGAGTGCGTGCGCTGACGCGGCCCTGGCCGCGGCGCAGGCCGCAACAAACAGCAGCCGTACAAACAAACGGCGCCTCGCGGGGCGCCGTTTGCATTTCAATGTGCTGCCGCGATCGCGGCCGGCATCAAGGCATGCTCAGAACTGGTCTTCCGACAAAGCCAGCACGCCCTCGCCACCCTTCGCGCTGACGATCGCCACTTCGAGCGCCGCCGCCTGTGGCAACACATGCTCGGCGTAAAACCGCGCGGTCGCGATCTTCGCGTCATGAAACGCTGGGTCCTCGTCGCGCTTCGTCGCCGCGGCAAGCTGCGCACGCGCCATCTGCCAGCCGCCCAGCACGATGCCCGCGAGCTTCAGATAGGGCACGCTGCCCGCGAACACCGCATTCGGATCGCCCTTCGCATTGGCGACGACGAAATCGACGACCGCGCCAAGCGCGCGCCGGCCCTGCGCGAGCTGTGTGCGCATCGATGCGAACGCCGCGCCCTGCTGCGCGCCAAGCGCTTCAACCGTTTCGGCGACGCCAGCGAGCAGTTCCTTCGCGACCTTGCCGCCGTCGCGCAGCGTCTTGCGACCGATCAGGTCGTTGGCCTGGATCGCGGTCGTGCCTTCGTAAATCGGTAGAATGCGCGCGTCGCGGTAGTACTGGGCAGCGCCGGTTTCCTCGATGAAGCCCATGCCGCCATGCACCTGCACGCCGAGGCTCGTCACGTCGATCGACAGCTCCGTGCTCCAGCCCTTCACGATCGGCACGAGGTATTCGTAGATCGCCTGATGCTTCGCGCGCGTCGCATCGTCCGGATGACGATGCGCGACGTCGCAGTGCGAGGCCGCGAGGTAGGCGAGCGCGCGCGACGCCTCGGTGAGGCTGCGCATCGTCGACAGCATGCGGCGCACGTCCGGGTGCTGGATGATCGCGACCGACTGCTTCGCGGAGCCATCCACGGGACGGCTCTGCACGCGCTCCTTCGCATACGCGACCGCCTTCTGATACGCGCGATCCGAGATCGCGACACCTTGCATGCCGACCGCGAAACGGGCGGCGTTCATCATGATGAACATGTATTCGAGGCCACGATTCTCTTCGCCGATCAGCTGACCGAGCGCGCCGCCGTGATCGCCGAACTGCAGTACGGCGGTCGGGCTCGCCTTGATGCCGAGCTTGTGTTCGATCGATACGCAGTGAACGTCGTTGCGCTCGCCGAGCGAGCCGTCTTCGTTGACGAGGAACTTCGGCACGACGAACAGCGAAATGCCTCTCACGCCTTCAGGCGCGCCCGGCGTGCGTGCGAGCACCAGATGCACGATGTTTTCCGTCATGTCGTGCTCGCCCCAGGTGATGAAAATCTTCGTGCCGAACAGCTTGAACGAACCGTCGGCCTGCGGCTCGGCGCGCGTGCGTACGAGCGCGAGATCGGAGCCGGCCTGCGGCTCGGTCAGGTTCATCGTGCCGGTCCATTCGCCTGAAATCAGCTTGGGCACGTAGGTCTGTTTTTGCGCTTCGCTGCCAGCGGTTAACAGCGCTTCGATGGCGCCGTCGGTCAGCAACGGACACAGCGCAAAAGAGAGGTTCGACGCGTTGAGCATTTCGATGCAAGGCGTCGCGATCAGCTTCGGCAGGCCCTGGCCTTCGTAGTCGAGCGGATGTTGCACGCCCTGCCAACCGCCTTCGGCAAACTGGCGGAAGGCTTCCCTGAAACCCGGCGTCGCAGTGACCACGCCATCCTTCCAGCTGCTCGGATTACGATCGCCGTCGACGTTCAGCGGCGCGAGCACTTCGCCGCATAGTTTCGCCGACTCGTCGAGCACGGCCTTCGCGGTGTCGAGGTTCGCGTCCTCGAAGCCGGGCAGCTTCGCGATGTCTTCCAGTCCGGCCAGTTCTTTCATCACGAACAGCATGTCCTTGATGGGTGCCGTATAGCTCATTTCGGTACTCCTCCCTTGATATGAAAAAAGGGCGCGGGACTTGGTGGGTCCTGCGCCCTTCGCTTGCTGTCGGCGGCCTCTTTCAGGCGCCGCGGCGCTTAGCCTAGTTCGCTCACGAGTTCCGGCACGAGGGTGAACAGATCGCCAACCAAACCGTAATCGGCCACGCTGAAAATCGGCGCTTCTTCGTCCTTGTTGATCGCGACGATGACTTTCGAGTCCTTCATGCCGGCCAGATGCTGGATCGCACCCGAGATGCCGACTGCGACGTACAGTTGCGGCGCGACGATCTTGCCGGTCTGGCCGACCTGATAGTCGTTCGGCACGAAGCCCGCGTCGACCGCCGCGCGCGATGCGCCCAGTGCCGCGCCGAGCTTGTCGGCCAGCGGCTCGAGCACCTTCATGTAGTTCTCGCCATTGCCCAGACCACGGCCACCCGACACGATGATCTTCGCGCTCGTCAGTTCCGGACGATCGAGCTTCGTCACTTCGCGGCTCACGAACTGCGCGAGGCCAGCGTCGGGTGCCGCTTCGATTCTCTCGACCGCTGCGCTGCCGCCAACGGCTGCGACGGCATCAAAACCGGTCGAGCGCACGGTGATGACCTTGATCGGATCAGCCGATTGCACGATCGCGATTGCGTTGCCCGCGTAGATGGGACGCTCGAACGTGTCGGCGCTATCCACTGCCGTGATGTCGCTGATCTGCGCGACGTCGAGCTTCGCGGCGATACGCGGCGCGACATTCTTGCCGTAGGCGGTAGCCGGCGCGAGGATGTGCGTGTAGTGCTTCGCCGCATCTTGCACAAGCGTCAGGACCGTCGCTTCGACGTTTTCCGCGAGGCCTGCGGCCAGTTGCGGCGCATCGGCGAGCAGCACCTTGCTGACACCAGCGATCTTCGCGGCGGCATCGGCCGCGCCCTGCGCGTTATGTCCCGCGACCAGCACGTGAATATCGCCGCCGATCTTCTGTGCCGCTGCGATCGTGTTCAGCGTCGCGGCCTTGATCGACGCATTGTCGTGTTCTGCAATTACCAGGTTCGTCATTTG
>NZ_CADFGP010000022.1 GCF_902833905.1 Paraburkholderia tuberum STM678 | reverse complement strand
AGCCGCGCCGACAGGTTCGGCGCGCGTTCGAGTTCGGTCTCGCGCGCCACGTCGTAGACGCGCGCGGTCAGGGTCTTTTTCAGGTAGTCGTGGGAAGCCATGCGGGTGGCGCGGTGCGCTGTGTAAAACGGGAAGACGTCAATGATAGCGCCAACGGTGCCCGCTCTGGCCGTTCCGCGCGCTCCGCGGACGGGTGCCGTGCACTTAACCGGGCCGTATCGGAATCGCGCGATCGAAGCTCGCCCAACCGTCCGGCCGGTCAATGGACGGTATGCGAAAACGCCGCCGGATCCATCGCCAAAACCTCCGAACCCCCGCCGCCGCCCGATTCCCACCGTCAACGCGTGGCGGAATGATGCGGTAGAATTTCGTTTTGGAATAAGGATCGGAAGATGCACTGGCAGCCTCGGATCGCCCATTTAATGCCCGTCCCGCGCGAATCCTGCCCAGCGGCGGAACGGCATGTCCGCCACGCGCGATCGTGTAGCTGTCTCTGAGTGCCGCGAAGCGACCGCCGTGAGTTGGCCGCCGGTCGTGCTCGCTCCCCTTGAAGCCCTAGAAGATTTCAAGCATTGCGCCCCACGCGCATTGTCCGCCGACGCCTCGTGACGAGTGCGCCAGGCTGACCTACCGAGTCGTCCAACCATGAACGCACCTCAAGTTTTCGATCCGCACGGCGCCGCCGGCGCGGTGGCAGCCGATCCCGAAGCGCGTCTGCGCGAAATTCCCTACAACTACACGTCGTTCTCCGACCGCGAAATCGTCATCCGCCTGCTCGGCAACGACGCCTGGGACGCGCTCGCCGAACTGCGCGCCGAACGCCGCACCGGCCGCTCGGCGCGCATGCTGTACGAAGTGCTCGGCGACATCTGGGTCGTGCGCCGCAATCCGTATCTTCAGGATGACCTGCTCGACAATCCGAAGCGCCGCGCGCTTCTGATCGAGGCGCTCAATCACCGTCTCGCCGAAATCGAGAAGCGCCGCCGCGCCGATCTGCGCGAACACGGCGACGAAGCCGGCGTCGATCGCGCCGCGCGCGTCGAAAAGCTGGTGCAGGCCGCGCGCCGCGCGATCGACCAATTCGCCAGCGAATTCCAGCAGACCTACGACCTGCGCCGCCGTTCTACGCGCGTGCTCGGCAAGGTCACGCAGAAAGACAACATCAAGTTCGACGGCCTGTCGCGCGTCTCGCACGTGACCGACGCGACCGACTGGCGCGTCGAATACCCGTTCGTCGTCCTGACGCCGGACTCCGAGGCCGAAATCGCCGGCATGATCAAGGCCTGCTTCGAACTCGGCCTGACCGTGATTCCGCGCGGCGGCGGCACCGGCTACACGGGCGGCGCGGTGCCGCTCACGCCGTTCTCGGCCGTCATCAACACCGAAAAGCTCGAACAGCTCGGCCCGGTCGAAATGACCCAGCTGCCGGGCGTCGATCGCAAGGTCGCGACGATTTTCTCGGGCGCGGGCGTCGTCACGCGCCGCGTGACCGAAGCGGCCGAGCAGGCCGGCTTCGTGTTCGCGGTCGACCCGACCTCGCTCGACGCGTCCTGCGTCGGCGGCAACGTCGCGATGAACGCGGGTGGCAAGAAGGCGGTGCTGTGGGGCACGGCGCTCGACAACCTCGCGTGGTGGCGCATGGTCGACCCGGAAGGGAACTGGCTCGAAGTCACGCGTCTCGAGCACAACATGGGCAAGATCCACGACATCGAAGTCGCGCGTTTCGAGCTCAAATGGTTCGACGGCAACTACGCGCCGGGCGAGAAGCTGCTGCGCACCGAAGCGCTGGACATCAAGGGCCGCGTGTTCCGCAAGGAAGGCCTCGGCAAGGACGTCACCGACAAATTCCTCGCCGGTCTGCCGGGCGTGCAGAAGGAAGGCTGCGACGGCCTCATCACGTCCGCGCGCTGGGTGCTGCACAAGATGCCTGCGCATACGCGCACCGTCTGTCTCGAGTTCTTCGGCCAGGCGCGCGAGGCGATTCCGAGCATCGTCGAAATCAAGGACTACCTGTTCGAGACGTCGCGCCAGGGCGGCGCGATTCTCGCGGGTCTCGAGCATCTTGACGAGCGCTATCTGCGCGCGGTCGGCTATGCGACCAAGAGCAAACGCAACGCGTTTCCGAAGATGGTGCTGATCGGCGATATCGTCGGTAACGACGCGGACGCGGTCGCGCAGGCCACCTCGGAAGTCGTGCGCATGGCCAACGGCAAGAGCGGCGAAGGTTTCGTCGCCGTCAGCGCCGAGGCCCGCAAGCGCTTCTGGCTCGACCGCAGCCGTACGGCCGCGATCGCAAAGCACACCAACGCGTTCAAGATCAACGAAGACGTCGTGATTCCGCTCGACCGCATGGGCGAATACACGGACGGCATCGAGCGCATCAACATCGAGCTGTCGCTGAAGAACAAGCTGCAACTGGTCGACGCGCTCGAAGCGTTCTTCAAGGGCGGCAAGCTGCCGCTCGGCAAGAGCGACGACGCGAACGAAATCCCGAGCGCCGAGCTGCTCGAAGACCGCGTGCAGCAGGCGCTCGATCTACTCGCGCGTGTGCGCACGCGCTGGGAATTCGTGCGCGGCAAGCTCGACCTGTCGCTGCGCGAGGCGCAGCACTACCTGGTCGGCCTCGGCTACGAGTCGCTCGCCGAAAAGTTCGCCGACCGCGTCGACGCGCAACTCGACGCAACCGTATTCCACCTCGCGCAGGACCGCACGATTCGCGTGTCGTGGAAGCAGGAAATCCGCGCCGAATTGCGGCAGATTTTCAACGGCGGCGAGTTCAAGCCGATCCTCGACGAAGCCCAGGCGATCCACAAGCAGGTGCTGCGCGGGCGCGTGTTCGTCGCGCTGCACATGCACGCGGGCGACGGCAACGTCCACACGAACCTGCCGGTCAACTCCGATAACTACGAGATGCTGCAGGACGCGCACACGGCGGTCGCGCGCATCATGAAGCTCGCGCGTTCGCTCGACGGTGTGATCTCCGGCGAGCACGGCATCGGCATCACGAAGCTCGAATTCCTGACCGACGACGAGATCGGCGAATTCCGCAAGTACAAGCAGCGCGTCGATCCGCATGGCCGCTTCAACGCGGGCAAGCTGCTCGAAGGCGCGGACCTGCGCAACGCGTACACGCCGAGCTTCGGCCTGATGGGCTACGAATCGCTGATCATGCAGCAGTCCGATATCGGCGCGATTTCCGAGTCGATCAAGGACTGCCTGCGCTGCGGCAAGTGCAAGCCCGTCTGCGCGACCCACGTGCCGCGCGCGAACCTGCTGTACAGCCCGCGCAACAAGATTCTCGCCACGTCCTTGCTGGTCGAGGCATTCCTGTACGAAGAGCAGACGCGCCGCGGCGTGTCGATCAAGCACTGGGACGAGTTCAACGACGTCGCCGATCACTGCACTGTCTGCCACAAGTGCGTGACGCCGTGCCCGGTGAAGATCGACTTCGGCGACGTGTCGATGAACATGCGCAACCTGTTGCGCAAGATGGGCAAGAAGAAGTTCAACCCGGGCAACGCCGCGGGCATGTTTTTCCTGAACGCGACCAACCCCCAGACCATCAACCTCGCGCGCACCGCGATGATGGGCGTCGGCTACAAGGCGCAGCGCCTCGGCAATGAAGTGCTGAAGAAGTTCGCGAAGAAGCAGACCGCGCATCCGCCCGCCACGGTTGGCAAGCCGGTGATCACGCAGCAGGTGATCCACTTCATGAACAAGAAGATGCCGGGCAACCTGCCGAAGAAGACCGCGCGCGCCTTGCTCGATATCGAGGACAACAAGATCGTCCCGATCATCCGCAATCCGAAGACGACCACCGCCGACACCGAAGCGGTGTTCTACTTCCCGGGCTGCGGCTCCGAGCGGCTGTTCTCGCAGGTTGGTCTCGCGACCCAGGCAATGCTGTGGGAGGCGGGCGTGCAGACCGTGCTGCCGCCGGGCTACCTGTGCTGTGGCTATCCGCAGCGCGGCTCGGGCCAGTACGACAAAGCCGAGCAGATCGTCACCGACAACCGCGTGCTGTTCCACCGCGTCGCCAATACGCTGAACTACCTCGACATCAAGACGGTGGTGGTGTCGTGCGGCACCTGCTACGACCAGCTCGCCGGTTACGAATTCGAAAAGATCTTCCCGGGCTGCCGGATCATCGACATCCACGAGTATCTGCTGGAAAAAGGCATCAAGCTCGATGGCGTGAACGGCGTGCGCTACATGTACCACGACCCGTGCCATTCGCCGATCAAGACGATGGACCCGGTCAAGCTCGTCAATCAGTTGATGGGTTCGGAGCAGGACGGCTACAAGATCGAGAAGAACGACCGCTGCTGCGGCGAATCGGGCACGCTCGCGGTCACGCGTCCCGACATCTCGACCCAGGTGCGCTTCCGCAAGGAAGAAGAAATCCGCAAGGGCGCGGCGAAGCTGCGCGGCATCCCTCTCGTCGCCGAAGCGGGCGCGAACGCGATCAATCCGGCCAATGCATCGGCCGGCGCCGCGGGCGCGCCGAACGGTTCGGTGCTGAAGGCCGGCGACGGTCCGCAGCCCAATCACGGAAACGCAGGTTCGACCGACGTCAAGATCCTCACGAGTTGCCCGTCGTGCCTGCAAGGGCTGTCGCGCTACAACGAAGACGCGGGTACCGAGGCGGACTACATCGTGGTCGAGATGGCACGTCACGTGCTCGGCGAAAACTGGATGGCGGACTACGTTCAACGGGCGAACAATGGCGGAATCGAGCGCGTGCTGGTTTAATGGCACGACCAACGATTTTTGCCGAGGACGACGATGGACTGCGTTTTTTGCCGTGAAGACGGCGGCCATGTGCTGTGGCAGGACGACGCGCTGCGAGTCGTCCTCGCCGACGAACACGACTACCCGGGCTTTTGCCGGGTCATCTGGAACGCTCACGTCGCCGAGTTTTCGGATCTTTCTGCCGACGAGCGCGATCACGTGATGAAGGCCGTGTACGCGGTCGAGCGTGCGCAGCGGCGCGTGATGCAGCCCGCGAAGGTCAATCTCGCGAGCCTCGGCAACCAGGTGCCGCACGTGCACTGGCACGTGATTCCGCGTTTCTCGAACGACGCGCATTTCCCCCTGCCGATCTGGGCGCCGCGCCAGCGCACGGTGTCCGAAGCGATGTTGTCGTCGCGCCGCGCGCACGCCACGCTGCTGCGCGAAGCCGTGCGGCAGGAAATTGAACAGGCGCTGGGCTGAGCGTCGCTGAACCCGTCGCCGCGCATCGCCGGACTGCCGTCGGCGTGCGAGGCGGCCGATCCGACGTTATCACCCGCCGTTATCTGATGAGGCCAACATGAGCGGATTGACTCCCGAGACGCCGGTGCCGACAGGCGTGATCTTGCATTCGAAGTCGCGCGTGCTCGAACTGCAGTACGCGAACGGCGAAGCGTATCGGCTACCGTTCGAACTGCTGCGCGTGTATTCGCCGTCGGCGGAAGTGATGGGCCACGGGCCCGGCCAGGAAACCCTGCAGACCGGCAAGCGCGACGTGACGATCACGATGATCGAAGGCGTCGGCAATTACGCGCTGCAGCCGACCTTCTCCGATGGACACGCCACCGGTATCTACTCGTGGGACCTGCTGTACGACATGGCCGTGCGTCAGGATGAACTCTGGCGCGCGTATCTCGCCAAACTGGCAGCGGCCGGCATCGACCGCGACACGCCGATGGTGCCCGCCGCGGCTGCGCACGGGCACTGTCACTGATACGATTCGCCCCCGAACGCCGCTCGAGCGGCGCAACATTCAAGAACACGCGAAAGGACGAGCGCGATGAGCAAAACCCACTTCGGCTTTCAATCGGTCGACGAACAGGACAAGGCGCAGAAGGTGGCGGGGGTGTTCCACTCGGTGGCCGCCAACTACGACCTGATGAACGACCTGATGTCGGGCGGATTGCACCGGGCGTGGAAGGTTTTCACGATCGCCCAGGCGAACGTGCGGCCGGGCTACAAGGTGCTCGACATCGCGGGCGGCACCGGCGACCTGTCGAAAGCATTCGCGAAACAGGCGGGCGAAACGGGCGAGGTCTGGCATACCGACATCAATGAATCGATGCTGCGCGTGGGCCGCGACCGGCTGCTCGACAAGGGCATCATCACGCCGGCGCTGCTGTGCGATGCCGAGAAAATCCCGTTTCCGGACAACTACTTCGACGTCGTGACGGTCGCGTTCGGCTTGCGCAACATGACACATAAGGACATCGCGCTCGCCGAGATGCGTCGTGTGCTGAAACCGGCCGGGCGGCTGCTCGTGCTCGAGTTCTCGAAGGTATGGGATCCGCTGAAGAAGGTCTACGATCTGTATTCGTTCAAGGTGTTGCCGTGGCTCGGCGAGCGCTTCGCCAAGGACGCGGAAAGCTACCAGTACCTGGCGGAATCGATCCGCATGCATCCGGACCAGGAAACTTTGAAAACTATGATGGAACAAGCTGGTCTCGATGGCGTCAAATATTACAATTTGTCAGCTGGCGTGGTAGCTTTGCATGTGGGGACCAAATACTAGAGTCCCTAACCCGTCGATTTTTAAAGGAAAGTGCGAAATGTCCGATTCGAATTTGTTATCTACTCGTAAGGTTAAGGGGGCGCTGGCGAGAAGAATCGGACTGATCGCGATGGTCGGTCTGCTGATGGCCGGCACGCTTGCCTCTCTCGACGCCGAAGCACGCCGCATGGGCGGAGGCCGCAGCTTCGGCCGTCAATCGAATAGTCTGCAGCAGCGCCAGACGCCGCCGCCGTCCCAGCCGGCGCAGAACAATCAGGCCACGCAGCAGAGCGCGCAGGCGGCGCCTGCGACTAAGCCCACGCCGCCCGCCGCGCCGAACCGCAATCGCTGGCTCGGGCCCATAGCCGGTCTCGCGGCCGGTCTCGGCATCGCCGCATTGCTGTCGCATTTCGGGCTCGGCGAGGCGTTCGCCGGCATGTTCGCGAACGTGATCGTGATCGCGTTGATCGCGATTGTGGTGATCTGGCTCATCCGCCGCTTCACCGGCCGTAAGCGCGATGCGGCGCAGCCTGCCTACGCGGGCACGGCGCCGTCGCTGAACACGAAAGGCACCGACTATATTCAGGAGCCGCGTTACACGGCGCCGCCCACCGGCTCGTATCTCGAACCGCAGGGCAACCCGTTGACCACGCCATCGCTCGGCGCGACGCCGTCGGTGCCGGCCGGCTTCGATTCGGAAGCGTTTCTGCGTAACGCGAAGGTGTACTTCGTGCGCCTGCAGGCCGCGTGGGACGTCGGCAACGTCGAGGACATCCGCGAATTCACGACGCCGGAAATGTTCGCCGAAGTGCGCGTCGATCTCGCGTCGCGCGGCACGCAGCCGACCCAGACCGACGTCGTGCAGTTGAACGCCGAGCTGCTTGGCGTCGAGGAGCGCGCGAACGAATCCTTCGCGAGCGTGCGCTTCTCCGGTTTGATCCGCGAGGAGCCGGGCGCGGCGGCCGAGCCGTTCGTCGAAGTCTGGAATCTGACGAAGGCGAACCGCACTGGCGAAGGCTGGCTGCTTGCCGGCATCCAGCAGGTCGAGCAACACTGACATGCCGAAGCATCGAGTCGCGTTTGCCTCGAAAAGAGCCGGCCACGGCATGGCGATTCCTCACCTCGCGCATGGCTTAGGCCGTTCGGCATAGCAGGCCGCGAAGCGAACGGACGTTACAATGGGAGCCCGCGCAAGCACCTCGCTCGCGCGGGTTTTTTCTTGCCACCTTCGATGACCCTCGCCGCCAAGCCCTTCGCTGCTGCTGTCAATCATCTGCTCGCCCGCGAATCGTGGGCCCGCGAGCGCCTCGCCCCGTACGCGGGCAAGACCGCTCGCCTGTCATGTCCGCCGGTTGTGCTCGCGCTGCTCGTGCAGCCCGACGGCTATCTCGGTACGCTCGACGAAGCCGATGCGCATCAGTTCGACGTGACGATCTCGGTGCCGTCCGACGCACTGCCGGCCTTCCTGCAAGGTGGCCAGGCCGCGGTGATGAAGCACGTGAAGATCGAGGGCGACGCCGAGTTCGCGACCGTGATCGCGAAGCTCGCCGAGCATCTGCGCTGGGAGCCGGAGGAAGATCTCGCGAAGCTGATCGGTGACGGACCCGCGTGGCGCGTCACGTCGCTAGTCCGCTCAGTCGGCGAGCATGTGCAGCGCACCGGTCGCAATCTGCTCGACACCGCCGCCGAGTACCTGCTCGACGAAAATCCGCAACTGGTGCGGCGCACCGCGCTCGCTGACTTCAACGTCGAGCTGGCGCGCGCGCGCGATTCGCTCGCGCGCGTCGAAAAGCGCATCGAGCGCATCGAACAGAAGGTCGAAGCCCGCGGCGCGCAAACGCCGGGCGGCGCCGCCACGTCGCGCGGCACGCGCTAGTCACCGGGCCCAGCCATGCGTTTTCTGCGTTTTCTCAAGATATTTTTCACGGTCATCCGCTTCGGACTCGACGAAATGATGTTGAGCCGCATCAACGACCGGCGCGTGCGTCTGCTGCTGCGCATCACGACGCTCGGCCGCAAGTTCGATGCGCCGCCGGGCGTGCGTCTGCGGCTCGCGCTCGAAAGCCTCGGGCCGATCTTCGTCAAGTTCGGTCAGGTGCTGTCGACCCGTCGCGATCTGCTGCCGGTCGATATCGCCAACGAACTTGCCAAGCTGCAGGACCAGGTGCCGCCGTTCGATTCGGCGGTCGCGATCGCGCTCGTCGAGAAGTCGCTCGGCGCGCCGGTCGACGTACTGTTCGACGATTTCGAGCGGGTGCCGGTCGCGAGCGCGTCGATCGCACAGGTCCACTTCGCGAAGGTGAAGGCCGGCCAGCATGCGGGCAAGGCGGTCGCGGTGAAGGTGCTGCGCCCCAAGATGCTGCCGGTGATCGATTCCGACCTCGCGCTGTTGCGCGACATCGCCCTATGGGCCGAGCGTCTGTGGGCCGACGGCAAGCGCCTGAAGCCGCGCGAGGTGGTCGCCGAATTCGACAAATACCTGCACGACGAACTCGACCTGATGCGCGAGGCCGCCAACGGCAGCCAGTTGCGGCGCAACTTCCTGGGGCTCGACCTGCTGCTCGTGCCCGAGATGTACTGGGAGTTCTGCACGCCCACGGTGCTCGTGATGGAGCGCATGGTCGGCGTGCCGATCAGCCAGGTCGATACGTTGCGCGCGGCGGGTGTCGACATCCCGAAGCTCGCGCGCGAGGGCGTCGAAATTTTCTTCACGCAGGTGTTCCGCGACGGCTTTTTCCACGCCGACATGCACCCCGGCAACATCCAGGTGAGCCTCGATCCCGCGCACTTCGGCCGCTATATCGCGCTCGACTTCGGCATCATCGGCGCGCTGTCGGACTTCGACAAAAACTACCTCGCGCAGAACTTCCTCGCGTTCTTCAAGCGCGACTACCATCGCGTCGCGACGCTGCATCTGGAGTCGGGCTGGGTGCCGCCGAGCACGCGCGTCGAGGAGCTCGAAAGCGCGATCCGCGCGGTCTGCGAACCGTATTTCGATCGCGCGCTGAAGGACATTTCTCTCGGCCAGGTGCTGATGCGTCTGTTCTCGACGTCGCGGCGCTTCAACGTCGAGATCCAGCCGCAGCTCGTGTTGCTGCAAAAGACGATGCTGAACGTGGAAGGCCTAGGCCGTTCGCTCGATCCCGAACTGGATCTGTGGAAGACCGCGAAGCCCTATCTCGAGCGCTGGATGAACGAGCAGATCGGCTTGCGCGGCTGGTACGAGCGTCTGAAGATCGAGGCGCCGCAGTGGAGCAAGACGCTGCCGCAGTTGCCGCGCCTCGTCCATAACATGCTGGCCGAGCGCCATCATCCGGTGGGCGGCGCGAACGACGACGTGATCCGTCAGATCCTGCTCGAGCAAAAGCGCACCAACCGTCTGCTGCAAGGCCTGCTGCTGTTCGGCGTGGCGGTCGGCGTCGGCGCGATGCTGGCGCGTGCGTTCCTGGTACTGGCTTATGGAGGTTAGATTCCGATGAGCGATCCGACCCAACCCGCCGCGCCCGATTTCGCAACCCGCGATCCCGACTCGCCCGAGTTCTGGGACGAACGCTTCGAGCGCCATTTCACGCCGTGGGATCAGGCGGGCGTGCCGTCCGCGTTTCGCGCGTTCGCCGAACGGCACCGCGACGTGGCCGTGCTGATTCCAGGCTGCGGCAGCGCGCACGAAGCGGTATGGCTCGCGCGCCAGGGCAACCCGGTACGCGCGATCGACTTCTCGCCGGCTGCCGTGGCGGCGGCACGCGAGCAGCTCGGCGCGCATGCATCGCTGGTCGAACAGGCGGATTTCTTCACCTATGCGCCACCGTTCGCACCGGCATGGATCTATGAGCGCGCATTCTTCTGCGCGCTGCCGCCGGCGCGCCGCGCCGACTACGCGCAGCGCATGGGCGAACTGCTGCCGGCCGGCGGGTTGCTGGCGGGCATCTTTTTCATCGGCGCGACGCCGAAAGGGCCGCCGTTCGGCGTCGAACGCGGCGAGCTCGATGCGCTGCTCACGCCATACTTCGAGCTGGTCGAAGACGAAGCGGTCGACGACTCGATCGCCGTATTCGCCGGACGCGAGCGCTGGCTCGCCTGGCGGCGTCGCGGCTAACGCCACGCGCGCCGCTCTTGAGAGGTCCGGGGCTCGTCCCCATCTGGCGCGGTGGCGGGCGCGTCGTGCGTCCGCTTCCCGAAATCCGGGGAACGGACATCGTTTGCGGCTATAATTCAAGGCTTTGCAAGCGTTTACAAGATTTCAGTAGGGATTTGGAGTAAGAGAGGATCATGCCGATCTACGCTTATCGTTGCGGGTCATGCGGTTTCGGGAAGGACGTGCTCCAGAAAATGAGCGACCCCCAGTTGACGCAGTGTCCCGAGTGCGGAAAAGACACCTTTAGCAAACAACTCACGGCCGCCGGCTTCCAGTTGAAAGGCTCCGGCTGGTACGTGACCGATTTCCGCGGCAGCACGAGCGCGCCGGCCGCGTCGGAAGCGAAGTCCGAGCCGGCCGCAGTCGCTGCCCCGGCTGCATCGGCTGCCGCGCCCGCGGCCCCCGCCGCAGCGCCCGCCGCCGCGAGCCCGAGCGGTTCCGGCAGCGCCTAGTGGGACTGCCGCCCCGCGCGGGCGGCGTATCTACCGCGCATGGGCTTCGGCCCGCGCAGCTTTCTGGCGGTACACATGACGACGAAGAAATTCACGCTCAAATCGGTGTTTCTGACCGGCCTGCTGGTGCTGGTGCCTCTGGCCATCACACTGTGGGTGCTCGGTCTGGTCATCGGCACGATGGACCAGACGCTGTTGCTGCTGCCTACCTCGTGGCAGCCGGAACGCACGATCGGCTATCGCTTGCCGGGCCTCGGCGCGGTGCTCACGCTCGCGTTCATCTTCGTCGTCGGGCTGTTGACGCAGAACTTCATTGGGCAGAAGCTCGTGAAGTGGTGGGAACTGCTGGTCGCGCACATTCCGGTGGTCGGCCCGCTCTACACCAGCGTGAAGCAGGTGTCCGACACGCTGCTCTCGAGCAGCGGCAATGCATTCCGCAAGGCGCTGCTGATCGAGTACCCGCGCCGCGGGTCCTATACGATCGCGTTTCTGACCGGCATCCCGGGCGGCGACGTGGCCAACCATCTGAAAGAAGAGTACGTCAGCGTATACGTGCCGACCACACCGAACCCGACGTCCGGCTTCTTCCTGATGGTGCCGAAAAGCGAAGTGATCGAGCTCGACATGACGGTCGATGCTGCGCTCAAGTACATTGTCTCGATGGGCGTCGTGGCGCCGTCCGCGCCACCGCCGGCGCCGGTGCGCCGCGCCACCGTCGAGCCCCCGCTCTAATGCCGGCGCGCAACGCTTCATGCAGGATCGTCTGCGGCGCGCCGTTCAACCAATGCAAAACGAAAGACAAACATCATGTCGATGAGATCTGAATACTGCGGTCTGGTGACCGAAGAACTGCTGGGCCAATCCGTCTCGCTGTGCGGCTGGGTAAGCCGCCGCCGCGACCATGGCGGCGTCATCTTCATCGACTTGCGCGATCGCGAAGGGCTCGTTCAGGTCGTCTGCGATCCGGATCGCGCTGACATGTTCAAGGTCGCCGAAGGCGTGCGCAACGAGTTCTGCGTGCAGGTCAAGGGTGTCGTGCGCGGCCGTCCGGAAGGCACGACCAATGCCTCGCTGAAGAGCGGCAAGATCGAAGTGCTGTGCCACGAGCTGATCGTGCTGAACGCGTCGGTCACGCCGCCGTTCCAGCTCGACGATGACAACCTGTCGGAAACCACGCGCCTCACGCATCGCGTGCTCGACCTGCGCCGTCCGCAGATGCAGCACAACCTGCGTCTGCGCTATCGTGTCGCGATCGAAGTGCGCAAGTACCTCGACGAGCAGGGCTTCATCGACATCGAAACGCCGATGCTCACGAAGAGCACGCCGGAAGGCGCGCGCGACTACCTCGTGCCGTCGCGTACGAACCCGGGCCAGTTCTTCGCGCTGCCGCAGTCGCCGCAGCTATTCAAGCAGCTGCTGATGGTCGCGAACTTCGACCGTTACTACCAGATCACCAAGTGCTTCCGCGACGAAGACCTGCGCGCCGACCGTCAGCCGGAATTCACGCAGATCGACTGCGAGACCTCGTTCCTGTCGGAACAGGAAATCCGCGATCTGTTCGAGGCGATGATCCGTCACGTGTTCAGGACGACGATCGGCGTCGAGCTCGACCAGAAATTCCCGGTCATGGAATACGCGGAAGCGATGCGCCGCTTCGGTTCGGACAAGCCGGACCTGCGCGTGAAGCTCGAGTTCACCGAGTTGACCGATGCGATGCGCGACGTCGACTTCAAGGTGTTCAGCACCCCGGCCAACACGAAGGACGGCCGTGTCGCGGCGCTGCGCGTGCCGAAGGGCGGCGAGCTGTCGCGCGGCGACATCGACAGCTACACGGAATTCGTGCGCATCTACGGGGCGAAGGGTCTCGCGTGGATCAAGGTCAATGAAGCGGCGAAGGGCCGTGACGGTCTGCAAAGCCCGATCGTGAAGAACCTGCACGACGAAGCGCTGAAGGCGATCATCGAGCGCACCGGCGCACAAGACGGCGACATCATCTTCTTCGCGGCGGATCGCGCGAAGGTCGTCAACGACAGCCTTGGCGCGCTGCGTCTGAAGATCGGTCATTCGGAATTCGGCAAGGCCAACGGCCTCGTCGAGTCCGGCTGGAAGCCGCTGTGGGTCGTCGACTTTCCGATGTTCGAATACGACGAGGAAGACAACCGCTACGTCGCCGCGCATCACCCGTTCACGAGCCCGAAGGACGAGCACCTCGAGTACCTCGAAACGGACCCCGCGCGCTGCCTCGCGAAGGCCTACGACATGGTGCTGAACGGCTGGGAAATCGGCGGCGGCTCGGTGCGTATCTACCGTGAGGAAGTGCAGAGCAAGGTGTTCCGCGCGCTGAAGATCAACGCGGAAGAAGCGCAGGCGAAGTTCGGCTTCCTGCTCGACGCGCTGCAATACGGCGCGCCCCCGCACGGCGGTATCGCGTTCGGTCTGGACCGCATCGTCACGATGATGGCCGGCGCCGACTCGATCCGCGACGTGATCGCGTTCCCGAAGACGCAACGCGCGCAGGATCTGCTCACGCAGGCGCCGAGCGAAGTCGACGAGCGTCAGCTGCGCGAACTGCACATCCGTCTGCGTACGCCGGAACCGAAGGCATAAAACCGCGGCCGCTGCGCGCGGCCGGCAAGCGGTCTTGCGTGTGCCGGCCAGCGGGCCGGCGGCCGCAAAAAAACCACACGAGCGAAACGAAAAGGCGCTGAGGTGATCTCCACCTCAGCGCCTTTTTCATTTTTTGCGTTACAGTGAAGCCACTGCTTTCCAGACCCTTTCGACCGTCATCCGACATGTACCGCGCGTATCGTCGCGCCCAGTTTGAGCCATGCCGAAACCGCCGAAAATTCCGCAGTCCGTCCTCGTCATCATTCATACGCCTGCGCTCGACGTGCTGCTGCTCGAGCGCGCCGATCATGCGGCATTCTGGCAGTCGGTGACGGGTTCGAAAGACCGGCTCGACGAACCGCTCGCCGACACGGCGGTGCGCGAAGTCGGCGAGGAAACCGGCATCATGATCGGCGGCGCACTGGTGCCGCGCAGCGGGTTGTTCGACTGGCACTACTCGATCGACTACGAGATCTACCCGGAATTTCGTTACCGCTACGAAGCGGGCGTGCTCTACAACACCGAGCACTGGTTCAGCCTGCAGGTCCCCGAGTGCATCGACGTGACGCTCGCGCCGCGCGAACACACCGCGTATATGTGGCTGCCATATGAAGAGGCCGCATCGCGCTGCTTTTCGTCGTCGAATGCCGATGCGATCCTGCAGTTGCCGCGGCGGCTCGCCGCACGCCCGGTCGATCCGCAATCCGGCCCGCTGGCCGGGGAGCGTGGCCAGTGAGCGCAGGCGGCTCGGGCCGTTTGGCGCGTCTGCGCCACACGTTGCTCGGCCGTCGTTACTGGCAGCGCTACCGCTTCACCAGTAACAACGAGGTCGAGCTGCTGCGCTCCGGCGACGATTTCTTCGACGCGCTGATCGAGCGCATCGACGCGGCCGAGCACAACGTCGCGCTCGAAACCTATATCTTCTGCGACGACGAAGCCGGCCACGCGGTCAGCGAGGCGCTGATTCGCGCTGCCGCGCGCGGCGTCGGAGTGCGCGTGATCACCGATGGCGTCGGCACCGCGCGCCTGAAGATGTTCGAGCAATGGCCGGCCGGCGGCATCGAGCATCGCATCTACAACCCGCATCTGTTCGGCCGCTTCGGCTTTTCGCGCACGCACCGCAAGCTCGCGGTGATCGACGATCAGATCGCGTATTGCGGCGGCATCAATATCGTCGACGATTACGAGAACAACGGCGAGAAGCTGCCATACCGGCGCTGGGACTTCGCGGTCGAGCTGCGCGGGCCGGTGGTCGCCGACGTGCGCGATGCGTTCGACGTGCAGTGGCGGCGGATTCGCGTCGGCCATCGGCCGCTCGATTCGATGAAGCCCGACCTGTCGTCGCAGGACGCCAACTCGCTTGGCAGTCTGCGCAGACGCCGGCGACGCCGCAACGAGGAACTGTGGGCCGGCGGCGAGCCGTGCGTCGCATTCGTCGCGCGCGATAACCTGATCAACCGCCGCGCGATCGAAAAAGCTTATCTGGCCGCGATCGGCCAGGCGCGCCATGAAATCCTGCTCGCGAATCCGTACTTCATGCCGGGACGCAAGCTGCGTCGCGCGCTGGTGTTCGCGGCGCGGCGCGGCGTGGTCGTGAAGCTGATCATCGGGCGCAAGGAGTTCAAGGCGCTCGATTACGCCGTGCCGTTCCTGTACCACGCGCTGTTGCGCGCAGGCGTGCAAATCGCCGAATACGAGAAGACGCTGCTGCACGGCAAGGTCGCGGTGGTCGATTCGAACTGGGGCACGGTCGGTTCGTCGAATCTCGATGCGCTCAGCCTGATGCTCAACAACGAAGCGAACGTCGTGCTCGTGAACGATCCGTCGATCCCCAAACTGCGCGACGCGATTCTCGACGCGTTCACGGACGCGCGCCCAATCGATGAAGCGCACTACGAATCGCGACCGGCGCGCGTGCGCGCGCTGAGCTGGATCGCGTACACGAGCTACCGCGTCGCGATGAAGCTGCTGACGGTGGGCGGCTACGACTAATACCGCTCGCACGAGAGCCCGCGCTTGCTGCATCATGTCGGCCATCAATCGGCGCCAGCGAGCCGGGGCAAAGAAATAGAACACGCGCGAGAACACGCGCGCGCCGATCGGCAACCATCGAGTCAAGGCAAACGCCTCTAAAAATCTGATTGATCTGATGGTCGAAAGCCGCAAAATTAGAAGCCGGTTAGAAACCGGTTTCTAATAAAGTCCTTGTTTCGCGGACGGCAAGCACTCAATAATAGTACGGCCGTTCGATTTTCAATTCGGTCACGTTAGAACGGTAAGACAGCTATGCGAAAAGGCGAACAAACCCGAGCCGCGATTCTCGACGCAGCACTCGATCTGGCAGGCCGAGACGGACTGGAAGGTCTGACGATTGGTCTGCTGGCCGAGCGCATGCAGATGAGCAAGAGCGGTGTGTTCGCGCATTTCGGGTCGCGCGAGGATCTGCAGATCGAGGTCGTGCGCGAATACCACCGCCGTTTCGAAGAAGAGGTGTTTTTCCCGAGCCTGCGCGAGCCGCGTGGTCTGCCGCGCTTGCGCGCGATGATTTCCCGCTGGATCGAGAAACGCATTCAGGAAGTCACGACCGGCTGCATCTACATCAGCGGCGCCGTCGAATACGACGACCGCGCGGATAGCCAGGTGCGCGAGCAGTTGGTGTCGAGCGTGACGACGTGGCGTGCGGCGCTCACGCGCGCGATCTCGCAAGCGATGGAAGAAGGGCATCTGCGCGCCGATACCGACCCGCAGCTGATGCTGTTCGAACTGTATAGCGTCACGCTCGGCCTGCATCACGACGCGCGCTTTCTGCATCTGCCGGATGCGGTGCGTCTCACGTGGGCCGCGCTGGAAAAACTGATTAATTCGTATCAAAGCGAAAGCCGTTAGCGGCGTCGCCGGAATCTACCGGAAACGCGCGGCGCAGAAGGTCCGACCACGGACCCGGCCAACGGCCTGGCTTTTTGTCAAACCAGGGAGAGAGAGTCATGGGACAGTACGCCGCGCCGCTGCGCGACATGCAATTCGTGTTGCACGAACTGCTCAACGTCGAGGCCGAACTTCGGCAAATGCCGAAGCACGCCGAACTCGACGCCGACACGATCAACGCGGTGCTCGAGGAAGCCGGCAAGTTCTGCTCCGAAGTGCTGTTCCCGCTCAACCACAGCGGCGACCAGGAAGGCTGCACGTATGCCGGCGACGGCGTCGTGACCACGCCGAAGGGCTTCAAGGAGGCCTATCGGCAATACGTCGAAGCCGGCTGGCCGGCGCTCGGTTGCGACCCGGAATTCGGCGGCCAGGGACTGCCCGCGTTCGTCAACAACGCGCTCTATGAAATGCTGAACTCGGCGAATCAGGCGTGGACGATGTATCCGGGCCTGTCGCACGGCGCGTACGAATGCCTGCACGCGCACGGCACGCCGGAACTGCAGCAACGCTATCTGCCGAAGCTCGTCGCAGGCGTCTGGACCGGCACGATGTGTCTGACCGAGCCGCATTGCGGCACCGACCTCGGCATTCTGCGCACGAAGGCCGAGCCGAACGGCGACGGCTCGTACTCGATCAGCGGCACGAAGATTTTCATTTCGAGCGGCGAGCATGACATGGCGGAGAACATCGTTCACCTCGTGCTCGCGCGTCTGCCGGATGCGCCGAAGGGCACCAAGGGGATTTCGCTGTTCATCGTGCCGAAGTTCGTGCCGAACGAAGCGGGTGAGCCCGGTGAGCGCAACGGCGTGAAGTGCGGCGCGATCGAGCACAAGATGGGCATTCACGGCAACGCGACCTGTGTGATCAATCTCGACAACGCGAAGGGCTGGATGGTCGGCGAGCCGAACAAAGGCCTGAACGCGATGTTCGTCATGATGAACGCAGCGCGTCTCGGCGTCGGCATGCAGAGCCTCGGTCTCACCGAAGTCGCATATCAGAACTCGCTCACGTACGCGAAAGAGCGGCTGCAGATGCGTTCGCTGACCGGCCCGAAGGCGCCGGAAAAGGCCGCCGATCCGATCATCGTGCATCCGGACGTGCGCCGCATGCTGCTCACGCAGAAGGCCTACGCCGAAGCCGGCCGCGCGTTCTCGTACTGGTCGGCGCTGCAGATCGACAAGGAGCTGTCGCACGCCGACGAAGCCCAGCGCAAGGAAGCCGCCGACCTCGTCGCGCTGCTCACGCCGATCCTGAAGGCGTTCCTGTCGGACAACGCGTTCGAAGGCACCAATCACGCGATGCAGATCTACGGCGGCCACGGCTTCATCGCCGAATGGGGCATGGAGCAGTACGTGCGCGACGCGCGCATCAACATGATCTATGAAGGCACCAACGGCATCCAGTCGCTCGACCTGCTCGGCCGCAAGGTGCTCGGCGACATGGGCGCGAAGATGAAGAAGTTCGGCAAGCTCGTCGCCGAATTCGTCGAAGCCGAAGGCATCAAGCCGGAGATGCAGGAGTTCGTGAACCCGCTCGCCGAGATCGGCGAAAAGGTGCAGAAACTGACGATGGAAATCGGCATGAAGGCGATGCAGAACCCGGACGAAGTCGGCGCCGCGGCCGTGCCGTATCTGCGCACGGTCGGCCATCTGGTGTTCTCGTACTTCTGGGCGCGCATGGCTCGTATCGCGCTGGACAAGGAGGTATCGGGCGATCCGTTCTACAAGGCGAAGCTCGCGACCGCGCGCTTCTACTTCGCGAAGCTGCTGCCCGAAACGGCGATGACGATCCGGCAGGCGCGCGCCGGTTCGAAGCCGATGATGGACGTCGAAGAAGCGTTGTTCTGACGCTCGCACATCGAGCGAGGCCACACACATCGCGCGAAGCATGGCTGACGCTTCGCGCCATCGCACAACTCTCCGGAGAAACGACGTGAGCAATCTGATCATTCGCAAGGTAGCCGTGCTCGGCGCCGGCGTGATGGGCGCGCAGATCGCCGCGCACCTGATCAACGCCAAGGTGCCCGTGCTGCTGTTCGACCTGCCCGCCAGGGAAGGCCCGAAGAACGGGATCGCGCTGAAGGCGATCGAAAATCTGAAGAAGCTGTCGCCGGCGCCGTTCGGCGTGAAGGACGACGCGCAATACATCCAGCCCGCGAACTACGACGACGACATCGACAAGCTCGCCGAGTGCGACGTCGTGATCGAAGCGATCGCCGAACGCATGGACTGGAAGCACGACCTGTACAAGAAGGTCGCGCCGCACATCGGCCCGAACGCGATTTTCGCGACCAACACGTCGGGGCTGTCGATCACCGCACTGTCCGAAGGTTTCGCGGACGAACTGAAGGCGCGCTTTTGCGGCGTGCACTTCTTCAATCCGCCGCGCTACATGCATCTGGTCGAACTGATCCCGACCGCGACGACGCGTCCGGAAATTCTCGATCAGCTCGAAACCTTCCTGACCAGCGTGGTCGGCAAGGGCGTCGTGCGCGCGAAAGATACGCCGAACTTCATCGCGAACCGCGTCGGCGTGTTCTCGATCCTTGCGGTTATTGCCGAAGCCGCGAAGTTCGGCCTGCGTTTCGACGAAGTGGACGACCTGACCGGCGCGCGCCTCGGCCGCGCGAAGTCGGCGACGTTCCGCACCGCCGACGTGGTCGGTCTCGACACGATGGCGCACGTGATCAAGACGATGCAGGACACGCTGCCGGACGATCCGTTTCTGCCGGTCTACGAAACGCCGGCCGTGCTCGCCGAACTGGTGAAGAAGGGCGCGCTCGGCCAGAAGACCGGCGCCGGCTTCTACAGGAAGGAAGGCAAGGCGATCAAGGTACTCGATCCGAACACGGGTGCATATATCGACGGCGGCGGGAAGGCAGACGAACTCGTCGGCCGCATCCTGAAGCGTCCGGCTGCCGAGCGTCTGAAGCTGCTGCGCGAAACGCAGCACCCGCAGGCGCAGTTCCTGTGGTCGATCTTCCGTGATGTCTATCACTACATCGCCGTGCATCTGGAATCGATCGCCGACAATGCGCGCGACGTCGATCTCGCGATCCGCTGGGGCTTCGGCTGGAACGACGGTCCGTTCGAAGGCTGGCAGACGGCCGGCTGGAAGCAGGTCGCCGAATGGGTGCAGGAAGACATCACGGCGGGCAAGGCGCTCGCCAACGTGCCGCTGCCGTCGTGGGTGCTCGAAGGCGCGGTTGACGAGAAGGGCGGCGTGCACACGGCCGAAGGCTCGTGGTCACCGGCCACGCAGACCTTCGTGCCGCGCTCGTCGCTCGACGTGTACCGCAAGCAGGTGTTCCGCGCGCCGCTCGTCGGCGAAACCGGCGCCGATCCGAAGACCTACGGCAAGACGCTGTTCGAGACCGATGCGGTGCGCGCATGGGTCGACGATCGCGCGGGCGAGGACGACGTGCTGATCGTGTCGTTCAAGAGCAAGATGAACACGATCGGACCGGCGGTGATCGAAGGGCTCACGCAGGCGATCGAACTGGCCGAGAAAGACTACAAGGGCCTCGTCGTGTGGCAGCCCACATCGCTGAAGCTCGGCACGCCGGGCGGTCCGTTCTCGGCGGGCGCGAACCTCGAAGAAGCGATGCCCGCGTTCATGATGGGCGGCGCGAAGGGCATCGAGCCGTTCGTGAAGAATTTCCAGCAGGGCATGCTGCGCGTCAAGTACGCGAACGTGCCGGTGATCTCGGCGATCTCGGGCATCGCGCTCGGCGGCGGCTGCGAGCTCGCACTGCACAGCGCGAAGCGCGTCGCGCACATCGAGAGCTATCTGGGTCTCGTCGAAGTCGGCGTGGGTCTCGTGCCGGCGGGCGGCGGCCTGAAGGAAGCGGCGCTGCGCGCGGCCGAAGCGGCAAGCCAGGTTGGCGCGACGAACGATCTGCTGAAGTTCCTGCAGAAGTCGTTCGAGAACGCGGCGATGGCGAAGGTGTCGGCCTCCGCGCTCGACGCCCGCGCGATGGGCTACCTGAAGCCTTCCGACACGATCGTCTTCAATGTGTTCGAACTGCTCGACGTCGCGAAGAAGGAAGCGCGCGCGCTCGCCGCGGCGGGCTACCGCGCGCCGCTGCGCGCGACCCAGGTGCCGGTCGCGGGCCGCTCGGCGATCTCGACGATCAAGGCGTCGCTCGTCAACATGCGCGACGGCCGCTTCATCAGCGAGCACGATTTCCTGATCGCGAGCCGCATCGCGGAAGCGGTGTGCGGCGGCGACGTCGAAGCCGGCAGCCTCGTCGACGAAGAATGGCTGCTGCAACTCGAGCGTCGCGCGTTCGTCGAGTTGCTCGGCACGCAGAAGACGCAGGAACGGATCATGGGCATGCTGCAGACCGGCAAGCCGGTGCGCAACTAAGCGGCGACCGCACAATGTGCATGGGACCAGAGTAAGAGCTTTGGCCAACTCTGGTCGACAAAGGAGATTCCCAAATGGCAAAGCAATTGCAAGACGCATACATCGTCGCCGCGAGCCGTACGCCGATCGGCAAGGCGCCGCGCGGCATGTTCAGGAACACACGTCCGGATGAGCTGCTGGTTCACGCGATCAGGTCGGCCGTCGCCCAGGTGCCCGGCCTCGACACCGGCGTGATTGAAGACGCGATCGTCGGTTGCGCGATTCCGGAAGCGGAGCAGGGCCTGAACGTCGCACGGATCGGCGCGCTGCTGGCAGGTCTGCCGAACACGGTCGGCGGCGTCACGGTGAACCGCTTCTGCGCGTCGGGTCTGACCGCGCTCGCGATGGCCGCGGACCGCATCCGCGTCGGCGAGGCGGATGCGATGATCGCGGGCGGCTGCGAATCGATGAGCATGGTGCCGATGATGGGCAATAAGCCGTCGCTGTCGCCGCATATCTTCGATCGCAACGAAGACGTCGGCATCGCGTACGGCATGGGCCTGACCGCGGAGAAAGTCGCCGAGCGCTGGAAGATCAGCCGCGAAGCGCAGGATGCGTTCTCGGTCGAATCGCACAGCCGCGCGTTCGCCGCGCAGCAAGCCGGCGAATTCAACGACGAAATCGCCGCGTACACGATCGTCGATCGCGTGCCCGATCTCGCGACCGGCGAGATCAACGTGAAAACGCGCGAGGTGTCGCTCGACGAAGGTCCGCGCGCGGACACGTCGATGGAGGGCCTCGCGAAGCTGCGCGCGGTGTTCGCGAACAAAGGCTCGGTCACGGCCGGCAACAGCTCGCAGACGTCGGACGGCGCGGGTGCGTTGATCGTCGTGTCGGAAAAAATCCTCAAGCAGTTCAACCTGACGCCGCTCGCGCGCTTCGTCAGCTTCGCGGTGCGCGGCGTGCCGCCGGAAATCATGGGCATCGGCCCGAAGGAAGCGATTCCGGCCGCGCTGAAAGCCGCGGGCCTGAAGCAGGACGACCTCGACTGGATCGAGCTGAACGAGGCGTTCGCCGCGCAGTCGCTCGCGGTGATCCAGGACCTCGGCCTCGATACGTCGAAGATCAACCCGCTCGGCGGCGCGATCGCACTGGGCCATCCGCTCGGCGCGACCGGCGCGATTCGTGCGGCGACCGTGGTGCACGGCCTGCGCCGCCGCAACTACAAGTACGGCATGGTGACGATGTGCGTCGGTACCGGCATGGGCGCGGCGGGCATCATCGAGCGTCTGTGAGCCGCTGATCGAACGGGGGATCCTTCTGTGATCCACCAGGGATCGCGCAACGGTTCGCAGGCCGCGCGGCTTGCGAACCGTTTTTACATTCAGCAGGAGCACAAGGAGATGAACGGGATGACGACGGATATTCTGGTCGAGCGCGCCGACGCGGTGCTGACCATCAGCTTCAACCGGCCCGGCAGGAAAAATGCGTTCACGGCCGCGATGTATCAGACGATGGCCGACGCGCTCGTAGACGCGCAGGGCGACGCGTCGGTGCGCGCGATCCTGATTCGCGGCAGCGCGGGCATATTCAGCGCGGGCAACGATCTCGAGGACTTCATGAAGTCGCCGCCGGTTGGCGAAACCCCGCCGGTGTTTCAGTTCCTGCGCGCGCTATGTTCGGCGGAAAAACCGGTGGTGGCGGCGGTCGCGGGGCCGGCGGTCGGCGTCGGCACGACGCTGCTGCTGCATTGCGATCTGGTCTACGCGGCCGACACCGCGAGCTTTTCGCTGCCGTTCACGCAGCTCGGGCTGTGCCCGGAAGCAGCGTCGAGCCTGTTGCTGCAGCGCGTGGCCGGCTACCAGGCGGCGGCGGAAAAACTGCTGCTCGGCGAGGCGTTCGACGCGGCCGAAGCGCACCGCATGGGCTTCGTGAATCGCGTGCTGCCGGCGGGCGAAGTCGACGCGTTCGCGGCGTCGCAGGCCGCGAAGCTGGCGGCGCTGCCGGCGTCGTCGTTGCGCGTGACGAAGAGCCTGATGAAGCGCGCGAGCCAGCAGGAACTGCAGACGCAGATGACCGAGGAAGCCGTGCATTTCGGCAAGATGCTGCTTGCGCCCGAAGCGCGCGAGGCGTTCAAGGCGTTCTTCGAGAAGCGCAAGCCGGATTTCCGGCCGTTCGACTGAGGGGTGTGCGACGCAGGCGGGCTTCGGGTGGGTTAGCCGTGAATCGTCGCTGCGCCGCTTCAATCGCTCAAGCTTGCTGCTGCCAGGTGTCGTAATCGACGTAGCTGCCTTCGCGGCAGAAGCTCACGAGCCGCACGCCCGCCTCACGCGCGATCGCAATTGCGAGCGACGACGGCGCCGAGATCGTCGCGACCATCGGCACGTCGACGCGCGCGGCCTTGCGCACCAGCTCGTAGCTCGCGCGGCTCGACAGAAACACGAAACCGTCGCGCGTATCGGCGCGGTCGAGCACGAGCTGGCCGATCAGCTTGTCGAGCGCGTTGTGGCGGCCGACGTCCTCGAACGCAGAGTGGATCGCGCCTTGCGCATCACACCACGCGGCCGCGTGGAGGCCGCCCGTCAAACGAGTGAGCGCCTGGTGCTCGGGCAGCGCGCGCGCGGCGCGTGCGATCGCATCGGGCGCGAGCCGCTGCAAGAAGCCAGTGTCGGGTACACGCTGCGGTTTCAGATCCAGCAGATCGATGCTTTCGATGCCGCACACGCCGCAGCCGGTGCGCCCGGCGAGCGCGCGGCGCTTTTCCTTCAAACCGGCGAACGCCTGCTGCACGACCTGCAATTGCACCTCGGCATGCGGCAGCTCGCCGTGCCCGTGCAATTCGACCTCGATGTCCTGAATGTCGCTGCCGCGCTCGACGATCCCCTCCGAAATCGCGAAGCCGACCGCGAACGCTTCGAGATCGCGCGGCGTGCACATCATCACCGCGTGCGAGATGCCGTTGAACACGAGCGCGACCGGCCACTCCTGGCCGACGTGATCGGTGGCGGTTTCAACCGCCGCGCCGCGATGGCGGCGCACTTCGAGTTGCACTACGCCGGGTTGTTCGTCGCTGTCGAGGGCGTGGGGCTGGCCGTCCGCCCGCCCGGTTTGGCGCCCGTTTTGCTGTCCGTTCAAGCTGCTTCACTCCTGTACCATGCCGCGCGTCAAAGGGTGCGCCGGGCTCGCCGTGTGCTTCGCGGCGGCCGCCGCGCAGGGCGCCGTCGCGCGAATAAGGTTCTAAAATACCTCAAGCGACGCCCGCACGCTGTCCGCCACCGACAAGGAGCACTGACATGGGACTCAACGAAGCACCGCTTCTGTTCGACTTCGAGGTCGCGTCTTCGGAGAATTTCACTTATATCCCGATGTCGGTGCGCTTCAATCTCGACCGTTTCGGGCTGCGCATCACGCTCGCGCAGTGGCAGCAACTGCCGCTCGAAGATCGCAAGCTGCTCGCGCGTTTCCCGGTCGAAGAAGACACGCAGATCGAACCGAATTTCGATCACGCGCTGTTCGAGATGCTGCGCACGCACTCGAACGTCGAACCGGAGTGGTTTACGCCGGAGGAGTCGCCGGCCTGGCGTCAAACCGACAGCGTGCCCGACGGTGTCGCGCATCAGGCGGGGCTGGCCGGTCTCGCCGCGCCGAGCGTCGCGCGCTGGGCCGAGCTCGATCCTTTCAAGCGCTATGTGCTCGCGAAGCTGTCGCGCAAGCCCGAGGCGAGCCACGATTTCGTCCCGGCGATGAAGGAATTTGAAGCGGCCGGCTAGGTGCGGCCGGTTAGCCGCCCCCAGCCAGGCGCCCCCACCAACTCGCAGCCTTCCCCCAAATCATCAGATTTTTTTCACGCCGACCCTCAACCCGCTTCCGATCGCTGCCGATATCCAAAGGATGGCGCGTAAAAGACTTGCATCGATGCGGCCCGACGCACCGGCAGCGAGCGCGCTCTCCCGCCCTCGGAACGATTGACGTTCGGAACCCATGAATCCTTTTCTATCGAAGCGACTGCTGATCAATATTGCGGTCGTGGTCGTCGCGGTCGGTGCAAACGCGTTCGTCGCGTACACGCAGATTCGCGGGCAGCGCGACGCCGATGCGCGCCTCGCGCGCTCGACCAGCGTGCGCCAGAACCTCGATGCGTATCACGCCGCGCTCGATAACGCGCTCGCCGCTCTGCACCGCCTGAAAGAATCGGGCAAGCCGGTGCCGCCCGACGCGGCCGCTTCGATGACGAACACACTCGCGAGCCGCGAGCAATCACTGCGCGAGGAGCTCGCGAGCGAGCCGTACATGTCGGGGGCGCTTGCCAGCCTGAGCGCGGCGCGGCACGCGTTGCAGCACGATCTCGAGGACACGCTGCGCAACCATGCGAGTGACCTGCCCGGAGCGGCAAGCGCGGCGTCGGGGGCGGCGTCGGGCGTGGCGCACGCGGCATCGACCGAAGCACCGGGGGCGGCCCCCCTCGACGCGCCATTCGAGGCATCCCTCGACCCTGCGCCGTCGAACTCGCATCTTGCCCCCGCGCTAGAGCGTGTCGAAGCCGCGCTCGCCACGTTGCGCAGCGAGGAAAACCGCTCGTTGCAGATCTCGCTCGCGGCATCGGCGAGCGACAGCGAGCGCGCGATGTTCGTGCTGCTCGTGACGATGCTCACCGGCAGCGTGCTGCTGTTCCTCACGTTCGGCGTGCGCGAGAACAGCGCGCGCGAAAAACTCCGCAGCGCCCGCGCGCTGGTGCGCAACGACGAGCGTTTTCGCAGCCTGTTCGACGATCACACCGTGCCGATGTACATCTTCGATCGCGACACGCTGTGCTTTCTCGCCGTCAACAAGGCCGCGATCCAGCAATACGGCTACACGGAAGACGAGTTTCTCGGCATGACGATCCGCGCGATCCGCCCGAACTCGGAAATCGGCCGCCTGGAGACGCATCTGCAGCGTAGCGCCGACCTCCGCCAGAGCCACACGATGGCGGGCATCTGGCGGCATCGGCGCAAGGACGGCTCGATCCTCAGCGTCAACGTGTCCTATCACGCACTGAACTTCATGGGCCGCGACGCCTTGTTCGTGTTGGCGGACGACGTGACCGACCAGATCAACGCCGAAGCCGAAGCGCAGCGCTCGAATCAGATGCTCGAAGCGGTGATCGACAACATTCCGCAGCGCATCTTCTGGAAGGACCTGAACTCACGCTATCTCGGCTGCAACATGGCATTCGCGCGCGATGCGGGGCTCGCGTATCCCGAACAGGTGGTCGGCAAGAGCGACGCCGACCTGGCGTGGCGCGCGTTCGCCGACCTGTTGACCGAGCACGATCGCGAAGTCGTGAGCACCGGCGTGCCCAAGATGAACTTCGAGGTCGACTTCGTGATCGACGGCTTGCACCGCACGACGGTCACGAGCAAGCTGCCCTTCACCGACGGCGGCGGTCAGGTGATCGGCGTGCTCGGCTCGTACACCGACATCACCGAGCGCAAGCGCGCCGATCTCGCGCTGCGTCTGCAAAGCCGGGCGCTCGACGCGAGCGTCAACGCGATCCTGATCACCGCGCCGTCGCCGTCGGGCAATCTGATCGAATACGTGAATCCGGCGTTCATGCGCATCACCGGCTACGATCCCGCCGAGGTGATCGGCCACGACTGCCGCGTGCTGCAACGCGACGACCGTGACCAGGAAGGCGTCGCGTTGATCCGCGAGGCGCTCGCGGCGAATCGCGAGGTCAGCGCGGTGTTGCGCAACTATCGCAAGGACGGCGCGCTGTTCTGGAATCAGCTGTTCATCGCGCCGGTGCCGAACGCGGAAGGCGTGATCACCCATCATATCGGCGTCATCAACGACGTGACCGAGCTGATCCGCTATCAGGAGCAGCTCGAATACCAGGCCAACTACGACGGCCTTACGCGGCTGCCGAACCGCAACCTGCTGCGCGACCGGCTCGAACATGCGCTCGTCGTCGCGCAGCGGCATCATTCGGGCGTCGCGGTCGTGTTCCTCGATCTCGACGGCTTCAAGAACGTCAACGACAGCCTCGGCCATAGCGTCGGCGACCGGCTGCTCGGGGTGGTCGCCGAACGGCTCGCGCGCTGCTCGCGCACCAGCGACACGGTTGCGCGTCACGGCGGCGACGAGTTCGTGATCGTGATGACCGACACCGTCGACGAGCAATCGCTGATCACGTGGATGGAGCGCGTGCGCGCGTCGATCGCCGAGCCGGTGTGGCTCGACGGCACCGAGCTGTACGTCGGCTGCAGCATGGGCGCGAGCCTGTTCCCGCAGGACGGCGAGGATGCCGAAACGCTGATGAAGAAGGCCGACGTCGCGATGTATCGGGCGAAGGACATGGGGCGCAACACGTTCCAGTTCTATCAGCCGGAGATGAACGCGAGCGCGGGCGCGCGCCTGAATCTCGAACGACGCCTGCGCCGCGCGCTGCGCGACAACGAGTTCCTGCTGCACTATCAGCCGCAAGTCGATATCGGCAGCGGACAGATCGTCGGCATCGAGGCGCTGGTGCGCTGGCACGATCCCGAGGTCGGGCTCGTGCCGCCGTCATCGTTCATTCCGCTCGCCGAGGAAAGCGGGCTGATCGGGCCGCTGTCGGAGTGGGTGCTGCGCGAGGCGTGCCGGCAGAACAAGGCGTGGCAGGATCAGGGCTTGCCGCCGGCGCGCGTGTCGGTGAATCTGTCGGCGCGGGTGTTCCAGCAGCGTGACATCGCGAAGCTCGTGATGCAGGTGCTCGACGAGACCGGACTCGAACCGAAGTACCTCGAACTCGAGTTGACCGAAAGCACGATCATGCGCAACGCGGAAGAAGCAGTGTCGATGCTCAACGAACTGCACGCGCTCGGCATCGGTCTCGCGATCGACGACTTCGGCACCGGCTATTCGAGCCTCAGCTATCTGAAGCGCTTCCCGGTGGACCGCTTGAAGATCGACCGCTCGTTCGTGTCGGATATCGGCGTATCGGGCGACGATGAGACGATCACGTCGGCGATCATCGCGCTCGCCCATTCGCTGAAGTTGCAGGTGATCGCCGAGGGCGTGGAAACGTCGGCGCAACTCGACTTCCTGAAGGAACGCGCGTGCGACGAAATGCAGGGCTTCTATTTCGCGAAGCCGCTATCGACGGAAGCGATTTCCGAACTGCTGCACGGCGGGTTGGTGCCGGAGCTGGAGCCGGCATGAGGGGAGCGAGCGACACGCGGCGACGGGTGTCGCCGCGTGCCGCGTCCAACGCCGGTCACTGAGCCGGCGTGTCCTTGAACACCGGCAGGCTTTCCGCGAACGCGGAAAACTTCTCGAGCCGCGGATGATCGGCCTTGCTGACCGCCTCCGGCAGCATCATGTGCGTGAACTGCCAGGCTACGGCGACGGCCACGTCCGCCGCGCTGAACTGCTGCTGCGTGTCGGGCAGCGGCCCTTCGCCCAACTCGCGTTCGAGTTCGGCATAGGCGGCGAGCAGTTGCGCGCGCACGCGCTCGACCCACGGTTCATGCTGCTTCTCCTGAGGCCGCAGATTGCGCTCGTAGACGATCTGCACGCTCTTTTCGCACGCGGCGAGCGCGAGCCCCGTCAGACGCGCGGCGCGCAACGCCGCGTCGGCTTGCGTCGGGAACAGCGGGGTGGGGCCGGCGAGCGTTGCCAGATACTGCAGGATCACCGTCGAGTCCATCAGGATCGCGCCGTTGTCGGCGACGAGCGTCGGCGCCTTGACGACCGGGTTGATCTTCGCGAACTGGTCGTAGGTGCGGAAAACCGAAATCGACTCGTGTTCGAAGTCGAGCGCGAGCAGCTTCATGCAGATGGCGACGCGCCGCACGTAGGGCGAGTCGAGCATACCGATCAGTTTCATCTCGTTTCCATGAGAAGAGCGACTATGGGGCGTCCCGGGCCTCGTGCGCTGATCGGCTGGAACGGCTAGCGGGTGGCGCGGCGCGTGACGCGTGGAATCGCTAGCTTAAGCATCCTCGCCGGCTCAGTCCAGCGCGGGCAGCGCGCGCGGACGGCGGTCGCTGTCGGTGGCGACGTAGGTGAGGATCGCTTCCGTGACCTTGACGACTTCCTGCGAGAGCCTCAACCGTTGCGCGTAGACCTCGACCGACACTGTCACCGACGTATTGCCGGTCTTCACGATATCCGCGTAAAAGCTCAGCAGATCGCCGACGAACACCGGTTGCTTGAACAGGAAAGAATTAACCGCGATCGTCGCGACCCGCCCATTCGCACGACGGCTTGCCGGAATCGAGCCGGCGATGTCGACCTGCGCCATGATCCAGCCGCCGAACACGTCGCCATGAATGTTCGCGTCCGATGGCTGCGGCATGACGCGCAGCGCGCACGGCTTGGACGGAAGTTGAAGAAGATCGGTCATCGGGACATCCTTGGGAAACGTGTTCGAGTGTATTGACGCGCATTGACGCAATGGCTGGGCCAGTTCGACAGTAGGCCATGCAAAGCGCCGCCAGTCGGCTTCTGCGACAATAGAAAGATCAGGAATTGTACGGGAAAGCACCCAGCGAAGCGCGCGAGCCGCGCGCCGCTGCGAACTCCGGCAGCTCCACACTCTCCCCACGATTTATGCGCCGCGCTCCTTCGTCCGAACCCTCGCCGATTTCCACCGCACCCCGCAACGACTGGCAAACGATCCTGTCGCTGCTGCCATACCTTGCCACCTACAAATGGCGAGTCGGCTTCGCGCTCAGCTGCCTGATCGGCGCGAAGGTCGCGAACCTCGGCGTGCCGATCGTGATGAAGCGCATCGTCGACAGTCTCGCGTCGGTCCGGCATCTGACCGCGCTCGGCCGCGCGCAGGACGCGCCCGGCATCGTGCTGCTCGGCGGCGTCGGCTTGCTGGTGGTCGCGTATGCGGTGGCGCGGCTGTCCACTTCGTTTTTCACCGAGCTGCGCGAAATCCTGTTTTCGAAAGTCACGGAAAGCGCGGTGCGCCAACTCGCGCTGAAAGTATTCCGCCATCTGCACGGACTGTCGCTGCGCTTTCATCTGGAGCGGCAGACGGGCGGCATGTCGCGCGATATCGAACGCGGCACGCGCGGCATCACGCAACTGATTTCCTATTCGCTGTACAGCATCCTGCCGACCCTCGTCGAAGTCGGTCTCGTGCTCGGCTTTTTCGTCGTCAAATACGAGGCCTATTACGCGATCGTCACGTTCGTCGCGCTCGCGGTGTACATCGCGTTCACGGTGAAGGTCACCGAGTGGCGCACGCACTTTCGCCGCACCATGAACGAGCTCGATTCGAAGGCGAATTCGCGCGCGATCGACTCGCTGCTCAACTACGAGACCGTCAAGTACTTCGGCAACGAGGAGTGGGAAGCGAGCCGCTACGACGAGAACCTGAAGCGCTATCGCGCGGCGGCGATCAAGTCGCAGCGTTCGCTGTCGGCGCTGAACTTCGGGCAGCAGGCGATCATCGGCACGGGGCTCGTGTTCATCCTGTGGCGCGCGACCCAGGGCGTGATGGCCGGGCGTCTGACGCTCGGCGACCTGGTGCTGATCAACACGTTCATGCTGCAGCTGTATATTCCGTTGAATTTTCTCGGCGTGGTCTATCGCGAGCTGAAGCAGAGCCTGACCGACATGGACCGCATGTTCTCGCTGCTCGGCGCACCGCGGGAAGTACCCGACGCGCCCAATGCGGTGGCTTTGCAAGTGAGCGGCGCGCAGGTGCGCTTCGACGACGTGAGCTTCGCGTACGAGCCTTCGCGGCAGATTCTGCACGGCGTGAGCTTCACGATCGCGGCCGGCACGACGACGGCGGTGGTCGGCCACAGCGGCTCGGGCAAGTCGACGCTCGCGCGGCTGCTGTTCCGCTTCTACGATCTCGACCGCGCGACGGGCGGCGCGATTCGCATCGACGGGCAGGATGTTCGCGACGTCACGCAGGATTCGCTGCGCGCGTCGATCGGCATCGTGCCGCAGGACACGGTGCTGTTCAACGACTCGATCTACTACAACATCGCGTACGGTCGGCCGTCGGCGACGCGCGACGAAATGATCGCGGCGGCGCGCGCCGCGCATATCCACGAGTTCATCGAGAGTCTGCCGAAGGGCTACGACACGCCGGTCGGCGAGCGCGGGCTCAAGCTGTCCGGCGGCGAAAAGCAGCGCGTCGCGATCGCGCGGACCATACTCAAGAATCCGCCGATCCTGTTGTTCGACGAAGCGACGTCCGCGCTCGATTCACGCTCCGAGCGCGCGATCCAGCATGAGCTCGACCTGATCGCGCGCGAACGCACGACGCTGATCATCGCGCACCGGCTGTCGACGGTCGTGCACGCGCAGCAGATCATCGTGATGGACAAAGGGCGCATCGTCGAGCGCGGCACGCACGCGGAGCTGTTGCGCGCGAACGGTTTGTTCGCGCAGATGTGGGCGCTGCAGCAGCGCGCCGCGCACACCACGGATGCGGTGGAAAGAGCGGAAGCAGTCGGGGCAGGTGAGAGCCCGGCGAAGTAAAGCTCAGCGCGCGCGCAGCAGCCGATCGAGCGCTTCCAGCTGCGCCTGGGTGCCGATGTTCTCCCACGAGCCTTCGTACAGCTCGCCGCTCGCGAGCCCACGCGCGATGGTCGCGCGGTAATACGGGCTTAGCGCGCGCCGCGTGCCGCGCGGCAGATCGCGGAACATGCGCGTGTCGTACAGACCGAAACTGCCGAACGTGAGGCGCGGCGGCGCGTCGAGCGACAGCACGCCATCGACGAGACCAAAGTCGCCGTTCGGGTGAAACGCCGGGTTCGGCACCATCACCAGATGCATGCCGGGCTCGGGCAGCGCCTTCAGCCGGCCGGCGTGCGCGTGCAGCGCGGCGTAGTCGTACTCGGTGTACACGTCTCCGGCCACCGCGACGAACACCTGATCCGCGCCCTCGTCGGTCAGTAGCGGCAGCGCCTGCGCGATGCCGCCCGCGGTCTCCAGCGCCTCGTGCTCGGGCGAATAGCGCAGCTCGACCTGCCAGCGCGAACCGTCGCCGAGCGCGGCTTCGAGCTGCGCGCCGAGCCACGCATGATTGATCACGATGCTACGGATGCCGGCCCGCGCGAGCCGTTCGATCTGCCATACGATCAGCGGCTTGCCGCCCACTTCGAGCAAGGGCTTCGGGCACGCGTCGGTCAACGGACGCATGCGCTCGCCGCGGCCCGCGGCGAAAATCATCGCTTTCTTTACGGACATCGTTATCGGTCAGAAGGTGTAGCCGATTTCCTGCGCGCGGCCGTCGAGGTCGTCGAGCAGTTTCGCGAACCCGCGCAGCGGCGCGTAACGCTCCGCCACCTTGCGCCCATAGCCGATGAAGCGCGGCAGGTCGTTCATGTAATGCGCCTTGCCGTCGCGGTAGTTGATGCGGCAGAACAGGCCGAGCACCTTGATGTGCCGCTGCAGCCCCATCCATTCGAGCTGGCGGTAGAACTCGCCGAAATCGGCATCGACCGGCAGGCCGGCTTTTTTGGCGCGCTCCCAGTAGTACGCGAAGCAGTCGAGCTCGAACTCCTCGTCCCAGCTGAGGAACGCGTCGCGCAGCAGCGACACGACGTCGTACGTGATCGGCCCGTACACCGCGTCCTGGAAGTCGAGCACGCCTGGATTCGGCTCGGCGATCATCAGATTGCGCGGCATGAAATCGCGCAGCATGAAGCTTTGCGGCTGCGCGCGCGCGCTCGCGATCAGCAGCGCGAACGTGCGATCGAGCAGCGCGCGCGTGGCGGCATCGACCTCGCGGCCAAGGTGCCGGCCGATGAACCACTCGGGCATCAGTTCCATCTCGCGGTGCAGGAACGCTTCGTCGAAGGGCGGCAGCACGTCTTCGCGCGAGCTGAGCTGCCAGCGGATCAGCGCGTCGAGCGCGTCGCGCATCAGCGCGCGAGCCGCGCGCGTGTCGCCCGCGGCCTGCGCGTCGGTCAGCGCGCCCAGATACGACGCGGTGCCGAGATCGGTGACGAGCATGAAGCCCGCGTCGAAGTCGACCTCGAGCACGCGCGGCACGTGCACGCCGGCGGCGGCGAGCAATTGCGCGATCTGTGCGAATTCGCGGCATTTTTCGGGCGGCGGCGCGTCGACGGCGATCAGCGTGGCCGCGCCGTTGCCTTGCGCCGCCTTACCGGCGAGCCGGAAATAACGGCGGAAACTGGCGTCGGACGAGGCCGGAACGAGGGTGTCGGGCTCGAGCGCATGGCGCGCCGCGTGGCTTTGCAGCCAGGCCTTGAGCAGGGAGAGACGGGTGTCGGTGAAATCTTGGGTGGAAGGCAGCGTCATGAAAAGCGGCGGCAAATTCTTGGGGACAACGTCTTGCCATATAATACCCCACGACTTTTTTGACGCGACTCACACGCCAGCTTTCGCGTGCTCCGTTTCACCGCCCGCCTTATCACTCGGCAAATTGGGAATCCAGACGTGCAGCCGACTCTAACGGTCGCGGTGTGCAGGCGGTGGATCGTGACGACGGAAGCTTGCGCACGGGTCGACTCGCCAAACGATACATGCCGCCCAGACAGCTTTCCGATACCACTCCTTCCTGTGCAGTAGTGCCGCGCAAAAGGCGGCTCGTCGCGGCGCTGATCGCCGTTCCGGGCCTGATGCCCGCGCTTGCGCACGCCCAACTGGTGGGGGAAGCTGCGCAACCGCAGGCGGTCTACCCGCCGTGGGGCATGCAGCTTGCGCCGCAGCTCGAGGATCATCCGTTGCAAACGGGCCAGCGGCCGGCCACCTTCGTGCTCGGTGACCACGCGAGCGGCACGATCGACCAGGATCTGGCCGCCAAGGGCTCGGCGGAAGTGCGGCACAACACGTCCGTGATCAAGGCCGACGCCCTGCACTACGATCAGGACACGGACATGGCCGATGCGTACGGCAATGTCCACGTGATCAATACCGGCAATACCTTCATCGGACCCGAAGCGCATCTGCGCGTCGATTCGACCGAAGGCTTCATGACCGCGCCGAAGTACCACTTCACGCTGACGGGCGGCTCGGGCAGCGCGCAGCGCGTCGACCTGCTCGACGCCGAGCGCTCCGTGTTCACGAAGGGCACCTACACGGCCTGCGCGTGCACGGACAATCCGGCTTGGTACATCAAGGGCAGCGAGTTCGATTTCGACACCGGCGCCGACGAAGGCGTCGCCTACAACAGCGTGCTGTTCTTCCAGGGCGTGCCGGTGTTCGCGTCGCCATGGCTGTCGTTCCCGCTGTCGGGCGATCGGCGCAGCGGCCTGTTGCCGCCCACGTTCTCGCTGAGCTCGACGAACGGTTTCGAGCTGTCGGTGCCGTATTACTTCAACATCGCGCCGAATCGCGATCTGACGGTCACGCCGCGTCTGATCTCGAAGCGCGGTGTGCAGTTGCAGAGCACGTTCCGCTATCTGTCGCCGACGTATTCCGGGTCGATCACCGGTGAATTTCTGCCCGACGATCGCCTGACGAAGACCAACCGCTACGCGCTGTACATCCAGCACAACCAGAATTTCGGTAACGGCTTCGGCGGCTACATCTATTACAACAAGGTTTCGGACAACACCTATCCGGAAGACCTGTCGTCGTCGGTCAACCAGTTCATGAACGGCACCCAGCTCCTGTATCAGCAGGAAGCCGGGTTGACCTACAACAACGGACCGTGGTCCGTGCTCGCGCGTGAGCAGCACTGGCAGACGCTGGAGCCGTCGGTCGCGCCGTACGGCCGCCAGCCGCAGTTGAACGTCAAGTACGCGAAGTACAACATCGGCGGCTTCGATTTCGGCGCCGAAGCCGACTACACGAACTTCCGCATCACCACCGCGGATCTGAGCGAAGGCCAGCGGGTGCTGTTCAACCCGTACCTGTCGTATTCGGTGGTGGGACCGGGCTACTTCGTCACGCCGAAGGTGCAGTGGCACTTTGCGTCGTACAACCTGAACAACATCGGCACCGATCTGGCGAACGTGCCGGGGGCGCAGAAGAATTTCACCGAGTCGATTCCGACCTTCACGTTCGACACGGGACTGACGTTCGAGCGCTCGGTGCGCATTTTCGGCGCGGACTATATCCAGACGCTGGAGCCGCGCCTGTACTACGTGTACACGCCGTACCGCAATCAGAACAACGCGCCGCTGTTCGATACCGCCGAATCCGACTTCGGTCTCGCGGAAATCTTCACGCCGAATACGTTCGTCGGTAACGACCGGATCGCCGATGCGAACCGCCTGACCGCCGGTCTCACCACGCGCTTCATCAACCCGTCCACCGGCGACGAGCGCGCGCGCTTCGTGATCGCGCAGCAGTATTACTTCCGGGATCAGCGCGTTACGCTGACGCCGACCCAGACCAGTACCCAGGCCACGCACTCGGACCTGATCGCGGGAGCGTCGATCAAGCTGGGCGCCGGTTTCGCTTCGGAAACGGCGTTCCAATATAATGCGGACAATAACCAGCTCACGAAGACGAGTGTCGGCTTCGGGTTCAGTCCGGCGAGCGGCAAGGTCGTCAACGTCGCGTACCGCTACACGCGCGCCAACACCACGCTCGACAACCAGCCGATCAATCAGGTGCTGATTTCGGGCCAATGGCCGCTGACGCACCGGATGTACGGTGTCGGCCGGTTCAACTACGATCTGGGTGGCCACCGTGTCGTCGACGGCCTGGTCGGCCTGCAATACGACGCGGACTGCTGGACGCTCGGCGCCGGCATCCAGCGCTACGCGAACGGCCTGAACTCGTCGGGACAGAATCAGTCGAGCACACGGTTTCTGGCGCAGTTGACGTTCAAGGGCTTGTCGAGCGTCGACAACGGGCTGATGACCGCGTTCCGCAGCAGTGTGGCCGGCTACATGCCGTTGCCGCCACCGCCACCGCCGGAGTCGCGGTTCACCAACTACGAATGACGCTTGCCCGGTCATTCACGGCTTGCGAAAAGACGGGCGAAGCGCCCGACATCATTGGAGTATCTGTGGCAATCATGAAACAGCTTCGCTTGGCAATACTCGCGGCGGGTCTCGTCGCCGCGGCGTCCTTCCTTCCAGTCGCGTCGGTACAGGCGCAGGCATTGGCCGGCAATAGCGGCGAGACGGTGGACACCATCGCCGCAGTGGTCAACAACGGTGTCATCACGCAGCGCGAGCTCGACGAGCGGGTCGGTCTGATCGCGCACCGGCTGAACCAGCAGAACGCTCCGGTGCCGCCGACGGACCAGTTGCGCCAGCAGGTGCTCACGCAGATGGTGCTCGAGCGCATCCAGCTGCAGAAGGCCAAGGAAGACGGCATCACCATCGACGACGCGGCCGTGCAGCGCACGCTCGAGCGTCTCGCGCAGGCGAACAACATGTCGCTCGCCATGTACCGCGCGCGCATCGAGGCGCAAGGCGTGCCCTGGACCACTTTCACGAGCGACGCGCGCACGGAGCTGACGCTGTCGCGTCTGCGCGAGAAGGAAGTGGACAGCAAGATCACGGTGACGGACGCCGAGGTCGCGAACTACATCGCCAGCCAGCGCGGTCCGGGCGCCGGCCAGACGAACGACCTGCACATGCAGCACATTTTCGTGAAGGCGCCGCTCAACGCCTCGGAGACCGACATCGAGGCGGCGCAGAAGAAGGCCGCGGCGCTGCTCGCCGAAGCGAAGGGCGGCGCGGATTTCGAAAAGCTTGCGAAAGCCAATTCGCAGGCGCCGGACGCGTCGAAGAACGGCGGCGATCTCGGCTTCCTCGCGCCGTCCAAGCTGCCGCCCGAGTTCGTGAAGGCCGCGTCGGCACTGCGTCCGGGCGAGATCGATCCGGATCTGATCCGCACCAACGACGGCTTCGAGATCGTGCGTCTGGTCGAGCGCCGTGCCGGCCAGGGCACCAGCGCGGACGCGCCGAAGCTCGTGCAGACGCACGTGCGCCATATTCTGCTGCGCGTCGGCGACGGTCAGTCCGAACCGCAGGCACGCCAGAAGCTGCTCGACATCCGCAACCAGATCGCCGCCGGCGGCGACTTCGCGAAGTTCGCGCGCACCTACTCGCAGGACGGCTCGGCGTCGCAAGGCGGTGACCTCGGCTGGGTCAGCCCGGGCGAGACGGTGCCCGAGTTCGAGCGCGCAATGAACTCGCTGCAGGACGGTCAGATCAGCGAACCGGTGCGCAGCGAATACGGCTACCACCTGATTCAGGTGCTCGGCCGCCGCGATGCGCAAGGCTCGATTGCGCAGCAGATGGATCTCGCGCGTCAGGCCATCGGCCAGCGCAAGGCGGAACAGGCGTATGCCGACTGGCTGCGCGAGCTGCGCGATACCGCGTACGTCGAAGTGAAGCCGGCCACGGCGAACGTGCAATAACAGAGTCAATGCGATGACGAGCGCTGCCCAGCCCACCCACCGCCCGCTGCAGATCGCGATCACGACCGGCGAGCCCGCCGGCGTCGGTCCCGAGCTGACCGCGCAGGCGCTGGCCGGCGCGGCGGCGCACTGGCCTCAGGCGCAGTTCACCGTGCTCGGTGATGCGCAACTGCTCGCTGAGCGCGCGCGCGCGGTCGGCGTCGATTGGGCGGCGCTGCTCGCGCCAGGCCCGCGCGTGCGGCTCGAACATCACTCGCTTGGCGCACCAGCGCAGGCTGGCAAGCTCGACGCCGCGAACGGCCGCTATGTGCTCGATCTGCTCGATGCGGCGATCGAGGGCGCGGTGGCCGGCAGGTTCGACGCGATCGTCACCGCGCCGCTGCAAAAAAGCACGATCAACGACGCCGGTGTGCCGTTTACCGGCCACACCGAATATCTGGCCGAGCGCACCCATACGCCGCGCGTCGTGATGATGCTCGCGGGCACCGGCAAGCGGCCGCTGCGCGTCGCGCTTGCGACCACGCATCTGCCGTTGAAGGACGTGTCGGCGGCTTTGACGATCGAAAGCCTCGTCGCGACGCTGCGCATCATCGATCACGACCTGCGTCACCACTTCGGCTTGCCCGCGCCGCGCATCCTCGTGACGGGGCTCAATCCGCACGCTGGCGAAAACGGCTATCTGGGCCGCGAGGAAATCGACGTGATCACGCCGGCGTTGCGGCAGGTGAACGGCGAGGGCGTCGACGCGCGCGGTCCGTATCCGGCCGACACGCTGTTCCAGCCGCGTTATCTCGACGAAGCCGACTGCGTGCTCGCGATGTTCCACGACCAGGGCCTGCCGGTGCTGAAATTCGCGACGTTCGGCGAAGGGATCAACGTGACGCTCGGCCTGCCGATCATCCGCACGTCGGTCGATCACGGCACCGCGCTCGATCTGGCCGGCACCGGCCGCGCCGACGCGGGTAGCCTGATGGCCGCTATCGACACGGCGGTGTCGATGGCGCAGCATCGTCGCGCGGGCTGAGGCGCGGGTAGCGTGAGCGGTCGCGGTGCTCGTGACGCGCCGCGTGGCGTCGTGTTTCCACCGTGACGTCTTTCATTCTCAAGCAGTTTTCTTTCTAGCGTTTCTCCGATGTCCACCAGCAGACAGCAAGGCCGGCACCAGGGCCATCTCGCGCGCAAGCGTTTCGGTCAGAACTTCCTGGTCGACATGGGCGTGATCGATTCGATCGTCGACGTGATCCGGCCGCAGCGCGGCGAGCGCATGGTCGAGATCGGGCCGGGCCTCGGCGCGCTGACCGAGCCGCTGATCGAGCGGCTCGCGACGCCCGACACGCCGCTGCACGCGGTCGAACTCGACCGCGATCTGATCGGCCGTCTGAAGACGAAGTTCGGCAACCTGCTCGAACTGCACGCGGGCGACGCGCTCGAGTTCGACTTCGGCTCGCTCGCGGCACCGGGCGACAAGGCGTCGCTGCGCATCGTCGGCAATCTGCCGTACAACATTTCGAGCCCGCTGCTGTTTCATCTGGCGACGTTCGCGGAGCGCGTGATCGATCAGCACTTCATGCTGCAGAACGAGGTGGTCGAGCGGATGGTGGCGGAGCCGGGCACGAAGGCGTTCAGTCGCCTGTCGGTGATGCTGCAGTACCGCTACGTGATCGACAAGCAGCTCGACGTGCCGCCCGAGTCGTTCCAGCCGCCGCCGAAGGTCGATTCGGCGATCGTGCGGATGATTCCGTACGAGCGGCACGAACTGCCGGTGGTCGACGAAAGCGTGCTCGGCGGGGTGGTGACGGCGGCGTTCTCGCAGCGTCGCAAGATGTTGCGCAACACGCTTGCCGCGCTGCGCGACACCGTCGATTTCGACGCGCTCGGCTTCGATCTGCAACGCCGCGCGGAGGACGTGCCGGTCGCCGAATACGTGAGTGTGGCGCAGGCGGTGGCGGCGCGCTCGGCCGCTGCGGCGGAATAGACTCGACGCTCGACGGCGGAGGGTGCCGTCGTCGAGCCCGCTTACCGTTTCGCCGGCGCGTTGACGAGCGCGATGCCGGTCAGCACCAGCAGCGCGGCGATCAGAAAGCGCGCGCTGAACGACTCGCCGAGCAGGAGCACGCCGAAGGTGACGCCGAACAGCGGCGTCAGAAACGAAAACACCGACAGCCTCGACGCGATGTAACGCGTCAACAGCCAGAACCACAACAGATAGCTGACGAACGCGACGATCACGGCTTGATACGCGAGGCTCGCGAGCGCGAGCGGCGTCACGCTTTCCACGCGCACCTCGCCGAGCCCCAGCGCCAGCGCGAGCAGCACCACCGCCGACACAGTCAGCTGATAGAACAGCGTCTTGCTCGCGCTCGTCCGCGCGAGCCGCGAGCCGCGCACGATCACCGTGGTCGCGGCCCACGCGATGCCGCCGAGCACGCCGAGCGCATCGCCGGCCGCGCCCGCGAGCGTCGAGCCGTAGGCCGCGCTTGCAGCCGTGCCCGCGTCCGTGCGCAGGAAGCCGTCCGCGAACGCGAGCGCCATCCCCGCGAACGCGACGACAATGCCGAGCCACTGGATGCGCCGCATGCGTTCGCCATCGACGAACCAGTGCAGGCCGAGTGCCGTGAAACACGGCGCCGTGTACAGAAAGACCGCCATGCGCGACGCGCTCGTCAGCGTCAGGCCGAGAAAGATGCAGACGAACTCGGCCGCGAACAGCACGCCCGCGAGCAGGCCCGCGCCGAGCGTGCCGTCATCGCGAAAGAGCGGCGTGCCGCGCGAGCGTGCCCATGCCCACACGAGCAGCGCCGCGATCGTCGAGCGCAGTCCCGCCTGAAAGACCGGCGGCACCGCCGCATTGGTGGTCTTGATTGCGACTTGCTGCAGCCCCCAGATTGCGCACAGGCCGATCATCAACAGGATCGCGAAGCTATCCGGGGCGCGGCGCGCGGGCAGGGCGGTGGTCGTGCTCATGGCGGTGTGGTGAAGAGGTGGGGAGTGCACGGCGAGCCGGTCGGTCCGGTGCGCGGCGAAAACGCCGAGCGTCAGTAGTCGGCGTTTTTTGATGGCGTCGGCACGAGGCAAGATTGCCGGGCGAATTCGCCCGGCGTCAATTCGCCGGGTGCAACGTGAAGCCGGGCTGTGTTTTCATCGTTCTGGCTGACAGCGCGACTCGTGCCCGCCACCGGACGTCAGTCGACTCACCCCTTCTTCTGTATCAGCTCGATCTTGTACCCGTCTGGATCGGCGACGAAGGCGATGACAGTCGTGCCGTGTTTCATGGGCCCAGCTTCGCGTGTAACGACACCGCCGCGTTTCTTCACTTCTTCGCATGCCGCATAGGCGTCGTCGACTTCGAGGGCGATGTGACCGTAGCCGGTTCCGAGGTCGTACTTGCTCGTGTCCCAGTTGTACGTCAGTTCGATCGCCGCGCCTTCGGATTCGTCCTCGTAACCGACGAATGCGAGGGTGAACTTCCCGTCCGGGTAGTCGTTCTTTCGAAGCAGGCGCATTCCTAGAACTTCGGTGTAGAACCGGATCGATGCGTCCAGATCACCGACTCGAAGCATGGTATGCAAGATTCGCATGAGGACTCCTTTGATAGTTTGTCGATAAATGCATCGACCTGCGGCAATTGTAAATGATTGCCGTATAGCTTGAGCCCGAAGCCGCGCCGCCCGCCCGGCCCACTGCGGACTCGATGCGCATCGTGGAATTCGATCGGACCTATTTGAACAAAAAAGTATGGGCAATAAGGGTTTCTGTGCGGTTGCCGGTTTGATATTAGTGTCCAACACTCAGCATCAATCCGGTTCGTCAGATAGCAGTCTGATATATCGGACAATCGATGCGTGACCCGGCGATTCGTTGAGCGTGCAGACAGGCGCTGAAGCCGATTCGTCCGCTCCGGACCACTCTTCTCCGCTTAGGACCCTGCCATGAAGCTTGCCAAACGAGGCGCCCAAGCCGCCCTTCTGTTCGCTGTTGCTGGATTGCTCGCCATCACCGGCTGCACCAAGGTTGCCACGCCAGGGCAGAGCGCAGCGGCATCCCCCTCGACGCTTCAGGCCGTGCTGCAGCGAGGCACGCTGCGCGTCGGCGACTGCCTGACGTTCGCGCCGTTCGGGTTCTATAACAAGGACGGCCAACCAGACGGCTATGACGTGGACCTCGCGAAGGAACTCGCGAAGCAGATGGGCGTGAAGCTCGAGGTCGTGAATACGACGAGCGCGAACCGGATTCCGAATCTGCAGACCAGCAAAGTGGATGTCGTGTTCTGCAACTTCACGCGTAATCTGGAGCGCGCGAAGGTAATCGAATTCACGACCCCCTACGTGGTTGCCAGCGAAGCACTGCTGGTCAGAAAAAATAGTGGCGTTCAGTCGATCAAGGACATGGGCGGTCGCACGATTGCGACGGTCAAGGGCTCGACCAATGGCGACGAAGTGCGCTCGCTGAATATCCCGATCAAGATCCAGGAATACGACAGCTCGCAGGCCGCGATTCTTGCCGTCAAGCAGGGGCAGGCCGACGCGATGATCGAGGACAACAACTTTCTCGCGTATCAGGCCAAGCTCGATCCTGAACTTGCCGTCACGAACGAAGCGCTGGTCCCGCTCGAATACAACGCGTTCGGTGTCAAGGCCGGCGATCAGGAATGGCTCAACTACCTGAATCTGTTCCTCTTCAACGTCAATGCGTCGAAGCTCAACGCGCAGCTCTACAACAAGTGGTTCGGCACCGATCCGCGCTACCCGCTCAATCCGCAGTTTTGAGGAGCGGGAGATGCCGATATCTATTGAAACCCGAACGATGCGGAGGGTGAGATGAGTTACGAGTGGCTCACTCTGTGGGGCTACGTGCCCGAGTTTTTGAGCGCGAGCTGGCTGACGTTGCAAGTGACCGTGCTGGCATTCGTACTGGCGCTAGTCCTCGGCTTGTTGACCGCGCTTGCCAGCGTTTCTGCGCTCGCGCCATTTCGGTTGATTGCTCGCGGCTACGTCGAAATCATCCGCAACACGCCTGTTCTCCTGCAGATTTTCATCGTTTTCTTCGGTCTGCCGTCGGCGGGTATTTCGCTCGACGCATACTGGGCGGGCGTCATTGCGCTCGGCGTCAACGTCGGTGCTTATCTGTCGGAAGTGTTCCGCGCCGGCATACAGTCGGTGCCGCGCGGCCAACTCGAGGCCGCCGGCATTCTCGGTCTCGAACGCGCGCAGATCTTCGTCGAGGTCGTGCTACCGCAGGCGACGCGCGCGGTCTATCCGGCCATCGTCAACTACCTGATCCAGTTGCTGCTCGGTACGTCGCTGCTGTCCGCCATTGCGTTGCCGGAGTTGACCGGCACTGCGACCGTGATCAACTCGCGGACGCTTCTCTACCTTCAGACGTTCAGCGTGACGCTCGTCGCGTATCTCGTGCTCAGTAACGTACTGTCCTGGCTTGCGGGCCAGCTCGGAGCGCGGATCTTTCATCCTCCCCTCGTCATGCCGGCGCGCACCGGTTTCGGGACCGGCTTTATGCGCCGGACGAAACGGGCCTGATTCCCGGATTGGAGTTGGATCATGTCAGTCGAATTGCTGAAAACCAGTTTCTCCATCCTGCTGCAGGGTCTGGTGACGACGCTGTTGCTTTCCATTGCGTCCATCGTGGGCAGCACGCTGATCGGCCTGTTCGCCGCGGTCTTGCGGTCGTTCGGACCGTGGGGCACAGCCCGCCTTGCCAGACTCTATACGGAGCTGTTTCGCGGCACGCCGGTACTCATCACGCTGATGTTCATCTATTTCGGCGTGTCGTACTTCGGTTACGCGATCGACGTCTTCGCAGCCGGCGTCATCGGCTTGAGCGTCTATCAGGGCGCTTACATCGCCGAAATCTTCCGCTCAGGAATCGAGGCGGTACCCAAAGGTCAATGGGAGGTATCTCAGATCCTCGGCCTCACGCGGGCTCAGTCGTTCTCGTTCGTCGTGCTGCCTCAGACGGGAAAGATCGTGTTGCCGCCTCTCGTCGGTCAGTATCTGTCGCTCATCAAGGACACGTCGATCGTCAGCATGATCGGAATGTCCGAGTTGATGCATGGTGGCCAGGCCATCGTCGACCGGGTCGGAAAGCCCGTGGAAATCTACGGACTCGTCGCACTCATTTACTTCGCCGTGTGCTTCCCGCTCTCGCAATGGGTGCGCCACCATGACCGCAGGAGATTGTCGTGAGTAACCAAAGCCAAATCAGACCCATCATTTCACTGACGGGCGTCAGCAAAGCATTCGGTTCGACTCGGGTGTTGAACGAAATCAATCTCGAGGTTCGCTCGGGCGAGGTGCTGGTGCTCATTGGCGCGTCCGGCTCGGGTAAGAGCACGGTCTTGCGAATCATGGCGGGATTGGAGACCACCGATTCCGGCGAGGTCTGGGTCAACGATGTGCCCATGCATGATCCGCGCCGAGCGCGAGAGATTCGTGGCCATGTCGGCATGGTCTTCCAGCAGTTCAATCTGTTTCCTCACAAGACCGCGCTCGGCAATGTCACGCTCGCGCTTATCAAGGCACGCCGCATGAGTCCGGACGACGCGCGCAAGCGCGCCATGGAGACACTCGACCGTGTCGGGCTCGCGGACCGCGCGGCACACTATCCAAGCCAGTTGTCGGGCGGTCAGCAGCAACGCGTGGCAATTGCGCGAGCGCTCGCGGTCGAGCCCGGCATCATGTTCTTCGACGAGGCGACGTCCGCGCTGGATCCGGAGCTGGTCGGCGAGGTCACCGAGGTGATGCGTGGGCTCGCGCGCGACGGCATGACGATGGTCGTCGTCACGCATGAAATGGGCTTTGCCCGCAAGACCGCCGACCGCGTGGTCTTCATGGACAAGGGCGTCATCGCCGAGCAGGGCGATCCGGAACAGATCTTCGTCAATCCCGCGAACGAACGCACGCGGCAATTTCTGCACAGAGTCCTCGACCATTGATCTGTCACGGCCTGAAAGTCGCTTTCGCGGGTCTGCCGCGCGATAAACTCACGTCGCTTGAAAGACAACCGGTCGGATGAACGCTTTACGGAGTGAACGCATGGCTGTAACAGAATCGTCTCGGGCGAGAGGCGTGGATCGCGTGATCGCGATGTTCCGGCAATTGCACGTCGCCCAACGCCCGCTGACCATGCGCGAATTAATCGAGGCGACCGGCGCGCCGCGTTCGAGCATTTACGAGCTGGTCGCGATTCTCGCGGAAGTGGGCTGGCTCGAGACGGCCGCGGATGGGAGCGTGTTCTTCGGGCGCGAGATGCACTACTACGGGTCCGACTATGCAACGCACAACGATCTGATTAGCCGCGCGCATCAATCCATTCTGGCATTGGTACGGAAGTACGACGAGACCACGCAGCTGTGCATGCTGGAAGGCAACAAGTACACGGTCGTGTTATCCGAGAACAGTGCCCGGCCATTCAACATCAGTTCGGACATCGGCGTGAGAGTGCCGATTCCGTGGACCGCCACGGGACGTCTGCTGCTAGGTCACCTGAATGCCGACGAGATTCGCGCGCTCATTCCGGCCGAAGATTTCATCCTCGACAACGGGGTGAATATCGAATTCGACGAATTCCTGAACGACGTGCAGGCCGCGAAAGAACGAGGCTACTGCTGCACCGAAGGACTCTCGAATGCGTTCAGGCTTTGTATGGCAGCGCCGATTCGCGACCGTGCGGGACTGCCGATTGCGGCGCTGTGTTTCATGACCGGCCGCGACACGAGCCCGGACAGGCGCGGCGTGATGCTCGACGATCTGTTGCAGTCCGCGAAAGCGCTCTCGTATAGATAGCGCCCGGCCTCAAAGCGTCGGCAACAGCTCCGGCGGATGCGACTTCAGTGTCTGCCGCGCCTCGCGGAATTCCGGAAAAATCGATTCGACCGTCTGCCAGAAGCGCGGACTGTGATTCATCTCGCGCAGATGCGACAGCTCGTGCGCGACTACATAGTCGATGATCGACAGCGGAAAGTGGATGAGCCGCCAGTTCAGGCGGATTTTGCCGTCGCTCGAACAACTGCCCCAGCGCGTCGCCGCCGAAGACAAGGCATACGCGCGATAGTTGACGCCCAGCTTCTGCGCGTAGATCGCCAGACGCTCGCCGAACAGCCGCTTCGCTTCTCCTTGCAGCCAGCCCTGCACGCGATCCTTGATCTGCTGCGGGTCGGCTTGCAACGGCAGCGGCAATTGCAGCGCGCCGTGCTCGGCGCTGAACGCGAGCATGCCTTGCGGCGCGCCGAGCGTCACGCGCACCGGCTGACCGAGGTAGGGCACTTCGGCGCCGTCTTGCCAGTCGATCTTCGGCAATGCACGCTGCTCGACGCGCGTTTGCCATTCGATCAGCTTCGTAAAAATCCAACGCTGTTTTTCGGTGATCGCGGTTTCGATATCGGCGAGCGTGACCCAGCGCGGCGCGGTGATCGTGAGGCCGGTGCTGTCGATCGCAAAGCCGATCGAGCGGCGCGCGGAACGCTTGAGCGCGTAATGCAGCGTGCGTGAACCGATGGCGAGACTGCGCAGCTTGCTGCCGTCCGGCGCGAGCGGCGCGACGGGCGGCCGGGCCGGCGCTGAGCCCAATGAACCCGGCGCGGAAGGTGAAGGAGACGACGACGTCGACCCCGGCTCGGCGAAGAGCGGGAGATCGAGCTGCCGGTTTTCGAGCGCCGCGGCGGGCTGCGGCGTAGGAGACTTCTGCATCGGCTTCGCTTCGCGCAATACGCCTTCGGAGTTCGAGGGCGTGGCGCGTCAGATGGGCGCGGCGGCGGAATCGTTAGCCGCCGCGCTGTAGGCAGTCGGATCGATGCGGCGCATCTCGGCTTCGATCCACTGTTCGACGCGCGTGTTCACTTCGTCGGGCGTGAGCCCCGTCGTGTCGATCGGCTTGCCAATCGACACCGTGACTATACCCGGATATTTAAGAAACGAGTTGCGCGGCCACACGCGGCCCGCGTTGTGCGCGATCGGCACGACGGGGGCACCGCTCGCGATCGCGAAGCGCGCGCCGCCGGTCTTGTACTTGCCCTGCTTGCCGGTCGGCGTGCGCGTGCCTTCCGGAAACATGATGACCCATGCGCCTTCGGCCATGCGGGCCTTGCCCTGGTTCGTGACCGATACGAACGCGTATTTGCCTTCCTTGCGGTTGATGTGAACCATCTTCAGCATGCCGAGCGCCCAGCCGAAGAACGGCACATACAAGAGCTCGCGCTTGAACACGTAGCACAGCGGGCGCGGCATGATCGCCGGAAACGCGAGCGTTTCCCACGCCGACTGGTGCTTCGACAGCAGCACGGCCGGGCCGTTGGGCAGATTCTCGAAACCTTCGATGCGGTAGCGGATGCCGTTCAGGTAGCGCACCGTCCACAGCGTCAGACGACACCAGCCGGCCGCCATCCAGTAGCGGTTTTCCGCGCGCAGGAACGGAAACGCGATGAAGCACGCGGTCGCGTACGGCACCGTGAACACAACGAAATAAATCAGCAGCAGCAGGGAACGGATAAAGCGCATCGGCGTGGTCGGTGGGGGGTGGGAGCGCGGTGCGCGCGTTTATTCCTGAGCGTCGGCGAGAAAGTCGAGCGCGAACGCGCGCAGGTCGTCGTGCACGATCGTGCCTTCGGGCAAGCCGCCCGCGGCGAGGGTCTTGCGGCCCTTGCCGGTCAGCACCAGATGCACCGGGTGACCGAGCGCAGCGCCCGCCTGCAGATCGCGCAGAGAATCGCCGACCGTCGGCGTATGCGCCGGATCGACCTCGAATCGCTCGGTGATCATCTTCAGCATGCCGGGCTTCGGCTTGCGGCATTCGCAGTGATCTTCCGCCGTGTGTGGGCAGAAGAACACCGCTTCGATGCGCGCGCCGACCGCTGCCGCCATCCGGTGCATCTTCAGATGCATCGCGTTCAACGCATCCATGTCGAACAGACCGCGGCCGATGCCCGACTGGTTCGTCGCGACTGCGACGCGATAGCCGGCGTGGTTCAGGCGTGCGATCGCTTCCAGCGAGCCGGGCAGCGCGACCCATTCGTCCGGCGACTTGATGAACGCGTCGGAGTCGACGTTGATCACACCGTCGCGGTCGAGGATCACCACTTTCTTGATCGGCATGGCGCGGTGCTCAGGCGGCGAGTCGGGAAATATCGGCGACGCAGTTCATCTGCTGATGCAGCGCGCCGAGCAGAGCCAGACGGTTCGCGCGCAACGCGGGGTCTTCGGCGTTGACCATCACGTCGTTGAAGAACGTGTCCACCGGTTCGCGCAGCGCGGCCAGCGCCGTCAGCGCGCCGGTGTAGTCGCGCACGGCCAGTTGCGATTGCACGCGCGGCGTGACCTGTTCGAGCTGCGCGTTGAGCGCCTTCTCCGCTGCCTCGGTGAGCAAGCTGGGCTGCACGCTGCCGTTCGTCACGCCTGCCGACTTCTTCAGGATGTTCGAGATACGCTTGTTGGCCGCCGCGAGCGACGCCGCTTCGGCCAGTGACGCGAATTCGCGCACCGCGTCGAGGCGCGCGACGAGGTCGTCGAGCCGCGTCGGGTTCAGCGCGAGCACCGCGTCGATTTCGCCGGCCGCGTAGCCGCGTTCGCGCAGCAGGCCGCGCAGGCGGTCCATGCTGAACTCGTAGATCGCGTCGGTCGAATCGGCGACGTTCGGCACGCCGGCGAATTGCGCATAAGCGATGCGCAGCAGCTCGACGAAGTCGACGTTCAACTGTTTCTCGACCAGAATGCGCAGCACGCCGAGCGCATGACGGCGCAGCGCGAACGGGTCTTTCTCGCCGGTGGGCTGCAGGCCGATGCCCCAGATGCCGACCAGCGTTTCGAGCTTGTCGGCGAGCGCGACGACGGTGCCGGTCGCGGTGGTGGGCAAGGCGTCGCCCGAGAAGCGCGGCTGGTAGTGTTCCGAGCATGCGAGCGCGACTTCTTCCGGCTCGCCGTCGTGGCGCGCGTAGTACGTGCCCATCGTGCCTTGCAGCTCGGGGAATTCGCCGACCATGTCGGTGATCAGGTCGGCTTTCGCGAGGCGCGCGGCGCGCGTCGCGAGCGCGACGTTGGCGCCGGTCAGTGCGGCGATCGCGCCGGCCAGCCCTTCGAGCCGCTCCACGCGTTGCAGCGCCGAGCCGAGCTTGTTGTGATAAACGACGTTCGCGAGCAGTGGCACGCGATCCGCGAGCGGCTTCTTCTTGTCTTGCGTGAAGAAGAACTTCGCATCGGCGAGACGCGGACGCACCACGCGCTCATTGCCTTCGACGATCTCGACCGGCGTCGCCGTCTCGATGTTCGACACGATCAGGAAGCGCGAGCGCAGCTTGCCGTTCGCATCGGTCAGCGCGAAGTACTTCTGGTTCGTCTGCATCGTCAGGATCAGGCATTCCTGCGGCACTTGCAGGAATTCGTCCTCGAAGCGGCACTCATAGACAACCGGCCATTCGACCAGCGACGTCACTTCGTCGAGCAGCGCTTCGGGCATCACGACCTTGTCGTCACCGGCTTGCGCGAGCAGTTGCGAGCGGATCGATTCCTTGCGCTTCGCGAAGCTCGCGATCACGCGGCCTCTGTGTTCGAGCGTTTCGGCATACGACTGCGCATGCTGGATCTGCACGAAGCCTTCGGACAGGAAGCGGTGGCCGAGCGTGGTGTCGTCGGCGTCGATGCCGAGCACGCTGACCGGCACGACCTCTTCGCCGTGCAGCGTGGTCAGTCGATGCACCGGGCGCACGAACTGCACGCTCGAACCGTCCGGGCGCTGATACGTCATCGGCTTTGCGATCGGCAGCTTCGCGAGCGTTTCGTCGAGCGCGCCTTGCAGGCCGTCGGCGAGCGTCGCGCCCGGCGCCGCGTAGCGCAGGAAGAACGCTTCGGCTTTACCGTCCTGGGCGCGTTCGAGATCGTTCACCGTGAAGTCGGGGAAGCCGAGCGCGGCGAGTTTCTTCGCGAGCGGCGCGGTGGGCTGGCCGTCTTTATCGAGCGCGACGGAAACCGGCAGCACTTTTTCGCGCACGTGTTTTTCCGGCGCGAGCGCGCGCACGTTGTGAATCGTCACCGCGAGACGACGCGGCGTGGCAAAGCGTTCGAACGACGGCTCGCCGTCGATCAGGTCGCGCGCCGCGAGGCGCTGCGCAATACCTTCGGCGAAGGCGTCGCCGAGACGGGCGAGCGCCTTCGGCGGCAGTTCTTCGGTCAGCAGCTCGACGAGCAGGGTAGCGTGTTGAGATTGAGTCATTGATTGAAGTTCTCGTCAGTCCTGGTCGATCTTGCGTTCGACTTTCAGCGGCGGCGCCCACGCGGGCATCGCGGCTTCCTGCTCGTCGGTGGTGAGGCCGGGCACGCCGTGCACCGGATTGCCGAGCATCGGGAAGCCGAGCTTTTCGCGCGAGTCGTAGTAGGCCTGCGCGACCAGACGCGACAGCGCGCGAATCCGGCCGATGTACGCCGCGCGTTCCGTGACCGAAATCGCGCCGCGCGCGTCGAGCAGGTTGAACGTGTGGCCGGCCTTCAGCACGAGCTCATAGGCGGGCAGCGCGATCTGCGCATCGATCATGCGCTTCGCTTCCGCTTCGTAGCTGTTGAAGAAAGTGAACAGCAGATCGACGTTCGCGTGCTCGAAGTTGTAGGTGGACTGCTCGACCTCGTTCTGGTGATACACGTCGCCGTAGGTCAGGCGGCGCAGTTCGGGGCCGTTCGGGCCTTGTTCTTCCCACTCGGTCCAGACGAGGTCGTAGACGTTCTCGACCTTCTGCAGATACATCGCGAGGCGCTCGAGACCGTAGGTGATTTCGCCGAGCACCGGCTTGCAGTCTAGACCGCCGACCTGCTGGAAGTACGTGAACTGCGTCACTTCCATGCCGTTCAGCCACACTTCCCAGCCCAGCCCCCATGCGCCGAGTGTCGGGTTTTCCCAGTCGTCCTCGACGAAACGCACGTCGTTCTGCTTCAGGTCGAAGCCGAGCGCTTCGAGCGAGCCGAGGTACAGGTCGAGAATGTTTTCCGGCGCGGGCTTGAGCACCACCTGATACTGGTAGTAGTGCTGCAGACGGTTCGGGTTCTCGCCGTAGCGGCCATCTTTCGGGCGGCGCGACGGCTGCACGTAGGCGGCGCGCCACGGCTCGGGGCCGATCGCGCGCAGGAACGTATGGACGTGGGACGTGCCCGCGCCGACTTCCATGTCGATCGGCTGGAGCAACGCGCAGCCCTGCTTGTCCCAGTAGGACTGCAAGGTCAGGATGATTTGCTGAAACGTGAGCATGAAGTGCCTTTCGGGCATGGGGCCATGCCGCGCGCGCCTAAGCGCGCGAGGGGGTCGTGGAGCGAAGTGCTAAACCGGAGATTTTAACGGAAAGGAAGGGGGGCGGCCCGTTTTGCGGGGTCGGACGGGCCGCGATGCGGTTTTTGGGCGACAGGCGACGCGGCAAGGGCCGCGCGCACGTTCAGCTCGCCGCCAGCTCCGCCTTCGGCGAGAACGAATCGCTTTGCGCGATCGGCCAGTACGTCTCGAACAGGGTATAGCGATAGTTGCCGTTGAGCAGGTCGCTCGGTTCGAGATATTTGAGCAGATCCGACATCAGCCGCACCTCATGCGAGGACACGCGCCGCACGATGTGATGCGCGCGCAACTCAGCCGGATGCCGGAGCCCGGCGGCCTGGATGATTTCCTGCAACGCGTGCAGCGTGTTGTGGTGGAAGTTGAACACGCGATCGGCCTTGTCCGGCACCACCAGCGCACGCTGGCGCACCGGGTCCTGGGTCGCGACGCCGGTCGGGCAGCGGCCGGTATGGCAGGTCTGCGCCTGGATGCAGCCGACCGCGAACATGAAGCCGCGCGCCGCGTTGACCCAGTCCGCGCCGATCGCGAGCGTCTTCGCGATATCGAACGCGGTGATCATCTTGCCGCTCGCGCCGATGCGGATGCGTTGCCGCAGACCGATGCCGACCAGCGTGTTGTGCACGAGCAGCAGCCCCTCCTGCAACGGCACGCCGACGTGATCGGTGAATTCGAGCGGTGCCGCGCCGGTGCCGCCTTCCGCGCCGTCCACGACGATGAAGTCCGGCAGAATGCCCGTTTCCAGCATCGCCTTCGCGATACCGAAGAATTCCCACGGATGCCCGATGCACAGCTTGAAGCCGGTCGGCTTGCCGCCCGACAGCGTGCGCAGCCGCTCGACGAATTCGAGCAGCTCGCGCGGCGTCGAGAACTCGGAGTGCGTCGCCGGCGAGATGCAGTCGCGGCCCATCGGCACGCCGCGCGTCTCGGCGATTTCGGGCGTGATCTTCGCGCCCGGCAGCACGCCGCCGTGACCGGGCTTCGCGCCTTGCGACAGCTTCACCTCGATCATCTTCACCTGCGGTTCGGCGGCCTGCTTCGCGAACTTCTCCGCGTTGAAGGTGCCGTCGTCGTTACGGCATCCAAAATAGCCGGACGCGATTTCCCAGATGATGTCGCCGCCATGTTCGCGATGATATTTCGACATCGAACCTTCGCCGGTGTCGTGCGCGAAGTTGCCTTTCTTCGCGCCGAGGTTCAGCGCCATGATCGCATTGGCCGATAGCGAGCCGAAGCTCATCGCCGACACGTTGAAGATCGACATCGAATACGGCTGCCCGCGATCGGGGCCGACGACGATGCGAAAGTCGTGACCATCGAGCGTGGTCGGCGCGAGCGAGTGGCTGATCCATTCGTGCGCGACCGCCTTCACGTCGATCCGCGTGCCGTATGGGCGGCTGTCGACATCGTTCTTCGAGCGCTGATAGACGATGCTGCGTTGCGCGCGCGAGAACGGCTTCTCGTCGGTATCGTCTTCGACGAAATACTGACGGATTTCCGGGCGGATGGATTCGAAAATGAAACGCAGGTGGCCCCACAGCGGGTAATTGCGCAGGATTGCATGGCGCTGTTGGCTCAGGTCGAACACGCCGAGCGCGACGAGCGCGGCCGGCACGAGGATCCAGAACCATGACAGGTGATGCGTCGCGGCGAGCGCGGCACATACCGCGGTGAGGGCGATTGCGCACCACATGGCCAGATAGCGTTGAGAAAACATGGGGACTCCAGTGCAGTGAAGATCATTGCGGCGGCATCGTCCGCACGGGAGCGCGGGCGGTATCGGTCGCGAAGGAAAGCTGGCGGTTGCGGGTCACGGTGCGACGCGGACCGGCGAAGCCCGAAGATAAGGCCTGCGAATGGAAGCCAAGCGTCGCACGCGAAGGTGAAGTGTGTGTGAATGCGCGCCAGGCGGGGCAAACATGGTGAACGGCGCGAACCTGCCGGAATGGTACGACCCACCGCGCCCGCCGTTATGCATCGCTCAACGCGCGCCGAGCAGAGCCGCTTTTTGCCGCGGGGTTTGCGGCTCGTCCTGCGCCTGGCCTTGCGGCTGCTTTGGCTTGTGCGCCTGCTTGCGACGCTGCGCGCGGGTTTGCTTCGGCGCCTGATCCTGCGGCAGCTCGGCCGGTTGCCCGGTCATCGCGCGTTCGATGATGCCGCCGCCGAGGCACACGTCGCCGTCATACAGCACCGCCGATTGGCCCGGCGTGACGGCCCATTGCGCGGCGTCGAAGGTCAGTTCGAAGAGGCCTTCGCCCGAACCGCCTCCCGCCGAGGCGTTGAACGTGCACGCCGCGTCGGCCTGCCGGTAGCGCGTCTTCGCGCCGCACGCGAAGCCGTCGGCCGGCGGCTCGCCCGCGACCCAGCTCGTGTTGCCCGCCGACAGCGTATGGCACAGCAGCCACGGATGGTCGTGTCCCTGCGCGACGTACAGCGTATTCGTCGGAATATCCTTGCCGGCGGCGAACCAGGGCTCGCCGCTGCCGTCCTTGCTGCCGCCGAGACCGATGCCCTTGCGCTGGCCGAACGTGTAGAACGCGAGGCCGATGTGCTCGCCGACGATCTTGCCGTCGGTGGTCTTCATCGGGCCCGGCCTGGTCGGCAGATAGCGGTTCAGGAAGTCGCGGAAAGGCCGCTCGCCGATGAAGCAGATGCCGGTCGAATCCTTCTTCTTCGCGTTCGGCAGGCCGATCTGCGCGGCGATCTCGCGGACCTTCGTCTTGGGAATTTCGCCGAGCGGGAACAGTGTTTTCGACAGCTGCGCCTGGTTGAGCCGATGCAGGAAGTACGACTGGTCCTTCGTTTGGTCGAGCGCCTTCAGCAACTCGAAGCGGCCATCGTTCTCGCGCACGCGCGCGTAGTGGCCGGTCGCGATCGTTTCCGCGCCGAGCGACATCGCGTGATCGAGGAAGGCCTTGAACTTGATCTCGGCGTTGCACAGCACGTCCGGGTTCGGCGTGCGGCCGGCCGAATACTCGCGCAGGAATTCGGCGAACACGCGGTCCTTGTACTCGGCCGCGAAGTTGACCGCCTCGACGTCGATGCCGATCAGGTCAGCCACCGACACCACGTCGATCCAGTCCTGGCGCGTCGAGCAGTATTCGCTGTCGTCGTCGTCTTCCCAGTTCTTCATGAACAGGCCGACCACGTCGTAGCCCTGTTCCTTTAGCAGCCACGCGGTGACCGACGAATCGACGCCGCCCGACATGCCTACTACGACTTTACGCTTGCTCATAAGGTACTCACTGGGTGCTGCATGACTGCATGGATCTATGGGGCCGCTCGTGACGGCCCTATTGCTTCGGCCCAACCGAATGCGTATGGACGAAGTCGAGCGGGAAACGCCGGCCGGCCAGGTAATCGTCGATGCACCGCATCACGAGCGGCGTGCGATGCCGCTCGGGGCACGCGCGCAACTCATCGGCGCTCATCCACAGCGTGCGGACGATGTCGGGATCGAGCGAACTCGCCGGGTCCGGTTCGCCGCCCGCGCCGCAATAGGTGAAGCGCAGGTACGTGGTGCCCGCGCGGTCCGGCCGCTCGAAGTGGGTCATGTACATGCCGACGAGCGCCTCGGGCGCGAACGGATGCGCGGTTTCCTCGAACGTTTCGCGGATCACCGCTTCCAGCAGCGTTTCGCCCGCCTCGAGGTGGCCGGCGGGCTGGTTCAGGCGCAGGCCGGCGGCAGTGTGTTCCTCGACTAGCAGGAAGCGCCCGTCACGCTCGACGATCGCCGCGACGGTCACGTGCGGCCGCCAGGTTTCCGGTTTCATGGGTGCGCATTTTACCGGTTATGCGCGCCGGCTGCCTGGTGACCGCTGGCAGCCGGTTCGCAGCGTGTTCGAGGTGGCATCGCGACCGATTCGTAACAGTTTGGCGGTCTGTCGCGCATTCGCATCGACCCCGATATTTGTGATGTGGCGGTTTCCGGTTAAAGTGGGGCCTGCGTTAGCCGTTGCATGTGCAAGCCGGCGAGCCTCGTCGGCAGGTCTGTCGTCAAACAGGAAGTCGAGGAGGAACAACGATGCACATCGGAGTGCCAGCCGAGACGCGCGCGCATGAAACCCGCGTTGCCGCGACGCCCGAGACGGTCAAGAAGTACGTGGCGCAAGGCCACCGGGTCACGCTCCAGAGCGGCGCCGGCGCCGGCGCGAGCTTTCCCGATGACGCCTATACGGCCGTGGGCGCGGAAATCGTCGATGCCGCCACTGCATTCGGCGCAGATCTCGTCCTCAAAGTCCAATCCCCCACCGATTCCGAACTGCCGCTGCTCAAGCGCGGCGCGACGCTGGTCGGCATGCTCGATCCGTTCAACGCCGACAACGCGGGCAAGCTCGCCGCGGCCGGCGTCACCGCGTTCGCGCTCGAAGCCGCGCCGCGCACCACGCGCGCGCAGAGCCTCGACGTGCTGTCGTCGCAGGCGAACATCGCCGGCTACAAGGCGGTGCTGCTCGCGGCGACGCTCTATCCGCGCTTCATGCCGATGCTGATGACCGCGGCCGGCACCGTGAAGGCCGCGCGCGTGCTGATTCTCGGCGCGGGCGTGGCTGGCCTGCAGGCGATCGCCACCGCGAAGCGCCTCGGCGCCGTGCTGGAAGCGTCCGACGTGCGCCCGGCCGTCAAGGAGCAGATCGAGTCGCTCGGCGCGAAGTTCCTCGACGTGCCCTACGAGACCGACGAGGAGCGCGAGGCCGCGCAAGGTGTGGGCGGCTATGCACGGCCGATGCCGCCGTCGTGGCTCGCGCGCCAGTCGGCGCTGGTGCACGAGCGCGCAAAGCAGGCCGACATCGTCATTTCGACCGCGCTGATTCCAGGCCGCCCCGCGCCGACGCTGCTGTCGGTCGAAACCGTGCAGGCGATGAAACCGGGCTCGGTGCTCGTCGACCTCGCGGCCGGCCGCGGCCCCGAAGTCGACGGCCGGCGCGGCGGCAATTGTCCGCTGACCGAGGCGGACCAGGTGGTGGTGCGCTATGGCGTGCAGATCGTCGGCTACACGAATCTCGCCGCGATGGTGCCCGCCGACGCGTCGTCGCTGTACGCGCGCAACGTGCTCGACTTCCTGAAGCTGATTATCGCCAAGGAAGGCACGCTGAACATCGATCTCGCGGACGACATCGTCGCGGCCACGCTGCTGGCTCGCGACGGCCAGGTCACGCGCAACGCATAGGGGGAAGCCGAAGATGGAAGTCATCAATCACACGGTGATCAACCTGATCATCTTCGTGCTGGCGATCTACGTCGGCTATCACGTGGTCTGGAACGTCACGCCCGCGCTGCATACGCCGCTGATGGCGGTGACCAATGCGATCTCGGCGATCGTGATCGTCGGCGCGATGCTCGCGGCGGGTCTCACCGTCGGCAGCGCCGGCAAGTTCTTCGGCACGATCGCGGTCGCGCTCGCGGCCGTCAACGTGTTCGGCGGATTCCTCGTCACACGGCGAATGCTCGAGATGTTCAAGAAGAAAGAACCCAGGAAACTACCGGCTGGCGGCAAGGAGGGTACGTAAATGAGCCTGAACGTCGTCACGCTGCTGTATCTGGTCGCGTCGGTCTGCTTCATCCAGGCGCTCAAGGGGCTGTCGAATCCGAAGACCGCGCGCGTCGGCAATACCTTCGGCATGGTCGGCATGGCGATCGCGATTCTGACGACCATCGCGCTGATCTCGCGGCAGGCCGAAGTACTTGGCTCCAATCTCGGTCTCGGTCTCGGCCTGCTGCTGTTCGGGCTCGTGATCGGGGGCGCGATCGGCGCGTTCGTCGCCGCGCGCGTCGAGATGACCAAGATGCCTGAACTTGTCGCGGCGATGCACTCGCTGATCGGTCTCGCGGCCGTGTGCATCGCGTATGGGGTGGTGTCGGAGCCCGCCGCGTTCGGCCTCGTCGATCCCGACGTGCCGATCGAGGGCTTCCTGCCTTACGGCAACCGCATCGAACTGTTCATCGGCACGTTCGTCGGCGCGATTACTTTTAGCGGCTCGGTGATCGCGTTCGGCAAGCTGTCGGGCAAGTACAAGTTCCGGTTGTTTCAGGGTGCGCCGGTCGTCTACGGCGGCCAGCATCTGATCAACCTGATGCTCGCGCTCGCGATGCTCGGCTTCGGCGTCCTCTTCTTCCTCACGCAGTCGTGGCTGCCGTTCATCATCATGACGATCATCGCGTTCGTGCTCGGCGTGCTGATCATCATTCCGATCGGCGGCGCGGACATGCCGGTCGTCGTGTCGATGCTGAACTCGTACTCGGGCTGGGCGGCGGCGGGCATCGGCTTTTCGCTGAACAATCCGATGCTGATCATCGCCGGGTCGCTGGTGGGGTCGTCGGGTGCGATCCTGTCGTACATCATGTGCCGCGCGATGAACCGCTCGTTCTTCAACGTGATCCTCGGTGGCTTCGGCAACGAGCCGGGCGCGGCCGCGGGCGGCGCGGCGGAGCAGCGTCCGGTGAAATCGGGTTCGGCCGATGACGCGTCGTTCATGATGGGCAACGCGGAAACGGTCGTGATCGTGCCGGGCTACGGGCTGGCCGTCGCGCGCGCGCAGCATGCGTTGAAGGAGTTGACCGACAAGCTGGTCGAGAAGGGCATCGAGGTGAAGTACGCCATTCACCCGGTGGCCGGCCGCATGCCGGGTCACATGAACGTGCTGCTCGCCGAGGCCGAAGTGCCGTACGACATGGTGTACGAGATGGAGGACATCAACGGCGAGTTCGGCCAGGTCGACGTGGTGCTCGTGCTCGGCGCGAACGACGTGGTGAATCCGGCCGCGAAGAACGATCCGAAGTCGCCGATCGCGGGCATGCCGATTATCGAGGCGTACAAGGCGCGCACCGTGATCGTCAACAAGCGCTCGATGGCCGCGGGCTACGCCGGGCTCGACAACGACCTGTTCTACATGGACAAGACGATGATGGTGTTCGGCGACGCGAAGAAGGTGATCGAGGATATGGTGAAGGCGGTCGACTAGATCGCTAGCGGTGAACGACGCTTTACACGCTTTTCACTGAGCAAGTGAAGAAATTGGATACGCTCCAGCTCTTGCGACGCGAGCTGGAGGACCACCTTGCGTTGCTCGCTCTCGATAAGGAGAGCGAGCATAAGTGAGCCGCTGTCGGGGGATTTTTCGCGGACGCGAAAAATTTCGCGTCGGGTCAATGCCGGTAACTGGACTTACCGGAATGCGTTTTACCTGCGATAACCGCCTGGATCGCCAGGCACCCCGGCCGTAAGCCTGATGCGGCGGGCTTTCATAGTGAGCTTGACCCAATGACCATCAACGCATCTACATGGACAAGACGATGATGGTGTTCGGCGACGCGAACAAGGTGATCGAGGATATGGTGAAGTCGGTCGAGTAGCTCGTTAGCGGTAAACAGACCCTGAGATCGCGGTGCGTCGCGCCGCGATCCTTTTCATATTTTCGGCCTCGCGGTTACGTGCCGCAGCAGATCCGCGAGCCGCCTGCCTTCCTGATCCGGATACGTCTCGAGCACTTCGAGATCGCGCATCTTCTCCAGTCCGAAGTTGCGGAAATCAGCACGCAGCTCGCACCATGCGCCGAGCGTCCAGCGCGCGCCCCAGTACGCGAGCGCGAGCGGCCAGACGCGGCGCTCGGTGTCGGCGCCGTTGGCGTCGGTGTACGCGAAGCGCACCACCTGGCGCGCATCGATCGCGCGATGCAGCGTGTCGAGCTGCGTCGAAAAATCCCCCTTGATGTGAAACGACGGCGCGAAGATCGCGAGCCGTTCGAGCGTCGCGCGCTTGTCGGCGGGCATCGCCGATGCGATTTTGGCCAGCGCGCCCCGCGCGCCGCTCGCGAAGCCCGCGCCACCCCATGATTCGAGCATGCGCGCGCCGGCGGCGAGCGCGGCGAGTTCGTCGGCGGTGAAGGTCAGCGGCGGCAGACTTGCCGAGCGCGACAGTCGATAACCGATGCCCGCTTCGCCTTCGATCGGCACCCCTGACAATTGCAGATCGCGCACGTCGCGATAGACCGTGCGCGGCGAGATGTTCAGCCAGTCGGCTAGTTGCTGCGCGGTGGTCAGGCGCCGGCCGCGCAGCAGCTCGGCGATCTGGAACAGGCGGTCGGCGCGGCGCGTCATCGTGGGCGTCGGGTAGAGGAGGAAGGGGACGGTCCCGCGATGATAGCGCCGCATGGCGGCCTTCGGTCGGGGCGCGGCGACTTCAGGTGCGCGCTTAGCCGTTGGTGCGCGAATGCAGGCCGAGGCGGTTGCCTTCGGTATCGGTGAAGAACGCGATATAGCCGATGTCCTGCGGCAGCTTGATCACCGGGCCGTCGGTCTTGCCGCCCGCCCGTTCGATGCGCGCAAGCGCCGCGTCGACGGTGGGCAGCGCGTTCAGGTAGACGGTGACGCCGTCGACGCCGGGTGTCATCGACGGATTGTGGACGATCGCGCCGCCAGTCGCGGGCTCCTCGTAGCTGAACACGGCGATCGGCTGGCCGCCGGTCTCCTGTCGATTCAACGGGGCGTCGAGCGCGGCTTCGTAAAAGCGCACCGCGCGATCGAAATCGACCGACGGGATTTCGAACCAGGCAACGAGTTTGGGCAATGCGGACATGACACTCTCCTTCGGTTGGCAGTAGGCCGTTCAAGCGCCGGATGGCGTGAGAAGGAGTGTGCGGGGGTGCTGCTGACAGCGAGGTGGCAGTAGGGTGCGAAGACGCGACCGCTTCACCCCACCAGCAACTGAAACACGCCGACCACATCGCTCATGCGCGTGGCCTGCTTTTCGAGCGACGCGATGACGACAGGGCGACGACAGCGCGCCGCCCCGCTAGAAACAGCCTCAAGCCGCCGGCGTATCGCCCTGCGGACGCTGCCGCACGCTGCCCGCGATCAGATCGAAGCGGAACAGCCGGCATTCGAGCGCACCGTTGAACAGCGGCGTCTTCGTCGATTCGCGCAGCCGCAGTTGCCCCGGAAGCTTGCGATCCGATGTCAGGATAAACGCATGCCATCCGGCAAAGCGCTGCTTCAGCGCATTGCCGAGCAACTGGAAAAACTCGCTGTCCGGCGCTTCTTCCTGAATGCGGCGGAAGCCGTCGTCGTCGCGATTGCCGCGGCCTTCGCGAAGCTCGCCGCGCGCATTGCGGCCGCGCACTTCGATCCGCTCGCCATACGGCGGATTCGCGACGAGGATGCCCGGCGCCGAGCCAGGCGGCGTCATGTCGCGCGCATCGAGCTGCTTGAGCGAAATGGGCGGCAAGCCGGCGCGCTCGAAGTTCGCGCGCGCTTTTTCGAGCATGTCGCCGGAGATGTCGCTGCCGAAAATCTCCAGATCCGCGCCGCGCGAGCCGCGCGCCGCATTTTTCGCCTCGAGCGCGGCGCCCTTCAGCGCTTGCCAGCTCCGCGCGTCGAACTGTTTGAGCTTCTCGAAGCCGAAGCGCCGCTCGACGCCCGGCGCGATGTTCAACGCGACCTGCGCCGCTTCCGCGAGGAACGTGCCGCTGCCGCACATCGGATCGTAGAGCGGCGTGCCGGCCTGCCAGCCAGTCAGACGCAAAATGCCAGCCGCGAGGTTTTCGCGCAGCGGCGCCGCGCCCTTGTCGAGACGCCAGCCGCGCTTGAATAGCGGATCGCCGGAAGTGTCGAGGTACAGCGTGCAGTCGGTCGCGCTCAGGAACGCGAATACGCGCACGTCGGGCATCGCGGTGTCGACGCTCGGCCGCGCGCCGCTTTTTTCGCGCAGACGATCGCAGATCGCGTCCTTCACGCGCAGCGTCGTGAACTCGAGACTGCGCAGCGGCGACTTGATCGCGGTGACGTCGACGCGCAGCGTCTCGTGCGCGGAGAACCACTGCTCCCAGCGCTGCTCGAGCGCGAGCGCATAGATGTCCTGCTCGCTGCGGTAAGGCCGCTCCGCGATTTTCAGCAGCACGCGGCTCGCGAGACGCGAGTGCAGATTGGCGGCCATGCCGGCGGCCCAGCCGCCGCGAAAATGCACGCCGCCCGGTACCTGGGCGCCGGCCGTGAAGGCGGCGCCGTTCAGATGTTTGACGGCAATTTCGGCGAGTTCGGCCGCGAGCGGAGCTTCGAGCCCGCGCGGGCAAGGAAGGAAGAAATCGAAGGACATTGAGGTTGCCGCAAGGCGTTGGATAAGGCGCTATTGTACGCGGTCGAGATCGACGGGCCGGCGCGATCGGCGCGCCGGGCCGTCGTCTGTCGTCGCGTCATCTCGCCTCGCGTCCCGCTTTGGCCGGCGACGCCCGCCGGCATGCGGACACCGTTGAGCTCGCCGCGCCAGCCGGGCCTGTCAGGCGCCGGCTCCCGCGGCCGTTCCCGCCGAAGGACAGGGCGGCACGGCCGGCGCCGCGGCCGGTCTGGCCGAAGACGAAGGCCGGCCCGTCGTGTTCGTGGAAGCGACGGCAGTTGCCGCCATCGCGCGCACGCCCATCGCGATCTGTGCCGACACTTCCGCGAGCGCGCGCCGATGTCCATCGACGAGCGCGTCGTACCCGCCGCCAACCGTCTCGCGGACCACGCTGCGACAGGTCATCACCGCATTGCTGCGCACGGCCCGCACGCTCCACACCGCATCGATCAACACATGCGTGCCGGGCCACGACTCGAAGCGCTGCACGTTCATGGCGATCCGGTAGACGGCCGCGTCGTCGGGGTGCGCGGTGCCGAACGTATCGATGGTGCCGAGCTGCTGCGTCAGATTCGTCGACAGCGCGCGGCGGATTTCATCGCCGGGCAGCGACGCCCAACGCTCCTGTTCGAGCAACTGCACCTGAGTCGGCCCGGTCTGCACGACCAGCTGATTTCTGGCCACCTGCGGCGGCACGTTGACCGGCGCGACTTCGATCAGCCAGGCAGGCGCGGCGCTCGTGCGCGCGACGGCCGGCGCGGCGCCGTTCGCGGCGGTGCTGGCGCTATCCGCGCCACCCAGCGTATAGAAACGGCTCGACGGCGACGAGCACGCCGCGATGGCGAGAGCCGCAGCCAGTGCGGTGCCGTACGCGACGCCGCGTACGAGCGCGCGCGGCGGACGGGGGAGCCGGGCAAACATCATGGTTTATCTCCTGATTTACCGCGCAACAGCGATTCGGGATGACGCTCGAGGTAGTCCGACAGCGCGTTCAGCGACTGCAACGTGCGCGTCAGTTCCTGCAACGCCTGATGAACGTCGGACTGCATCGGCGAATCCTGCTGCAAGGTTGCCTGGGCCGAACTGAAGGTCTGCTTCGCGGCCGTCAGCGTGTCGCGCGCCTGCGGCACGACTTCCTTGTCGAGACGCGAGAACAGCTGGTCGGCGTTCTTCAGCGCGGTGTTCAGATTCGCGCCGATCTGGTCGAACGGCACCTTGTCGAGCTTCTTCGCGATGTCGGCGACCTGCAGCTGCAATTCGTCGAGCGTGTTCGGAATGGTCGGCAGCTCGAGCGGATCGGTCGTCACGTCGACCTTGGCCGGCGGCGCTTTCGGGAAGATATCGAGCGCCACGTACAGCTGGCTCGTGATCAGGTTGCCGGTGCGCAACTGGCCGCGCAGGCCGTGCCTGACGAGTTCCTGCATCAGGTTCTCGCCGGCGAGCGTGCCCGGCTGCGGCGAGCTCTCGCGGAAGCGCTTGCCGAGGCGGTCCGGGTACACGTTCATCGTGACCGGCATCGTGAAGCTCTGCGTCTTCGGATCGTAGTCGATGCCGATATTGGTCACCTGGCCGAGCACGATGCCGCGGAAATCGACCGGCGCGCCGATCGACAGCCCGCGCAGCGACTGGTTGAAGTTCATCACGACGCGCAAGGGCACGCCGTCCGGTTCGCGCATCGCGTCCGCTTCGTCCGAGCCGAGGCGGAAGGTCTGGTTGTTCGGCGCCTGCGGGCCCATGTTCTGGCCGGGCGGCGACTGGAAAGACAGACCGCCGACGATCACCGTCGCGAGCGACTGCGTATTCAGCTTGAAGCCGCTCGAATCGAGCCGCAGATCGACGCCGCTCGCATGCCACCAGCGCGTATTGGTGCCGACGTACTGGTCGAACGGCGCCGACACGAACACCCGCATCGTCACGCCGGTGCCGTCCCTGTCGAGCGAGAAGCCGACCACCTGACCGACCTGCACGCGCCGGTAGAAGATCGGCGAGCCGATGTCGATCGAGCCGAGCGAATCGCCGTGCAGCGTGTACTGGTGGCCTTTCTGGTCGCCGGTGATGGGCGGCGGCGTTTCGAGGCCGACGAAGTTGCTCTCGCTTTCGGTCGAGCGGCCCGCGTCGGCGCCGATGTACGAGCCCGACAGCAGCGTGGTCAGACCCGACACGCCGCTCGCGCCGATGCGCGGACGCACCACCCAGAAGCGCGAGTCCTTGACCGCGAACTTTCCGCCTTCCTTGGTGAGCTGCACCTGCACGAGCACGTGCGACAGATCCGGCGACAGCGTGATCGTCTTCACCGCGCCCACGTCGACGTCCTTGTACTTGACCTTGGTCTTGCCCGGCTCGAGGCCTTCCGCGCTGATGAAGCTGATCGTGATCACGGGTCCGCGCTCGGTCACCGACCTGATCACGAGCGCGATGCCGATCAGCGCGGCGATCAGCGGAATCACCCAGACGAGCGACGGCAGCCAGCGGCTGCGTGGCTCGATCTCGGGGTCGGGCAGTTGGGGCGGCAGTCTGGGTCCGTTCGAATCGTTGCGCGGCGCGTCATCGGAGGCGGGCGTCGGTCCTTGCGGGCTAGTCATGGTCGAGATCCTGAGGTGTTGGGGTACGGCTTTCCACGGGGTCCCAGATGAGGCGTGGATCGAATTGCATGGAGGCCAGCATCGTCAGGATCACGACCGAGCCGAACGCGATCGCGCCCGGCCCGGCCGTGATCTCGGCCAACGATTTGAAACGCACGAGCGCCACGGTGAGCGTGACGACGAACACGTCGAGCATCGACCAGCGGCCGATCCGCTCGACCATCCGGTACAGCGTCGTGCGCTGTTGCGGACGCCAGCGCGAGCGGCGCTGCGCGGTGGCGGTGAGCAGCACGAGCACCGAGAGCTTCAGCATCGGCACCAGGATGCTGGCGATGAATACGATCATCGCGAGCGGCCAGTCGCCGGAGGTCCAGAAATAGACGACGCCGCTCATGATGGTGTCGTCCTCGGAGCCGAGCAGCGACGACGTGTGCATCACCGGCAGCAGGTTCGCCGGGATATACAGCAGCGCCGCGGCGATCAGCAGTGCCCATGTGCGCATCAGGCTGTCGGGGTTGCGCGAGTGCAGATGCGCGCCGCAGCGGCCGCAGTGCTGCGGCGTGACCGAGCGGATGCACGGTTCGACGCGCCCGCACGAATGGCAGGACAGCAGGCCCGCGCGTTTCGCGGTGACGTATTTCATCGCGGGCTCATCCTTCGCGCGGCGTGGGCGGCAAGCCGGGCGGGGTGCCGTCCGCCGTGCTGTTGGTTGCGCCACCAGCGCTGCCGCTGGTCGAGCCCGCGACGCGCGCGGACGGCGACGGCGGACCGGCGAGCGAGCCGACCGCGACCGCCGCGCTGTCGGCCGACGTGCGCGGCAACGGCCGCTCGCCGCTCGCGTCGATCTCGTCGGCGACATCCCACAGCACGCGCGGATCGAATGTGACGACGACCGCGAACATCAGCGTCAGCGCGCCGAACGCGAACAGCGCCGCCTCGGGAATCACGCGCGCGAGGCTCACCATCTTCACGATCGTGATCAGCACGCCGAGCATGAACACTTCGATCATGCCCCACGGCCGCACAAACTGGATCGCGCGCAGCACGCGATTGAAGTGCGCGGGCACGTAGCCGGCGCGTAGCGGCACCAGCACGTACAGCAGCGCGACGAGTTCGGTGAACGGAAAGAGGATCGTCGAGCAGAACACCATCACGGCGACGATCTGCATGTCCTCGCCCCACAGCGCGACGAGCGCGCCGAACAGCGTAGTCTGTGACGTGATGCCGTTGGTTTCGAGTTCGACGATCGGAAAGCCCTGCGCGATCACGAACGTGATCAGCGCGGCGAGCGTCAGTGCGCAGATCGCGTCGAGCTTGCGCGAGACGCCGCGATAGAGCGTCGCGCCGCAGCGCGGACAACGCGCGGCGACGCGCCCGACAAGCCGTGGCTTGCGGAACAGCGTATCGCATTCATGGCACGCGATCAGGTTGTCATGTTCCATGCGGCAGATGGGCTAACGACGTAGTGGCGGCGTGCAAGGCCTGCTCGTTACGAGGGGTCGGAGGGCGGTGAGCAGCAATAGTACCAAACGCGGCCTCGTGACCGACGCGGGCCGCGCGCGGCGCGGGGCGTGGCGCCGTCCCCCGCGCGCTGGTCCGGGCCTGAGATGGCGTCGCTTCGGGGCTTTCGGTCCCCGAATCGTTCAACGCAAGGGCGGTGACGCGGCGCCCTGGGGCCATTGCAGCGCAAAATTCGGGCCCGTTCCGCCGACGCGCTCCAGCCAGCTTTTCGCGCTTGGGGTAGCATGGCGCCCGTGGCATGCCCGGTGGCCTTTTGTGGCGATGATGTCCGCCGCATCGGCCGCGCACGCCGCGCCGATGCGCGGCGGCGATCGCGGAATAGCTGGCCGCGGCGCGCCGTTAACTTCTAACTGCCTGCGTTGATCTGTCATGACACTCAATCCATCGTTCGGTACCCGGGAGTCGTACACGCGGACCGCCATCGCGTTTCACTGGCTGATCGCACTGCTGATCGTCTGCGGCTTTGCGCTCGGCTGGGTGATGACCGACATCCCGGGCTTCACGCCCACCAAGCTGCGCTATTTCTCGTGGCACAAATGGATCGGCGTGACCGTGTTCGCGCTCGCGATCGTGCGCATCCTGTGGCGCGCGACCCACGCCTCGCCGCCGATGCCGCGCCGCATGCCCACCTGGCAGCGTGGCGCCGCGCATCTCACACATCTGTTGCTGTACGTGCTGATGATCGTGATTCCCGTGTCCGGCTATCTGTATAGCTCGGCGGCGAACGTGCCGGTCGTCTACCTCGGGCTGATTCCGCTGCCGCGGATCATCGCGCCCGATCCGCACCTGAAGGAAGTGCTGAAGAACCTGCACATCGCGTTGAATTACACGTTGCTCGTGCTGGTCGCGCTACACACCGCGGCGGCGCTCAAGCATCAATGGCTCGATCGCGACGGCCTGCTGTCGCGCATGATCCCCTTCCTCAAATAAGGACAACCATGAAGGGTTCGTTTTATCGCTACATGCTGGCCGCGTTCGCGGCGGCGTCGCTGAGCGCCGCGGGCGCGGCGCTCGCGCAGGTCGACGTTGCGAAGAGTTCGGTGACGGCTACCTCGAAGCAGATGAACGTGCCGGTCGAAGGCAAGTTCAACAAGTTCACGGCGCAGGTCAGCTTCGATCCGGCCAAACCGACGGCCGGCAGCGCGCAGCTCAACATCGACGTCGCCAGCTACGATCTCGGCGACGAGAGCTACAACGAGCAGGTGCGCGGCAAGGAATGGTTCGACGCGAAGACCTTTCCGAGCGCGACGTTCGTGTCGAGCGCGATCGCGCCGGCCGGCGGCAACCAGTTCAAGGTGACCGGTAAGCTGACCATCAAGGGCAAGTCGGAGACGGTCGCGGTGCCGGTCACGGTCGGCCAGCAGGGCGCGATGCAGACCTTCGACGGCGCGCTGCCGATCAAGCGCTCGCAGTTCGACATCGGCACCGGCGAATGGAAGGACACATCGGTCGTCGCCGACGAGGTCGTGATCAAGTTTCATATCGTCGCCGCGCGCAAGTAACGCGCTCGGCGCTCGCGAGGTCCGCCGCGCCACATGGGGCGCGGCCGCTTTCCCACCGCAGGTTGCACCGCGATTTTCAACGCAATACAGGAGCACGAATTGAAATCGTCCATATTGATCGCTGTTGGCGCGCTGGCTTCGTCGCTATCGCTCGGCGCCTTCGCCGCCGATACCTATCTGCTTGATCCGATGCATACGTTTCCGAGCTTCGAGGCCGACCACTTTGGCGGTCTGTCGATCTGGCGCGGCAAATTCACGAAGACCACGGGAACGGTGACGCTCGATCGCGCGGCCAAAACCGGCACCGTCGACGTCACCGTCGATCCCGCTTCGGTGCAGACCGGTAACCCGAAGCTCGACGATCACCTGAGGGCCGCCGAGTTCTTCGACGTCGAGAAGTATCCGACCGTGACCTACAAGGGCACCGAGATCAAGTTCGACGGCGACAAGCCCGTCGAGGTGATCGGCACGCTGACGATTCGCGGCATCACGAAGCCGGTGAATCTGAAGATCGATTCGTTCAAGTGCATGCAGCACCCGGTCCTCAAGCGCGAAGTCTGCGGCGTCGAGGCGAGCACCGAATTCAATCGCGCCGATTACGGCATGGACTTCGGCGCGAAGTACGGCTTCAGCATGCAGACGCGCCTGCATATCCAGTCGGAAGGTATTAAGCAGCAGTAGGCGCGCCGCTGTTGCGATTCGATCCGCGCTGCGCTGCAATACGAAAACCGCTTTGGTCGTTCACCGACGAAGCGGTTTTTTGTCGCCCGTTGCAAACGCCTCGGCCATGGTGGCGCGCCTCGGCCATTTGTCGCTCGCATCGCCTTTATTTTTTCAGTTAAATAGAGCGCAAGCAGTCATGCCGGTGCTGCGCGTTGCCGGGATGGCCTGGGCGGACGTTATGCGTTCGTGTCGATAAATATTTCGCGCAGTACAGGAGATCTGGATGAATGCAACGACAGCAGCAAGCGTCGCGGGAGGCCGGCAGAATTCGTGGCGCGCGGTGGTGGCCGCCTCGATCGGCAACGCGCTCGAATGGTTCGATCTCGTGGTGTACGGCTTTTTCGCCGTGACCATCTCCAAGCTGTTTTTTCCGGTCGGCAACGAGACCGTATCGCTGCTGCTCACGCTCGGCACGTTCGGCGTGTCATTCTTCATGCGGCCGCTCGGCGCGATCGTGATCGGCGCGTACTCGGACCGCGCCGGGCGCAAGGGGGCGCTCACGCTTTCCATCCTGCTGATGATGAGCGGCACGCTGATCATCGCGATTTTGCCGACCTACCAGAGCATCGGTCTCGCCGCGCCGCTGATCCTCGTGCTCGCGCGGCTGATGCAAGGCTTCTCGGCCGGCGGCGAATTCGGCAGCGCGACTGCGTTTCTCGCCGAGCACGTGCCGGGCCGGCGCGGCTTCTACGCGAGCTGGCAGATGGCGAGCCAGGGTCTGACGACGCTGCTCGCGGCCGGTTTCGGCGCGTTGCTGACCGGCCAGCTGTCGCCGGAACAGATGGCATCGTGGGGCTGGCGCGTGCCGTTCTTCTTCGGTCTGCTGATCGGGCCCGTCGCGTTCTACATCCGCACCAGGCTCGACGAGACGCCCGAATTCCTCGCCGCCGAAACGACGCAGACGCCGCTGCGCGATACGTTCGCGACGCAGAAGCTGCGGCTCGTGATCGCGATGGGCGTGGTGATCCTCGGGACCGTGTCCGCGTATCTGATGCTGTTCATGCCGACCTATGGCGTGCGGCAACTGGGGCTCGCGCCGTCGGTCGCGTTCTCGGCGATCGCGGTGACGGGTCTGATCCAGATGGTGTTCTCGCCGGTGGCCGGGCATTGGTCGGACCTGCATGGACGCACACGCATCATGCTGGGCGCGGCCGTGCTGCTGTTCGTGCTCGTCTATCCGGCGTTCGCGTTCCTGATCGCGCATCCGAGCTTCGGCACGCTGATCGTGTGGCAGATCGTGTTCGGTTTTCTCGTCAGCGGCTACTTCGGCGCGACGCCGGGACTGCTGTCGGAGATATTCCCGGTGCAGACGCGCACGACCGGCATGTCGCTCGCGTATAACATCGCGGTGACGATCTTCGGCGGCTTCGGGCCGTTCATCATCGCGTGGCTGATCAGCGCGACCGGTTCGAAGGCAGCGCCGAGCTACTACGTGATGTTTGCCGCGCTGCTCAGCATCGCGGCGCTGATCGGCGCACGGCGCAAGCTGGGGTTCCGCTAGGAACGAGGCGGTAACGACGGCGTACGTCAACGCAAAAGGCCGGTTCGACAGAACCGGCCTTTTTCATTCCGCGCATCCTCAGCGGTTACGCGCGCATCAAACCTGGGCGCCCGCGTTCGGATCGTCCGGATCGACGCGTTCCTTCTTGTCCTTGATCAGGTCTTCGCGCTTGACGCCGAACCACATGGCAAGAGCCGCGGCGACGAACACCGACGAGTAGATACCGAACAGAATACCGACCGTCAGCGCGAGCGCGAAGTAGTGCAGCGTCGGGCCGCCGAACAGGAACATCGACAGCACCATCATCTGCGTACAGCCGTGCGTGATGACGGTTCGCGACATCGTGCTGGTGATTGCGTGGTTGATCACTTCGATCACGGTCATCTTGCGTTCGCGGCGGAAGGTTTCGCGAATCCGGTCGAAGATAACGACCGACTCGTTGACCGAATAGCCGAGCACCGCGAGCACCGCGGCCAGCACCGACAGCGAGAACTCCCACTGGAAGAACGCGAAGAAGCCGAGAATGATGACGACGTCGTGCAGGTTGGCGATCACGCCGGCGATCGCGTACTTCCATTCGAAGCGGAACGACAGGTAGATCACGATGCCGGCCACCACGCAGGCGAGTGCGAGCAGACCGTCGGTGGCGAGCTCCTTGCCGACCTGCGGACCGACGAACTCGACGCGCTGCAACTGCACTTCCGGCGTGTCGGCCTTCAGCGCGCCCATCACCTGGTCGCTCTGCTGCGCGGACGTGTAGCCCGTCTTCAGCGGCAGACGGATCAGTACGTCGCGCGAGGTGCCGAAGTTCTGCACCTGCGCGTCGGCATAGCCGAGCTTGCCGAGCGTGTTACGCACCGGGTCGAGCGGCACCGCGCCCGGATACTGCACCTCGATCACGGTACCGCCGGTGAATTCCACCGACAGATGCAGCCCGCGATGCACGAGGAAGAACACGGCGGCGAGGAAGGTGATCAGCGAGATCGCGTTGAAGATCAACGCGCGCTGCATGAACGGAATGTCTTTACGGAAACGGAAAAATTCCATGGTCTTGTTCTCCGGGACTCAGCGGGATGAACCCGGTTTTTGCCGCGTCGAGTCATTCGACGTCGGCGTGCCCGGCGCATTGCGGCGACGCACGGTCGGTTTCGAGCGACCCTGCGCGCCGGCCGCGGCCGGTGCCTTCGAGCTTGCCTTCGCTTTCGCCTTCGCCTTCGCCGTGGCGATGGCCTGCGCGGTGTCGGTCGCGGCGTCGCTGCCGCCGAGGGTGTTGCCGGCATACGCGGCCGAGCCTGCCGCCGCCGTTTGCGGACGCCACACCTGGCCGATCGACAGCGACTTCAGCTTCTTCTTGCCGCCGTACCAGAAGTTGACCAGGCCGCGCGAGAAGAACACCGCCGAGAACATCGACGTCAGAATGCCGATACAGTGGACGATCGCGAAGCCGCGCACCGGACCGGAGCCGAACGCGAGCAGCGCGAGGCCGGCGATCAGCGTGGTCACGTTCGAGTCGAGAATCGTCGCCCATGCATGCGCGTAGCCGTTCTGGATGGCCAGTTGCGGCGGCGCGCCGTGGCGCAGTTCCTCGCGCACGCGCTCGTTGATCAGCACGTTCGCGTCGATCGCCATACCGAGCGCGAGCGCGATAGCGGCGATACCCGGCAGCGTGAGCGTGGCCTGCAGCATCGACAGCACCGCGACCAGCAGCAGCAGGTTCACGGAAAGGCCGATCATCGAGATCACGCCGAACAGCATGTAGTACGCGCTCATGAATACGGCGATGGCCGCGAAGCCCCACACGACCGAGTGGAAGCCCTTCTTGATGTTGTCGGCGCCGAGGCTCGGGCCGATCGTGCGTTCCTCGATGATTTCCATCGGCGCGGCGAGCGAACCGGCGCGCAGCAGCAGCGCGAGGTCGGCGGCCGCTTGCGGGGTCGGCTGGCCGGTGATCTGGAAGCGGTCGCCCAGTTCCGACTGAATCGTCGCGACGGTCAGCACTTCGCCCTTGCCGTGCTCGAACAGCACCATCGCCATTGGCTTGCCGATGTTGTCACGCGATACCGCGCGCACCGCGCGGCCGCCGGCCGAGTCGAGACGGATATTGACCGTCGGACGCTGATGCTCGTCGAAGCCCGCCGACGCGTCGATGATGCGGTCGCCGGTGAAGATCACCTGCTTGCGCAGCAGCACCGGCGTCTGGTTGCCTTGCGTGAAGAGTTCATCGCCCGGCGGCACCGGCTCGTTCGGGTTCGGATGCGTGTTGACCGGATCGGCGAGGCGCGCTTCGAGCGTCGCCGTACGGCCGATGATGTCCTTCGCCTTCGCGGTGTCCTGCACGCCCGGCAGCTCGACGACGATGCGGTCCGTGCCCTGTTGCTGGATCACCGGCTCGGCCACGCCGAGTTCGTTCACGCGGTTATGCAGCGTCGTGATGTTCTGCTTGAGCGCGGCCTCCTGCACCTCGCGCTGCACGGCCGGCGTAAAGGTGCCGACGAGCTGCACGCCGCCGTCCGCCCCGGTGTTCGGCTGCGACGCCCACTGAAGTTCGCTGACGCTGCGGCTGAGCAGCTTGAGTGCCGCGTCCGCCGTGGCCTGGTCGGCCAGATTCACCACCACCGACTGGTTCACGCGATTCACGCCGCCGTCGCGCACGTTGTTGTCGCGCAGGAGCGTGCGCACGTCCGAGGCGTCCGAGTCGAGCTTCTTGTTCAGCGCGCCGGCCATGTCGACCTGCAGCAGGAAGTGCACACCGCCGCGCAGGTCGAGACCGAGGTACATCGGCAGCGCGCGCAGCGCGGTCATCCAGGTCGGCGACGCGCTTTGCAGGTTCAGTGCGACGACGTACTGCGGATCGTTCGGGTCGCTATTGAGCGACTTCTGCAGCAGGTCTTTCACGCGCAACTGCGTGTCCGTGTTCGTCAGGCGCACGCGGATGTTCGCGTTGTTCTGCGAGTTGTCGAACGTGATTGCGGTCGGCTTGATGTGATTGGCCGCGAGCGCGGCTTCGATCGACGCTAGCGTGGCGGCGTCGAGTCTGACCGTGGCCTTGCCGCTCGACACCTGCACCGCCGGCGCTTCGCCGTACAGATTGGGCAGCGTGTACACGAGGCCGATGACCAGAGCCACCAGCATCACGGCGTATTTCCAGAGGGGGTAGCGATTCATGAGTGGTCCAACGGGAAGGTTGGCTTGGATGCGATGCGTCCGGCGATGAGCGCGGGCCGTTCAGCGAACTGCCTGAACCGCCGGCGAGGCCGCACCGGACGCGGGGAGTGCAGGCCTTACAGCGACTTGATCGTGCCCTTCGGGAGAATTGTCGTGACCGACGCCTTTTGCACGGTGACTTCCGTGCCTTCCGAGATTTCGATGCCGACGTAGGCTTCGCCCACCTTCGTCACCTTGCCGACGATGCCGCCGTTCGTCACGACTTCATCGCCCCTGGCCATCGCTGCGAGCATGGTGCGATGTTCCTTCTGACGCTTCATTTGCGGGCGAATCATGATGAAGTACAGTACGCCGAACATCAGGATCAGCGGCAGGAAGCTCATCAGGTTCGATTCGATACCACCTGCTGCTGCGCCTTGCGCGAAGGCATTGGAAATGAACGACACGTTGGTCTCTCCGTTATCAGTCAAACGATCAAAAAAATCAGCCGATTATTCTACCACCGGCCACACGCGCGCCGGCGCGGCGAATCGGCTTTGCGATCAACCGTTTAAAGGTCCGATTCGGGGCAAATTCAGCGGCCGGTGAAAGTAAATTGTAAGTTGTCCGCGTGCGGCATGCGCAATCCATGTGGCGGGCCGTCAGGACGACGGTTCGACGCCGCGCGCGCGGTCTTCGTGGAAACGCTTGCGGAATGTCTCGAACAGTTTCGCCTCGATCGCATCGCGCATTTCCTGCATCAGTTCCAGGTAGTAATGCAGGTTGTGGATCGTGTTCAGCTGCGCGCCGAGAATTTCGCCGACGCGATGCAGATGGTGCAGATAGCCGCGCGTGAAGTTGCGGCAGGTGTAGCAGCCGCATTGCTCGTCGAGCGGGCGCAGCGAGTTCCTGTGCGTCGCGTTGCGGATCTTGATGTCGCCGAAACGCGTGAAGAGCCAGCCGTTGCGCGCGTTGCGCGTGGGCATCACGCAGTCGAACATGTCGACGCCGGCCGCGACGCCGGCCACCAGGTCTTCCGGCGTGCCGACGCCCATGAGGTAGTGCGGCTTGTCGGCCGGCAGCTTCGGGCCGATGTGGTTCAGGATCCGCATCATGTCTTCCTTCGGCTCGCCGACCGACAGACCGCCGATCGCGAGGCCGTGGAAGTTCTTCTGCGCGAGGCCGGCGAGCGACTCGTCGCGCAGATCCTCGAACATGCCGCCCTGCACGATGCCGAATAGTGCATTCGGATTGCCGAGGCGCTCGAATTCGTCGATCGAGCGTTGCGCCCAGCGCATCGACATGCGCATCGATTCGGCGGCTTCCTTGTGCGAGGTCGGGATGTTGTCGGTCGCGTACGGCGTGCATTCGTCGAACTGCATCACGATGTCCGAGTTCAGCACCTTCTGGATCTGCATCGACACTTCCGGCGACAGGAATAGCCGGTCGCCGTTGATCGGCGACGCGAACGTGACGCCGTCCTCGGTGATCTTGCGCAGATCGCCGAGCGAGAACACCTGGAAGCCGCCCGAGTCGGTCAGGATCGGCTTCTTCCAGCCCATGAAGCGGTGCAGGCCGCCGTGCGCCTCGATGGTTTCGAGGCCGGGTCGCAGCCACAGGTGAAACGTATTGCCGAGGATGATCTGCGCGTGCATTTCGTCGAGCTCGCGCGGCTGGACCGCCTTCACGGTGCCGTAGGTGCCGACCGGCATGAAGATCGGCGTCTCCACCACGCCGTGGTTGAGCGTGACGCGGCCGCGGCGCGCGAGGCCGTCGGTGCCGAGCAGTTCGAATCTGAGGCCGTTCTGCGGGCGCTCATGGGCAGGCTGTTGCAAGGGATGACCAAGGGTCATGGGGATCACTCCTGGGCGACCGGAAAACAGTCCGGCGCAATCAATGAAAACCGCCACGAGGGATCGCGGCGGCTAGAAAAACTGCCGATACGCTGAAGCAGTGCTCGAACCGGCTCATGCATCGCGCCGCGTAAGCAGCATCGCGTCACCGTAGCTGAAAAAACGATAGCGCTCGTCGATCGCATGACGGTACGCGGCGCGAATCGTCTCGACGCCCGCGAACGCCGACACCAGCATCAGCAGCGTAGATTTCGGCAAATGGAAGTTCGTGACCAGCCGGTCGACCACGCGGAACCGGTAGCCCGGCGTGATGAAGATGTCGGTTTCCGCGCTCGCCGCGCCGAGCGGATGGCCGGCGGCTTCGGCGTCGCGCGCGGCGGCTTCGAGCGCGCGCATCGACGTCGTGCCGACCGCGATCACGCGGTTGCCGCGCGCTTTGGTCGCGGCGATCTTGTCCGCGAGCGCTTGCGGCAGGTGATACCACTCGCTGTGCATCTTGTGCTCGGCGATGTTTTCGACGCGCACCGGCTGAAACGTGCCCGCGCCGACGTGCAGCGTCAGCGTCGCGCGGTCGATGCCGAGGGCGTCGAGGCGGGCGAGCAGCGTGTCGTCGAAGTGCAGGCCGGCGGTCGGCGCGGCGACCGCGCCCGGGTTCTGCGCGAATACGGTCTGATAGCGGGTTTCGTCGGTCGCGTCGGGGTCGTGCTCGATGTACGGCGGCAGCGGCAGACGGCCGTACTGCTCGATCATCGTCAGACAGTCGTCGGGGAAATGCAGCGTGTAGAACTGATCGACGCGCTCGCCGACGGTGACGTCGAACGCATCCGCGAGACGGATCGTCGTGCCCGCCTGCGGGCTCTTGCTCGCCCGGATCTGCGCGAGCGCGCTGCGCTCGCCGGTCAGGCGCTCGACCAGCACTTCGATCTTGCCGCCGCTCGACTTCTGGCCGAAGAAGCGCGCCTTCAGCACTTTGGTATCGTTGAAGACGAGCAGATCGCCCGGCGCGAGGCACTCGGGCAGTTCGGTGAAGCGGCGGTCGATCAGGCGCGCGGCGCCGTCGGCGGCGCCGTCGGCGGCGCCTGCGGCGTCCACGTCGAGCAGACGGCTTGCGCTGCGCTCGGGCAGCGCGACTTGCGCGATCAGCTCGGGCGGCAGATCGAAATCGAAATCGGAAAGCGTAAACATGCGAACGACTGGAAGCGGGTTGGGACTGATTTGGGACTGAATTGAGCCGAAGCCGGAGCCGGGCGGCTATGATGGCGGGACGCCGAAGCGGCCCGCGCGCTTTGTGCCGCATCCTGCCTACGCTGGACGCGCGAAGGGCGGCACGACTTCTTTTCGACAGCACCCGATATTGTACTTGCGAAGCAGCCTATGCCTTTGTCCGACCGCCGATCGTCCGTTGCCACCCTCGAAGCGGGCGCCGAACCGCGGCGCCGCGGTGCGCGGGCGGAGGCGGGGGAGCGGGATGCGGCGCAAGCGGGCGCACAAGGCGGCATGATGGCCGCTGGCCACGATCTCGGGCGCGACGGTGACAAGCCCGGCGGCCACGCGGGCGACCCGCCGGATCAATTCGCCGCCGACCACGCGAGCGACGACAAACCCGCCGCCAAAACCAAAGGCGCGGCAAAAGCCGCCGCCAAAGCCCCGGTCAAAACCGCCGACAAGCTCGCCAAACTCGGCCTCACACGCGACATCGACCTCGTGCTGCATCTGCCGATGCGCTACGAAGACGAAACCTCGCTGACGCCGATCGGTCACTTGCTGCCCGGCGGCATCGCGCAAACCGAAGGCGTGGTGTTCGACAATGAGATCGCCTATCGCCCGCGCCGGCAGCTGCTCGTGAAGCTGCGCGACGCCGACGGCGACGAACTCGTGCTGCGCTTTCTGAATTTCTACGGCTCGCAGGTCAAGCAGATGGCGCCCGGCGCGCGCCTGCGCGTGCGCGGCGACGTGCGGGGCGGCTTCTTCGGCATGGAGATGGTGCATCCGAGCGTGCGCGTCGTCGATGAAGACACGCCGCTGCCGCAGGCGCTGACGCCGGTCTATCCGAGCACCGCGGGCGTGTCGCAGGCGTATCTGCGCAAGGCGATCGACAACGCGCTCGCGCGCACGTCGCTGCCGGAGCTGCTGCCCGCGCCGGTCGCGCGCGCGTTTCTCGAACCGCTCGGCGTGCCGGCGCTGATGGACGCGGTGCGCACGCTGCATCATCCGGGCCCGCAGTCGGACGAAACGGCCCTGATCGACGGCACGCATCCGGCCTGGGTGCGCATCAAGTTCGAGGAGCTGCTCGCGCAGCAGATGTCGCTGAAGCGCGCGCACGACGAGCGGCGCACGCGCGCCGCGCCGGCCATGCCGCGCCGCAAGCTCGGCGACGAGTCGGCGCTGGTCGCGCGGCTGCTGAAGGCGCTGCCATTTTCGCTGACGGCCGCGCAGCAGCGCGTCGGCGGCGAGATCGCACTCGATCTGACGCAGCCGCATCCGATGCAGCGGCTGTTGCAGGGCGACGTCGGCAGCGGCAAGACGATCGTCGCGGCGCTCGCCGCCGCGCAGGCGATCGACGCCGGCTACCAGGCCGCGCTGATGGCGCCGACCGAAATTCTCGCCGAGCAGCACGCGCGCAAATTGCGCGGCTGGCTCGAGCCGCTCGGCGTGAGTGTCGCGTGGCTCGCGGGCAGTCTGAAGACGAAGGAGAAGCGCGCCGCGATCGAAGCGGCCGCGCTCGGCACCGCGCAACTCGTGATCGGCACGCACGCGATCATTCAGGACGCGGTCGAGTTCGCGCGCCTCGGACTCGTGATCGTCGACGAGCAGCATCGCTTCGGCGTCGCGCAACGGCTCGCGTTGCGCGCGAAGGCGCAGGGCGCCGCCGACGGCGCGGCCGACTTCCAGCCGCATCAACTCATGATGTCGGCGACGCCGATTCCGCGCACGCTCGCCATGACCTACTACGCGGACCTCGACGTCTCCACGATCGACGAACTGCCGCCCGGCCGCACCCCGATCCTCACGAAGCTCGTGTCCGATGCGCGCCGCGAAGAGGTGATCGGCCGCGTGCGCGAGGCGGCGTTGACGGGGCGCCAGGTGTACTGGGTGTGTCCGCTGATCGAGGAAAGCGAGACCCTGCAGTTGCAAACCGCGGTCGAGACCTACGAGACGCTGGTGGCCGCGCTGCCCGAGCTGAAGGTCGGGCTGGTGCACGGGCGCCTCGCGCCCGCCGAAAAGGCCACGGTGATGGACGCGTTCTCGCGCAACGAGATCCAGCTGCTGGTCGCGACCACGGTGATCGAAGTCGGCGTCGACGTGCCGAACGCATCGTTGATGGTGATCGAGCATGCGGAGCGCTTCGGTCTCGCGCAGCTGCATCAGTTGCGCGGACGCGTGGGGCGCGGCAGCGCCGCGTCGGTCTGCGTGCTGCTCTACACCGGACCGCTGTCGATGACCGCCCGCGCGCGCCTGCAAACGATGCGCGAAACCACCGACGGCTTCGAGATTGCCCGCCGCGACCTCGAAATCCGCGGGCCTGGCGAGTTCCTCGGCGCGCGGCAGTCTGGCGCCGCGATGCTGCGTTTCGCCGACCTGCAGAACGATCAGCACCTCATCGAGCCGGCGCGCGAAGCTGCCGCGACGTTGCTCGACCAATATCCGGACGTGGTCATTCAGCATCTGGCGCGCTGGCTCGGCGCGCGCGAGCAGTATCTGAAGGCCTGAGCGCCGTCCCCGCCGCAAGCACAACGGCTAAAAAGTTGGCGAACCGACCCTATAGGTGTATAACTAGAACCTATCGAATCCATCAGACTGATTGATCCCCGAATGACGCTCACCGAATTGAAATACATCGTGGCGGTGGCCCGCGAGCGGCACTTCGGCCGTGCCGCCGAAGCGTGTTTCGTCAGCCAGCCCACGCTGTCCGTCGCCATCAAGAAGCTCGAAGACGAGCTGAACGTGCAGATTTTCGAGCGCGGAACCAGCGAGGTCAGCGTGACGCCGATCGGCGAACAGATCGTTACGCAGGCGCAACGCGTGCTCGAGCAGACGCTCGCGATCAAGGAAATCGCCAAGCAGGGCAAGGACCCGCTGCTCGGTCCGCTGCGCCTCGGCGTGATCTACACCATCGGACCGTACCTGCTGCCGACGCTCGTCAAGCAGATGATCCGGCGCGTGCCGCAAATGCCGCTGATGCTGCAGGAAAACTACACGCTGAAGCTGATCGAGCTGCTCAAGCAGGGCGAAATCGACGTGGCGATCATGGCGCTGCCGTTTCCCGAAACCGGGCTGATGCTGCGTCCGCTGTACGACGAGCCGTTCGTCGTCGCGCTGCCGTCCGGCCACGCATGGGAAAGCCGCCCGAAGATCGACCCCGACGACCTGAAGCAGGAAACCATGCTGCTGCTCGGCAGCGGGCACTGCTTCCGCGATCACGTGCTCGGCGTGTGTCCCGAGCTGATGCGCTTTTCGCAGAACGCCGACGGCATCCAGAAGACCTTCGAGGGCTCGTCGCTCGAAACGATTCGTCATATGGTCGCCAGCGGCGTCGGCATTACCGTGCTGCCGCGCATGTCGGTGTACGAGGTCAAGCCACATGCGGGCGGTATCGACGCGGGCCTGCTCAGCTATGTCGCGTTCGACGAGCCGGTGCCCGATCGCCGCGTCGTGCTGGCATGGCGCAAGAGCTTCACGCGCATGCCCGCGATCGACGCGATCTGTGACGCAATCGCCGCGTGCGACCTGCCGGGCGTCAAAAAGCTCGATCTGCCCGCCGCCGTCAACTGACTCGCCAGCATCCGCAGCCGCGCCGGACACCGGTGCGGCCTGCCGCAAAAAGGGCCCAAGCCCTATCTAATAGATTAAATTAATCAAATAAGAATATTCGATAGATGTTGCTATAGTTTCCTCCACGGATCGCCCGATCCCTTTATTCGATAAGGCTCAGCGCCCGGACTCCGAGTCGGGGCGCGAGACAAGCCAGGAGGAAAACACCATGCACGCGCTTTCACAGCCCATCCACGCTTTTCCCGCGCAACCGGCCACGACGGCCGTCGCGCCGAGTATCCGTACGGTCGCCGTGTCGTTGCTGGCCGACCGGGTGCTGGCCGCCTGACGTGCCTACCCGTGACGGCGTCCGTCGCGCACGGATGCCGCATGCTTTGCCCCCGATTCGATAGAAACCACGCAGGAGTGTCCATGTCCGAACGTAAGCTCACCAATGCCGCCGGCGCGCCCGTCGCCGATAACCAGAACTCGATGACCGCCGGCCCGCGTGGCCCCGTGGTGCTGCAGGACGTCTGGCTGCTCGAAAAGCTCGCGCACTTCGATCGCGAAGTGATTCCCGAGCGGCGCGTTCACGCGAAGGGTTCGGGCGCGTTCGGCACGCTGACGGTGACGCACGACATTTCGCGCTACACGAAGGCGAAGGTATTCGCGCAGGTCGGCCAGGAAACGCCGCTGTTCATGCGCTTTTCGACGGTGGCCGGCGAGCGTGGCGCGGCCGACGCCGAGCGCGACGTGCGCGGCTTCTCGATCAAGTTCTACACCGAAGAAGGCAACTGGGACGTGGTCGGCAACAACACGCCGGTGTTCTTCATTCGCGATCCGCTCAAGTTTCCGGACTTCATTCATACGCAGAAGCGTGATCCGTACACGAATCTGCGCAGCAACGTCGCCGCGTGGGACTTCTGGTCGAGTCATCCGGAGTCGCTGCATCAGGTGACGATTCTGATGAGCGATCGCGGCATTCCGAAGAACTACCGGCAGATGCACGGCTTCGGCTCGCACACGTACTCGTTCATCAACGCGAGCAACGAGCGTTTCTGGGTCAAGTTCCACTTCAAGTCGCTGCAAGGCATCGAGAACTTCACCGACGCCGATGCCGCGCAGGTAGTCGCCAATGACCGCGAAAGCGCGCAGCGCGATCTGGTGAACAGCATCGACGCGGGCAACTTTCCGAAGTGGCGCTTCGCAATTCAGGTGATGCCGGAAGCGGATGCGGCGAACTACCGCTTCAATCCGTTCGACATCACGAAGGTGTGGTCGCAGAAGGACTATCCGCTGATCGACGTCGGCACGCTCGAACTGAATCGCAACGCGGCGAACTATTTCGCGGACGTCGAGCAGGCGGCGTTCACGCCGGCGAACGTAGTGCCGGGCATCGGATTTTCGCCGGACCGTCTGTTGCAGGGGCGGCTGTTCTCGTACGGCGATACGCAGCGTTACCGGCTCGGCATCAATCATCACCAGATCCCGGTGAATGCGCCGCGCGTGCCGAACCCGCATTCGTTTCATCGCGATGGCGCGATGCGCACCGACGGCAATCGCGGCGGCAATGTGAATTACGAGCCGAATCGCTTCGGCGACTTCGTGCAGGACGCGAACGCGTCCGAGCCGCCGCTCGCGGCGGGCGCGGTCGCGCGTTACGAGCATCGCGAGGACGACGACTACTACACGCAGCCGCGCATGTTGTTCGCGCTGTTCGACGACGCGCAACGTGAGCGTCTGTTCGGCAATATCGCGCGACATATCGACGGCGTGCCGCAGGAGATCGTTGCGCGTCAGATCGAGCATTTCCGCCGCGCCGATCCGGCTTACGCGGAGGGTGTGATCGCGGCGCTCGCCGCGTTGCGGGAAGGCAGGAACCGCTAGGCGTCATAGACGCGGCGGATGGTAAAGCAGTGGCAAAGCATTGGCAAAGTCATCGACGGCGCGGCGCATTGCTGCGGTCCGTCACGAGACGAACCCGGAGTACGATCATGATTCGGATGATGATGGCGAGCATTGGCGGTCGGGCCGCCGCGCCGAGCATGCAGGCGCAATGGCAGGCGCAATGGCAGGCGTTGATGTTTCGCAAGGCGCTGGGCTTTGCGATCGTCGCGAGCGGCTTTGCGGTAATCGCCGCGCAGGCGTTGCAACACGCGCTGGGCGGCTGAGCGCCGTACCGCCAGAATGGCTGCGCAGCAAGGCTCTCGGGCACGCGTTGCGCAAACCTTGCGGCATTCACGCTACACTGTCGAACGTTTTATTCGTGTTTTCGCTGACCGTCATCTGCCGACCGGTTCGTATCACTCTTCAAAGGAGTCATCATGGCCAAGAAAGAAGCCGCCGCAGCAGTACAGCACGTCAACATCGGGATCAGCGACAAGGATCGCAAGAAGATCGCCGAAGGGCTGTCGCGTCTGCTCGCCGACACCTACACGCTGTACCTGAAGACCCACAACTTCCACTGGAACGTCACGGGTCCGATGTTCAATACGCTGCATCTGATGTTCGAAACGCAGTACAACGAACTCGCGCTCGCGGTCGACTCGATCGCCGAACGCATCCGTGCATTGGGCGTGCATGCGCCGGGCAGCTACAAGGATTTCGCGAAGCTGTCGTCGATCCCCGAAGCGGACGGCGTGCCGGTCGCGGAAGACATGATCCGTCAGCTGGTCGAAGGTCAGGAAGCCGTGGTGCGCACCGCGCGCGCGATTTTCCCGTCGACGGAAGCCGCCAACGACGAGCCGACCGCCGACCTGCTCACGCAACGCATGCAGACACACGAAAAGACCGCATGGATGCTGCGCTCGCTGCTCGCCTGATTTGGCGCAGCTGAGCCGGTCGAGTCAAGTCCGATGCCGGCGCCGGCATCGCGCGCGCCGTGTAAAAAGCGCACAAGCCTCCCTGCACGGGAGGCTTTGTTTTTTGCGCCGCTGCCGCACGACGCACAGATTCGAGCGCGTGGCACTTCGATACGCGGCCGCGCGAATCCTGGGCCGCCGTGCGCTTCCCGTAAAATAGGCGCACCGTGTTCGCACTTCACCGAATTCGTCCCATGTTCGCCCGACTTCCCCTGTATCTGCGCCTCGTGCGCATGGACAAGCCGATCGGCAGCCTGCTGCTGCTGTGGCCGACGCTCAACGCACTGTGGATCGCGTCCGGCGGTCATCCGTCGTGGCAATTGCTGGTGATCTTCACGCTCGGCACGGTGCTGATGCGCTCGGCCGGCTGCGCGATCAACGACTACGCGGACCGCGATTTCGACCGTCACGTGAAGCGCACCGAGAACCGGCCGATCACGTCCGGCAAGATCAATGCGTGGGAAGCGGTCGTGTTGGCAACCGTGCTGTCGCTGGTCGCGTTTCTACTGATTCAGCCGCTCAATGCATTGACCAAGGAGTTGTCGGTGGTCGCGCTGTTCGTCGCGGGCACGTATCCGTTCGTGAAGCGCTTCTTCGCGATTCCGCAGGCGTATCTGGGCATCGCGTTCGGCTTCGGTATTCCGATGGCGTTCGCCGCTGTGCAGGATCACGTGCCGCTGCTCGCGTGGTTGATGCTGGTCGCGAATATCTTCTGGGCCGTTGCGTACGACACCGAATACGCGATGGTCGATCGCGACGACGACATCAAGATCGGCATCCGGACGTCGGCGCTGACGTTCGGCCGTTTCGACGTGGCCGCGGTCATGCTGTGCTATGCGGTGACGCTCGGGATTTACGTCGGCATCGGCGTGACGCTCGGGTTTGGTCCGCTGTACTGGATCGGCTGGGCGGTCGCGGTGGGTTGCGCGATCTATCACTACACGCTGATCCGCCATCGCGAGCGCATGCCGTGCTTTGCCGCGTTCCGTCACAACAACTGGCTCGGCGGCGCGTTGTTCGCGGGGATCGCCGCGCATTACGTGGTGGCTTCGTTTTAATTCGCGTCAGCGCTTTTCTGGCTTCAGACCGCTGCGTTTCTACACGCCGTAGGCGCCTGCCCTGATGAGAAGAGGGACAGTCGCGCTACGGCGTGTCTGTTTCCGCTGTTTCTTTTCGACGCCGGTTCGCGTTACTGCTTGCCGAATTCGTCGCCCATCTCGCGCGCCCGCGCGTCGGCGGCCAGTGCGCCGCGCACGATCGCGTCCTTGATGCCGCTCGCTTCGAACGAGGCGAGTGCTGCCGCGGTCGTGCCGCCTTTGGATGTCACGCGCTCGCGCAGCACGCTCGGCGGCTCGTCGGAATTGGCCGCGAGTTGCGCGGCGCCCGTGAAGGTCGCGACCGCCAGCGCGCGGCCCTGCGCTTCGTCCATACCGAGCTGGCGCGCGGCTTCCTGCAGCGCTTCGATGAAATAGAACACGTAGGCCGGCCCGCTGCCCGAGATCGCGGTGACCGCGTCGATCTTCGCTTCGTCGTCGAACCAGACGGTTTCGCCGACCGCGCCGAGCACCTGCGAGGCGAGCTCGCGGCCCGCTTCGTCGACGCTGCCGCTGGCGACGAGACCCGTGACGCCCCTGCCGATCAGCGCCGGCGTATTCGGCATCACGCGCACGATGCGGTTGTGGCCAGCGAGCCAGCGCGACATGTCGCCGATCCGAATGCCCGCGACGATGCTGACGACGAGTTGCGACGCGCGCAGATGCGGCGCCAGCGTCCCGGCGACGCTCTTCAGGATCTGCGGCTTCACCGCGAGCACGACCGCGTCGTAGTCGGCGAGCGTGACGTCGGCGGCCGCGCCGGTGCGGATGCCGAATTGCTGCTCGTTGCGCTGGCGCGCGTCTTCGTTCGGATCGACCGCGTACAGGTCCGCGGGCGCGACGCCCCGCTTGATGAGGCCGCCGATCAACGCCGCGGCCATGTTGCCGCCGCCGATAAACGCAATTTTCATGATGGTCCGGGTAGGTTCAGATGAGATGCGGTGAGGGCTTCGCGCAGCCAGGTTCGCGCAAGGCCCGTGGAAATGCTCAGCGCGAATAATCGCGTGCGCCGAAGATCGCGGTGCCGACGCGCACGATCGTCGCGCCTTCGAGCACGGCTGCTTCAAGATCGGCCGACATGCCCATCGACAGCGTATCGAGCGCGAGCCCGTCGTTACGCAAGCGCTCGAACAACTCGCGCAATTGGCGATGCGGCGCGCGTTGTTCTGCGAGATCGCCGCCCGGTTCGGGAATCGACATCAGTCCGCGCAGCTTCAGCTTCGGCAGCGCGGCGATCTGCTGCGCGATAGCGGCCGCCTCGGCGATGGCGACGCCACTCTTCGACGCTTCACCGCTGACGTTGACCTGCAGGCACACGTTGAGCGGCGGCAGGTGGTCCGGGCGCTGCTCCGACAGCCGCTGCGCGATCTTCAGCCGATCGACCGAATGTACCCAGTCGAAATGCTCGGCGACGGGTCGCGTCTTGTTCGATTGCAGCGGCCCGATGAAATGCCATTCGAGCGACGCGCGCAGATCGGCAAGTGCCTGGATCTTGTCGAGCGCTTCCTGCACGTAGTTCTCGCCGAATGCGCGCTGACCGGCCGCATGAGCGGCGCGCACGGCATCGGCGGGAAACGTCTTGGAGACCGCGAGCAGCGTCACGGACTGCGCGTCGCGGTGGGCCGCTTGCGCGGCCCTGGCGATGCGCTCGTGCACGTCGGCGAGATTGTGAGGCAGATCGGACATGGAACGAACCGGTGTTCAGCGAAGACGATGCCCCGATTATACGGACAGCATGTGCTCGACCAATTCGATCCAGTGCGCGACCGGCGTCGACGTACCGCTTTGCAGATGCGCGATGCAACCGACGTTCGCCGACACGATCACCTGCGGCTCCTGCGCCTGCAAACGCGCGAGCTTCTGGTCGCGCAGCGCGTACGACATGCGCGGCTGCAGCAGCGAGTAGGTGCCGGCCGAGCCGCAGCACAGATGGCTGTCGGCGGGCAGGCGCACTTCGACGCCGAGCGCGCCGAGCAGTTGCTCGACCTTGCCGCGGATCTGCTGGCCATGCTGCAGCGTGCAGGGTGGATGAAACGCGACCGTGTGTACCGAGCGGCGGCGCGTGATGGCGACGAGCTGTTCTTCGAACTCGGGCAGGATCTCGGAGACGTCGCGCGTCAATTCGACGATGCGGCGCGCCTTCTCGGCATAGTTCGGATCGAGGCGCAGCAGGTGCGCGTATTCCTTGACCGTCGCGCCGCAGCCCGACGCGTTCATCACGATCGCTTCAACGCCCTGTTCGACGTAGGGCCACCATGCGTCGATGTTCGTGCGCAGGTCGTCGAGCGCTTCGTCGTGGTAGCCGAGGTGCAGGCGGATCGCGCCGCAGCAGCCGGCGTCGGGCGCGATCAGCGTTTCGATGCCGAGCGCATCGAACACGCGCGCGGTCGCGATGTTGACGTTCGGCATCATTGACGGTTGCACGCAGCCCGCCAGCATCAGCACCTTGCGTTCGTGTTTTGCGCTCGGCCATTCGAGCGGGTGCTGGCGCGCGGGCACCTTGTCGCGCAGCTTCTTCGGCAGCAGGCCGCGCACGTGCTGACCCAGCCGCATCGCCGGCGTGAAGATCGCGCTGTTCGGCAGCACGCTCGCGAGCAGGCGCCGCATCAGCCGCTGATTGAGCGGACGCGTGACTTTCTCTTCGGTGAGCTTGCGGCCGATTTCGACGAGCCGCCCATATTGCACGCCCGACGGGCAGGTCGATTCGCAATTGCGGCAGGTCAGGCAGCGGTCGAGGTGAACCTGCGTGCTGCGCGTGACCGGCGCGCCTTCGACCATCTGCTTGATCAGATAGATGCGCCCGCGCGGGCCGTCGAGCTCGTCGCCGAGCAGTTGGTAGGTTGGGCAGGTGGCGGTGCAAAAACCGCAATGCACGCATTTGCGCAGGATGGCGTCCGCTTCGTTGCCATCGGGCGTATTACGAATGAAGTCCGCGAGGTTGGTTTGCATCGCGTCGCTCAGAAGTCGGAGTAGAGACGGCCGCGGTTGAAGATGCGGGCCGGGTCGAATGCATGTTTGAGGCCGCGATGGATTTTCATCAGCGGCGCGGGCAGCGGTGTGAATACGCCGGCGCCACGATCGTAGCCGTGGCCGCTGCGGAAGATGGTCGCGTGGCCGCCGGCCTGTTTCGCGCTGATGCGCACGGTTTGCGCGTCGGTGTCAGTGATCCACCAGCGCTGGCCGCCGCCCCATTCCATCAGTTGCGCGCCGGGCAGCTGCAGCGGCTCGGTGATCGACGGTAGCGCGAGACGCCACAGCGCGGCCTTCGGTGGAATGCCCGCGAAAAACGAATCGGTCTGTTCGCGCAGGCCGGCCCAGAAGCGTTCAGCTTCGACCGCATCGACGACTTCGCCGCCGAGCCCGGTGCGCGCTGCCTTGACCGCGGCTTCCGCGCCGCCCAGGCGCACCGCGAGCGTGCCGTTGCGCCATGCGCTCGCGGTGATCGGCAGGGGCCGGCCGCCCCATTCGTTGAGCTTGCGTACCGCGTCGGTGCCGTTCATGTCGAACTTCAGCGTGGCTTCGACCTGCGGCCGCGGCAGCACTTTGACCGACAGCTCGAGGATCAGCCCGAGCGTGCCGAGCGAGCCCGCGAGCAGCCGCGACACGTCGTAACCCGCGACGTTCTTGACGACCTGGCCGCCGAAGTGCAGCACCTGCCCCTGGCCGTTCATCACGACGGCGCCGAGCACGAAGTCGCGCGCGGCGCCGACGGCCGGCCTGCGCGGCCCCGAAATGCCAGCGGCGATGCAGCCGCCGAAGGTGGCCTGCGGCCCGAAGTGCGGCGGCTCGAACGGTAGCATCTGGTTGTGCTCGGCGAGCGCGGCTTCGATTTCCAGCAGCGGTGTCCCCGCGCGCGCGGTGATCACGAGCTCGGCCGGATCGTACGCGATGATGCCGCGATAAGCGCGCGTGTCGAGGATCTCACCTTCCAGCGTCTGGCCATACCAGTCTTTGGTGCCGCCGCCGCGGATGCGCAGCGCGCGTCCCTCGGCGCTGGCCGAACGCACGCGTTCGGACCATACGGCGACGATGTCGTCCTCTTCCATGGTGGCCTGCTCGTTGTGTTTCGTTTGATTGTACCGGGCGGCGGCTCGCTGGCAAGCCGGAGCGCACCCGCATGACGGGGCGCGGCATCGGTCTGGAGGGGAGGGCGCAAAGCGCCGCGCAGGCCGCGCCAGCATCAGCGCGGGCGGGGCCAACGGTGGATGCGCGCTGCAAACGCCAGCCGCTAGAAGCGCGGCAGCTCGGGATGAGGCAGCAGGCCGCCGCGCACGTGCATCTTGCCGTATTCGGCACAGCGCGCCCGCGTCGGGATGCCCTTGTCGGGGTTCAACAGGCCGGGCGCGTCGAATGCTCGCTTGACCGCGTGGAACGTGTCGCGCTCTTCGGGCGAGAACTGCACGCACATCGAATTGATCTTCTCGATGCCGACGCCATGCTCGCCCGTCACCGTGCCGCCCAGCTCGACGCAAGCTTCGAGGATGTCGCAACCGAACAACTCGGCGCGATGCCACTCGTCCTGGTCGTTGCCGTTGAACAGGATCAGCGGGTGCATGTTGCCGTCGCCGGCATGGAATACGTTGATGCAGCGCAACTGGTAGGTCTTCTCCATCTCCTCGATGCGCGCGAGCAGCGGCCCGATACTGCGGCGCGGCACGGTACCGTCCATGCAGTAGTAGTCCGGCGAAATGCGGCCGGCGGCCGGAAACGCGTTCTTGCGCCCGGACCAGAAGCGCAGGCGCTCGGCTTCCGTGCGTGAAATCTGGATACGGGTCGCGCCGTGCTCGCGCAGCACCGCGGTCATGCGCACGATCTCGGCTGCGACTTCCTCGGGCGTGCCGTCCGATTCGCACAGCAGGATCGCCGCCGCGTCGAGGTCGTAGCCGGCGTTGACGAACTCCTCGACCGCGCGCGTGGCGGGCTTGTCCATCATCTCGAGGCCGGCCGGAATGATGCCCGCCGCGATGATGCCCGCAACGGCGTCGCCGCCTTTGACGACGTCGTCGAAGCTGGCCATGATGACCTGCGCGGTTTGCGGCTTCGGGATCAGCTTGACGGTGACCTCGGTGACGATCGCGAACATGCCCTCGCTGCCAATCAGCACCGCGAGCAGATCGAGCCCCGGCGCGTCGGGCGCGAGCGAGCCGAATTCGACGATCTCGCCTTCCATCGTGACCGCGCGCACGCGCAGCACGTTGTGCACGGTGAGGCCGTACTTCAGGCAATGCACGCCGCCCGAATTCTCTGACACGTTGCCACCGATCGTGCAGGCAATCTGCGACGACGGATCCGGCGCATAGTAAAGACCATACGGCGCCGCGGCTTCGGAGATCGCCAGATTGCGCACGCCCGGCTGCACGGTCGCGATGCGCGCGTACGAGTCGACTTCGACGATCTTGCGAAAGCGCGCGAGCGATACCACCACGCCGTGCCGAATCGGCATCGCGCCGCCGGACAGCCCGGTGCCCGCGCCGCGCGGCACGATGGGCACCTCGAGGCGATGGCAGATCTGCACGATGCGCTGCACCTGCGATTCGGTTTCCGGCAACACGACCGCGAGCGGCAGACGCCGGTACGCGGCGAGCCCGTCGCATTCGTACGCGACGGTGTCTTCTTCGCGATACAGCAGACAGTGGGTCGGCAACACGGCCATCAGCGCCTGCACGACTTCGCGCTGACGCTGCGCGAGGACTTCGGCCGACAGTTCAGCGGGTGCGTTCATGTGAGTTGTCTCCTCGTGGCTTGCGCCGGTCCGGCTTGCTGGTTCGAGCCGGCTGTTTCGTGCTGCCTGCTTCGAATCACTTGCGTGTTCAGCTTGGCGCGGTTGCCGCCGGGCGCGTCAGCGGTTTGTCGCGGCCGGTATGCGCAATGTCGATCAGGCCGCCGCCCAGGCGAAAATCTTGCCCGGGTTCATCAGATTGCGAGGGTCTAGCGCGTGCTTGATGGAGCGCATCGTGTCGACCGCGACGTCGCCGTGCTCCTCGAGCAGAAAGCCCATCTTGTGCAGGCCGATGCCATGCTCGCCGGTGCAGGTGCCGTCCATCCGCAGCGCGCGCTGCACGATGCGGTGGTTCAGGCGCTCGGCTTCCTCGAGCTCTTCGGGCTTGTCGGGATCGATCAGGATCGCGACGTGGAAGTTTCCGTCGCCGACATGGCCGACGATCGGGCAGGGCAGCGGCGAGGCCAATAGGTCCTGCTCCGTTTCGACCACACACTCCGCGAGACGCGAGATCGGCACGCAGACGTCGGTGGTGACCGCGCGCGAGCCGGGCTTCAGTTGCAGCATCGCGAAATACGCGTTGTGACGCGCGTTCCACAGACGGCTGCGGTCTTCGGGGCGCGTCGCCCATTCGAAGCCTTCACCGGCATTCTGTGCGGCGATTTCCTGCACGAGTTCGGCCTGTTCCTTGACGCCGGCCTCGGTGCCGTGAAATTCGAAGAACAATGTGGGCGCTTCGCGCAGTGTCAGATTCGAATGGCGATTGATCGAGCGGATCGCAAGTGCATCGACGAACTCGACACGCGCGATCGGCACGCCGATCTGGATCGTCTCGATGACCGCGCGCACCGCATCGCCCATCGACGGGAACGTGCATACCGCGGCCGACACCGCCTCCGGCTGCGGATAGAGGCGCAGCGTGATTTCCGTTATCACGCCGAGCGTGCCTTCCGAGCCGACGAACAGGCGCGTGAGGTCGTACCCCGCCGACGATTTGCGCGCGCGCGAGCCGGTCTTGATCACGCGGCCATCGGCGAGCACGACCGTCAGGCCGAGCACGTTCTCGCGCATCGTGCCGTAGCGCACGGCGTTAGTACCCGACGCGCGGGTTGCCGACATGCCGCCGATGCTCGCGTCCGCGCCGGGGTCGATCGGGAAGAACAGGCCGGTGTCGCGCAGCGCTTCGTTCAGTTGCTTGCGCGAGATGCCGGGCTCGACGGTGACGGTCAGGTCTTCGGCGTTGATCGACAACACCCGGTTCATTTCCGACAGATCGATCGACACGCCGCCTTGCACGGCAAGCAGATGTCCTTCGAGCGACGAGCCATTGCCGTACGGAATGATCGGCACGTCGTACTGGCCGCACAGCTTGACGGCGGTTTGCACGTCTTCGCTTGTACGCGCGAACACGACGGCGTCAGGCAGTTGCGGATCGAACGGTGATTCGTCGCGGCCGTGGTGCGCACGCACGGCTTCGGCAACGGAAACGCGATCGCCGAAAGCGGCTTTTAGCTGGTTCAGCAATTCGGCGGGAAACGGCCGGCGTAGCGGCGCCGGCGGCACGGGATGGTTCACGCATGTCTCCTGTGTCGACCGGAGTTAGCGCTACAGCGCTTACTCCGGTCCCATGCTTTAGCTCGATCGGAGTTGGCGCTTCAACGCTTGCTCCGGTCCCATGAAAGTTTCTTTAAATAACGGTCTGTTTGCAGCAAGTGTTTCATTTTACGCCGTTCGCCCGCCAGGCAGCGCTGGGTCGGCTTGCGCTCATATAATGGCGGCGATTTCGCGATGCGTGCAATATGGACAAACCAGCTGGCAGCATCGTCACTAATACATGGGAGACGTCATGGGCAATCGCCTCAGCAAGATCGCCACTCGCACCGGCGACGACGGCACCACCGGTCTCGGCGACGGTCGCCGCGTGCGCAAGGACAGCGCGCGTATCGCCGCGATTGGCGACGTCGACGAACTCAATTCGAATCTCGGCGTGCTGTTGTGCGAGAACCTGCCCGAGAACGTACGCGCGGCGCTGGTCGCAATCCAGCACGACCTGTTCGATCTGGGCGGCGAGCTGTGCATTCCCGGTCACACGATGATTACCGAACAGCATCTCGCGCAGCTCGACGGCTGGCTCGCCGACTACAACGCCACGCTGCCGCCGCTGAAGGAATTCATTCTGCCGGGCGGTTCGCGCGCGGCCGCGCTCGCGCATGTGTGCCGTACCGTTTGCCGCCGCGCGGAGCGGGCGATCGTCGCGCTTGGCGAACACGAGGCGCTGAACGCGGCGCCACGTCAGTACGTGAACCGGCTGTCCGATCTGCTGTTCGTGCTGGCGCGCGTGCTCAATCGCGCGGACGGCGGCACCGACGTGCTGTGGCAGCACGATCGCGGCGCGCCTTGAATGGCGACGCACATGTGCGCATGGACACGCACGGTGCTTCGCACGAGCCGACGCTCAACCGACGGCGAGCGTGACCGGCTTGCCGATGCGGCTCAGCATTTCCACGAGCGTGTCGATCGTGAACTTGGTGGTTTTCTTGTTGACGACGTCGGACACGCGCGGGCGCGACACCATCAGGATTTCGGCCGCCTCGGCCTGCTTCAGATGATGCTGTTCGATCCACGTGGACAGCTCGGTCATCAGCTGTTCCTTGAGCAGCCGCGTGTCGTTGATCTGCTTTTGCGACGCCGCGTGAAGGCGCTTCGCTTCATCGGCGGAAAAACCGAGTTCGAGGAACACGTTCGCGCCGGCTCGCGTTACGTGACGAATGTTGGTGTCGATCGTCATGGCTGGGTGGTCCTGTAATGGGTGATGGCGCGGTAGCGCGTTTCGGCAATTCTTCTGTCGTGCGGTCCGAGCCTCTGCGTTTTCTTCTGAAAGCAATGCAGCACGTACAGCGCTTCGGCGTATTTGGCGACGTACATCACGCGAAAAATGCCGTCCTCGTCTCTGATGCGAATTTCGCGCGTTCCCGCGCCGATAGACTCGAACGGTTTCCAGTCGTCAGGGTCGAGTCCTGACTGAATCTTGTGAAGCTGAAACCCTGCGAGACGACGCGCTTCGTTGGGAAAAGCGAGCAAATCACGGTAGCTGGAGCCTAACCAGCGAATTTCTTTTTCCTGCTCCATCGCCACCTCATGTATAAAATCTTATACGCATTCTCCGGCCTGGTCAAGCGTGTAAGCGACCAGGCAACGAGCTATGACGATATCGAGGCAGCAGGCTGAGTACCATTCGTCCGAATGGCCAATAAAAAAACCCGGTTCGATATTGAACCGGGTTTCTTCTACGGACTGCCGACAAGCCCCCGCAGTGGCGGCGGGGCAGGTGTTCAGTTGCCGCTGCCGCGCGCGACGCGGCGCTGCCTGACCGCTTCGGCAAGGCCTTCGAGCACCGCGACGCTTTCGTCCCAGCCGATACACGCATCGGTAATGCTCTGGCCGTACGTGAGCTCGCAGCCTTCCTGCAGATCCTGGCGACCCGCGACGAGGTGCGACTCCACCATCACGCCGACGATCCGCTCGTCACCCGCGGCGATCTGACGGCCGATGTCCGCGCACACCGGAATCTGGTTCTCGTGCTTCTTCGAACTGTTCGCGTGGCTCGCATCGATCATCAGACGCGCGGCGAGACCCGCCTTGCCGATGTCCGCGCAGGCCGCGTTGACGTTGTCGGCGTCGTAGTTCGGCGTTTTGCCGCCGCGCAGAATCACGTGGCAGTCCTCGTTGCCCGCGGTCGATACGATCGCCGAGTGGCCGCCCTTCGTGACCGACAGGAAATGGTGCGGCTGCGAGGCGGCCTTGATCGCGTCGACGGCGATCTTCACGTTGCCGTCCGTGCCGTTCTTGAAGCCGACCGGGCACGACAGTCCCGAAGCCAGCTCCCGGTGCACCTGCGATTCGGTCGTGCGCGCGCCGATGGCACCCCAGGAGATCAGATCCGCGATGTACTGCGGGCTGATCATGTCGAGGTACTCGGTGCCGGCCGGCAGGCCGAGTTCGTTGATGCGCAGAAGCAGTTCGCGCGCGGTGCGCAGACCTTCGTTGATCTTGAAGCTGTTGTCCATATGCGGGTCGTTGATGAGACCCTTCCAGCCCACCGTCGTACGCGGCTTTTCGAAGTACACGCGCATCACGACTTCGAGTTCGCCGGCAAAGCGCTTGCGCTGCTCGATCAGACGCCCCGCGTATTCGATCGCGGCCTTCGGATCGTGAATCGAGCACGGGCCGATCACGACGATCAGACGATCGTCCATGCCGTGCAGAATGCGATGCATCGCGGTGCGCGAGTCGTAGATCACGTTGGAAACCGTCTCGTCGCAGGCAAATTCGCGGATCAGGTGAGCGGGCGGCGTGAGTTCCTTCAATTCGCGAATGCGGACATCATCGGTATTGTGCGGGGGCATGTTGTTCTCCTGAATCGGTTCGTAGCGTGTTCGCGCGGGCAACGGGGGCGATCAGCCAGTGATCAAACAGCGAGGCCAGAGCGGACGACGATCAAAAAATGGTCAACGACAAAATGTCAGTCAGGTATCGAAAAGCGTGAGACGAAAAAAAACCGCCAGGCTAGCTGGCGGTTTTTCGGGAATTCTCGGTGTCCTGCGTGCACTAACACCCCTCTCGATCCGCCAGCGGTCTGAGATACCAAAAAAAGTAAAAATAAAACTTGGCGGACATGGCGAAGTGAATGCGTCGCTGGTCAAAAAGGGTGAGTGAGTTTATAACCCGGTACAGGCTCGGCTGACAAGCTGGGGCGTCGAAAAATGCGGAAAACCCGCACGCTTCGCGCCTTGCGTGCGCGAAGCGTGCATCCGTGACGAAATCAGGCCGTGCCGCCGACCGTCATCCGCTCGATGCGCAGCGTCGGTTGACCGACGCCCACCGGCACGCTCTGGCCTTCCTTGCCGCACACGCCCACGCCCGAATCGAGCTTCATGTCGTTGCCGATCATCGTGACGTACTTCAGCGATTCCGGTCCGCTGCCGATCAGCGTCGCGCCCTTGACCGGATACGTGATCTTGCCGTTCTCGATCATGTACGCCTCGGAGGCCGAGAACACGAATTTGCCGTTCGTGATGTCGACCTGACCGCCGCCGAAGTTCACCGCATACAGGCCGTTCTTCACGGACGCGAGGATTTCTTGCGGGTCCTTGTCGCCGTTCAGCATGTACGTGTTGGTCATGCGCGGCATCGGCAGCGCCGCGTACGATTCGCGCCGAGCGTTGCCGGTGACCGGCATCTTCATCAGACGCGCGTTCAGGGTGTCCTGGATGTAGCCCTTCAGGATGCCGTCCTCGATCAGCGTCGTGCACTGGGTCGGATTACCTTCGTCGTCGATATTGAGCGAGCCGCGACGATTCGGCAGCGTGCCGTCGTCGACCACGGTGACGCCCTTCGCGGCGACCTGCTCGCCGATGCGTCCCGCGAATGCCGACGACCCTTTGCGGTTGAAGTCGCCCTCGAGCCCGTGGCCGATCGCCTCGTGCAGCAGCACGCCGGGCCAGCCCGGCCCGAGCACGACGGTCATCGCACCGGCCGGCGCCGGACGCGCGTCGAGATTGACGAGAGCGGCGTGCACCGCGTCGTCGACATAGCGCGACAGCACTTCATCGGTGAAATAGCCGTAGTCGAAACGCCCGCCGCCGCCGCCGCTGCCGATCTCGCGGCGGCCGTTCTGCTCGGCGATCACCGTCACCGAGACACGCACGAGCGGCCGGATGTCGGCCGCGAAGCCGCCGTCGCTGCGCGCGACCAGCACCACGTCGTATTCGCCGGCGAGGCCCGCCATCACCTGCTGGATGCGCGGGTCGCGGCCGCGCGCCATCTGCTCGATGCGCTCGAGCAGTTTGACCTTGGCGGTGGCGTCGAGCGAATGCAGCGGGTCGGACGGCAGGTACAGATCGCGCCCGGCGATGCCGGTCAGCGACGACGCCACCTGGATCTTCTGCTTGCCGCCGCCTGCCTTGGCGATCGCGCGCGTGGCGATGGCCGCCTGGCGGATCGCTTCGGGCGACAGATCGTCCGAGTAGGCGAATGCGGTGCGCTCGCCCGACACGGCGCGCACGCCGACACCCTGATCGATGCTGAAGCTGCCCGACTTCACGATGCCTTCCTCGAGACTCCACGCTTCGCTGCGGGTGGTCTGGAAGTACAGGTCCGCGTAGTCGACGCGGTGCGTGAAGATTTCGGCGAGCGTGCGCGTGAGCAGCGATTCGTCGAGACCATAGGGCGTGAGGAGGATGTCCTTGGCGGCGGCGAGATTACGGATACCGGGTTCGATGATGTTCATGCGAAGTATGTTCTGCTCGATACGAAGGGGTCGGGGAGCGCCTGCGTCGCTATATGCGTGGCAGGCGCCGCAGTTTCAATGTCGGTTTCAGGTCAGCACGCGATGACGCCATGCCGGCAGGCTCTGCCGCACTTCGTCGATGCGCGCGCGTTCGAGGTTGCCCGCGACCACGCCGGCGCCCTCGTCGCGCACCGCGACGATCTCGCCCCACGGGTCGATCAGCATGCTGTGGCCCCAGGTGCGGCGGCCGTTTTCATGTTTGCCGCCTTGCGCCGCGGCGAGCACATAGCACTGGTTTTCGATCGCGCGAGTGCGCAGCAGCAGCTCCCAATGCGCGCGGCCGGTCGTGTAGGTAAACGCCGACGGCACCACGATCAGCGCGCAGTCGCCCATGCGCCGGTACAGCTCGGGAAAGCGCAGATCGTAGCAGACCGACAGGCCGACCCGGCCGAACGGCGCCTCGAAGCTTTGCACCGAGGTGCCGGGTCGAATCGTGCGCGCTTCGTCGAACGATTCTTCGCCCTTTTCGAAGTTGAACAGGTGGATCTTGTCGTAGCGCGCGGCCTCGTTGCCGTTCGGGTCGAACACCAGCGTCGTGTTCAGTACGCGCGACGGCTCCGGTGCGTTCAGCGGCAGGGTGCCGCCGATCACCCAGATCTGGTGGCGGCGCGCGGCGTCGGCGAGAAAGCGTTGGATCGGGCCGTCCTGATGTGGCTCGCGCACGGCGAGCTTGTCGGTGTCCTTGAAGCCCATGAAACAGAAATACTCGGGGAGCAGCACGAGTTGCGCGCCGTCGGCGGCGGCTTCGGCGATCAGGCGCTCTGCGTCGGCGAGATTGCGATCGCGATCCGGCGAGCTGACCATCTGCAGCGCGGCGACCCGGAAGGGGCTGGCTACAAGGCCGCTGGAGGTTGCGGCGGATGCGGTTGAAGTGACGTGTGTTTCGCTCATGAGCGTGTCGAAAGACTCCCGGCGGGCGGCGGTGTGAAGCGCGGGCGCCGCATGCATGGTTCTGGGCTGGCTCGGCCCCGTTGGCGCATTGAGTCGATAGAGCGGCACGAGCGGCCGCGTGGTTCGAGACGGCGGCGCCAGGGAAACCGGAGCTCAGTGCGCTTGCACGGTCGAAGCCGGAGCGTCAATCTTACCCCGTTCGCCCGTCACCCGCTCGACGTGCGGTTTCGACCACGAGCCGGTGATCGCGTAGTCGCGCGCGAATACGTGCGACACCCCATGCGTGAACGCGATATCGGCGATCAGTGCGCCGAGGCCGATCAGCGGATTGATGACCGTCGCGGCGATCACCGCGGAGCCGGCGCTGACGGTCGGCACTACGTGCAGGTGCAGGTCCTGGCTCTTCTGCGCGATGTCGACCGAGCCCACCATCTCGGCGCGGGCCGGCGCGGTCACCATCCTGAAGTTGTCGGTGCGGGCGATGCCGTCATGAATCTGCGCGGTACCCGTCACGCTCGAGAACGGCAGGCCCTCGCCGATCACATCGTGGAAATTGAGTGTGGCGATGCGCGCGAGGCTTTGCAGGCTCAGCACGCCGAGCAGCGTCGCGACGCCCGGATCGACCTTCAGGATCTGACCGTGGCGTAGATCCAGCGCGAGGTTGCCGTTCAGCGTCGAATAGTCGATCGTGGTCGGGCCGCCCTGCCACACGGCCTTGCCCTGAATCGAGCCGGTGCCGCCCCTGAGCGTCCTCGGCAGACCGAAGCGCTCGAGCATCGCGCCGGCATCCTTGATGTCGAGCTTGAAATCGAACACGGTGCGGCGCGGCATGGCTTCGTCGGCCGAGATGGGCAGTTCGGTCGAGGTGCGCCAGTTCGCGGTCGCGCTCAGCGTCGCGGTGGGGTTCGTCACGTCGAGCTTGTCGAGCTGCCAGACCGGCACGCCGTTTTCTTCGAAGTTGTGCGCGTCGACCTCGAGCCGGCCGACGTTGCGATCGTGCACGATCAGTTCGTCGACGACCAGATCGATCGACGGCATGTTCAGCGCGGGCGCCGACATCGCCGGACCGAGCAGGTCCTTGTCCGCGACCGACGGAATCACGACGCGCGCGAAGCGCGCCTGCAGTTCGCCAGGCGATTCGCGGGTCGCTCCCGGCAGCCACGACACGTGGCCTGACACCTGATTCGACGCGATGTTCGCCTGCCACGTACGGTCCGCGTGCGACGCGCCGACGATCACGTTGTCCCAGTGACGCTTGAGCAGCGTAAGCATGTCGATGTGCAGCGCGAAGCGGTTCGGCAGGAACTGCGTGAGCATGGGATTCGGCACGGCCGTAGGCGCGGCCGCGGGTGTGGCCGCGCTGCTGGCGGTATTGCCGCCGTTCGCAGCGCCGTTCACGCCATTCGCCCCGCCCGCGCTCACGCCCGCGCGCAGCTGCGCGGCGAGCGCGCGCCAGGCGTCGGCATCGATCTCCTTGATGTCCGCCGCGGCGACCACGCCCTCGGACGGCAGGTCGACCGGCCGGTTCACGCCGATCGCGCCGCGCACGACGGTCGGTGACGTACGCGGCTGCGCGTTCGGCCGATAGCGCAGCAGATACGCGGCGGCGACCGGCCCCAACGTCAGGTCGGCGCGTTCGAGGCCGGCTTCGCCCGGCAGCGTCGACGGATTGACCGAGAAGTGCAGCGGCATCGGCGTGCCGGCAGTCTTTTTGAACGGCGCTGGAAAATCGAGCCCGAGGCCGCTCAGATCAGAGTTGGCGCTGACCTCCGGCAGGCGGCCCTTCGCGCCGGTGACGCGCAATGCATAAGGCGCGCTGCCGCTCATATGCGTGAGCACCTGTGCGGCCGGGCCATGCAGATGCAGTTCGCGCGCGGCATCGACGGCGATGTGGCCGTTGAGCGCGAGCGCGTACGTGCCGTCTTGCCGCAAGCCGCCGTTCGCATGCACGTCACCGCCGAGGAACTGGCCGGAGAGCCGCTCGACCTCGGCCGTTCGTTCGGTGAAGCGCACCCGGCCGTTCAGCTGCGACAGCGACGGCGCATTGCTCACGCTCAGGCGATTGTTCTGGAAGCCGAGCGCACCTTCCACGCCGATATGCGGCTTCGGCGTGCGCGGGATCGTCAGCTTCAGCGCGAGCGACGCGGGCCCTTGCGCGCGAATCTTTTCGGTCTGGTGCCGCGCCATGATGCCGAGCGAGCTGCCGTTCACGTAGTCGAGCATATCGGCGAGCGGGCCGCGGCCGTTGCCCTCTATGGTGAGGTTCGAGCCTTTGGTGCCGAGGTCGTCGATGCGGCCGTTCACGCCGGTCAGCGCGACGCGCTTGTAACGGCCGCGGTCGATGTCGAAGCGCAGCACGTTCTGCTTGAGCTCGAACACGCCGTCGATGCCGTCGAGCGGCGGCCAAACGTTTGGCGTGCCGTTGCGCATGTTGCGCGGCGGGAACGGTGTCGGATCGAACTTGCCGCCGGTGAACGGCGCGACGATGTGGAAGATGCCGGCGTCGGGGTCGCGCGCGTAGGGGAACTTGGTCAGGTCGCCGTGCACTTCGATCGTGCCGCCACGCGACACGCCAGCCTGCAAGCCGTGGCCGAGGTAAATGCGCAGCTTTTCGCTGACCGCGGTCGGCAGATAGCGGGCGATGTGCGTCACCTGCGCGCGCTGGAAGTCGGCTTTCAGGTCGAGCGAGCCGCGGCCGTGGCCGGGATTGCTGTAGCTCGCAGTCGCGCTCGCCTCGACGTCAGGGTTCGATACGCTGAAATCGTTGAGCTTGAGCGCGAACGCGGGACGCGTGTCGCCCGGTGCCTTCGTGCCCATCGTCCAGTCGGCGCGGCCGTGCAGACGCGCAAGCGTGAGACGCGGATCGTCGAATACGCCCGGCAGCGTGATCGCCACGTTGGTCGTATCGAAGTTCGCGTGGCCGCCTTTTTCATCGGCGTCGACGTTGCCCCACAGGTTTTCGATGCCGGGAACGCCGGCGCGCGGGTGGCCGCGCGGCGTCAGGCCCGGCCCCGGCTCCTGGGCGGCAAAGCTGATGCCCTGCAAATCGCCCTTGAAGCGATAACGCTCGATCGGTTCAGCACCCGTCGGCCGACGGTCGCTGCCCACTTCTCCGGATTCCGGCTTGCCGCGCTCGAGGTCGATCACGTAGTTCGCGACGAGCCCGCGCGGATTGATGCGCACGAGTTCATTGAGAAAGTGCCGCGGCAGCGGCAGCGCGCGGCTGAATTCGGCGAGGATGCCGAGATCGACGCGATCGCCGCTGACGCTCAAAAGCTGCCCATGCTGCTGCGACGCCATCCGGTAGCGGCTGTCGAGGGTCCGGAAGCGCAGGATGCGCGTGAGCGGCGTGCCGTCTTCGAGCGGCGGCTGGCCGAGCTCGGCACGCAGGTCCGACAGCTGCAGCCGGTACTCGCCTTCGTTTGCCTCGACGCGCCACAGAAAGTGGGTGATCGGCACGAGCAGCCTTGGCTGGGTCGGGCGCACGCGCATCGCGACGTCGTAACCGCTCAACTGGCCGGTCGCCTGGGTCATGCGGCCTTCGCTGAAGTCGATCCAGATTGCATTGTCGATGCGGCCGGCGAACGTCTCGATCGGGAACTGGATGTAGCGCGCGAGCGTCGGCAGATCGACCGGGCCCGTCGACATGTACACCTGCCCGCTCCAGTTGATCGGCTTGCCGAGCGCCGAGAGCGGCGCGTGGCGGAAGTGCGTGCGGAAGTCGAGCGGGCCTTTCAGCACCTGGCCGTCGGGTGGCGCCTGCAGCGCCATGCGGTGGTCGCGGCCGTCATTGAGGATCGCGATGCGGATGTCGCGCAGCGCCAGTTCGGGTTCGTTGCGCGTCGCGTCGCGCCAGCGCAGCACGCCGCCGCGCACGACGATCGCCTGCTGACGCAACAACCAGGTGGACAGCGCGTCGTTGCCGCTGTGGCGCGTCGGCACCGGCACGCCCGCGACCGACAGCACGCCGTCCTCGCTGCGCGACACCAGCACGTCCGGCTGATCGACGATCAGGCTCGACAGCGCCAGATGAAACTCCCACAGCGAGCGCCAGGACACCGACGCGGTGGCGTGCGGAATCGTCAGCGCGGGTTGGCCGTCGTGATCGCGGATGACGAGATTCGTGACATCGAGCCCTGGCTGGAAGCCGCTCCAGTGCGGCGCGAGCCGGCCGATCGTGAATTGGGTGCGCAGCTTGTCGGAGACCGCGGCTTCGATGCGCGGCCGGAACATGTCGGCGCGCGGCAGCACCACGTAGCGCAAACCCAGAAACAGTCCGCCCGCGATGAAATAGAGGACGAGCGCGAGCGCGGCGAGCACGCGCAACGTCCGACGCAGCACGATGTGGTCGCTTCCGCTCACATGCCGGACCTGCGGTGGGGTTTGCGGGTCGGCGGATTCGTTTCGCTCGGACATGCTGCGGCGGCTGGGCGTATGGTAGTTTTGCGTGTTAACGACGAAATGTATCACACGGGAAAGCGTCGGCGGACCTCCTGCAAACCCTGTCCGACGGCCCGTGACGGCGATTGGCGAGGCCGTCCGGCACGGGGGCCGGCACGCTTGTCGCCGCATGCCGATGGCACGACGGAACGACACGACAACGACCCCGGAACGACACCCGGACACCGTCAGAATACCGCCGGACAAATCCGATCAAGCAACGAGCGAGCCAGATTTTTGATGACTGACGCCACCCTCCTGAGTTCCAGCTATTCGCACTATGCCGCGCGCGCCGCCGCGGCCCGCCCGCAACTGGTCGCGCATGTCGGCGCGCTGGCCGACGAACCGCTGACGCGCGAGCGCATCGACGCGCGTCTCGACGAACTGTGCGCCGAGGCGGCGGGCCCAGCCGGTGCGCCGGTCGACGAAGATGCGCTGAAGCGCGCGCTGCGCCAGCTGCGCACCGAAGTATTCTGCGCGGTGATGGAGCGCGACCTGGCCGGCGAGGCCGATATCGCCGAAGTCACCGGCGCGATGACCGATCTCGCGGAAACGACGATCCAGCGCGCGCTGACGGTGCTGAGCGCCGAGCTCGAAGCGCTGTATGGCGAGCCGCGCGACCAGCAGGGCGAACGGCTCACGCTTGGCGTGGTCGGTATGGGCAAGCTCGGCGGGCGCGAGCTGAACGTGTCGTCGGATATCGACCTGATCTTCGTCTATGAGGACGACGGCGAGACCGCCGGCGGCCAGCGCTCGCCGCTCGCGACCCAGGAGTTCTTCACGCGGCTCGGCAAGCGGCTGATCGGCGCGCTCGCCGAAGTCACCGCCGACGGCTACGTGTTTCGCGTCGATATGCGTCTGCGGCCGAACGGCGATTCGGGGCCGCTCGTATGCAGCCTCGGCATGCTCGAAGAGTATTTCTATGTGCAGGGCCGCGAGTGGGAGCGCTACGCGTGGATCAAGGGCCGGCTCGTGTCCGAGGGCGCGAGCGCCTCGGCGCAGCGGCTGCAGAAGCAGCTCGGGGCGATCGTCACGCCGTTCGTCTATCGACGCTATCTGGATTTCGGCGTGATCAGCGCGATTCGCGCGCTGCATCTGCAGATCCGCCAGGAGGCGCAGCGCCGCGCGTCGATGCGCCCCGACAAGGCCGACGACATCAAGCTCGGCCGTGGCGGCATCCGTGAAATCGAATTCAGCGCGCAGGTGTTCCAGCTGATCCGCGGCGGCCAGGACGCCGGCTTTCGCGTGCGGCCGACGCTCGCCGTGCTGCGCCACGCGGCCACGAATGGGTTGATGGATCCGTCGGTGTGCGTGAAGCTGTCGCAGGCGTATCGCTTTCTGCGGGAGCTCGAGCATCGTTTGCAATATCGCAACGACGCGCAGACCCACGCGATGCCCGTCGATGCCGAAGACCGCATGGCGCTCGCGCGCGTGATGGGCTGCGACGACTACCCGCAATTGATGACGAAGCTCGACGCGCATCGCGAGTTCGTCGAACAGCAGTTCGACCAGATTTTCGCCGACAAGGTGGGCGGCCGCGACGGTTGCGGCGCGCCCGAGGACGGCGCGGCCGCGTGGGTGTGGAGCAGCGCGCTCGCCGACGATAGCGCCGACGACGCACTGCGCGCGCGCCTCGTCGAACTGGGGGTGGCCGAGCCCGGTGAGCTGCTCGCCCGGCTGCAGGCGGTGTGGCGCTCGTCGCGCTACACGGGCCTGAACGAGCGCAGCCGGCAGCGTTTCGACATCGTCGCGCAGCGCGCGCTCGAAGCCGCGCGCACGCTGGAGCCGGCCGGGCGGCGCGGCGATACGGTCGCGCGCCTGTTCGATCTGCTCGAAGCGGTGAGCCGGCGCGGCGCGTATCTGGCGCTTCTGACCGAGTATCCGCAGGCGCTGCACCAGGTGCTGTCGGTGCTGGGCGGCTCGCGCTGGGCGGCCGGCTATCTGATCCGCCATCCGCAGCTGCTCGACGAGCTGCTCGACGTCGAGGCGATCAACAGTCCGTTCGACTGGGCTGAATTCAAGCGTACGTTGCGTTTGCGGCTCGCCGCCGCCGATGGCGTCGAGCAGCAGATGGATCTGCTGCGTCACGCGCATCAGGCCGAGGTGTTCCGCATTCTGCTGATCGATCTTGCCGGCAAGCTGTCCGTCGAGCACGTCAGCGACCGGCTGTCCGAGCTCGCCGACGCAGTGCTCGACGTGACGATCGAAGCCGTGTGGAAGCAGTTGGCCAAACGTCATCGCGACGTGCCGCGCTTCGCGGTGATCGCCTACGGCAAGCTCGGCGGCAAGGAGCTCGGCTACGCGTCGGACCTCGACGTGATCTTCCTGTACGACGATCCCGGCGATGCCGCCGCCGACGTCTACGCAACCTACACACGGCGTCTGATCACATGGCTGACCACCGCGACCGGCGCCGGCACATTGTTCGACATCGACCTGCGGCTGCGGCCCAACGGCGAGTCGGGCCTGCTCGTCACCGACCTCGATGCGTTCCGCCGCTACCAGCTGCGCGAGGGCGACGCGGCGAATACCGCGTGGGTGTGGGAGCATCAGGCGCTGACGCGTGCGCGCTACTGCGCGGGCGATCCGGAGATCGGCGCGAAGTTCGAGGCGATCCGCGAACAGGTGCTGACGACGCCGCGCGAAGCGGCGCCGCTCGCGAAAGAGATCGTCGAGATGCGCGCGCGTGTCGAGGCGGGACACCCGAACCATACGCCGGCGCTGTTCGACCTGAAGCACGACCGCGGCGGCATGGTCGATATCGAGTTCACCGTGCAGTACTGGGTGCTGCTGCATGCGGCGCGCGATCCCGAGCTGATCCGCAATACCGGCAATATCGCGCTGCTGCGTGAGGTGTCGCGTTTCGGGCTGATGAGCGAAGCGGAAGCGGAGACGGTCGGCGCCGCCTATCGGCGCTATCGCAAGCTGCAGCACACGCTGCGGCTCGATGGGATGGAGAAGGCGCGGGTCGATCCGGCGCTGGTCGCGGCCGAGCGCGAGGCGGTGCTGGCGTTGTGGAAGAGGGTGTTTGGGTAAGGGCGCTCACGCACTTCGCGTCGCGCATCATGCGCGGCCGGGATCGGTGTGACGTCCCGGCCAGGCCGACTCAGCCGTGTGCGGCCGCCTATGCGCGGCGCAATTTCAGGCGGCCAGCATTTCCTTCGCGTGCTTGCGCGTGGTCGCCGTGATTTCGAGGCCACCGAGCATGCGCGCGACTTCCTCGATGCGGCTCGCCTTGTCGAGCGAGCTCACGCTGCTGAGCGTGCCGCCGGTGCCGTTGCTCATCTTTGCGACCTGGAAATGATGATCGCCGCGCGCGGCGACCTGCGGCAGATGGGTCACGCACAGCACCTGGCGCGCCTCGCCGAGCTGATGCAATAGCCGTCCGACCACTTCGGCCACGCCGCCGCCGATGCCCGTATCCACTTCGTCGAAGATCAGGGTCGGTGTCGGGCTGGCCGCGCTCGCGATCACTGCGAGCGCCAGACTGATACGCGCGAGTTCGCCGCCCGACGCAACCTTCGCGAGCGGCCGCAGCGGCACGCCGGCATGACCGGCGACACGGAACTCGATCTGCTCGAGCCCGTGCGCGCCACCTTCGGGCAGCGGCACCAGCGCGACCTCGAAGCTGCCGCCTTTCATCGACAGTTCCTGCATGCCGGTCGTGACCGCCTCGCCGAGCGCCTTGCCTGCTTTCGCGCGTGCCTTCGACAGCTTTTTCGCCTCGGCGACGAACACTTCCTTCGCTTGCGCCTCGGCGGCGCGCAGGCCGTCGAGGTCGGCGGCGGCGTCGAGCGCGGCCAGTTGCTTGCGCCGCTCTGCGTGTTCTTCCGGCAGCGTCTCGGGCCGCAGGCGGAATTTGCGCGCGGCCGAGTGCAGCGCGTCGAGGCGTTTTTCGACCTGCGCGAGCCGCTCCGGATCGAGCTCGAGCTTCTGCGCGTAGTGGCTCAGCGAATACGCGGCTTCCTGCAACTGGATTTCAGCCGGTTCGAGCGCGGCGAGCACGTCGTTTAGCGCGGGGTCGATCTCCGCGAGGTCGCGCACCTTCGACACGATCGAGCCGAGATGCGTGATCATCGCGTCGTCCGATTCGGACAGCGCGCCGAGCGCTCCCTGCACGCCGTCGATCAGATTCGCGGAATGCGACAGCCGCCGATGCTCGGTGTTGACTTCTTCCCATTCGCCCGGCTGTGGCGCGAGCTTGTCGAGTTCGGTGAGTTGCCACGCGAGTCGCTCGCGTTCGAGTTGCAACTCGCGATCGCGCGTTTGCGCTTGCTCGACGGCCTGCGCCTTGTCGCGCCACGTGCGCCACGCGCGGGTGACGGCGGCGGCCAGGTCGGACAGGCCCGCGTGCGTGTCGAACAGCTCGCGCTGCGCGTCCGGGCGCATCAGCAACTGGTGCGCGTGCTGGCCGTGAATATCGACGAGCATCTCGCCGACCTCGCGCAGCTGCGCGAGCGTGGCCGCCGTACCGTTGATGAACGCGCGCGAGCGGCCGTTCGCGTCGACCACCCGCCGCAGCATCACGGTGCCGCCGTGCTGGCCGTCGTCGGCCGCGCCGAGCGCCTGCGTGTCGAGCCATTGATCGACCTGTGCGTGCGTCTCGAACTCCGCGGTGATGTCGGCGCGGCTCTCGCCGGTGCGCACGACGCTCGCCTCGGCGCGCGCGCCTAGTGCCAGCGCGAGCGCGTCGATCAGGATCGATTTGCCGGCGCCGGTTTCGCCCGAGAAAACGGTAAAGCCGCTGTCGAATTCGAGGTCGAGCGCGGCGACGATGACGAAGTCGCGTATCGAGAGGTGGCGAAGCATGGAGGTGGTCGGGTGAGCTTGGGATTCGGGTGGCGGCCGCGGCGGCGTGCGAAATCAAAGTGCCGCTTACGGCCTCGGGTCTTCTTCGTGCGACGGGTACTCGTGCCAGTGCAGCTTCTGGCGTAACGTCGCATAGTAGCTGTAGCCGACCGGATGCAGCATCGGCACCGTGTGGCGCGAACGGCGCACCTCGATCGTGTCGCCGAGCTCCAGCGACGTGAACGACTGCATGTCGAAATTGACGTTCACCTCGCGCCCGGAAACGATCTGGATGCTGACCTTCGATTCGTCCGGCAGCACGATCGGCCGGTTCGACAGCGCGTGCGGCGCGATCGGCACGAGCACGATGCCCTGTAGTTGCGGATGCAGGATCGGCCCCTGCGAGGACAGCGAATACGCGGTCGAGCCGGTCGGCGTCGCGACGATCAGGCCGTCCGAGCGCTGGTTGTACATGAAGCGGCCGTCGACCGACACGCGCAATTCCGCCATGCCCGAGAAGCCGCTGCGGTTGACCACCACGTCGTTGAACGCGAGCGCGTGGTAGATCGGCGTGCCGTCGCGCACGATGCGCGCTTCGAGCAGCACGCGCTCCTCGCGCTCGAAATTGCCGGACAGCATCTGCGGCACGATCTCGCGCATGTCGGAGATCGGAATGTCCGTGATGAAGCCGAGCCGCCCGTGGTTGATGCCGATCAAGGGCGTGCGATACGGCGCGAGCTGGCGGCCGATGCCGAGCATCGTGCCGTCGCCGCCGAGCACCACGGCGACGTCGGCGCGCGCGCCGATCTCGGCGAGACGCAGCGCCGGATAGTCGGTCACGCCGATTTCGGCGGCGGTGTCTGCTTCGAACACGACTTCCAGGCCGAGCTTCGCGATGCAGGCGGCGAGCGCGGTCAGCGGCTCGCCGATGCCTGGCGTATTGCTGCGCCCGACGAGCGCGACGGTCTTGAACTGGCTGGTCACTTGCATGCCGGCATTACACCATAGGTAGGGCCTGAAAAGAACCGCAGACCAACCCGGTTGTGGGGCGGCGCACGCAGGGCGTCTGCGTATGTCGCGATTATCGTTAGAATGGTGAAGACCCGATGACATGCGAGCCCGCCGACGGCGGTGCATTCGCCGGGAGCGGGCGCCGCGGGCGCTCACGGCTGCGATGCCATTGAGCTAAAATTTTTCGTCATGCTAGATCCTCGCGCACAAACCCTCCTCAAAACGCTGATTGAGCGCTACATCGCCGAAGGTCAGCCGGTCGGCTCGCGCACGCTGTCACGTTATTCGGGCCTCGAACTGAGTCCGGCCACGATCCGCAACGTGATGTCGGACCTCGAGGATCTGGGGCTCGTGATCAGTCCGCATACGTCGGCAGGGCGCATTCCGACGCCACGCGGCTACCGCCTGTTCGTCGACACGATGCTGACCGTCGAATCCGCCGCCGACGAGGAGGCGGTGACGCGCACCGTCAAGACCACGCTGCAGGTGGGCGAGCCGCAGAAGATCGTCGCCGCGGCGGCGAGCGTGCTGTCAAATCTGTCGCAGTTCGCCGGCGTCGTGCTCACGCCGCGTCGCAGCCACGTGTTCAAGCAGATCGAATTCATGCGCCTGTCCGACCAGCGCATTCTGCTGATCATCGTGACGCCGGAAGGCGACGTGCAAAACCGCATCCTCGCCACCCAGCGCGACTTTTCGCCTTCGCAGCTGGTGGAAGCCTCCAATTACATCAACGCGCACTTCGCGGGCCTCTCGTTCGACGAGGTGCGCCGCCGCCTGCGCGAGGAAATCGACGAGCTGCGTGGCGACATGACCTCGCTGATGCACGCGGCCGTCACCGCCAGCACCGACGAATCCGACACCGGCGAGACCGTGTTGATCTCGGGCGAGCGCAATCTGCTCGAAGTCGCCGATCTTTCGTCGGACATGGCGCGCCTGCGCAAGCTGTTCGATGTGTTCGACCAGAAGACCAGCCTCCTTCAGTTGCTCGACGTGTCGAGTCACGCGGCGGGCGTGCAAATATTCATTGGCGGCGAATCGAATCTGGTACCGATCGAGGAAATGAGCGTCGTCACCGCGCCGTACGAGGTGAACGGCAAGATCGTCGGCACGCTCGGTGTGATCGGACCGACCCGCATGGCCTACAACCGCGTGATTCCGATCGTGGACATAACCGCGCGGCTGTTGTCCATGACGCTCAGCCAGCAGTAGTCCTCGGGCTCCGCAGAACTGGCGTCATCGCAGTTCGTGGCGATCATGATGCGCGAACGCGCGGCGTCTGCCAATCGTCCGAATGGCCAGGGGTCTCTGGCGGCGCCGGGCAGAACCCGCGCCGCTATAATGAATCTCCATTGAATCGACTCGCCGCAAAATGCGGTGATTTCTGCTACCTATGCGCTTCGACCTCGAGCGGCCTTCACAGAACGCCACGTCGCATCGCGTCGCCGTGTTGCTGATCAATCTCGGCACGCCCGACGCGCCGACGCCGCGCGCGGTGCGCCGCTACCTCGCGCAGTTCCTGTCCGATCCTCGCGTGGTCGAAATTCCGGCGCTGCTGTGGCAGCTCATTCTGCGTCTGCTGATTCTGCCGTTGCGCGGCCGCAGCTCTGCGAAGAAGTATGCGGCGGTGTGGATGCCCGAGGGCTCACCGCTGCGCGTCCACACCGAAAAGCAGGTCGAGGGCCTGCGCCATCTGCTGCAACTGAACGACTACACGGTGCTGGTCGACTACGCGATGCGCTACGGCACGCCCGGCATTCCGGCAATGCTGAACCAACTGAAGCTCGCGGGCGCCGAGCGCGTGTTGCTGATGCCGATGTATCCGCAGTATTCGGCGTCGACCACCGCGACCGCGTTCGACGAAGCCTTTTCCGCGCTCAAGCGCATGCGCAACCAGCCGGAAGTCCGCACCGTGCGCCAGTACGCCGATCACCCGGCGTACATCGCGGCGCTCGCCGCACAGGTGCACCACTACTGGCATCTGCACGGCCGCCCCGATTTCGCGGCGGGCGACAAGCTCGTGCTCAGTTTCCACGGCGTGCCCAAGCGCACGCTCGACCTCGGCGACCCGTACCACGAGCAATGCCAGCAGACCGGCGCGCTGCTGATGCAGGCGCTCGATTTGACGTCGGTCGAATGCCGCATCACGTTCCAGTCGCGCTTCGGCAATGCCGAATGGCTGCAGCCCTACACGGCGCCGACGTTGAAGGAACTCGGCGCGGCAGGCGTGCGGCGTGCTGACGTGTTTTGCCCGGGTTTCACCGCCGACTGCCTCGAAACGATCGAGGAAATCGGCATGGAAGTGCGCGGCGAATTTCTGCAGGCGGGTGGCAAGGAGTTTCACCGGATCGCCTGTCTGAACGCGTCGCAGCCGTGGGTTGCCGCGCTTGGCGAAATCGTTGCGCAGCATCTGCAGGGCTGGCCCGTGCAGGCGGTGCCGGTGCCGCACACGACAGGAGCTTGAAGACGCAGATGAACTACCGCATTTCAACCGAACCGGGCGCGAAACTGCGCATCGACAAATGGCTGTGGGCCGCGCGCTTCTTCAAGACGCGTTCGCTGGCCGCGGAGGCGGTCGACAAGGGGCGGGTGCGTATCGGCGGCGTCGCCGTGAAGCCGGCGAAGGACGTGCGTGTCGGCGATCTGGTCGAAATCGAGATCGAGCGCTACGTGTGGCAGGTGGAGGTGCTGGGCGTATGCGACGTACGCGGTCCGGCGAGCGTCGCGCAGACGCTTTATGTGGAAACCGCGCAGAGCAAGGCGAAGCGGCAGGTCGAGCAGGAACGGCGCAAGGTCTACCACGAGCCGGCCGCCGCGCTGCACGGCCGACCGACCAAACGCGACCGGCGCACTATCGACAGATTTTCAGGTGGGGATTGAGAAACTGCTCCACGGTGGCGTGTGCGCCGCCGTACTCGGTGGTGTGGTCGTTGACCGCACCGGACATGCAGATGGTCGTGGTGCCCGCGATCAGTACCAGTGCGACCACCCCGATTGCAAAGGTCAGTTTCACGGTACTCCCTTGATGGGCTGAAACAGGCTATCGGAACGACTGTCAGGTGTCGGTAACGCTTACGTCAGATTAGGGTTAACGTGGCGTTGCCGCTCCATGACTGGAGAATAGGTCAGTTGCGGGCTGCACTCAATCTCTATCTGATTGCGCCACGTTGAGGCTTGTTACGGCGCATTTCGCCTGCACGTCGGTGGTGCGAAAAAACCCTCGACCCGCTTGAAACGGCTTTTTCAGGCCCCATCTGGGGTCCGGTCTGGCGGATCGGCGCGAAGACGCCTGTCGCGATTTTGCAAAGCATGAATCGTACTGTGTCGGAACGGCTTGCACCGCCTTTGGCTTTTACTTTTTAACGACTTTCAGCGACATGGAAAACACGCAAGAGAACCCGACGAGCCAGAATCCCACGCCCGCCGACGAAGCCGCGCGCCAGGCCGCCGAGGCGGCTGGGGCCGCTGCTCAACAGCCGGACACCGGCGCCCCCGCGGAACCGGCCCAGGGTGCCGCCGAGCAGGCGCTGGCCGACGCTCAGGCGAAGATCGCCGAGTTGCAGGAAAGCTTCCTGCGCGCGAAGGCCGAAACCGAAAATGTACGCCGGCGCGCTCAGGAAGACGTCGCCAAGGCGCACAAGTTTGCGATCGAGAGCTTCGCCGAGCATCTGCTGCCGGTGGTCGACAGTCTCGAGGCGGCCGTCGCCCATTCGTCCGACGACTTGCAGAAGGTCCGCGAAGGCGTCGAGCTCACGCTGCGGCAGTTGAGCGGCGCGCTCGAGAAGGGTCGCGTCGTGGCGATCAATCCGGTCGGCGAAAAGTTCGATCCGCATCGCCATCAGGCCATTTCGATGGTGCCGGCCGACCAGGAGCCGAACACCGTCGTCGCGGTGCTGCAAAAGGGCTTTGTGATCGCGGATCGCGTACTGCGTCCCGCGCTCGTGACCGTCGCGGCGCCGAAGTAATCACGTCGACACTCGCTCCGGGCGTTTGCGCCGGTGGCGTCTGCTGCGTCGCTTCGCCTCGCTACGTGCCGCAAAGATCCCATCGATTCAGGCACTTCCGGCGAACCACGCCGGGGGCGCCGCGCAGACTGACGGAGCGGGCTCGCAGCGAAGATTCAGGCGCCTCGCCCCGTGATTGAAAAAAATTAAAGACCGCATCGCAAAAGAGGTCTTGAAAACGATGTGGCCGCACTTATTTTGAGTGCAGGTATGAATTGAGAGCGGATCGTCCCGCCGCCAGATGGGTCAACCGGGCGCTTTCCGCAGCGATCAAAGTCAGGAGATTTGTAAAAATGGGCAAAATCATCGGTATCGACCTCGGCACGACCAACTCGTGCGTGGCGATCATGGAAGGCAACTCGGTCAAGGTCATCGAGAACTCGGAAGGCGCGCGCACCACGCCGTCGATCATCGCTTACATGGATGACAGCGAGATCCTGGTCGGCGCGCCGGCCAAGCGTCAGTCGGTCACGAACCCGAAGAACACGCTGTTCGCGGTCAAGCGCCTGATCGGCCGACGCTTCGAAGAGAAGGAAGTGCAGAAGGACATCGGCCTGATGCCCTACAAGATCATCAAGGCCGACAACGGTGACGCGTGGGTCGAAGTGCGCGACCAGAAGCTCGCGCCGCCGCAAATCTCCGCCGAAGTCCTGCGCAAGATGAAGAAGACCGCTGAGGACTACCTTGGCGAGACCGTCACGGAAGCCGTGATCACGGTGCCGGCGTACTTCAACGACAGCCAGCGTCAGGCAACCAAGGACGCCGGCCGCATCGCCGGTCTGGAAGTCAAGCGGATCATCAACGAACCGACCGCCGCGGCTCTCGCGTTCGGTCTGGACAAAGCTGAAAAGGGCGATCGCAAGATCGCGGTGTACGACCTGGGCGGCGGTACGTTCGACGTGTCGATCATCGAAATCGCGGACGTCGACGGTGAAATGCAGTTCGAAGTGCTGTCCACGAACGGCGATACGTTCCTCGGCGGCGAAGACTTCGACCAGCGCATCATCGACTACATCATCGGCGAGTTCAAGAAGGAGCAGGGCGTCGATCTGTCGAAAGACGTGCTCGCGCTGCAGCGCCTGAAGGAATCGGCTGAAAAGGCGAAGATCGAACTGTCGTCGAGCCAGCAGACCGAAATCAACCTGCCGTACATCACGGCGGACGCATCGGGTCCGAAGCACCTGAACCTGAAGATCACGCGCGCCAAGCTGGAAGCGCTGGTCGAAGACCTGATCGAACGCACCATCGAGCCGTGCCGCGTCGCGATCAAGGACGCGGGCGTGAAGGTCGGCGAAGTCGACGACGTGATCCTGGTCGGCGGTATGACCCGTATGCCGAAGGTGCAGGAAAAGGTGAAGGAGTTCTTCGGCAAGGATCCGCGCCGTGACGTGAACCCGGACGAAGCCGTGGCCGTTGGTGCCGCGATCCAGGGCCAGGTTCTGTCGGGCGACCGCAAGGACGTGCTGCTGCTCGACGTGACCCCGTTGTCGCTCGGCATCGAAACGCTCGGCGGCGTGATGACGAAGATGATCAACAAGAACACGACGATCCCGACCAAGCACGCGCAGGTCTACTCGACGGCTGATGATAATCAAGGCGCCGTGACGATCAAGGTGTTCCAGGGCGAACGCGAAATGGCAGCGGGCAACAAGCTGCTCGGCGAGTTCAACCTCGAAGGCATTCCGCCGGCACCGCGCGGCGTGCCGCAGATCGAAGTGAGCTTCGACATCGACGCGAACGGCATTCTGCACGTCGGCGCGAAGGACAAGGCGACCGGCAAGGAGAACCGCATCACGATCAAGGCGAACTCGGGTCTGTCCGAAGCCGAAATCGAGAAGATGGTGAAGGACGCCGAAGCGAACGCGGAAGAAGATCACAAGCTGCGTGAGCTGGCCGACGCCCGCAACCAGGGTGACGCGCTCGTCCACAGCACGAAGAAGGCGCTGACCGAGTACGGCGACAAGCTCGAAGCTGGCGAGAAGGACAAGATCGAAGCCGCGTTGAAGGACCTCGAAGACACGCTGAAGAGCAACTCGAGCGACAAAGCCGCGATCGAAGCGAAGATCGAAGCGGTGGCCACGGCCTCGCAGAAGATGGGCGAGAAGATGTACGCCGACATGCAGGCTGCGCAAGGTGCCGAAGCGGCGGCGGGCGCGGCGGGCGGCGGTGCCGGTGCATCGGCGGGTGCGAGCCAGCAGGCCGACGATGTGGTCGACGCTGAGTTCAAGGAAGTGAAGAAAGACTAAAGCCAGGTCGGCATCCGACCGTAAAGCCGTGCACAGCGATGTGCACGGCCCGGCTGCACGAGAACGGCGCCCCCGGGGCGCCCAAAGTGCAAGAGCGGTTTTCGCGCCTGGCGAGCCTTTTTGGGGCTCTCCGGGCACGTTCGTTTTATGGAGGGCGTTGTTTTGAACCGTGCCCTGGCGCGGCGCAGACAGCGGCCGGACGAGTCGTGAGACTCCACAGCATTCACAAGGAGCTACCGCGTCGCTTTGCGCGGCGGCGTTGAACCGATATGGCGAAACGGGATTACTACGAGGTTCTGGGCGTCGCAAAGAACGCGAGCGACGACGAAATCAAGAAGGCTTATCGCAAGCTCGCGATGAAGCACCACCCCGACCGCAATCCGGGTCACAAGGATGCGGAAGAGCATTTCAAGGAAGTGAAGGAAGCCTATGAAATGCTGTCGGATTCGCAAAAGCGCGCCGCGTACGATCAGTACGGTCACGCGGGCGTCGATCCGAACATGGGTGGGGCCGGCGCGCAAGGTTTCGGCGGCTTTGCCGATGCATTCGGCGACATCTTCGGCGACATCTTCGGCCAGGCGGCCGGCGGCGGCGCACGCGGAGGCGGCCGCGCGGGCCCGCAGGTGTATCGCGGCGCCGATCTGCGCTACAGCATGGAAATCACGCTCGAGCAGGCCGCACACGGCTACGACACGCAGATTCGCGTGCCGAGCTGGGTTTCGTGCGAAGTCTGCCATGGCTCGGGCGCGAAGCCGGGCACCAAGCCGGAAACCTGCCCGACCTGTAGCGGCTCGGGTTCGGTGCGCATGTCGCAGGGCTTCTTCAGCATCCAGCAGACTTGCCCGAAGTGCCACGGCACCGGCACCTACATCCCCGAGCCGTGCAATCACTGCCACGGCGCGGGTAAGGTGAAGGAAACCAAGACGCTCGAAGTGAAGATCCCGGCCGGTATCGACGACGGCATGCGCATCCGCTCGGCCGGCAACGGCGAGCCGGGCATCAACGGCGGTCCGTCGGGCGATCTGTACGTCGAGATTCATATCAAGCAGCACTCGGTGTTCGAGCGTGACGGCGACGATCTGCATTGCCAGATGCCGATCCCGTTCACTACCGCGGCGCTCGGCGGCGATATCGAGGTGCCGACGCTCGCCGGTCGCGCCAGCTTCACGGTGCCGGAAGGCACGCAGTCCGGCAAGACGTTCCGTTTGCGCGGCAAGGGCATCAAGGGGCTGCGTTCGAGCATCGCCGGCGATCTGTACGTACACGTGCAGGTTGAAACGCCGGTCAAGCTCACCGAAGCGCAGCGCGATCTGCTCAAGCAGTTCGAAAAGGCGCTCGTGGAAGGCGGTTCGCGGCATAGTCCGCAAAGCAAGAGCTGGTTCGATCGCGTAAAGAGCTTTTTCGATTGATTTGATTCGGCGGTCAGTATGACGGTGGTCAGTCGCGGCGCGGCGTTCGCGCTGCTCGACGATTGCGGTGCAACGGCGGCGCTTCCGTCGAGCCGCTTGTACACGGGTTTCGTGCGCGAGCGGGTCTGCACGGAGGCGGCGCAGCTCGAAGCCGTGTGCGACAGCGTCGCGGCGGATACCCGGAGCGGTTTGCACGCCGTTGTGCTCGCCGATTATGAATTTGGCCGCGCGCTGATGGGTTTCGATGCGCGCCGGTCTTCTGAAACGCAGCGCGGCAATGCCACGCTGCGTTTTTTATTGTTCGAACGTTGTGCGAAGCTTTCGCGCGACGAGGTCGACACGTGGCTGACGGCGCGGGACAACGGCGCTTTCGAGCCGTCGGTCGCGGGCACCGCGAACGTGCGCGAGAGCGTCGATCGCGCCGAGTTCGACGCGGCGATCGACGCGATTCACGCCGCCCTGCGCGCGGGCGATTCCTATCAGGTCAACTACACGTACCGCCTCGGCTTCGACGTGTTCGGCTCGCCGCTCGCGTTCTATCGGCGGTTGCGCGCGCGCCAGCCCGTGTCGTTCGGCGCGCTGATCGCGTTGCCGGACGATGCGTGGGTGCTGTCGTGTTCGCCCGAACTATTCGTCGAAAAGCACGGCCCGACGTTGCGCGCGCGGCCGATGAAGGGCACGGCGCCGCGCTCGCAAGATCCTGCCGTCGACCGGGGTAACGCCGAGTTCCTCGCGACCGATCCGAAGAACCGCGCCGAGAACGTCATGATCGTCGATCTGTTGCGCAACGATCTGTCGCGAGTCGCGCGGATCGGCTCGGTCAGCGTGCCGGCGTTGTTTTCGGTCGAGCCATATGCGTCGGTGTGGCAGATGACGTCGACTGTCGAGGCGACGTTGCTCGACGGCACCTCGTTCGCGACGATCCTGCGCGCGCTGTTTCCCTGCGGCTCGATTACCGGTGCGCCGAAGCATCGCACGATGCAGTTGATCGACGAACTGGAAAGCACGCCGCGCGGGCTCTATACCGGCGCGATCGGCTGGCTCGATGCGCCGGGCGATGATCACGATTGCGGCGACTTTTGCATGTCGGTCGCGATTCGCACGTTGACGTTGACTGCGTCGACCGCGCAAGCCGGCGGCACGGATGGTCTGCGCGGCAGCATGGGCATCGGCGCGGGCATCGTGCTCGACAGCGTGGCCGCCGACGAGCACGAGGAGTGTCGATTGAAAGCACGTTTTCTGATGGGCGCCGAGCCGGGTTTCGAACTGTTCGAAACGATGTACGCGACGCGGGAAGACGGCGTGCGGCACGTCGAGCGGCATCTGCGGCGCTTGTCGTCGAGCGCCGCGACGCTTGGCTTCGGGTTCGACGAAGCGCGCATTCGTGGGGAGATTTCAGCGCGGTGCGCCACGCTCCCGGCGCAGATGCCGCATCGAATGCGGCTTGCTTTGAGCAAGAGCGGGGTGACCCAGATCTCGGCCGCGATACTTGCGCCGTTGGCGGATGCGATCGTTGGTGTTCTGCTCGGCCCCGAAGCGCAGTTCGCGCCGACCCACGCCGCCGATCCGCTGCTGCGCCACAAGACCACGCGCCGGGCAGACTACGACCGCGGCTGGCGCGAAGCCGAAGCGAAGGGCGCCTTCGATACGCTGTTTTTCAACGAACGGGGCGAACTGACCGAAGGCGGCAGGTCGAACGTGTTCGTGAAGCTCGCGGGACAATGGTGGACGCCGCCGCTCGCGTCAGGCGTGCTGCCGGGTGTAATGCGAAGCGTGTTGCTCGACGAGGCCTCGGGCTTGCGGGCAGGTGAAAAAGTGCTGACGCGGTCGGATGTGCTGAACGCCGAAGCGCTGCTCGTGTGCAACGCGTTGCGCGGCGCGGTGCCGGCACGGCTTGTTGGTTAGACCACTGAAAAATACGGGAATGCCGCGCGCTCGCGCGGCAATGAAGCATCAGAACGTGTGCTCGGCGCCGGGAAACGTGCCGTCCTTTACCGCCCGCACATACGCCTCGACGGCCGCCTGAATATTCGGCTGTCCCTGCATGAAATCCTTCACGAAGCGCGGTCGCTTGCCAGGAAAAATCCCGAGCATGTCGTGCAGCACCAGCACCTGACCCGAGCAGCCGAGGCCCGCGCCGATACCAATCGTCGGAATGCGCAGCTGCTGCGTGACTTCGCCCGCGAGTTGCGACGGGATCGCTTCCATCACGATCAATTGCGCGCCGGCTTCCTGCACGGCGAGCGAATCGCGCAGCAGCTGGCTCGCGCCCGCTTCGGTCCTGGCCTGCACCTTGAAGCCGCCGAACGCATGCACCGACTGCGGCGTAAGACCCACATGCGCGCACACCGGAATCGAGCGCTCGACCAGAAACCGCACCGTGTCGGCGAGCCATTCGCCGCCTTCGAGCTTGACCATCTGCGCGCCCGCGCGCATCAGTTCGACCGAGCTCCTGAATGCGTCTTCGCGCGTGCCGTAGGTGCCGAACGGCAGGTCCGCGACGATCAGCGCCGACGGCCGCGCGCGCGCGACGCTCGCCGTGTGATACGCGATGTCGGCAAGCGACACCGGCAGCGTGGTCGCCTGGCCTTGCAGGACGTTGCCGAGCGAGTCGCCGATCAGCAGCACGTCGACGCCCGCGCGATCGAGCAGCGCGGCGAAGCTCGCGTCGTAGCAGGTGAGCATGGCGATCTTTTCGCCAGCGTCGCGCATTGCCTGCAGTTTCGGCACGGTGATCGCGCTCCGGCTCGCTTCCTGCAAATAAGTCATGGTCAATCCAGTGAAGAAAATGAACTAGCCGCGCCGCTTACAGCGACGTGGCTTTGACAAAGAATTCCTTGCGGCCGCGCATCGTCTCGATGCGTTCGGCGAGCAGCGCAAGGTCCGCGTCGGAGTCGAGCGGATTCAGGTGTTCGGCGTTGACCGTCAGCACGGGCGTGCGGTCGTAGTGGTAGAAGAATTCGTTGTACGCGTCGCACAGCGCGCGCAGATAGGCATCGGAAATCTGCAGCTCCATCGGCACCGCGCGCTTCTGGATGCGCGCGAACAGCACCTCTGGGCTCGCCTGCAGATAAACGACGAAGTCCGGCTCCGGCGCGCTGACGTCGAGCCGCACGGCAAGCGCGCGGTACAACTGCCACTCGTCTTCCTGCAAGGTCAGACGCGCGAAGATGTCGTTTCGCTGCGTGATGAAGTCGGCGATCAGTGGCGTGCCGCTCGCCTGTGCGGCGCTGACTTCCTGCGCCTGCTGCGCGCGTTGCAGCGCGAAGTGCAACTGCACCGGTAGCGCGTAGCGCGTGGTGTCGCGATAGAAGCGTTCAAGAAACGGATTGTCTTGCGAGCGTTCGAACAGTTCGTGCATCGACCAGCGTTGCGCGAGGCGCCGCGCGAGTGAGGTTTTGCCGACGCCGATCGGCCCTTCGATCGCGATATAGCCGAACGGCGGGCGCAGCTGCGGCGCGGTGACCGTGAGCGGCGGCGAACTCATTCGCAACGGCCTTTCTCGGCGGAATTGCCGGTCAGCGCGTTGAGCATCGGGCACTGGCAGGGCGACTTTACTTTCTCGATGCGCTGATCGCTCACGCTGTCGAGCAACGCGGCGGCCCGGCCATGCAGCGGAATGACGATCGCCGCGTCGATCTCGACGAGCGGCACCAGCGCAAACGCGCGCTCGACGAGGCGTGGGTGCGGCACGATCAGATCGGCTTCGTCGATCGATTGATCGCCATACAGCAGGATGTCGAGATCGAGCGTGCGCGGCGCATTGCGGAACGGCCGCTCACGGCCGAACTGATGCTCGATCTTGTGGCACAGCGCGAGCAGATGCCGCACGGGGAGCGTCGTTTCCAGCTTCACGACGCAGTTGAAATAGTCGTCGCCGCCCGCGTCGATCGGGGCAGTACGATACAGGCTCGATTTGGCGAGCACGGTGATGGTGTGCTGTTGTGCGAGGCACACCACCGCGTCTTTCAGGGTCTGGCGCGCGTCCCCGAGATTCGCGCCGAGGCCGAGATAAGCAACCGTCATGGCATAACTTCCTGCAGCTATCGTTGTGACGGCTTTTCCGCGAACGCCGCGTCAGTCTTCGTGCGAGCCTTCGAGGCCCGCGTCGTTGTCCGTGCGTTCGGCGGACGAGCCGCCCTCCACTCCGTCACCTGATTTGCGGCTTCTGGCGCCACCGCGCCGCCGTCGTTTTCTTGGGCTCCGGTCCTTCCCGCCTTGCGTGAGCAATGTCTCGCGCGCGGCGACGTCTCCTTCGATGAACTCCGTCCACCACGCACCGACCGACTCGTCGAGTTCGCCCGATGCGCAGCGCAACAGGAGGAAATCATACCCCGCTCTAAATCTTTGGTGTTCGAGCAGCTTCAGCGCGCTGCGCCCCGAGCGTTTTTCGAGGCGCAGCTGCAGGCCCCAGATCTCGCGCATGTCGGCCGAGAAGCGCTTGTGGATCGCGAGCTTTTCGGTCTGCATGTCGAGCACTTCGTCCATCGCGCGATGCAACGCGGGCACCGGATACTCGCCTTCGGCCTCGAACTTCTGCCAGCGCTGCTGCACGTCGTGCCACAACAGCGTCGCGAACAGGAAGCCCGGCGACACCGGCTTGCCGGCGAGCACGCGTGCATCTGTGTTAGAGAGTGCCAGAGAAATGAATTTTTCGCCGGTCGGCTGCTCGAGCACGACGTCGAGCAGCGGCAACAGCCCGTGATGCAGGCCTTCCTGACGCAGCCACTTCAGGCACGCGAGCGCGTGACCCGACAGCATCAGCTTCAGCATTTCGTCGAACAGACGCGCGGCGGGCACGTTGTTGATCAGATCGGCCATCTTCTCGATCGGCGCGCGCGTGGCGTCGTCGATGTCGAAGTCGAGCTTGGCGGCGAAGCGCACGACGCGCAGCATGCGCACCGGATCCTCGCGATAGCGCGTGGCCGGGTCGCCGATCATGCGCAACAGGCGCGCGCGCATGTCGGCCATGCCGTTGTGGTAGTCCAGCACGGTTTGCGTGGCCGGATCGTAGTACATCGCGTTGATTGTGAAGTCGCGGCGCGTGGCGTCCTCGTGCTGCTCGCCCCACACGTTGTCGCGCAGCACGCGGCCGCTCGCATCGACCGCGTGGGTGCGGCGGTCGAGCTCGTCGCGCTTCAGACGCTTCGGCGGCGGCGCGTCGGCCGCGGGCGGATCGACCAGCGCGCGGAACGTCGAGGTCTCGATGATTTCCTGGCCGAACTGCACGTGCACGATCTGGAAGCGCCGGCCGATGATGCGCGCGCGGCGGAACAGCTTCTGCACCTGTTCGGGGGTCGCGTCGGTCGCGACGTCGAAGTCTTTCGGCTTGACGCCGAGCAGCAGGTCGCGCACCGCGCCGCCGACGATGAACGCACGGAAGCCCGCCTGTTGCAGGCCCTCGGTCACGCGGATCGCATTGCGCGAGATCAGCGTGGGGTCGATGCCGTGCACGTCGTGCGGAATGATGACGGGTACGTCCGGCTCGCGCGGCGCTTGCGCGGCAGCAGCGGCACCTGCGGACTTGCGGCGCGGCCGCGCGGCCGTGCCGGAAGCGGTCGTGCCGGATACGGACTTGCCGCGCGCCGGCGGCTTGCCATTGGCATTGCCGTCGACGCTGGCGGCGGCGGAGAGCGTGTCGTCAGCGGTCGCCGTGTCCTGGCCGAATAGCTTGCGGATGAGTTTCTTGATCACGAGGGTTGGAAGAGTTCGAGGATGCGCCAGCCTTTGGCCTGCGCATGGGCGCGCAACGTGTCGTCCGGATTGGTCGCGATGGGATCGGTGACTTTTTCGAGCAGCGGGATGTCGTTGTGCGAATCGCTATAGAAATAGCTGTGCTCGAAGTCGCTCCAGCTCTTGCCGAGCGACGCGAGCCACATTTCGGTGCGCACGATCTTGCCTTCCTTGTAGCTCGGCGTGCCGGTGGGGCGACCGGTGTAGGCGCCGTGCGGCTCCCCGCCGACGGTCTCGGCCTCGCACGCGATCAGCGTGTCGACGCCGAACGCCTGCGCGATCGGCCGCGTGATGAACTCGTTGGTCGCGGTGACGACGCAGCACAGGTCGCCCGCTTCACGATGCTGTTTCACGAGTTCGAGCGCCACCGGCTGGATGGCCGGCGAGATGACCTCGTGCATGTACTGCGCGTGAAAGTCAGCGAGCTGCGCGCGTGTGTACTTCGCGAGCGGCGTCAGCATGGCGATCAGATAAGCGTGAATGTCGAGCTTGCCGGCCTTGTAGTCGGCGTAAAAGCGATCGTTTTCACGGGCGAAATTTTCGGCGTCGACCATGCCTTTTTTCACCATGAAGCGGCCCCATTCGTGGTCGCTGTCGGTGGGAATGAGCGTGTGGTCGAGATCGAAGAGTGCAAGGTTAGCCATGGGCGCCTATTTTACTTGAAGCGGGAAGAGCGGCGTGTGAACCCGGCGCGGCGGCGGGGTCGGGCGACGCGAGCATCGTTCGCAACAGCGGCAGCGTGACCGCGCGTTTCTGTTCGAGCGAGAAGCGGTCGAGCGCGTCGAGCAGCGCCATCAGGCTCGGCATGTCGCGGCGAAAGTGCGTGAGCAGGTAGGCCGGTACGTCGTCGGCGAGCATGATGCCGCGCTCGCGCGCCGCGCGTTTCAACACCGCGGCCTTCGCGTCGTCGGGCAACGGCGCAAGGTGAAACACCAGTCCCCAGCCGAGGCGCGTGCGCAAATCTTCGCGCACCGTCATGCCGATCGGCGCCGCGTTGCCCGCGGCGACAAGCGCGCTGGTCGGATGCGCGCGCACTTCGTTGAACAGGTTGAACACGGCGATCTGCTGCGCGGCCGACAGCGCGTCGCAGTCGTCGATCGCATAGAGCGCGACGCGCGGATCGAAGCCGAAGGCGGCGAGGCTGCTTTGCGGCCCGGCGAAGCGCGCATGCCCCGGCGGCGCTTCGTGCACGAGCGCCTGCAGCAGGTGCGTGCGGCCGCTGCCGGCTTCGCCCCAGATGTAGAAGGTGCGATCGGCGACCGGTCCGGAGGCGAGCGCGTCGTCGAGCTCACGCAGGCGCGTGACCAGCTCGGCGTTCGCGCCGGCGAAGAAATTGTCGAATGTCGATGGCGGCGGGGTGCCGAGATCGAGCGTCAGTTGACGAAGCACAGTAGGTTAATGCCGAAAATGAGGCTCAGGCCGCAAGTGGCCCGGACCTCGGGGCCTGGAAGGTTGCCAGGCGCTCAGTTGTCGTGAAGCGTGCTCGCCGGGTCGTGAGGCCGCGCGTCGCGAAGCACGGCTGGCGCAATTGCGCGGGTCGGCGGCGCCGGAATCGGGGTGTCGTGTAGCAATGTCGTTTCCAGGATATCGTCGGAACGCGTGAATTCCAGCCAGGCGACCAGCATCGGGTAAAATCGCATTTTACCGACCTTCGAGCTTTTCCCCATGAATCAACCGAAATCCGCCGAGCATTCAACCGATTCGGCCCAAGGTTTGTCGTATCGCGACGCCGGCGTGGACATCGATGCGGGTGACGCCCTCGTCGACGCCATCAAGCCCTTTGCCAAGAAGACCCTGCGCGACGGCGTGCTGGGCGGCATCGGTGGATTCGGCGCGTTGTTCGAAGTGCCGAAGAAGTACAAGGAACCGGTGCTCGTGTCCGGCACCGACGGCGTCGGCACCAAGCTGCGTCTCGCGTTCCAGCTGAACAAGCACGACACGGTCGGCCAGGATCTGGTCGCGATGAGCGTCAACGACATCCTCGTGCAGGGCGCCGAGCCGCTGTTCTTCCTCGACTATTTCGCCTGCGGCAAGCTCGACGTCGGCACGGCGGCGACCGTCGTGAAGGGCATTGCGCACGGCTGCGAGCTGTCGGGTTGCGCGTTGATCGGCGGCGAAACCGCGGAAATGCCGGGCATGTACCCGGACGGCGAATACGACCTGGCTGGTTTCGCGGTCGGCGCGGTGGAAAAGAGCAAGATCATCGACGGCAGCAAGATCGCGTCGGGCGACGTGGTGCTCGGGCTCGCGTCGAGCGGCATCCATTCGAACGGTTTTTCGCTGGTGCGCAAGATCATCGAGCGTGCGAATCCCGATCTGAACGCGGACTTCGACGGCCGCACGCTCGCCGACGCGCTGATGGCGCCGACGCGCATCTACGTGAAGCCGCTGCTCGCGCTGATGCAGCAGATCGAGGTCAAGGGTATGGCGCACATCACGGGCGGCGGCCTGGTCGAGAACATTCCGCGCGTGCTGCGCGAAGGCCTGACGGCCGAGCTCGACCATCGCGCATGGCCGCTGCCGCCGCTGTTCTCGTGGCTGCAGAAGCACGGCGGCGTCGCCGATGCGGAAATGCACCGCGTGTTCAACTGCGGTATCGGTATGGCGGTGATCGTGTCGGCCGCGGATGCCGAAGCGGCGATCGGTCTGCTGTCCGCGGCGGGCGAGCAGGTCTGGAAGATCGGCACGGTCCGTGAAAGCGCAGCGGGTGAAGCGCAGACGGTCGTGGTCTAAAGATTGACGAGGGCTCGCGTGGCGTGCCGCAATGGTGCGCCACGCGGGCTTCGAATCCTTTGCTTCACATTTCCCGCTTCAAATTCCCGCTTAACGTCCCTCCGATTCCACCACGCTGATCGGCGCCTCAAACCAGCGTTTCGATCAACTCCACCACCCGCGCCGTCGCGTGCGGATCGCAGCAATCCACCACCTGTCTTTCCGGCATGCTGCGCAGCCACGTGAGTTGCCGCTTGCAGAGTTGCCGCGTCGCGAAGACGCTCTTGTCGCGCATGGTCCGATAGTCGACCGCGCCATCGAGGTATTCCCACACCTGCCGATACCCGACGCAGCGCATCGACGGCATCTCGGGCAGCAGGTCGCCGCGCGCGCGCAGCTTCACCACTTCATCGACGAAACCGTGCGCGAGCATCGAATCGAAGCGCTGCTCGATGCGCGCGTGCAGCTCGCCACGCTCGGACGGCTCCAGCGCGACCGGCACGAAGCGTGCCGATGCGGCGTCGTCGGTGCGCGCGGGCGCGGCGAGCAGCGTCGACATCGGCTGGCCGGTCAGCATGAACACTTCCAGCGCGCGCTGGATGCGCTGCGAATCGTTCGGCGCGAGACGCGCGGCCGTGACCGGATCGAGCGCGGCGAGCCGCGCGTGAAGCGCTGGCCAGCCGTCGCGGGCGGCGTCGGCGTCGAGCCTCGCGCGTACTTCGGCATCGGCGGCGGGCAGGTCGTTGAGGCCCTGCGTGAGCGCCTTGTAGTAAAGCATCGTGCCGCCGACCAGCAGCGGCAGCCGCCCGCGCGCATGGATTTCTCCGACGAGCCGCAGCGTATCGGCGCGAAACTGCGCGGCCGAGTACGAGTCGGCCGGATCGACGATATCGATCAGATGATGCGGCGCGACCGCGCGTTCTTCCGCGGTCGGCTTCGCGGTGCCGATGTCCATCTCGCGATAGACGAGCGCCGAGTCGACGCTGATGATTTCGACCGGCCGCCGCGCGGCGAGCGCGAGCGCGGCGGCGGTCTTGCCGGACGCGGTCGGACCGAGCAGGCACGGGATGGGGGTAGGGTGTGACGTCATGGGCAAGCGGGCGCGCGGCGCAACGGTGTGATCGAAACGCAGCGCCGTTACTGCCCGCGCATGAACAGCCGATCGAGATCGGCCAGCGTCAGCTGATACCAGGTTGGACGCCCGTGGTTGCACTGATCGGCGCGCTCGGTCGCTTCCATCTGGCGCAACAGCGCGTTCATTTCGTCGAGCGTCAGACGCCGGTTCGCGCGCACCGCGTGATGGCACGCGAGCGTGCCGAGCAGTTCGTGCTGACGCTCGGTCAGCACGCGCGAGCCGCCGAATGCATGCAGGTCGGACAGCACCGCTCGCGCCAGCGCTTGCAGGTCGGCGTCCTTCAGCAGCGCGGGGACCGCGCGGATCGCGAGCGTGGTCGGCGACAGCACCGCGAGGTCGAAGCCGAGCGCATCGAGCGTATCGCGCTCTTCCTCGACCGTGCCGATTTCGACCGGATCGGCCTGCATCGTCTGCGGGATCAGTAGCGGCTGCACGGCGATCGCGCGGTCGGCGAGCGCGCTCTTGAACTGCTCGTACAGGATGCGCTCGTGTGCCGCATGCATGTCGACGATTACGAGCCCTTGGCGGTTCTGCGCGAGCACGTAGATGCCGTGGATCTGGCCGAGCGCGAAGCCGAGCGGCTGGTCGTCGGTGGCGTCGAATGCGGGGGAAGCCGGGCGCGGCGCGAACGGCGCTGCGTCGTATGGCGACGTCGTGTCGGTTGCGGAGTCGCGCGCTTCGAACAGCGACGCGCCTTCGACCCGGCCGGCAAGCGGATCCTTGCGGCCGAACAGCGCGTCGTAACCGGCGAGCGGTTGCGCGACCGGCAGCGTGCCTTGCGTCATGCGTGCCTGGCGCATCCACGTGTTGCCAGGCTGCGAGGCGCCCGGGGCGCCGAAGCTGCTGAAGCCGCTGCCGCCGCCAAGGACGCCGCGGTTTCCCGCGCCGAAGCCCGCGCCGCTCGAAAGACCGGCGCCCACGCCAATGCCGTCGGCTACGCCGCTTGTGACACCCGGCGGCGTCGAACCAGATGAAGCCGGTCCACCGGCCGACGGTTCCAGGTGCGCCGCATGCCCGCCCGCCGTCGTTTCAGGCGACGCGCCCGCGTGCCGCGCGAGCGCACGCTGTACCGCATGGAACACGAACTGGTGGATCGAGCGCGAATCGCGGAAACGCACCTCGATTTTCGACGGATGTACGTTCACGTCGACGCCTTCGGGCGGCAAATCGAGGAACAGCACGTACGACGGATAACGCTCACCGTGCAGCACGTCTTCATACGCGGCGCGCACCGCGTGCGTGAGCAGCTTGTCACGCACGAAGCGGCCGTTGACGAAGAAATACTGTTGATCGGCGCGACCGCGGCTCGCGGTCGGCAGACCGGCGCAGCCGTAGATCGCAAGCGGACCGGCGGATTCGCCGAGCCGCAGATGCGCGGTCGCGAACGTCTCGCCGAGAATCTTCGCAACCCGCGCGGGCGGCTCGCTCGCGTTCCAGTGCTCGACGGCCTTGCCGTTGTGCAGCACCGAGATCGCGACGTCCGGCCGCGCGAGCGCGGCGCGGCGGATCTGTTCAAGACAGTGGCCGAGTTCGGTCTGTTCGCTTTTCAGGAATTTGCGGCGTGCCGGGGTGTTGAAGTACAGCTCGCGGACTTCGATCGTCGTGCCTTGGGTGCCGGCGGCGGGACTCAGCACGCCGGTTTCCGCGTCGATGCGCACCGCGTGCGGCACATCTGCGGTGCGGCTCGTGATGCTCATCTGCGCGACCGACGCGATCGACGCCAGCGCTTCGCCGCGGAACCCGAGCGTCGCGACCGCTTCGAGCTCGGCAAGCGAGCGGATCTTGCTGGTCGCATGGCGCGTCAAGGCGAGCACGAGTTCGTTCTCGGGGATGCCGCAGCCGTCGTCGGTGATCGAGATGCGTTTGACGCCGCCTTCGTCGAGCAGGATGCGCAGCGTCTGCGCGCCCGCGTCGAGCGCATTCTCGAGCAGCTCCTTGACTACCGACGCCGGCCGCTCGACTACTTCGCCTGCGGCGATCTGGCTGATCAATTGATCGGGGAGCGGCTGGATGGCGCGCAACGGACGCGGCACGGGCGCCGCGCGGGAGGCGTCGGAAGGTGCGGCCGCGGTGCCCGCAGGCGTTTCGGAGAATTCGGACATGGCGAAATTATAGCGACTCGGCGCACGCCGCCCGCGCAGACGCCCAACCGGCAGATTTTCATTCGACCCGAGGCACTTTCGGTATCATGTCGCGGTCAATTCGCAGCGGTCGGCCCGCCGCTCGCTGCGCCTGTTGCAGGGTCGCGCGGCGGCCGTTTTCCCTCTACGCATACACTGGTTTAAAAGGACGTTCCTTGGATACGCTGCTACATTTCGCCAATCTTGTCCTGCACATCGACAAGTTTCTCGGAGACTTCATTCAGGTGTACGGTGCCTGGGTCTACGCGGTGCTGTTCGCGATCGTGTTCGCTGAAACGGGGCTCGTGGTGCTGCCGTTTCTGCCGGGCGATTCGCTGCTGTTCATCGGCGGCGCGTTCTGCGCGACCGGGCAGATGCATCTCGGACTGCTGATCCTGTTGCTGCTGGTGGCGGCGGTCTCGGGCAATACGACCAACTATCTGATCGGCCGCGCGATCGGACCGCGCGTGTTCAATACGCACATTCCGGTGCTCGAGCGCTTTCTCGATCGCGCCGCGCTGCAGAAGACGCACAACTTCTATGAGAAACACGGCGGCAAGACGATCGTGCTCGCGCGTTTCATCCCTGTCGTGCGGACGTTTGCGCCATTCGTCGCGGGCGCGTCGTCGATGACGTGGAGCCGCTTCCAGATGTTCAACGTCGTCGGCGCGCTGTTGTGGGTGCTGCTGCTGACACTGCTCGGCTATTTCTTCGGCAACATCCCGTTCATCCGTCAGTATCTGAACGTGATCGTGCTGGTCGGTATCGGCGCGGCGATCGTACCGATCGTGCTCGGCGCGCTGTGGAAGATGCTGCGCAAGAATGGCGCGAACGCGAGTACGCGTTGATGACGAGTTGTTTGCGGTATTTCGGGCCTTGAAAACACGAAAGGCGTCGCGAATCTCGCGACGCCTTTTTTCATGCCGCCATGCCGACGCCCCGTGTCGGGTGCGCGCGGAGGTTCGATCAGATCAAATCGCGCGTGATCGCGCGCGGTGCGAGTGGCGTTTCCGGCGTCGGATAGCCGGCTTCCTTGAAGGTCTGAACGATCGCGCGATTGGTGTCGAAGTAGACCTGCCAGTAGTTCTGGTTGGACGAGTAAGGGCGCACGCACAGCAGCGGTCCTTCTGGCGTGAAGCTCAAGACCTCGATATCGGGCGCGGGGTTTTCGGCCACGTTCGGAATCTTCGCGACGGCGGCTTTCAAACGCGCGATCGCATCGGTCGGATCGACGCCATTGGCGATCTTCGCGGTCAGCTCGACGCGCCGGAACGGCAGCACGCTGTAGTTCGAGATCGTGTCGGAGAAGATCTTGTTGTTGCCGATGATGGTCGTCACGTTGTCCGGCGTCACGATCGTGGTGCCGAACAGGCCCAACTCCGTGACGGTGCCGGTGACGCCCGCGGCCATGACGAAATCGCCGACCTTGAACGGCCGCAGCACCTGCATGAACACGCCGGCCGCGAAATGCGCGAGCAGGCCGCCCCACGCAGTACCGATCGCGAGGCCGAGGCCGGCGAGCAACGCGGCGAACGACGTCGTCTGCACACCGAAGATTTCCAGGATCGCGAGGACGAGCAGCAGGTTCAGCAACCCGGCGAGAATCGACGCGAGGTAGTGGGCGAGTGTCGGGTCGACCCGGCCGTTGCGTGCGAGCAGCTTGCGCGACAGGTTGGAGATCAGCCCGATGATCCAGCGGCCGACGAGCCACAGCACGATTGCGCCGATGACCTTGGTGCCGATGTCGATGCCACGGGTCATGACGAATGCACGTACGGTTTCGATATCCAAGATGTTTCCTCGTTATAGGTTGCCATCAACGGATTGAACGACGGTGGTGCCATGACCCACAACGCGCGGTCTTCGGGAGTTATAGCCGACGGCGCCCGCATGCGCAAGGACCGTTCCTGCCCTGCTCGCGGCGGCAATACAGAGATGAAACATGGCGGGGCGTCCGTGAAAAGCCGGTCGGGGCGTGCCGGGCTCACATGCGCAGCCGCGATTCGGAGTACGGTGACGTCTGGATGACAACCGCGTTGTCCGGGTCGCTTTTCACGGCGCGCCGGCGCCTCGACATCCGATGCCACGAGAACGCGATCCCGATCGCGAGCGCATACGCGCCAGCACGTTGAAGAAACGACGTCGGCAGGGCGAATTGTCCATAGCGGTTCTGCGCGTCGGCGAACACGACAAACGTCAACAAGCCGTCGAGCACGCATGCGGCCAGCGCGAGCACGATGAAAATCGCAGGGCCGCTCAGCGCGGCACCCGACCCGAACCGGTTATACAGTCGACAGGCCATCGATACGATGGCGAACAAGGCGAGGTTCGACAGCAGATCGAACAGAAAGGTGGTCATTATCGGTTCAATGAAAAAGCAATGCGCCGTGGGGTTGCCGGAACGTATGCTATCGCAAGGTTCAGACATGCTCCGTTGATTCGGCGGCGATCATTGCATATCTTTTCATCTCGATAAATAACCAGAAAAAGCGAAAGTCGTATCGCTCTCTCTTTCGTTTGTTTTTTTATGCAATCGGAATGTGAAAAGTCCTTCGCAAATTTATAGTACTGCGACGGTTTCCGTGCGCTGCGCCTCAGAAGCGATAAGAAATGCCGACCTGCAACGTCGGATACCATCGATAAGGCGAGACCTTATCGCGCAGTTGCTGCAATCCGGTGTTGATGATCTGCTGACTCATCTCCGGTCCCGCGGCCTGCGACAGCGCCGGCGACAGTGTGTACGAGGTCTTCGGAATGCCGTAGGCGACACCGAGATCCACCACGAGCCCCCAGCCTTTGGCTCCCGGGTGCAGGCCATAGCCGATGCCAAGGTAGGGCATCGCGGTCGGGTATCGGGCGGTCGCCGTCGCGTACTCGCCAGGAAAGGCCGGCGAGGCTTTGCCCTCGAATACGTACATGCCGTTGGTCGGAACCGAGTTGCCGCTGACTTCGTTGTCGGTCAGACGCAGGCCTGCTGTCGCGCGAAAGCCGGTGCCGGCCCACGGAAAGAAATCGCCGTAGAGACCGCCCTGACGCAGCCGTATGCCGTCTTCGTAGCGATTGCCGCCAACCTCGAAGTTGTGCGACAAATTGATCGCGTTGAAGTCCGCGTGCACGCCGAACCACGACGTGACGCTCCACGCCGCGCCAACCCCGATGCCCAGCGTGCCGCCTTGCAGATAGACCTCCTGCGCATGCGACGTTTCGATCAGACATGGCAAAGCCACTACCCAGATTACCTTTCCAGCTTTCATGGGTACCCCTGAGCGGCGGGCAGCCCGATCGTTGCGGGACGCGCTCGCCGTTTTGTCGTCTCTTCTTTGTTGCTCTGTTTGTCGCGAACGCTCGAAGGCGTCGTGAAGCGATCATGCGAGCAGAGGGCGTAGACGGTCTGTGAGGTGGCGAACCATACGGTCAATGAATGGGGTTGGAGTGCGCGACGATGTCGCCGCGTCGCCATTCAGTTCGAGCGACGGCAGATGTCAATCGCGGGGCCTTGGCGAGGAGCGCCGCCTCGCTTTGGGTGGGGCCGGTCGGTAAGGAAGCTTAGGGAACTGCGCATCGCCGATGACGCTTGCCCACGCCTTCATCCAGCAGGTGGCGAGTGTCTTTTCAGCTTCTGACTCAGCGCGCATAAGGCGGCTCGTGGCAAGACGCAAACGAGCCAACGCATATTCCTTGCGTGTGGATTCCCGACGCAAAAGCGAATGATTCTTCTGCATGGCCGGCCGCCGACAAATCAGCGAGAAGCGTGGCAAATTAAATCGGGCCGCATTGCATCGTACCCGACGAACGACCGTGCGGCGCAAGCGACGGACGGCTGTCGAGTAAGGATTCGCTGGGGCGTCGCGTCGCAACACCTGCCACTGTGGTGAAAACGCCAAATCAACCTTGTTTAATTTTGACAAGTCGCGCCGTGCGTTTATCCGTGCGAGGATGAAATCGTCAATGTTCCTGACATGAAGATCCAGTTACGGGGGCTCCATGAGTAGCATTCCGCTTATCTGGGCAGCGGTGCCGCACAACAGCGACGGTGTTGTCTTTCAGATCCGGCTTGGCCGCGGACTTCAGCGTTTTCACGTGTCGCGGCGCGTGCTCGAGGATGTGTTCGAGCTCCAACGAAAAGCGTCCGACGCGCGCCAACTCGAATTCTTCTATGTGAACGAGCAGCGCATCCTCGCGCGCGCTAGCGCGAAGCGTGCGACGGCCTGCTCGGCCACCGTTTCACTACGGGCCGCCGATTTCGGCGTGTCGAACGACAGCGAGCGCTGGGCGATGCCGAGCGGCGTCGCGCACGGCCTCATCTAGGCGAACCGATGTTTGACGCGCCGCCGCGATCAACGGGCGGCCGTGCGTCGATGCCGCGCGTCAGCGTGCCTTGAGCTGCGCCTCGAGCACTTCGAACGTACCGGGGATGACCGTCGCGCGCGGATGAGAATTGGCAGCCGTGGCCGGGTCGGCCGCGCCGAACTTCGACGATACCAGATAGATCCGGTGCTGCTGTTCATCGAGCGCCATCGTTTTCGCGCCTTCCAGCGTTGGCATGTTCTGCGCGACCGTGTAATGGTCCGCATCGTCTTCATGCACGATCGTCAGCGTGCCGTCCGCGCCGTTCGAACTGAACGCGAGCTTCAAGGCCGGATCGAAAGCCGCCGCGTCGGGGTGACCCCCTATCAGCACCTCGGCCACGCGACGGCCCGACGTCGCATCGACGATCATCATGCGGTGATTGGCGCAAACCGAAAACAGGCGCTCGCTCGCCGGATCGATCGCGAGTCCGGTCGGCGACTCGCACCGTGCGAGTGGCCAATGCGCCAGCACCGTCGCGGACCGACCGTCCATCTCGACGATCCCGGCGCGATCTTCCACATTGACGAACACGTGCCCGTGGCTGTCCGCCGCGAGCGCCTCCGGCTTGCCGCCCACGCTCATCGTGGCGACCACCTTGCGCGTCGCGACGTCGATTGCGCTGACGCTGCCGTCGTGGCCATTGCTCACGAAGATGCGCCGCAAGGCCGGCACGTAGAGGATGCCGTCCGGGTCGGGGCCCGCGGCCTTGATGCTGTCGACGACCTTGAGTGTGTCGAGATCGACGACGCTCACCGTATTGGCGCGGCCGTTGGTGACGAAGCCGAGCTTGAGGTCCTCCACGAACGCGAAGCCGTGCACGCCGTCGGTGTTGGCGATCTCGCCGACCGGTTTGCCGGTGCGCGTATCGATCACCTGCACGTGCGTGTCGCGGCTGATGAAGAGGTGCTGGCGAACAGCGTCGTACGCCACGTAATCCCAACGCTCTCCGCCTTCGAGGCCATAGCGTTTCGCGATTTCGAATTGATCGGCGTTGGGGCCCGTCGCCGCATGGACGTTCGACGGCGCGAGCAGGGAAGCGACGCCGCCGGCGATCAAGGCGGACAGGATATTTTTCAGTTTCACGTTGAGTAGATTCTTATTGGTACTGCGGATGGATTGGGAAGAGGGACGCCATTCCGGTGGGCGGATGACGTCCCTCGTGCGGTTGGGCGTTAGCGGATCATCATTCGTGGTCGTCGAGTTTGAAGTCGACCCACAATTGCTCCGAGAGCGTTTTGCCCACGAATGCGGACTCGGGTTTCGGATAAGCGGCGTCGCGCACGGCTGCGAGCGCTGCGCGGTCCAGCAGTCCGATACCGCTCGACACCACGACGCTGAGGTCGGACACGACGCCGTCGCGATACCGGAACGCGACGCGTGTGCGGCCCGTCATGCCAGCCATGCGGGCCGACTCGGGATAGCGCAGCGCGGCCTGAATCGCCGCGCGCAGCGCACCCTCGAAGCTTGGCGTAGGCGCGGCTGCAACCGGCGCCGCAGCGGGTGCGGGCGGTTGCCCCGCGGGCTCGGCTGGCGGTTGCGGCGCGGGCGCGAATGGCGGCTCGGTCGGTGTCGCCGCGGGCTGCACCGGCACCGGAGTCGGCACGCGCTTCGGCACCGCGGCCGTCACGGGCTTCGCGGGCGTGTGCGCAGCATGGCGCACGGGTACGACCGGCCGCGCGGGAGGCGGCACGGGCTTCGCAGGCGGCTGCGGCGGTTGCGGCGCGGGAGCCGGTGCCGCCAGCGTCAGCAGTGTTGGGGGCGCTTCATGCGACACGGAAGCCACCCGGGTCGTATGCGTGAGCAGCGCAATCGTCGCGCCGAGCACCAGCGCTTCCGCGACGAGCGCGATGGCGGCGGCCGGCAATAGGCGCGTTCGTTCCTGCACGATCCCGCAGGCGGGTACGGTTGCCATATCAGTTCGCCACGGGCTGCGCGGCGAGCGCGATTTGCGATACACCCGCGGCGCGGCACGCGTCCATCACCGAGACGAGGTGCTGGATCTGCGCCTGCTTCGAGCCGGCAATCGTCACGACCGTATGCGCGACGTCCGTGCGGGCGGCGAGCAGGGTGGTCAATTGCGCAAGGCTCAGCGTTCGGCCGTCGACCGACAGACTGCCGTCGGTCGCGAGCGTTACCGTGACCTGCGGCGGCGGCAGCGCTTGCGCCGTGGCGCTCGACGGCAGCTGCGAGCGCAGCCCCGCGTTCGGGATCATGTGCAGCGTGATCATGATGAAGAACACCAGTAGAAAGAACATGATGTCGATCATCGGGATGATCTCGATGCGCGCCTTTCGCGCCTCGAAATACTTCATCGTCAGACTCCCTGCGAGGCGAATTTGCCGACCACCGGGCGCGGCACTTCATGCACCGGCTTGAGCGACTCATGCGCTCTGGCCGCAAGCCGGTTCACGAGCACCGCCTTCACGGTTTCGAGCTGATGGACGACGCCTCTTACGCGGTTGTGCAGACCGTTGAAGAACACGAGGCCGATCATCGCGACGAACAGACCCGACGCCGTCGCGATGAGTGCCTCGGCCACGCCGCCCGTAACCTGGGTCGGTGCGTTGCCCGGATTCGACAGCACCTGGAACGCGTTGAACATACCGACGATCGTGCCGAACAGACCGAGCAACGGCGCGAGCGTGACGATCGTGTCGAGCACCCACAGGAAGCGGTCGATGTTCGGTGCTTCGCGCATGATCGCTTCGTCGAGACACGCATCGAGCTCATCGCGCGACGTCTGACCGGCAAGCCGGCCGGCGACCTTCAGCAGGCTCGCCATCGGCAGCGCCTGAAACTGTTCGGCGCATGCCGTCAGCGAGGCGGCGTTCAGTTGTTCGAGGCGGTCGACCTGGTCGAGCACCGCGCGGCTGCCGCTCGATGCGCGCTGCAGGAACCACGAGCGCTCGATGATGATCGTCAGGGCAACGAACAGCATGGCGGCAATCACATACAACACGCCACCGGAATTGTTCGCGAGGTGCAGCAGGTTATCGACAGTCATGAAAGAAGCTCCGTTCAGAAATCGGTGGACAGCGTCGCGACGAACGCGCGGCCCGGGATGGTCCAGTAAAGCGGTGTGTTGTCCGCGGCGGTGTAGCCGGCCAGCGCATTGATGCTGGTGCGGTTGAAAAGGTTGTCGATCTGGAAGCCGAGGCGCGTGTCATGCGTCCACGGTGCGAGTCGGGCAAACGTGTACGAACTGGCGAAGTTGGTGATCGCATAGCCGCCGATCGGCTGGGTGTTGCCGGTATCGCCATACTGATGGCCGACGAACTTCATCAGCAACGAACCGTTGAGCGGCCCGCGTTCGTAGAGCACGCCGACGGCGGCCGTCGATTGCGGCGCGTTGGGCATCCACGTATTGGTGCTCTTCTGTTTTGCCGAATTGAAGGTCAGATTGCCGTACAGGCTGAAGCCGTCGCCGACCGACAAGGTCGCTTCGGTTTCGACGCCCTTGTAGGTCGCACCACCCGCATTCGAGAAGATCACGTTGTTGCCGACCGTGCGGCTCGTCACCGCGTTGCGGAAGTTGATGTAGTACAGATCGGCGGCGACGGTCAGACGCCCCGTTTTGTACGTCGTGCCGATCTGGTAGTTGTCGGTCTGTTCCGGATCGGGTTGTCCCGAAACGGTCGGATCGTTGACATAGAACACATTCAGGTTCGGTGCGAGAAAGCCCTGCGCGTACTGCGCATACGCGCTCCATTGCGGGGTGATCTGCTGGTGCAGCGTCAACGACGGCAGTACCTTGTCCCACGTGTGGCTGAAATCGAGCGGCTCACCGGTCTTCTGGTTCATCGGCGTATCGATGCTGCGGTTGAACGACACGTACTTGAGTCCCGGCGTAATCGTCAAACCGTTCTGCAGTTGCCAGGCGTATTGCAGATACGGCTGAAACGTCAGCATCGTGTCGTTCATCGTGAAGTTCTGCGAGATGAACGCGAAGTTCAGCGACGAATCGACATTGAAGTTGTCGCGGAAGTTGGACTGGTGCGCGATCCACATGCCGGTCTGCAGCTTGCCGGGACCGAGCTGCCGCTCGAGCGCGAGGACGTCGCCAAACGCGCGGTAGTTGTTGTTCATTTCCTGGCCCGGCACGTTGTTCGGGCCGAAGATCGTGCCGTTTGGCGTTTCACCGTTCGGGTCGAGTCCGTTGAAGCCGTTGTGGTAGTAACCGTACGTATAGAGCTTGTTGTCGATCACCCACTCGGCGACCTTCGTTTTCACGCCGATGTATTCGAAGTCCGTGTTGATCCTGTCGAAGTTGTAGCCGGCATAGGCCTGACTCGTCGGGTCGGCGCCAAGACCGAAGTTGGGACCGAACTGCTGGATCTGCGCGGCCGTCGCGCCGAGCGGCACGTTCTGGTGGATGTTGTTGTAAGTCGCGAACAGCGTGAGCAGCGTGTTGTCGCCGATCGGCTTGTCGAGCTTGAAGTAGACGTTCTGACGGCGCTGGTCCGCGTTGGTCAGATAACCGTCGCTGCTGCTCTGCGCATAGCCGACCATTGCGCGCGCATCGCCCCATTGCTGCAGATAGCCGGTATTGAACTCGGCGCCGGCCTGCCATGTGTCGAAGCTGCCGTACGAGCCGAGCACCGAGAATGCCGGCGATGCCGACGGAACCCTCGACTGCAGGCTGATCGTTCCGCCGAAGGTGGCGAAGCCGATCTGCGAAGCGTCGCCGGGACCGCGGTCGACGACGATATTGCCGAGCACCCGGTTCGAGAAAAACGACGTCGAATGATGGGTGAAGTCGTTGGTATCGCCAAACGGGATGCCGTCGAATGTCACGTTGTACTGACCGTCCTGAAGGCCGCGAATGGACAGGCTCTGCGATTCCATCAGGCCGGAGCCGTTCGGAGCAACATTCGACACGCTCGGCGCGATCTGCACGATCTCGCTGTAGTTCGCGGTCGGAGCGGTACTGTTTTCGATGTAGTGCCGGCTGATCACCGACTGCGGTTGGGTTGCGGTGAGCGAGCCTTGCGAAGGCGCCTGTGCCGGTGCCGACTGCACGTTGGTGCTGGTTGCCGTGCCGCTGTTCGATGATGAGACGGCCGTGCTTTGCACGGAGCCGAGATCGCCCGAGGTCTGGGCATGCGAGATCTGCGCGCCGGCCGCGCACAGTGTGGCAAGAACGAATTGCGTCAGCGGCTTCTTTCTAAGGGGAAAACTAACCCGTTGCATGGTGCAGCATCCTTTCGCGAGTGGGGCGATGAACTGGGAGTCGAACGAGGCGGGATGCTATCAACCGTCCGTTAATGCGAAGTGATCGGTATCTTACGAATCTAAAGTTGCTATTACGGATGCCCCACAACAGCGCGATCCGCACTGACGCTACGCGACGCGCTCAGGTTTGTAAGTTTGTGGACACCGCGCATTCATACGGCGAGTTACGCCGCACCGTCCGCGGAGGCGAGCTATCTCGACGCCCGTCAAATTCCGCTTGGCGTGCTGCTCGCGCCACCAAGTCCGTGTTCCGTTTCGCGGATGTGCTCGGACCGGACTTCAACGAAGCTGGTCTGCCGAAAACCGCTGCGCTGTTCGAAGCCGTCGATCACGATGCCGAGCGGGTCGCAAAAGGCGGCAAGCATTTCTTTAGCCGCGCGCGGCCCTTCATCGCGAGCCGCGACGTGCAACCGATCGTGCCGAAGCGGCCCGGCGACGACTACCACTCGTACCCGAGCGGTCATGCGACCTTCGGCTATCTGTGCGCGATCCTGCTCGCGCAGATGATCCCCGAGAAGCGCGATGCGCTATTCGCGCGTGGGCGCGAATTCGGCATGAACCGCGTCGTCGACGGCGTCCACTATCCGAGCGATGTCGAAGCGGGTCGCATCGACGGAACGCTCGTCGCGGCGGCGCTGATGGCCAATCCGGATTTTCAGCGCGACTTTGCCGATGCGAAGGCGCAAGTGCGAGCGGCACTGAAGCTCGACTAGTTGCACGTGTGAACGGTTTTCGGCTCCGCGCGGGACGCGTCATGAAGCAGCAACATGGCCATGTCATACTCCGCGCCCGCATAGGCGGCCCCCGCTATTGACGTCGCCGTTCATGCGGCGACGCACGACCACAGGAAACGACGTCCTCTTGGAAAGCAGAGCAGCGATCAACTACCCCGCGGGGCGCCGACCCCGCATTCTCGTCGTCGAAGATGACGAGCGCGTGAGGCTCGAAGTCTCCACCGCGCTCGAGGACTACGAATTCGCCGTGGAAAGCGTGCCGAGCGGCCATGCCGGCCTGCTGCGCGCGCTCAACGGCGATTTCGACGCCGTCGTGCTCGACCGGATGCTGCCCGACGTGGATGGCTTGTCGATTCTGTCCACGTTGCGCAACGTCGGCAAAGAGACGCCGGTGCTGATATTGAGCGCGCTGTCAGCGGTCGACGAACGCGTGCGCGGCCTGCGCACCGGCGGCGACGATTACCTGACCAAACCGTTCGACAGTCTGGAATTGACCGCGCGCCTCAATGCGCTGCTGCGCCGCCGCTCTTCCTCGGAGCAGCCGCTCATGCTGAGCGTCGGCGATCTCGTGCTCGATATTGGCACGCGCCAGGTCAGCCGGGCGGGCGAGTCGATCGAGTTGAAGCCCCGCGAGTACCAGTTGCTCAAATACCTGATGCTGCATACGGAGCAGCCTGTGACGCGCGCGATGCTGTTCGAGTCGGTCTGGAATTACCGCTTCAATGCGCAGACCAACGTGATCGACATGCATATCGGTCACCTGCGCCGCAAGATCAGTCTGAACGGACGGTTTTCGCTGATGATCCACACGGTTCGAAATGTCGGCTATGTCCTCCGTGCCGGCGAATAGGCGCTGGCTGCGCCTGCCGGCGAACAACGTCACATGGCTGCTGATGGTGTTCATCAGTTGCGCGGTCGTGCTGTTCGCGATGCTCTACTGGATGATGCACACGTATCTGCTGCACGAGGTCGATGAACGGCTGCGCGGAGAAGTGGCCGAGTTCAGCTCGATCGGCCGCGCCGAGGCGATCGCCAATATCGCGGCGCTGAGCCGGCGCGACATCGCGAGCAGCCGGCCCTATGGCGTGTTCGACGAAGAAGGCCGCTGGCTCGCCGGCAATATCCACGCGTTGCCGGCCGAGCGCGAGCGCCGGCCGTTCTACTACACGCAAGCAATGGACGACGGGCCGCCGTCGCTGGCCAGTCATTTTCGCGGCATCATCGTGCCGACGCGTAGCGGTCTGCGGGTGGTCGTCGGTCACTCGATCGACGAGATCATTCATTTCGACCATACGCTCGTGAAGATCCTGTGCCTCGGGCTCATGCTGACGATTCTGCTTGCCGTCGGCTGCGGCGCCGCGCTTCACGCGATGTCGAACCGGCGTATCCGCTCGATGAGTCTGACGGCGCGCGAGATCATGGCGGGCCAGTTGAGTCGGCGTCTGTCGAATCGCGGCACGCATCACGATCTCGACCGTCTGGCGGAAATCGTCAACCTGATGCTCGATGAAATCGAGCGGCTGGTGGCCGAAGTGCGCGGCGTGTGCGCGGGCATCGCGCACGATCTGCGCACGCCGATGACGCATCTGCGCGCGGGCCTCGAGCGCGCGCGGCGCCGCTCGCATACCGTCGACGACTACACGAGCGCCGTCGACACCGCGATCGCGCAATCGGACGTCGTGCTGAACCGTTTCACCGCGCTATTGAGGATCGCGGAGGTCAAAGCGGATGTCAGACGCGCGAGCTTCTGCGACGTGTCGCTGGACACCATCCTGCGCGACGTCGCGGAGTTGTACGAGCCGGTCGCGGAGAACCGTCGTTTGTCGGTCGCGGTGCTGGCGTCCGAACCAGTTTTCGCGCGCGGCGACGTGGATCTGCTGTTCGGCGCTATCGAGAATCTGCTCGATAACGCGCTGAAGTTCACGCCCGGTGGCGGCGCGGTGACGCTGCAAGCAACGCTTGAAGCGGGAAGGCCCGTCGTGCAGGTTGCGGATACTGGACCCGGTATCGAGGCAGGTGAGCGCGATGCTGTCCTGCGTCCGTTCTATCGCAGCAGAAACGGGCAGGAGGCGGCGACTTCGGGGCATGGCGTCGGCTTGAGTCTCGTGGCCGCGATCGCGCGGGTGCACGAGGCCGTCGTGGAGATTCACGACAACACGCCAGGCTGCAGGATCGTGTTGCGGTTCAATGCGGGACTGCCGGCGCGTTGAGGCGAGACGGCGATTGCTCGCGACGGATTTTACGTTGGAGCGTGCAAGAAAAAACGACCTGCCGGATGGCAGGTCGTTTCTTTTGGTGCGCCAGGCATGGCGCGTAGCGCCGTGACTGGCGCTGTCCGACCCGCTGTGGTGGCGAGCCGGATGACTTGGGGGTGAAAGTCCTCTGCACACCCGGCAAGGGGAAGTGCTAGCTGAACGGCAAGGGTG
>NZ_CADFGP010000021.1 GCF_902833905.1 Paraburkholderia tuberum STM678 | reverse complement strand
GTGCTTTTCGCGATTTCCATGCTGGCCTTCACGCGCGTGCCGCAGCAGTTCTTCCCGAACTCGGAACGGCCGGAACTGCTGGTCGATCTGCGATTGCCGGAAGGCGCCTCGTTCGAGGCGACGCTGCGTGAAGCGAAGCGCCTGGAAAAGGTGCTCGACGGCAAAGCCGAGATCGACCACTTCGTCGACTTCGTCGGCACCGGCGCGCCGCGTTTTTACCTGACGCTCGACCAGCAGCTTCAACAGCCGAATTTCGCGCAGTTCGTGATTACCGCAAAAAGCGTGGAAAACCGCGAGGAACTGATGCGTTGGCTCGACGGCATGCTCGAGAAGGATTTCTCCGGCGTGCGAGCGCGCGTCTCCCGGCTCGAGAATGGTCCGCCGGTCGGCTTCCCGATCAAGTTCCGCGTGAGCGGCGACGATATCGCGACCGTCCGATCGATTGCGCAGACGGTGTCGGACAAGGTCCGCGCCGATCCCCGCACGCGCAACGTCCAGTTCGACTGGGACGAGCCGGCGGAGCGCTCGATCTCGTTCGAGATCGATCAGAACCGCGCGCGCCAGCTTGGCGTCACGTCGGAAGACGTGTCGAACTTCCTCGCGATGACGCTATCGGGCTACACGGTGACGCAGTACCGCGAGCGCGACAAGCTGATCAACGTCGATCTGCGCGCGCCCAAGAGCGAACGTGTCAATCCGGCGCAGCTGACCAGTCTCGCGATTCCGACGCCCCACGGCCCGGTGCCGCTCGGTTCGCTCGGACACGTGCGCAATACGCTCGAGTACGGCGTCGTCTGGCAACGCGACCGTCAGCCGACCATCACGGTGCAGGCGGACGTGCGCGGCGACGCGCAGGGCATCGACGTGACCCACGACATCGAACGTGCGCTCGCGGCGGAAACCGCCAGGCTGCCGGTCGGCTATCGCATTCAGGTGGGCGGCGCGGTCGAAGAAAGCGTGAAGGGCCAGACGTCGATCAATGCCGAAATGCCGTTGATGATCATCGCCGTGCTGCTGTTGCTGATGATCCAGCTCAAGAACTTCGCGCGGACCTTCATCGTCGTGCTGACGGCGCCGCTCGGCCTGATTGGCGTCGTGGCCGCGCTGCTGCTGTTCGGCAAGCCCTTCGGCTTCGTCGCGCTGCTGGGCGTGATTGCCATGTTCGGCATCATCATGCGCAACTCCGTGATTCTGGTCGACCAGATCGATCAGGATATCGCGGCAGGCCAGCCGCGCTTCGACGCGATTATCGGCGCAACCATAAGGCGTTTCAGGCCGATCATGCTGACCGCCGCCGCCGCCGTCCTCGCGCTGATTCCGCTGCTGCGCTCGGGCTTCTTCGGTCCGATGGCGACCGCACTGATGGGCGGTATCACGATCGCCACGGTACTGACCGTGTTCTTCCTGCCCGCGCTGTACGCGGCGTGCTTCAGGGTCCGGCACGACGAGCGCGGAATGCAACCGGTCGTCGCCGAGCATTCGGAGGTTTGATGATGAGCTTCGACTACAAGACATCCGTGATGGCCGTGGCTGTGGCCATCGCACTGACGGCCTGCACGTTCGGCCCGAACGGCGCGCCCCCGGCGATGCCTTCGCCTGCGCACTACGGTGCCGGGGCACAGCCGGCGAAGACCGTCGCAGCGGGCGGCGTGGCGCAGCAGTTCGATATCGGCGCAGTGGGCGTTCCGCAATGGTGGCAGCTTTACCGGTCGGACGCGCTGAGTGCACTGGTCGAGGAAGGCTTGCGCAACAGCCCCACGCTCGGGGCTGCGCAGCGCACGCTCGCAGCCGCGCAGCAGGAACTGCGCGCCCAGGTCGGCGCATCGACGCTGCCTTCAATCGATGCTGCCGCACAGGTCGATCGCGGGCGTACACCGCTTGTGCCCGGCATTGGCCCCAGCGAGGTTCGCTATAACTTTTTTGCCGGACAGGTTCTCGCGTCCTACACCTTTGACCTGTTCGGTGCGACGCGTTCGGCGAACGCGGCCAGCGCCGCTCGCGTAGACGTGCAGGCGTATCAACTGGAGGCGGCGCGGCGCGCGCTGGCGGCAAACATCGTCGGTACGACGATCAGCGTGGCGGCACTCGATCGCCAGATCGCGCTCACCGAACGGCTCGTCGCCGTGGCCAGGACGGCCGCGGACGAGGACCAGCACCGCTACACACTCGGCTCGGTCTCGCGTGCGCAGGCGCTTGCGTCGACGCAGGATGCGGCTTCGGCTGCGGCGAGTCTTCCTGCGTTACGCCAGCAGCGCGCCACAGCCATCCATGCGCTCGCGGTGCTGATGGGCCGCACGCCGGACAACGCCCCGGCCGTTCCCGCCCTCGACAGCCTGACGTTGCCCGAACACGTGCCCGTCGTGGTGCCGTCGGACCTGCTGCGTTCGCGTCCCGACATTCAGGCAGCCGACGCCGCCGTGAAGGCCGCTGCCGCCGATGTCGGCGCTGCGACCGCGCAGCTCTTTCCGAGCCTGTCGCTGACGGCCTCGATGGGCCGCGGCGGCTTTAGCTGGCCGGCGGTGCTCTCAGGAGCGGGCGGACTCTGGGCCATTGGTGCGAGCCTGTCGCAACCGATCTTCCATGGCGGCGCGCTGCTCGCGCACCGCAAGGCGTCGATCGACGCTTACGATGCGGCGGTGCTGAACTACAAGTCCACCGTTCTGTCGGCGTTCCAGAATGTCGCGGATTCGCTTGCCGCGCTGGATAACGACGCACAGACACTCGCGTCGACTGAAGCAGCGGCACAGGCAGCGCAGGCGGGATTCGACGATACCGCGTCGCGCCGCCGCATGGGTTCGCTGCCGTCAACGGCGGAGCATGCCAGCGAGCAGCGCTTTCTCAACGCACGGATCGGCGCCGTGCGCGCGGCAAGCCAGCGCATGAACGATACCGTCGCACTGTTCCAGGCGATGGGCGAACTGCCGCCGGGCCAGCCGCAAACAGCGTCGTCGCAATGATCGCGTGTCGATGAAGACGGGAAGAGCGACCTGCCGATCAGGCCGCTCTTCCTCGACTGTACCGGCGGGTATCGGAGCAGTCGTTTTCTATCCGAAATCAGAATGCGCCCACGCACGGGAAGGTCAAGCCGGACTTCACGTGCATCGAACGCGCCAGAACCTCAGGTTGTCCAGTTCCCTGTATGGACTATAAGAAACTGATCGCCTGTCACGAGTGCGATCTGCTGTTTCGCAAGCCTCTGCTGCGGGGCGGGCAGACTGCGAGCTGCTCGCGCTGCCGTGCGGGCCTGGAAGGAACGCAGGGAGCGAGCGTGCCGCTCGACCGGATTGGTGCGCTCACCGTTGCAGCTTTGATCACATTCTGTATTGCGCAGGCTTTCCCGGTCATACAACTGCAGACCAACGGTATGACGTCGGAGGCGACGCTATTCGGCGCGGTGCGCTCGTTGTGGACGGGGCACATGCGCATCGTCGCAACGATGGTCTTTTGCTCGGCGATCCTGTTTCCGCTGATCGAACTCCTCGCCCTTCTCTATGTGCTCGTTCCGCTGCGCCTTGGCAAGGTAGTACGTCATTTCAATCGAATGCTTCGCGTCGTGCAGCTCATCCGTCCATGGGGCATGATCGAAGTGTTCATGCTCGGCGTGGTCATCACGATCGTGAAAATGGTCAGCATGGCGCAGGTGATCCCTGGGCCAGGACTGTTTGCATTCGGTGCACTCACGTTGATGTTGGCGTTTCTCGCCACTTTCGACCCGCGCGTGCTCTGGTCGACGCGGGACGAAATAAAGTTTCGACAACCCGCTGAGATCCGCTGGACCAGAGTGAAGCGCAGGTGCGCCCCGCGAGCCCCGACGTTCTTCGGCCTGAAGCCCGCGCCGGCGGCGCATATGACGGCGCGCAGCGCTGGACTCATAGCCTGTCATACCTGTGGACTGGTGCAGAAGCACATCGCGGCGTCGTCAGAGCAGCGCTGCTCGCGGTGCGAATCGGTGCTGCACACGCGCCATCCCGATAGCGTGACGCGCACGTCGAGTCTGGTTCTTGCCGCCGCGCTCGCCTACATACCCGCGAATCTGTTGCCGATCATGCACGCGTCATCCCTCGGCCACTCGGAGGACGACACGATCCTCGGCGGCGTGGCGTACTTCTGGACTTCAGGCGACTGGCCACTCGCCGTCGTCGTGTTCGTAGCCAGCGTCGTGGTGCCGATGCTCAAACTCGCCATTCTCACGCTGCAAATCGTAGCGGCCCGTCGCAGTCCGGACTGGCAGCCGCTCGAACGCGCGAGGCTGCATCGGCTCGTCGAGTGCGTGGGCCGGTGGTCGATGCTCGATATCTTCGTTGTCGCCCTGACGGTCGCGCTGGTGCATTTCGGTTCGTTTGCGGTTGTCACTGCCGGTCCGGGCGCGCTGGCTTTCGGTGCGGTGGTGATTCTCACCATGCTCGCGTCGCATCAATTCGATCCGCGGCTGATCTGGGACAACGTCCGCTGCGGGCCAGCGCGTGGTTCACGGCGATGAACGAATACCGTGCTAGCGGCGTCCGCACTCCTAAATAACCTCATATTTGCGAACTACTCTCCGAGCGATGCATCTTCCAACGCCACCCAGACCTGACATCAAGCCGCGGAAACGCTGGATTCCCTCCCTCATCTGGTTAGTGCCGCTCATCTGTGCGCTGATCGGTGTGGCGCTGGTAGTCAAATCCGTCACCGACAAGGGACCGACAGTGACGGTCACGTTCAGCAACGCTGAGGGTATGGAGGCGGGCAAAACGAAGGTCAAATACAAGGACGTGGAGATCGGTTCCGTACAGGCGGTCGCGCTGTCAAAGGACCTGCAGCACGTCATCGTCACGATCGAGCTGACCAAACAGGCAGAAAAATTCGCAAGCCGCGGCACGCGCTTCTGGGTGGTTCGCCCGCGCGTGGGCGCTAACGGCATCTCGGGCCTCGGTACGCTGCTCTCCGGCGCGTATATCGGTGTCGACGTCGGGCAGTCTTCGGAAAGGCAAACCGCATTTGTCGGCCTCGAAAGTCCGCCGATCGTCACGTCCGGGCAGCCGGGGCATCAATATACGCTGAGGGGCGACTCCCTGGGCTCCGTCGATATCGGCGCGCCGATCTTCTACCGTCGCATCCAGGTGGGCCAGGTGGTCGGCTTCTCGCTGGATCCGCATGGCACCGGCGTGATCGTCAATGTTTTCGTCAATGCGCCGTTTGACCAGTATGTCGGCACCAATACACGGTGGTGGCACGCAAGCGGTGTTGACCTCCGTCTCGATTCGAATGGATTGAAGCTCAATACACAATCTCTGGCGACGGTGGTCGTCGGAGGCCTGGCGTTCCAGTCGCCGCCGGGTCAGGACGCCGGACAACCGGCCGCTGACAAGGCGGCGTTCCGACTCGCATCGGACGAGTCGGACGCGATGCGCGAGCCCGACGGCGCGCCGCTCAATGTCGTGATGCGGTTCAACCAGTCGCTGCGCGGCCTGTCTGTCGGCGCTCCCGTCGACCTTCGAGGCATCGCGCTGGGGCAGGTGACGGACATCGGTATCGAATATAACGAAAAGGAGAAGAGTTTCAGCATGAAGGTATCGATGGCGCTGTATCCCGACCGGCTCAGCCGGCGCTCCAACGAAGCGCTACCGGCTCCGAACTCGCAGGGTGGTCATGAGTTGCTGGAAAACCTCGTCATGGAGGGAATGCGCGGTCAGTTGCGAACCGGCAACCTGCTGACAGGCCAGCTATTCGTGGCGCTCGACATGTTTCCGAAAGCGCCTCGGGCGAGCGTCGATGTTCATCGCAATCCTATTGAACTGCCGACTGTGCCTAACACCCTCGACGAACTTCAGGTGCAGATTGCCGATATTGCGAGGAAGCTGAATCAGGTGCCGTTCGACAAGATCGGAGCCAATCTTAACGGCGCACTTGAAAACGCCAACAAGCTGTTCGGGCACATGGACACAGAGATCGTTCCGCAAGCCCGCGACACACTGGCGGCCGCGCAGAAAACCTTCAGTACCGCCGAAACGACGCTCCGGCAGACCGCGCCCCTGCAGTCGGACATCCAGGATGCGATGCAGGAAATGACACGCACCCTGCAATCCCTCAATGCGCTCGCCGATTATCTGGAACGTCATCCCCAGGCGCTCCTGTTCGGCAAGAAAGGAGACCAACGGTGAAACTGATCCAATCCCGCGCGCGGCGCGCGATCGCCCGTATTGCGACCGTCATGGGTCTGGCCGCGCTGAGCGCCTGTGCTTCCCCGCCGGCCCGCTTCTATACCCTCGGCACTGACAGCGAACCGACGCGTGCAAACGTTACGGTCAGTCCGGCCTTCCGGATCGACATGCGCCCAGTGAAGGTGCCGGTTTCAGTCGCAAGGAGCCAATTCGTCGTACACGTCGATGCGGCGCGCGTCAGGATTCTGGAAAACGAGCGCTGGGCATCGCCGCTTGCAGACGAGATCCGCAATGCGCTGCTCGCGGCCGCGACTCGACAGGCGGGCGGCCCCGACACGGACCAGTCTGGTCACGCCGAGGACGCTCGCACGTATCAGGTCTCCGTCGACGTGCAGCGTTTTGAATCGTGGCCGGGCTCACACGCGCTGCTTGACGTCACCTGGAGTGTACGCAAGTCGAACGACTCACGAACATTGACGTGCCGCAGCATAGTCAGCCAGCCCGTATCGGCCGGCTACGATGCACTCGTCAACGGCCATCGAGTCGCAGTGAGAAGGATAGGCACTCAAATTGGCGAAGTCGTCCGGGAATTTTCGGCGGCGCCGTTCGAGTCCGCCGTTGCACCGGCGCGCATCCCTGCGAGTACGAGAAGTTCGGCGTTGTTATGCCCGGCTCTAGCAGGCTGAACCGATACAGGAATTGGTGCCTCACGCCGACAAGGAGCGCGAGCTGATTGCTAGCGTCGAGGCTTTAGCAGGTGATTGAGTTTAATCGCTAGCGGCCCGAGCGGGCTTCTCCGCCGGGCCGCACCCGGCTGACTTCAGGCCGATCAGACCGATGGCGCCGGACCTCTTGATTCAATCGGCGTCGACAGTCTCCTCCACGACCGGCAGCGGACGCGCTGCAATCTTCTCCGCCTCCGCGCGCTTGAGTCCGAGTGTCTGCAGCAGCATTGCTGCAGTACGCTCAGGGAAGTTCTCCCCGCTAAAGCCAAGCTCCTTGAGTACGCTTGCCGCGGGCGCGCCCGGTGCGACGAAGTTCAGCTCGGCGGCGATTGCACAGAGGACCGTACCGGCTACCGCAAGAAATCCGATGAACGGGTCGGCGACCACAAAGCGCTTCGCGGCAATGCCATTCACAATGTCGCGCAGCAGCCGCTGGCCCAGTCCGCGGCTCATCGCATGCGTCGGAATAAACCCTTCACGTACCAGGAAACGTCCCCACACGGGGTCTTGCTGCGCACGCAGGACCGTATGACGCACGGCGACAGCGATCACCTCGGCCGGGTCGGAAAGGCCAGCGGCGAGGCGATCCATCATGTTAGCGAAATCCTCGAACACCTCGTCGACAAGCGTCGCGTAAATCGCCTCCTTCGATTCAAAGTGGTTGTAGAACGAGCCAAAGCCGACATCAGCGGCTTCGGTGATTTCATTGATCGCCACGCCCTCCATGCCTTTTTCGGCCATCAGCCTGAGGGCGGCGTCGAGCAGACGGGCACGCGTCTCGCGCTTGCGACGCGCACCGCGCGGCTCGCGTTGTTCGGGAATGGCAACCGGGGCGATTGGCGCCGCACGGGTAGGACGCTTTGTAGTGTTCGGCATGATGGATCCAAGCTTTGGTTATGCCTAAGTATAGATCGTAATGTCTAGGTTGACAAAACGCTCACGAATGACTTTAATGTCATTAAAGGCGACCCGAAGGCCGGCCTTACATACAAGTACAACAGACAACATCTGGAGTGACTGTGGAGACAGCAGCAAAGGACGGCGCCGCGCCGTCGAGCCGGCATGAACAGGTTCGTCCGCCGATTGGCGCATTACCGTCGGTGGTTGACGTCTTACTGGTGGGTTGCGGACCCGTCGGTGCAACGATTGCCAATCTACTGGCGCGCTACGGCGTGCATGTATTGATTGTCGACAGGTCAACCGAGGTTTCCATCGCGCGCCAGGCAATCGAGCTGGATAACGACGCGCTGCGCATCCTTCAGCTTGCGGGCATTGGGGAGCACGATCTCGAGACCAGCACCATTCCATATGTGCGGATGAGAACGCCCATGCTGGGGCAGGTCGGCCAAATCAGTTCGGCGAGCCGCCTGGATGGCTATCCCAAGCCCGTCACGTTGTACCAGCACGAACTCGAGCGGTGCCTGCGGGCCCGGCTCGAGAAATACGACTGTGTGCATATCGCGCCAGGTGTCGAACTGGGGAGCTTCACGGAAGAAGGCGACCATGTGCTCGCGTCGCTGGAGCTTGATCGCGGCCGCTCTCACATCGTCCGGGCGCGCTACGTGGTCGGTGCAGACGGGCCGTATTCACTGGTTCGGCAGACTATGGGGCCGCACTTCTGGGGTAAGACATTTGCCGAGGAATGGCTCGTTGCCGCTGCGCGGCATCTTTCGCGCCCAGCCGAAGATATCGAGTTCATCTCCGATCACCGTCGGCCAAACCGGTGCATGGTCGCGCGCAGCGGGCGTGAGCGCTGGAAGTTCATGCTGCGGCCGGACGAGCGCCGCGAGAACATGAAAGCCGAGGTCCGCATACGCGAGATTGCCGCTCCATCGGGCAACCCGGAAGACACGATGATCGAGCGCAAGGCGGTGTATCGCTTCCGAACGCGAACCCTTAATGCATTCAGCCGGGGGCGTGTGTTCTTCGCGGGCGACGCCGCGCACATTAGGCCTCCATCCGTCGGCCGAGGGTTGGCCGCGGGACTGCGAGATGCCGCCAATCTGTGCTGGAAGCTTGCATGGGTGGTGCAGGGGCGAGCGGATTCACGCATTCTCGACACTTACGACGAGGAGAGGCGGCCCCACGAGAAGGCGATAACAAAGCTCGCAAGATTCATGAGAAAGCTCGTCACGCCGCGCAATGGCGGCATTGACTCGTGGGCTCATGGGCTAATGCAATTCTCGCCACCGGTGCTCCCGCTGCATGCGCAGCCCGAGGAATCGCAGATCCAGCCGAAAAAAACAACTAGAAGAGGTGTGTTTGTCAAAGGCCGCTCGCCGACGAAGCTTGTGCGCGGCGCAGTCATTGGGCAGGGGCGGGTACGTGGTTCGGATGGCAAGGCGCGTCCGAGCGACGAGGTGTTCGGGCAGGGCCTGGTGCTGATTGGATTTGGCACAGACGCCCGAGCCTCGCTTGATTCTTCTGAGGCAGCAGCCTTCGCGCGTGCCGGCGGAAGCACTGTGCAGATCGCACACCGTGGAGAGCGGCCGCATCTCGCTCGGCATGACAGCTGGGAGGACCTCGACGGTGTGTTCCTTCCGCGTCTCGTACCGGTTGGTTGGGCCGCCGTGGTGCGGCCCGACAAGACCGTCGTTCACGATGGCCCGGCGACCGATGCGTCGCGGCTCGTGCGCGAGAGTCTTTCCTTGCTCGGTCAGCACTGCTGGGTCATGCAGTGATCGCGAAGCCGCATGCCATCTCGAAACCCCATTCACACCGTGTGATTTCTTATCGCCATGAACCTGACCACTGTACAACCAGCCCGTCACCCCGATCCTACGACGAAAGCGTCGGCATTGGCCTATCTGATATTCGACCGGCCGGATCTCGAGAAAGCCGAGCAATTTCTCAATGACTTCGGGCTCCGAACGGTATCGCGCGGTGAAGCGCTCCTGCTGCTGCGGGGAACGGGTGCTTCACACTTCTGCTATGTCGTCCGGAAGGCCTCGAAATCCCGGTTCGTTGGTTTTGGGCTACAGGTCGACAACAGGGCCGAGCTTGATGCACTTGCAAAACTGCCGGGCGCCTCGGACGTCGAACGCTCGCCCCTGCCCGGCGGCGGCTATACGGTACGGCTGACCGATCCTTCAGGCTTTCGCGTCGACGCGATATGGGGCCAGCAGCCAGCTTCGACGTTGTCTCATCGGCCACCCTTGCCGTTCAACTCCGTGGATGCGACGGTCCGGATCAACGGCACGCAGCGACCGCCCGAAGGCGCGCCGGAAATTATCCGGCTCGGACACGTCGTGCTCGAACTCGTTGACTATCAGGAAACCTGCGCGTGGTATACGCGGCATTTCGGCTTCATCCCCAGCGATGTGCAGGTGCTTCCCGATGGTTCGCCCGCCGTCGCGTTCATGCGGCTCGATCTCGGCGACAAGCCAGCCGATCACCATACGCTCGCGCTTGCACAAGGCTTCGTGCCCACCTACAGCCATAGCGCGTACGAAGTCGTCGACGCCGACGCGGTCGGCATGGGCCAGCGCATTCTGCGCGACAAAGGTTGGACGCACGCGTGGGGGATCGGCCGACATATCCTGGGCAGCCAGGTGTTCGACTACTGGCAGGATCCGTGGGGCGACAAGCACGAGCACTATTGCGACGGCGACCTCTTTACGGCGGACGCGCCGACGGGTGTCCATGCCGTGAGCCGCGAGGCGATGGCGCAATGGGGACCGACGATGCCACGCAGCTTCACGAAGCCCAGGTTCACACCCGCGAGCGTCGTGGCACTTTTCAGAAACCTGCGCCGCAGCCCCGACCTGACGTTGAGCAAGCTGCGCACGTTGGCGAAGCTTTTCGCCTGAACCACCCCACTTTCATAGAATCCGGAGATCGATAAATGGCACTTCACGTTCTGCATTACCTTCATGATGGCCGCGCCCAGTGGGGCGTAGTCGCCAATGGCGCCATCACGCCGATTCATGGCGAATTCAAGTCGACCGCCGAGTTTATTGAAGCCAATCCCGTCGAACGGCTGGCGGTACTGGACGGTTCTCCGATTCCCGAATCGGATGTGCAATGGTTGTCGCCCGTGACCGCCAACCAGCAGTTCATCTGCCAGGGCGCGAATTATCGCCAGCATATGATCGACTCGGGCATGGACCCGGATGTGAAGAAATTCAACATGATCTTCACGAAGGCGACGAGCTGCATCGTTCCTGCCGACTCGCCCCTCGTGAAGCCCAGGGAGGTGCAGTTCCTCGACTACGAGATCGAACTCGGTCTTGTGCTCAAACGCGACGTCACCTCCCGCGAAACGGTCACCGACGAGAACCTGCATGAGTACATTGCCGGCGCCGTGATCGTCAACGACTACTCCGCGCGTGATATCCAGATTCCGCAGATGCAGTTCTACAAGGGCAAGAGCTACCGCACGTTTGGCCCTGTCGGCCCTTACCTTTGCCTCCTTGAGAAACATGATATTCCGAAGTTGAAGGAGCTCGTGCTGACACTGACGGTCAATGGAACCGTCCGCCAGAACGACACGACTGCGGGTCTCGTCTATGGGCCGGCAGAGACCTTGACGGAGCTTTCCGGCGTGCATGATCTGCGCATCGGTGACCTGCTCGCGACGGGCACGCCATCTGGCTGTGCACTGAGCATTCCATCGCCCGAAAAGCAACGCGCCGCGGCGCAGCTGCCTGAAGCGGAAAAATGGCGTCTTTTCCTGAAGATGCAGGCGGACAGGCCGCAGTACCTGAAGGTGGGGGACGTCGTGGAGGCGCATATCGTCAGCCACGATCGCTCGATCAATCTGGGCGTGCAGCATAACGTCGTTGTGGAAGAGGCAGCATGAAAGGCATCGCAAACGTAGACGAAGTCCTTGCCATCGAAACGCAAGGGCTGCCGGCGGATCTCCCGTCGAGCACCTACGAGATGATCTGCCGGGGCGCGGCGATTAATCCATCGGCACCGGCACTTTCGTTCTTTGCAACGGCCGACGACTATCGGAACGCCGAGTGCTGGACGTATAGTGAACTCGTCCGAGATATCACGCGCACCGCGAACATGTTCTCGCGCCTCGGAGTACAACGCGACTCAGTCATCGCATATGTTCTGCCCAACCTCCCTGAAACGCACTTCGTGATCTGGGGTGGGGAGGCCGCCGGAATTGTCTGCGCGATCAATCCATTGCTTGAGCAGGAAGCCATCGGCCAACTCCTCAACGCTGCAGGCGCCAGCGTGCTGGTAACGCTGGCGCCGTTTCCCGGAACTGATCTTTGGCAAAAGGTACAAGCGGTGCTGCACAAGGTTTCTTCGCTGAAGGATCTGGTGCTCGTGAATCCGGCCGAACGTGTGACGGGTTCAAAACAGTCCGCGACGCGGATGCTGCAGCGTAACGAGTGTTCAAGGCTGCACGGCGAGGGCGGCGTGCGGGGCGCGGTTCCTGCGCATATCGAGATCCACGACTTCGGCGTTGCCATCGCGCAGGAGTCGGGAACGGCACTTCAAGGCGCGCGGCACATTGGCGCCGACGACGTGTCGTCGTACTTCTGTACGGGCGGGACGACCGGCCTGCCGAAAATTGCGATGCGCCGCCACGGCAATGAGGTGGCGAATGCCTGGAGCACGGGTCAATTCTTCGGCGACAGCGTCGGGCCAGGCAAGACGCTTTTCTGCGGACTGCCACTCTTCCACGTGAATGCCGTCATGGCAACGGGTCTCCTGCCTTTTTCCAAAGGCGCCCAGGTCGTGCTCGGCACGCCACAAGGCTATCGCGGCGATGGCGTTGTCAAACGTTTCTGGGAAATCGTCGAGCATCACCGCATCAATTTCTTCAGCGGTGTCCCGACGCTTTATGCGGCGTTACTCGATATTCCTGTCGGCGAGCACGATGTGAGTTCGCTGGAGTACGGACTGTGCGGTGCGGCTCCCATGCCGGTCGAAGTTTTCCGGACCTTTCAGGAAAGGACGCGCATCCGGATTCTCGAGGGCTATGGCCTGACCGAGGGGACCTGCGTGAGCAGCGTCAATCCGCCGCTGGGGGAGCGCAGGCTGGGCTCAATCGGGCTGCGCATTCCGGGCCAGGCGATGAAAGCCGTCATCGTCGACGCTGACGGGCGATATGTACGGGATTGCGAGATCGATGAGGTCGGCCTGCTGACTATTTCCGGCCCGAACATTTTCCTCGGGTATATCGTGCCCGAGCAGAACAAGGGACTGTGGCTGGACCTCGGCGATGGCAGGTGCTGGCTCAATACCGGCGACCTCGGTCGATGCGATGTCGATGGTTATTTCTGGCTTACTGGTCGAAAAAAGGAAGTGATCATTCGTGGCGGTCACAACATCGATCCGGCAGCGATCGAGGAACCGCTCTATCGCCATCCCGCCGTCAAGATCGCGGCGGCGGTCGGTCGTCCCGATGCACACGCCGGGGAGTTGCCGATTGCCTATGTCCAGCTCAAACCGGGTGCAACCGCGACTGAGGACGAACTCGCCGAGTTCGTGCGACTCGAGATAGGCGAGCGCGCGGCACTGCCTAAACGGATCAGAATCCTGGATGCGATGCCGTTGACAGGCGTGGGCAAGATTTTCAAGCCGGGGCTGAAACAGCGCGAAACGGTAGACGCGTTACAGTCGGCACTCGTGGAGGCTGGCGTCGAGGGAGCAACCGTTAGGATCATTGAAGATACTTCGCGCGGGCTTTCGCTTCACGTCGAACTTCCCGACCCCGCGCTCGAAGCATTGGCGACTTCCGCGCTCGGGCGCTTTCCGTTCGCATTTTCGCTTTCGGTTGCCGCGAGGCCATCGCGGAGCGAGCAATGTTGATGTACCAGCGGCGATAGAGAGTTAAACGCTCGCGTCGGTTTAGAGGAAAGAGGATGAATACTGCTTCAGAAAGGTCCTTGCGTTCGCTTGTTGAAAAATGGCTTGGGCCAATATCGGGGACTGCGGTTCGGATTACCCGGTTCGGTCGTGCGGGCACAAACCAGAGACCCTATGTGCGTATCGAGCTACTGCTGCCGACAGGGCCGGTTGGGTTATTTTTCTTCCGGCACCGCGACGGTGCGTGGTGCGTATTCCCGCCCGAGACTGAACGTTTGGCGATGCGCGCTTACTAGCGTGCTGGGCGATGGAGGCATGCTGTACCAGCAACTATTCCAAAGGCAGAGAACGAATAATTGGACGGTTTAAAGTCTCGACACCAGGAGGTAGGAAGAATAGAAAGGGTGATAAGGATAACGCGAAAGCGTATTTCCACATAACGTGTACGAGGCAGTAGCGGTGTTCTAAACATTCGTGCCTGTTTCATGTCATTTAGTAAAACGACCTAATCAGACATAACCGGCGGACCTGATAAGCGGTCGAAGCCTATGAGGAACGACGCAACGACCCCAGACGGAGCGCCGCATCGGTTCCACAGGAAGCACCACGGGTTCACAAAAATGCCCGGGCAACAAGACAGGAGAAGACACGTGAGGAATTACAGACGAATGATCAGCTCTGCCGGCATGGCGGCTTGCCTCTGCTCGGCTGCGCTGACCGACAATGCAAACGCCCAGTCAGCGGGAAGCATTACGCTGTCCACAGGATGGCTTCACATCGCGCCACAGGGCGACGCAACGCCACTCATTGTGGAGAGTATTGGCGGCGAAACGGTGAATCGCCAACTAGCCGGTAGCGGGGCGCATGCGACGTCAACGAATACGGTGGGAATTACCACCGAGTACTACGTCACGGACAACATTGGCGTCGCGATGCTTCTGGGACTGCCATTGACAGTAAATCTGGTTGGCGATGGGACGCTGGAGAAGTATGGCAACCTCGGCTCGACGAGGCCAATGCCGCCCGCCATCGAACTTCGATACCACCTGTTTTCGGCCGGCTCGAAATTCCGTCCATTCGTCGGTTTGGGTGTGAACTACACGTGGTTCACCCAGGTTCGGACAACCAATAGCCAGTTTGTCACTGATAGCGTTGGTCCAGGTGGTTCGGCACACGCAACACTCAGTTCATCGTGGAATCCGGTATTCGAGATCGGGGCAAGTTACGCCATTACAAAACACTGGTCTGTCGGAACCTCTGTGAACTATATGCCGGTGAAGACCAACCTGACGTTAGACGGACACACCGCGACTGGAACGCAGATCGTTTCCAAATCGACGCTCCGGCTCGATCCCCTGAGCGTCTTCCTGAACGTCGCCTACACGTTCTAGCGCGTACGACTCGTTAATGCACCGATCGAGATTTGAATGCCCATCGAAGACATCGACTACGTTATTTTTCGCGCCCCGGGCCTGGCTGCGGTCCGCGACGTCATGCCACCGCTAGCGCACCCCGCTTCCCTTTGGATCGAATAATGAAACGACAGGTCCTCAAGACTATTCTTTTTGCTTTGCCCAAGGTTCTTGACCTGACGGCACGCCGCTTTCCCGCTTATCGTGATCGCCTGAAGGAGCGCGATCTCGTGGCCTGGATCGGACTCGCGGATCAAAGCATCGGTCGCGTCATCAGGTTAAAGAACGGACGTGTTCGGTCCAGCGCCGGCAGGCATCCGCGGCCCGACGTGCGCATGGTCTTCAAGGATGTCGCCACCGCCCTGAAGTTTCTTTCTCCCAATCAGGACCAGGGCGAAATCATCCACGCTGCCAAGAACTTCAAGGTGGTCACCGAGGGCGAGGACGAACTGCTGGTTTGGCTCATGCAGACCCTGAGCATGATGCGGACCGTCGGCCTGCCGATGGGCACGCCTTTGCGCGACGGCACCCGCCGCTTCACCACCTGCACCAACGGCGGGCCTCTGTTCGTCTACGTCAAGGATGGCCGCGTCGTTCGGGTGACGCCCATCGAGCTGGACAGCACGGATGCGCCAAGTTATGTGATCGAGGCGCGCGGCCGCCGTTTCAGCCCGCCACGGCGTGGCCTGGTCGCGCCCCACGCGTTGACGCTCAAGTCGCTGGTCTATTCCGACAAGCGCATCCTTCATCCCATGAAGCGGGTCGACTTCGACCCTGACGGCGAACGCAATCCCCAGAACCGGGGCAAATCCGGCTATGTGCGTATCAGTTGGGACGAGGCCCTGGACATTGTCGCCAGGGAAATCAACCGGCAGAAGCGCGTTCACGGTCCCGGTTCCATCACCTTCCCGATGTCGTCCCATCACCAGTGGGGCAACGTGGGTTACTACCTCAGCGCGCTGACGCGCTTTGCCAACCTGATCGGCTTTACCCGGGTCGCGGCCAATCCGGATAGCTGGGAAGGCTGGTACTGGGGTGCCATGCATCATTTCGGCAACTCGATGCGCGTCGGCGTGCCATCCGGCTATGGTGGCGTCGAGGATTGCCTGAAGGAAGCCGACATGATCGTGTTCTGGTCCTGCGACCCCGAAAGTACCAACGGGGCCTATGCGGGATTCGAGGGGACTCCGCGGCGCCTGTGGGCCAAGGAACTCGGCATTGAGTTCGTTCATATCGACCCGCACTGCAACCCCACCGCGCAGTTGCTGGGCGGGCGCTGGATTCCGGTCCGACCGCAAACCGATGCTGCTCTCGCCACCGCCATCATGTACGTGTGGGCCGTGGAGGGCTTGTACGACGAGGATTACATCGCCACCCGCACGACCGGTTTCGACGAGTGGAGGGCCTATCTTCTGGGCGAATCCGACGGCGTTCCCAAGACGCCCGAGTGGCAGGAGGGCGAAACCGGCGTGCCCGCCAAGGACGTCCGTGCGCTTGCGCGCCGATGGGGGAACAGGAAGGTCCATCTCGCGGTCGGGATGACCGGCGCGGGATTCGGCGGCGCGGGCCGCGGTGCGACCGGAGCGCAATGGGCGCGCTGCATGATCATGATGATGGCGATGCAGGGCTGGGGTAAGCCGGGGGTCAATTTCGGCTGCCTTGAAGCCGGGGTGCCCCACGACCTCCATTTCTATTTTCCCGGCTACGCGGACGGCGGCATATCCGGCGACCTGGCGTGGACCGCCAATGCGGTGAACAATTACCAGCGCATGCCGCACATTCTGTCCATGAATCCGGTCAAGCAAATGGTCCCGCGGCAGCAACTGCCCGACGCCATCATCAACGGCCATGCGACGGGCTACCTCTGGGACGGCATGTCCCAGGAAGCCCAGTTCGCGCCGTTCAGCTACCCCATGCCCGGATATTCGCCGATCCACATGATCTACCGCTACGGCGGGTCCGCCTTCAGCACAGTGACGAATTCCGGACGCTGGGCTGAAGCCTACCGGCACCCGAGCATCGAGTTCGTGGTCAACCAGTCGATCTGGATGGAGGGCGAGGCCCAGTTCGCCGACGTCATCCTGCCTGCGTGCACCGCGCTGGAGCGCTGGGACATCGGCGAATGGGCGAATTCCGGCGGCTACGCCCATCATGGGTTTAGCACGGTCAATCATCGCGTGATGACGCTGCAGCACAAGTGCATCGAGCCTTTGGGCGAGTCCCGTTCCGACTACGACATCTTCGCCGCCATCCTGACCCGGCTGGGCCTTGGCGGGGTGTTCACCGAGGGATGCAGCGAACTGGACTGGGTCAAGCGGGTCTTCGACTCGTCGGACCTGCCTGATCACGTTTCGTGGCGCGAGTTCTGCCGCAAGGGCTATTTCGTCGTGCCGCCCGAGAAGCCCGAGTTGCGCCATCCGGTGGACATGCGCTGGTTCGCGGAAGGCCGGCGCAAGGACCTGCAGGAACCCCATCCGCTGCCGTCGCAGTTCGCCGAAAAATTCGGCATGGGCCTGCAGACGCCGAGCGGCAAGCTGGAGTTCGTGCCCGAGTTGCTGAAGCGGCACACTGCGGACAATCCCGAGCGACCACCGCTCAACCGATACATCCCGTCCTGGGAGGGGCTGCGCTCGGACCTGGCCCAGCGTTATCCGCTGCAGTTGATCGCCACTCACAGCCGTTACAGCTTCCATACCCATTGTGATGGCAAAAACTCCTCGGTCAACAGCATCGATGACCATCGCGCGCTGATTGGTGGCCATCGCTTCTGGCTGCTGAGACTTAGTCCGACCGATGCGGCCGTTCGAGGCATTGACCATCGCGATCTCGTCAAGGTGTACAACGACCGCGGCGCGGTGATTTGCGCAGCCGACGTCTCGCCGCTGGTTAGCGCGGGAGTGGTCAAGTCGTATGAGGCGAGCGCCGAATTTCAGCTGGTCGAAATAGACGGCGAGTGCGTCGAGATTGGCGGTTGCATGAACATGCTCACCCCCGACCGGCCTCAAACCGCCGGCACGAGCAGCATGAGCCCAAATTCCTGCCTGGTGCAGGTCGAGAAGTGGCAAGGCACCGAAGCGTTCATGCTCGGTCGCGCCGCGTGAGGAATTTCGAATGAGCAAGTGGAACCTGATTATCAAAGTGGGGCGTTGCGAGAACTGCCAGAACTGCGTGATCGCCGCGCGGGACGAGCATGTCGGCAACGACTTCCCCGGTTATGCCGCGCCCGCCGCCGCCAATGCCGACAGCCCGATCCGGATCCTGCGCCGCGTCCAGGGCGACTCGCATATGGTCGAAACCACGTATCTGCCGGTCATGTGCAACCACTGCGACGAAGCGCCTTGCTTGCGGGTGGGCGGCGACGCCATTCGCAAGCGCGCCGACGGCGTCGTCATCATCGATCCGGACAAGGCTCGAGGCCGCAAGGACATCGTGAAGTCCTGCCCGTACAAAGCGATCGTCTGGAACGATGAGCTGCAACTGCCGCAGACCTGGATTTTCGATGCCCATCTGCTCGACCAGGGCTGGCCGCAGCCGCGTTGTCAGCAATCGTGCCCCACCGACGTCTTCGAGACGGTCAAGCTCGATGACGCTGCGATGGCCGAGAAGGCCCAGCGCGAGGGGCTCAAGGTCTTGCGGCCTAACCTGGGCACGAAACCGCGCGTGTGGTACAGCGACCTCGAGCGCTGGGAAACCTGCTTCATCAGCGGAAGCGTCAGCGCGCGGATGGGAGATGTGGTCGAGTGCGTCACGGATGCGGTCGTAGCCCTTTACCTCGGCAATCAGAAGGTGGCGGAGACTGTCTCTGACTGCTTCGGCGATTTCCGCTTCGGTGGTCTCACCAAGGGAAGCGGTCTTTACAGAGTCGAAATCCGTCATGCCCTCGGCAGCGCCTGGCGCAAATGCGAATTGGGCGAAAGCGTTTACCTTGGGGAGCTCAGCCTCGCACAGTCGACAAACGGTATGGAAGTCGCGTGATCATGGGCACCGCAACGAAGCTGCTTGGCATGAGACGGGCGGACCGCTCACGCTTCGGTATGACGGTTCCGATTTCCTCTCACGTGCCAGATTTCGTCAACTTTATTGACAACAAAATCAGATATGAGTGTAATGTCACATAAACCGCGAGACGGCCTGATCGGGCGTCGACGGATCATTGCGAAACCCGTCATCTGAGAAGCATGCCGATCTGGCGGCACCGCAGATGTCGGCCTGACCGGTACTTTATGCCATGAAGCGGGAACGCCTGACACGGGCACAGCGCAGAGAGCAGACGCGCGAATGCCTGCTTGAGGCGGCGCGGAAGATGTTCGTTAAAAAGGGATTCGCCGCGACAAGCGTGGAGGACATCGCTGAGGCGGCTGGCTATACGCGCGGCGCGTTCTACTCAAACTTCGGCGGCAAGCCGGATCTGCTGATCAGGTTGTTGCGCCGCGACGACGATAGGGCGCGGACGAATCTCCTGGCGATGATGGAGAAGGGCGGCACGCCCGATGAAATGAAGGACCGCGCCATCGCGTACTACAGCCAATCTATTGTTGAACACGATTGCTTTCCACTTTGGGTCGAGGCCCAGTTGCTCGCGTGCCGGGACACCCCGTTTCGGGAGCGCATCAACGCCTTCCGGCAGGAGAAGCTGGAACAGATCAGCGTGTACATCCGCATGCTTTCGGAGCGCAACGGCAGGCCGTTGCCCCTGCAGGCCGAGGCTCTCGCGGTTGGCTTGGTGAGCCTGTGCGAGGGCGTGCAGTTCTTCAGGATGTGCGGTCCGCAAACGGTGAGCGACAAGGTGCTTCAGACAGTGCTTGCCGGATTTTTTTCGTGCGTGTTGTCGCGACAGCCGGAAGAAACAGACTACGACAATCATCGCCCGGACGTACCCATGGGCGCACCGTAGCGACTCATATGACTGAATGGACTGGCACAGCCCAATTCCCGCGCCAGCCCCTTCCGGGTGAACGCGGCATGGCGGCGCCGGGCTGTCGCCAAGGCGACGCAACCGCTCGATAAGTTACCGCGGGCATCAGTCGGAGGCATCGACAGGTGTCACTCCACTCCCGCTCGCCACAACAGCACATTGGCGCACCCCAAGCACCATCGGCTGTCGATCGAGACGACCCGAAAGGCACGGCGTCAAGCCTTGCTGTAGCCGGCTAGACGTACCGCTACCTCCATTTTCAGGCAGCGCGCAGCATTTCAATTCCCGACGTGCAAGAAAGAACCGGATGAGTTCGGGGCCAACCCGCCGTTCGTGTTTTTTGCATCTGTCACTCATATCTGACATGCAAACCATATATGATTGCATTGTCAGTAGTGACGCGAAAGCGTACAATCCACGCGTCGATGAAACGTGCGATCCGAAAGTCGTTATGACTGACGGCGCGCGGGTCGTCAACGCTACTCGTGATGGGCGCGGAGGTCTCGATACGTGGGTGAATCAGTGAAGGATATAGTCTCCGGACAGGCGCTCGGGTTGCGCCAGATGTTCGCCAACAGTGCTACGCGTGTGGTCGCTGTCGCAGGCGGCTCGAAAGGAGTCGGCCGTACGGCTGCCGTTGTCAACCTCGCGATGGCGCTGACCAGACAGGGTATGGACGTGCTGGTGGTGGACGAATGTCCTGGCGCGCGGTCGGCGAGCACAATGCTTCAAGACATTCACGCCGCAGGCGTGTTCGCTCCCGCGATCCATCGCAACTTGCCGCGCGTGCTGGCCGTTGACCGTGGTCGACGTCAGTTCCACTCGACTGGCACCGGCCATACGGATCATGAAAACTTCGCTGGCCTGCAGTACGACGCGGTGCTCACAAGCCCGCCCGACATCGTGCTGATTGATGCCGCGCTTGCTGGCAACGGCGCGTTTTCACCACTTGCGTTGCAAGCCCACCACGTCATCGTCGTCATGCACCTGTCGGCCGCTGCAGTAGCAGACACTTACGTTTGCATGAAGCGCCTGCGTCTCGCACAGGGCATCGAGGAATTCCGCATCATTGTGAATCTGTTCGATGGTGAAGCGGACACTCACGCGCTGCTGGAAAGTCTCGGAGCCATTGCGCGCGATTATCTGGCTGTCTCGGTTCTCAAGGCAGGCTGCATCTCGATCGATCCGTGTATCGCGCAAGCGGCAGAGCTTTCGCGCTGTGTCGTCGATGCATTTCCTGGGTCCCCGGCGGCGAGCGATTTTGCACGCGTTGCTGCCGATATGCAGTCCTGGTCGAGGCGGCCCGCAGCGTCCTGGCTGCTACCTGCGACAACGCACATGGCGGCACGGGGGCAGCGCACGCATAGGAATTTGGGCCCGGCAGCAGCATACCGGTAAAGCCTCGAAGAACGATCTCCCCGACCCGGGGGACTTGCCGACGCAATCGGACCGGTAATTTTCGACGCAAGAGAGCAGCTATGGTGGGCAGCGCTCACGCGAAGCGCAAGCGTTCGAGCTTGCACAGAGGGAGCCAGGTGATGAATCGCGCTGTTGATCCGTGGAGTATGACCGTCACAAGGCTTGGCGATTGGAAACTTAACGAACGAGCCACTGCGCACGGATCTGCCTTGAACGGTTCCTCTGTTCGACAGTCGATCGCTTCGACCGATAAGCCAATCATACGGGTACTCGACCAACCGAGCGCGCAAACACTGATCGTTTCTTGGTGCGATGCGCGCTCCGGACACTATGGATACCAGACATGGTGCGAAGTCGTCGCGCGGGTGCCAGGCATCTGTGCGCTGACCGGTCGGCTAATCGAAATCGGAGATGCCATCTACAGGCCGCGCCTCACTGGGCCCACACCGGCTAATGCTCACGCAATGATCTGTGCGAGAAGCGTTAGCCTGATAGAACAGCCGATCTGATGCGATTCGGTTCTCTGGTGTCTTTACGGCAGAATGCTCAGCGCTTTCATGTGCGGCAGTGACACCAGGCGCATCCACGCGCGCGAGGCGTGACCGGACAGTACCCCTGGTCGCGGTTGCACGGCATTGGACTATGTTCCACAGCGTGCGGTGCGGTACAGGTCCACGAACAGGACTGATATCCAAAGGATATCTACACAAGTCGTCAGATAGCAGATGGGACGTTAACCATGGAATACATTGAAAGCTTGCGCCTGTTCCGGAGTATCGTCGAAGTCAAACACTTCAGACGTGCCGGGGAAATGATGGATCTCTCGCCATCGGTCGTTTCGCGGGCGATCGCATCGCTGGAAGAGCGCCTGGGCACGCGACTCTTCCATCGCTCGACCCGACAGTTTTCGCTGACGGAAGCCGCGGAGCGTTTTTACGATGGATGTTGTCGCATCCTGGATGACCTCGATTGCCTGGAAGCCAGTGCGGCGGGCCACGGTCGAGTGCCGGCGGGCATGCTGCGACTGGTCGCACATACGACCACCGCATTGACGTGGCTCGCACCGCTGATTGCGTCCTTTAAACGCAAGCATCCGAACGTCACCCTGGATATCACATTGACCGAGCGGCCCGTGGACCTGACGGCCGACGGTTACGATCTGGGTATCGTCCTGCCTTTCATGCTGGCGACGGATCTGGCTGTGACGCGGCTGCTCCAGCGGTTGCCGCTGGTCGTCGTCACAACGGAAGCTTATCTGGGCAGGCGTCCTCGGCCCCGGCATCCGGCTGAGCTGGCCGACCATGTGTTCGTCACGGTCCCTCCTTCGATGCACAAACCCTGCGTCACCTTTCGAATGGAACAGGAAAACATCGCGGTCCCGATCAGCTACGAAATTGCGTCGAACAATCCCATATTCAATCGCGACATCGTACTCGAAGGATTCGGTGTTGGTTTGCTTCCACTCGCCCTTGTTGAGCAGGACATAAAGGCCGGACGGCTCGTTCGTCTGCTGGAAGACTTCGAGATCGCCGATACTGCGGCCGAGGTCCGCCTGGCATACATCGGACGCGCACTGTTGCCCGCGAAAGTCAGGGCGTTTATCGACCATACCGCGGAGTTCTTCGAACAGGGCATGGGACCGTCCGCTGCTGGTTAGGTGGCGCACGCGGGTGAAGTCCGCGGCTTGCGACGCAGCACACACGCGGCGCGCACGAGCTCATCCGAGACGTTGGCGCGCTGCGCGATCGCGGCGAGCTTCTCATCGAGCACGCCGGCGAACGCGAGCAGGTCATCGCGCTGGTTCTGCAGCGCGATGCGCACCGGGCGGATGCGGCGCGCATCCAGCGCTTCGCGCACGCCCAATTCCTCGACGATGCAAGCTTCTCTGCAACCAGGCAACGGAATGAGCAGTTGTGCCGGGTTAAGTCGCTTCGCTTAAGGAGATTCATGAGATGGACCAGGTTACCCAACTGACACGCAATCACGAGATCGCATTGAAAATCCTGCGGCTGTTGCACAATCGCCTGGAAGAGGCCCGGCAACGGTTCGGGCAGAGGACGAGCGACGCAATCAAGGGGGGCGACGGTACGTCCGCTCTCACCATTCCCAACCTGGCGCAGTTCACACCATGGGGTGCCTGGCACTATACGGCCGATTTCGCGCAGCGCTCCGTCCTGTTCTGGGATGCCTTGCGTCAACGCGGCAACGAGTTCATCGAGCGCAACAAGGCCGGGATCAAGCCGGCGTTGCATTTCGACTATGACATGGTGCTCGACGCGAGGCACTTTGAGCGGCCCGTCAACTACGCTCTGCTGTCGATACGGCCGCCGGAGGGTGTCGTGGTCGACGTGAAGAAGCGCCCGTATCTGATCATCGATCCGCGCGCCGGGCACGGTCCCGGCATCGGGGGCTTCAAGGACGATTCGCAGGTCGGCGTTGCCCTGCGCGCCGGTCATCCCGTCTATTTCGTCGTATTCTCCCAGGAGCCAGAGCCCGGCCAGACCCTGCTCGACGTGTGCGCGGCCGAGCAGCAGTTCGTACGGAAGGTGCGCGAACTGCATTCAGACAGCCCAAAGCCCGCGATCGTCGGAAATTGCCAGGGCGGCTGGGCCGCGATGATGCTTGCCAGTTCGTCGCCGGAAGACACCGGTCCCATCCTGGTCAACGGCGCGCCCATGTCTTACTGGAGCGGGGCGTGGAGCGAGAGCGAGGTGCCCAATCCAATGCGTTATGCCGGAGGCATTCTGGGTGGCACGTGGCTCTCGTCCCTGGCGGCCGATCTTGGCAACGGCAAGTTCGACGGCGCGCATCTCGTGAACAACTTCGAGTATTTGAACCCCGCCAACACGTTCTGGGACAAGTACTACAACGTGTTCGCCAACATCGATACGGAACCGGCGCGCTTTATCGAGTTCGAGCGGTGGTGGGGCAGCTACTACCTGATGAACCGGGAAGAGATCGAGTGGATCACTCGTAACCTCTTCATCGGCAACAAGCTGTGGTCCGGCGAAGTGTCCGGCCCGTCGGGCAAATCCTTCGATCTGCGCGCCATCCGCTCGCCCATCATCCTTTTCGCATCGATGGGCGACAACATCACGCCGCCGCAACAGGCGTTCAACTGGGTCGCTGACATATACAGCAGCACCGAGGAGATCAAGGCGCGCGGCCAGGTCATCGTCGCCCTGATGCACGAGGACGTCGGCCATCTCGGCATCTTTGTTTCCGGCAAGGTGGCGAAGAAGGAATACACGCAAATCTTCAACGTGCTGGAGACAATCGAGACGCTCGCGCCGGGCCTCTACGGCATGTCGATCAAGGAGGGAAAGGGCGCAGACGGCAAAACGGAATACGAGGTCTCGCTCACCGAACACCGGCTGGAAGAAGCCGTCGAGCATTTCAACGAGTTGCGGCGCGAGGACGAAAAGCCGTTCAAGGCCGTGGCGGTGGTGTCGGAGTTCAACCAGCGAGCCTACGAGCTGTTCGTTCAACCCTTCGTGCAGCATGCGTCGAACGAGATGACCGCGCGGTTGCTGCGCGATTTTCATCCGTTGCGTCTGCAGCGCTGGGCATTCTCGGACCTGAATCCGTGGGTGGCCGCGCTGCGTCCGATGGCCGATGCTGTCAGAGCCAGCCGGCAGCCCTCGAGCGACCTCGAACCGTGGCGCAAGGTGGAGCAGCGCGGCTCAGAACTGATCAGCGCCTCGCTCGACCAGTTCCGGGCGGTAAGAGACGCCAGCATCGAAGCACTGTTCTTCTCCATCTACGCGAATCTTTTCGCAATGTACGACCCGGACCGCCTCGGCGAGCATGGCGCCGGCACGTCCGCCGCCGCCGATCCTCGCAGCCTGCCGTTCGTCCAGGCGGCGCTCGCCTCGCTGAGGCAGGGCGGCTACAACGAGGCGGTCGCGCGCACCGCGTTCCTGCTCGCGCCAAAGGGCGAGCCGCTGCCGCTATCGCGCATCGAGACAGTCAAGCAACTGGTCGATGAATATGCCGACGACCTGCCGCATTTGCCTCCTGCCGACTGGCGGCGCATTCGCGGGGAGCAGGAACTCATCGCGACTTTTGAGCCGCAACAGGCTATCCAGACGTTGCCCGATCTGCTCGCCAGCCCGGAAGACCGAAACCGGCTCCTGACCTTGCTCGACAAGCTGCTGGCCGACCGGCGGGTGCTGCGCATCCCGCCGACACCCGCGCAGGAAGAGGCGCTGCGCGCCATCCGGTCAGTGCTCGGCGCGACAACCGCGCTCGAGTCGCAGCCCCAAAAGGCCCACGCACCGCGCGTTCGGGCCACGGCTTCGTGAGTGCCGCCAACCCGTCAGTGAGGGAGCCCGCCATGGAATCCAGACACGTCAAGTACCACGAGGCAGATCCCTTTCGCGTTCAGGCAGCGCCGCCCCAAAGCTACCATCGCGAGTTTCCGAAAACCGTCATTCCCGTCACGACAGCGCACGCGCCGGGCGCCCGGCGAGGGCAACCTCGATGTCGAGTCGAAGTCAGCATGCAAGTGCCTTCACAACCTCGAACAACTGACCGAGGCCGCCTTGCTTCGTCAGCCGCAGCGGCCGATTGAACTGGCGTCAATCGGAAGGCCTTGGTCGAAAATCGTGGACCTCGATCGCGACGAGAGTCGGAGCTGGCAATGGAGCGTTGCCAACCGGCAGCGGCTTTACCGTCCGGCGAGTCGGTACCAGGAATCCATCGAATTCGCGAAAGTCCTCGCAGATGTGAGCGGCCCGCGCCCAGCGTCCGATAACCATGGCGGTGTAATCGATCCTGCAAAGGCGATGTTGCCTATCGAAATAGAAATCCTGGACCCGGCTGTGCGTTGGAATGTCGCTGGGAAAGGTCGCCCGGATTCTTGGCCATATCCCGGCCGAAGTCGCCAGTGGCGGAAGTTCTTTGAACGTAAAGCCGCCGCGCAAGAATAAGAAAGGTGCTGTCAGATAGTTCCAGAACGCGTAGGCGCCGAAATAGACAAAGTCGAGGTCGTCCCAGTAGATTTGCCGTCGCCAGCCACGAAATGCTGTTCGCGGTCCGTCGCGGCGAGCCAGGATAGCCCCGTCTCGCCCGACGACGCGAACAAGTTCTTCTCCTTGAAGTTCACTCGTTTCGCCAACCTGCGGAAAATCGTTGAAAGCGAAACGAGGCTCGTGTGTCGACGCGCGAACCTGCACTTGTCGCAGTATTGGCCGTCGCTTTGCGGTGAACAGAAGGCCGCAGGCGGAAACCGTCGCCTCGATCTCCGCCAGTTCGGCCCATCGCGCTGCACCGCCGTGCGCCTCAATCGCTGCCCGGATCGAATCCGGCAATGCGTTGCTCTGTTCCATGTCGATGCTCCTCCATTACCGCGTTGCCTGCGCGCCTACCGGTGAGTCCAGGAAACGATGGTTTGATAGATGCCAATTAGTCGGGAGCCCGATATCGAGGGAAGCCTTGTAAAAAGCATCCAAGATCAGCTTCCAACTTTCAACGTCCCACTATACCGACCGTTTCTCGCACAAACTGGATAGCGCACGCCGATGCTCAAGCGGCCGCCATCGCACATCAGCGGGCCAAGCGCTGACCGTGCACACCTTTCATATTTGCCGTATCGATCATATATGATATGATAATCATGTATGATTCATTAGCTTCCTCTCCTACCGCAGTGCGGCTCCCTCATTTCACGCCCGGCCGCGACCGAATGCAACACCGCTTACCTAGGTATCGCGTGCATGAGCCAGATCTCTCAAATGCATACTCTTCGCCGCGCTTGCGCCGCGCGACAAATAGTTGCAGTCATTTTTCACCTTATCGCGCTGACGATGTTCGGCCTGATTCCGGTTGCCTCCAACGCAGCGACGCTGCCGCCCCTTAGCATAGATGCTCCTGCTGATTCTTCGCCGTCCATGGGCGCGGGCTCCGAGGCATTACAAAGGCTCGGCGCGCTTCAGGAAAAACAGGACCAGATCCGGCAGCGTGCTTCGACGGCAACAAGCGACGCGCAGCTGTCCGGGCTGGACGCATTGAGCCGGCGCGTCGCCGAAGACGTCGACAGGCTGATCACCACGTCGCTGGAGCCCGATCGCGCGAAAACGCATGCCCAGCTCGACGTACTCGGAACAGCACCCGCTTCCGAATCCGCCGCGGAAACTCCCGCGGTCGCCGAACAGCGCAGCGTTCTCGCCGCTCAGCAATTGCAACTCGATGCCGAACTCAAGCAGGCGGCAACGATCAAGGAGAACCTTGCCAATCTGAGCGCCCAGATCACGCGACTGCTGCAAAACCATCTGAAAGATCAACTGGCCCTTCGTTCCGACAGCGTAGTCAGCGCCGCGTTCTGGGCGTCGGCGCTCCACCCGGACACGGCTGACTATCAACGTCTGCGAGACTTCAAGGCGCAGATCGACAGGCAGATTCAAACGACATGGCAACCGGGGCAGCGGGTTGCAACCGCCCTGCTTGTGCTGCTCGCCCTGGCCGTCGCAACGATTGGAACGCGGCTTCTCGACAGAGCATCAGAGCGGTTCTGCCTACGCCGCCTTCCGGAAGGCCGGATACGGCGCAGCGCGATGGCGATCTCGACCGTGTTCGCGTCTTTGGTGACCACCATATGTGCCGTTGATCTGCTCTACTTCGCGTTGACCCGTCAGCAGGCGCTGCCTCCTGCGCTGCAAGGCTTCGCCGGCGAAATCATCAAACATGTTGTGACCTGCGCGCTGGTCGCTGCTCTCGGCCGGGCATTGCTTTGCACACGACATCCGTCATGGCGGTTGCCGGCCATCGCGGATCCCGTCGCTCGCGCGCTACGCCCTTTCCCACGGACACTGGCCGCACTGCTGCTGTTTTCAGGAGCCGTCGAACAGATCAACCGGGCCGTCGATACCAGCGTGCAACTTACGCTCTTTACTCGCGGCGTGGTGGCGTTGGTGGTCGCTGTGACCATCGGGATGTCGCTTTTACGCGCAAACCGGGTACTCACTGCGCTCGCCGCTGCCCGAGAATCGCCTGAGGCGCGTTCTACCCTCGCTGGCATTATTCATGCCGCCGTCAGCCTTGCCGTCGGAGCTTCTCTGATTGCATTGCTCTGTGGTTATGTTTCGTTCGCGCGGTTCCTGACTTACGAACTGGTCTGGTTCGATCTCGTACTGAGCAGCGTTTATCTGCTGACGAAGCTCGCTCATGATGTTTGCGAAACCGTATTTTCGCCATGCCACGCCAGCGGCAAAACAATCAGGCATCTATTCGGGCTGCAAGATGTTCATCTCGAACAGGTGGCAACGGTACTCTCCGCCATTCTTCGCAGCGCATTGATGCTCGCCGCAGTCATCGCACTGCTAACGGGCGGCCTCGGGACAACGCCCCGAGATCTGGTCGATAGCATTCTCGACGTACTCGGTGGCGAGCGATTACATGCGCTCAATATCGTTCCTGCCCATATCTTCAGCGCTATCTTTACCTGTGCAGTGTGCCTGTATCTGGTTGGGCTCATGCGCAAATGGCTGGACGCCGAGTTTCTGCCCAAGACGCAAATGAGTTCGGGTATGCGCGCGTCGCTGGTGACGGTCTTCGCCAACGTCTGCTATGTCCTCGTCGCGCTGCAAACCTTGTCCGTACTCGGCGTGAAATGGCATAACCTGGCGTGGATCGTCAGCGCATTGTCGGTAGGCATTGGCTTTGGTCTGCAGGAAATCGTTAAAAACTTCATTTCCGGGCTGATATTGCTTGCTGAACGGCCGGTCAAAGTAGGCGACATGATCAGTATCACCGGCATTGAAGGCGATATCCGGCGCATCAGTGTACGTGCGACCGAAATACAGCTCGCAGACAGATCAACGGTGATCGTTCCGAATTCGCACCTGATTTCTCAGAATGTGCGCAACGTGACAATGGGAAACAAAACGCAGGGGGTTGTCACACTGGCCCTTACTTTTGCGCTGGACGTCGATCCGGAGCAGGTGCGCGATGTTCTTCTGCAAGCTTACCTGGATCACCCATCGGTTCTCGATCGTCCCGCGCCATCGGTGATCTTTAGCCAGTTGACGCCTGACGGTATGACCTTGACTGTTACCGGCTATGTCGGTAGCCCGAGAATCGCCGGGGATACCAGAAGCGATCTGCTATTTGCAATCCTGAAGCGACTACGTGCTGCAGAAATACCGCTGTCGATCTCTCGAACCGTTGTGGTCCGAAGTACGAGCGATATCATCTCGAACCAGGAACCCACCGATCGCAATTCCGGTCCGGCAGAGCTCCGTGTCCTGTCTGCAATCAGCGAGAATAGATAGTCGTCGAAGTGATTTCTCGCGCTCATGGGACTGGTAAAAGCCGTTATCGGTGGCGCGCTGGCCCTCGTTACACCGGTGCTCGCAGCTCTACGCTATCGCCCACGCGGAACCGCTTTCCGCCGGGCGAATTCAGCGAAACGCGTTTCTTGGTGTAGGTTCCGTTCGCTTGCAGGCATTCCGAGTAACTGATAACTGTCATCCAGTCATAGACTTTTCCGTCCTGGGTCAGTGCAGCGATGCGCTCTGCCATGCCACGCGGCGCACGAGCAGTCTGCTGCAGTACACCGTAATAACGGCACTTGCTGTCCGCTGACCGTAGCGCGACGAAGCCGCCGACCTGATTCGTACCTGCGACGTTTTCAACCGTTGCGTTCATCGAGGAATCGCCGGCTGCATGCGAACTCGCTGCGAATGAAATCAGCAGCGCGGCAAACCACTTTTGCATTAAAGACTCCTATGGGTTAAAGGAAGAATAGCGGCTGCTTTTGCGCCGACGGCATCGGTGGCGCGACCGGGAGCGTGAGTGTCGATTGCTGCCGGACCTATACCAATCAGTGCATCAGTGTAAATAACGGAGCCGGTATCCACCGCAAAACCGAGCACATGCTGTGTCAGATGTGGGTTGCAGTATAACGACAGCGCGTCGTTATTCGACGCGCGCAATTGTGAGTTGCCATTTCATGAACATGGAGGTTGGGTGGCTCGCGAATCGTTGACCTGCCCTGTCGTTTCGCGACCGCTGCGCGCGGATAGATGCCTCTCGACGTTGCAAGCACGGAAACAATGTATTGAAGAGAGCTATTTCTAATTAAACGATAAGAAGATGACGGACCTCAACGGAACGGGCACATGGGCTTCAGGGACCTTGCCTGGTCGTTGTTTCGCTAACCCGGCGCCTGTTGTTCCTGGCGCCCGAGACTGGAAGCTTCATCATGGCTAAAGCGTTCATGCCCGTTCTCACTGTCGTGTCAGTCATCGCTCTCCCCACGGGCACCTCTGCTCAGGGCAACGGTCCTCTGACGCGTGAGCTAGTGCACGAAGAAGTCATCCGACTGCAGCTAGCGGGCTCTGACCATCCCAACGGTGACGCACACTATCCGGCGAACATCCACGCGGCTCTGGCGAGCGTGGCGGCTCAACAGCAGGCGTTCAGTGGGCACGGTGGCGTGAAATTGGGCTCCGCAGTTTCGGGGGTACCGGCAATGGCTCAGTTGGCCTCGTATCGTTCTATCTACAACGAAAGTTGATTGGACATCACGGCGGGGCAAGCCGCAGCCTTGTCTGGCTTTCCATGGCGACGTCGGCGTACCCCCTCCGGACGCGAGGTTCAGCGCAAGGCGTAGATCTCGGGAATCTGCATTCGGGGTCGGCCGGCCCCGGAATCACCAGGTTCGGCCACGCGGGATTCACTTCAACCAGCACGAACGAGATCCCTTTTTTGTCGCGCAGCGGAATTCGCCAGGTTGAACCCGTTCGGTTTTTTGCGCCATGGCCTTACCGTTTTGCGCCGGGTCGCGGCAGGCCCGCTTCATCGAATAGGAGAAAGTTTGTGAGATCCAGGATAGTTTTGCTTGCGCTGATCGCGACTACGGCCGTATGCCTGAATAGCACCGCGCAAGCGCATGTGAGAGTCGGTGTCCTTGTGGGCATCCCGCCCCCCATAATCATGGCGCCCCCCGCCGTCGTCTACGCTGCGCCCGCCCCACTCGTCGTCCAGTCGGTCCAGCCAACCCCGACCACCGTCTACGTCGAAAAAACGCAGACGAGTCCGCCGTCGGGTACCTGGTGGTATTGCCCGGTGACAAAAAAGTATTACCCGTACGTGAAGGGGTGTTCGAGCGGCTGGGTGGAAGTGCCGGTGAGGCCAACCGGGCCGAAATGACATGAGCAAAATGAATTCTCTTTCTCTGGCAATGCGAACGAAACGGGGCGTATCCGCGCTAGTCACCGCCGCGGTCAGCCTGAGCTGCATCATCGCGCTCGACGGCTGTGCAAGCATGCCGATGGGTCCCACAGTGATGGCCCTGCCCGGCACCGGCAAGTCCTTCGATCAATTCCGCGCCGACGACGCGACATGCCAGCAATTTGCTTCCCAGCAGACCGGCGGCGTGAGCACCCAACAGGCCACAGCGACGGGCGCCCTGGGCGGTATGGCCGTCGGTACCGCGCTCGGCGCGGCGGCCGGTGCGGCGTTCAACGGCCGCCGCGGCGCAGCGGTCGGCGCAGGCGCAGGTCTGCTCGGCGGCAGCATGATCGGCGCCGGCATGGCGCAAAGCTCCTCCATCAGCCTTCAACATCGCTACGATCAGGCGTACGTTCAGTGCATGTATGGCAATGGCCACCGGGTGCCTGTGCCGCGCAGCGCCGCCGATGCGTACCGGACGCACGACGAAGCGACGCCTCCACCGCCGGCCTACGATACGGCGCCTCCGCCAGGTTACTGAACCAGGCACGCCGACCACGCTCGCGTTGTCGACGGGGAGCGAGCGCTTGAGCGCTTACTCCCGTCAGCTGGCCTGTGGAAAAGCCGACAGTTGTTCTCTCATCCTGTACGACGACTCTTGCAGTACGAGCTTTCCGCTCAACCAGAGTCGGTCTGACACGGCAGAAGGGCAGGGGCGTCGTTCACGCCGCGGTCGCCTGTTGTGGTTTGAGACCGCTACCGCCATTTTGCATGGCGGGATCGCGTGAGACGAACCGGGTTGCAACGGTTCGCATAATCCTGCACTTTTCCTACCGGCCGTGGTGGCCGGTAAGGAGAAGATCATGGCGGGCTTCAGTAAAGAGGCGAGCGAGCCGTCTCGTTCTTCGCGTCGGCTCGAATCTGCATGGCCGCTCTGGCGCCGAGCTTTGAGCAGGGCGCTACATGCCTTGCCGTCAGACGGATTCCGCGGTCGTCCCCGATTGCGGTTCCGCGATGCGCGGCCGTCACTTGCCCCGCCTGCACCGCCCACGTAATGACAGTTCAATCGCGCCAATACCGACGCCAACCGTATTGGACGTTCAATGCGGTTGATACACTCTGAAAATTCCTCCACCGGGCTGCTCGCATCGCCAGGCGCTTGCATGCCCGCGCCGCAACGCTCTGGCGCGGGCAGGACCGGGAACACTGGTTGCGGCTTGATTACGATGGCCGCGGTTAGCCACGGTCACCCGCAATCTCACGTAGGAGAGCGTCATGACTTCGGACAAGAATTCGAATCGTCAGCCGTCGAATCCGGCGCAGCCCGGCCGCGACAGCGGACAGCAGCAACAGAACCAGACTCCTCCGACGCATCAGGGCGGCCAGCGGCAGCCCTGAGCGCGCTGAGTGACGGCGTGACCAGGCGTCGTCGCTCGAAAAACCGGACCCCCCGACGTAATAGCGCCGCTAACGGCGGATCGTGACTACGAAGGCGAAGTGGAAAAACTACACATCTATCTGTTCGGCGCGCACGATGCGGTTCGGCACGAGCAGGCGCTGATCCGGCTCGACAAGGCCGGCTACATGGTCACGCTCGCGCGGGTCGTGGTCGAAGATCTGCCGACCTATGCGCAGGCGCGCGACCGCCCCGAGCTGCAGAGTCTGATCCGACGAATCGCGCCGCGCGACACGCTCGTCGTGCTTGAGCTGGCCGCGCTCGGCTGCAACGCGCGCGACATCCTCGCCACCGTGATGCAGTGCCGGAAGGCCGGCGTGGCGCTGCGTTGCGTCGAAGTCGGCCATACCGATCTGGCCGGGCGCCCCGAGCCCTCGGCGGTGAAGGCATTGCGCGCGCTGGTGCGGCTCGACGCCGCGTGCCGCAGCCTGCGCAGCCGCGACAGTCTCGCGGCCGTTCGCGCGAGCGGCAAGCACACGGGCAGGCCACCGTCGCTTTCCGAGCAGCAGCGTCAACGCGTGCTGCAATCGCTCGGCAGAGGACAGTCGGTCAGCGAGGTCGCGCGGCGCTTCGGCACGTCGCGTCAGACCGTGATGCGCATTCGCGCGGACACGCCAGCCGTGTAGAAATTGCGTGCCGGAGCCGTTTGCGTCACCTTCTTACCGGATCTCTGATCGTGCAGCCCGCGCGGCGCGTTTCGCACGACTAATCGCGTGAAACGCGCCACTCCGCACTGACATGTGCGCAGATGCCCCTGTCCGTAAAATTGTTACGGTCAGGGGCATCTGCTTTGCTTTGAAAGTTCATACGTCTAACCTCAACGTACAACAACCATATCAATGCCTGAGATCCGAACCCGAGGCGCGGCGCGCTGCCGTGTGAAAGCCATGAACGTAAAACGTCTGACTGTTTTTGCAAGCACGGGATCACTACGAGTCGTCGAGGTCTGGAAAAGCCTGATCGAACATCGTGCGCAAGTGTGCGGCTGGTCCGCCCACGTGAACAACGAGGGCGGACGCGAGTCGCTGAGCGTCGATCTGGTCGATTGCCCTGCGGATCGCCTCGCGATTATCTCGGCCGCGTTGAGCTCGGGACCGATGACCGTGCTGGCGACCGACACTGAGTCGACCATCCGTTCCTCCTGAATGCGCAAGACCGCTGCGCCAGAGCTTTACCCTATGCCATAGCGCCTCGCCCTTCGCGGCACGGCTTTTGAGCGGCCTCCGTGGCACTGCTCTCTAAGCGGCCCTTGTGGCCGCTTCTTTTTTTGGTGCGCCAGGCATGGCGCGTAGCGCCGTGACTGGCGCTGTCCGACCCGCTGTGGTGGCGAGCCGGATGACTTGGGGGTGAAAGTCCTCTGCACACCCGGCAAGGGGAAGTGCTAGCTGAACGGCAAGGGTGTCCGTCGTAAGGCGGAATCTGAAGGAAGCCGCAGGCAAAATGCTGGCCTGACGAACAGGAAGCGGATATCAGGCGGTGTGGCGGGGTGAGCAGTCCAAGATCTGTAAAGCCCAATACTTGCACGGAACGCCACGACGTAGATCCGACAGGCATAAGCAGGAAGGTCGCGCGCATTACCCTGGGAGCCCCGTCAGTCTGCCTTGTGCTACTGGCATCGCAAGGTGCCGGGATGGGCTGGCGGGAGTCAGCAGAGGCCATAGTAGCGGCTCGGAACCGGAGCAGTGAAGGGCCGAACCTGACGAGAGTGGATAGTCACGCGTGCTCTCTGAGCGTTTGGGCACAAGTCTCGGCACAGCCGGGAGCCTGCGATCAAACTTGACGGCCGGAAGCCTGAGAGAGGTTGGGGTGTCCATTGAACGGCAGGCGACACGACGAACGAAACGAAGCTCGCTGGAGCAATCCAGTCGTCAGGAAACGCCGGATACGTGATCCGTACGTCCGGTGTTGTGGGAGGACGGCGGGGGCAACCCCGCCTCCTACCCGATCGCGTCACGAGATTTGCAAGGCCGCCCGCTTTCAACGGTATGGGGCGCGCCACGCCTGCTTACGCAAGCGTCGGAAACGAAATGCGTTGAAGGGTAGATGCCTTGCTCGGTCGTCGGCACCTCGATGAAGGAGAAGCCGATGTCCAAGGGGCCGCCGTGATCGCGTGAAGAACGGCGCCGCGACGTCGGCAGCGCTGCGCCGCTGGCTCAATGACGGCGAGCGGACGTGACTCCGGCGCCGTCCATGCCCGCAGACGGCGGCGTGTGCTGACTCGCCTCGATGCGCGCGCGGAAATAACGCGCGGTGCGCGGCAGCCCTTCGTCAAGCGACGTGCCCGGCTGCCAGCCGAGCAGTTTTGTCGCCAACGAGATGTCCGGCTGTCGATGCCACGGATCGTCGGCCGGCAGCGGCCGTGATTCGAGCGGCGACGCGGAGCCGGTCACCGCGACGATGCGCTGCGCGATCTCGCGCATCGACACTTCGTGCGGATTGCCCAGGTTGACCGGGCCGCCTGGATCGTCGGCGCTGTTCATCAGCAGGATGAAGGCGTCGATCATGTCGTCGACATAGCAGAACGAACGCGTCTGCGAGCCGTCGCCATAGACGGTCAGCGGCTCGCCGCGCAACGCCTGCATCATGAAGTTCGACACCACCCGGCCGTCGGCCGGATGCACGCGCGGGCCGTAGGTGTTGAAGATGCGCGCGATGCGGATCGACAGACCATGCTGACGGCGATAGTCCATGAACAGCGTTTCCGCGCAGCGCTTGCCTTCGTCGTAGCACGAGCGCGGACCGATGGGATTCACGTGGCCCCAGTAGTCTTCTTTCTGCGGATGGACGAGCGCGTCGCCATACACCTCGCTCGTCGACGCCTGGAAAATCCGCGCTTTCACGCGTTTGGCGAGCCCGAGCATATTGATCGCGCCGTGCACGCTGGTCTTCGTAGTCTGCACCGGATCGTGCTGGTAGTGGATCGGTGACGCGGGGCACGCGAGGTTATAAATTTCATCGACTTCCACATACAACGGGAACGTCACGTCGTGACGCATCAGTTCGAAGTTCGCGCAGTCGAGTAGATGCGCGATGTTGTCCTTCGTACCGGTATAGAAGTTGTCGACGCATAGCACGTCGTGTCCCTGCGCGACGAGCCGTTCGCACAGGTGCGAGCCGAGAAAGCCGGCGCCGCCGGTGACCAGAATGCGCTTGCGGGTGAGTTCTTTCATGGTGCGTGATCCTGTGGTTGGACCGCATGAACGTTGAAAATCAGCGTGGCATCACGCCGTGACGTGCAGCAGCGCGTCGTGCCAGTCCTGCGCGAAACGGTCGATATGAAAGCGTTCGAGCGCCGTGCGCCGCGCGCCGTCGCCGAGCCGCCGCGCTTCGCCGGGATCGCGCAGCAGCCCGAGCATGGCGTCGACGAGCGCGTCGACGTCGGTATGCACGAAGCCGTTTTCGCCGTTGCGGATCACGGTGGCGAGCTCGGCCGTCGCGAGACCGACGATCGGCATGCCGATCGTCATCGCCTCGACGATCGCGAGGCCGAGGCTGGTCCAGCGGATCGGATTGAAAAAGAAGCGGTAGCGCGCGCTGAACGCGGCCAGATCGAGGTTGCCGATTTCACCGATGCCGTCTAGCCGCTGTGCGTCCATCCCGACGAGATCGAGCGGCACGCGCGTGCGCGTTTCGCTGAAGACATCCGCGCCGAGCCGCCGGCCGCGCTGCGCGAGATGATTGACGACCACGATGCCGCGCTGCAGTTCGCCGCTGTAGCGCACGCCGTCGGGCACCACGACGCCATGTTCGATCACGCGCGTCGGCGTGACACCGCTGTCCCACATCAGCCGGTTGAAGTGCGTGACGTGGACCAGCAGCGTGCCGGGATCGTCGACCCAATGCCATTGCTCGAACGGGTTTTCCTGCGGCGGGTCGTGCTCGACATAGACGCGTGGCAGACGTTGCTGCGCGGCGCTCAGCACGTGCTCGCGGTCATGGTCCCAGTGGGTGCGATGCTGGTACAGCACCACGTCGAACTCGTGGTTGGGCACGTCCTCGATTGCGATCTCGTGCACGTTGTCGCCCCACGGCAATACGCCGACCTTGCCGGCATAGCCGGGCGGATGACCGGGTTTCGTCACCAGATAGAAATCGTGTGGCGTCTGGCTCAGGTAATACATGTAGTTGCCGTGCACGTGCCAGGTCAGCACGCGCAGCCGGCGGCAATTACGCAACATGGTGCAGATCCTCGAAAGACAGCGAAACGGTTCCCTCATGCAGGCTGCCCGGCGCGCCTGGTTGCGCGCCGGGCGCGCGCGCAAGCTGCTCGCGGGCGGTCTCGACCACCTGTTCGACCTGCACGTTCAGCGCGCACGGATGACCATACGGGCAGTCGCGGAACATGCACGGCCGGCACGGCGGATAGTCGGCCAGCACGCGATGCCGCGCATGATCGAGCGGCGCCCAGCGCCGCGTGTCGCTGCCGCATGCGATCACGACCGACGCGCTCGCCATCGCCGCGGCGATGTGCGAGATGCCGGTGTCGTTGCAGACCACGAGCCGCGCATGCGCGACCAGCGCGGCGAGTCCGCCGAGCGACGTCGCACCCGCCAGATGCAGCGCGGGCGCGCTCATCGCGCCGAGCACCGCGCAGGTCAGCGGCGCTTCGGCGGCCGCGCCGGTGATCGCGATCTGCCAGCCGTCGGCGGCGAGGTGGTCGGCGACGGCCGCGAAGCGCTCGGCGGCCCAGCGGCGCGACGGCAATTGCGAACCGGGGTGAACCAGCACGAGCCGCTCGTCTTCGATGCCGTGATACGTGCGCAGCGCGGTGTACTCGTCGAGGTCGAGCTCGGTGAGCGGGAACGTCAGACGCCGGTCGTGCGCCGGCGCGCCGAGCGCGCTCATCAGCGCGAGATAGCGCTCGGGCTCCGGCAGCGCATCGGGCCAATCGATGAAGCAACCCTCGCGCGGTACCTCGTCGGGCTGCACGAAGCCTGCGTCGGCACATGCGCCGAGTTGATGCAGCAGATCGTTGGCGATGCCGCCGCTGCCGTGCAGCTGGATCGCCAGATCGAAACGCCGCTCGCGCATCCGCGCAAAGAACGCGGGCAAGCCATCGTTCGTTTCGGGCTGCTCGGGAAAACCGACCGCGCCCGGAAACACGATCAGCTCGTCGACGAGCGCCGCGTAGCGCTCGACGAACGCGCGTGCCCACGGCAGTCCGATCAGCGCGATATGCGCATCCGGCGCGGCCGCGCGCAGTGCGCGCAAGGCGGGCACCGCGCACAGCATGTCGCCGAGCTGCAGCGCGCGAAATACGGCGATACGGCGCGGCGCGAGCGCCGCCAGCAGCGAGGGTGGGGTCATGGAAAGAACACCTTGAAACGGATGGCGCCATAGAGCCGCCAGTAGATCGATAGAAATGGAATGGGGATCGACGTCCAGAGCATTTCGGCGACGTGGCGCCAGCCGTGGTTGCGCCCGCGCAGCCGCCGCGCGCAGAAATAGCCGGTCAACCCGCACCACGCGATCAAACCCGCGCCCGCGAGCATCGGCTGATCCGCGAACGAACCGCCGATCGCCAGCAACGCGGCACAGAGAATCGCGTAGTACAGCAGCGGCGGCCGCGAGCGGATGCGGGTTCGAAACAGTTCGGGATGCTTGCGATAAAGCAGCGCATCGAACTGGCTCTTTTTCTGCTGCGCGATGCTGACGCCCCAGCGCGCGGGCCGCACCGGATGCACGACCACCGCGTCGCGGGCGCGCACGATCTGGCCGCCCGCGGTAAGCAGCGTGAACTGCAAGTCCGAATCCTCGCGCCACGCCGACGTGAACCGTTCGTCGAAGCCGCCGGTCGCGACGAGCGCCGCACGCGTGACGAACGCGTTCGCGGTCGCGAATTCGGCGCGCGCGAGGCCGCTCGCGTCGGCTTCGTAATCGGTCGGCAGATCGGGCGGCGAGGGCAGCGGCACGACGATCGTGCCGGCGGCCGCCGTCGCGCCTTGCGCGAGCGCCGCGACGCCAGCCGTCAGCCAGTGCGGATCGGGCAGCGTGTCGTCGTCGGTGAAGGCGATCAGCGAAGCGCGCGCATACTGCCAGCCCGCGTTGCGCGCGCCGGCCGGCCCCTGGGTGCGCGTGACCGGCAGGTAGTGCAGTTCCAGCCCGAGCGGCGCCATCTCGCGCGCGAATCGTTCGACGCAGGCGCGCGTGGCGTCGTCGGGACCGTCGTCGCAGACCACGATCTCGTAGCGGTGCGGCGCGAACTGCTGCGCGCATAGCGCGGCAAGGCAGTTCGCGAGCATCGCGGGACGGCGGTAGGTGGGCACCACCACCGACACGTCGGGCCACGACTGCGTGCGCAACGTGCGGCCGGTTTCGTCGGCATCTTCGCTGCTGTAGCGCGCGGCCACGCCGCCATGCAGGGGCGACGGACACATGACCGAGGCGTTCATGAGCGGCCCCCCGCCTTGTCGACGAGGAACGGGCCGATCACGAGCGCGTCGAGCGGCGAGGTCCAGAACGACTCGACCGCGTCGCGCGGCGAATTCACCATCGGCTCGCCGCGCGTGTTGAACGACGTATTGACGAGAATCGGCACGCCCGTGCGCTGCTTGAACGCCGCCAGCAAGTCGTAGTACAGCGGGTGCTGCGCGCGGTTGATGGTCTGCACGCGCGCGGTGCCGTCCACATGCCGCACGGCCGGAATACGCGCGGCCTTGTCGGCGCGCACGTCGAACACGAACAGCATGAACGGCGCGGTTTGGCCGTTCACGAACCATTCGTTGGCTTCCTCTTCCATCACGACCGGCGCGACCGGGCGAAAGTCCTCGCGATCCTTGATCTCGTTGAGCTTGGCCTGCATCCGCGGATCGATCGGCGACGCGAGGATCGAGCGCGCGCCGAGCGCGCGCGGCCCGAATTCGGTGCGCCCCTGATACCAGCCGATCACCTTGCCTTGCGCGAGCAGATCGGCGGTCTCGCCGGCGATATCGGCGAGTCGGCGGTACGGTACTTTCGACCAGCGCAGGAACTGCTCGATTTCCGCTTCGCTGTATGCGGGCCCGAGGTACGCGTGATCCATTCTCCAGTGACGTTCGCGGTCGCCGCGCGCGGCACGCTCGCGATAGTCGGTCCACAGTGCCGCGCCAAGCGCGGTGCCAGCATCGCCGGCCGCCGGTTGCACCCACACTTCGCTGAATGGCCCGGCGTCGCGCACCTTCGAGTTCATCACGCAGTTCAGCGCGACGCCGCCCGCCATGCAGAGCCGGCTCAAGCCGGTCTGCCGATGCAGCCAGTGCGCGAGTTCCAGCACGGTCTCCTCGAGTACGCGCTGCAACGAATTGGCGATATCGAAGTGGCGTTGTTCGAGCGGCCCGCCGCGTTCGCGCGCGGGACCGAAGCGTTCGGTCAGCCGCGGGGCGTCGACGGTATAGCTGCCGTCCTGCCGATAGCGGACGATCTCGCGGAACACCTCGACATAAGCCGGCTTGCCGTACGACGCGAGCGCCATCACCTTGTACTCGTCCGACGAGTGCAGGAAGCCGAGCCAGTCGGTGACCGCTTCGTAGAGCAGCCCGAGCGAGTGCGGCAGCTCGACCTGTTTCAGACGCTGGTACTCGCCGCCGACGAATTGCCCCATGCTGGTCGTCACGCCCTCGCCGCGGCCGTCCATCGTCAGCACGGCGGTGTCGTCGAACGGCGCGGCGAGGAACGCGCTCGCCTCGTGCGTGAGATGGTGCTCGACGAAGTGCCATGCGAAGCCGTGCTCGCGATCCACGCCCTGGAAGCGCTTGCGCAGATGATGCGGCGCGCCGTCGAGCAGCTGGCCCTTCGCGTTGGCGATATAGCTGAGGAACAGCGGATCCCACGGCGACGCGGACGGGTTGTCCGGGCGCGTGCCGGCCGGATCGAACGGCAGCTCGATCGTCGCGCCCGGCCTCTTCGGCATGCCGCCGAATAGCGTGGGGTCGTACGAGTAAGCGACGTGATCGATCGCGGCGAGCGTAATGCCGGCGGCCTTCAGGCAGTAGTCGATCGCATCGAACGGGAGCTGCCAGGTCGAGAACGGCACCGGACGTTTCGCGTGCTTGATGTGCGTGAAGCGTTCGTCTTCGGCGGCGGCGAGCACCACGCCGTCGCGCAGCAGCGCGGCGGCGCTGTCGTGATAGACCGCATTGATTCCGAGTGTGTACATGGCATTGGCAGTGGAAGTGGGTTCAGGGGACGGTTGGCTGATCGATCAGCGACGGCGTGCTCGTGTCATCGGCGCGGCCGGCGCGCTCCGATACACCACGACGCGGCGCATGCGCATGCGCTTGCCGCAATTCGAGTGCCGCGTGCACGACCTCGTCGGTCGGAACGCCGAGCAGGCAGGCGTGATGCCCGTGCGGACACACGCTGCGATAGCACCAGCGGCATTCGACGTCGCGATACAGCACGCGTTGCGGCGTTTGCCACGGCGTGTGCTGCGGGTTGGTCAGCGCGTAAAGATCGACGACCGGCGTGCCGAGCGCGGACGCGACATGCACGGGGCCGCTGTTGTTGGACACGAGCACGCTCGCGCGTTCGAGCAGCGCGGCGAGTTCGGCGAGCGTCAGCGCACCGCTCAGGTCGTATAGCTGCGCGCGCGCGCCGGGCGCGGCCGTGCGCATCACGGTCTCGACGAGCGCCCGCTCGCTCGCGCCGCCGGTCACGAGCACCGAGGCGCCGGTCTCGCGCGCGAGCTGCGTGGCGACCTCGCCGAAGCGCTCGGGCGGATAGCGGCGCGACGCAGCGGTCGCACCTGGATGCAACACGATGCACTCGGTGTGGCGGCAGATGCCGAGCGTCCTCAGTTTCGCGTCGAGCGACTGGCGCGCGGCCGGCGGCACGCGAAAGCGCATGCCGGTGTCGCCCGTCTGCGCGCCGACGTGATGCACCAGATCGAGCTGGCGTTGCACCTCGTGCCGTGTGCGCTGCTGCGGCTCCGGCTCGCGCAGCCAGTCGGTCAACAGCGCGTACGGGTTTTCACGGCAATGCGCGAGGCGGCGCGGAATCCCCGCGAGATAGCACAGCATCGCGGCCGGCAACGGGCTCTGGCTATAGACGGTGAAAATCACCGACGCGTCGAAGCCGCCGCGCCGCAGCCGCTGCTGCATGCGGTGATCGTCGAGCAGATCGCGCGTCACGGTCGACGCGGGCGCGACCCACGGCGCGTCGTATTCGATCACATCGTCGACGTCGTCGAGAAACGGCGCGAGCGCGACGCCGCTGCGCGACGCCAGCAGCGTGAGATGGCGGTCTTCGGCGGACTCGCGCAGCGCGTGCAGCGCGGGCGTGGTCATCAGCACGTCGCCGAGATTGTCGAGGCGCACGCACAGAATCCGTTTGACCTCGCCGCCCCAGCACACCGGCTGCGACGTATCGGGCGCGCGCGCGTGAGCCAGCTTGGGCGGCGCAAGTGGCAGAGGTGCGTTCACCGCGGCGCCTCCTTGCGGCGCGCCGCGGTGCCCGGCGGCAGGCCGTGCAATACGACGCGTTGCGCGGCCTCGTGCAGACCGGCGGCGCGCGCGCCCGGCGTGCGCGGCGGGCCGGTTCGCCATTCGGTTTCGTGGCCGTTGTCGAGCAGGATCGTGCGGCAGCCGGCGCGATTGCCCGCTTCGACGTCGTCGAGAATGTCGCCGATGAACCAGCTGTTGGCGAGATCGAGCTCATGCTCTTCGGCCGCGCGCAGCAGCATGCCGGGCGCGGGCTTGCGGCAGTCGCAGACGATCGCGTAACGCGCGACGCTGCCCTCGGGATGATGCGGACACCAGTACGCGCCGGCGAGCGTGGCGCCGCACTCGGCGAACATCTGCCGCAGCCGGCGTTCCACGTCGAACAGCGCTCTGTCTTCGAACTTGCCGAGCGCGATGCCGGACTGATTGCTGATCACGAACAGCTCGTACGGGTACGCGGCGAGCAGCGCGAGCGCTTCGCGCGCGCCCGGCGCGAAACGCATCAGCGCGGGATCGGCGTTGTAGGGCACGTCTTCGAGCAGCGTGCCGTCCTTGTCGATGAACACGGCGGGTAGCGTCATGATGGTTCGTGGTATGCGCGAGCTTCGGTCAAAAGTCGGAAAAAGGCGCGCCGCAGCCGCTGGACCGGCCGCGGCGTGCGCCGTCGTCAACGGGACGACGCTCCGGCTGCTGCTCGCAGCGGTAGCTGCGCCGGCTTGGACGCGGTGTCGAGCGATGTTTTGGTCGGTGCGAGCCTTGCCGCGCGTGCATAGATTTGCGCGAGCGCATCGCTGACACCGCGCCAGGTGAAGCCGGTCCGGGCCCGGTCGAGACCCGCTTCGCCCATTCGGCGCGCGAGCGCGGGGTCGCGCCGCAAGCGGTCGAGCCGCGCGGCGAGCGCGTGCGGATCGCGCGGCGGCACGAGAAAGCCGGTCACGCCATCGAGGATCGAGTAGCGGATGCCGCCGACATCGGCGCCGATCACCGGCGTCGCGCAGGCCATCGCCTCGATCGGCGTGATGCCGAACGGCTCGTACCAGGGCGTCGTCACGAACACGTCGGCGGCGCTATAGAAGTAGCGCAGCCGCGTGCGACCACGCCGGCCGACGAAGCTCGTCTGCTCCGCGACGCCGCATTCGCGGGCGATCTCGCGCAGGCGCGCGATCTCCGGCGTCGCGATTTCGTTGGGCGCGTCCGAATTGCCGCCGACTATGTACAACTGCGCCGCCGCGTTGAACGTGTGCTTCAGCACGCCGACGCCGCGCACCACGTTGTCGATGCCTTTGCGCGGCACGAGCCGGCCCAGTTGCAGCACGATGAAGTCGTGCTGGCGCCAGCCGAGCGCATCGCGGGCGGCTTCGCGCTCGACGGGCATGAACTCCTCGGCATCGAAACCGCACGGCACGATCTGGATGCGCGCCGGATCGGCGCGATAGTGTTCGAGCAGATCGGCTTGGTCCTGCGGACATTCGGCGACGAGCACGTCCGAACCTGCGACCAGTTCGTCTTCGATCGCGAAGCGCTCGTCGGGGAAGCCGTCATCCGTTCCCTGATGGATACGCCGCACGCGGCCGAGCGCGTGAAAGGTCGTGACCAGCGGCACGCCGAGCGCAGCCTTCACTTGCAGCGCGGCGAGGCCGGACATGAAGAAGTTCGCGTGCATCACGTCGTAGGACTGCGGTTCGCGGCGAAAGAACGCGCTCAGAAACGCGGCAAACTCGTCCATGAACGGCAGCAGTCGTTCCTTTGGCAATTGCCGCGGCGGTCCCGCGGGCACATGAATCACGCGCACGCCGTCCATGTCGACGCGCTCGGGCAGCAGTGCGCGATCGCGGCGCGTGAACACGTCGACCTGATGGCCCATTTCCACCAGTTGACGCGCGACGTTCGCGACGTAGATGTTCTGTCCGCCGCTGTCGACGCCACCGGCGACAGCAAGTGGCGACGCGTGTTCGCTGATCAGGGCGATCTTCATTGGCATTCCTTCCTGCGATGAGCGGCTATTGATGTTGGCTTTCGTAAGCGGCGCACAGCATGTGGTGTGCCATTCGCATCCTGCGGTGCGGACAAACGACGCAAACGTCGCGCGGAACCGTACGAAGCGCTGTAGCGTGCCCTTTCTCGTAGGAAGAGAAGCGCTGTGGCGTTCCCTGTTTCTACATACGGTCATGTAACTTCGAACCGCTTGCGCCGCGCCGGTACTAGGATGGGCGAAGGACCCCGCCCAATTAATAAGTAAGAAGTGCGCGGAAAAGGGCTGGAGCCAGCGCCTTTTTTGCTTGCGCCCGGGCGCGCCGCTTGCGCGACGCCACACTTGTGCGACGTTTCTTCCGGGTGCCCTCACCACGACCTCATGCCGAATTCCGCCCCGCCGCCTCGCTCCGAACTGACGCGCCGAATCGTCGGCGATCTCGCGCATGCGGTATGGCGTTATCGCTGGCAGACCAGCGGGGCGCTCGCGCTGATGATCGCCGCGCGGCTCGCGACCGTGCTGATGCCGCTCACGCTGAAGCACATCGTCGACGAACTGAGCCATCCGCTCGCGCAGGTGGCGTTTCCAGTGTTCCTCGTGCTCGCCTATGCGCTGCTACGATTTTTCGGCGACGCGCTGAACGAGGCGCGCGACGTCGTGTTCAGCATCGTCGTGCAACGCACGGTCGCGGCGCTGACCGAGCGGACCTTCGCGCATCTGCATCGGTTGAGCGCGCGCTTTCATGCGCGGCGCGAGACTGGCGCGATCGTGCGCGACGTGCAGAAAGGCGCCGACGGCATCGGCTTTCTGCTCGGCACGGCGCTGTTTACGATCGTGCCGACCTTCTTCGAGATCGCGGTGATCGTCGCGATCATGGTGCATAGCTACGCGCGCGAATTCATGCTCGCGATCGTCGTGACCTTCGTGCTGTATGCGGGCTATACGTTCGTGTTCACGCGGCGGCGCGTCGCATTCCAGCGCGCGGTCAATCTGCTCGAAGCGCAATCGGACGGGCGGCTCGTCGACAGTCTGCTGAACTACGACACGGTCAAATACTTCGCGACCGAAGAGAGCGAGACGCAACGGCTCGGCAACGTGCTGGAGAAGTGGGTGCACGCGCGCATCGCTAACCAGAACGCGTTGACCGCCTTGCACGTGGGACAGAGCGCGGTGATCGCGCTCGGGGTAGCGGCGGTCATGCTGCTCGCCGCGCAGCACGTGGTGGCCGGCAGCATGAGCGTCGGCGATCTGATTCTGGTGAACGCCTACCTGATCCAGATCTGCATGCCGCTGAACACGCTCGGCTTCGTGTTTCGAGAGACCAACGACGCGCTCGTCAACGTCGAGCGCATGTTCGTGATTCTGGCGGCGCGCGGCCGCGTCGGCGAGGATATCGATGCGCGCGACGCGCAGCCGCTGAAGGTCGGCGCGGGGCTGATCGAGTTCGAACACGTCGATTTCGGCTACGACACGGCGCGGCAGGTGCTGCGCGATGTCGACTTTCACGCGTATCCGGGCAAGACGCTCGCGGTGGTCGGCGGCAGCGGCTCGGGCAAATCGACGCTCGTGAAGCTGCTGTTTCGCCTCTATCGGCCCGAGCGCGGCATGATCCGCATCGACGGGCAAGACATCAGCATGCTCACGCAGCGCAGTCTGCGCGAGGCCATCGGCATCGTGCCGCAGGACACCGTGCTGTTCAATGAAACGATCGCCTACAACATTGCCTATGGACGTCCGTCGGCGACGCGCGCGGACGTCGTGCGGGCGGCGCGGGCCGCGCAGCTCGACGAGTTCATCGAGCGCTTGCCCGACCATTACGACACGCGCGTCGGCGAGCGGGGCGTGCGGCTATCGGGCGGCGAGCGGCAGCGCATCGCGATTGCGCGCGCGATTCTGAAGGACCCGCGCATCATCGTGTTCGACGAGGCGACCTCGGCGCTCGACACGCGCTCCGAGCGCGCGATCCAGACCGAGCTGACGCGCCTCGCGCAAGGCCGCACGTCGATCGTGATCGCGCATCGACTTTCTACCGTCGTCGACGCGGACTGGATTCTGGTGATGGAGCACGGCCAGGTGGTCGAGCAGGGCACGCATCGGGAACTGCTCGCGCGCGAGGGCGTGTACGCGAAGATGTGGTCGCTGCAATGGCAGCAGGGTGAACTCGAACACGCGCAGCGCCGGCTGACCGCGCGATCGGTCAGCGTCAGCGCATTGACGGCGGGTGTGATCGATGCCTTGCACGACGAGATCGCCGGGCAGCGCGTCGTCGTCTACGCGGAGCCGTCCGACCACGAGCTGCGGGTGACCGGCGATCCGAGCGTGCTGCAACCGTTGATCGCCGAGTTGTGCCGCAATGAGATCGCGCAGGCGAGCCCGGGGCAGCGCATCGCGTTGCGCGCGCAGCGGCACGGCAATCATGTGTGGTTCAGCGTGCTCGGCATGGGCGACAAGCCGGCCGAGCTATCGCAGGCGGCGGCGCGGCAGATGGAAAGCGCGCTGGCGGCCGCGGGCGGCAGCTTCACGCTGACGCCGCTGAACGGGCGGCTTGCCTATGTGGCGATGCTGCCGCTGCGGCCGGTCGCGGATGCGCAACCGCCACTGGCGTCGGCGCCCACGGCGCCGGATTCGGCGGAGCCCGCTCCGCTCGATGGCCTGTTCGTGCTCGCGATCGACGACCAGGAAGAAGCGCGCGACGCGCTCGAAGCGGTGCTGAGCACGAGCGGCGCACGCGTACGGCTATGTGCAGCGGGCACCGAAGCGCTGGACTGGCTGCGCGCGACGGACCCGGCGCAATGGCCGCACGTGCTGCTCTGCGATCTGATGCTGGCCGGCGAAGATGGCTATGACGTGCTGAGCCGCTTGCGCGCACTAGAAGGCGGGCGGCCGTCGATACGGGGCGGGCCACTGCCCGCGATCGCGCTGACCGGTTACGCGGACGCGCTCGACGAACAGCGTGCGCGGACCGCGGGTTTCGACGCGCACTTGCACAAGCCCGTGGCGCCCGCAGAACTGATCGCCGCGATCCGGCGGCTCGCGCAGGCGCCGTCGCGCGCGGACACGGCGTTGCCGCGATAATGATGCGCGCGATTCAGGTCTGAGCGAGGTCTCAGATCGACGCGTCGAACTTGCCACCAACAGTCGTCGTTGCGGACGCGTCGAGATTGCGCTCGGCCGCGCGCACGCGGTCGCGCATCGCGAGGATCGACCGGGGGACCACCCGGCGTTCTCGCACGGTCCACGCGAGCCCGGCCAGTAATTCGGTGCCGTCGCGCATCAGCGTGCCTTCCCACGCGAATACGTCGAGGGCGCGCACAGTCGCGCTCAACGCTTCGCCCAACGGCAGACGCAGCCACGCGACCCACGCGGCGTTGCGCGCGAGCATGCGACGGCGCAACGCGCTGTCGCGCACCGGCGACGGATGGTGATGGAGCGTCAACTGCTCGCAGTAGACGATCGCATGTCCCGACGCGAGCACGTCGAGCGAAACGAGTGCTTCCTCACCGCCGATGAAAAGACGCGGCTCATAGCCGCCGATCTCGCGATACAGCGCCGCGCGAAACACGCATGCGCCCGCCATCAAGCCGATCAAGGAGGGCCCCGGCAGACCGACACGGCCGAGCGGGCTTGCGCGCATCAACGCACAGGTCGGATCCGTCGTGTTGTCCGCGCCGACCGCGACACGCGCGTTCAGCACACCGACGCGCGGCCATGCATCGAGCAATTGCACCGCGCGTTCGAGCGAGCCCGGGCCCCACCAGGTGTCGTCATCGCAGAACGCGACATAGTCGGTCTCGACGCACGCGACCGCGTGGTTGCGCCCTGCCGCGCCGAGATTGCCGTTGCATTCGACGACGCGAACGCTCGGATAGCGCGCTTCGACGAGTGCGACCGTGGTGTCGGTGGAACCGTTGTCGGCGACGATGATCGGCGGGTTTTCGGGCAACGCGAGCAGACGTTCCAGGGTAGTGAGCAATTCGCCCGCACGGTTATACGTGAGAACGACGACCGAAATACGCGGGTGGGGGGCTTTGGTTTGCATGCTGTGCAATCGTTCAACGTTGGACTGCGACGACGCAGCAAACCTCGTGCCGTACGTCACGCGTTTTGCGTAGTTGGAGCCGATTCGTCGCAGCCAAGCTGCCAACAGCGTTCAGGCGAAAAGAGGTTCGCCTGTCCTTCGGGACCGAATGCGCGCAGTTGGCTGCGGTAGGCGTCGATTGCCGCGCGCTTCATGCGCTCGTGTTGCATGGTGCCGGGCGCATCGAACGCGTGCGGTGGCTGGGCGGCGTAGCCGCGTTTCGCGAGGTCGCACAGGCGCGCTTGCACGACGCCGGACATGCGCCGGTAGGGCACGTCTTCATACGCGACGAACTGCGTGGCTGGCTGACGCCGCATCAGGGCGAGACAGGCATTGGACACGAGAACGTGATCCGAATGGAACAGGCCCAACGGCATCACGATCAGCGTGGGTTTTGTTTCGGAAACAGCGTGGTTCAACGCGGTGATCAGCTCGTCCGCATCAGGCGATGCGTGGTATTGCGCGTCGCGAAACAGCAGATGCACGGGAATCGCCGACAACAACCCCAGCGCCTCCCGGTCTTCCGCCTGACGCGCCCGCATCGCTTCGAACGCGTCGGCGAAACCGGCCGCGCGGTCCCAATCGGTCGTCATGTTCTCGGCGGGCGGCGCGGTGAAAACCGTGCAGACGACCGTGCGGGGATGCGCGGCGATCAGAAGTCCGCAGCTGAGGACCGCATCGTCGAGATGCGGTGAGATGACGAGCAAGCGCTGGCCCGATTCCATACCGGCGAGTAGCAAGCTGCATTCCGCCGGCGCGGTGCGCGAAGGGTCGCACTTAAGAAGGGCGAAGCATGACGAACGACGAAGTGGCGAGCCCGCGCACGCAACGGCGGCGGCTTGGAGGATGGCTGCCGCGCGAGGAAGCGCATCTCGCGCGCTAACGGACCATGCTGGTCGCCAAGCGCGCGAACGTGCGCGCACGGCGCCACGCACGCGCGCCGTCGAAGAACTCGCGGCGCTGATCGAAGGCGATCCGGTGCTGCGCATGGATATGACGCGGGCCATCATTCAGGCGCAAGAGGCGGGCTACGTGCTCGGCTATGCATCGATCGACGAACTGATGACGATCGTCGACTACCTGATGACCTACGCACCGCCGTTCAGCAAATCCGATCTGATTCACTGTCCGCTGAACGCGGTGCTCGACTGGCCGATGTGCATGCCGTCCGGCTACGCGCTGTTTCGCGACCCGGCGCTCAACGCGCAACTCAAGCACGTGCTGAACTGCTGGTATGGCTTCCTGAGCGGCCCGCATTCACGCGCGCATTTAAATACGTCGTCGCCCGACGGCTGGTTCAGCCCTGAGGCCGACAAACGGATCGGCCTCGCGCAACGCGTCGTCGTCGCAAAGCAACGGATAGATGCGTTGCGCCCCGTCAAGCCGCTAGTTCAGCCGCGCAGCCGCGCGAAAATGCTCAGCAGGTCTTCGAGAACCACCGGCTTTTTCAGGTGCGCGTCGAAGCCCGCGTGTTCGGCCGCACTGACGTCCGCCTGCTGTCCAAAGCCGCTGACCGCGACGCAGATCACGGACTTCATCGTCGGCATGCCGCGCAGCTTGCCGATGAACTCCATACCGTTCATGCCCGGCATGCCGATGTCGGACAGGATGATATCGGGCGCGTTGCCGTTGATCATCGTCAACGCTTCCTCGCCGCTCGTCGCGGTCCGCACTTCGGCGCCCTCGCTTTCCAGCAGCAGCTTGAAGGTTTCGACGGTCGCGGCGTCGTCGTCGACCATCAGGATGCGCGTGCCTTTCAACGGCTCGGCGGTGACTTCGATATCCGCGCTCGTGCGGGTGGCGAGCCGGTGGGTGGGCAGGGTCACCGTGAAAGTCGCGCCGCGGCCGACGCCGTCCGACTCCGCACGCACTGCGCCGCCGTGCAGGTTGACCAGATCACGCACCAGCGCGAGGCCGATGCCGAGGCCCCCGCGGCGCAAGCCCGGATCGCGGCTCTGCTGGAACATCTCGAAGATATGCGGCAGCAGCGACGCCTCGATGCCGATGCCGGTATCGCTGACGCGCAGCACGGCCTCGGCGTGATCGTTGACCTGCAACGACACCTGAATCGAACCGCGCTGCGTGAACTTCAGTGCATTGCTGATCAGATTCCACACGATCTGCTCGATCCGCGTGAGGTCCGCGTGAATGATCACGGGCGCATCGGTGATGTCGACGCTCAACGCGACGCCGCGCTGCGCCGTATCGTCCTGCACCGCGCTGCACACGCGCTGCACGATCTCGCGCATGTCGACCACGGTGCGCACGACCGACAGCTTGCCCGTGCGCACGCGCGAAATGTCGAGCAGATCGTCGATGATTTGCGCCTGGCCCATCACGGTGCGGCGGATCGTATCGGTCGCGCGCGACACGTTCAGGTTCTGCCGCGTTTCCGGCGCGCGCGCGATCAGCTCGGCGCTGGCCGAAATCAGGTTCAGCGGATGCTTGAGCTCGTGCGACACGACCGCGAGAAATTCGTCGCGGCGCCGCTGTGCGTCGCGCTCGCTTGCCGCGCGCAGCGATTCGACATGGGTGCCGCGTCCCGAGGTCGGTTCGTTCACATATTCGCCGAGATCGCGCGTGATCTGCGCAAAGCCGCTGATGCCCGGTTCGTCGAGACGGGACAGCACGCCGCTCGCGAAAAAGCGCGTGCCGTCCTTGCGCAAATGCCAGCGCTCCTCTTCGGCGCGGCCATTCAGACGCGCTTCGGCGAACTCGCGTTGCGCGACGTTGTCGGCGCGGTCCTCTTCGGTGTACAGGATGTCGGCGGACTGGCCGATCATATCGGCTTCCGTATAGCCGAAAATCCGTTCCGCGCCCGCGTTCCAGCTGTTGATCACGCCGTTGTCGTCGAAGGTGATGATCGCGTAGTCGCGCGTGCTTTCCGCGACGATGCGCATGCGGCGCTCGCCTTCGCGCAGCCGGTCTTCCGCCTGACGCCGCCCGGTGATGTCGATGAACGACAGCACCGCGCCGTCGATGCGGTCTTCGGTCGTGCGGTAAGGCACGAAGCGCGCGAGATACCAGCGCCCGTCGTTGCTCTTCAGCTCGCGTTCGATCAGGCGCAACGAGTCGAATGCCTCGGCCGCGTCGTCGGCGAGCTTGTCGTATTCGAGGCGGTGTGTGATGTCGAGCAGCGAGCGGCCGATGTCCGACGGAATGATGCTGAAGACGTCGGTTGCGCGCGGCGTATAGCGCTTGATGCAGATGTTGCGGTCGACGAAGATGGTGCCGATGTCGTTCGCGGCGATCAGGTTGTGCAAGTCGTCGTTGATCTTGCCGGTTTCCTCGACCTTCGACTTCAGCTCCGCGTTGACCGTGGTCAACTCCTCGTTGATCGATTGCAGCTCTTCCTTGCTGGTTTCGAGTTCCTCGGTCGCCGAGCGCAGTTCCTCGTTGATCGCCTGCAATTCCTCGTTCGATGCCTTCAGCTCCTCGGTTGAGGTTTCCGACTGCTCGATCGTGGACTGCAACTGTTCCTTCGTGCGTTGCAGTTCCCGTTCGAGCTGAGTGATGATCGGGTCTTTCTGCACGTCGGCCGGCGCCGTTTCGGCGTTCGCCACGCTGTCCTCGACCTCGTCGAACAGCACCAGCACGAAGTCCGCGTTCGCTTCCGGATCGTGCACGGGCCGCGCGGTCATGTTGACGAAGTACGATCGGCCATCGCGCTCGATGCGCACGCGGCGCGCTTCGACGCTGCGGTTCGTGTGCAAGGCCTGATAGATCGCGGTGCGCAGTTCCAGCCGCAGTTCCGGACGCACGACGGCTACGATGTTGTGCGAGGGCTCGCCGCCGGAATACTGCAGAAAACGCCCGGCGCGATCGGACAGATGAACGATTTCGGATTCGCGGCTCACCAGCACGCTGGGCGGCGCATATTGCTCGACGAGCCGCTGATGCAGATCGCCGAACGAAAAGCGCCGGCGCCCCGGCGGCTGCACCGTGGTCACGACAGGCCGCGAGCTCATGGTGCCGGAAATCGCGATCGGCAGCGGCGTGTCACTGCGTACCGCCATGTTCGCGCGATAGATGCGGTTGCGCTTGTCGACCACGGTGAACATCGAGCTCACGCCGTCGGCCGACTCCGAGCTGCCGAGGAACAGCATGCCGCCGGGCCGCAGCGCGAAGTGGAACATCTTCAGGATTTCGATCTGCGCTTCGCGGTCGAGGTAGATCAGCAGGTTGCGGCAGCAGATCATGTCGAGCCGCGAGAACGGCGGGTCGCTCAGCACGTTGTGGTGGGCGAACAGCATGTGCTCGCGCAGCTCTTTCTTGATCCGGAAATGCGCGGCGTCCCTCGTGAAGAACTGGCGGATGCGCGCCGGCGTCAGGTCGGCGGAGATCGAGTCCGGGTACACACCGGCGCGCGCGAGGGAAATGGCGCGCTCGTCGATGTCGGTCGCGAATACCTGAAAAGACACGCCCTCGGGCGACTTCAGCGAGCGTTCCTGCAGCAGCATCGCCAGCGAATAGGCTTCTTCGCCCGTCGCGCAGCCCACCGACCACACGCGGATGCGGTCCTGTTCGCCGCGGTTTTCGAACAGGGGCGGCAATACTTCACGTTCGAGCACGTCGAACGCTTCCTTGTCGCGGAAGAAATTGGTGACGCTGATCAGCATGTCCTGCAACAGCGCCTGGGTTTCTTCAGGGTGCAGATGCAGATAATCGCGATACACCTGCAGGTCGGTAATGCCGTTGACTTGCAGCCGGCGTTCGATACGCCGCAGAACCGTAGCCCGTTTGTAATGTCGGAAATCGTGTGCGGTGCGGGTGCGCAGAATCACCATGATTTCGCGCAGCGCGCGCTCGGCCGACTCGTTGACCGTGTCTTCCTCGGGCTCGTCCGCCTCCGCGGCCGGCAGATGGATTTCCCGCGCGGTGGACCACAGATCGAGCAGCCGTTGCGGCATCTCGGCCGCGGTCATCACGAAGTCGGCCATGCCGGTCGCGATTGCGCTGCGCGGCATGCTGTCGTATTCGGCCTCGGAAGGGTCCTGCACGAGCGTGATGCCGCCCATTTCCTTGATGCGCGACAAGCCGACCGAGCCGTCCGAGCCCGCTCCCGACATCACGATCCCTATCGCGCGTTCGCGGTGCGCCTCGGCGAGCGTGCGGAAAAACAGATCGATGCTCGCGCGGCGTCCTTCCTCGGGCAGCTTGCGCGTGACGCGCAGGTAGCCGTCGACCATGATCATCTCGAACGAGGGCGCGACCAGATAGACGTGGTCCGATTCGATCGGCGTGGGGCCGGTGACCTGCTGCACGGACATGCTGGTGACTTTCTGCAGCAGTGAGGCCAGATTGCTTTCGTGATCCGGCAACAGGTGAACGACCACGACGAAGGCCATCGACGTGCGCGCGGGCAGCGCCTCGAAGAACTCCGTCAGCGCGTTAAGCCCCCCCGCCGATGCGCCGATACCGACGATCGGATAGAGTGCCTGGCTAGGCAGAGTTTGCCCTCGCTTCTTTGACATGGCTGCGTGTCCCTTCTTGGAAAGGATAGTGTTCAGCGGTGGATTTTTATAGGGCGACGAGCCCATTTCCTGCTGGCTCGGACGGTTATTATCCCGCATTGCACTCATTTTTCCATCAGCATCGACTGCAGCAGTTCGGCCGCGTGCCTCGCGCGCAGCACATTATCCTCCTCGCGCTGTTGGGCGGCGGTATCTCCGGTTTTGGCGAAATGGTCGCGCAACTCGCGGCTAAACATTTCGCGCTCGCGCAGCGCGCGCAGCGCTTTGCGCAATGAGTCCTCGGCATCCGTCATGCGGCCGTCGCCGAGCGACGCGGCCGAATACGCATGACCGGTATGACAGCGATAACGCATCACCCGCGATCCGGTCATGCGCCACAGCGTGCCGTTGCATTCGGGGCATGTGAAAGTCGAGGGCGTCGCGAGTCCCCTGATTGCTTCGAATGCCGTGGTGCCGGCCAGCCACGCGTCTTGTTCGAGAACGATGCGATCGGTCGCCTCGCGCCGCGCACGGCCGTTTTTTCCCGGCGCGCTGGCGTTGCCGCCGGTCAGTTTTACCAAACATTGCCCCATTTGATCGAGCGGCAGCACGTGGTCGGCAAACGGCGATGCATGTCGCGGCATCTCGCTCGCGAACGCGTCGGCCGGGTCCTGGACGAGCGTCGCGCCGCCGCACGCCTGGATTGCTTCGAGGCCCGCGGTGCCATCGTCGAGCAGGCCGGTCAGGATCACGCCGATCGCGCGTGGCCCTATCTGCGTGGCCGCAGTGCGAAAGAGGGGGTCGATCGCCGGGCGCGCGAAGTTCTCTTTCGCGCCGTGCAGAAGCCGCAGTAGCCCATCCTCGACGACGAGGTGCCGATCGGGCGGCGCCACGTAAATTCTGCCGGGCGCGTAATGTTCGCCATCCTGTGCGTGCTTGGCGGGTAGCGGTCCGGCCTGGTTCAGAAGCGCGGGCAGCATGCTGCCATGCGCGCCGATATGCAGCACGACGGCGATGCTGGCGGGCATATCGACGGGAAGCTGCGAGGCAAGCGAACGCAGCGCATCGACCCCTCCCGAGGACGTGCCGATTACGATGAAGTCGCGGTGGGTCAAGTGGGCTCCGGGACGTAAAAGCGGGCGTGAAAGCGGACCTTTCCTGTTAGTCAAACAAACGAGCAAGCCATATGCCGTCGCTGCATTTTTTGGGGCGTTGCCGGTAAAAACGTTCTTTTGGCGACGGCGGTTTTCAGCCTCCGCCACAATCCAGTCACGCGGGCCGCAAGCGCCGCGCGAAGCTCGCACAATGCATATGACGAATGTCGTGCAACATCACACTGCCGCAGCGACCCTCGCGGTGATGCAAAGCCGGACGCCCCGCGAAGCCGAGGTGCGCCGCGCGGGCGGTCCGGTTAACGCAATTACACCGGCGCGGGCTGACTGCCCGTTGCTCGCGGGCGGCCGCTCGTGTCGTGCGCGAGCAGCGCGTCGTAGATCGTCAGATAGTCGTCGGTCATGCGCGCGGCCGTGAAGCGGCGCTCGAACGCGCGGCGGCACGCGCCGCGCTCGATGCTGTCGATGCGCGCAACCGCTTGCACGGCCTCGTCCACGTTATCGACGATCAGGCCGCTCACGCCGTCTTCGATCAATTCGGGCACCGCGCCGCGGCGAAACGCGATCGCCGGCGTGCCGCATGCCATCGCCTCGATCATGACCATGCCGAATGGCTCGTCCCATTCGATCGGCAGCAGCAACGCACGCGCGTTCTCGATCAATTGCCGGCGCGCGCCGCCGCCGACTTCGCCAAGGTATTCGGTGAACGCGCCGGAGCGGCGCAACAGCGGATCGATGCGTTCGCGGAAATAGTCGCGTTCGCCGGGATGAATCTTCGCGGCGATCTTCAATGGCAAGCCGCTGCGCCGGGCGATTTCGATCGCGAGATCGGGACGTTTCTCCGGCATCATGCGGCCGAGAAAAAGCAGATAGGAACCGGCCATCGGTTGAAATTCGAACTGGTCGAGCGGCAGTCCGTGATGGACCGTGCCCTGCCAGTTCGCCCACGACACGGGCCGGCGCTGACTCGCGGAAATCGACACCACCGGCACGCGCGCGAATTCGCGAAACAGCGGGCCATGATCGTTCAGCAGCAGACGGCCGTGCAGCGTCGTCAGCGTACGGCATGGCAGGCGCTCGGCCCACGCGAAATGCAGCGGCTCGCCGTGAAAATGGACGACGTCGAAGCGGTCCGCGTCGCGAATCACGCGCGCGAGCTGCCTGACGTGATGGGTTTGCGTGTCCCACACGTTCGCGTCGCGCCAAAGACCGCGCGGGCAGATCGGCACGAGCCGCGCGGCGCTCGTCGAATCGGCGCTCGCATAGAGCGTCACGTCGTGGCCGCGCGCGACCAGCTCTTCGGTCAGATACGACACGACGCGTTCGGTGGCGCCGTACGCGTACGGCGGCACGCTTTCGTAAAGCGGAGCGATCTGGGCGATTCTCATCAGTCGTTGAAAAGAGGAAGGAGAGGTTAGCGCGCGACATGCCGCGCCGGACCACCAGCAGCAAGTGACGTACCGCCGCGGGACCGTTGGTGCGGTATGGCGTTTGCTCGATGCGGGCACTTGACCGATTGAAGGAGCCGCCATGAACCGCGCAACGCGATCCGCTACCGACGACACGCAGCCCACCGCTCGACGCGAAACCGCGAGCACGCCCGATGCGCTCGCGCTGCTCGAGGCCGATCACCGCGCCGTGGAAAAACTGTTCGACGCCTTCGGCAAATCGCGCGGCGACGAGCGCGACACGCTCGAAGCCAAAGCCGCGCTGACGCAGCGCGCGTGCGAAGAGCTGACGATGCACACGATCATCGAGGAAGAGCTGTTGTATCCGGCCGCGCAACGGGCGCTGCCCGACGACGACAAGCTCGATGTCGATGAAGCCTACGTCGAGCATTTTCTGGTGACAACGCTGATCGCGAAGTTCGAGACGCTGAAGCCGGGCGACAAAGGCTTCGACGCGACGTTCAAGGTCATGTCCGAGCTCGTGCGGCATCACGTCGAGGAGGAGGAACGCGAACTCTTTCCGGCCTTGCGGCGCACCGGCTGCGATCTCGCCGCGCTCGGTGAAAAGATCGCGGCGCGCAAGCGCACGCTGCAGGCCAGGCTGGATCAGGCGGGCAGTCGCGCGGTCGGCGACAAGACCTGATGGGCGCAAGCGCCATCGAACATCGGAGGTGCATGATGGCAGTTGCAGCAGCCGACCGACGCGCTCGTGCGGCTCACGTCGAGCGCGATTTGCGGCACGGAGGGCCTACCGCGAGTTCGACCGGCGCGAGCCGGGTGGATCAAGGTAAAGCTGGAGCCTTGAAATGCGCGCGCCAGTCACGCTGATCCGTTTGAAGCGTCGCCACGACAGGGAAGTCCATAAGTCGACGCTTATGGAAGAACGCGCCCTTTTACACCTCCATTAACATCGGTTGCAGAAGGGGCATGACAGGATCGCCTAATGCAGCAGGGAGTGACATGTCCAGGAGAAAGCTGAAACTGATCCAATACTCGCCGGCCGCGATCCTGTCGCGCGACGACTTTTCGATCTTCGTCACCGCGCGACGCAGCGCCGATGGACGATTCTATGCCGACCTGCTGGTCAGCCGTAAGGTGGACGGCCGCCGACTGTTCCCTTTCGATGGCGCACCCGCTGTCGGTCCGTTCGACAGTATCGAGGAAGCGCGGCTCGCCGCCGAGGAATACGGCGCGCGGATCGTCGCGGCCGACCTTGCCTGTCCCGAGATGTAAGCGCGCGGCCCGTGCCGCGCTCAGCGATCCGGCCGCGATGGTGACCGGATCGCGTCGATCGTCGACGACACGCCGGCATCGGCGCGCGTGGCGCTATCGCCTGGCGACTGCATCCCCAATTGACGCGTGTGCCAGTCCGCGACCGGCACACCGCGGACCTGCGTGTCCGCCGTATTCCTTCTGACGTCGTCATCGCGGCTCCCCTCGAATGTCCAGAGATGCCAGGATTGGCCACCGGTCGAGCATCGGCCGTCGCTTTGCAGCTGTCGTCGTTGGAACGGCGCTTGCTGTGGTGCACGCGAACCACTGGCTTACCTGCCTTCAACGTCGCGCAATGATCAATCTCGCTGGACCAATCGGACCTACGGCTTCTCATCGCATTTCGCTCCTCGCGCGGCGCGGCGTGCGGATACTGCTCGCCTGCGTGGCACGCGGCGCTTGCGCACAGCAACCGCCGCAGGATGCGCTGCATCCGGCCGGCGTGCAGGCCGCGCACATTCTGCGGCTGTGGCACCTGTCGTTGATCGTGTGCGGCGCGGTGTTCGCGGCAGTGCTGTTCGCGACACTGATTGCGCTGGTTCGCCGCACCGATAGGAGCGGCAATACTGGCGACGATGCGCAAAGTGTCGAGCACGCGTCACTCGCGCAGCCGCACGAACGCGGAACGCAGCGCGCGGTCGCCGTCGTCAGCGTCGCGTCGGTCGCGCTGCTGTTGGGGCTGATCGTTGCCGACGTATTGACGGATCGCGTGCTGTCACGCTTGCCGGTCGACGACGCGTTGCATCTCGAAGTCACCGGCGAGCAGTGGTGGTGGAAAGTCGACTATCCTGGCGATGCGCAACAGCCGGGCTTCTCGACCGCGAATGAATTTCACGTGCCCGCGGGGCGGCCAGTCGTCATCGCGCTGAAGGCGAGCGATGTGATCCACAGCTTCTGGATGCCCAATCTGCACGGCAAGAAGGACATGCTGCCGGGCATCGATTCGACGATCGAATTCCGTGTCGACAAACCCGGCGTCTATCGCGGCCAGTGCGCCGAATATTGCGGTGCCGAGCACGCATGGATGGCGATGTTCGTGACCGCCGACACGCCCGAACATTACGCGCACTGGCGTATGCAGCAGGCCACGCCCGCCGTGACGGCGGCGCTCAGTCCGACCGACGTGGTCGCTCGACGCGGCCTGCAGATCTTCGAGCAGTCGAGCTGCGCAAACTGCCACACCGTGCGCGGCACGTCGGCGCAGGGCACGCTCGGCCCAGACCTCACGCACCTGATGAGCCGGCAGACGATCGCCGCGGGCGTGCTGCCGAACACGCAGCAGAACCTCGCGGCGTGGATCCGCGATCCGAACGCGCTGAAGCCGGGCACGACGATGCCGACCGTGCCGCTCCCCGCATCCGACCGGCAAGCGCTGGTCGCCTGGCTCGGAACCCTACGATGAGCACGCTCGAACGCCCGCCTGCCTTGCACGTCGACCTCGCGATCAAGGACGGCCCCCACGCGCCCGCCGATACGCGCGCGCTGCTCGCCGACACGTGGCGCGATCCGCCGGGCGTGATTGGCTGGTTGTCCGCAATCAACCACAAGACGATCGCGCGGCGCTTCATCGTCACGACGTTCGTATTCTTCCTGCTCGCGGGGTTGCTCGCGCTCGCGATGCGCACGCAGCTCGCGCGGCCGAACAACCACGTGGTCGGTCCCGACTTCTACGACCAGCTGTTCACGATGCACGGCACGACGATGATGTTCCTGTTCGCCGTGCCGGTGATGCAGGCGGTCGCCGGTTACCTGATTCCGTTAATGATCGGCGCGCGCAGCGTCGCGTTTGCGCGCATGAATGCGTACGCGTACGGGGTGTTCCTGTTCGGCGGACTGACGCTCTACATTGCGTTCGCGATGGGCGCGGGGCCGCGCTCGGGCTGGTTCAGCTACGTGCCGCTGGCCGGCCCGGACTATGCGACGGGCAAAGGCTCCGATATCTGGGCGCAGATGATCACGTTCACCGAGCTGTCCGCGCTGCTCGAAGCGATCGTGCTGATCACGACCATTCTGAAAATGCGCGCGCCCGGCATGTCGCTGAACCGGCTGCCGCTGTTCGCATGGGCGACGCTCGTCACGCAGTTCATGGTGCTGTTCGCGATGCCCGCGGTCATGCTCGCGAGTACCGCGCTGATTCTGGACCGGTTGGTCAGCACGCAGTTTTACAACCCGTCGCTCGGCGGCGACGTGCTGCTGTGGCAACACCTGTTCTGGTTCTTCGGACACCCGGAGGTCTATTTGATCTTCATCCCGGCACTCGGCTTCATGTCGTCGATCATCGAGACCTTTTCGCGCCGGCCGGTGGTCGGCTATCCGGCGATGGTGCTCGCGCTGATCGCGACCGCGTTCCTTGCGTTCGGACTCTGGGTGCATCACATGTTCGCGACCACGGTGCCCGAACTGGGCAAGAGCTTCTTCACGGCGGCAAGCGTGCTGATCGCGGTACCGTCGGCCATTCAGATCTATTGCTGGCTCGCGACGCTGCTGACCGGCAAGCTCAGGCTCCGGACGCCGCTGCTGTTCATGCTCGCGTTCTTCTTCATCCTGGTGCTGGGCGGCATGACCGGCATCATGCTCGGCTCGGTCGCGCTGGATCTCCAGGTGCATGACACCTACTTCGTGGTCGCGCATCTGCACTACGTGCTGATAGGCGGCGCGGTGTTTCCGCTGTTCGGCGCGTTCTACTACTGGTTTCCGAAGATCACCGGACGCATGCTCGGCGAGCGCCTCGGGCGCTGGCATTTCTGGCTGTTCTTCATCGGCTTCAACGTGACGTTCTTCCCGATGCACTGGCTCGGCCTGCATGGCATGACGCGGCGCATCTGGACTTATCCCGCCGGGCTCGGCTGGGGGCCGCTGAATTTGAGTGCGACACTCGGCGCGTATCTGATGGGCATCGGCGTGTTGCTGTTCCTCGTCAATGTGGCGCGCAGCCGCCGGCGGGGCGCTGCTGCGTCGGCCGATCCGTGGGGCGGCGGCACGCTCGAATGGAGCATGCCGAGCCCGCCGCCGCCGCACAATTTCGACGTGCTGCCGATCGTGCATGGCCGCCATCCGCTGTGGCAGCCGTCGCGGCAGCCGGCGTCGGTGTCGGGTCTCACGGCCGGCGCGCGCGAGGTGCTGACGACGAGCGCGCTCGATGCGATCGCCGAAACCCGCCCGCTGTTTCCGACGCCGTCGTATATCCGCAGCGCCTGGGGCAACAACGCGCAGTCCGTCACCGCCAACGACGTCGCGACGCTGCGAAACGAGCTGCACAAATAGCAGCACACGCCGCGCGGAACAACGCTTGCTCGCCTGTCGCTCGCCGTCATTCGGGCACGGCGCGCATGGCGCCGTATTGCATCGCTCACGTTCACGGAGAGACACATGGACAAGGAACTCGAAGCCCGCATTCGCACGCGGGCGTATCAAATCTGGGAAAACGATCCGTCGCCGGAAGGCAGGGCCGACGACCATTGGGAAGAAGCGCGCCGGCAGATCGAGGCGGAAGGCGCGATCGATGGGGCTGCCGCGCCGCAGGAGCCGACCGATCAGTCCGCCGATCGCGACCGCGGCTCGCGCATCGCGCCCGAACAGCAACTGCAGGAAATGCCCGGCGAGGACATCGAACAGCCGAAGCGCGCCCAACGTCCGCGCGCCGGATAAGCGGGCGCCGCGCTGTCAGACCGACGCCGACGATGGCGTCGGAGCGACCGGCAGCGCGCGCTTGTGGCGCGTCGCCATGTAAAAGCGGCGGATCGTGATCAAGACTTCTTCACTGACGGGCTTGCCTTCGAGGAAGTCGTCGATGTCCTGGTAGCTGATGCCGTAGCTGTCCTCGTCCGGCTTCTGCGGCGTCAGCGATTCGAGGTCCGCGGTCGGCACCTTGTTGACGAGCCGCTCCGATGCGCCGAGCGCATGCGCGAGCGCGCGCACGCGGCGCTTCGTCAGACCGGCGAGCGGCAGGATATCGGCGCCGCCGTCGCCGAACTTCGTGAAGAAGCCCATCAGCGATTCGGCCGCGTGGTCGGTGCCTATCACCACGCCGACGCGCGCGCCCGCAATCGCGTACTGCGCGATCATGCGTTGCCGCGCCTTGATGTTGCCGAGCACGAAGTCTTCCTGAAAGTCGTCGACGTACTGCACGTTGCCGCGTTTGAGCGAAGACAGCATCGCGTCGGCGGGCTCCTTGATATTGACCGTCAGCGTTTCGTCCGGACGGATGAACGCGAGTGCGGCCGCGGCGTCCTCTTCGTCGCGCTGGCTGCCGAACGGCAGACGCACCGCGACGAAACGGGCTTCATAGCCGCTGGCGCGCAGACGTTCGACGGCAAGCTGCGCGAGGCGCCCCGCGGTCGACGAATCGACGCCGCCGCTAATGCCCAGCACGTAGGTGCGCAGGCCTTGCGACGCCAGGTAGTCGCCGAGGAACGCGACACGCCGCTCGCGTTCGCGGGCCACGTCGAAATCACGCTCGACGCCGAGTTCGTCAATCACTGCCTGTTGCCAGGCGTTGGCGTCGAAGGAGGATTGCAGATTCATCGTTCGGTCTCTCTTCAGTGGTCCCGCTGGATGCGCGGGAGTTGATCGAAGTAATGCTCGACGCGCGACAGCGCATACAGCGCGGCGGCCGAACGCACGTCGTTGCGGTCGCCCGAAAAGCGCCGCGTCTCGGCGAACGTGACGAACTGATCGCCCGGCCGCCGGAACGCCCACGCGAAGCATTGCGTGCCCTGTGGCGGATCGTCATCCGAGCCGCCATGCGCGCCGCCATCGGCGAGCCCCGTGTTCGATACCGCGATGTCCGCGCAGCAGCCTTCCTGGCGCAACGCGCCCTCGGCCATTTCGCGCGCGACCGCTTCGCTGGTGAGTCCGTATTGCTTCATCGTGCTTTGCCGCACACCGAGAAACCCTGCTTTGCCCGATGGCGAGTAGCTGACGAAGCCGACGTCGAGACATGCGCCGCTGCCCGGCACGCTCGCGAGATAGGACGCGATCTGGCCGCCGGTGCAGGATTCGGCGGTCGCGAGCTTCAGACCTCGCGAGCTGAGGAAGGATACGACCTGCATGGGAATGCTCATGATTTTCGCCCTTGTCGTGCGACGCAATCGGACCGGCGTTTTGTTCGTTCAAGCGCTCGCGCCGGAACCGCAGCAAATATCGGTCCGCGCTCGCGGACCGCGGGCGCGTGACGGCGGCTTCACGTTTCGCGCATCGCCACCGGTCCCCGCTGGCGGTATGCTCGTTGCTGAAGCGTGGAACAGCAGTGCGCTCGCGCGCGGCCCCGTGGCAAGTGCGGAGCGCGCGCAGCGCTGCGCATTCGCGAGGAGGCGGCGATGAGCGATTTCGACGAAGCGCGCGCATGGATGGTCGAACGGCAGATCGTGCAACGCGGCGTGCGCGACGACTACGTGATCGAAGCGATGCGGCGCGTGCCGCGCGAGGCGTTCGTGCCCTCCGATCTGCGCGAATTCGCGTATGACGATACGCCGCTGCCGATCGGCGGCGAGCAGTCGATCTCGCAGCCGTACATCGTCGCGAAGATGCTCGCGGCCGCCGAGTTGCAGCCCGGCGATCGCGTGCTCGACATCGGCACGGGCTCCGGCTATGCGGCCGCGATCGCCGCGGAGATTGCGGGCCGGGTGGATTCCATAGAACGCGACGCGAGCCTCGCCGAGGGCGCGCGCGAGCGCTTGCAGCGGCTCGGCTACGAGAACGTCGAAGTGCATGTCGGCGACGGCACCGCAGGTCTTGCCGCGCATGCGCCCTATAACGCGATCATCGCGGCGGCGGGCGGACCGCGTGTGCCGCGAGCGCTGCGCATGCAACTCGCCGTGGGCGGACGGCTCGTGATGCCGGTCGGCAGCAGTCAGAGCCGTCAGCGGCTCGTGAAGATCGTGCGGCGCGACGAACACGACTACGACGAAGATGCGTTCGGCGACGTGCGCTTCGTGCCGCTCGTCGGCGACGATGGCTGGCCGGAGCCAGGCGGCGCGGCGCGCGCGGATTTGCGGCCTGCATCCACGTCCACGCCCATCCCGCTCACGTCTACGCCGGCCGCGCCTACGCCGGCCGCACCTATGCCGGCCGCGCCTAGGCCGGCCGCGCTCGAACTCGCGATTCGCGACGCGGCCGAACCGTTGCCCGACATCGATTCCGCGGAATTCGCGGCATTTTTCGACCGCTTCGCCGGGCATCGCGTCGTGCTGCTCGGCGAGGCCAGTCACGGCACGTCGGAGTTCTACCGTGCGCGCGCGGCGATCACGCGGCGCCTCGTCGAGCAGCACGGCTTTTCGATGATCGCGGTCGAGGCCGACTGGCCCGACGCCGCGATCGTCGACCGGCATGTGCGCGCTCGGCCGATGCCCGGCGGGCGGTCCCGACCGTTTCGCCGCTTTCCGACCTGGATGTGGCGCAACACCGACTTCATGGGCTTGATCGCGTGGCTGCGCTCGCACAACGCCGCGCACCCCGAGCGCGAAACGCGCTTTTACGGGCTCGATATCTACAGCCTTTCCGAATCGATCGACGCGGTATTGCGCTATCTCGACAGCGTCGACCCTGCCGCGGCGCGCATCGCTCGCGAGCGTTATGGGTGCCTCAGTCCGTGGCAGAAAGATCCGGCCGTATATGGACGCGCCGCGTTGAGCGGCGGCTACGCGCAGTGCGAAGAACACGTGGTCGCGCAACTCGGCGATCTGCTGAAAAGCCGGCTCGACTATGCGCGCGAAGACGGCGAGCGCTTCCTCGACGCGGCGCAGAACGCGCGGCTCGTGGCGGTCGCCGAGCACTACTATCGCGCGATGTACTACGGCGGGCCGCAAAGCTGGAATCTGCGCGACACGCATATGTTCGACACGCTGCGTCATACGCTCGACAGCCGCGGGCCGCAGGCGCGTCTGGTCGTGTGGGCGCACAACTCGCATATCGGCGACGCGAGCGCCACGCAGATGGGCCGCATGCAGGACGAGATCAATCTCGGCCAGCTGTGCCGCGCGCAGTTCGGCGACGCGGCGGCGCTGATCGGGTTTGGCACGCACAGCGGCACGGTCGCCGCGGCGAGCGATTGGGGCGGACCGATGGAGGTCAAAACCGTGCAGCCCTCGCTCGAGGGCAGCGTCGAATTCAGCATGCACGGCACGGGTCTCCCGCGCTTCCTGCTCGACCTGCGGCCCGGCATGCACGACACGCTGCGCGAACGGCTGCGCGCGCCGCTATTGGAGCGCTTCATCGGCGTCATCTACCGTCCCGGGACCGAGCGGTATAGCCATTACGCGCAAGCGTCGCTCGCCGAGCAGTTCGATGCGTTCGTGTGGTTCGATCGCACGAGCGCGGTGAGCGCGCTGCCCGTTTCCGCCGACGAAAAGAACCACGCGGCGGAGACTTTTCCATTCGGTGTGTGAGGGCGATCGGCACGCTCACGCCTCAGGCGAGGAACGCGGCTTGCAACGGAACGGACAGTGCATTCCAGCTGGTCCGAACCGAGGGGTCGCTCATGAACAAGGTTGTACAGCGCCTTGCCATCGCCGCGATGTCGGGTGTTGCCAGTGGCGTCGTCTGCGCGCAAGGCGCCCGGCGAGCTGAGCCGCGACCAGGCGAACCGTGAACATGCGGGGCGCGCGAACCAGGCCGCGGTTCAGCACGGACAGCGCCGCCGGCATGGCGCGAGCAGTGCGCGCTAGCGGCGACGCGGCCCGGCTGCCGCCACCGCCGCGCGTGCTCGCGATTCCGCCATGAAGGACGAACCGGTCTGGTTCCTGCTGATCGGCGCGCTGCTCACGTTCATGGCCGTCGCGCGCGGGCCGATCCGCCGCTTGCCGCTGACCGGCGCGATGATCTATCTGCTGGTCGGCGTGGCGGTCGGGCCGGCCGTGTCCGGGCTCGTCGGGGTCGATCTGCTCCGCAATACCGCGTTGCTCGCGATGCTGGCTGAAGTCGGGCTCGTCGTGTCGTTGTTTTCGATCGGCATGCATCTGCGCGTGCGGCTGCGCAATCCGCTGTGGTTGTTGCCGCTGCGGCTCGGCGGCCCGGCGATGCTCTTCACCGTCGCCTTGATGTTCGGCTTCACCGCTTTGGTGACCGGACGCGCGGACGGCGCGGCGTTGTTCCTCGCGGCCGCGCTCGCACCGACCGACCCGGTGCTCGCCAACGAGCTGCGCGTGACGCAAGCTGGCGACGACGAGCCCGTGCGGTTCGCGTTGTCGGGTGAAGGCGGCCTGAACGACGGTGCCGCCTATCCGTTTGCGGTGCTGGGACTGACGCTTGCCGGCGCGAGACTGTTCGGCTCGGGCAGTGGCGTGCATTTCGTCGGCTCGGTGCTGTGGGGGATCGTCAGTGCGCTCGTGATCGGTTGCGTGTTTGCGATCGTGTTCGCGCGCGCGATCTTTTTTCTGCGCACCCGCTACGGCGAAGCGATCGGTCTCGACGGGTTTCTCGCGCTAGGCCTGATGTCGACGTCGTACGGCGCGTCGCTGCTGCTGCACGCGTATGCGTTCGTCGCGGTGTTCGTGGCGGGCGTCGCCGTCCGTCACGAGGAACTGCGCGCGACGGGCGACAAGAATCCCTCGGAAGTGCTCGACGAGGTGCAGCACGGCGAACAGGTCGATGTCGCCCGGGATCCAGAAATGGCGCATGCGGTCCTCGCCGAATCGATGATGGGCTTCATGCGCGAAATGGAGCGACTCGCGGAGTTGTCGCTGATGCTGATCATCGGCTGCGTCGTGTCCGCGCACTGGCGCGAGATGTTCGATCTGCGCGCCGTGTTGCCCGCGGTGTTTCTGTTTTTCGTCGCGCGGCCGCTGTCCGTCGTCGTCGCGATGATGGGTGCGCGCATCGACAATAGCCAGCGGCATCTGATGGCGTGGATGGGGATTCGCGGCGTCGGCGCGTTTTACTACCTGATGTTCGGCCTCGAATACGTGCGTGGCGCGATGACGCCGCTGCTGCCCGCCGTGCTCGATGCGATCGTGTTATCGGTGCTGCTGCATGGCTCGACCGCGAACTATCTGTTGCGGCGGTATTTCGACCGGCGTCGCTGAATGAAGCGACGGGCGCGATGGCGCGCGTGAGTTGTCGCGCCGCGCTCCGCCCGGCTCCCGTTTGCCGCTCCTTGTATCGCAATGTATCCGCGCTGCCCGGGGATACGTGCGCTTACCAAACCCGCTGATCCAGACACATGCGAGATACGTCGGCGCGTTCAAATATGTGCACCGCAAGTTCGAGCCCGGATTTGCAGACCTGAATATCACTGGATCAACAGGAGTAAGCCACCATGACCCGCATCGAAGAAGTGCTGTACACCGGCAAAACCCATACGACCGGCGGCCGCGAAGGCGCCGCGCGCAGCTCGGACGGCCGTCTCGACATCAAGCTGTCGCCGCCCGGCACCTCGGGGGGTGGAACGAATCCCGAGCAGTTGCTCGGCGCGGGCTGGTCGGCGTGTTTCATCGGCGCACTCGGGCTGGCGGCGCGCGCGTTGCACCTGTCGTTGCCGGCCGATACCAGCGTCGATGCGGAGATCGATCTCGGCACCACCGATGGCGCTTATTTCCTTCAGGCGCGTCTGTTCGTCAGTCTTCCCGGTGTCGAGCGTGACGTGGCGCACGGGTTGATCGAGCGAGCGCATCTGACCTGCCCGTATTCGAAGGCGTTGCGCGGTAATGTGGATGTGCAGACTACGCTCGTTTGAGCGTCGCTGAAGGTGGTGGCGGGGCCGCGCCGAAGCATCGCGCGGCCTCGCGTATCTGCTATGCCAGCAGCTTCGAAAGCTACGCGGTGTCGGGTTCGTGCGGCCCGCTACGCCGCAGGCGCAACCGACGCTCCCGCGATCTTGTGCCGCGCGAGCGATTGCGCCACCAAGCCCGAGGCCTTCACCTCTTCGACAAACGAACGCAGCGCGTGAGCCGCCGCTTCGCCGCGGCTCTTCGGCACACCCATCGCCTGCCGGATCACCATGAAGCGCTCGTCTAGCAACCGCAGACCGGGAGTTAGCTTCGCATCGGCCTCGAGTTGCTGCTTCACGCCTGCCGCCACTTCCAGATGCTGCTCGATAAACGTCGGCACAACGCTCGGCGAGCTCGGCGCGCGCACGATTTGCGCGGATTTCAGCTCGCGCGTCAGAAACAGATCGTATGCACTGCCTGTGCCGACGACGACCCGGTTGTGCGCCTGATCCACATCCTGATTCGAGCGTACCGGCGAGTCGTCGCGCACCAGGTAGAAGCCTTCGATCAACACATACGGCGCTGTGAACGCGATCGTCTCGCCGCGCAACGGATCGATCGCGAAGAAGCCGAAATCCGCGCGCTCCTCGCCGACGGCCTGCACCGATTTGCCGGCCGTATCGAAGACGACCAGCTCCAGTTCGACGCCCAGTTTCGCGGCGAACGCGCGCGCGAGATCGATCGATACGCCGAACGGCTCGCCGGAGTCGGCGTGACGATTGGCGAGGATTGGGTTGCCGAGATTGATCGACGCGCGCAGCTTGCCCGTGGGCGTGAATGCGGCGACGACGGAGGGATCGATGGTCATAACGGCTCTCGTGGCGATGGCGTTGGGGCGAGCGAAGTCTCAGGGTCCAAGGATTTCGCTGATGCGGGATAGCGCGTTGAGAGTATGCAACAGATGCTCGCCCGTTGCTTCTGACACTTCTTCGTTGCGCTCGCGCTCCAAAAGTTCAGCAGGAAGCATCATTGCAAGGGCGGGGGACGCCAGTTATCCGTGCCACGTCCCCTCGCCCTTTCACCCGCCAGCGTTACCTCAATCGCGCAACTTGACCGTCGTCATCCGCGGCATCAACAGATGAATGATGCCCAGCGCAACCAGATACGCCGACGCGCCGACCGTAAAGAGCGCCCAATACTGCCCGGTGCGCTGCAAGGTCTCGCCGATCACGCCGGAAAAGAAGAACGAACCGACCATCCCCGCCACGCCGCCGATACCGACCACCGTGCCGACCAGCCGCTTCGGAAACACGTCGCCGACGGTCGTGACGAGGTTCGCCGACCAGCCCTGGTGCGCCGCTGCCGCGAGACCAACGGCGAAGACCGCCCACCACAGGCTCTGGAAATACGACAACGTTGCGATCGGCACCACGCACAATGCACAAATGAGCATCGTGAGCTTGCGCGCGAAATTCGGCCTGTTGGTGCGGGCCATCAAACGCGACGACAGCCAGCCACCCGCCACGCTGCCGACCGATGACATCGTATAGATAGCGATCAGCGGCAGGCCCATGTTGCCGATGTCGATATGGCGCGACTCATTGAGCCACTTGGGCAGCCAGAACAGATAGAACCACCACACCGGATCGGTCAGCAGCTTGCCGAAGACGAACGCCCACGTTTCGCGGTACTTGAGCACCGACAACCAGCCGACTTTCTGCTCGACGACTTCCTCGCGATCCGCATTGATGTAGTCGAGTTCTTCCTTCGACACCGACGGATGCTCCGAAGGCTGCCGATAAACGAGCATCCACACCGCCAGCCAGATGAAACCGGTCGCGCCGCCCGCGATGAACGTCGCGCGCCAGCCCCACATCACGGCAGCGATCGGCACGAAGGCCGGCGCCACGATGCCGCCGATCGTCGCGCCCATGTTCCAGAAGCCCGTCGCTAGCGCGCGTTCCTTCTTCGGAAACCACGTGGCGGTAGTGCGGATCGCAACCGGAAAATTGGCCGCCTCGCTGAAGCCGAGCAGACCGCGCACGGCCGCGAAGCCCGGCACGGTCGATGCCACCGCGTGGAGCATCGCCGCGAGACTCCACAGCGCCATCGCGCTGCCGTAGACCTTCTTCGTGCTGACGCGATCCGCGATGCGGCCGAAGATCGCGAGACCCACCGCATAGGCGACCGTAAACACCATCACGGTCTGCGCGTACTGCACCTGGCTCCAGCCGATATCCTTTTGCAGCAGCGGCGCGAGCAGCCCGAGCATCTGACGATCCATGTAGTTGATCGTCGTCGCGGCGAAGATCATCGCGCAGATGGTCCATCGGTATCGTCCGACGGCCGTGCGTGCGGCGGCCGTCGTGGCTTCTATCGTTTTCATCGTGTCTCCTCAAGGTTTCTGCAAATGGTGTCTATACGGTTGTTCGATGCAGTCAATGCGCGGAGGCGGGCACTCCTTCGCGCGGGCTCATGCGGGAGAAGAACACGACCCCGGCGGCCACCACCGACATCACCGCGAGTCCGATGAGGCCGCCCTCGATCGAGCCGGTCTTCTGTTCGAGGAAGCCGAAGGCCGCTGGCGCGACGAAGCCGCCGAGGTTGCCGATCGAGTTGATCAGCGCCAGCACCGCGGCGGAAATCCGCGCGTCGAGATAGCCCTGCGGGATCACCCAGAACAGTGACGAGGCGGCCTTGAAGCCGATCGCCGCAAAGCAGATCGCGACGAACGAAAACGCCGGGCCGCCCTGGCCGGCCGCATACATGCCGAGCGCGGCGATCAGCAGCACGCACGCGACCCACGCCTGCTGGAACTTGAAGCGCGCCGCGAGCATCGCGAACAGATACATCGCCGCGATCGAGATCAGCCACGGAATCGAGTTGTACAGGCCGACCTGGAAATCGTTGAAATGGCCCATCTTGCGGATGATGCTGGGCAGCCAGAAGGTCGCGCCGTAGATGGTCAGCGATACCGCGAAGTAGATCAGGCAAAAGATCAGGATTTGCGGATCGCGCAGCAACGCGCCTATCGATGGCTTGACCGGGTGCGCGGCGGCGCGCTGGCGTTGCTCTTCGTCGACCGCATCGAGCAAGGCGTCCTGCTCGGCGCGGGTGAGCCAGGCGGCGTCGCGCGGCTTCGAGTCGAGCCACAGCAGGATGAAGCCCGCGAGCACGACCGAGAACATGCCTTCGATGATGAACATCCACTGCCAGCCGCGCAGCCCCGCGCCTTCGATCAGCATCAGCCCGCCGGAGATCGGCCCGGACAGCACCGACGCGAGCGCCGAGCCGCTCAGGAAGATCGCCATCGCCTTGCCGCGCTCGTTGCTCGGCAGCCATTGCGTGAAGTAGTAGATGACGCCGGGAAAGAAGCCCGCTTCGGCCGCGCCGAGCAGGAGCCGCATCGCGTAGAACGACGTCTCGCCGCGCACGAACGCCATGCCGGCCGCGGCCAGCCCCCACGTGAGCATGATGCGCGCGAGCCACAGCTTCGCGCCGTAGCGCTGCAGCAGGATGTTCGACGGCACTTCGAAGATCGCGTAGCTGATGAAGAAGAGCCCCGCGCCGAGCCCATAGGCCGCCGCCCCGATGCCCAGATCGGCGCTCAGATGCTGGCGCACGAAGCCGATGTTCACGCGATCGATGTAGTTGACGATGAACATCACGACGAACAGCGGCAGCACGCGCCATTTGATCTTGCGCACCGCGCTCGCCAGCGCGCCGGCGCGCTCGGGCCGCGCCGTGTCGGCAATCGGGCTACTCATGGGGTTGTCTCCTTCGATGGCGACGCGCGTTGCGCGTCGCAGGGCTCGTAGGCGCGGATTGGAAGCGGGAGTTAAAAGCGCGGATTCTTGCCGGTGAAGCCCGGCTCGTACTTGCGCATCTGCGAGAGGTCATCGCGATTGCGCACGCCGCACGACAGATACTGCGCATGCAGTTCGGCGAGCCGCTTGCGGTCGAGCTCGACGCCGAGGCCCGGCGTGGTGGGCACGCGCACCGAGCCGTCGTCGAACGTCACGCGGCCGCCCTTGATGACTTCTTCCTCCTGCCACGGGTAATGCGTGTCGCACGCATAGGTCAGGTTGGGGATGCTTGCCGCGACGTGCGTCATCGCCATCAGGCTGATGCCGAGGTGCGAGTTCGAGTGCATCGACATGCCGAGATCCCACAGCTTGCACATGCGCGCGAGCGTCTGCGTCGCGCGCAGGCCGCCCCAGTAGTGGTGATCCGACAGCAGGACCTTGACCGAACCCATCTCGGCGCCGCGCCGGAAATCTTCCATCGTCGTGATGACCATGTTGGTCGCGAGCGGCAGGCGCGTGTGCTTCGCCAGTTCGGCCATTCCTTCGAGACCCGGGCACGGGTCTTCGTAGTACTCGAGCAGCTCGTCGAGTTCCGGTGCCGCCGCGATGCTCGTTTCGAGCGTCCAGTTGGCGTTCGGGTCGAGGCGCAGCGGCACGCCGGGGAACGCCTGATGCAGCGCGCGCATGCACGCGATTTCGTGTGCCGGTTCGAACACGCCGCCCTTCAGCTTGATGCTCTGGAAGCCATACAGCTCGATCATTCGACGCGCCTGCGCGACGATCTGCTCGGGGCTCAGGCCTTCGCCCCAGGCATCGGGCGCATAGGGCTTGTCGACGTGCTCGGCGTATTTGAAGAACAGATAGGCGCTGTAGGGCACGGCGTCGCGCACCTTGCCGCCGAGCAGGTCGACGACCGGCGCGCCGACGATCTGCCCTTGCAGATCGAGCATCGCGACTTCGAGCGTGCTGATGACTTTCGGCGCGTTCTTCGCCGAGTGCGAGCCGGGCGCGAGTTCGAATTCGACCGCGCCCGGGCTCGCCTTGATCGACGCTCGCACGCGCTCTTCCATGCGATTGAGGTCGAACGGCGACAGGCCGGTCACCAGCGACTTCGCCTGTTCGAGCACGCGCAGCATCGGTTCGTCGCCATAAGTCTCGGAGATGCCGACGCGGCCGTCGCTCGTCTCCAGCTCGACGATGGCGCGCAGCGCCCAAGGTTCGTGGATTCCGGCGGCGTTGAGCAGCGGGCCGTCGCGGAAGGCGATCGGGGTGATGCGCACCTGCGTGATGGTGATGTCGCGAGTCATGATGGCATTCGGCATAAGAAGAGTTTGATGGGACGGATGGTAAAGCACTAATGTATTAGTGCGTTACTGGGGTAAATACCCATCTGCACTTCTCGCGGAATTCCGCTCGCAAGCCCGCTGGAAGGGGCGCGCGTCGGCTATAGTACTAGTGCCTCAGCGGACCGCCATGCCGGGTCACGCCTGCTTCCATGCTTCAGTTTCTGCCATGAAAAACCACGCTCATTCGTCGACGGTAACCCGGCTCGACCGCTCCCGCCACGCCGCGCCGCAAGTATTCGAACGACTGCGCGAAATGATCCTTTCCCTCGAACTCACGCCGGGTACGGTGCTGTCGCGCACCGAGCTGGCGAACCGCTACGGGCTCAGCCAGACGCCCGTGCGCGACGCGCTGATGAAGCTCGGCGAGGAAGGTCTCGTCGACATCTATCCGCAGCACGCGACGGTCGTCAGTCAGATCAACGTGACGTCCGCGCTGCAGGCGCATTTCCTGCGCCGCTCGATTGAACTCGAAGTGGTGCGCACGCTCGCGGAGCAGCACGACGCCACGCTGATCGCTGAACTGCGCCTGACGATCGCGCGGCAAACGGAAGTGCTCGACCTGAAGAACTACGAGCAGTTCTCGCTGCTCGATCAGGCGTTTCATCGGCAGATGTACGAGGCGGCCGGCGTGCCGCAGCTATGGGATCTGGTGCGTAGGTTGAGCGGCCATATCGACCGGCTGCGGCGCCTGAATCTGCCGGTGGAGGGCAAGACGATAGCGGTCGTGCGCGATCACACCGAGATCGTCGATGCGATCGACAAAGGCGATGTCGAGGCGGCGCAGGCAGCGCTACGCAAGCATCTGTCGGGGACGCTGAGTCAGATCGATCAGATCCGCACAAGTCATCCGAATTTTTTGGCGGACGAGTGAGCGTTCGCTGATTCGCTGGCTACGGCTGGTTCACGGTCATTCTGAATGGACCGCCGTTCGCCGCCGCGTGGGGTACCGCTTCGTTGAGCGGATCGCAACATCCTCGTTTTCATGTTCATCGAACCGGAAGCGCGGCGGCTGGTGGATCGCGCACGACGCGACGGCCCTAGGACCTTGGTCCGATTGACGCGACTGCCACGCGTGGCACCCTCGTACAAAGCCGGAATACTCATATTCAACCTGTCAGGGAGGTCGCCATGTTTTCATGGAGCCGGGAGTTCTCGGTCGCGGTCATGGCTGTGTCCGTGATGGCTTGCGCGGGAAGCTCCTGGGCAACCGAACAGGCTCAGCAGCGTCGCGCCGGACGTGACGTTCGCCAGGAGACACGCCAGGGTTCCCGCCACACGAAGCAGGAGTGTCGGGCCACGGACCAGAAGAGCAATTCGCAGTGCCGGCAGGACAAGCGGCAAACCAAGCAGAACGGCCGTGAGGCGGCCAGGAATATCAAGTATTGAGCGTTTGCGTTTGCGTTCGCGTTCGCCAGCTGGGCACTGAACCAGCGACAGCAGGGGATGGCAGACACCACGTCCACCAGATCAAGCGGGGAAGCTGATGCGAGCCTGCCGATATGTAGCGCTTTGCACCTTGCCGTTCATGATCGTCGGCTGTAACACGCCTCCGATCGCACCGGGCAAGCCGGTCGATATCCCGACTGCCCTCGAGCAGGTTCTCCAGGGGCTGTGCAATTTCCGCAAAGATCAGGCCAGCCGGAAGCAGGATCTGGGCGCTGCAATCGACTCTATCACCGTGGAACTCGACCTGACCGTCGACGGAGCGAGAAATCCCCCGGTGGCGGTGGCACCGGATATCCAGTTCATTCCCACGGTTAGCTATGGTCAGATCATGACGGCAAACAGAGGTAGCAGACTCGTGCTTACGCTGAAAAACACCGGCAGCGGTGCCCACGGCGGCGACTGCGATGTCACCGCGCCGGCCAGGTAGGGACCACTTTCGCTCGCCATAGTCTATGGCTTTGCGAATGCGGACAACTGGGCACTTGCCGCGCGTTGAACAGCGCGGCTCGCGCCAGCGTTGCACTTCAACCTTGGGCGATGCTCTCCCACGCGCCCGATTGAGCCGAGCGGAACACGGCATCGATCACCCGCATATTCGCGCGCGCATCTTCTAGCGAAATAGCCTGCGGGCCCCCACTCAGGATCGCCTCCGCGAACGTGGCGGCGGCTACGCCATATTGATCGCACACCGCAAGCTCCAGCCAGCGATCAGTCGCGACACCGTCGCTATTGTGCTCACTGATTAGCAGGCGCGTCGGTCGATCGTTTGGTGCATTGAATGGAATTTCGACTTCGATTCGCCCCTTGGTACCGTGAAATTGCATCCGCTGGTACGGATAGGTCTGAGTCGAGTAAAAGAAACTCGCCTGCACGCCATCGAAGTCCATCAGCACGGAGCCGAGCCGGTCCACTTTGAAGGTCGGATCCCGCTCCACCAGCGCAACTACGCGCCGTGGCTCACGCCCGATAGTGAAGCGCGACGTCGTGATCGGATAACAACCAATATCGAGCAGACCGCCGCCACCTAGCTCGCTCTTGTTGCGGATATTGTGTTCGTTCGTGTTGTGATAGGTGAAACCGCCGGTCACTGCCCGCAATTCGCCGATCGCGCCTTCGTCGATCAAGGTCCGCACCTTCAACCATTGCGGATGCGTGCGAACCATGAACGCTTCCTGGATGTATCGGCCGTTCTTGTCGCGCGCGGCGATCAGCCGTTCAACCTGTTGAGCGTCCAGGCTGATCGGCTTCTCACACAGGACGTGCTTGCCCGCCTCGACCGATTTGATCGTCCATTCCACGTGGAGATGATTGGGTAATGGAATATAGACCGCGTCGATTTCCGGGTCCGCGAGGAGCGCCTCGTAACTATCGTATGCGACAGCCAGACCATACCTGGCCGCGGCTTCCCGCGCCTTCTCCCGAGAGCGTGACGCGATGCCTTTCACCCGACACTTCGGCGCGTTGTGCATGGGCACGACCACCTTGTCGTTGATCTTTGCGGCGCCCAAAATTCCCCAGACTATTTCATCCTTTGCCATGACATCCCTTTATTCGATTGCGTATCCGATGAATCGAGCAGGCTGAACATTCGCGTGAGTCGACAAGTCGCGTGAGTCCGCGAACGACCAGAAGCACGCGATCGTATCAGTTTAACCGTGTCGACCCGCGATACGCGGCGAACACTGCAGGCCCTGGAAGTCGCCGGCGCCGTCGCCATTCGCATCCATGAAGGTGCCTACCGAGAGGCAATAAATGATCGCGCCAACTTGCTTGCCGCCAGCGAGGCGGTCATCGTGATTCTTACGCGAAGCTTGTCCGATGCCGTGCGGCCAATTAACCGGCCGAACGATGCAGTTCGGTAGTCGTCCCCAAGGTGCTTCAACCTCATTGGTTTCCACGAGCAATTGCGGAGTCGCCTGAGTGCGATCCGGCGGCCGCGCTCGCGCTCGAGCGTCAAAGCCGATCACGCAGCGGTCAAAGGCGCGGCGCTGGCACTCTCATCCATCGATGAAACGGTACTGCGGATGCGCGTGGCGATTCGCGCGTCGAGCGGCGTGTACACGAGCATGCTCAGGTCTGGCCGACCATCGACGGCGAACAGCGAATACTCCATTTCGATGGTCCCGAACGCAGGATGCAGCAGGCGCTTAACGTGCTGTCCTTCGCTGTGGCCGAATACCTGGTTTTCGCGCCACATGCGTTCGAAGTCCGGGCTCGCGCGACACAGATCGTCGACCAGATCGCCCACCTCGGAAGCGAGCCCCGCGCGGGCAACGTCCGCTCGGAACGTCCCCACGACGAAGCGCGCGACACTCTCCCAGTCGTGCTGTTTTGCCCGGACGGCCGGATCGCCGAACAGGAAACGCAGGATGTTGCGCTGGCCCGGCGGCAGCGCGCTGTAGTCGGTCAGCACGACGGCTGCGGCGCGATTCCACGCGACGACGTCCCACGTCGCGGTCTTGATGATCGACGGGCTGGCATCGAGTGAATCGAGCACGCGCTGTAAGCGCGGGTCCACTGCGTCGATGGACCGGTAGCGCACTTCCGGGGGGCGTCCGAGGCCCAGCATGAAAAGATGTTCGCGCTCGGTATTCGTCAGCATCAGCGCCGCGCAGATGCGCTCAAGCACCGCGGCGGACGGCGCGCCGCCGCGGCCCTGCTCGAGCCACGTGTACCAGGTCGAGCTGATATTCGCGCGCTGCGCCACTTCTTCCCGGCGCAATCCGGGCGTGCGCCTGCGGCCCGAGAAGCCGAAGCTGGCCGGATCGAGCCGCGTGCGGCGACTACGCAGAAAGTCCCCGAGGGTTTGGGCGGTGTTCACTGGGATGATTAACCTGTTAGTTGCTTTACCGGGATAAGCTCACTACTTCAATAGCATAGTGAATGATCGCATAGTGCGTCGGTGGCTATTCTGGAGACTTGACCATGCGAATCTTTCTGACGGGCGCAACCGGGTTTATCGGCTCGGCTTTGGTGCCCGAACTTATCGAAGCCGGGCATCAGGTTGTCGGCATGACCCGGTCCGACCAGGGCGCGCAGGCTCTCAGCGCGGCCGGTGCGGAGGTCCATCGCGGCACGCTCGAAGACACCGACAGCCTGCGCAGCGGCGCCGCGAAGGCGGACGCCGTCATACACCTTGCGTTCGATCACGATTTCTCGCACTTCGTGGAGAACTGCGAGAAGGACAAGCGTGCTATCGCTGCACTGGGCTCGGCGCTGGCCGGCTCGGATCGGCCGCTTCTGATCACGTCGGGCACGGGCGTCGGCAGCCGCGATAACGGGCAGCCGGCCACCGAAGACGTGTTCAACACCAGTCACCCGAACCCGCGCATCGGCTCGGAGCTGGCCGGCAACGTGCAGCTGGAGGCGGGCGTCAACGTGTCGGTGATGCGCTTGCCGCAAGTGCATAACCCGTACCGGCAAGGCCTCATCACGCCGCTCATCCAGATCGCGCGGGACAAAGGCGTGTGCGCCTATGTGGAGGAGGGACGCAACCGCTGGCCGGCGGGGCATCTGTCGGATGTCGTGCGGCTGTACCGGCTCGCGATCGAGAAGGGCGAACGCGGTGCGCGCTATCACGCGGTCGGCGAAGAAGGCGTTAGCGCCCGCGAGATCGCCGAGGCGCTCGGACACGGCCTGAAGTTGCCGGTCGTCTCGATCGCGCGCGAGGAGGCGCAGGCGTACTTCGGATGGGTGGCGATGTTCGCCGCGCTCGATATGCCGGCATCGAGCGCGCAGACGCAGGCGCGTTTGGGCTGGCGACCGACAGGTCCGACGCTTCTCGCGGATCTGAACGAAGCGCGCTACGTTCAGGTGTCCACGTAGCTTTCGCTGTCGCTGTCAGCCGCCGTCGCACGAGAACAAACCTGGAGCAACCATCGCCGCCATCATAGGTGTTTCATTACGCCACTCGCCGGCTTGCGCAATTCGTCGAGCTGCGTGACGAGCTGGAGGCACAGAATAAAGGCCAGCGTCGCTGCGGGCGCCGGGTGGCGTTCGGTCCATCGCAGCACCGGCGTCGCGTAGCGTACGCGGATCGTATCCCGCGTCATCACCAATGTAATCACGATTCCCACCACGGCGCCCACCAGCAAATCGGTCGGATAGTGAAAGCCGGGATAGGCGCGCGGAAGGCAAATGAACAGCGCAGTATAGAGAAGCACCAGCACGCCGACGCGCCGCGACGTGAGGAAGATGCCGGTGGCGACCGCCATCCATAGCATCGCGAACTCACCGAGGTGTATGTTGGACAGATATGTTTCGATGGATAAATCGAAGCTATTCGTTGTTTTCTAAAGAAATTGAGCCGGTCGCGGATGAGGGGGATGCGGCGATACACTGTAGTCGGATCTTTCAAGGAGGCCGTCATGAAACTGGTCGACTGGAACATTCAGTGGGGATGCGGCGTCGACGGCCGCGTCGACCTCGGACGGATCGTGCGGGAAGCACGCGCGTTGTGCGACTTCGACGTCCTGTGTCTGCAGGAAGTCACGCGCGGCTTCGACGAAGAACCGGCGGCCGGCGGACTGAAAGGCGCGCCATCGTCCGATCAGTTCGCCGAACTTGCCGCTCTGCTGCCGGAGATGACCGTGCTCGATGCGATCGGCTCCGATCTGCCCTCGTTGGGCGCGAGCCGTCATCGGCGGCAGTTCGGCAATGCCATCGTGACCCGTTTGCCGGTTCGTCAGGTGCTGCGCCATTCTCTGCCGTGGCCCGCGGACCCCGCCAAGCCGTCGATGCTGCGCGTCGCGCTCGAAGCGGTGCTCGAAGCCGACGTCGGTCCGCTTCGTGTCATCACCACACACCTCGAGTTCTATTCGGAGAAACAGCGGCTTGCACAAGTGGCGAGACTGCGCGAGTTGCATCAGGAGGCGTGCGCTCACGCGCGCGCCCCCGCGCGTGGCGAGAAGCCGGACAGTCCGTTTGCCGATACGGCGCGCCCGGTCAGCGCGATTTTGTGCGGAGACTTCAACAGCGCATTCGAAGACACCGCCTTTTGCCGAATGCTCGAACCGATCACCGACGCTCCGGCGTTCGTCGATGCGTGGGCCCGCGCGCACCCCGGCGAGCCCCGTGCCGCGACGGTCGGCCTATACGATCACGAGCAATGGCCCGACGGAGCATTCGCGTGCGATTTCGTTTTCGTCACGGCAGACCTGAGCGCACGCATTGCATCGTGCGATGTCGATCAGCACAGCCGCTCGTCCGATCATCAGCCGATGTGGCTGGAACTGCGTTGAAGGGACTCGGGGTTACCGCCCCGTTATTGGCGCAGGAAAATCTGACCGCGTGATTCGGTGGGATGCTTAAGGTGCTGTTAAGCGTTGCTCTGCGATGGTTGAGCCTATGTTCAAGCCATGAGAATAGTGAGCACGTCACATGAATAGCAACCCGTCGCAAACTCGCGCGCATGCACTCAGTAAAGTCCCGCAGATCACGCTGGGCTTCTGGATCATCAAAATCGCCGCCACGACGCTTGGCGAAACGGGCGGCGATTGGGTGACCATGTCGCTCAAATTGGGTTATCTGATCGGCACCGCGATTTTTGCGGTTATTTTTATTGGGCTGGTCGCAGGGCAGATCAGGGCAGAGCGGTTCAATGCCTCGCTCTATTGGGCGACCATCGTTGCAACGACCACGCTCGGTACCACGCTGGCCGACTTCTTCGATCGTTCGGTGGGAGTCGGCTATCCGGGCGGTGTAGTCATCGTCTTCGCGCTTCTGCTTGCGAGCCTGGGCGTCTGGTACAAATCGGAAGGTACGGTGGCGGTGCAGAGCGTAACCACGCCGAAGGCCGAGTGGTTCTATTGGGTGACGATCCTCTTTTCGCAGACACTGGGTACGGCCTTGGGCGATTGGGTGGCGGGATCGGACGAAGGCGGTCTGGGGCTTGGCTATGAGTACGGCGCTTTGATCTTCGGTGGGGGGCTGCTGATCGTCGGTGCGCTTTATTACTGGTCGCGGCTGTCACGGACCGCTATATTCTGGGCGGCGTTCATCCTGACGCGTCCGCTCGGCGCGACCTTGGCGGACCTGCTCGATAAACCCATTTCTCAAGGTGGGCTCGAGATCAACCGACTCTATGCGTCGGTGATTCTGGTTTCGTTCATGGCGCTCTGCGTGATTTTCTTACCGCAACGTCCTGCTGCGCGAGCAATGCGGTAGATGGCGCGAAGAGGCTACGAATATTCGGGAATAGCCATTGCGTGCCCGCTTTTCGGGTGGCGCCGCGTTGTTTGCCGTGTCTGCTCCTTCGATTACGGCAGCGACGAGTTTGACGCAACGCATTGGCACAGTGCCAGTTCATCCTCGCGAAGCTCGGCCTCGGGAATTTCGCTGCGCCCTCAAACTGGATGCGGTCCTGTCAACCCGGCCAAAACGGAAAAAAAGGAGCGCGATAGTCGCGCTCCGTTCATTCATGGGTTACAGCAGGCAGGCTTACTTGATCGCAGTCAGGTAAGAGCCGGACAGGAAGCGTTGCGAACGCGGAATGGTCGCCGTGTAGGCCTGAATCGCGGCTGCCAGCTGCGGACGAATCAGGTTACGGTTGTAGTCGTAGATCGAATAGCCGTCGCCTTCGCCATTGCTCGGATCGCCGTTGCGCACGACATACCAGAACGCCTTTGCCACCGAACCGTTGTTCATCAGAACCTTCAACTGGTTGAATGCGGCCGTTTGTCCGGCGTCCGTACCGTTGGTGCCATTGTTGGTCTCGGTCAGCCAGATCGGCTTCGTGCCACTGCTGACGAGGTTCGACACCGTGGTCATGAATGCCTGCACCATCATGTCGTATTCGGCGCTGCCGAAGTAGGGGTGAACGTCGACGACATCGATCGTGGTGTTCAACGGGCTGGAAGCACTCTTCGTGTTGTTACCCATTGCCTTGATGTAGTCGGTCGCCTGGATCAGCTCGCTGCCCGCGGGCGGTTTCCAGCCGTTATTCGGGTACGCCGAGTTGTAGAAGTACGAGATGCCCTGAGTGTGCAGAACCGTTTTGTAGCCCGACTGGCTTTTCGTGTTCAGGATCTGCCTGGCTTCCGAATAGAGCGTCTTGCTGCGATTCAGAATGTATCCGGAGATACCGTTCGGATCGCCGTAAGACGGGTCCGAAGCGGAGAACGACCAGTTGGTCTCATTGAACAGTTCGATGTCAGCCGTAAAGGGCAGAACGACGTCCATGAGCGAGCCGAGATACTTCGTGAACGTCGCGTCGCAGAAGTCGAGTCGCGGTGACGATGCGCTCGGCGGATTCTTGGTGGCCGGGCATTGGTATGCGCTAGACGGCGCGTACATGCCCACCTGGAAAAGAATCTTCATGCCGCGCGTGCGTGCGGCGTTCAGAAGCGACTTCAGAAAGGCCACTTTGTTGGGATCCAGCGTGCTGCCGTCGGCCAGCGTCATGAAGTCCCACGAAACGCCGAGGCGAACCGTACCCACGCCCAATCCGGCAATCAGATCCAGGTCCTTTGAGCATTCGTTCAGCGCCGTCTGATCTGCACTCCAGAGATTGCAGTTCACGTCCATTGCAAAACGGTCGTTTCCGCTTCCGGTGGGCGGCGGCTGCAGCGCCGCGAGTTGCTGGGCGGTGGCGGCGGTCGAAGTCGTCTGGGAGAACGCTGGCATCGATTGCCCGCACAACAGGGCTAAAACGGCGAATAGTGAGTAGAGTCTGAGTTTCATGGCTTAGCTATAAATTGCTACTGACCGGGGATGGGCCGAGAACGTTGGAATTACGTTTGCCGATGACCATCAGTTCCTGAAGCGATGGCATACGTAACGCAAACACGTCAAACGCGTGAGTCAACGGTCGCTGACATCACGATTGAAAATGCTCTTGCACGGGATATGCGGGTTTCGTATCGATCGTCGCGAAACGGTTCAATCGCCTTGTCCCGCCCGTTGCACCAGGGCGCGGTTATAAGGCTGACCGTTCGCCTGAACCGGCGGAGAGCCATTGTCGGGGGGCACTACGCCGTTGCTGTACGGATCTGTAGCCGCGTTCGCGACTGTGTCGGCAGGGAGGGAGTTGGCGGTCACGGACGCGGTGCTGCCATCATCGCCTGTTTCACCTCCACAACCTGCAAGGCTTAGTACGCCTGCGATGAATGCAAGCGCCGAAGCAGTTTTTGCGATCTGGGGAAGCCGACGAAATGACGGTTTCAGTCTTGGAGAGAGTCTGCTGGAAAAGGACATCTGTCTATCAAGGCCGATGGAACCTTGCCGCTAAAACGAACAACGTTCGCGTGATAAGGACGTCGCCACGAAAAAATACGCAACAACACGAAGTACAACTGAATAATGACCGGCTTTTGTCAAGCGCCGCCCGCTGCCGCACTCGCGTGGGGCACTAATCGCGTTTTAATCTTCAGATTTAATGCGACCTACTGAAAACCCGCTTTCATCATTTTCAATCGGAAGATTCGGTAATTCGTCGCAAATTGCGAAGTTTCTCCAATCGAATCAAAATCGACAAGGTTTTCCCTGAGTAATCTGATGAATACGAATGATACAGAAATGGAACAAATCTCGCGCCATCGGGCGTAACTAAGCGTAACAACGAAATTTGTGCTATGTGAGGCCATCGGCAACGTGTCCCTCCTCGCTTCCCACGCTTATCCAGAGGCGTTCTCGCGCCCGAGTTCGAGATTCACAAAGCAACAAAAAAACCGTTACAAAATTGTTACTTGTCGCTTTTAGACAGTCGGGGCACTTTAATTTCCGCCAATGTATGGTTCTTATCGGGATGGCTCGGGACCTAATTAAATGCTAATTAAATGTCTCGGTATGGTTTTAGAAAGAAAATAATGCTGCCGAGGCATTTATATGGGCCGTACCGGTCGCATCAAATAAATCGCGGAATGCGAATTTTGCCACGGTTTGACTTTGTGCTTTGGAACAAGGAGACGGCCGGGAGCCAACGGCGCGGAACCTGCATATCATCGCCAGCGAAACACGCGCAATGGCTCGCCGTGGTCGCGGCGAAACTCGAAGCCGCCGGACACCGGCGCTGCTTGCTATTCGCCATCGCGGACTTGCCATCGCGCCGATGCTGAGGCCTTGTTGGGCAACGCCTTCGTTGTAGGAGCAGGGCTTGACAGTTCGGTAACGGTCAGCCGAGTCTCTTCGGCCGGGCCGACCTGGTCCGCTTGCCTGACGCGTCTTGCCGCCACGTTTGAGCGCGCAATCCATTTTCGCGACTTCGCCATTTCCGCCGCCTCACGACGAATCTCAGGACGACATAGGGTTTTGCTCGGGCTCTCTAAAACAACCAGTCTTTGAAGTTTCATTGTTATGTGGCCGACCTCACAAAGCGGAGCAAGTCGCGGGCCGGACGCTGTCATTTTCCGGAAGGTTCTCTGCTACGCTCCCGAATGCCGTTGATTCGCAATTAGAAAGCGAACGTAGCCGTCGCGCGACTCGTGCGCATTATCGCGCGGGTAACACGCAATAAAAGATGGCGACGAATGGTTCTGCGAGCCGTTACCCGTTGCGGGAGATCATAGTCATGTTCCATCAACATGCGCCGACTCGCGCGGCGTTGCGTGCGTGCGCGCCGGTCCGAAGTCCGAGGCGCCGCGCGCTGCTGCGTGGCATATCGGCCGCGGCGTTAGCCGGCGTTTCTTTTCCGCTATACGCGCAGCACGCAAGCATAGGACTCGTCACACCGCCCATTCGTCTCGACGACTTCTGGGTGGTCGATCAAAGCGGCGAGAAACGGTTGCTAACCGACCTGTTGCGTCAGAAAGTGACTGCGTTGCAGACGATTTACACAGGATGCACTTCAGTTTGTCCTTTGCAGGGTGCGCTGTTCAGCACCGTTCAGCAACGGATATCGCAGTTACAGCACCGCTACCCCGTTCAGTTGGTGTCGATCGGAATCGATCCGCTTTCCGACACGCCGCCCGCGCTGCACGCATGGCTCATGCGCTTCCAGGCCGGACCCGAATGGCGGGCGGCCACGCCGACGTTGCAGGACGTCGACCGGATGCGCAGAGCGCTTTCGGGCAGCACCCTGCCACTCGGCAACATTGCCGATCACTCGACCCAAATCTACTGCTTCGATGCGAACGCAATGTTGCGCTGGCGAAGTGACGACCTGCCTCGCGCGGATCAAATTTGCGATGTACTGGGCGCATTAGGGCGTGTGTAACCTACTGGACTGAGGCTATGTCACAAAACCGATCGTTTAGGATCCTCTCGCAATCGTTCGACGGGTGCGTGAAAGCGTTGCTGCTGATCACATTCATGGCGACGCTTTCGATGTTCTCCACAGCTGCCGACGCGCAGACATCGAGCACGCTCACCGTCAACGGCACGACCTTGTGCGCCGACGTGAACGCCGAATCGAAGACGCCTGGCGCCTCGGTTATCGAGTGGACGTGCAATGGCGGGAATAACCAGCACTGGACACTGACGCAGAACAACGGGCTTTATCAGTTCGTCAACGTCAACAGCAACCTTTGCCTCGACATCTACGGTGTCAGCATGGATGCCGGCGCTGGGGCGGACCAGTGGACCTGCAATGGCCAGGCGAATCAAAGCTTTCAGCTGATCCCGCAAGGTGGCGGCTTTGCAATCGTCGCGTCGCAGAGTCATCTGTGTCTGGCTGCTGCCAGCCTCACGGCGCAGGGCTCGCAGATCACGCAGCAGTCTTGCAGCGGAACCGCTCTGCAGACGTGGCAGATCAGCGGCATGACCGCGAAAACATTGCCGGCAAAGTGGACTACACCCTATAACCTGTCGATCGTGCCGGCAGCTGCGGCGAATCTGCCCGATGGCACCGTGGTAGTGTGGTCCGCCGACCAGAAGCTGGACTTTACGGCTGGCGAAGTCACCCCCGGCAACACATACACCGCAATCTTTAACCCGACTACCGGCACGAGCAAACAGGTTCTCGTGTCGAATACCGGCCACGATATGTTCTGCCCGGGAATCGTCAATCTTCCGGATGGCCGCATTTACGTCACTGGTGGCTCGAGCAGCGACGCGACGAGTTTCTACACGCCTTCGACTGGAAAATGGTCGTCAGGTCCTCTAATGAATATTCCGCGCGCCTACCACGGCAGCGTAACGTTGAGCAATGGCAACGTATTCCTGGTGGGCGGCTCGTGGAACGGAGGCGAGGGCGGCAAGACCGGCGAAACCTGGTCACCGAGTACGGGTTGGCAGGTCAATAGCGCCATTCTCGCCGACTACATCCTCACGAATGACGCGGCTGGCATTTTCCGCTCCGACAATCATGCATGGTTGTTTGCGGTGGCAAATGGGCGAGTCTTCCACGCCGGTCCGAGCGTTGCCATGCACTGGTTCGATACCGCCGGCGCGGGCAACGTGACGCCTGCCGGCAACCGGGGCAGCGATACCGATGCGATGAACGGCAACGCCGTTATGTACGATATCGGCAAGATCCTGGCTGTAGGCGGTGCGCCGAGCTACGAGTATGCCGACGCGACTGCGGACGCCACGCTAATCGACATCAGCAGCGGCACCGCGGTGACGCAAACGCTTACGCCGATGAATTACCGCCGCGCCTTCAACACCAGCGTGGTCTTGCCGAACGGTCAGGTGGTAGTCCTTGGTGGAGAGGCGTACCCGATAACGTTTTCGGACGACACCGCCGTGCTGGCGCCAGAGTTGTGGGACCCTACCACCAAGACTTTCTCGGTGCTCCCGCCGCAAGCCGTGCCGCGTAACTATCACAGCATCGCACTGCTGTTGTCGGACGGTCGCGTACTGAGTGGTGGCGGTGGACTGTGCGGAACCTGCTCGACAAACCATACGAACCTCGAAATACTGACGCCGCCGTACCTGCTCAACGCGGACGGCTCGGCGGCAACACGACCGACCCTCACAGCCGCGCCCACTACGGCACAGCTCGGGACATCGATAGCCGTAACGGGCAGCAGTGGCATCACGGCCTTTGCGTTGATGCGCATGTCTTCGTCGACCCACGCGGTCAACAACGAGCAGCGGCGGGTACCCGTGACCTTCACGGTAGGAACGGCGGGCGAATATCTGATCAATATTCCTTCTGACCCGGGTGTCGTCGTGCCTGGCTACTACATGCTGTTCGGCCTGAACGCGAAGGGCGTGCCGAGCGTTTCGCGCACGGTGCAGATCCAGTGATGGCGGTACGGTCACGGCGAACCGCGGCGCGTGCGCTGGCGCTGGCGCTGGCGAACATCACGTATGTCGCGCATGGCGCGCCGCTTTGTGCGTCGAACGATCTCGGGTGTTCGATCTTCAACGGGCAGCATTCGGTTGAGGCGCAATTGCGCGACGACGATCGTCTGTTGCCCGGCTCGACCACGCGTTGTGCGAACTGCCATTCGCAAACCGGCTCGAGCGACGCATTCGCACCACCCTTGACCGCCGGTAACCTGTTTCCTGCGAAGAGTCGAAGGGACGGTCCGGCGAGCAGTTACGATCAGGCAACGTTCTGCAGGGCGCTGAGGGAAGGCATCGACCCGGTCAACGTGATGTTGCGCAAAGCCATGCCTCACTACCGGATATCCGAGACCGAGTGTGCGGCGCTCTGGCATTTCGTGACGAAGCGCTAGCACCTTTGCGCGCGGTTGCGCGAATTCGCCGCCGTTTGCTCCACCAGCTTTTGTCGGTGTTTTCACGCTATACCGGCGCTTGTTCGAAATGATCGAAATAGCAACATCGCAATTTCGCACGACCCCGTTGGTGCGAAAAACGCGAATGTGCGGCAGCGTACGGAGGTGCGGCAAGCCGTCAGATAGGCTGCGATGACTTCTGCTATGAATAACTCGATTTCTGTTTGCTGGCGCAATATATCGGATGCGGAAAAATTAGAAATCTGCGCCAGATCTGGCGGAAGTCTCTTTTAGACCATAAGACGATTCATTTCGAGCACGCTTGCGAGCAGGACTGACGTACTCGGCCTGTGCGTCCGATTTCAGCCGTCCCGTGACAAAAAGCGAGATCTGGCAACGCCGCATCGCCTGCACATTAAATCTAGCTTCCACCCTTTTCGTACACCCTCCCTGGGGTTTCGATGAATCAGAACTCTCTGCTTACGAATGCTGTCGTGCTCCGGAATAACGATGTAAGTCTTTCGCGTTATTTCGACGTTCTAATGGCCAACCGCTGGCTGGTCGGTGGCATCGCCGGCAGTGTGCTCGCCCTGGGCGTGGCCTACGCGTTTATCGCGCCGTCGGTGTACCAGGCCGATATTCTCGTGCAGGTTGAAGACAGCATTCCGACCAACAATTCGAAAAGCCCGCTGGGCGACGTCTCCAGCATGTTCGACGTCAAAACAGAGGCGACGGCTGAAATGGAAATCCTGCAGTCGAGAATGGTGGTCGGAAAAGCCGTTGACGATCTGCACCTCGACGTCAGCGCAAAGCCGAAGCGCTTTCCATTGATCGGAGACTGGTTGGGCCGGCAAGCCCGGAGTCTTTCCGAGCCAGGGATCTTTGGATTTGGCGGATATGCATGGGGCGATGAAGCGATCAAGGTGTCCAGCTTCGACGTCCCGGAAGCATTCGAAGGCGAGAAGTTCGTTCTGACGGTTCTGGAGGGCGGACGCTACCGGCTGGAGCAGTCGGATCTCAGCGAGCCGATCGAGGGTCGCGTGGGCGAAAAGCTCGACACGAAACTGCCCGATGGCGCGATCACGCTGCAGGTCGATTCGCTGAACGCAAAGCCGGGCACGCAATTCATTCTGGAGAGACAGTCGCGCGAGAAGACGGTGGAAAGCCTGCAAAACCGGCTGACGGTCTCGCAGAAGGGTAAAGACAGCGGCATCATCGGCGCGTCGCTGATGGGCTCTGAGCGGCTGCTGACGGCCAGCACGCTCGCCGAAATCGGCAATGCGTATGTTGACCAGAATCTGAAGCGCAAGGCGGCGGAAGCCGAGAAGTCGCTTGCGTTCCTGAGCGCGCAGCTGCCGCAACTCAAGAGCGACCTGGAGCGCGCCGAGGGACGCTATAACGACATGCGCAACCGCATGGGCGTGTTCAATCTGAGCGAGCAGGGCAAGGCCTATCTGGATCAAAGCGTAGCCACGCAGCGCAGCCTGCTCGAACTGAAGCAGAAGCGCGCGGAGATGGGCGCGATCTACGCGCCGGGTCACCCCGCGATCCAGGCGATCGATCAGCAGATCGGCATGCTGAGCAGCAGGATCGGAAGCTTGTCGCAGCAGGAACAGGCGTTGCCGGACCTGGAGCAGAATGCGGTGCGCCTGACCCGTGACATGAACGTGAACAACGAGCTTTACGTCGGCATGCTGAACAACATGCAACAGCTCAGACTGGTTCGCGCCGGCAAGGTTGGAACGGTGCGGTTGATCGATAACCCGGTGGTGCCGAAAGAGCCGATCAAGCCGAACAAGCTTCTGGTGATTATCTATGCTGCGTTGGGCGGCCTGATTCTGGGCGTGGGTGCGGCGTTCGGGCGTACGGCGCTGTATCGGGGCGTGACCGACGCGCAGGAGATCGAGGAGCAAACGGGCCTGAACGTCTATGCGAGCGTGCCGCTGTCGCAGGCGAAAGTCGCGCGAATCGGCAAGACGCCGAAGCTGCCCGCTGGCGAGAAGTTCCTGCTGGCGAGCGAGTTTCCGCGCGACCCGTCGATTGAAAGCCTGCGCCGACTCAGAACCGCGCTTCATTTTGCCATGCTGGAATCGGAATCGGGCGACAATCGCGTGCTGCTGACGGGGCCGACGGAACAGGTGGGCAAGTCGTTCCTTTCGGCGAATCTGGCGGCGGTCGTATCGGCGGCCGGCAAGCGGGTGTTGCTGATCGACGCGGACCTGCGCAAAGGTCATCTCGAGCAATACTTTGGTCTCGACTCGACACCCGGCCTGGCTGACTATCTGTCGTCGGAGGTGACATCCGACCCGGTGATCATGCGTGACGTGCGTCCGGGCCTCGACTTCGTTGCGCGCGGAGCGATACCGGAGAACCCGGCCGAGCTTCTGGTGAGCGAACGCATGCAGCAATTCCTCGCGAAGACGAGCGAATACGACATCGTGCTGATCGACACGCCGCCGGTGCTCGCCGTATCCGACGCGACCGCGCTTGCGGATAGCTGCGGCACCGTGCTGCTGGTGACCCGCTTCGAGACCACTTCCATTGCGCAGGTGGTGGAGGCCACCAAGCAGCTCAAGCAGGCGAATGCCCGGGTGAAGGGCGTGATCTTCAACGGGATCGATACGGATGTCTATCGCTATAGTCTGGGCGCGCGCGCAGGCCTCTATCGCAGTGCTTCCTATCTCGACGCATTGCCCGCCAGCGGAAAAACGCAGAAAGGCTAGCCTTCAGACGACAACCATCGTCGTGTAGAGCGATGAAAAATTCACCCGGACTTCGACGTAGATAAATTGTGAATATCAAACATTCGATCGTCAGTATCGCTGGAGTCGTACTGAGTCAGGCGCTCAATTTCGTTTCGATTCTATTGATCGGGAAGTTCTGCGGGCCGACGGCTCTCGGGTATTTCAGCCAGCTCATGGCCGGTGGTCTCTTTATCGGGTCGGTGATCGGCTTGCGTCTGGAGGTTGCGTGCATGGCGGCGGACAAGGCCCAGGCCGTGCGCGCAATGACGAGTTCCAGTGCGGTCGCCATAGGGATCGGCGTGGCGCTCGTGGTGGCCACGGCAGCGGCCGGGCATACGGAATACATACCTGTTATCGGTCTGGCACTTGGCGTGTTCCTGCAACAGGCGTTGTGCGGAGCACTCACCACCGAAAGAAAGTACGCGCAAATCGCGACGATCCGGTTCTTCCCTAATGCCGCGTTCGCCGTCTACTTCGTCTGCATGATGATGTTTTCGAAAGGGGAGTGCACAGGCACCACCGTATTCAACGTCTATAGCTGGATTTTTCTGGCCTCGACCGTTGTGCCCGCCGCGATCTGCCTTTACTCGGCGCGCCGGATGATCCCGTTGGCCTTCATCAGGTTCTCCGCGCTTCAGATCCAGTATGCAAAATTTGGTGTGCCGACCACTACGCTGAATTCCTTCGTGATCTATGCGTCCGCCATTTTGATGCCGATGATCTTCGATCATCGTGAAGCCGGCATCTTTGCGCTGGCGTATCGTGTGGGGTACTTCCCTGCGTCCCTCTTGTCGCAAAGTTTGGGCGCTGTCTTCCGCCGCGATCTGATCGATTATTTCGACGGCCACAGAAAAGACAGAGTGAATCCCTCAAAACAGTTTTTTACTATGCTGACGTTTATCAGCATTTCTCTGGTGGCAGCGTGCTATGCAGGCCTTAGCCTCATTATCCACATGAAGATGGGCGACGAATGGGAACCGTCGATGTCCGTGTACCTGATCTTTGTTCCCTATTTCATCACGATGGCGATCTATGGCTCGATGGCTCAGGTATTCATTGTCGCGAACCGGCTGAAGATCGACTTGATGATTCAAGCAGTCAATGCCGTATCGATCTTCCTGATCTTTGCGACGGCTCAATTCCTCGGCGTCGGGTTCATCCACTCGCTTCTTCTGCTCAGCGTCTGTGGAACGATCGTGGCAAGTGCGGGTACTTACCAGGCGCTCAAGATCGGCAAGGAGCCGGACGCTTATTTGAATCGCCAACCTAGTTTTGAAGCGCCGTGATCTCTGCGCTCAAAAATCGGCGACGCTGCAAGTTTAGCTCCTCCACCGCGAGGCGAGTCGCTCACTTGTTCAGGGAAAGAGAATGCGCATTGTAAAACTCCCCGGCATCATCGGCAGGAATGCGAGTCCAGGCGTGTCGGCCGTGGTCTGGTTCATTCTGTTCATCGCACTTTATGCGATCTCCGCGTTTCACCAGAGCACGTTGCCGGCGCGTTTTCTGTTGGATGAACTGGTGATCTTCGACCGGATGAAGACCGTCACGGCTTTCAGGGCGTTTGGCGACTCATTTGACAATCTCGCGTGGCTGTTCAACTTCTTCGGTCTCCGGAGTTTCTCCATTTCTTTGATAGGATTTCTCGCATCGACTATCGGCATGTTTGTCGCCGTCTGGCGTTCCGGTGTCACTTCGCTAAAACCGGCCGAGTTCTTTCTGGTTGCCTTCTGGCTCGCCAATCAGACCGTCTACATCGGCGTTCCATCGAAAGAAATCATCATTTCGGTTCTGGTTCTTTTGATGCTGTTTTACAGCTCGTCGCGTGCGATATTGGTTTTGTTTGTCGTCCTGGCAGCGCTGGTAGCCGTGTACTTCAGATCGTACTGGGGCATTACACTGGCCGCAACCGTGTTTCTTTATATCGCGCCAAACGGCTTCAGAAGGCCGGTTTCATTGATCTTTTTCGCGCTGGCCATGTTTGTGATGGTCGCCTTCGTGTTCCAGAAGGCCTATGGCGAATCACTGGATTTCGCAAGGCAGAACGCCAATGAGTGGCGGGACCCGGAGGAGGTGGGGTCGATGATCGTACAGTTCATTCCAGGCAGTGGTATGTTCATTGGCGTGGCGAACGTCGCCATCACGCTGGCGACCTTCGTTTTGCCGGTGCGGTTGATTACGTCGGGTTCTCCGCTGCAAATGCTGGGCGGCATTGGCGTGTTTTTCACTTTTGCGATGGCGTTTGTGCGTTATCGCTCCGCGGCGGCGCTATTTCCGATGGGCCGATTCGAGACGCTTTGTTTTTGTTTTCTGGTCAGTTTCCTGTCAACGCAAGCTATTTTCGAGCCGGACTACGGGTCATTTCTGCGGCATCTTTCGCCGGTGTCGCCGATGATCATGTTTCTCGTCCTGCGGCTCTCGTACGATGAACACATAACGGTATCGGCGCAGAGTGCATCGCGAGTGAACGACGGCGCCCATCACCAGTCCACATTGTCGAAGCATCGCAGCGCCTCCTGAATCGCAATGACGGTCCGCTGACTCAGTAGGCCGTCGATGAAGCACATGATCGTAGACATCGGGGCGAACTATCTGACGCGCATCGGTGGGGGCATGACGTGACGCTGCGCGCGGCGATCGACAACATCACGAATCGCCGCTACTGGATGTTCCAGTACTCGGACTACATCGCGCCGGGCGATCCGCGCATGGTCAGCGTGAACGCGAAGATCGATTTCTGATCTGAGTTGCGCGGTGTCGCGGGCCGCGGCGGGCTCACTGTGCGCCGCCGGCGCGCATGGCCCGGTATTCCCGCTGCACGATGTCCATCAGCTCCGCCACCGAAGTCAGCGCGCTCTGTTGCTCGTAGGTCACGCGCCCTCGCTGCATCAACATGATGCGATCCGCGATATCGAGCGTCTGCGCATAGTTGTGCATGATCATGATGATCGAGAGGCCGCCTTTTTCCTTCAAGCGCATCAGTAGGTCGATGATGAGTCCCGCCTCGCGCGCGCCCATCGCGGCGAGCGGTTCGTCGAGCAACAGGATTTTCGCGTTCGAATGCACGGCGCGCGCCACGGCGATCGCCTGGCGCTGGCCGCCCGAAAGACGCTCCACGGGCAAATCCACCGAAGGCACGTGCACGCCGATATCGTCGAGGCATTGCGCCGCGCGCTCGCGCATCCGTTTGTGGTCGAGCAGCCTGAACGGCCCGCGCCGCACGATTTCGCGGTTCAGGAACATGTTGTGGTAAATACTCAGCGAATTCGCGAGCGCGAGATCCTGATACACGCATTCGATGCCGAGCGAACGCGCGTGATCGACCGAGCGCAACAGCGTCTCCTCGCCGTCGATGTGGAGCGTGCCGCTCGTTTGCTGATGAAAGCCCGTGAGGATCTTCACGAGCGTGGACTTGCCCGCGCCGTTGTCGCCGAGTATGCCGAGGATCTCGCCCTTGCCGAGCGTGAGCGAGACGCCATCGAGCGCCGTCACCGCGCCGAAGCGTTTGACGAGGCTGTCGCCGCGCAGCGCGAGCGGGGCGTTCGGCGCGCTGCGCGCAGCGGCCGTGGCATTGGCGCCCGCGGAGGAGGTTTGCGATTGGTCCATCATCGTCCACCCTTGCGGCGAATGCGCCCGACGTGGATGTTGAAGATCATCGCCGCCAGAATCGCGGCGCCAAGAATGATGTTGAACGTAAACGCGTTGATACCGATCAGTGTAAAGCCGTCGTTCAGAATACCGAGCACCGCTGCGCCGATGAGCCCGCCCACGATGGTGCCCGAGCCGCCGGTGAGCGGCGTGCCGCCGATCACGGCGGCGGCCACGGCAAGGAACATGATCTGGTTGCCGCCGGCCTGCGGGTCGATCGAGGTAATGCGAAAGGCTTCGAGCATGCCGGTGAAGCCCGCCAGCACCGCGGCGAGGACGAAGTTGCCGAGGCGCAGTCGCTTCACATGTATGCCGGCCTCGCTCGCGCCGAGCGGATTCGCGCCCGCGGCCTGCGTATGCAGGCCCCAGCGTGTATGTCGCAACAGCACGTGCATCGCGGCCGCGATCACCAGGGTCCAGATGATCTCGCTGTAGCCCCACGCGCCCATGAACGCGGCGAAGGTGGGCGATCCCGGCGTGGCGGCGGGCGTGCCGCGCGAGATCGTGAGCGTGATACCGTTGATCAGAAAGAGCGTGCCGAGCGTCGTAACGAACGAGGGCAGCCGCAGCCAAACCGACACCGCCCCGTTCACGAAGCCGACGATTCCCGCGGCGACGAGCCCCGCGATCACGGCGAGCCACATCGGCGCGCCCGCGTCATTCGCGAACACCATCATGAATGGCGCGAACGCGAACACCATGCCCGCCGACAGATCGATGTCGCCGCCGATCATCAACATGATTTCGCCGAACGCGATGATCGCCACCGGCGCGATGAACTGCGACAGGTTGACGAGGCTCGCGTTGGTGAGCAGGAAATCGTGGTTTGCGAATTCGAAGTAGGCGGCCAGCAACACGGCCACGAGCAGGATGCGCAGCTCGGCCGCCCATTGAGACGCGAAGGAAACGCCCGCGCGCCGGGACGCGCGGACCGCTTTGCTGGTTTCGTTCACTGTATTCATCAGGACTTGATTGCGCCGGATCTCGGAACGATTTGCTCCTTGTCGGTCTTGCCTTCATAGCGCGTCGAGGTATTCAGGTACGGCTCGACGTTATCCTTCGTCACGAATTTCAGGCCGGTGTTGATGTCGGCCGGGCCGACGAGGCCGCCGGAGCTGAGGAACACGAACGCCTCCATCACCGTATAGAAACCCTGGACGTAGGGCTGCTGATCGATGGTGAAGTCGAGGAAACCTTCGTGGATCAGCTGGATCGTGCTCGGCAGCAGGTCGAAGCCGCCGCCGTGCACGCCTTTGGACGGCAGGTTCGACTCTTTCATCACCTGCGCGACGCCCTGCGTGCTGCCCGCATCCACCGCGAACATGCCTTTCAGGTCCTGGTGGCCCAGGTAGAACGCCTTGATCTTCGACAGCTCCTCGTTGACGGTCGCGCCCGTGGCCACGGTCTGGATGTCGATCTTCTTGCCGGACTTCTTGATGGCGTCGCTCGCACCGTCCAGACGCGGCTGGATGTTGAGCTGCCCCGGCGTGGCGATGAACAGCCCGACCATGCCGCTGTCGATCAGACTGACGATGCGCTCGCCCATCTGGTAGCCCGACAGATACAGGTCCTGGCCGATATACGCGAGGCGCGGATTCTTCTTGCCGCGCGGCGCGTCGGCGTTGTACGCGAACACCGGAATTCCGGCGTCGAGCGCGGCCAGGATGGGCTTGTCGAAAGCGCTCGGATCGACGATCGGCACCGCGATGGCGTCGGCCTTCGCGGCAATCGCCGAGTTCACGGCGCGGACCATTTCGCCCGCGTCCGAAGTGGCCGAGCCGGTCCACTGATAATCCATGTCGAGTAGCGAGCAGGCATCCTGAATGCCGTACTGCGTGGGCACGAAGAACGGGTTGGTGGTGACGTGATTGACGAACACGATCCTCCACTTCTTGTGCGACGGAAAAGCCGTCTGCGCTGCCTGCGCGGTGCCGATCAGACCGCCCGCGCCGCCTAGCGCGCCCATCAGCGAAAGCGCTGCGCCGAGTCCCGCGCCCTGCATCAGCCCCCGCCGCGCCGTGCTGAAACCGTTGCCGCTGTTTTTCTGATCGTCATCCCGTTGCTGTGCCATCTGATCCTCCGGTTCTTGTCTTCATTGGTCGATGTGGTCGACGTTGCGTCGATTGCGTGCAGATGCTGGACGGCACCGGGAGTTCGCGGGGCAGCGCGAGAGTTTGGCGTGGGACGTGCAACCCCGATTCGGAAGCGCTCGATACGAGCCGTGCGGTACCGGAAAAATGTTAGTGCAGTGCGGTAGCGACTCCTAATCCATGTATACCCGTAACCGTTCCGAAGATTGGGACGCCGGGTCAGGATGCGTGTTTACCACGAGCGGCCGATCGCGCGGATGGGTGCGCGGCGCTCAAAGCTCGCCGCCCGCCAACACCGTCGCCACGTGCTCGCGCAACGTCGGCAGCACCGCGCCCTCGAACCAGGCATTGCGCTTGAACCACGCGATATTGCGCGGCGACGGATCGAGCGACGTGTCGAGTTTCGACGGACGTTTGGTGGTAACAGCCATAAAGCGGTGCGAGGTGACTGGTGCGCAGTCGTGTCGTGAGTCGGCTCAGTTCTGCGCCTGAGCCGGATAGATCAGCGTGCCGTCGGCCTGGGGCTCGGCGCCCGGTGTCATCGTGGCGGCGTTCGTGTGATGTGCGTCCATGATGTGCAGCACGGTTTTATCGTGCATCAGCAGATAGTCCGTAATGATACGCCGGTGGCAGCGCCACCAGACCGCCTCCGAGCACATGATCGCGCAGCGCTGCCGATGACCGAGCGTCAGAAGTTGCGCCAGCCCGTCGCGGAATGCGTCGCTCATTGCATAGTCGGCATAGTTGCGAAAGGCCGGATGCGTCCAGTACGCATTCGGCGACGGCGCGTCAACCTTGCGCCTGCTGCGGCGTCCGCCGAGCGCGGCGAGATGCATGTAGTCGATATGTTCCGGTGCGAGCGAGGCGGGCAGCGTGTCGCGATTGAACTGCGGGTTGGTCCGCGAGCGCGGGATGCTGCGCACGTCGACGAGCAAGGCGATCTGCTCGCCTTTCAGTAAGTCGACGAATTCCTGCAACGGACGCGTCGAGTGGCCGATCGTGAAAAAAGGGCGTTTCGTTTCCATGTGTGCTTCGCCGGCGCTGATAGCGGCGTCGATCCCTACAGACTTACAACGTGCGGCGCAGTAACGTCAACTGTGTCCCGATTCAGGTACGAGTCGAAGTTGCAACAATGCACCCGCGACGGCGCCCGCGCCGCACGCAGTCGCCCGCGCATTTTCTTTCGACCCGCTTGCACCATGACCGACGGCCTGCCCAATCCCCAACGTGCGTTTGCGTACATTGCGATCGCCATCGCGATGACGATGTCGGTGCTCGACACCTCGATCGTCAACGTCGCGCTGCCCACCATCAGCAACGACCTCGCGGTATCGCCCGCAAGCGCGATCTGGGTCGTCAACGCGTATCAGCTGGCGATCACGGTGTCCTTGCTGCCGCTCGCGGTGCTCGGGGACAGCCTCGGCTACAAACGGGTCTACTGCTACGGACTCGCACTTTTCACGCTGGCGTCGTTCGCCTGCGCGAATGCGCACACGCTGCTGGTGCTTGCGGTCGCTCGCGTGTTTCAGGGCTTCGGCGCGGCCGGCATCATGAGCGTGAATATCGCGCTGGTGCGCTTCGTCTTCCCGAAGGCACGGCTTGGCGTCGGCGTCGGCTATTCGTCGCTGGTGGTGGCCGTTTCGGCGGCGGCGGGGCCGAGTATCGCGTCGGCGATTCTGGCGGTCGCGCACTGGCAGTGGCTGTTCCTCGTCAACGTGCCGCTCGGCGTGCTGGCGCTGTCGATCGGCGCGCGCACGTTGCCCGCGACGCCGACCTCGGGGGCTCGCCTGAGCGGCCTGAGCGTCCTGCTCAACGCGCTCACATTCGGCCTGCTGATCTCCGGTCTCGCGGCATTCAACCAGGCGGGCGCGACGCAGCGCGGCGCCGTGATGGTCGCGATCGCCTTGGTGGCCGGCGTGCTGTTCGTGCGACGCGAAAGCCGGCTCGCGACCCCGATGCTGCCCATCGACCTGCTGCGCATGCCGGTGTTTTCATTGTCGATGGCGACGTCGATCTTCTCGTTCGCGGCGCAGACGATGGCGTACATCATGCTGCCGTTCTACTTCGAGCAGACGCTGAAGCTGTCGGAAACACAGACCGGCATTCTGCTGACGCCGTGGCCGCTCGTGACCGCGTTGATCGCACCGGTCGCGGGCCGGCTGTCCGATCGGTGGGCGCCGGGACGCATCAGCAGCGTCGGGCTCGTCGTGTTCGGGTGCGGACTCGCGATGCTCTGCCAGCTCGGCGAGACGGCGACGCGTTTCGACATCGTGTGGCGGCTCGCGGTCTGCGGCCTCGGCTTCGGTATCTTTCAGTCGCCGAACAACCGCGTGATCATCGGCAGTGCGCCGCGGCATCGCAGCGGCGGCGCGTCCGGCCTGCAATCGATGGGTCGTCTGCTCGGCCAGTCGAGCGGCGCGGTGGCGGTGTCCATCGTGTTCGGACTCGTGCATGGCCGGCACCTCACGTTGATTGCCGGCATTGCCGCGGCGCTCGCGTTGATCGCGGCCGGCGTGAGTTCGGTGCGGCGTATGACGGAGCACAGCGACGCCCCGCCGGAACAGCAGGCTACGCCAACGCGGCCGGTCTCCGAGCGTTGACGCGGCTGCGGCGTCGTTGCGCCGCCCATACGCCTACGCGAGATTCGAAGGCGCCGCCTTCAGCACGTCGACGTGCTTCGGAATCAGGCCGAGATCGAGGAACGTCTCGGCGATCTGTTGCTGCTCGCCGAGAATCGCGCGGGTAATCGGCTGCGTGCCGAACTGTTGACGCTGCACCGCCACGTCCACGACCTGCTTCGGCAGACCCCATAGCTGCGCGAGTTCGCTGGCGAGCTGATCCTTGTTCTGCTTGCCCCACTGATCGACCTTGTCGAGTTCTTCGATCAGGATCCGGACCACGTCGGGATTGTTCGCCGCATAACTCTGCGACGAGAAGTAGAACGCCCGATTGCCGACTACGCCGCTTGCATCGGCAATCACGCGAGCGCCGAGCGATTGCTCCGCCGCGGCGAAGAAAGGATCCCAGATGACCCACGCGTCGATCGACGCCCGCTCGAACGCGGCGCGTGCATCGGCGGGCGCGAGGAACACGAGCTTTACGTCGCCGTATTGCAGGCCACGCTGGCGCAGTAGCTTGACGAGAAAGTAGTGGACGTTGCTGCCTTTGTTGAGCGCGATCCGTTTGCCCTTCAGGTCCGCGACCGAGCGGATCGTCGATTGCGGCGGCACCAGCACCGCTTCCGACCGCGGCCGCTTGACGGTCGCCGCCACATAGGCCAACGGTGCGCCGGCGGCCTGTGCGAAGATCGGCGGTGCTTCGCCGACGTCGCCGAAATCGATCGAGCCGACGTTCAGTGCTTCCAGTTGCACGGGGCCCGCCGCGAACTCGGTCCATGTAACCGATACGTGCAGCGGCGCGAGCCGTTTTTCGAGGGTGCCGCGGCCCTTCAGCAGATTCAGGTAACCCTTCTGATTGCCGACGCGCAGCGTGCGCGCGTTGCCTTGCGCGAACGAAAGCGGTGCTGCCGCGGCCGCTGCGGCGCCGAGCGAAAGTTTCAGGAAGATGCGGCGGTCGTGGAGCGTTCTGTTAATGGACATGACGGACGATACGATCAGGAGGGCAATGAAGAAGGCAGGATGCGCGGCGGCCGAAGCGCCGCGGCGTGAGTCGCGCGTTGTTCGTGCGTCAGGTTAGTGCTGGGGCGCGCCATCCCATGCCGGCAGCGTGGCGCCGTGATAAACGGTCAGGATCGCTTTTGTCGTAGCCATGTTTTGAAAAGAGATCGAAGTGTAGGTCCGGAGATCGTAGAGAGGCGCTCGTTAGTGCACAAATAATATCGAGCGCTATCGTTATCGCGCTTGAGCGTAAGCGGCGGTACGACGTGCATGGCGCTGCTGGAATAAGCCAAGCGCGATCGCCGCGCTGGCATGAAGCGAGCCGCAGCGGGGTTGGCGGACGCCGGAACGTGCGAATGTCCGCTGGCGCGGTTTTCGTTTCAGGTTGCGTGCCGGAACAGACGTGCGGGCTCGCATGCGTCGTCCGTCATTTGTTCTGGAAAGGCACCCGGTTCTAACCAGGCGGCGGGGAGGGGGCTATGGGAGCCGAAATGGAGGCGCTGTCTGGCAGACCGCGACGGCAGGCGGTCTTCAGAAGCAAGCGCATCAAGCCCGCGGCGGCAACAGTGCCGAAAGCAGCCGGCGCAACTGCGCCAATTCGCTTGCCGTCAGCCTTTCAGTGAGAATGCGCTCGACCTGCTCGACGCGCGGACGCAAGGCCGAGAGCTGCTTCTTACCGGCAGTGGTGAGAAACAGCACATAACTGCGCTTGTCGACAGGATCGTCGGCGCGCTCGATCTGGCCGTTGCGCACCATGCGTGCAACGAGATCGGCAATCGTCGAACGATCCACGTCGAGTTTGTCTCCGAGTTGCCGCTGACTGACGCCAGGCGTCTCGTGCAAGACCTCGAGCGCCGCGTACTGCACGCTCGTGATCTCCGCGGAAACCTCGCTCAGCCAGACCGCTGCATGGCGCTGTTGGGCACGGCGCACCAGGCTGCCAGTAAATTTGGGGAGCGCGCCGGCGTCTTCGGGTTTGATCGGCAATTTCGGAGGTTTGGGTTTCGTTGTGGTTTAACGCACGCGAAAGATGGGCCGAAAGAAGGCGTTCAACTCCGCATACGCATTCAATGGGAGAACATGGGCCACGTATTGATCGGGACGTACCACGACGAGTGCACCTTGTTCGCGATCGATGCCGCGCTCGTCGAAGATATCAGTCGTCGCGTCGCTCGTAAATGCCTTTTCGTAGTCGATGAGGCCGTGGCGACCCTTGCGCGGCAGCAGGAGGGCGGGGACGTCTTCGAGGCGGACTTCGCGATGCGGCTGTTGCAGCACCGCGCGCAGATCGAGAACGCTGTCCACGTCGGCGTCCTTCGGCGTGAAGAGCCTCAAAACGGAATCGGGCGACTTGTCGAGATGCTCGCACAGCGCATCCAGCGCACGACGCGACGCGTCCGCGAAAGCGTACAGGCGCCAGCGGCCGTCCGCTTGCGCGGCATGCCCTAGATGGAACGGTTTTGCATCAGCGAGGCGAACGACAGGCGACGAGTGAAAGCGCGTACCGATCGCAAAGCCTTTGGCGAGCGCCTGATGCGTCGCTTCACCGGTCAGGGTGGCCGGCCGGTAACGCGTTGCGACGCCAGCCGTGTAGCGGCCAGCGCGAACGAAGTACGCCTGAAGCTCCGCGGGATCGACGCCGCCCGCCTCGGGCCGGTTCGGATCCTTCGGCGGCGCGGCCATCATCGCCGACCATTCCTTGTCGAAATCGATCAGCTCCTGCGCAATAGGTTGGCGCTCGTCCGAATACGTGCGCAACAGAGCGGCGTCGCTGCGGCCCTCCAGCACCGCGCCGAGCTTCCAGCCGAGATTGAAGCCGTCCTGCATCGACACGTTCATGCCCTGACCCGCTTTGGCGCTATGCGTGTGGCAGGCGTCGCCCGCGATGAACACGCGAGGCTCGCGCGAAGTGCCGTCGGCGGCGATGGCATCGTCGAAGCGGTCGGTGAGGCGCTGCCCGACCTCATAGACCGAGAACCACGCCACTTCTTTTACGTCGAGCGTATAGGGATGGAGGATGCGCTGCGCCGTCTCGATGATGCGATCGACCGTGATCTGCTTGATGCTGTCGCGGTTCTCCGGGGTGACGTCGCCGAGGTCGACGTAGAAGCGGACCAGATATCCGCCTTCACGCGGAATGATCAGCAGGTTGCCCCTGCTCGCGGACTGAATCGCCGCTTTCAGCCGGATGTCCGGAAAGTCGCTGACCGCCAGCGCATCCATCACGCCCCACGCATGGTTGGCCGCGTCACCGCGCAGCGTTTGTCCGATGGCGGTGCGTACGCGGCTGCGAGCGCCGTCGCAACCGACGACATAGCGCGCACGCACGGACATCGTCTCGTCGAGCCGCGCGGGATCGGTCTGGCGCAGCGTGACCAGCACCGGGTATGCGTGCGTATCGTCGCGCTGAACGTCGACCACTTCGAGGCCGTAGTCCGGTTCGATCCGTCGCGCGGAGCGGCGCATCACGTCGAGCAGATATTCCTGGATGCGGGCCTGATTGACGATGACGTGCGGAAATTCCGAAAGGCCTGTTTCGGTATCCTGAACTCGGCCGGTACGACTGATCGCGCCGCGGTCATTTGCATCGGGTCGCCAGAATACTGTTTCATTGACCCAATAGGCTTCTTGCAGCAGGCGGTCACTGAGGCCGAACGCATTGAACATCTCGACGGTACGGCACGCCACGCCATCGGCCTGACCCATCTGCAACGGTCCGTCGCGACGCTCGACGACGCGCGTGCCGATCGACGGGAATTGCGACAGCTGCGCCGCCAGTACGAGTCCGGCAGGGCCGCTGCCGACGATCAGCACGTCGACCGTCTCGGGCATCTGCGCCGCATGCGCATTGCCGATGACTGGCTCGATCGTCGGATCGCCGACCCGGAAACCGTTGAGATGAAATTGCATGACGTCCTCCTCCGTTCAGTAGATATTTGCTGAACGCGAATATACTCCGTACCCCAACCATTTTGAAGTACTTCGTGGGAGGATGGATGTTTACCCTGGTTCGGTAGAGCGCTCGTGGACTTTCGGGAACGGCTGTTTCAATGACCGTGCCAATGGCCCCCATGGTCACCCCAGTAGCCGCCAATGCCGATGCCGAGGCTCACGGACGGCGCGACGTAATACCCGGGGGCATAGCCATAGGCGGGCGCTGGCTCATAACCGTAGCCAGAGCTGGGCGGCGGCGGGGCGACGACGCAGCCCGCCAGGCCGACTGCCACGATGATTGCAAAGAGTAGTCTGGTCATGATCGTTTTCCTCCAATGATTGAGGAGACGCAAGATTCAGTCCAGCCGTCTTCTGCCACCACGTCGACAGTAGCCATTCGTCGGCGGCGAAGTAAAGCGGCAGCTCCGCCGGATAGGCGAGGTTGTTCCGGTACGCGATGCGATGAACCGCGGAATACCAGTGCGGAATCACGTAATAGCCGTTCATCAGTACCCGGTCGAGCGCGTGGGTCGCGTCGACGAGCTGCTCGCGCGTTTGCGCGCCCAGCACCTTGCGCAGGATCGCGTCGACGGCCGGCGATTTCACGCCCGCGAGATTATCGGAGCCCGGCTCGTCCGCGTACTTGCTGCCGAAGCGCGACAGCTGCTCGGTGCCCGGCACCTGCACGTCGGGCAGGCGCACGGTCGTCGGCATACCACATTGCCAATCCGCTCAGCACGAGCATGATCAGCAAGCGCCGCCGGTTGGACCAGTGGATCGCCGGGGAAGTCATCACTGGGTCGCGGTGTCCGCAACGGTGCATCCACGCGGCAGGCGATTGCGATGCGCGCATCAGCCGCCCGCGCCCGTCACGCGCCACGCCGTGTTGCCGACGTCATCGGCGATCAGTAGGCCGCCGTCGCGATCCTTGGCGACGCCCACGGGCGCGCCATACAACTCCTTCTGATCCGGCGACATAAAGCCCATCACGACGTCTTTCGGCGCACCGGCGGGCTTGCCGTTCTCGAACGTCACGTACGACACCACATAACCGCTCAACGGCGAGCGGTCCCAACTGCCATGCGCACCGATGAACGCGCCGCCGCGATACTGCGAGGGCAGGCTGTTGCCGGTATAGAAGGTCAGTCCTGGCGGCGCGACATGCGAGCCGATCGAGAAGTCTGGGGCAATCGCCTTCGCGACGAGGTCGGGACGCTGCGGTTGAGCACGCGGATCGACGTGCTGGCCGTAATAGCTGTACGGCCAGCCGTAGAAAGCATTCTCCTTCACCGACGTCAGATAGTCGGGCACGAGATCGGGGCCGATCTCGTCGCGCTCGTTCGCGATGGCCCAGAGCCGGCCCGTCGTCGGTTCCCATTGCAGGCCGGTCGGATTGCGAATGCCCGCCGCGTAAATGCGGCTTGCGCCCGTCGCCGTATCGATTTCGAGTACGTCCGCGCGCCGGTACTCGACCTCCAGCCCGTTCTCGCCGACATTGCTGTTGGAGCCGACTCCCACATAGAGCTTCTTGCCATCGCGACCGGCGAGCAGGGCTTTGGTCCAGTGATGGTTGATCGTATCGGGGAGATCGGCGAGTTCGACGCCGCGCTCGCTGATGGTGGTTTCGCCCGTCTTGTATGGAAACTTCAGGATCGCATCGGTATCGGCGACATAGAGTGTGTCGCCGACGAGCTGCATGCCGAACGGGGAATGCAGATGGTCGATGAACACATACCGCTCCCATTCGCCACTGCCGTTGGCAGGCTTTCTGAGCAGCGTAATGCGATTCGCGCCGTCGGCCTTCTTTCCCGATCTGGCTTCGATCAGCCCGGCGATGACCTGCTTCGGCGTGGTAACGGCCCCCTCGTTCGGGCTATTGGCTTCCGCGACGAGAACGTCACCATTGGGAAGCGTATAGATCTGGCGAGGGTGCACGAGTCCCGAGGCGATCTTCTCGATCTTCAGGCCGTCGGCCACCTTGGGCGTCGCGCCATTTTTCCATCCCACGTATTTCGGCACCTGCATCGGCGGTGCGAAGAAGTTGCGTGCCCGCGGTATCGACGGATTCGCTCCGGCCTGCTGCGAGGGGTCGTACTCTGCCCGTACGTGGCAGCCGCTCATCAACACGGAGATGGTGATGACGAACGCGCTGCCGGCGATCAGCTTAGCCATGAGTCACCTCGGGGAGATCGAGCCTGTTCATTGCCATCGCGACGTGGGCGATGCTCAGCAGCACGACGGTGATGACCGACAGAATCACGTTGTCCGGGACCATCGCATAAGCGTCGCGGCTGTGCACGAATGCATTGACGATCGCCGCGATGATGGCGAGCAGATTGAGCCAGAAGTCGATTCTTTCGATACGCGTGACGCGGCGACGTCGCTGCAACCAGACGTGACCGAAATTGAGCAGGCGCGGAATGATGGCAATGATCAGGCCCACCGTAATGAGCCACGCGGCGCCCTTGCCCCAGAACACGTTACGTGTGCTCATGTAGGTCAGGTCAAAGATCAACGCGCCGACGAACATTCCATACGAGATGGGGTTCAACAGTCCGAAGATCGCGGGGCGCGAGTTTCGATGGATGTGTGGCGGGATGTCTGATAGCGGACGGCGTGGTGGACATAGCTTCTCCTTTCGATGTGGGAGCCGACGTCGTCTTGCCGCGCATTAGCCATGCCTGAACGTTTCGCTCGACTTTCGGTCGTCGCGGCGGGTGCGGGTGGGCATGCCTAGTGCTGCGGTTACGGGTTATGCGTTGGCGGCGTTACCAATGATCGACGCGAGGAGCCGAGATGAAACGATTCATATTGGCTGTGTTACTGCTTACGCCATTGATCTCCGGCGTGGCGGGTTGTCAGAAAGCGCACCAGGCCGGCAACGACAGCACGAGTGCGGGTGGTGCGAAGATGGGTGTTGCGGCGTCGGGGGATGGGGCTTCTGCGGGGGCGCGGCAGTAGCGGCCGTCAACGTCAGCCCGCCAAGCACAAGCGGTCCCGCAAGAAGGGAGCAGCGAGATCCGTGCTGCTCAAATGGACGTTGCTCCCCGCCAGGCAACTTGAACTGGTTGCTCCGTACGGGTATTCAGAATTGAGCAGTTTCAGGCGTCGACCGTTGCGCCAGAAGAAACCGCGTTCGGCCGCGAGCATCGTTTCGCCGTCGAAGCCGCGCACCGTATGGCGGCTTATCATTCATCCCCAACGCTGTTCATGTCAAGGCGGCCGAGCCTCGATGCCAGTTGCAGTTTCGCATTGTGCCAGTCAGCGAGCGTCTGAACGCGCCGTTGCTGAGCCGTGGCAAGCGATGTCTGCGTGTTCAGTACTTCGAGGATGTTCCCCACACCTGCCCGGTAGCGATGCTCAGCGGCGTCGAATGAGCGTCGGGCAATCGCGAGCGCCGTCTCGCTATGCATCGCGTTTCGCGTGGCAGTGCGCAGCGTCTGATAACCCGCCCAGACATCAAGCGCCACCTGCTGCTGTGTTTCCGCGGCCGCGTCGCGTTGACGTTCTGCTTCAGCCTCGGCTTGCCGGATCTGGTAATGCCGCCCGAACCCTTCGAAAAACGGAATACTTACCTGCACGCCGATGTAGGCATCACGCCCGGTTGCCGGAAACGTTTGAACACCCAGACCCAGGCTCGTCGGTTGGTTGTTACGGCTGTACTTCGCAATGAGACTGACGTTCGGTAACCCTTGCGCACGTGTCTGGGCGATGGCGGCGTTCGCGGACTCGAACTGCGCCTGCGCCGCCAGCACGCGCGGGTGCGCCCGTTTGACATCGTCGATCATCGCCGCGACCGAGCGGCTAAAGGTCTCGTCGGGACTGGCATTCTCCGTGACGGAGAGCACAGCAAGCGGTACGTTCGGGTTAAGCCCCATGTCTGAGGCCAGCGTGCCCAGCGCCGTCTGCGTGTCTCCTTCGGCCTTCGTGAGATTGAATACCGCGTCGTCGTGCTGGGTCTGGGCCTGTAGCGCGTCGGTGACCGGAGCGACGCCCCGATCAACCCGTGCCTCCGCCGCGACGACGATTTCGCGCGTCATGCGTTCGATCTCGCTGGCCGCAGCGAGCGCCCCCTGCGCCGCCTGGGCGGCATAATAATCTCTGGCAATCGTCGCGAATTCCGCCAGCACGGCTGCGTCCTGCGTCGCCCTTGCCGCAGCGAGCAGGTCGGACGCGCTATTCAGTGCGGCAGCCCGACCGCCGAAATCAAAAAGCACCCAGTTCAGGTCTACGCTGGCCGAGCGGATGGTAGCGGCAGTGTTCGAACTGAGTTGTGGTTCGCCGCTCACGCGGGTCTCGGCATTGTCCCGCACGCCCTGCCAGTTGCCTGAAATGGTCGGCAGGAATGCCGCGCGCGCGACGCCAACGGCAGCCGCCTGCGCTTTCACGCTAGCCCAGGCGGCACGGGTTTTCGGGTTGTTGCATAGCCCGCGCGCGATCGCTTCGCGCAAACTCAGTGGTTGTTCCCGCGCGCCAAAGTCGCAAGCCTGCTCATCCGGCGTCATGTTCAGTTCCATCCCGGCGACTGGATTGGTGGGAATGCCGCGCTGCGCAAGCAGCGGGTCGAAAGCGAGTGCGGGTAACGCGAATGCCAGCACAATCCCGGTCACGGCGATTCTTTGCATCATACGTCTAGCGTTCACGCATGCTCTCCTGTACGCCCTCAACCAACGGCCCGAGGAAATAGTGCGCGACGCTCTGTTTGCCCGTCCTGATTTCGGCGCTCACGGCCATCCCTGGCGTGAGCGTGATCCATCTGTTCTCGATCCATATCCGGTTCGTCTTCAGGCGCACGCGCGCGGTGAACGCAAGGCCCAGTTTCTTATCCTGCACCGCATTGTTCGCGAGCGACACGACTTCGCCCTCCAGCATGCCGTAGCGCGTGTAGGGGAACGCTGCCACTTTGATCGCTGCACGCTGCCCCCCACTGACGAAGCCGACATCCTTGTTTTCGACTGTCGCTTCGACCTCCAGCGCATCGTCTGGCACGATCTCCATGAGCGCCTGCGCGGTCGTCACGACGCCGCCCAGGGTATGCGTGGCCAGTTGCTGAACCGTGCCGGCAACGGGTGCGGTGAGGCTCATCAGGTTCGCGCGTGTATGGGCCTTGGTCTCATCACTGCGGCTCTGGGTGAGCTGCTGCGTCGCCTTTTCCAACTGGTCAAGCTGTTCGCGGCGAAACTGCGATGAGGTCGCCTCGATCTGCGCGCGCTGTCCTGCGATACCGGCCACCAGTTCGCGCGCGCGGCTTCGCTGCGTCGCCAGTTCATGTTCCTGCTCAAGCGCGGTCTGTTCCTTCGCCAGATAGTCGTGCCGGGCAACGTACCGGTCGGCCGACAGTGTCCGGTAGTCGTTTGCCTGCGCACGGGCGAGCGGCGCGGTGGCAGCAAACTTCGCAATCTGCTGCCGCGTACTGTCGAGTTCGGCTTCGCGCCTGGCCAGTTCGGCACGCGCTGCATCAAGCCTGTCCTGATACTCTCGATACGCGCCTTCTGCCAGTCGCTGCGCCTCCTGCTGGCGCTCATCCGGCGCGTCATCGACTGGCACTACCCGCAGTTGCGAGCCAGTCTGCTCTGCGGTGAGCAGTGCCTGCGCACGCGCTGCGGTGAGCGCCGCATCCAGCCTGGCCGATTTCGCCTTGTCCTCATCAGCCACCGCCTGCGTGGTGTCAAGCTTCAGCAGCAGTTGCCCGGCGGCAACCCGCTGTCCATCGCGCACGGCGATTTCCCGCACGACACCAGTGATGGCTGGCTGCACGATCTTCACCCGTCCATTGGGCACGAGCTTGCCCTTTGCGGTTGCAACGATATCAAGCTTCGCGAAGACTGCAATGGCAAGGACAATGACAGCGAGCGCGACGATCAGACGCGCTGTCCAGCGCGGCGCCGGGTGAACGGGCGTCTCGACAAGTTCAAGGTGCGCCGGCTGGAACGCCAGTTCATAGTCGAGTCTGGCCGGTGCATCGAGCTGCGTGCGCACCGACCACGCGGCACGCCACACGGCTACATAGCGGCGGCATAGGTCTGCGAACGCCTGGAAACGCGGTGATATCGTCATTAACTGTTCTGCAAGGAGACCAGGTGGGCGTAATAGCCGCCTTGCGCCAGCAGGGCATCGTGGGTGCCACGCTCGACGACCTGTCCCCGGTCCATCGCGATAATCTGGTCGGCGTGCCGCACGGTGGTCAGGCGGTGCGCGATGATGATGACCGTGCGGCCGGCACAGATCGCGCGCATGTTGTTCTGGATCACGCGTTCGGTTTCAAAGTCGAGGGCGCTGGTGGCCTCATCGAAGATCAGGATACGCGGGCCGGTCAGCAGGGCTCGCGCGATGGCCAGACGCTGCCGCTGTCCGCCAGACAGGTTGCCGCCGTGCTCCTCGACCAGCGTGTCGTACGCCATCGGCAGTTCGCAGATGAAGTCATGCGCGCCGGCCAACTGCGCGGCCTGCATCACGGCCTCAAGCGGGGCGCCGGGATCAGCCAGCGCGATGTTCTCGCGGATCGAGCGGTTGAACAGCAGACTCTCCTGCAGGACAACACCGACCTGCCGGCGCAGCCACGCGGGATCGGCCAACGCGAGATCGATGCCGTCGATGCGCAGCGTGCCCTGTTCGGCCAGATACAACCGCTGCAGAAGCTTGGCAAGCGTGCTTTTACCGGAGCCGGAACGGCCTACGATACCGACGACCTGACCCGCGCGGATATCGAGCGAGACCCCGTCGAGGACTGGCGGCCCGTCCGCCCGGTAGCGAAAACGCACGTTCTCAAACCGGATGTCGCCCCTGAGCGCGGGCATTGTCTGGGTGCCGGGTGGCAATTCCGTGCGTGAGTTGAGGATGTCGCCGAGCCGTCGCATCGAGATGCCGACCTGCTGGAAGTCCTGCCACAGTTGCGCCAGCCGCAACACCGGGCCGGCGACGTGTTGCGACATCATGTTAAATGCAATGAGTTCACCGACCGTGAGCCGGCCATCGATCACGAGGCGCGCACCGAAGAACAGCGTGACCAGCGAGACCAGCTTCCCGACGTACTGAATGAGTTGCTGGCCGATGTTGCTCAGACTGACGACACGAAAGCCTGACGCTACATAGGCGGCCAGTTGTGCTTCCCATTTCCTGATGAATTGCGGCTCGACGGCCATCGCCTTGACCGTCTCCATGCCGGACACGGTCTCGACCAGGAATGACTGGTTGTCCGCGCCGCGTGAAAATTTCTCGTTCAGGCGCTGCCGCAGACCCGGTATGAGCGCAGCCGACACGGCGGCATACAGTGGCAGGGAGACGACAACGATGAGTGTCAGCCGTACGCTGTAGAGACACATCACGGCGAGAAACACGACTGAAAACAGCAGATCGATGACCGCCGTCAGCGCCTGTCCGGTCAGAAAATTGCGAATGCTTTCCAGCTCGCGCACCCTGGCAACCGTGTCACCGACGCGGCGGGCCGCGAAATAGTTCAGCGGTAGCGTGACCAGGTGGCGAAACAGGCGCGCGCCCAGTTCCACGTCGATCCGGTTCGTGGTGTGGGCAAAGGTATAGTTGCGCAGGCCCGCCAGGAGCACCTCGAAGGTCGCACTGACGAAGAGGGCGATACAGACGACATCCAGGGTGTTGTAGGTGCGATTAACGAGCACCTTGTCCATCACGACCTGGAACATGAGCGGCGAGACCAGGCCGAAGAGCTGCAGCATCAGCGAGATGCCAAACACTTCCAGCAGCAGGCGCCGGTACCTGACGATAGCAGGGATGAACCACGAGAAGTCGAAGCGCGCGAGTTCACCGGCCAGCGATGCGCGGGACGCGAACAGGATCATATGTCCGGTCATGCGTGCGGCGAGCACATCGAGCGGCATCACGCTGGGCGCCGAGGCCTGCGCTTCGAGTACGAAGGCGGTTTCGCCGTCACACCGTGCGATGACAAAGTGATTACCGTCGCGGTCCGACACAAGTGCAGGTAATGGGGCCCGGCCCAATCGCTCGATGCGAAGCGGCGCGACGCGGGCCTTCAGGCCGAGCGAGCGGGCGCCGAGCACCAGCGAATCCATGCTGAATGCCTCATTGCCGAGCGCGAACGCGTGCCGCAGTTGCGCCGCGTCAGCGGCAATGCCGTGGAAGCGTGCAATGACGACAAGACACGCGAGTCCAGCATCGGCGACGGGCATGGATTCAGCGGGAGTGCGGTGATCCGGTGCGTTCATTCGGTTTGTGGCGTTGCAGACGTGCGTGCCGTAAGGCAGGCGCACCTGGCAAACATTTCGGAAATGGAGATAGTGGTGTGCGGCTTCGTGTACGCTTGGCTAGGCGGCTGGTCTGACCGTAATGGTGAAGTGCCGCTGCGTATCATCTTGGGGAGGAGGAAGCGGCGAGGCCTTTTTCACCGCCGCCAACGCGATGGCGTCCCATCCCACATGACCGCTACTTTGCGCGAGGGTTGCGCTTGTGATCTGTCCATCATCTGCGAGCTTGACATCGATTACGGTCGGCGCCTGAGATTGCGTGTCGGGAAGGCTGGACCTGAGATGCTGGCGCATGCGTGACTGAACCTGTACTGCAAACCCACGGTCCTGCGGGCGAATGCCTGTCAGCAGCTCATCGGGTATTCTGACCTCGGAATAGAGTTGAAGTGGTTGACCAGCGCGGGGTCCGTAGGCGCAGCCCATTAGTGCATGACATGTAATCACGCAGATTGCAAAACCAGTTTTCATGTTCGTGCGTTTGACTCTCACAACTCCCGGCGCACCGGGCGCGCGCATCTGCGGCGTATCCGCTGCAGATGCGCGACTCCATTACGTCGGGTCAGTGCAGGCTGGCCGCGAGCATCGTGTACGGTTGTGGCTGTGCGGCAGGCAGCAGCGTCGAGCTGGCCGCCGGCTGGGCATCGTAGGAGGACATGCCGGCGATCAGGTTGCTGATCTGCAGGTCTGCCAGACTTGCGGTAGCCTGCCCGTCCGGCAGGCTGCTCATGACTGCGGGAGCGGGCTGGAGGCTTATGTCGATCGCGGTACTAAGCGGGCTCACGGAGATCGGCGGAGTCGGCACGGGGTAGCTAATCACCCCGTTGCCCTGATCTATGCCTCCTGACGGCGGGGACGGAAAACTACCCCCGCCCGGCGGCTGTGGCACCGGTGTCTGCGGGCCAGCTGGACGCCCATTGGTGGTATTGAGTGTGCCCGACACGACGTTGTTGGCCGGGTTATCACCTTGAAACCTGACCGTGGCGCCGTTGGCGTAAACATAATTTCCCTGTCCGGTCACGATAATGTTGGTGTTTACGCCATTCAAATCGTTGGCGTTAATGAAATTGTTGTCGCCATTGATATATATGGTCTTTCCCCTCAGTGCGCTACCGAAATCGATCTCGCAACCGGACGCATTAACGGTGTCATTGCCGCCATTAACAAAAAGGTATGAACCTGCTCCCATGCTAATGTTGCCATTATCGCCAATGCTGCTGAGCGAGCATCTCGCCCCAGCGCTAACGGAAGTGTTATTGCCCACTGCGATGATGTCCCTATTGCCTTCTGCTATAGCCAGCGAGTTCGAATCACCGTAGACGATACCATTTGAGCCTTGGTGAAACGTCACGCCGTCGCCGGCCAGGTGGAATTCTGAGTTCGTGCCTGCGATGGAAAAGCCATTACCGACAAATGACGAATCAACCCTGACGTTGTTGCCCCCAATGGCCACGGTGACACCACCACCAGCTGCAGCTATCGCGTTCGAATCCCCGCTCACGATGCCGTCCGAATTCTGATGGAACGTCACGCCATCACCGGTCAAGTTAAACAACGCGCCCGTTCCGACTACTGAGAAGCCATTCCAGGCAAATGACGAATCAACCCTGATGTTGTTGCCCCCAATGGCCACGGTGACACCACTGCCAGCTGCAGCTATCGCGTTCGAATCCCCTCTCACAATGCCGTCCGAATTCTGGTGGAACGTCACACCATCGCCGGTCAAGTTAAACAATGCGCCCGTTCCGGCTACTGAGAAGCCATTCCAGGCAAATGACGAATCAACCCTGACGTTGTTGCCCCCAATGGCCACGGTGACACCACTGCCAGCTGCAGCTATCGCATTCGAATCCCCCCTCACGATGCCGTCCGAATTCTCGTTGAACGTCACGCCATCGCCGGCCAGCTGGAATACCGAGTTCGTGCCTGTGACGGCAAAGCCGTTGTTGGCGATCAGCGATTCGATATGAGCGTAGTTCCCAACGAGCGTGACGCCGACGTTGCTGCCCACTGCAGCCACGAAATTCGAATCGCCGTAGACGACGCCATCCGAGTTATGGTTGAACGTCACGCTGTCGCCGGTCAGATGAAACACCGTACCGGTGCCCGTGGTCGCGAAATTGTTGCTGGCGACGAGCGAGTTGACGACGCTATTGTTGCCAACCAGCGTCACATCGGTCTGGCTGCCCTGTACATTGACTACACCAGTACCATTGAGCGTGACATGATTGCCGATTCCATTTTCGTTGACGAAGGTCTGGCCGCTGCTGGCGCTGATCGTATAGTTGCTTCCGTTACCGTTGACGAAAATATCGCCAATCGACCCGTCGGCACCACTACAGAACTGAGACCAACTGCCGTCGGCATAGGTGCAGATTTGTGCCTGTGAGGCGGTGCCCGGCTCGTCGCGGATCATCCATGTGCCGGTCTGCGCAACGCCTGCCGCATTCAGGAGAAAGTCGGGCAGGCCAGAATCTGGTGCCTGGAAAAAGGTCGTGCCCGAAGCAAAGGTGTAGGCTGTTCCACCTGCGACCTGCTGGATGCTGGTCGGCACCTCGATGGAATAACCGCTCACGAGGCCGAGTGCATTCAGTTGCGGCACCGGCATGCCGCCCGCGAGCGCGTTCGTGACGGTGTTCGACAGCGAGTTCGTGAAGGAAAGCTGGTCACTGGCGGACAACTGGTTGTAGTACGGCGCGATCACGCTGCGGATCGCGTCGAGATTGTCCTGCAGGGAGGGCGAGTTGGACCACGCGAGGCTGGCGAAGGTCAGGCCTGCCGCGGCAATGCCGGCTGCTATGGCGATTTGGGGGGCCGCCACTGCAGTGACGCCTAATGCGGTCGCCGATCCCAGTAGTGAAACAAGGTCGCTGTCCTTGATGTTGGCGAGGGCGTCTCCACTTTTAATCGCATCGCGGATGAGTACCCCAGCGTTTGCGATCAGGCCGAGCCATGACGCGCCGCTTGCGAGCTTGCCGGCAAGCGCCCCGGCGTTGGCGGAATTGGCCGCGACCTGCTGGAACATCTGCAGAGTGGAAAGCCCGGAGCCGGCGATGTCCATGCCGGCGGCCAACCTCTGCCCAAAGGCGACCAACGGGTCGCCAGCTTGTGCCGCCTGGCTCATCTGGGCAGCGGCGTCTGCCGCTGCTGCCGTGCCGCCAGTCAGGTTGTTCACCAGCGTGGCGATCGCTTCCGCGTTGCCGAGCGACCGGGGTGAGATCTGCGGCAGATCCGCAAGAGCTTCAGTTGCCATTTACACGTCCTCCTGTGACAGTTTTTTCTTCAGGCGATAGGCGTTCAGAGTGCTGATCGCCCAGAACACACCAGCGATGGAATACATCACCATGTCTGCTTTCCACGGGTAACGACGGGCACGCCGCAGCGAATCCTGCAGGCGCTGCTGCGGAATCAGGTCTGTACCGCCGGGCGTACGGATTACGAGAGGCCAGTACGATCCCTTGCCGTTTTCGAGCAGGAATCCCTCGGTGTACACATGAACCGGCGGCTCTCTCCGGGCCAGCGCTTCGAGACCGATGCTGTCCATCACGTAGCGGCCAGTTGCGTAGTGCCGGCCGTCATCCGTCTCGAAGTCCACATAGGGCACGCGCCGGATACCGAACTGGGTGAACTTGTGGACAAACTGGCCCGTCGCCCTGATCAGCGGCGCTTCCGGCGGCAGCGAACCAGAGAATTGGGCGTCAAAAAGATGACCGATGAACGGCGTCCCAATAGCCCACATGAGCGCTCCCATCAGAAGGCTGGATTTCCACTTGTAGCCCTTGCCAACGTCCTCCGGGTTACCTTTGAAGAGCAACCAGAACGCTTTGAGCCATGTGATCCGTGTTCGCGACTGATCACTCATTTCATGATTCCTGTATGAGCGATGATGTCGACGCTGCGGGAAATGGTTCGATTCATTTATTAAATGCGCGATGCATTGCCAGGCTCGCGAAATTTGGCCGAAATGAGGCGTTGTAAATATTGAAACTTTGTTATCGTTGGGACGATGTGACGCTCTGAAAGTATTGCCAGGATGCGCAAACGAGACTCAATGACGCTTGCTCTTTGTCGTTGCAACCTGGAGAGCTTCAGATTGAGCGCCCCTCCGCCTTTCCAAAAAGATCGTAGTGTTGAATACCTGAAACGAACCTGCTCTCCTTCACGGCTCGTGCCACGTCCGGATATTTGGTGAGATACGCTTTCTCGAAGCGGGCGCGCTCAAACGCTTCCTCTGGAACGTCCTGGATGGGCCGATCAATCCAGAATCCGCACGACATGGGGTGCAATTTCAGATCGAGGTTCGTCGCGTCGTCGGCAGAGAAATAGTGGAAGACGAGCGACTTGCGCGTGCGCGACGGGTCCGCGATCGGACCACCGCCATGCAGCAAGTTGGCGTGCCAGATCAATACGTCACCTTTTCTTGCCGAGAAGGTTTTCTTCTCAAAGCCATGCCGCTCCACCTCGGCGTCCATATACGCATGCCACCTTGGCATTTCATCAGGTACAAAGTGAGGCGTACCGTTGCTGAAAATCATCTGCTCGATTTTATGACTACCTGGGTAGTATTCCAGTTGCCCTGAATCCACGTGCGCGTCTTCAAGCGCAACCCAGATAGCGATCAGGTGATCGGGAGTTGTCGGAGTCATGTAAATCGAGTCGACGTGGGCGGGTTGTTGACTGCCTTTTTCGAAGTAGAGACTGTTACAGAGTGCAGGCAAGTGGCCCAATAGATCCAGAAGAATCGGAGCGATCCGCTCTGACAGTGCAAGTTCGCGAACTCCAGCCATATCGAGATAGAGATCGTTGATCTTCATCCGTCGCGTCGCGATTTCCTGCGGTGTCAGCAAACCCAGGAAACTACGTTCTCCTGTGTCTAGCAGGTCCACTGTCACATTCATCGGTTGATCGAGCTTACGCTCTGTGATCGAATCGACAACCTCATCTATCTGTTCTGGCGAATAGAAACTGGGAAGGATGGCGAAGCCGCTTTCGTCAAAATATTGTTTTAGAAGATATCTCACAAATACTCTCAATTATTTACGACTGACCTTTTGACTACGCGGGCGGAAGTCTGCACCGTCTCAATTTTCGTGGCTCCCATCCTGACCGTCTCTATTACGTGGCGCTGCACAATTTAAATCATGGCATGCAAATTGACAATTATTGAGATAGCGACGAAGCAGGCGGTGACGCCGGCACCTTGACCATACCCGTGTGGTCTTCGATATGGCTCGCGGTGATTGCGTTGCCTTCGATATCGATCACCGTACAGGTCGCGAGCAGGCAACAGAGCAGCGCGAAACGATGCACTTCACGCGGCGCTAACGGTATTGGGTGCAATGAGTCGGCTCAGGAATTCACCGGTACGTGAAGTTGACCCGCACACAAAAAGCAGCACGGTATGGGCAGGCGCGAGGCGTTTCAGCCCGCACTAAAGTACGTTGTTTCGCCTATGCGGAGAAGGGCGTGGCGAACGCACCGACGAAGCTCAGGTTGTTGAGGGTGAGGGTGGTTGCATCAACCTGCCAGATAAAATCTCAGTCATCGTCGGCAAAAAGTGAGCAGAATGCCGCGCCAAACTGCGAGGGAGCAAACTGCCGAGTCGTGATGGCGTAGCCGGTCGCCGCGGCGACGGCTGCGTATAGGCAACGGACTGGCCGCCCGTCGCAATGTGCCGTGCGACGACCTCTGCGACACCTTAGGCTACGGTGGGCGCGGAACCGGCGCAGGGATCGGGAAGGCCCAAGGGTGGCTTCACGCTCCGGTAGCAGTTCAAACGTCGAAGCGGGAAAAGCATCGGTGGGCAGAAACGCTGCGCATGCGTCGAGCGTGGCGCAGGTGAGAGTCAGCCCGCGCAGCACTGCAGTCTGTGTCGTCACGACTTCGCGGAGCCACACACGTCCGCGCGGCAGCAGCAGTTGCAGCACGTCCCGGTAGTCGGATACCCTGTGCTCAGGGCCGGCACGTCAAACCCAGGTCAACACGCCCGCAACAGGTAGCTCGCCAGTGCCGGGGGTGATGCTTGCTGCCAGCGGCATTTGAGGTCCGTCTGAAAAGCACTGGAATACTAGGTATATATTCGACTATGTATGCTCGGCACTTCGCACAGCACATAGACGAGATAGAACACGGCCGCGCTGAGTCCATACATCGCGTCGCTGAAGCTGAACTCATGCTTCATCTGCAATTGCACGAAGCCGATATTGATCCGGTCCACAACGGACGCGACATAGCAAAGAAAGAGAAACGGCACGACGCGCCACGCGACCTTCTTGAACACCGAATCGTCACTCGCGACGGGCGCGGCGCAGCCAATAGCGTTGCCATCGAGGGAATGCTGCATGTCGCGCTCCGCGTGCGGAGCGCGCCTTCATGGTCTAAACGGAAGTGAGGAAAGACCGAACGGCCTTTCCCCGAATGCACAGAACGATCAATTCTGCAGCGCGTCCCACATTTCCTTGTCGCGCTGCGCTGTCCAGATGCCCGGATGGCTGATGCCGCTTGCTTCGTCGTAGGCTCGCGACACGTCGAACGGCAGGCAATGCTCGTAGATGAAGACGTTGCCGAACTTCGGGTCCATGGACTTGCGCGTGAGCGCCATCGCGCCCTTCAGATCGAGCTTGTCCCTGAATGCGTCACGGCCCGCCTGCAATAGCGTGGTGACGAAGTCTTTCGTGTAATCGAGGCCCTTGTTCACTTCCGCCGGCGACAGTAGCGCGGGGCCGCGACCCGGCACCAGCTTCTCCGCGTTCAGGGCGCGCAGTGCTTCGAGCGTCGTCGGCCATTGTTCGAGTTGCGCGTCGCCGCAATAGCAGGCCGCGTCGTACTCGACCAGGTCGCCGGAGAACAACACCTTCTGCGACGGCAGCCAGACGACCGTGTCGCCCTTCGTGTGGCCGGAGCCGAGATGCGCGATGCGCACTTCGAGCTTGCCGAGAAAGAGCGTCATTTCCTTTTCGAAAACCAGCGTCGGCCACGTCAGACCGGGCACCGTTTCGACGCCTGCAAAAAGACGCGGGAAGCGTTCGATCTCCGATTTCATATCGGCTTCGCCGCGCTCGACGATCATTTCGTAGGTGCCGCGGCTGGCGATCACCTGCTGCGCGCCTTCCTTGAAGTACGCCGACGCACCCAGCACCCGCACCGCGTGATAGTGCGACAGCACGACGTATTTGATCGGCTTGTCGGTGACGCTGCGGATCTTCGCGATCAGGTCTTGCGCCATGGCTGGCGTGGCGGTGGTGTCGACGATCAGCACGCCGTCGTCGCCGATGATCACGCCGGAGTTGGGGTCGCCCTCGGCCGTATACGCATACGCGTTTTCCGACAATTGGGTCCACGTGATCTTCTTTTCTTCCAGATCGGCCTGGGATGCGAAAGCCTTCGCCATGTCTGTCTCCGTCTCACGACTCGTTGGGGGATGACTAATAGTCGTCGTCATGTTGTGATTTGTCAATGACAAAATACCTTGTCATTCACTAAGCTAGGGTAAACTCCGTTGGTTGGTCGGCACGGTCCGATCGGATACCATCTAGGCCTTCCACGGGCGACACCGGACGGGCCGAATCTCCTTCGGGTCAAGGGCGGACAACACGATGGCTGATACGACAAGCGAAAAGAAACAGCGGGGGATTCAGAGCGTCGAGGTCGGCGGACGTCTGCTGCAGGCGCTGGCGCGACAGCGCGAACCGCTCGGGCTGACCGAACTGGCCGGCGAGGCGCAACTGTCGTCGGCGCAGGCGCATACCTATCTCGTGAGCCTGACGCGCCTCGGCCTCGTCAAGCGCGATGCCCTGACCGGCAACTACGAGCCGGGGCCGCTGTCGTTGCGGCTTGGCCTCATGCATATCGAACAGCAGCCGGTCTATCGCATCGCGGCTGACCACGCGGCGTCGCTCGCGGAGCGGATCGGTCTTAGCGTGGCGATCTGCGTGGCGGGCGTGCAGGGCCCGACCATTGTCCGATACGAGCGCAGCGGTGCGCCGCTGCATGTCAATCTGCACATCGGCACGGTGATGTCGCTCGAAGCGACATCGACGGGCCGCGTATTCTGCGCGTTCTGTGCGCCCGAGCAGGTCGCGCAAATGGCGCGAAGCCAGGCGCATTCGGCGGACCCGACGCCGGCGCGCGGCCGCGCCGCCAAAGGGCCGACTAGCAAGGAGTGGCGCAAACGTTTCGATGAGATCCGCGCGCGCGGCATCGAGCGAGGAATCGATGCGCCAAGTCCGGGCATCAGCAGTCTGAGCGTGCCGGTGTTCGATGGCGATCAACGGATGCAACTCGCGTTGACGGCGATCGGCTCGTCGGGCTCGATCGAAGTCGCGTGGGACGGTGTGGTCGCGCGTCAGTTGCTCGAAACTTCCCGACGTATCACCGAAGCGCTGGTCACACCCAGCTGAGAATCATGCAGATCGAAACCCCGGACGCGTCCGACGCGAACACGCCCCAACTCAACGACACGAAAGCTCAGCGCGGAATCAGCGCGCTCGACAACACAGGCGAACTCCTGCTGGCACTCGTTGCCGCCGGCCGTCCGCTGTCGCTGCGCGATCTGGCCGCGGCCGCCGATATGCCTGCCGCCAAGGCGTTTCCGCATCTGGTGAGTCTGCTCAAGGTCGGCTTGCTGAGCCGCGACGACGCCGGTCTTTTCAGTGCGGGACCGCTCGGCATGGAGCTCGGCCTGATCGCATTGCAGCGCATGTCGCCGATTCGCGATGCCGAACCGGAGATCGTCACGCTTGCGGCGGAGTCCGGCATGAGCGTCGCGGTGGCGATTCTTGGACCTTTGGGTCCCACGGTAATCCGTTTCGAAGAATCGGCGAGACCACAACACGTGAGCCTGCGCGTGGGCACCGTGATGTCGCTCGTCAACACGGCGATAGGGCGCGTGTTCGCCGCGCATCTTGCGGACGACGTATTGGTCGGGCTGTTGTCGCAGGAATCGATCAGACTCGCGGGCGCGCCGGTTGCGGAAGTGCTCGTGGCGCCGAAAAAGGGCCCGCCGTCGTTGGCTCCGGCCTATCTGGCACGTCGCGCGAAGGTTGTGAGCGACGGCATCGATGACGCACTCGATGCGCCGGTGCCGGGCATCGGCGCGTTGGCCGCGCCCGTGTTCGATCATACGGGCAGCGTCAGTCTGGTGGTCGCGGTGATCGGTCCGTCGGGCGGCTTTGATTTCAGCGCGCACGGCACGACCGCACAGAGGCTGCTCGCCACGACACGACGGCTGTCGTGGCGGTTCGGCTGGATCGGGCGCTGAGCCTGGGTCGTCAATCCGCGCGCGCCAGCGCCAGCGCTTCGAGCAGCACGTCGGCATCGCCGATGTGGTTCGCGAGCAGCAGCACGAGTTTTGCGTTCATGAAATGGCTTTGCTCGTCGGTCAGTCCATTGTGCGCGTCGATGAGCTTTTCATAGAACGCATCGGGATCGGCCATATTCGTTTCGATGTTCAGCTTGGTCATGATGGTTATCCGTTGCAGGTTGCGCGATCCACGGCCTTGGCGACCGAGGCGGTGTCGAGGGCGCGCCAGCGCGCGCAGACGTGCTGGTCCGGACGCAGCAGATAAAAGGTGCCGGGCCGCGCATCGAAGCGATGCGTAACGATGCCTTCGACGTCCTCGATCACCGTGACGTGAGGCATCTCCGGCAGCGCGGTCACGGCCGCGCCACGCGGCACGACGATCAACGAGTGAACCGGCACCGCGAGGCATGCGAGCGCGCGAAGCCGTTCGGCGCATTTCGTCAGGTCGTCTCCCGGGCCGCAGAATTGCACACCCGTGAAGCCGCCATGTCCGGTCTGATTCAGGAACCAGGCGTCTTCGCCAGCGAGCTTGACCGGCGCGTCGGTGCTGGCCGCGCCGGGCACCATCGCACCGGTGAACGCGTCGGCGTCGGGCGAGTTCAGGGGCGAGTCGCGCAGAACTGCCGGCACCGACAGACGGCCGCTGTTGACGATGCGCCGCGCGAACGGACACTCTTTTGCGAGCTTAAGCGTGGCATCGCGGAACATCCGCGAAACCGCGCTTTTCGGCGTGATGAAGTCGGTGGCGCGCGATGAGTTCAGGATGTTTTCGTCCGCCGCATACTCGCGCTCGGATGCATAGGTATCGAGCAGCGCCGGCGGCGCGTCGCCGTTGACGACGAGCCGCAGCTTCCAGGCGAGATTGTCGGCATCCTGCACGCCGCTATTCGCGCCGCGCGCGCCGAACGGCGACACGCCATGCGCCGAATCGCCCGCGAACAGCACGCGGCCATGCCGGAAACTGTCCATCCGCAAACACGAAAACGTGTAGACGCTGACCCATTCGAGCTCGAACCCGGCATCGTCGCCGAGCAGCGCTTTCACGCGCGGAATCACTTTTTCAGGCTGTTTTTCGGCGACAGGATCGGCGTCCCAGCCGAGCTGGAAATCGATGCGCCAGACGTTGTCGGGCTGCCTGTGCAGCAGTACGGATTGGTTGCGATGGAAGGGCGGATCGAACCAGAACCAGCGTTCGGTCGGAAACGGCGCCTTCATTTTCACATCCGCGATCAGGAAGCGGTCCTTGAAGGTGCGACCATGACTGTCGAGACCGAGCGCCTTGCGCACCGCGCTGCGCGCGCCGTCGGCGGCGACCACGTATTGCGCGCGCATCGGATAAATGCCGTCGGGCGTTTCGACCCGCAACTCGACATGGTCGTCTTGCTGGGTCACACCGATCACATTGCTTTTCCAGCGCATCTGCAGATTCGCGGTTCGCTTCGCCTCGTCTACCAGATAGCCTTCGACGTAGTACTGCTGCAGATTGATGAATGCTGGGCGCGCGTGGCCTGTCTCGGGCAGCAGGTTGAACGTATAGATCAGTTCATCCTGCAGGAACACCTTGCCGACGTTCCAGCTCACGCCTTTGTCGACCATCTGCTTGCCGCAGCCGAGCCGATCGAAAATTTCCAGCGTCCGCTTCGCAAAACAGATTGCGCGCGAACCGCTCGACAGCGTGTCGTCATTGTCGAGCAGTACGGTGCGAACGCCCTGCTGGGCCAGATCGATGGCCGCTGACAACCCGACCGGGCCAGCGCCGATCACCACGACCGGATAGGTGAGCGGTGCACCGGCATCGTGGTCGGCGGCTCGTTCGTAGTCGAACCGCATCGTTTGGTAGTCGATCTGCATGGCGTCTCCGGGTTCTGCGGGGTATCTTTGATTAATCTATAGCAAGCAGTATTGCTCCTTGCTAATATCGGCCATTCTATAAAGCTTTTTGAGCAATCGAATCTGTATTTACCCTGGTGCGGTTCCATTGCACGCAAACCCGGCAACGAATATCCCGGCGAATCGCACTTTCGACAACGTCGAGGAAGCGCATGCCGCCAAGCATTGAAACGTCGGGTTGACCTTGGCAAGTGGCATTCGTGATACGTTAGCTGGCACAAGCAGCGATGGAGACCACCCATGCTGATTCCTCTGCTGTTACTTGTGGGGCTTCTTTGGTGGATGTTCGCGATCCATCCGGGGCATGCGGCGCTCGAGCGACTTCGTGCGACGATGGATTTTGCCCGCTTGGACTTCAAACATTTTCCGAAGCTTGCCCCGCAATCCACTGCCCGGTCTGCGATTGCCCTGGCTCTTTACGCCATCGCTTGCGCGATCAGCACAGACAACCTTGGCCTCGCGCAGGCTCAAGCACAGCCGCCGTCGTTCGAGAGCTTCGCCGTCCCGGCCGGCAGCGCACCGCATGACGTCGCACCGGCGCGTGACGGCACCGTGTGGTACACCGCGCAGGCGCGGGGAGCGGTCGGGCGGCTGGACCCGCGCAGCGGCAGAACCGACACGATCGCACTCGGCGCCGGATCGGCGCCACATGGCGTGATCGTCGGCCCCGATCGTGCGGCGTGGGTCACTGACGGCGGCCAGAACGCAATCGTGCGTATCGATCCGAAGACGCTCGCCGTCACGCGTTTTCCGCTACCCAAGGACCGGCCAGATGCCAATCTGAATACCGCCGTGTTCGACAAACAGGGGCATCTGTGGTTTACGGGGCAAAGTGGTATCTACGGCGAACTCGATCCGCAGCGATCGCGCATGCGCGTCTTTGATGCCCCACGCGGCGCCGGGCCCTACGGTATCTGCGTGACCCGCTCCGGGGATCTGTATTTCGCTTCGCTGGCGGGAAATTACGTAGGTCGCATCGACCCGACCACGGGCGCGGCACAGGTCATCGAGCCACCAACGTCGAATCAGGGCGCGCGCCGCGTCTGGGCCGATTCCAGGGGGCGCATCTGGGTCAGCGAGTGGAACGCCGGAAAAGTCGGCGTGTACGATCCTGGCACGCATCATTGGCGCGAATGGCGACTGCCCGGCAACGATCCGCACGCGTATGCAATATTCGTCGACGACCAGGACATCGTCTGGCTCAGCGAATGGAGCGCTAATGCGCTAGTGCGCTTCGATCCGCGTGCCGAGCGGTTCGACGTGTTGCGGCTGCCGCGTGACCACGCGAACGTGCGTCAGATGATGGGTCGTTCGGGCGAGGTCTGGCTGTCCGAATCCGGCACGGATCACCTGCTGCTCTTTCGATCCCGTGCAGCCGATGTGAGCGGGCAGTGACCACGCACTGCACCGGGAGCGGAATTGCGCGGTCCGCTGCGCCCCGCGTGCGCGGGACCGCTACCAAAATGGTCTAGAGCAGCTGGAGGGTCCGCGGATCGGCTTCTCCGCCGAAATACTTGCGCAAAGCTTCGATGAATACGTCGTTGTCGTTCGTGGCGCGCGCGAACAAGGTGACCGACGAGCGAAACTTCAGGTCATCCGGATACCCGAATATTTCCTCGACGGAGCGGTCGCTGACGAGGTTGACCAGGTGCGTCGTTTCGCGCAGCCGTGGGCCGAGTATCGGGTGGCGCAGATAGGCTTGCGCTTCGTCCAGCGACGAAAGCGCGAATCGCTGAGCCATTGCGCTGGTTCCGAGCCCCTCGATTTGAGGAAACACGAACCACATCCAGTGGCTTCGCTTGCGTCCGTGCCTCAGTTCATCGCATACCTGGTCGTAGACCGGCTCTTGTGCATCGAGGAAGCGCTGAAGATCATAGGGATCGTCCATTTCGTACTCCGCTGCAGGCGTGGAAACCATCGTTAAACCACGATTCTCGCGCGCATGCAGGCACGGGTCTACGATGGATCGTTGATTCGCTCCGTCATTAGCGATACCTTTACGTCTATCCAGGTCGTCGGGTGCTGGTCAACGAAGGGAGAACCGTTTCGTGAAGAGAGCGTGGGCTGTCTCCTGCATCGTCGCATTGAGCGCGATCTTCGGCGGATGCGGCAAGCAGGGACCGCAAAGCGCCACTGAGGCATCGGGCGCATCCGCGAGCTCGGCGCCGGTTCAGCCAGCACAGGGTGCGAGCGCTGCAACCGCTGCATCAGGCGCCCAAGGAACGGGCGCGCTGGTCACCGTCACCAAGGCGCAGTTGCCGGCGGAAGCGGCCGAAACACTGCGACTGATCAAAGCGGGCGGCCCCTTCCCGTTTAGCGATGACGGCGTCTTGTTTCGTAACAGTGCGGCTTTGCTGCCGAAGCATCCGCGCGGGTACTACCACACCTATACGGTTCGCACACCAGGCGCGACGGATCGGGGGCAGCGTCGGATCGTATGTGGTGGGCCGCGCAGGCAAACCCGCGAGTGCTATTACACCGACGATTACTACGCCAGCTTCAAGCGCATTGGAGAATAAAGACCGAATGAACTGCATCAGCGACGCTATCTGCGAACTGGCGGCGGCGTTGCAAGGCATCTTTTCGCTAGCTGCGATGGCGCCTGTTTCAGCGAGTTCGGCGACGCAGTCATCGTGCCATTGCGGCCCACAACGATGAGATACCTGCCGACAGCATCAATCCATCGACCAAAAGTCTGAACGTTGATGGCTTCATCCTGATCACCACAGATCTGGCGAAGAACGACCCCCAGCCATCAGCGCGGCACCTACACCTACGATCACCCCTTTGACGACCACGCCGAGTGGAAGGGCACCGAACTGCGTTTAGCAGTACGTTCGAGCGCCTGGCCATCGCGGCGAGCCGACTGCGCCTAAGTGAAGTCGCGCGCCGGGTCTCGGGCATCGTGCGTGTGAACCTGGAGGGGATTCCAGACAGTGCGAGTACGCCGTTGAGGGCGAGGTCAGTAGGAGATCTCTCAATCAGAAAACCTGAAGGCAGCCATCAGAACTATGAGATTTTCCTGCCGTCGGGCTTCTGCGATAGTTGTTCTCAACCGTTGTGTTGGATTTCCGTACCGCGCGTCGTCGTCCAGGGAGAATCTGCATGCATCGTTTTGTGATCGTGGGAGGAGGGGCGGGTGGCATCGAACTCGCAACGAGGCTAGGCGATCGTTATGGTGGTCGGCAAAGCGGGGCGCAACGTGCCTCCATTACGTTGATCGACCGCAACCCGACGCATATCTGGAAGCCCCTGTTGCACGAGGTCGCAGCAGGAAGTCTGGACCCATTCGCACAGGAACTGGCGTACGCCGCGCAAGCCCAGTGGCACGGCTTCCAGTTCATCCAGGGCGAACTTGTCGGACTGGATCGTGGCTCGAGGCAGGTCCTGCTTGCGCCACTGCTCGATGACGACGGAACCGAACTGGTACCGCCGCGCCGAATCGGGTACGACTCGTTGATTCTTGCCATCGGTAGTACAACGCACTACTTCGGCGTGGCGGGCGCGGCGGAAAATTCGCTCGCGCTTGACAACGTCGCTCAAGCGGAACGCTTCAGAAAGCGCCTGATTTCAGCTTGCATTCGCGCCGAACAACAACGAGACGCCGGTGAGCGGAGTGCATGTGGCGTGCCCGTCGATCACGCGCCTCGTGTTCAGGTCGCGATAGTTGGCGGGGGCGCTACGGGCGTGGAATTGTCCGCCGAATTGCGCAATACGGCGAAGGTACTTTCATCATACGGCTTGCATCGGCTCGACCCCACACACGACGTCGGGATCGTGCTCATTGAAGCTGGGCCGCGGATTCTGCCAGCGTTGAAAGAACGCGTGTCCACCGCAGCTGCCGGACTGCTGGACAAACTCAATGTCAAGTTGATGGTCGACGAGCGGGTCGCGGAGGTCGCGCCCGGACTCATCCGCACGAAAAACGGCAAGACGATACGTGCGGATCTCACGGTGTGGGCCGCGGGCATCAAGGCACCCGCGGTGCTTTCAACGCTCGATGGGCTGACCGTCAATCATCTGGGGCAACTCAGTGTGCGTCGCACGCTTCAAACGGATCTCGACGACCATATATTCGCATTCGGCGATTGCGCGGCCTGTCCATGGTTGGGTTTCGAGCGCAATGTTCCACCGCGCGCCCAGGCGGCTCATCAGCAGGCATCGTTTTTAGTCAAGGCACTTGCGCGACGGATCGAGGGGAAAAAGCTTCCGGAGTTTGCCTATCGCGATCTCGGCTCGCTAGTGTCGCTCGGGCACGCGAATGCGGTAGGGAGTCTGATGGGAGGTCTTATCGGCGGCAGCATGCTCGTGGACGGACTGCTTGCTCGCTTCATGTATTTGTCGCTGTATCGGATGCACGTTGCAGCGCTGCATGGCTATGCACGCATGATCGTCAATACCCTCGCGCATCGGCTCCGTCGAAGCACCGCGCCGCACGTCAAACTGCACTGAGCACCATTTCGCTTCGGATGGCGAAAGGGTCTGGCCGCCACAAGTCAATCAACCGGTTCTAAACCCAGGAAGACGGAGGGAACACTATGAACAGCTCCGATCTATCGCCTTTCAGCGTCGACTCGAGCAGATGTGCGACGCGCGCTCGAAACGGCGAGAATGGCTCTGAAAATCGATCGCGCTCGGTATATAGATCGTTTCTCGCATCGACGGTATCGACGATCGCTTCGAATGTTCCTGAGAGGCCGGACGTGGCGTCCGCCGCTGTCCTTGGCTACAACTGACACGCGTTGTCTGGACACGGAAGCGGAGCAGACATCCCTTCCCGCTTCAGACCCGCGCACTTTCGCGACCTTCACGTACTGATCGTTGACCTGTGCGACAACTTTCGGCGACCAATGATCCGACACATCGGCGAACGCGGCTTCAAGGTCGAACGATTCGGCGAACGGATGGGAAGACATGCTTATCTCCAGGTCGGAATGAGGGATGCGGCGAGCAGCACACCCATCGCGAGATTGAGAATGCGCCAGTGGCGCGGCGTCCGAAACAGCCGCGCGAATAGCACGCCGAGCGCACACCACAGCGCGAGCGACGCGCACGCAGTCACCCCGAACGCTGCACCGAGCAGCATCGCGAGGCGGTTCGGATTGTTTGCGAGCAGCGCGAAAGACGCCGCCGCGCCAACCGTCATCGCCCAGCCTTTCGGGTTGAGCCAGAGCAGCAGGAAACCGTTGACGAGCGAAACCGGCCGCACGGGGCCATTGCTCGCGTTTGGCGGCCCGCTGCGCGCGATGCGCCACGCGAGCCACAGCAGATACGCGGAGCCGAGCGTTCTCACCGCCGTTTGCAGCGATGGCAGCGTGAGAAGCAGACCGCCAAGCCCGAGTGCGGCGAGCGCAGCGAGCAAGGCGAGGCCCATCGCGATGCCGAGCATCAGCGGTATCGAGCGTACGAAGCCGAAGCGTGCTCCTGAGGCGGCGGCGAGCGTGGTCGCGCCGCCGGGCGTCACGGTCGCGACGGCGACGAAGAGCAGAAGCGGCAGAATCGAGGTCATCGGTGCACATTCGGATCAGTGAATTCGCACTGTACGGATCGTCAAGGCATCGTGAAAGCTAATAATATTGATGCGGTACATTACGCCGCATAATGCATAGATGAGCCGAAACCTCGACCTCGATCTGGTCCGCACCTTCGTTGCCGTCGCCGATAGCGGCAGCATGACGGTCGCCGCGAATCTGCTGCACATGACGCAAGGCGCCGTGAGCCAACAGGTGAAGCGCCTCGAAGATGTGCTGGATTGCCTTCTGTTCGTTCGCAAGACGCGCCGGCTGGAACTGTCGCACCAAGGCGAGCAGTTTCTCGTGAAGGCGCGCAAGCTGCTGCGGCTGAACGATGAAATCTGGGCCGACATGACCGGCCAGCCGTTGCGCGGCGCCTTGCGTGTGGGCGTGCCTTACGATCTCGTGACGCGGCTCGCGCCCGCGATGAAGGCATTCGCCGAGGCGCATCCGCACGTCGAAATTTCGTTGGTGTGCGCGGCGTCGCCAGAGCTGAGCGAAGCGGTGAATAGCGGTCGCGTTGACGTGTCGTTGGTCGAATATGTCGCAAGCGAAGCCGAAGGTGAAGTGGTCTGCATCGAGCCGTTGGTGTGGGTCAAGGGGCGCGGCAGTGATGCATGGCAGAAGCGGCCGTTGCCGCTGTCGATGGTAGACGAGCGTTGTGCTTTCCGTCCGGTGGTGCTCGGCGCGCTCGCGGACGAGGGCATTGCGTGGCGCACGGTGTTCGAGAGCGGAAACATCGAGGCGACCGCCGCAACGGTGCGCGCGGGCCTCGCGATCACGGCCTGGCTCGCCTCCACGGTGCCGGCCGATCTGGAGACGCTCACGTTTCGAGTCAGCGGCTTGCCTGCACTGCCTGCGTTCGCGATCTGTCTGCGATTGCCCGCGACGGTTCAGCCAGCAGCACAGGAATTCGCGCGCCATGTGCGGGATTCGATGTCGAGCGACGCAGGCACTCGACGCGCGCCGCTCGCGAACATTGCGTGACGGACGGCGTTTGAAGTGCGCGCCGGAATCGACTGATTCAGACGCACGCAGTGCCGCCAGCCAGCTTTTAGTTCACGGACGTCGCGATCCTACAAGCGCTGCGGCAGCGCAGCAGCAAAATAGTCAGTCACCCGGCGCACGCGCGCAGGCACGAAACGACGCCTCGGCCAGATGATGCTTACATCACGGGCGTCGCGAATGAAGTCGTCCAACACGGTCACAATGTCGGGATGCTTGAGTTCGTCGGCGAGCGAGAGCTTCGCGAAGAGGCCGATTCCCACGCCCGCGAGCACGGCCGATCGTATTGTCTCGACGCTATTCGACGACAGGTTGCCTCGCACCGGTACGCTGAATCGGCCTCGTGGCCCATGAAACGGCCAGTTTGCCGACTCCATCAGACCGCCGTAGAGCAGGCAATTGTGATTGGCGAGTTCGGTAGGATCCTTCGGTACACCGTATTGCTCGAAATAGCGACGCGATCCGACGCAGACCAGCGGGGTGCTCGCAATCCGCTTCACGACCGAATCCGGATCGTTGACGGAGCCCACTCGAATCGCGAGATCGATTCGATCCTCGACCATATCGCGTACGAAATCCGACAACACGAGCTCGACCCGCAGACCAGGATAGCGCGACAGCAGCTCGGGAATGAGCGGAACAACGTGCAGGCGACCGAACGTAGAGGCAGAGGCGATCCGGACCAGCCCCGAGACATCCAGCGTGCTGCTGGTCAGTTCGCTGTCGGCCACCTCAATCTCGTCCAGCAACGGCTTGGTGCGTTCGTAGTATTTCTGCCCCTGATCCGTCAGGGTCACGCTGCGTGTGCTTCGGTTGAATAGCAGCACGCCCAGGCGCTTTTCCAGCGCGCCGATCGACTTACTGATCGCCGACTGTGACTCGCCGGTTCTGCGCGCCGCGGCGGAAAAGCCACCCGCTTCAACGACGGCGAAGAAGGCGTTCAATTCGTGAAACCGATCCATTGTATTTCTCTCGTGCGATCTATTCTCTCGGTGAATGGATCTTATGATAAATCCGCCGATTATCATTCGCAGGGGCCGCAATTACGATGTCACTTCCATTCACCAACAGGCAGAAGCTTCAATGTCTACTCTCGCAGGGAAGATCGCCGTGATTAGCGGCGGAACGACGGGTATCGGCCTGGCGATCGCCAGGCGATTCGTCGCCGAAGGCGCTCACGTCTTTATCTTCGGTCGGCGCCAAGGCCAGCTCGACGAGGCCGTCAAACTGCTCGGACGCAACGTTACCGCGCTTCAGGCCGACGCCGCGAATCTCGATGACCTCGACCGTGTCGCTGCGGCAGTCAGGGGCGAAAAAGGTGTCGTCGACATCATCGTGTCGAACGCGGGCTTTACCGAGCAGGCTTCGATCGACACCATCACGCCTGAGCATTTCGACAAGGCATTCAACCTCATGGCGCGCGGCCCGGTATTCCTGGTGCAGAAGCTGCTGCCGTTGATGACAGGTGGCGGGTCGATCATCCTGGTTTCGTCGGCCATGCACGTCATGGGCATCCCTGGTCATACCGCCTACGCGGCGACCAAGGCCGCGTTGCGTTCCTATGCCCGCACCTGGGCCGCCGAATTCAAGGATCGCGGCATTCGCGTCAACATGCTTAGCCCCGGTGTCACCGACACCCCGATTCTCGACTCCCAGTCGGCGACACGCGAGGATCTGGTGAGCATGTACAAGAGCATGGTCCCGATCGGTCGACTCGCCCGCGCCGAGGAGATGGCCAGCGCGGCGCTCTTTCTCGCCTCCGAACAGAGTTCCTATATGACGGGCGCGGATTTGATGAATGACGGCGGCATCGGCCAGGTCTGAGGCCCGAGGCTCTCATCTCGGCGATTTTTACTCGTGCTATTTAGCGGCCGCGTTGTACCACTCGACAGCGTCCTCGCCGGCGGGGATGTTGAACGGGCTCGATGAATCGGTCGCTGCGAGCCAAACCGCTTCGGCGACATCCGATGCGTGCGTGACGGCCGTTTCTTTCTGCCAGTTTGCGAAAATCTGCTCCACGAGCGCGCCGTACGGCTCGGCGAATCCGTCTTTCATACGTGCCTGCGCGTTCTCGCCGAAGCGGGTGGAAGGCGCGCGTCCCGGCAGCACGACACGCACGCGCACATTGAACTGCTCCAGTTCGAGCGCGAGCGATTCGCTGAACGCGTTGACCGCGGACTTGCTCGCGGTGTAGACCGACAGCAAATGCAGCGGTCTGCAGGTGACGGTCGACGTCACATTGATGATCACACCTTCGCGGCGCTCGCGGAACTGCGGCAACACGGCCTGCGCCATCGCAATGGTACCGAGCGTGTTGGTCTCGAAGATATCGCGCACGGTGTCCATCGGCGTTCCTTCGAGCGCGTTCAGAAAACCGATACCCGCATTGTTGACGAGCACGTCGATCCGACCGGCGGCATCGATGACGGCGCGAATGCTTTGCGGGTCCTTCACGTCGAGGGCGAGAATCGAAAGACGATCGGAGCGCGGCAAGAGGTCTTTGCGTGGCGCGCGCATCGTGGCGATAACGCGCCAGTCGCGATCCAGAAAATAACGCGCGATTTCGAGGCCAAAGCCGGACGAGCAACCGGTAATCAAGACGGTCTTCATGTCGAATCCTGTGGTTGGTGACAGTCCCAACACAATAAGTCCTGACCACCGGGACTCGCTACAATTGAGCGTCCAGGTTTCATTCGAAATCGTCCGATCATGATCGACCCGCTCGCCGAAATCGTCACATTGCTGAGGCCGACGCCCACGTTCTCGAAAGTGCTGAGCGGCGCCGGGCGCTGGCGCGCGAGCCGCACGGAAGTCGGCCAGCCGTTCTATTGCGTGGTGCTCGAAGGTTCCTTCCGTCTATCCGTCAATGGTTGCGAGCCGCTCATTCTTCAGGCCGATGACTTCGTGCTCGTGCCCGAAGTTTTTAGCTTCACGATGACGAGCATCAACCCGCCCGACGATGACGACGTCTCCGATATCGCGCCCGCGGCACTGCCCGACGGCAGCTTTCGTTTCGGCGATGCATCGGTCGCGCCAGAAGCCCAATGGCTTGCGGGCCTCTGCGCGTTCGGTTCGCCGGATGCGGCCTTGCTTGTCTCGCTCTTGCCCAAGCTCGCGCACGTGCGCGGTGAACCCAGGCTGGCGACGCTCGTCAAGCTCGTGAGGGAAGAATCGCGCGCGCAGCGGCCCGCGCGCGAGGTCGTGCTGGCGCGACTGCTCGAGGTGCTCTTCATTGAAGCGTTGCGAGCCACGGGGACGGGGGCGTCGCCCGGACTCGTCCGCGGCCTCGCCGACGCCCGTCTCGCGCTCGCCATCCGTCATATGCACGAGAGTCCGCACAAGCCCTGGACGATCGCACAACTCGCAAAAACCGCCGCGCTTTCACGGTCCTCTTTCTTCGATCGATTCAGCCGCGCAGTCGGCGTGGCACCGATGGAGTATCTGTTGTCGTGGCGCATGGCCGTCGCCAGGAGCCTGCTGCGCCGGAACGAAGTCAGCATCGCGGTGATCGCGGAACGTGTCGGTTACGGCTCGGCGAGCGCATTCAGCGTCGCGTTCACGCGTCATGTCGGGCTGCCGCCCACGCAGTATGCTCGAGACGCAGCGAATGTCGTCGCTCGATAGCGTCATAAAAAGGCTATCGGGCCTGGGGCCGCGAGCTTTCGCCGGATTGCAATCCGTTCGAGGCAGGCCTGGCGTTCGCCTGCAAGCTCGACCGGGACATCGCCTTCCGCGGTCGCGACGCCCTTCTGCGTCTGCGCGAGGCGCCGCTGCGCCGGCGTCTCGCGATCCTGACGGTCGACGGCGCCGAACATCTGATGCTGTGGGGTGGCGAAGCAATCTTGCGCGACGGCAAGCCGGTAGGGGCGGTAACCTCAGCCGCGTTTGGGCATACATTGCGATGTCCGGTTGCAATGGGTTTCGTGAACCGTGCCGATGGTGCCGCCGATGCCGCGTGGCTCACGCAAGGCCGCTATACGATCGACGTGGCGGGCGAACAGGTGAGGGCAATCGTGCATCTTAGGGCGCCATACGATTCGCGATCGGAACGCGTGAAGGGCTAAATGCAGCGAGCTGAGGCGCGAACGACCCCAAAATCAGGTTTTCGCGCAACAGTCGCGCGTTGCGCCTTCGTGGAGCTTCCCGAAGTGATGAGATCAACATCGAGCCTATCCGGCCGATGCCGCGAGACGTTGCTCAATGCTTGCTGCATCGCTCTTTCGCTCTGTCAATCTGTTCGTCACCGACGTGACTCCGAGCACTGATCTTGCTGCATTGCCAGCGCGCGAGATCTGCCAGCTTTCCGGCACCGATCCGGTGAGCGTGACGACGCCGTGGCTCGCCCTGATGTGAATCTCTGAATCATCCATATCCGGTACCCGCCTGAGGGCGCGGCGAACGTCACGAACTATCGAAGTATCCGGCCTGGGTCGAGGCGGCGAGCCCGAGGCCGCCACCCTTTGTGCGACCGCGCCGGCCGTCGCGCTCATACCTTGTTGCGCGTTCGCATAGGCCGCGCCACTCGCGATGGCCGCAATTAACATTGCGCCGATTATTCTGCTCGCATTGCTTATGTTCATGCTGGCTCCTTTGGGTTCTGCCAACCTTGCAAAATCCGCTGTCCGTGTCGAACGATTTCTTTGACCAGCAAATCCAGGTCGCGAGTGTTTCCTCGGAACGCGGCGGAACGCCATGCATAGGGAGCAAACCGGCTGCGTCGTTCTTCTCCATCTCGGCACCTGTCGGGTTCGACGTTGAGCAAACAAGAATAGCCGCAGGAGGAGGCAAGATCGGCGCCGTAAGCCGTCACCACTCGGACACGATGCGATACACGCTTGCCCTGCCCTGGAGGCCGCGAAGCGGAGCCTCAAATTCGACGACAGTGCGGCCACCAAGGAGGTCGCGGACCCCAGGCGCACTATAGAGCGCTTCCGAAATGCAAATCTCCCCGGCATCGGCGAGAGACTGCACGCGCGCGGCGACGTTGACGGCCTGGCCGAAATAATCGAGATTGTCGTTCAGTGTCACCGCAATCGACGGCCCGCAATGTGCCCCGATCTTCAGGATGATCGCCGGTTCTCCACGTTCGCGATTGAAGCGCCCGATTTCCTCCACGATACTCAACGACGCGGAAACTGCGTCCGTCGGTCGACAAAAGACGGCCATCACAGCGTCGCCAATCGTCTTTACGATAGCGCCGGAATACCGTTGTGCGATCATCTCGAGCAAGGCGAAATGCTGTCTGACGAGGCCGTACGCATTCAGATCGCCGATGCGTTCATACATGGCCGTCGAACCCTTGAGATCCGTGAAAACGAACGTCACTTGCCGAATCCCAAGGCCTTCCTTCTCGTCAACGTTCTCCGAGCGGAACAGGCGCCGGAAGGTTTGTCGCGCCACCAGCGCCCCGCCGGAGAGATACGGTTCGAATTCGAGCGGCGGCTTGATGGCCTGAGCGACGACCTCTGGAGGCCAATTGATCAAGAGCAGCGACCCGCGCGTGCTCCCGGCATTCCTTACTTGAATGACGACAGGACCAGGCGGCACAACGCAGAGCGCCGGGGCAAACCGTTGACCGTCATAACCGACCTGCAACAGTGTCGGCGAGGTAGCGGCCTCACCAGCGATCGGAACAATGAGAGCGGCTTGTGTCTCGACATTCACACCCGTCAAGGCACCGGGGCCAAGAACAGCCTGCAGGGTCGTCGTCGAAGCTGGCGGCAGGAACGTGAGGCCGCGCACGAGCCCCCGCAAGAAGTCGAGAAACCGGACTTGCTGGCCGGCGAACCGACCGTCACCGTTAAATCGCAGTTTCCAGTGGAAATCTTCCACGGAAAGCGACTCGGGATCGTGGAACGTCAGCCTCCGAAGTTCGGGCGATATTGAAAACGTGACCTGGATGAAATCGTCGAGGTCGGTTTCGCCCGTAACGTCGCATAGCCCACAGACATAATGGGTCTTGAGAGTGCGCAATGATCCGAAGCTGTGGAGGACCATTCCCGACTGCGGACAAAGAACGTCCCAGTTCATCTCGAACAATCCGTATCGCGCCGCATGAAGAAAGAGGTCAATGCATTCAGCCTCGCTTATGCCGCGATCTCGCGCAAACGCCAGCGGATTGACCCGGTAGACGGACAGCTCGTCGCCGCTCCTGATCAGAGTCTCGAGCTTGGAAATGACGCGCGGACTCCATGATCTCGCCTGCTCGATCGCGATCATTTTGCTCTCGAGAAGCCGATCGTCAATGTTCATCGTCGTGGCCAGGTCAACGGAAAACAGTCAGACACAACTGCCGTGTCATGTCGCTTTACCTTGGATTGCAAGATACGGTGATGGTTGGACGGCGTCAACAGGAGTGAGCGCGGCGACCCTATCCTCCTCTATCGGCCTCGCCCGAAAGCGCGGCCTCGATCGCCTGGAGCGCATAAAGGAAACCCAGGCCGCTGCCCTCCTGCCGTAGCCGCTGGAGTTCCTTCAGCGATGCCGGATCGCGATTGCCGGTTCCATACGAGACAAGCGCCCGTGCGCGCGCCACGAAAAATCCGGAAAAGGGCGATGGCTCGCGGCGTGCGTAGTCTTCAAGGGCCGCAGCATGGTGCGCGGCCGCATCCCAGCGTTTGCGGTCGATGCATGCATCTATCGCATCACGTCGAAACAGAAAGTGGTTGTGGCTCACCGCTCCGGCCGCGAGCAAAGCTTCGCCCTCCGCGAGCGCCTGTGCGAAGACAACGGGGTCGTCCGTCGTGCGCGCGAGCACGCCGAGATATGCGGGGCCCAGGTAATTCATGCCGGTCTCCCGGCTGATCGACAGCGCCGCTTCGATATCGGCGCGCGCTTCGCGCGGACGGCCGGCGACCCGATGCAATTCCGCGCGAAACGCGAGCGCTTCACCTTCGAAGCGCCTTGATTTCAGCTCGCGCGCGCACTGTAGCGCAGGAGCGACGTGCTCCCACGCATGATCCCACTCCGCGCGATCGTGCAGGCAGTGCCAGGCAGCGTGATGGGCGACGGCGAGTGCGCGGGGATGCCCGACCTTCTGCGCTGCGGCGACGCTGGCAAGCGCGGCGTCGAGTGCGCGCGCGGCTTCGCCGGTAAACCACGTCGTGATCGCCCGCATCGGAAGGTTGGCCACCTCGATCCGTCCGAAGCCATGGCATTGGCAGAGATCGATGCAGCGGCTGAAGGCCGCCTGGGCGCTGATCATCCGGCCGCGCATGTACTCGCCGTCGCCAAGGCCGCCGAGTGCGGCCGCCTCCTGTTCGGGATCACACGCGTCGCGCGCGAGGGCAAGGCTGCGCCCGTGCTCACGCAGGCAGCCGTCGATATCGCCGCGGGGAAAACACAGATTGCCGCGCAGGAAGTGAATGCGCGCCTCTTCGCGCAACAGGCCTTGGGAGGCTTCAGCGGCGTAGTCGAGGTCGGCCCATGCACCGTCGAGATCGTCGATGATCCGCTTCACCGTGGCCCGCCCGATCCATGCGCGGCAACGCTGCGCGTCCGTCGTCGCATATTCGAGGGCGATTTCGAATGCATGAAGTGCCGACTTCATGTCGCCCAGCTCATGCAGGACGTTGCCATGTAGACACTCGAGTGCGGCGCGGTCGCTACGTTGATCCGCTAGATCGAGACCTCGTTCGACAAGCCGGAGCGCGGCTTCATGGCGGTGCCCCGACGCCTGCGAGCGCGCTGCTTCGCAATAGGCGAGCGCTGCCCCGGGTTCTCCCGCGCGATCGAGATGTTCGGCTCGCAGGACGAGGTCGCGCTCGCCGTACCACTGTGCGGCGCGACGATGCAAATCGCGGCGCCGGCTTTTCAGCAGCCCGTCATAAATGGCGTCGCGAATCAGTGCGTGATGGAAGATGAATCCGGTGCCTTGACGTCGTAACAGCAGACCGATCACAAGCGGTTCCAGCGCAACGCCGGCATCAGCATCGGCGCCAGCGCCATCGACGAGAAAATCGACCGCCTCCTTCTCGAACAACTGGCCGAGCACCGAGGCAGCCTGCAGCACTGTCTTATCGGCGGGATCAAGCCGATCCAGCCGCGCCTGTACGAGGCTTCGCACCGACCCCGGCACGCCGGTCCCTTCGCCGTCCTGCGCATCGTTCAGCAACTGCTCGAGAAACAGCGGATTGCCCGCCGCCCGTTCGATGCAGCGTCCCGCCAGACCTGCCTGCGCCCCGGGAAACGATCTGGCCATCGCATGCGCGTCGCCGGCGCTCAGCGGACCCAGATCGATCAGCGAATACGGTCCGCCGGTCGCCACGCGCCACGGCTCTTCACTCGAATCGCCGTGCGTCCGCACTGTCAGGACGAGTACGGCCGGACATCCCGCCATCGTTTCCGACAGTCCGGCGAGGTCGCGAAGCGTCGATTCGTCCGACCAGTGAATATCCTCGACGACCAGTACCCGAGGTTGCTGGCGGCTCGCGCGTTGGACGAGCCGGGTCAGGGCGTTGCGTCGGCCGCGAACGCGCATTTCATTGTCCATGGCGTCGTAGACTGCCCGGGCCTCGAACCCCATCGGCAAATCGACCAGATCTTCGAGAAAGAGTGCGTCGCCAGCGTCGATCAAACCGCTGGCGAGCGCGTGCTCGACGCCAGCGGCACTCGCAGCTTCGTCAGTTGAGCCGTCGGCTGTCAACAGGCCGCGCACGAGAGACTGGATTGCGCTACGTCCGGTTGACGCACCGAAGTCGAGCACGAGGCCAGTATGAGAAAGGAATCCTGACTCCCGTGCCTCGCGTTCGAATTCCTCGACCAGGCGTGTTTTGCCGATCCCGGCCTCGCCGCGCAGCAGAACGGTGCGTCCGCCTCCGGTGTCGCGGCAGGAATGGAGCACGGATCGAAACTGCCGCATCTCATGATGCCGGCCGACGAACGGCCGGCCCGGGCGTGAGCGCCGAAGGCCGGCAATACACCACGCCATGACCGCTTGCGCGAAGCCTTTGACCGACAGCGCGCCGCGTTCGACACAGTCCAGGCGGTCAGCCAGCGGGCGTCGCACGCTTTCCGAGATCAGGATCGTCCCCGGCTCAGCCGCATCGGTGAGACGCGAGGCGAGGTTGACCGTGTCGCCGGTGACGGTGTATTCCCTATGAGTCGCGCTACCGGTGCCGCTTGCGACGACTTCGCCGCCGGCTATGCCGATATGCACGCAGACCGGGCGGCCGAGCGCACGCGACAGGTCGGGCATTCCGTCCCTGATCGCGAGTGCCGCCCGCACGGCGCGTTCGACATCATTGCCATGCGAGACCGGCGCGCCGAATACTGCCATGACGCTGTCGCCGACGTGCTTGTCGACGTGCCCGCCATGCTGCTCGATGGTGCGGTCAACCTGCTCGAAGTAGCGATCGAGCACGGCGAGTACTTCCTCCGCGTCGACTTCACGGCTCATCCGCGTGAAGCCACACAGATCGGCGAACAGGACGGCGACCTGCCGTCGTTCGCCTTTCGCCTCGCCTGGGCTCGCGCCGCTATGCCGGGGCCCGGTTCGCGCCCGCAATTCAGTCAAGGCATCGAGCAGTTTGCGGCGATGACCGACCGACGCAATACCCAGTTCTTTCAGATCGTCCGCGGTGAGGTCGCGAAGCACGTCGGCGTCGATGGCGTTCTCGCGAAACACCGGTTCATACCGCTCCATTCCGAGGCTGTGCAGCCACACGGCGACGTCCACGCGCCCTCCTGAGAGGAAGGTGTCGAATCCGTCAAAGATAGCACGGGGCTGGCTTCGTGGAGCTCTGCGCCCCGGGCGGCGGCCGACACATCGCTGCCGCCCATGGGCGCGGTTGTCGACCGGTGGAAAGCAGCGGAGAAGGTGCGTCTTGCGCATTGCCGATTGGACGCCTGGGACTTCCGCGAGGCAGATATCGACGAGCCAGCGCCTCATATAGCGGCGGGGCGAACAGCTTCGGCACTGGCTCGAAATCAGCGCGGTGGCCGTCAAGGAAATACCAGCCGCGCGAAACCGCAGTGAGGCTACACCGCGCCTGTGCTGGGCTTTGAGCGTGCCAACGCTAGCGCAAGCCTTGCGCCGACCTCGGCGTTGTGTTTCACGAGCGCGATGTTTGTGGCCAGGCTGCGCCCGCCTGTCAACGCCTTGATGCGCGCCAGCAGGAAGGGGGTGACGGCCTTGCCGGTGATTCCTTGTGCAGCGGCCTCGTCGAGCGCCTGCTGGGTCAGCGCGTCGATCTCTTCGAACGACATCGCTGCGGCTTCCGGCACCGGAGTGCTCAACACCACACCGCCGTCGAGGCCCAGGTCCCACTTGGTGCGAATGAACCGTGCCTGTTCCTCCGCGTCGTCCAGCCTGAAGTCCGCGCGAAAGCCGCTGTCACGCGTGTAGAACGCCGCAAAATTGTCCTGTTCGCAACTGAGCACCGGCACGCCGTGGGTTTCCAGGTATTCCAATGTGAGCCCGATGTCCAGGATGGACTTCGCACCGGCACAGATCACCGCCACCGAGGTCTTCGCCAGTTCTTGCAGGTCGGCCGAGATGTCAAAGGTTTCATGCGCGCCTCGGTGTACGCCGCCAATGCCTCCGGTGACGAAGACCTCGATGCCGGCCAACGCCGCACATATCATCGTGCCAGCCACGGTCGTGGCGCCCAGCCCGCCGCCGGCCAGCACGGCCGGCAGGTCGCGGCGGCTGACCTTATGGACGTGGTCCGATCGGCCGATCGTTTCCAGCTCGTCATCCGAAAGGCCGATGTGGATTCGCCCATCGATCAGCGCAATAGTCGCCGGCTCGGCACCCGCGTCACGGATCAAGGCTTCCACTTCGCGCGCAGTGCGAACGTTCTCCGGGTAGGGCATGCCGTGGGCGATGATGGTCGATTCCAGCGCCACGAGCGGGCGACCGGAGGCCTGCGCAGCGGCTGCAGGCGCGCTCCAGGTCAACCAGGAGCGTGCAAGGTCAGCAACCATGTCGATCCTTTCGGTGGTGTGATTCACTGAAGTATGCGGTACAAGAGGCCTTCAGCGAGTGCTTAGGCGTCCGTGTGCCCTTGGCGCCTTAGGACGACATGCGTGGCCTTCTCCGACGCTACGAATTCAACGCATTCGTATCCCAGAGCCCGCAAGTCGACCCCTTCGAACAGCGATTCTCCCCGGCCGAGCAGGACCGGCGCGACGGCAATGTGCAGATCATCGATGAGGCCCTCGCGAAGATACTGCTGAATTGTGTCCGGCCCACCGCCGATCCGCACGTCCATTCCGGCAGCGGCCTCGCGTGCACGGTCGAGCGCCTCGCGGATGCCTCCTGTTATGAAGTGGAACGTCGTGCCGCCTGCCATCTCGATGGGGGGACGAGCGTGATGGGTCAAGATGAAGACTGGAACGTGATACGGTGGATTGTCTCCCCACCAGCCTTTCCAGTTTGTGTCCGGCCAGTCCCCACGAATGGGTCCGAACATGTTGCGCCCAAGAATCCAGGCCCCGACATTCTGAAAGCCACGGGCGGCGAAATCATCGTCAACCCCGGTCGTACCGCCGTCCTTGCCGAACAAGGCTTGCTGGAACGTGTGTGTTGGGACTAGCCACTGATGCAGTTCCGTCCCGCCAACGCCGAGCGGATTGTTGATGTCTTGATGCGGGCCTGCACCGTATCCGTCGAGCGAAATGGTGAAGCCCGCAACGCGAACGCGTGTCATCGTTTGCCTCCGTTTAGACGCCTAACGTAATGTGGACCGCAAACCTGCATGGTTTGCCGGAACTACGCGAAATAGTCCGGCAGCAGATTTTTGCTCAACCCTATGTCTCCAGGAGAAGTTTTCCGAATTTGTAAGCTGGCATACAGCAGCGACCATCCATCCAAACACGGCACGCACCTGCCCAGAGCCAACGTTTGCCTGCCGCAGGCGTACGATGAACGGCATAGTCCCGTTTGAGGACGGCTTGATTGATGGAGGGTCGAGATGAGACGTCTTTATTTCCTCGCATCTGACACGTCGACGGCGAAGGCGATCGTAGACGACTTGCTGCGGACGCGGATCACATGGCGACATCTCCATGTTCTCGCGAATCACAGCGTCGCACTCGAACAGTTACCCGAGGCAACTTTGCTGCAGAGCAGCGACGTCGTGCACTCGCTCGAACGAGGCGTGGCGCTCGGCGGTGCGACCGGAGCGCTTGTCGGCCTCGTGGCGCTGGCGTTTCCTCCCGCGGAGCTCGCTATTGCGGGCGGAGCCGTCGTCGCATTGACGTTGGCGGGTGCCGGCTTCGGGGCCTGGACGGCCGCGATGATCGGCGTCGCCGAACCGAATGCACGACTCGAGCGCTTTCGGGACGCCATCCGTGACGGCCAGCTCCTGATCATGGCCGACGTGCCTGGATCGCGCGAACAGGAGATCGAGCAGATGGTCGCGCAGCATTTTCCGAAGGCCGATATCGAGGGCGCGGAGCCCACGACACCGATCTTCCCCTGAGAAGCAGTCGGGACGAGGCGAGCGGCGCCACCTTTGGCGCGACTGCGATCGAAGAAGGGCGGGGACGTCTCGGCCGATACCGTTGCAGGCAGCTTTCGTTAGAATCTGTCTTCGATTCTTTTACTCGTCAATTACCGGAGGCGAAGGTGCCAGGTTTACTTCCCGATGTCGACCGCGATGGACTCCTCGAATATTCGGTCGTCTACACCGACCGATCGATCAATCACATGTCGCAGCTCTTTCAAGGAGTCGTACGCGATATTTCCGGCGCCCTGAAAAAAGTCTACAACGCGAAGTCGGCCGTTATCGTCCCGGGCAGCGGGACTTTCGGCATGGAAGCCGTCGCCCGGCAGTTCGCGACGAACAGGAAGTGTCTGGTCATCCGCAATGGCTGGTTCAGTTTCCGCTGGTCGCAGATTTTCGACATGGGCGACATTCCGTCTGAATCGGTGGTGTTGAAGGCGCGTCCGGTCGAACGAGGTAGGCAGGCCGCATATGCACCGGCTCCGATCGAAGAAGTCGTCGCTGCGATCAAGGAAAACAAGCCGGATCTGGTCTTTGCGCCGCATGTCGAAACCGCATCCGGGATGATGCTGCCTGATGCCTACTTGCGCGCGGTGTCCGACGCGGTGCATGCCGTCGGCGGCATGTTTGTACTGGATTGCATCGCCTCCGGTACGATCTGGGTGGATATGCAGGCCAGCGGCATCGATGTCCTGATCAGCGCACCGCAAAAAGGATGGAGCGCGTCACCTTGCTGCGCAATGGTCATGCTCAGCCCTCTCGCCCGCGAAAGAATCGACGCAACGACCAGCACCAGTTTCGCTTGTGATCTTGGGAAATGGCTGCAGATCATGGAAGCCTACGAGAACGGCGGGTTCGCCTATCACGCCACGATGCCCACGGACAGTCTCGCGACGCTGCGCGACGTCATGAAGGAAACCGAGGCATATGGCTTCGAGAAAGTCAGAGCTGAGCAGCTTGAACTCGGCAAGCGCATTCGCTCGCTCATGAGTGACAAAGGTTTCAAAAGCGTGGCGGCTGAAGGTTTTCAGGCTCCTGGCGTCGTGGTCTGCTATACGGACGATGACGGCATACGATCCGGCAAGAAATTCGCCGATGCCGGCTTGCAGATCGCGGCCGGTGTTCCCCTTCAATGCGACGAGCCAGAAGACTTCAAAACCTTCCGCGTTGGATTATTTGGCCTGGACAAACTGCATGACGTCGAAGGTGTGGTCGCCAGGCTCGCCAAGGCGTTGGACAGTATTCTTTAGAGCGTTTTTCCAAAGCACGTGCGCGTGGCTCGCTCTCGCGACCGGCCGCCGCACGGCGCCGCGAAACTTCATTTCTCATCCGACGCATCAGTCGGATAACCTTTTCAGTCTGCTCTTTTCATCCCGCCAGGATACCAGCTCTCAATCGGAGTTTCTAACACGCTTTAATTCGGGGTTTTTTGAGATGGTGCCTTGTTGCACAATCGGGCCTCCTTTATTGCCTGTGAGGCACTATGCATTCAGTTTCCCTAGGCTCTCATCGCGGCGCCCACGAAAGGCGGCACGGACATTTCTTTTCGATCAGCCTTAGCAGATCGTTCTACCTTCACATCGAGTCTCCCTGGCTGTTTGACGTGGACCGGTGGTTCCACTTTGCATTGCCGGCGAGCGTACCTCGCGAAGCACACGACGACACTGTGCAGGCCATGGAAGAAGCGCGCGCAGCGTGGCTACAACATAGCCCGTCCGTGCTGGCGTCGCATCAGTCATACGAGTTACGCGATATGCTCGGCCGGAGTGAAAACCGCTTTCATATGCACAGGATGGACGACCATGAGATCGCCAAGGCCCTATACAAAGAAGTGAAGAACGGCAACCTGCTCTTTGTTCCCGAACGGGACGAGATGCGCAAGTGCGTGCAGGCGATACGGCAGCAGCGGGAAAAGGCTTCCCGCTCAGCCGCCGTGCGCGCGCAGAAACCGGCCAACGCGGACATGCTAAGGTCGCTCTACCGCGACACCCCACGCGTGCCGCAGAACTTCGACAATGCGCAGCCGTTCAAGTACACACCGGACGCGATAAGCGACGATGTGCAGAGCATCGCGGCGCGCGGAGTGAGCGAAGCGCACGACGCAGAATGCCACGCGCAGTACGAACGAGACATGGACGAATGCACTGCCTATCGGATGGCAATGGGTGGGCAGAGATTCATGGATGTGTGCTCGCAGAGAGCATTTCAGAACTATCAACGATGCAGAGGATATTGAATGGCAACTCACCCCCAAAAGCGATGTGTCGTGGTCATGTGGTCGGAGGAAAAGCAGGCACTGGTCTCCTATACGCTTGACGTTGAAAAGGTGCTGGCGGTTACCACGCGACAGTTTCCTTTAGAACTGCCGGTGGCCGACTACAACAATACGCTGGACGATGAGTTCGCGCGTCGGTTCGGCGCGGCGACGCTCAATCTTCTCGCTCTCTCAAATCCTGAACTCAGGCCGTTCATCAAGATTACCTCGGCTAACGACTGACTTGCTGAATGGAAGCCCTCGACGGGATCATCGGGGGTGACGAATGCATCAGGAAGTCAACCGAATGTTAGGTGCACTGAACAGTAGCCGACCCGATCCCGTCGACCGCTCGCGCCGCCTCGACGGCAATTTTCAAGTCGAAACGGGTACCGCTTCGAAAATAGGCCGGTGTATAGCGTGTTCGGGGCTTTGCGAATGCTACGGAGTCATGGGATCGTGACAACAAACGCAAATCCTGTTTCCCTCCGGGTCGCGGAAGTACCCCCCGTAATAGTCCGGGTGATAGCGTGCTCGCAAGCCGGGAGGACCTTCGCAAGAACCTGAGTTTGCCAGCGCGCTAGCGTATGCGTTGTCGACTGAACGACGATCAGGCGCAAGCAATGCCACCATTTGACCGTTTCCGTGTTCTGCGGAGTTGCCATCATATGGCCTGCCGATAAGGAAGAGCGGGCGCGGCATACCCTCAGCCATCCAACCAGCCCACGGTTTATCTGGCTCGCAAAACTTCAGTCGATGTCCCAACTCGCTCATGACGGCCGAATAGAACTTCAACGCACGGTCAAAGTCACTAACCCCAACGAAAACATGCGAAATCATCCTGATCTGTTCCTGTTCCTGTTCCTGTTCCTGTTGCGATGTCTTTGCACGTTATCACGGCGGAGTTGCGCTCGACCTCTTGAACGCTCGCAAGCGTCGGGCGTGCGAGTGGAAACCTGGAAGCTTCGATTAATGAATATGTAATGACAAGCGGCAGAACCGTGCACGCATGCCCCCGATTGGGCGGACGACGGGAAAACGCGCTCGCACATGGTGCCTGGGTAGATTCCATCTGTACACCGCATTCCGCCAAGAAGCCTTCTGACAGTGCTGCCGCCCAATCCCGCTCCCTTCCTCACAACATCCATCTGACCGCTGAAGGACCCGAAGTTCGGCTCCTCCGATAACTCCCCGCTCCAGTACCTGCCGTGCAAATGGCATGACAGTTGCTTTGAACGTCTCCGCGCTGAGCCACGGTCATTCGCGGCCAACATCGGGATCGACGGTCAACGGAGAGGCAAATTGAAACTAATCAGTGCGGTCATTAAGCCATTCAAGCTTGATGAGGCTCGAGAAGCCTTGTCATCGCTTGGCGTCTCTGGAATCACGGTTACGGAGGTCAAGGGTTTTGGGCGTCAGAAAGGGCACACCGAACTGTATCGGGGCGCGGAGTACGTCGTCGATTTCCTGCCGAAAGTGAAGATCGAGGTCGCCGTCCCGGACGACATCGTCGATCAGGCTATCGAGGCGATCGAGCGTGCGGCGCGTACCGGAAAGATTGGTGACGGGAAGATCTTCGTGACGCCGATCGAACAGGTGATCCGGATCCGCACGGGCGAGACCGGCGCCGACGCCCTATAAAAAAACACTGGGATAAGAGGAAAGAAAAATGCGCAAACTGTTGATGACGTTGTTGATGGCCGGCTCATTGCTCGCCGGCGGGCTGGGCTCCGCATTCGCGCAAGACGCCTCGGCGCCCGCGGCCGCCTCCGTGCCGGTCGCGCAAGCGTCCGCGGCTCCAGCGGCACCGGCCGCGGCGGATGCCGCTGCATCGGCGCCGGCCGCCCCAACCGCACCTTTCTCGGTCGATTCATCGAAGATCAACTCCGGCGACACCGCGTGGATGCTGACCTCCACCGCGCTGGTGCTGTTCATGACGATCCCGGGTCT
>NZ_CADFGP010000020.1 GCF_902833905.1 Paraburkholderia tuberum STM678 | reverse complement strand
ACCCGATCGCGATGGAAGAAGGTCTGCGCTTCGCAATTCGCGAAGGTGGCCGTACGGTCGGCGCTGGTGTCGTCGCCAAGATCATCGAGTAAAATCGACGATTGCTGTAGCAGTTTGTAGCGCCCGGGCTCGGGCACTCGCTTTGCGCGAGCGTCCGAGCCTACGTTCTTTTTCTAATCGGCGGTGCAATATCGCCTCGCTCTTTTCAAGGAATTTGTCATGCAGAACCAGAAAATTCGCATTCGCCTGAAGGCTTTCGACTATCGCCTGATCGACCAATCGGCAGCTGAAATCGTCGATACGGCAAAGCGGACCGGCGCGATTGTTCGTGGTCCCGTACCCCTGCCGACCCGCATTCAACGCTTCGACATCCTGCGTTCGCCGCACGTCAACAAGACGTCGCGTGACCAGCTCGAAATCCGCACCCACCAGCGTCTGATGGACATCGTTGACCCGACGGACAAGACCGTCGACGCGCTCATGAAGCTGGATCTCCCGGCTGGCGTGGACGTTGAAATCAAGCTGCAGTAAGGCTTCCAGCCCTTGCCCGGCCACCCGGGCAACGCTAAGTCATTGATTGCTTGCGGAAAACGAAAAGGCTCGCTATACTATTGAGCTTTTCGCGCATTTGCGTAAAAAAGTCGGCGTCCTGCAGCATGGTTTCATGCCCGAAGCGGTGCCGGCATTTTGTAAATTAGCCCCGACCAATCGCAGTCGGGAATGGAGAAAACGATGAGCCTTGGACTCGTAGGTCGCAAGGTTGGCATGACCCGTATCTTCACGGCTGAAGGGGATTCAATTCCCGTCACCGTGCTGGACGTGTCCGACAACCGCGTGACGCAGATCAAGACTGTTGAAACCGACGGCTACACGGCCGTGCAGGTTGCCTTCGGTACGCGCCGTGCATCCCGCGTGACGAAGCCGTTGGCAGGTCATCTCGCCAAAGCCGGTGTTCAAGCCGGTGAAATCCTCAAAGAATTCCAGATCGATGCCGCTAAGGCTGCCGAACTGTCGAGCGGCGCCGTGGTTGGTCCCGAGCTGTTCGAAGTGGGCCAGAAGGTCGACGTGCAAGGCGTGTCGATCGGTAAAGGCTACGCCGGTACCATCAAGCGTTATAACTTCTCGTCTGGCCGTGCATCCCACGGTAACTCGCGCTCGCACAATGTGCCGGGCTCGATCGGTATGGCGCAGGATCCGGGTCGTGTTTTCCCGGGTAAGCGCATGACCGGTCACATGGGTGATGAGAAGGTAACGGTGCAAAACCTCGAAATCGCTCGTATCGATGCTGACCGCAAGCTGCTGCTGGTCAAGGGTGCCGTTCCGGGTGCGAAGGGTGGCAAGGTATTCGTTACGCCGGCCGTGAAGACGCGTGCCGTGAAAGGAGCGAAATAATGGAACTTAAGCTCCTGAATGCCAATGGTCAGGAAAGTGCAGGCGTTAGCGCGTCGGACGTCGTGTTCGGCCGCGACTACAACGAAGCCCTGATTCACCAGGTGGTGGTTGCGTACCAGGCGAATGCCCGTAGCGGCAACCGCGCGCAGAAGGATCGTGAGCAGGTCAAACACACGACCAAGAAGCCGTGGCGCCAGAAGGGTACGGGCCGCGCCCGTGCCGGTATGTCGTCGAGCCCGCTGTGGCGCGGCGGTGGCCGTATTTTCCCGAATTCGCCGGAAGAAAACTTTTCGCACAAGGTCAACAAGAAGATGCATCGTGCAGGTCTCTGCTCGATCTTCTCGCAGTTGGCCCGCGAAGGCCGCATCTCGGTGGTCGACGAGTTGACGCTCGAAGCGCCGAAGACGAAGCTGCTGGCCGAAAAATTCAAGGCGATGGGTCTCGATTCCGTGCTGGTGATTACCGACACGGTTGACGAAAACCTGTACCTAGCGTCGCGCAACCTCGCCCACGTGGCGGTTGTGGAGCCGCGTTACGCCGACCCGCTGTCGCTGATCTACTTCAAGAAGATCCTGATCACGAAGGCTGCGGTCGCCCAGATCGAGGAGTTGCTGTCATGAGCGAGATTCGCAAGAACGATCATCGTTTGATGCAGGTCCTGCTCGCGCCGGTGGTCTCCGAAAAGGCGACGCTGGTGGCCGACAAGAACGAACAGGTTGTGTTCGAAGTCGCGCCGGATGCCACGAAGCAGGAAGTGAAAGCTGCAGTCGAGCTGCTGTTCAAGGTGGAAGTCGATTCCGTCAACGTGCTGGTCGCGAAGGGCAAAGCCAAGCGCTTTGGTCGCTTCATGGGCAAGCGCAAGGACGTGAAGAAGGCGTACGTCTGCCTGAAGCCCGGCCAGGAAATCAACTTTGAAGCGGAGGCCAAGTAATCATGGCAATCGTGAAAGTTAAGCCGACTTCGCCGGGTCGCCGCGCGATGGTCAAGGTGGTCAACAAGGAACTGCACAAGGGCAAGCCGTTCGCAGCGCTGCTCGACACGCAGTCGTCGACCGCCGGCCGTAACAACAACGGTCACATCACCACGCGTCACAAGGGTGGTGGTCACAAGCATCACTATCGTGTCGTCGACTTCCGTCGCACGAAGGATGGTATTCCCGCAAAGGTCGAGCGTCTCGAGTACGACCCGAACCGTAGCGCGAACATCGCGCTGGTTCTGTACGCAGACGGCGAGCGCCGCTACATCATCGCTCCGAAGGGTATTACCGTCGGTCAACAGCTGATGTCGGGTTCGGAGGCGCCGATCCGCGCAGGTAACACGCTGCCGATCCGCAACATCCCAGTCGGTACGACGATTCACTGCATCGAAATGCTGCCGGGCAAGGGCGCCCAAATGGCGCGTTCGGCGGGTACGTCGGCGATGCTGCTGGCTCGCGAAGGCATCTACGCGCAGGTTCGTCTGCGTTCGGGCGAAATCCGCCGCGTTCACGTTGAATGCCGCGCAACGATCGGTGAAGTAGGCAACGAAGAGCATAGCCTCCGTCAAATCGGTAAGGCTGGTGCGAACCGCTGGCGCGGTATCCGCCCGACGGTGCGTGGCGTTGCAATGAACCCGGTCGACCACCCGCACGGTGGTGGCGAGGGCAAGACTGCGGCAGGCCGCGATCCGGTGAGCCCGTGGGGCACGCCGACGAAGGGCTATCGCACCCGCAGCAACAAGCGCACGACGAGCATGATCGTCCAGCGCCGTCACAAGCGTTAAGGAGTAGGCAATGGCACGTTCTATTAAGAAAGGTCCGTTCTGCGACGCCCATTTGCTGAAGAAGGTTGAGGCGGCTGCAGCATCGCGTGACAAGAAACCGATCAAGACCTGGTCGCGTCGCTCGACGATCCTGCCGGACTTCATCGGCCTGACGATCGCCGTTCACAACGGCCGTCAACACGTTCCGGTGTATGTCACGGAAAACATGGTCGGCCACAAGCTTGGCGAGTTCGCACTGACCCGTACGTTCAAGGGACACGCGGCCGACAAGAAGGCCAAGAAATAAGGGGCAGTCAAGATGGAAGTGAAAGCAATTCATCGCGGTGCCCGCATCTCGGCGCAGAAAACGCGCCTTGTGGCTGACCAGATCCGCGGTTTGCCGGTCGACAAGGCGCTGAACGTTCTGACGTTCTCGCCGAAGAAGGCTGCGGGGATCGTGAAAAAGGTCGTGCTGTCGGCGATCGCGAATGCGGAGCACAATGAAGGCGCCGATATCGACGAGCTCAAGATCAAGAGCATCTATGTCGACAAGGCAGCATCGCTGAAGCGTTTCACCGCGCGCGCTAAAGGCCGCGGTAACCGCATCGAGAAGCAATCCTGTCACATCACTGTGACGGTCGGGAATTAAGGGGTCATACGATGGGACAGAAAATTCATCCGACTGGCTTCCGTTTGGCCGTCAGCCGCAATTGGGCTTCGCGTTGGTACGCGAACAACAACAATTTCGCGGCGATGTTGCAGGAAGACATCGGTGTTCGTGAATACCTGAAGAAGAAGCTGAAGAACGCGTCCGTCGGCCGCGTTGTGATCGAGCGTCCTGCAAAGAACGCGCGTATCACGATTTTCAGCTCGCGTCCGGGTGTCGTGATCGGCAAGAAGGGTGAAGACATCGAACTGCTGAAGTCCGAGCTGCAAAAGCGCATGGGCGTTCCGGTTCACGTCAACATCGAAGAAATCCGCAAGCCGGAAACGGACGCGCAACTGATCGCTGATTCGATCACGCAACAGCTCGAGCGCCGGATCATGTTCCGCCGCGCGATGAAGCGTGCGATGCAGAACGCGATGCGTCTGGGTGCTCAAGGCATCAAGATCATGAGCGCTGGCCGTCTGAACGGTATCGAAATCGCGCGTACGGAATGGTATCGCGAAGGTCGCGTGCCGCTTCATACGCTGCGTGCGGATATCGACTATGCAACGTCGGAAGCAAAGACGACGTACGGCATCATCGGCGTGAAGGTGTGGGTCTACAAGGGCGACACGCTCGGCCGCAACGACGCACCGGTGGTCGAAGAAGTCGCCGAAGAAAAGCGTCCGCGCCGCAACGCACGTCCGGGTGGCGATCGCCGTCCGCGTCGTGATGGTGAAGGTGGTGGCCCGGCAGGTGCACGCCGTGGCGCTCCCCGACGTGCTGGCGGTGCCGGCGGCGACGGGAAGACTGGAGAATAACGATGCTGCAACCGAAACGCAGAAAGTATCGCAAAGAGCAGAAAGGTCGTAACACCGGCGTTGCTACCCGCGGCAACGCGGTGTCGTTCGGTGAGTTCGGCCTGAAGGCTGTCGGTCGTGGCCGTCTGACCGCGCGCCAGATTGAAGCGGCGCGTCGTGCGATGACGCGTCACATCAAGCGCGGTGGCCGCATCTGGATCCGGATCTTCCCGGACAAGCCGATCTCGACCAAGCCGGCGGAAGTGCGTATGGGTAACGGTAAGGGTAACCCGGAGTACTACGTCGCTGAGATTCAACCGGGCAAGATGCTGTACGAAATGGACGGCGTAACCGAAGAACTGGCGCGCGAAGCGTTCCGTCTGGCTGCAGCGAAGCTGCCGCTGAAGACGACGTTTATCGTGCGTCAGCTCGGCGCCTAAGGAGCAAATGATGAAGGCTTCCGAACTTCACCAGAAAGATCAGGCCGCGCTCAACAAGGAGCTGTCGGACCTGTTGAAGGCGCAATTCGGCCTGCGCATGCAACTCGCGACCCAGCAGCTCACGAACACGAGCCAGCTGAAGAAGGTCCGTCGCGACATCGCGCGTGTGCGGACCGTCCTGACTGAGAAGGCGAACCAGAAATGAACGATAGCGTAAAAACCTCGCTCAAGCGGACGCTGGTCGGCAAGGTCGTCAGCAACAAGATGGACAAGACGGTTACCGTGCTGGTCGAGCACCGCGTGAAGCACCCGATCTACGGCAAGTACGTCGTGCGGTCGAAGAAGTACCACGCGCATGACGACGCGAACACGTACAACGAGGGCGACCTCGTTGAAATCCAGGAAACTCGTCCGATTTCGAAGACGAAGGCTTGGGTTGTGGCTCGCCTGGTCGAGGCTGCTCGCGTCATCTAATGTCGCAAAGCTGTAGAAGTAGTTGAAATCGCAGTAAGTTTCGCTTGCAAGACCGAGATTATTTGATATAATCTCGGTCTTCCCTCTTTATGGGAGCCCCGTCGCGGGCGAAGTTGGTGGGGGAAGCGGTTCGGGCGCCAGCCTAGACCGAAGGATTCACCGGATTGCGATGGCGGGTTTCGTTTGCCGTCGCTGCTGTTCTAACCCAAGCAGCCGATCGGCTGACGGGACCAAGACTGACCGGGAAGCGCCATGGTGGTGTGACCGGATTAAGTTGGGAAAGATAAACCATGATCCAGACCGAAACTCGGCTTGAAGTGGCCGACAACACGGGTGCACGTGAAGTCATGTGCATCAAGGTGCTCGGCGGCTCGAAGCGTCGTTATGCCAGCATTGGCGACATCATCAAGGTGACTGTCAAAGAGGCAACGCCGCGCGGGCGCGTGAAGAAAGGCGAAATCTACAACGCCGTGGTGGTTCGCACCGCCAAGGGCGTGCGTCGTCAGGACGGCTCGCTGATCAAGTTCGACGGCAACGCGGCTGTGTTGCTCAACACCAAGCTCGAACCGATCGGTACCCGTATTTTTGGGCCTGTCACGCGCGAGTTGCGTAGCGAACGATTCATGAAGATCGTTTCGCTGGCGCCTGAAGTGCTGTAAGGAGTCGCGATGAACAAGATTCGCAAGGGTGACGAAGTTATCGTCATCACCGGCAAAGATAAGGGCAAGCGTGGCGTGGTGCTGGCCGTTCACGGCGAGACCGTGACTGTCGAGGGCATCAACCTCGTCAAGAAGCACGTCAAGCCGAACCCGATGAAGGGTGCGACGGGCGGCGTGGAAGCCAAGACGATGCCGCTGCAAATTTCGAACGTCGCATTGGTGGACGCGAATGGCAAGCCATCGCGTGTAGGCATCAAGGTCGAAGGGGACAAGAAGGTCCGTTTCCTGAAGACGACCGGTGCCGTACTGAGCGCCTGACGCTGCGGAGTAAAAAATGGCTCGTTTGCAAGAGTTTTACAAAGAGAAGGTTGTACCCGGCCTCATCGAGAAGTTCGGTTACAAGTCCGTGATGGAAGTGCCGCGCATCACCAAGATCACCCTGAACATGGGCCTTGGCGAAGCCGTCGCTGACAAGAAGATCATCGAAAACGCCGTTGGCGATCTGACGAAGATCGCGGGCCAGAAGCCGGTGATCACGAAGGCACGCAAGGCAATCGCTGGCTTCAAGATCCGTCAGGGCTATCCGATCGGTGCAATGGTCACGCTGCGTGGCCAGGCAATGTACGAATTCCTGGACCGTTTCGTGACGGTTGCGCTCCCCCGTGTGCGCGACTTCCGTGGCGTGTCGGGCAAGGCGTTCGATGGTCGCGGCAACTACAACGTCGGTGTGAAAGAGCAGATCATTTTCCCCGAAATCGACTACGACAAGATCGACGCACTGCGTGGGCTGAACATCAGCATCACGACGACTGCGAAGACTGACGACGAAGCAAAGGCTCTGCTCGCCAGCTTCAAGTTCCCGTTCAGAAACTGAGGTTACCGTGGCTAAACTGGCACTGATCGAACGTGAAAAGAAGCGTGCTCGCCTCGCCGCCAAGTACGCTCCCAAGCGTGCAGCATTGAAGGCAATCATTGGCGATACGAGCAAGTCGGAAGAAGAGCATTACGCAGCACGCCTGGAACTGCAGCAACTGCCGCGAAACTCTAACCCGACCCGTAAGCGCAACCGTTGCGCAATTACCGGTCGTCCGCGCGGCACGTTCCGTAAATTCGGGCTGGCGCGTAACAAGATTCGCGAAATCGCGTTCCGCGGCGAGATCCCTGGCCTGACCAAGGCGAGCTGGTAATAGGAGAAACATAAATGAGCATGAGTGATCCTATCGCCGATATGCTGACTCGCATCCGCAATGCGCAGATGGTCGAGAAGGTTTCGGTGACTATGCCCTCGTCGAAAGTCAAGGTTGCGATTGCGCAGGTCCTGAAGGACGAAGGTTATATCGACGATTTCGCAGTGAAGTCCGAAGGTGCGAAGTCGGAATTGAACATCGTGTTGAAGTATTACGCTGGCCGTCCGGTCATCGAGCGCATTGAACGCGTCTCGAAGCCTGGTCTGCGTGTGTACCGCGGCCGTAACGACATCCCCGTGGTCATGAATGGCCTGGGCGTGGCAATCGTGTCGACGCCGAAGGGCGTGATGACGGACCGCAAGGCACGTGCAACGGGCGTTGGCGGCGAAGTCATCTGCTATGTCGCTTAAGGCCGAAAGGAGAGAAACATGTCTCGAGTAGGTAAGAGCCCAATCGCGCTGCAAGGCGCGGAAGTGGCCCTGAGCGCCGACAGCATTACTGTCAAGGGTCCGCTGGGTACAATTTCGCAGGCTGCCAACAGCCTCGTGAAGGTAGTGAACGACAGCGGCACGCTGAAGTTCGAACCGGTCGATGAAAGCCGCGAGGCGAATGCGATGTCGGGCACGATGCGCGCGCTGGTTGCGAACATGGTGCACGGCGTGACGAAGGGTTTCGAGCGCAAGCTGACGCTGGTTGGCGTCGGTTATCGCGCACAAGCGCAAGGCGACAAGCTGAACCTGTCGCTGGGTTTCTCGCACCCGGTGGTGCACCAGATGCCGGTTGGCGTCAAGGCAGAAACCCCGTCGCAAACCGAAATCGTGATCAAGGGGATCAACAAGCAACAAGTCGGTCAAGTCGCTGCAGAAGTGCGCGGCTACCGTCCGCCGGAGCCCTACAAGGGCAAGGGCGTGCGTTACGCCGATGAGGTTGTGATCCTCAAAGAAACGAAGAAGAAGTAAGGGTGCGCAATCATGGATAAGACTCAATCTCGCCTGCGCCGCGCTCGTCAGACGCGTATCAAGATCGCTGAGCTGCAGGTCGCGCGTCTCGCCGTGCATCGCACGAACACGCACATCTATGCGCAAGTGTTCTCGCCGTGCGGCACCAAGGTGCTCGCTAGCGCGTCGACGCTCGAAGCCGAAGTGCGTGCGCAACTGGCCGATCAATCGGGAAAGGGCGGCAACGTTGCTGCTGCCACCCTGATCGGCAAGCGCATTGCAGAAAAGGCTAAGGCTGCCGGCATCGAATCCGTCGCCTTCGACCGTTCGGGTTTCCGTTACCACGGCCGCGTGAAAGCGCTGGCTGACGCGGCGCGCGAAGCCGGACTCAAGTTCTAAGGGAAGAATTCGTCATGGCAAAGATGCAAGCTAAAGTTCAGGCTGACGAACGCGACGACGGCCTTCGTGAAAAAATGATCGCGGTTAACCGCGTGACCAAGGTCGTGAAGGGTGGCCGTATTCTCGGCTTCGCTGCACTGACCGTGGTTGGCGACGGTGATGGCCGCGTCGGTATGGGCAAGGGCAAGGCGAAGGAAGTGCCGGTCGCTGTCCAGAAGGCGATGGAACAGGCTCGCCGCAACATGTTCAAGGTGCCGTTGAAGAACGGTACCTTGCAACACGAAGTGCACGGTAAGCACGGCGCATCGACGGTCCTCCTCGCTCCGGCGAAAGACGGTACCGGCGTGATCGCGGGCGGCCCGATGCGCGCCGTGTTCGACGTGATGGGCGTGCAGAACGTTGTGGCCAAGAGCCACGGCTCGACGAACCCGTACAACCTCGTTCGTGCGACGCTCGATGGCCTGCGCAAGCAGTCCACGCCGGCCGACATCGCTGCGAAGCGTGGCAAGTCCGTCGAAGAAATTCTGGGCTAAAGGTGGACACCATGTCTGATAAAACTGTCAAGGTCCAGCTCGTCAAGAGCCTGATCGGCACCCGTGAATCGCACCGTGCAACGGTGCGTGGCTTGGGCCTGCGCCGACTCAACTCGGTTAGCGAGTTGCAGGATACGCCGGCTGTGCGCGGCATGATCAACAAGGTTTCGTACCTCGTTAAGGTCATCAGCTAAGCGGCTGACCAGGACTCAAGGAGTTGATAATGGAATTGAATAACCTGAAGCCGGCCGAAGGCGCGAAGCACGCAAAGCGCCGCGTTGGTCGCGGCATCGGCTCCGGCCTCGGCAAGACCGCTGGCCGTGGTCACAAGGGTCAGAAGTCGCGTTCGGGCGGCTTTCACAAGGTCGGCTTTGAAGGCGGTCAAATGCCGCTGCAACGTCGCCTGCCGAAGCGTGGCTTCACCTCGCTGACGAAGGAATTCGTCGGTGAGGTACGTCTCTCGGATCTGGAGAAGCTGCCGGTCGACGAAATCGATCTGCTGGCTCTCAAGCAAGCCGGCCTCGTCGGCGAGCTGATCCGTAGCGCCAAGATCATTGCAACGGGCGAGCTCAAGCGCAAGGTCGTTGTGAAGGGTCTGGGTGCGACGAAGAGCGCACGTGCTGCTATCGAGGCAGCCGGTGGCTCTTTTGCCGAGTAACGCGCAAGTTAATTGCCGTCACTAGCACTTGCATCGGAGAAGGTACTTGGCTAACAGCCCGAGTCTCGCAAAACCCGGTCGCAGCGCGGCGAAGTTTGGCGATCTGCGCCGGCGAGCAGTGTTCCTGCTGCTGGCGCTAGTCGTCTACCGTATCGGCGCGCATATTCCGGTGCCGGGTATCGACCCGGACCAACTGGCGAAACTGTTCCAAAGCCAGTCGGGCGGCATCCTTGGCATGTTTAACATGTTCTCGGGTGGCGCACTTTCGCGGTTCACGATTTTCGCGCTGGGGATCATGCCGTACATTTCGGCGTCGATCATCATGCAGTTGCTGGCGATTGTTTCGCCGCAGCTCGAAGCGCTGAAAAAGGAAGGGCAGGCAGGTCAGCGAAAGATTACGCAGTACACGCGGATCTTCACGGTTGTGCTGGCGACGTTCCAGGCGTTCGGTATTGCCGTCGCTCTGGAAAATCAGCCGGGCCTCGTGATCGATCCGGGGATGGTTTTCCGCTTGACGACGGTCGTGACGCTGGTGACCGGCACGATGTTCCTGATGTGGCTGGGTGAGCAGATCACGGAGCGCGGGCTTGGCAACGGTATTTCGATCATCATATTCGGCGGTATTGCGGCGGGTTTCCCGAACGCAATCGGTGGTCTCTTTGAACTGGTGCGAACCGGCTCGATGAGCATCATCTCGGCGATTATCGTCGTCGCGCTGATTGCTGCTGTGACCTATGTGGTGGTGTTCATCGAACGCGGCCAGCGCAAGATACTTGTGAATTATGCGAAGCGGCAGGTGGGCAACAAGATTTACGGCGGCCAGTCTTCGCATTTGCCGCTGAAGCTGAATATGTCGGGGGTGATTCCGCCGATCTTCGCATCGTCGATCATTCTCTTCCCGGCAACTATCCTGAACTGGTTCAGTTCGGGTTCGCGTACCAGCTGGTTCGCAGACACGTTGCACAACGTTGCCGAAGCCCTGAAGCCCGGTCAACCGGTGTATGTGTTGCTGTACGCATTGGCGATCGTCTTCTTCTGCTTCTTTTACACTGCACTGGTGTTTAACAGCAGGGAAACGGCCGACAACCTGAAAAAGAGCGGCGCTTTCGTCCCAGGTATCCGCCCGGGCGATCAGACGGCGCGATATATCGACCGCATCCTTACGCGTTTGACGCTTGCCGGTGCGATCTACATCGTGTTCGTTTGCCTGCTGCCTGAATTTCTGGTGCTACGCTGGAACGTGCCGTTTTATTTTGGTGGAACGTCGCTGCTGATCATTGTCGTCGTCACAATGGATTTCATGGCGCAGGTGCAGTCGTACGTTATGTCGCAACAGTATGAATCGCTGCTGAAGAAAGCTAATTTCAAAGGCGGCGGCGTCCCGATGCGTTGAAAGGACTTATGGCCAAAGACGATGTTATCCAGATGCAGGGCGAAGTAATCGAGAACCTGCCTAATGCTACCTTCAGGGTGAAGCTGGAAAACGGCCATGTCGTGTTGGGACACATATCCGGCAAAATGCGGATGCACTACATCCGGATCTTGCCGGGCGACAAGGTGACGGTTGAATTGACGCCTTACGATCTGTCGCGTGCGCGGATCGTGTTCCGGGCGAAGTGATTTGAAAAAAGGGTAATATCATGAAAGTGATGGCATCGGTTAAGCGCATTTGCCGCAATTGCAAGATCATCAAGCGCAAAGGCGTTGTGCGCGTGATTTGCAGTTCTGATCCGCGCCACAAACAGCGTCAAGGCTGAACGCCGCGCTTTTGCTTGCGCTTTTTGTTTGAGGAAAAACAATGGCTCGTATCGCAGGGGTTAACATCCCGAATCACCAGCATACTGAAATCGGCCTGACGGCTATTTACGGTGTCGGTCGCACGCGCTCGCGCGACATTTGCGTCGCTGCTGGTGTGGCATTTTCGAAGAAGGTCAAAGACCTGACTGACGCAGACCTCGAAAAGCTGCGTGAAGAAGTCGGCAAGTTCATCGTTGAAGGCGATCTGCGCCGTGAAACGACGATGAACATCAAGCGCCTGATGGATCTCGGCTGCTATCGTGGCGTGCGGCATCGTAAGGGTCTGCCCCTGCGCGGCCAGCGTACGCGTACGAATGCCCGTACGCGCAAGGGTCCGCGTCGTGCAGCGCAATCGCTGAAGAAGTAAGCGGAACTGACAGTTACAGGAAAACGTAATGGCTAAGGCTTCGAACAACTCCGCGGCGCAACGCGTTCGCAAGAAGGTCAAGAAGAACGTCGCCGAGGGCGTGGTTCACGTTCACGCGTCGTTCAACAACACCATCATCACGATCACCGACCGTCAAGGCAACGCGCTTGCCTGGGCAACGTCGGGCGGTCAGGGCTTCAAGGGTTCGCGTAAGTCGACTCCGTTTGCAGCTCAGGTCGCAGCTGAATCAGCTGGCCGCGTGGCGATGGAATACGGCGTGAAGAACCTCGAAGTGCGGATCAAGGGCCCCGGTCCTGGCCGGGAATCGGCGGTGCGCGCGCTGCATGGTCTTGGCATCAAGATCACCGCGATCTCCGACGTGACGCCGGTCCCGCATAACGGCTGCCGTCCGCCGAAGCGTCGTCGTATCTAAGACGCTGGTATTTCGAGCGCCTGTTGCCGCCTTGCGCGGTGGCGGGCTGCGCGTGTTATTTGAATTGACTAAGCCCACCGTTCGACTCAAAGGGTTCGGACTAGCGCGAGTGGAAGCATTCGCGTGACAAATCACAGAAGGAATTAACGTGGCACGTTATATCGGCCCCAAGGCCAAGCTGTCCCGCCGTGAAGGCACTGACCTCTTCCTGAAGAGCGCGCGCCGTTCGCTCGCTGACAAGTGCAAGCTTGACAGCAAGCCCGGCCAGCACGGCCGTACCTCGGGCGCACGTACGTCCGACTATGGCACTCAGCTGCGCGAGAAGCAAAAAGTAAAGCGTATCTACGGTGTCCTCGAGCGCCAGTTCCGTCGCTACTTCGCTGAAGCAGACCGCCTGAAGGGCAACACGGGTGAGAACCTGCTGAAACTGCTCGAATCGCGTCTGGACAACGTCGTGTATCGCATGGGCTTTGGCTCGACGCGCGCTGAAGCACGTCAGCTCGTTGGCCACAAGGCAATCACGGTGAACGGCGTCGTGACGAACATCCCGTCGATGCAAGTGAAGGCTGGGGACGTCGTCGCCGTGCGCGAACAGAAGCGCAAGCAGGCTCGCATCATTGAGGCGCTGTCGCTCGCTGAGCAAGGCGGCATGCCGAGCTGGGTCGCGGTCGACGCGAAGAAGTTCGAAGGTACCTTCAAGCAGAAGCCGGAACGCAGCGACATCGCTGGCGACATCAACGAAAGCCTGATCGTCGAATTGTATTCGCGGTAATCGGATTGATGGCCGGGGCGCCCTGATTGCGTTGCGCAAGGGGGCGTCTCGGCTGTTTATTTTCAGGTTGTTACCGGTCAGCCTTATCGGTGTAACGAGCCGAGGGTATTGAAAAGGAAAACCTATGCAAACCAGTTTGTTGAAGCCCAAGATTATTGCAGTTGAATCGCTTGGCGAAAGCCACGCGAAAGTGGTCATGGAGCCGTTTGAACGCGGTTATGGCCACACCTTGGGCAACGCGCTTCGGCGCGTGCTGTTGTCGTCGATGGTGGGCTATGCCCCGACCGAGGTGACGATTGCAGGCGTCGTGCACGAGTATTCGACGCTCGACGGTGTGCAAGAGGATGTGGTCAACTTGTTGTTGAACCTGAAGGGCGTCGTCTTCAAGCTGCATAATCGTGACGAAGTGACGGTTACGCTGCGGAAGGAAGGCGAAGGCGTGGTCACGGCCGGCGATATCGAACTCGCACACGATTGCGAAGTCATCAATCCCGATCACGTGATTGCGCATCTGTCGAAGGGTGGCAAGCTCGACGTGCAGATCAAGGTCGAAAAGGGCCGCGGCTATGTGCCGGGCAATGTGCGTCGTTACGGTGAAGAGTCGGCCAAGATCATCGGCCGGATCGTGCTGGACGCCTCGTTTTCGCCGGTTCGTCGCGTGAGCTACGCGGTCGAAAGCGCTCGCGTCGAGCAGCGCACCGACCTCGACAAGCTCGTGATGAACATCGAGACCAACGGTGTGATTTCGCCGGAAGAAGCGATCCGACAATCGGCGCGCATTCTGGTCGATCAGTTGTCGGTGTTCGCGGCGCTGGAAGGTACCGAAGCAGCGGCGGAAGCGCCGTCGCGCGCACCGCAGATCGATCCGATCCTGCTGCGTCCGGTCGACGATCTCGAACTGACGGTTCGTTCCGCGAACTGCCTGAAGGCCGAGAACATCTACTACATCGGCGACCTGATCCAGCGTACCGAGAACGAACTGCTCAAGACTCCGAATCTGGGTCGCAAGTCGCTGAACGAGATCAAGGAAGTTCTGGCATCGCGTGGGCTGACGCTCGGCATGAAGCTCGAAAACTGGCCGCCGGCTGGTCTCGACAAGTAAGCGGACAACTCGGTTGGGTGTGACCCGCGAATTGCACCGATGTACTGTACTGGCAAAGGCGCGGATTTTCCTTTAAAATCCGCGTCTTGTCTTTTGTCACTACCGGCCCGTGCGCTCACTGTTTGTAGGCGATGCTGCAGAACGAGTGCGATAGAAGAGCTGGACCAAAACTTTGAACTGAAGGAATTAACATGCGTCACCGTCATGGTCTGCGGAAACTGAACCGCACGAGCAGCCACCGTTTGGCAATGCTCCGTAACATGTCCAACTCGCTGATCGAGCACGAAGTCATCAAGACCACGCTGCCGAAGGCCAAGGAACTTCGTAAAGTCGTCGAGCCGCTGATCACGCTCGGCAAGAAGCCGTCGCTCGCAAACCGTCGTCTGGCGTTCAACCGCCTGCGCGATCGTGACTCGGTCACGAAGCTGTTCGACGTGCTCGGCCCGCGCTACGCAAACCGTCCGGGCGGCTACCTGCGCGTGCTGAAGTTCGGCTTCCGCGTTGGTGACAATGCGCCGATGGCACTGGTCGAACTGCTCGACCGTCCGGAAGTTGAAGAAACGGAAGTGCAAGAAGCTGAGTAAGCTTTCTGCTTCGACAAAAAGCCAGGCGCATCGCCTGGCTTTTTTGTTTTCTGCGGCGGATTTTTCATTGATAGCGAAAGCCGCTTCGCAGTGACCAAATGTCGCGGCCGCACCGCGTGGCGCCCTGCAGGGCGACAGGGCCAGGTGATACGATATCGGGATCGAAAACCTGCGCCGCCGGAGCTTGGTGTGAGTGTGAATGTGACCTTGGTGCTGACAACGGTGCCGGATGCGGCCGGCGCTCAAAAGCTCGCAGCCGACGCGCTCGCCGCTCGCCTTTGCGCGTGCGTAACCCAGCTAGGCAGCGTGCAGTCGAGCTATCACTGGCAGGGCGCGATCGAAACCGCGCAGGAAATCCAGCTGCTGTTCAAGACCAGCGCCGCTCGCGCGCTCGAACTGGAGCAATACATTCAGGCTCATCATCCCTACGGCACGCCGGAAATCCTCTCATGGCAAGCGACGGCCTCCGCCGCCTACGGCCAGTGGATCACTGCTGAAACCCAACGCCCTGTTCATGTTTAACGGTCTCGACCGGCGCGCGCGCGCTGCGCTGCGCACCGCATTCTTTCTGCTCGGCTGCGTGTTCCTCGCGCAAGTCGCCACGCTCGCGCGCGCTGCGGACGACTTCCTCGACCCGTCCGTCGCGTTCCGGTTCAGCGCGACCGAGGCCCCCGGCCAAGTCGTCGTCACCTACAAGATTGCGGACGGCTACTACATGTACCGCGAGCGCTTCGCGTTCGCGACCCGCAACGGCACGGCGACGCTTGGCGAGCCTGAACTGCCAGGCGGTCATGTGAAGTTCGATCAGACATTCAACAAGAATGTCGAGACGTATCGCAACGAGCTGACGATTCGTATTCCGGTCAAGCAGGCTGCCGGACCGTTCGATCTTGCGGTGACGTCGCAGGGCTGCGCCGACGCGGGCATCTGCTACCCCCCGATGGAGCGCGTGTACCACGTGAGCAGCGAGGCGCTGCAGCTGGCTGGCAGCGGGACGGCGACCCCAACCGCGCAACAATCCGCCGCCGCTGACGACGAACCCTGGTACGAACGCGCCACCAGCGCCGATTACGCGCAGTCGCTGCTGCAGCGTGGCGGTTTTTTTGCGATCGTCGGGCTTTATTTCGTTGCCGGCGCCATTCTGAGCTTGCTGCCGTGCTCGTATCCGATGATTCCGATTCTGTCGGCGATCATCATCGGTGAGGGAGCGCGCGTCACGCGCAGGCGTGGCTTCGCGCTGTCGCTCGCGTATGTAGTCGGGATGGCGCTCGTGTACACGGTGCTGGGTGTCGTGGCGGCACTCGTCGGGCAGAGTCTCGGCGCATGGCTGCAGAACCCGTGGGTGCTCGGCGCGTTCGGCGGGCTTCTGACGATTTTCGCGCTGCTGCTGATCGCCGGTGTGGATCTCGAACTGCCGCCGCGCTGGCGCGATCGCATGTCGAGCGGGTCAGCGGGACGCTCAGGTGGCAAATTTACCGCGGTCGCCGTGATGGGCGCGCTGTCGGCGCTGGTGGTCGGCGCCTGCATGACCGCGCCGCTTTTTGCGGTGCTCGCGTTCATCGCGCATACCGGCAACGCCGTGCTCGGTGGCGCGGCACTGTTCTCGATGGGCATCGGGCTCGGGCTGCCGCTGCTGATCATTGGCCTCGGCGCGGGTACACTGCTGCCGCGCGCGGGCAAGTGGATGGACAGCGTAAAAGTGTTCTTTGGCGTCGTTCTGCTGGCCGCGGCGGTGTGGATTGTTTGGCCGGTGCTCGGCGGGGCGGCGTCGATGCTGTTGAGCGCCCTCTGGCTGCTGATCGCCGCGGTTGCGCTCGGCCTGTTTTCCAAGTCGGTTGCGGGCGCCTCGATATGGCACCGGCTTGGGCGGGCGGTCGGCGTCGTGATGGCGGTTTGGGCAGCCGCGCTTCTAGTTGGCCTCGCGGCGGGATCGTTGGATCCGCTGCGACCGCTGGCGGTGCTCGCGGCTCGCGTCGGTAATCAGGCGAGCATCGCGAAGGATGGCTCCAGCGCGGCCGCGCCGGCGCCGCAAAGCGATTTGACGTTCGCGCCGGTACGTTCATCGGATCAGCTCGACCAGGCCGTCAAAACGGCGGCGCAGCCAGCCATGCTCGATTTTTACGCGGACTGGTGCGTGAGCTGCAAGGAGATGGAGAAATTCACCTTCAGCGACCCGCGCGTTCAGGCGAAGCTGAAGCAGATGAATCTGCTGCGCGCCGACGTCACTGCGAACAATACCGACGACCAGGCGCTGCTCAAGCGCTTCAATCTGTTCGGGCCGCCGGGGATTATTTTTTTCGATCAGGGTGGCAAGGAAGTGTTGCGGGAGGTCGGCTACGAATCGGCGGACAAATTCCTGCGCACACTGGATCGGGCGAGTGCATCGGGGGTGTAATCGAAGGCCGCGGGGCGTTGCAAGACCGCCGCTTCGCAAACGGCAGCACAAAAAAACGGAGGCGAACCCCTAAGATTCGCCTCTTTTTTTTCGACGGCCGCGCGCTAAACCGCGCCTGGCTTACTTCTGCGAACGCAGGATCTTCGCGGCATCCAGCGCGAAATACGTCAGCACGCCGTCCGCGCCTGCACGCTTGAACGCGAGCAGCGATTCCATCATCACCTTGTCGTGATCGAGCCAGCCATTCTGCGCGGCGGCCTTCAGCATGGCGTATTCGCCGCTTACCTGGTACACGTAGGTGGGGAACTGGAACTCGTCCTTCACGCGACGCACGATGTCCAGATACGGCATGCCCGGCTTGACCATCACCATGTCCGCGCCTTCGTTGATGTCGGCCTGCACTTCGCGCAGCGCCTCGTTGGAATTTGCCGGGTCCATCTGGTAGGTCATCTTGTTGCTCTTGCCGAGGTTCGTCGCGGAACCGACGGCATCGCGGAACGGGCCGTAGAACGCCGAAGCGTACTTCGCCGCGTACGCCATGATGCGCGTGTGGATATGGTCCTCGCTCTCGAGCATTTCGCGGATCGCACCAATGCGTCCGTCCATCATGTCCGACGGCGCGACGATGTCGACGCCGGCTTCCGCCTGCGCACGAGCCTGCTCGACGAGGATCTCGACGGTTTCGTCGTTGATCACGTAGCCGGCTTCGTCGAGCACGCCGTCCTGACCATGGCTCGTATACGGATCGAGCGCCACGTCGGTGAGCACGCCGAGCCCCGGAAAATTCTTCTTCAACTCGCGCACCGCGCGCGGGATCAGGCCCGCGGGGTTGGCCGCTTCACGGCCTTCGGGTGTTTTCAGCGAGGGCTCGATCGCGGGAAACAGAGACAACACCGGCACGCCCAGTTCGACGCACTGCCCGGCGACGCCCATCAGCAGATCGACCGACACACGCTCGACGCCCGGCATCGACGGCACGGCTTGCCGCACGTTGGTTCCCTCGACGATGAATACGGGGTAAATCAGATCGTTGGTCGTGAGGATGTTTTCGCGCATCATGCGACGCGAGAAGTCGTCACGGCGCATGCGGCGCGGACGGTAGTGCGGGTAGAAGCTCATATCGAATCGAAGATCGTGGATAGGTGGAGTGGACAAATAGCACCTGGCTCCGCTCCCGGAAACTTTTCGAGACAATGGTATATCATACCGATCGAGCAAGGCGCCTAGCGCTGACCTCCCCGCTTCTCCTCCCTGAGCGGGTGCCTGTCGTTTTTCGATTAGGCTGTTTGACCCGCCGTTCAAGCGGCGGGTTTTTTTATGCGCGGCCGCAAACGCGCTCTGACGCGGGTTTTACAGGCATATCACGCGTGCCGCGGGATTCCTGCATTGATATGCGTTCAGCCCGCGGCCGGCGTTTCGCCTGTTTCGCCCGCTGCCTCCGGGATCAGCCAGCTCTCGATCAGCTCATGCGCTTCATCGAGCCCCGTTCGCTTGAGCGCCGAAAACAGTTGCGCGGTGAGTTCGCCGCGATAGCCCGCAGCCCGATATTCGGCCAGTCCCTTCTGCGCGGTGCGCAATGCGTTCGTGCTTTCCTGACGCGTCAATTTGTCGCATTTGGTGAGCAGCGTGTGGATCGGCTTGCCGGTCGGCGCGAACCACTCGATCATGCGCCGATCGAGATCCGTCAGAGGGCGGCGCGAATCCATCATGAGGATCATGCCGCGCAGTTGCGAGCGCGATTGCAGATACGTGGACAGCAGCGCTTCCCAGTGCGCCTTCGCCGCACCCGGCACTTCCGCATAACCGTAGCCCGGCAGGTCGACCAGATAGGCGGTCGGCTCATCCGCCTTGCCAACCGAAAAATAATTGATGTGCTGCGTGCGGCCAGGCGTCTTACTTGCGAATGCAAGTCGCTTCTGATTGCAGAGCACGTTGATCGCGGTCGATTTGCCCGCGTTCGAGCGTCCCGCGAAAGCGATCTCGGGCTGCGCGGTGGCCGGCAGGTCGCGCAGATGATTGACGGTGGTATAGAAGCGGGATTCGTGGAGCAGGAAGGGCATGGTGGAAGCCAGATTGGAGAAGCTGCGGAGTCCGCAGCGGGAACGGGGTCAAGCCCGACTGGCGTCTAAGCGATTAGCGAGTTATTGTACAATACGATGGTTTACTGAAAACCTTAGGAGGCCGCCCCACGTGCCTTGGCGGCTCCTGGCGGTCACTCGGTCGCCGTCGTCGTACTTTGCAGAACATCTAAAATCCCACAAGACGAGACAGGGTGTGCGAATGAATCGACTGTGCAAGACTCTGATGGTGCTTCATGTAACGGCAGGTCTTTCAGGTTTGGCAATTCAGGCACGAGCAGCAGATCCGGCAAAGCCGGACATCAATCGGGGGCAGGCAATCGCGGTACAGGTATGCGCGTCATGTCACGGCGCAGACGGCAACAGTGCCGGCGGCGCATACCCGAAACTGGCGGGCCAGCATCCTGAGTACCTCGTCAAGCAGCTCAGAGATTTCAAGCCGCAGCCGGGCGCCAAACAGGCCGCGCGCAACAATGCGATCATGGCGGGCATGGCCGCCGCGCTTTCCGATCAGGACATGATCAACGTCGCGGCTTACTTCTCGACGCAGACGCCCAAGCCAGGCTATGCGCACAACAAGAAGACCGTCGCGGTGGGGCAGCAGATCTATCGCGGTGGGATTGCCGACCGCGGGGTGCCGGCCTGCGCGGCCTGTCACGGGCCCACGGGGCAGGGCATTCCGATCCAGTATCCACGCCTGTCGGGGCAGTGGGCCGAGTACTCGGTCACGCAATTGACCGCGTTCACGCAAGGTCCGGGCGCTCGTAATAACAACGACGCGATGCATGCGATAGCATCGCGTCTGTCGGACAACGAAATCAAAGCGGTTGCCGACTACATCGCGGGCCTGCATTAAGCGCTTCGTCCGCGCAAATCCAACCGGCCCGGCGAGGCCGGTGAAAAACAAGAAAAGGGTGAGGGTGTCGTCGCTACGACAGCCCTTCACCCTTTTTTGCTGTTCAGTCGGAGATTGAATGAGCGTCACCACGTCGGGTCTGCAGTCGAAGTCGGGCAATCGCGTCATGCGCAGCGCCATCGAGCTCCTGAGCTCGATGCGTTTCGCCATTGCGCTGCTCGTCATTCTGTCGATCGCCAGCATCATCGGTACCGTCCTCACGCAGGACGATCCGTATCCCAACTACGTCAACCAGTTCGGTCCGTTCTGGGCGGACATCTTCCGCGCGCTTAGCCTCTACACGGTGTACAGCTCGTGGTGGTTCATGCTGATTCTCGGCTTCCTGATGGTGTCTGTGTCGCTCTGCGTGATCCGAAATGCGCCGAAGATGGTCGCCGACGTGAAGAGCTGGAAGGACAAGGTTCGAGAAGGCAGCCTGCGCGCGTTCCATCACAAGGGTGAGTTCGCGGTGCACGGCACGCGCGCGCAGTCGGCGGCGGTGCTCGCAAGGTTGTCGGCGAAGCTCGGCTACAAGTTCGTCACGCGCGAGTCGGACGGCGCGACGTTGATCGCCGCGAAGCGTGGCGCGCTGACGAAGTTCGGCTACATCTCCGCGCACCTCGCGATCGTCGTGATCTGCCTCGGCGGCCTGCTCGACAGCAATCTGCCGATCAAGCTGCAAATGTGGCTGTTCGACAAGTCGCCGATCAACTCGAACACGGTGATCAACGAGATTTCGCCCGAGCATCGGCTGTCGCAATCGAACCCGACGTTCCGCGGCTACGCGTGGGTACCCGAAGGGCAGCACGTGTCGACCGCGATCCTGAATCAGCCCAATGGTTCGCTGATCCAGGACCTGCCGTTTTCGATCGAGCTCAACAAGTTCATCGTCGATTACTACTCGACAGGCATGCCGAAGCTGTTCGCGAGCGACATCGTCGTGATCGATCACAAGACCGGCGCGCGCGTGCCGGCGCGCGTCGAGGTCAACAAGCCGTTCGAATACGACGGCGTGTCGATTTATCAATCGAGCTTCCAGGACGGCGGCTCGCAGATGCAGATGACTGCCTTCCCGATGTCCGGCCCGAGTGCAAAGCCCGCGCCGTTTGGCGGCACGATCGGCGGCAGCGCGCCGTTGAGCTCGGCCACGCCGCTGGCCGATGGCCAGACCGTCGAATTCACCGACTTCCGCGCGATCAACGTCGAAAACATCTCGAACGGCAACGGGCAGAACGATGCGCGCGGGGTTGTCGCGCAGCACTCGCTGAAGGAAGCGTTCGACGAGCGCCTCGGCTCCGGCGCGAAAACGTCGAAGCCGCTCGATCTGCACAACGTCGGCCCGTCGGTGCAGTACAAGATTCGCGGCAAGGATGGCCAGGCGCGCGAATACAACAACTACATGCTGCCCGTCGACGTGAACGGCGAGAAAATGTTCCTCGCCGGCATGCGCTTGAATCCCGATGACCCGTTCCGCTATCTGCGAATTCCCGCCGACAGCGGCGGCACGCTCAAGGAATGGATGAATCTGCGCGCCACGCTGGAAGACCCGAACCAACGGGCCATCGCCGCTCATCAATTCGCGCAGCGTTCGGTGCCGGGTTCAAATGCGGAGTTGCAGCAACATCTGGAGGAAAGCGCCTTGCGGGTGCTGACCCTTTTTGCGGGCGCCGACGGCAGCATGAAGATGCCGAATGGCGAAACGCTCGGCGGCTTCCAGGCGGTCGCTGGGTTTATCGACCGCTCGGTACCGAAGGGCGAGCAGGAAAAGGCCGCGGGCCTGCTGCTTCGCATGCTCGAAGGTGTGACGTGGGACTTGTGGCAACTGTCGCGCCAGCGGCTCGGCGAGCCCGCCGCGCCGGCCGATGCGGACACGAGCCGCTTCATCCAGAGTTCGCTTAATGCGATTTCCGACAGCTTTCTGTATGGATCGCCGGTCTATTTGCAGCTTGACTCATTCAAGCAGGTGCAAGCTTCGGTATTTCAGTTGACGCGCGCGCCGGGCAAAAAAGTCGTGTATCTTGGCAGCCTGCTTCTCGTATTGGGCATCTTCTCGATGTTCTACGTTCGCGAACGGCGTCTGTGGTTCTGGCTCAAGGACACGGACCACGGCACGAGCGTCGTAATGGCGATGTCGAGCGCGCGTAAGACGCTAGACTTCGAGAAAGAGTTCGTCCAGACGCGGGCCGCCGTGAGCGCCGCATTGGGCGCGAAACTCATCGAAGCAGCCGATGCCAGCCCGGCCGGCCAGGCCGCCGCTGCGTCGGCAAGCTCACAGGATTCGACCCGGTAAGATCATGGACTTGACTCAGGTTTCCTCCTCCTCTTCTTCTGCTTCACGCGCCGACAAGGCGTTTGCGAGCAGCACGCCCGAACTCCCGAACTTCGACGAACGGCCGTTCCTGAAACGCCTGGGTATCGTCGACTGGCTGTTCGCGCTCGCGCTCGTCGGGGGCGCCGGGTTCGCGCTGTCGCGCTATTACCCGTTCATGAACTACTACGACAAATTGGTGCTGATGTGCTCGGTGCCGGTTTTCGTCGTGCTCGGCTGGCGCTGGAAGCCGGTGCGTCCGCTGATGGTGGGAATCGCCGCGCTGTCGCTGCTCGCAATCCAGATCTACCACGGCGATCTGAGCCGCGCCGACAACGCTTTCTTCCTCAAGTATTTCCTGTCGAGCCAGTCCGCGATCCTGTGGATGAGCGCGCTCTTCGTATTCGCGACCGGGTTCTACTGGATCGCGCTGCTGTCGCGCTCGCCGACCGGCGCCGCGATCGGCTCGAAGATGACGTGGGCGGCGGTGCTGATGGGCTTCGTCGGCATGATGGTGCGCTGGTACGAGTCGTATCTGATCGGCGCGGACGTTGGCCATATTCCGATTTCGAACCTCTATGAAGTGTTCGTGCTGTTCAGCCTGATCACCGCGCTGTTCTATCTGTACTACGAGCAGCACTACAACACGCGCGCGCTCGGCGCGTTCGTGTTGCTCGTGATCAGCGCAGCCGTCGGCTTCCTGATGTGGTACTCGGTCGCGCGCGATGCGCAGCAGATCCAGCCGCTCGTGCCGGCGCTGCAAAGCTGGTGGATGAAGATTCACGTGCCGGCGAACTTCATCGGCTATGGCAGCTTCGCGCTGTCGGCGATGGTCGGCGTCGCATATCTGGCGAAGGAACGCGGCGTGCTCGCGGATCGTCTGCCGGCGCTCGACGTGCTCGACGACGTGATGTACAAGTCGATCGCGGTCGGCTTCGCGTTCTTCACGATCGCGACGATTCTCGGCGCGCTGTGGGCCGCCCAAGCCTGGGGCGGCTACTGGAGCTGGGACCCGAAGGAGACGTGGGCGCTGATCGTGTGGCTGAACTACGCGGCCTGGCTGCACATGCGTATGATGAAGGGCCTGCGCGGCGCGCTCGCCGCGTGGTGGGCGCTGACCGGGCTGCTGGTCACGAGCTTCGCGTTCCTCGGCGTGAACATGTTCCTGTCGGGCTTGCATAGCTACGGCAAGCTGTAAGATCCGCCGCGCTGAACCGACTAAGAACCGCCGCGTGCTTTCGCACCGGCGGTTTTTTTATGGCCGATGGAATATTCGTTGCTGCCCGGTGTTCGCCAGTCGAGCACCAGAGCAACTACCCATGGATGACAGACGCCCCCAAAGGGGCGATCATCAATAAGGCTCCGCAACGCGCGCGACGCGGCGGGCCGGCAAGGAGTAGCACGATGTGGATCAAGCGAAGCGACAGAATTCAACTGACCGGCGATGACATCGCGCGCAGCGAAATCGCGCCGCGGCACGTGTTCGAGAACCGGCGACGCATCCTGCAGGCGGCGGGCGCGATGGCGCTCGGCGGCCTGATCGGCGTGAGCGGCGAGGCGCTCGCGACCTACTCGTCGCCCGATCCGAAGGCGCAGAAGCTCGCGGCGAAAACCAACACCAGGTTCGTCGCGCTCGACAAGATCACGCCGTACAAGGACATCACAACCTACAACAATTTCTACGAGTTCGGCACCGGTAAATCCGACCCCTCGCAGCGCGCGGGCACGTTGCGGCCGCATCCGTGGAAGGTGAGCGTCGAGGGCGAGATCAACAATCCGAAGGTGTACGACATCGACGATCTGCTGAAGCTCGCGCCGCTCGAGGAGCGTGTGTACCGGCATCGCTGCGTCGAAGGTTGGTCGATCGTGGTGCCGTGGATCGGCGTCTCGCTGTCGGAGCTGATCAAACGCGTCGAACCGACCGGCAATGCAAAGTACGTGCAGTTCATCACGCTCGCCGATCCGTCGCAGATGCCAGGGTTGTCGGCACCCATACTCGATTGGCCTTACTCCGAAGGCCTGCGGATGGACGAGGCGATGCATCCGCTGACGCTACTGACGATGGGCCTCTACGGCCAGGTGCTGCCGAATCAGAACGGCGCGCCGGTGCGCGTCGTGGTGCCGTGGAAGTACGGCTTCAAGAGCGCGAAGTCGCTCGTGAAAATCCGCTTCGTCGAGAAGCAGCCGCCGACGAGCTGGAACACGTACGCGTCGAACGAATATGGGTTTTATTCGAACGTGAATCCGAATGTCGACCATCCGCGCTGGAGTCAAGCCACTGAACGGCGCATCGGCGAAGACGGCTTTTTCACGCCGAAACGCAAGACGCTGATGTTCAACGGTTACGGCGATCAGGTCGCGTCGCTCTATCAGGGCATGGACCTGAAGAAGAACTTCTAGGGCGAGCGCGATGGTTTCCGATACGCAAACTGTCACCCGCACCGAGCCTGCGACGCGGCGGACCTCGTCGGCGTCGGCGGCGAAGCCGCGTTCCACCGGCGGCGCGCGCTGGGTCGTGCCCACCAAAGTCGCGGTCTTCATCGCGGCGCTCTATCCTCTCGCGCGCCTCGTGCTGTTCGGCCTGACCGACCGGCTCGGCGCGAATCCGATTGAATTCATCACACGCTCGACCGGCCTGTGGACGCTCGTGTTCCTGTGCATCACGCTCGCGGTGACGCCGCTACGCCGTCTGACCGGCGTCGCCGCGTTCGTGCGTTTGCGCCGCATGCTCGGGCTCTACACGTTCTTCTACGCGACGCTGCATTTCACCACGTACCTGTGGTTCGACAAGTGGTTCGATGTTGCGGAGATTCTGAAGGACATCGGCAAGCGGCCGTTCATCACGGTGGGCTTCGCCGCGTTCGTGCTGCTGATCGCGCTTGCGGTCACGTCGCCGCGCGCGATGGTGCGCAAGCTCGGACGTCGCTGGCAGACGCTGCATCGCGCGATCTATGCGATCGGCGTGCTCGCGATCCTGCATTTCTGGTGGATGAAGGCGGGCAAGCACGACCTGCTGCTGCCGAAGATCTACGGCGCGGTGATGATCGCGTTGCTGGGATGGCGACTGGTGGTGTGGATACGTGAGCGGAGGATGGGAACGCGCCGACGATGATGGCGAGTTTATTGGCGTCACGCTGTTTCAAATAAAAATGGCGATGCCACCGTGGCATCGCCATTTTCGTTGCTGCGCTCGACCTTCGCGCTCTGCCGCAGGTACTGACGTTTACGCCGGCAGTATCGTTTCATCCGCATACAGCTGCTTGACCTCTTCGCGCGCGCGAACCACATGCGCCTGTGTACCATCCACCATCACCTCGGCGGCGCGCGCACGGGTGTTGTAGTTCGAGCTCATCACGAAGCCGTACGCGCCGGCCGAGCGGATCGCGAGCAGATCGCCGGGTTCGACCGCGAGCAGCCGCTCGCGGCCGAGCCAGTCGCCGCTTTCGCAGACCGGGCCGACCACGTCGTACACATGCGCGGGGACGTCGCGCTTCACGACCGGCTCGATGGCATGATAGGCGTCGTACATCGCGGGGCGCGCGAGATCGGTCATCGCCGCGTCGACGATCGCGAAGTTCTTGTCCTCGCCCGGCTTCAGAAACTCGAGACGTGTGAGCAGCACGCCCGCATTGCCGACCAGCGAGCGGCCCGGCTCGAAATAGACTTCGCGGTGACCGTGGCCGCGCGCTTCGATGCGATCGAGCACCGTGCGCACGAACTCACCGATTTCCGGCGGCGTTTCGTCGTCGTAGGTGATGCCCAGACCGCCGCCGACGTCGATATGGCGAATCGACACGCCGTCCTGCTCGATCTGCTCGACGAGTTCCAGCACCTTGTCGATCGCGTCGAGATAGGGCGCGACTTCAGTGATCTGCGAGCCAATATGGCAGTCGATGCCGATCACCTCGAGATTCGACATCGCCGCGGCCGCCTGGTAGGTGGCACGCGCATCTTCGAACGCGATGCCGAACTTGTTGGTCTTGAGTCCGGTGGAAATGTACGGATGCGTTTTCGCATCGACATCGGGATTCACGCGCAGCGACACCGGCGCTTTCTTGCCCATCTCGCCCGCCACCGAATTGAGGCGGTCGAGTTCGGGAATCGATTCGACGTTGAAGCATTTGACGCCCGCCGCGAGCGCGTCGCGCATTTCGCTTGCCTGCTTGCCAACGCCCGAAAACACGGTGTTTTCCGCTTTGCCGCCAGCCGCGAGCACGCGCGCGAGCTCGCCGCCCGACACGATGTCGAAGCCCGCGCCGAGGCGCGCGAACACGTTCAGCACCGCGAGATTGCTGTTGGCCTTGACGGCCACGTGCACGCTCGCGCGACGCCCCGCGCAGGCGCCCGCATAGGCGTTCCACGCTGCGGTGAGCGCGGCGCGTGAATAGACGTAGAGCGGCGTGCCGAACTGCTCGGCGAGGGAAACGGCGGACACGCCTTCGGCGTGCAATACGCCGTCGACGTAGTCAAATGCGGATCGAGTCATGCGAAAGTCTTATTGAACGGAAGGGACGGCAGAGGCGGGCAGCGGCACTGCGGGAGCCGATGCCGCCGAAGCGGGCGGCGCCGCGAGCTGGTCTTCGGGGGCGAGCGTGAGCGGCGTGCCCGAGGTGTCCGGGATCGAACCCGTGTCGGCCGCGCTGCCGCTAGCCGGTTGCGTTCGATCGGTCGATGGTGTTTGCGTGCGGTGAGCCGGCGGGGCAGGCATCGGCGGTACGGTCGGCAGATAGAGTGAGCCGCGTTGGCCGCAGCCGGTAAGCGCACAACCTGCGAGAATGACTAAAACCGCTACAATCGCGCGGCCGGGCGCTGCCGCGCGCATCCGAGTTACGACTCGCATGACTGTCCCTGAATGAATAATCGATGGAGTTTAGCATGTCCGATAGTGATTACCTGACCCGTGCGGAAGCCGTGCTGGCCGCCATCGAGAGCGCGCTCGACGACATCGACGCCGACATCGAGCTCGAGCGCAGCGGCAACGTTTTGACGCTCGAATTCGAGAACCGCACGAAGATCATCGTCAACCTTCAGCCGCCGATGAGCGAGATCTGGATCGCGGCGAAGGCCGGCGGTTTCCACTTCCGTTTCGTCGACGGTGAATGGCGCGACACGCGCAGCGGCGCGGAGTTTTTCGCGGCGCTATCGCAGTATGCGACGCAGCAGGCTGGCGAGCCGGTGCGGATCGCCGCGCTATGAGCGCGGTGTAATCAGCGCGAGACGCTCTCAAAACAAAACCGCCGCGTAACGAACGCGGCGGTTTTTTCTTTTCTAGCGGGACATCGACGCAGCCTCAGTGCCCGCGGAACAGATTCATGATGTCCTGCTTTTCCTGTTCGCCAACCTGTTCCGGAGCGGCGGCTGCCGCGCTCGCCTCCGCATCGAGCGTCGCCTGACTGACGCCGACCGTCGCGATGAAGCCGTGGCCCGGCGTGAACTCGTCGAAATAAAGCTCCGAGCCGATTTCGCTGACGCCGTCGGGGCGTGGCATCTTGTACTCGGGCACCCCCTTCAGCGCGCGTCCCATGTACTCGATCCACACCGGCAGCGCCAGGCCGCCGCCGGTTTCCTTGTCGCCGAGGCTGCGCGGGTTGTCGTAGCCGATCCACGCGATCGCGGTGAGCGTATGCTGATAGCCGGCGAACCACGCGTCGCGGGAATCGTTGGTCGTGCCGGTCTTGCCGGCGAGATCGGTGCGCTTGAGCACGTTGCTCTTCGCCCCGGTGCCGTGCTGCGCGACGCTTTGCAGCAGGCTGTTCATCACGTAGGCGTTGCGCGGTTGGATCGCGAACGGCGCGCTTTGCCCGGCCACGAGCGGCTGCGCGTGCGCGACGACGATGCCGCGCTGATCGGTGACTTCGGCGATCAGATACGGATTGATCCGATAGCCGCCGTTGGCGAACACCGAGAACGCGCCGGCCATTTGCAGCGGCGTCACGAGGCCCGCGCCAAGCGCCATCGGCAGATAGGCGGGATGGCGGTCCGCGTCGAAGCCAAACCGCGTGATGTATTGCTGCGCGTACTTCGGGCCGATCTGGTTCAGGATGCGGATCGACACGAGGTTCTTCGATTTCTGCAGCGCGGTGCGCATCGTCATCGGACCGTCGAAGCCGCCGCCGTAGTTTTTCGGCTCCCACGCCTGGCCGCCGGTTTCGGCGGCGCTGAAGAAGAGCGGCGCGTCGTTGATGATCGTGGCGGGCCCGAGGCCCTTTTCGAGCGACGCCGAATAGATGAACGGCTTGAAGCTGGAGCCCGGCTGACGCCACGCCTGCGTCACGTGATTGAACTTGTTCTTGTTGAAGTCGAAGCCGCCGACCAGCGAGCGGATCGCACCGTCCTGCGGCACCAGCGAGATGAACGCGCCTTCCACCTGGGGCAATTGCGTGATCGACCAGTCGCCCTCGTCGTTTTTCACGAGCCGCACGATCGCGCCGGGCCGGATGCGCTGATTCGGCTGCGCGCGCGGGCCGAGCGCGAACTGCGCGTAGCGCAGGCCGTCGCCCTGAATGGTCGCGACATTACCGTCGATGAACGCCGCCTGGACCTGCTTCGGGCTCGCCGCCGTGACGACGGCCGCGATGATTTCGCCATTGTCGGGATGTTCGAGCAGCGCGTCGTCGATGGCCTGCTCGCGCTCGTCGGCGTCGGCCGGCAGATCGATGAACGCCTCCGGGCCGCGATAGCCGTGACGGCGCTCGTAGTCCATCAAGCCTTTGCGCACCGCGTGGTAGGCGACGTCCTGATCGGCCGAGTCGATCGTGGTCACGACGTTCAGGCCGCGCGTGTAGGCTTCCTCGCGATACTGCGCGTACATCATCTGCCGCACCATTTCCGCGACGTATTCCGCGTGCACGCTGTACTCCTTGCCCATGCCCTTCACGACGAGCCGCTGCCGGCTCGCCTCGTCGTACTGTTCCTGAGTGATGTAGTGCAATTCGTACATGCGCTGCAGGATGTACTCCTGGCGCACCTTCGCACGCTTCGGATTGACGACCGGGTTATACGCGGAGGGCGCCTTCGGCAGACCGGCGAGCATCGCCGATTCGGCGAGCGTCAGGTCCTTCAGATCCTTGCCGAAGTACACGCGCGCGGCACTCGCGAAACCGTACGCGCGCTGACCGAGATAGATCTGATTCATGTACACCTCGAGAATCTGATCCTTGCTCAGCTTCGACTCGATCTTGTACGCGAGCAGCATCTCGTAGATCTTGCGCGTGTACGTCTTCTCGCTGGACAGAAAGAAGTTGCGCGCGACCTGCATCGTGATCGTGCTCGCGCCTTGCGTCGCATGACCGTTGGTCAGCGCGACGAAGCCGGCTCGCGCGATGCCGGTGAGGTCGACGCCGCCGTGCTCATAGAAGCGCGCGTCCTCGATCGCGAGAATCGCTTTCTTCAGGCTGTCGGGCACGTCCTGGATGTGCACGATGTCGCGCCGCTCCGCGCCGAATTCGCCGATCAGCACATGGTCGGCCGTATAGATTCGCAGCGGCACCTTGGGCTGATAGTCGGTCAATGCATCGAGTGACGGCAGGTTCGGCGTCGCGACGACGAGCGCATAGCCGAGCACCAGCGCCACGCATACGATGCCCGCCACGATCAACCCGACAAAGCCGAGGATCAGCTTCAGCCATAACGGACGTTTGCGCCGTTTCGGCGCGGGCGGCGGGGACGTAGGAGACGTGGCTTGCATAGGAGTACCGGAAAAACAGTCCCGCGATTATAGCCGCCAGGGTTTTTCTGCTTTCGACAAGCTTACGAATGACGCGCAATCGGCACACGCCAGGCGGCGCGGGAATGACTTCGCTGTAGTCCCAACTGTAGTCGCTTTGATGTCGCTCGGGGCGGCTTCGCATCCGCGTTAGCCATTCGGCTGAATGTCGTTAGGACGTGCGTCTGCCGACAATGATCCCTCGTTACTCGCGTTCGAATGGTTCGTCGCGTGAGTCAGAGGGAGGGCGGTATGGCCTATAAAAATTCGTGGCTTCAGGCGGTGCGGGAGGGCCGGCAGCGTTTCGCCGCCGGCATCGATGTCGGTTCGCAAAACGTGCGTCTCGTCGTGGTGAGTCAACGCGCCCGAGGCGCGCTGCATCTCGAACATATGAGCACGGTGCCGTTCGCGGCCGGCACCATGGCGGGCGCCGAGATCGTCGATCGGCAGGCCGTCGCGCGGGCGTTGCGCGATGCGTTCGCCGGTTTGCCGCGCGTATGCGCGACGCACGCGCTGCGCTGCGCGATGGCCGTGCCTTCGTCGGCCACGCTGACGACGACAGTGCCGCTCGCGCGGCTCGCCGCTCAGAGCGACTGCGAGGCGGAGGATGGCGGCGTTGCGCTCGCCGGACTTGCGCCCGCGGTGATGGGAGAGGCGGAGCGCATCGCCGGCCTTGAGCGTCATGCGCTCGCGGTCGACTGGTACGTCGACGAGACGCCGTCGCCGGTGCGCTCGGTGAAGATCGCCGCGACCGCGCGCCAGCATCTCGAAGCGCGGATCGAATGCGCCGCGACCGCAGGGATTTCGCTGTCCGCGATCGATGGCGAACCGCACGCGGCATTGCGCGCGCTGCGCCACGCGGCCAGTCGCGAGCTCGACCCGAACGAGCCGTACGCGGCGGTGTGGGTCGGTACGGACGGCGTGTACGGCTGGAGCGTCGTCGATGGCGCGAGCGTCGGCGAGATGCGCTACCCGGCGCCGGAGCATGCCGATCTCGCCGACGCGTTGCGCGATCTCATGCGCGGGCCGGAGTTCGACTGCGCGCTGATTGGCGGCGAAATCGATCTGCTCGACGGCGTCGGCTTTTCACTCGCCGATATTGGCGACGTGCTCGGCTGCTCGGCGCTGCCGTTCGAATGCGCGCTGCTCGGCAGCCACGCGCGGCCGCTCGACGACGCCTTGCTGCACGAGCCGGCTGGCGCGGTCGCGTTTGGGCTCGCGTTGCGCGGGGTGCTGGAATGAAGGCCGTTCTGTCGTTTTCGTCTGGCGTCGCCGCGAGTGCCGATCAGCGCGCCGCTGTACCGTGGCTGGGCGGCTTCAATCTGCTGCCGTATCGCCAACGCAACGCGCGACTCGCGCGGCGCCGCTGTATGCGCGACTGGGCTGTGGCCGCTTGTGTCGGTGCCGCGGGTGTGTTGCTCGTCGCCGGTTGGCAGAGCTTCGCTGCAGCGCGGCTCGATGCGCGGCGCGCGGCGGCCGGGCAGGCGCTGACTCCGCTCGCCGTGCCGCTCGCGGAGCACGCGAAGCTGTCGCGGGCCGAACAGGATGAGCGCGAAGCCGCGGCGCGCGCCGCGAGTCTCGCGAGGCCGCTCGCACATCTGCGCGATCTGCTCGACGCGCTGAGCTTCGAACCCGGCGATCGCGTCGTGTTGCGGCAGTTGCGCCAGCGCGAGTACGAGACTGAATTGCTGGCGACTTCGAGCGGCCATATCGCATCGGCTGAGTGGCTCAAGCGGCTCGGCGCGATCCACGGCGTGCAGGGCGCGGAGATGCGCGATCTGCATCGGCCGACGGGGAAGGGCGGCGCGTCGATGGAACAGGCGATAGGCGGACCCGTGGAGTTCGATGCGCGCCTGCGCTGGGGCGATCCGCCGCACAAAGCGACGCGCGCCCTGAAGGCCGCACGAACGGGAGGTGCGCGATGAGCACGACCTTTTTCGAGGCGGGTGGTGCGGCGCATGGGTCCGCGGGTTTTTCGCGCTGGGTCAAGCGGGCGCGTATGCCGCTCGAGGCGTGGAGTCGGCGCCGTCGCTGGCTCGTCGCGGCGACGCTTGCCGCGCTCGTGTTCGGCGTCGGCGCGTACGGCTGGAACGCGGCTGATCTCGCCGGACTGGAAGCGAGCCGCGCGGCGCTCGCGGTCAGCACGCAGCGTCTCGCGCACGCGCGGCACACGCTCGCACAGCTGCCGTCGCTGCGCCGTGCAGCCGCGGCGATGCCGGCCACGGCGTCGAGCGCCGTGTCGTGGAACTCCGCCGACGACGTGCGCATCGTCTCCGAGCTGGCCACGCAAAGCGGCGTCGCGCTGCTTGCGGTGGAACCGGGCGCGGCGAGCGGCGAGGGCGTCGAGCGGATGCGCGTGCTGCAGCTCACCGCGCGCACCGACTTCGTTCACCTGATGGCGTTTTTCCACGGGCTCGCGCAACTGCCGGTGCTGATCGTTCCCGTCGACGTGACCGTCAAGCAGGACGGCAAAGGGCTCGCGGTGGCCGCGACGCTGCAGGTGTACGCCGCGCTGCGACCGGTGCCCGACACCCCGGCTGCGAGCGCCGAGGCGAGCCCTGACGCCGACGAGGCTGCCGACGATGACGACGAAGGCCTCGTGTTCTTCGATCCGTTTGCGAAGTCGCAGATCTCCGCGAGCGGCGAGCTGGGCGATGCTTCTGAGTTGCGCCTTGTCGGTTTGCTGCGCGATCGTACCCGCGGGCTCGCGCTGCTCGACACGCCAGACGGCACGACGACGGTCGCGGCTGGGCAACGACTGGGCGTCGAGCGGGTCACACAGCTCGACGCGCTTGGCATTACGCTCGCGAACGGCGGCGCGACGCGCACGCTGACGCTGACGGAGGCGTCATGATGCGCCCGCTCAAGCGATGGAGCGTGGCGAAGATGGGTGTCGGACGCGAGGTCCGCGTCGTCTCCGGACGGTGTTTCGGGCTCTACGTCGCCGCGACGCTGGGTGCCGGCGTCGCCCAGGCAGCGACGCCACTGCTGCTGCCGCCGTTGCCGACTTACGCGGCGCTCGACGACCCGGCCGTATCGGCCAACACCGCCTACGAGACGGCGCCGCTGCCGAGCGGCGGCATCGGCCAGGCGGCGAATCCGTTCGGCGACGTTTCCACGCCAGGCGCGGCCCAGGAGCCGGACACGCTCCAGCCGGCCGCGCGTTCCGCGATAGCGCCCGACGCCTCCCCGGACGACCTCGCCAACGGCCCGATGCCGCCGCCTTCGCCAACACAACCCGCCACCCCGGCTCGCGACGACAGTGCCGGCACGCCTGGTCTCGAAGGCCCGCCGGTCCCGCTGCCGCCGCGGCCGCGCCTCGCCGACGCATCGGCCAGTGCGGACTCGGGCCTTCCCGCGGGCAACGAGCCGATCTCGCTGAGCTTTCAGCGTGCGCAACTTGGCGCGGTCCTGAAAGCGTTCGCCGAGTTCACCGGCCTGAACATCGTCGCCAGCGCCAAAGTGCGCGGCGCCGTGTCGATACGTCTCGACAAGGTGCCGTGGCGCACCGCGTTCGACACCTTGCTCGACGTCAACAATCTGGCGATGGAGCGCCACGGCAACGTAATCTGGGTCGCGCCTGCCGCCGAGCTCGCCGCGCGCGAACGTCAGCGCTTCGAAGCCCACGCGCGCGCCGCGGACCTCGAGCCGCTCGTGAGCCGCACCTTCGAGCTGCACTACGCGCATGCCGAGGACGTGCGTCGCCTGCTGACCGGTTCCGGCACGCAGCGCGTGCTGTCCAAACGTGGCGCCGTCACCGCTGATCCGCGCACCAACCTGCTGTTCGTCACCGATCTCGCGGGGCGGCTCGAGCAGATCGCGGCGCTGATCGCTTCCGTCGACCGGCCGACTCGCCAGGTGCTGATCGAGGCTCAGATCGTCGAAGGCGACCAGGGCTTTTCGCGCAATCTCGGGGTGCGGCTGTCGCTCGCCGGCACCAGCGCGGACGGTACGTCGAGAGGGCTGACGGGTGGAACGGACGGCTCCGTGTACGATCTGTCGGCCCGACCGATCTCCGGATTCGATGCCGCGACCGCCGGCCTCACGCTGTTCGCGGCTCACGCGACCCGGCTGCTGAATATCGAACTCTCGGCGCTCGAGTCCGAAGGGCATGGGAAAATCGTGTCGAGCCCACGGGTCGTCACCGCGGACCGGATGAAGGCGATCGTCGAGCAGGGCACCGAGCTGCCGTATCAGGCGAAGGTCGGCCAGGGCGTATCGGGCGTGCAGTTTCGTCGGGCGACGCTCAAACTGGAGGTCGAGCCGCAGATCATGCCGGATGGCCGCGTGGTGCTCGATCTCGACGTCGCGAAGGACAGCGTCGGCGAGCAGACCGACGCCGGGCCCGCGATCAACACCAAGCACGTGCAAACGCGCGTCGAGGTCGAGGACGGTGGTACGGTGTCGATCGGCGGAATTTACGAGACCGACGACCGTGACGACGTCGAGCGGGTGCCCCTCCTCGGCAAAATACCGGTTCTGGGCGCATTGTTCCGCCATCGGACTCATCGCGACACGCGTAGCGAACTGGCGGTTTTCATCACGCCGCGCGTGGTGCGGGAAAATTAGGGCATATAGGGCACGCATGCACCGCCGTCCGCCGGCGGCGCGCAGGCTCGACAAGGCAGCCGCTTTGCCAGTAAGCTGCGGCACGAACTACACCGGATTAGCCAGAGGACACCGTTGCAAGCGCGGGACGCACACGCCAATGTTTTTTTCGTAGGGCTCATGGGGGCAGGAAAAACCACTGTGGGTCGGGCGGTTGCGCGCCGTCTCGAGCGCCCGTTCTTCGATTCCGACCATGAAATCGAGGCGCGCACGGGCGCGCGCATTCCCGTGATCTTCGAGCTCGAGGGCGAAGCGGGCTTTCGCGATCGCGAAGCGAGCGTGATCTCCGAGCTGACCGGGCGCGACAATATCGTGCTCGCGACCGGCGGCGGTGCAGTCCTGCGGCCGGAAAACCGCGAAGCGTTGAAAAGCCGTGGCCTCGTGATCTATCTGCGCGCCAATCCGCATGACCTGTGGCTGCGCACGCGGCGCGACAAGAATCGCCCGCTGCTGCAAACGGAAGACCCCAAGGCGCGCCTCGAAGCGCTCTATGAAGTGCGCGACCCGCTGTACCGCGAATGCGCGCACTTCGTGATCGAAACCGGCCGGCCCTCGGTCAACGGACTCGTCAACATGGTTCTGATGCAGCTCGAGATGGCCGGCGTCGCCAAACATCCTGCTTCATAATGGACCGTATGATTACCGTCAACGTCGAACTGGGCGAGCGCGCCTACCCCATCCATATCGGTGCCGGCCTGATCGGCCAGACCGCACTGTTCGCGCCGCATATCGCCGGCAACTCGGTCACGATCGTCACCAATAGCACCGTCGATCCGCTCTACGGCGACAAGCTGCGCGCAGCGCTTGCGCCGCTGAACAAGCAGGTGTCCACGGTGGTTTTGCCGGACGGCGAAGCACACAAGAATCTGCAGACGCTGAACCTGATCTTCGACGCGCTGCTCGGCTCGCGCGCCGACCGCAAGACCACGCTGATCGCGCTCGGTGGCGGTGTGATCGGCGACATGACCGGGTTTGCCGCCGCCTGCTACATGCGCGGCGTGCCGTTCATCCAGGTGCCGACCACGTTGCTGTCGCAGGTGGATTCGTCGGTCGGCGGCAAGACCGGCATCAATCATCCGCTGGGCAAGAATATGATCGGCGCGTTCTACCAGCCTCGGGCGGTGATCGCTGACATCGGCGCATTGCGTACGTTGCCCGAACGCGAACTCGCGGCGGGCATCGCCGAGGTCATCAAGACCGGCGCAATCGCCGAGGCCGGATTCTTCAGCTGGATCGAGGCCAATATCGAGGCTTTGAACCGCTGCGAACCGGAGGCGTTGACCGAGGCAGTCAAACGCTCGTGCGAGATCAAGGCGTCGGTGGTGGCGCAGGACGAGCGCGAAGGTGGTCTGCGCGCGATCCTCAACTTCGGTCACACGTTCGGCCACGCGATCGAAGCCGGACTCGGCTATGGCGAGTGGCTGCACGGCGAGGCGGTCGGCTGCGGAATGGTGATGGCGGCGGATCTGTCCGTGAGGCTCGGTCATCTCGATGAAGCGTCGCGCAAGCGGCTCGTCGACGTCGTGCTTGCCGCGCATCTGCCCACTCGTGCTCCCGCGCTCGGCGCGGATCGTTACATCGAGCTGATGCAGATCGACAAGAAGGCGGAAGCCGGCGCGATCAAGTTCATTCTGCTGAAGCGTTTCGGTGAGACACTGATCACCCGCGCGCCCGACGCCGACGTGCATGCGACGCTGGCCGCCGCCGTCTAGATTCAACACGGCCCTGCAGCCACGCTTCACGCACCCGCGTCACGAGGCGCCGCCCATGTTTCGGAGGACCCGGTGACTGACAGGCGCAGCGACGATATCCAGCATGACACGACGAGCGCGCGCGCAGGCGCCGGGAACGGCGTCATCGCCGCCACGGCCAGCACCGCGGATGCCGCTGCCGCGGTTGCCACACCCGCCGTCCCCGCGCCGACCCAGCAGGCGCTCGAAGCGCATCTCGCGCCGTACGCGGCGCATTCGAGCCAGTCGCGTGGGCGTCGCTATGCGGAAACCGCGCCGAGCGCGCGTACCGAGTTTCAGCGCGACCGCGACCGCATCGTCCACTCGACCGCATTCCGGCGGCTCGAATACAAGACTCAGGTATTCGTCAACCACGAGGGCGACCTGTTTCGCACGCGCCTCACCCATAGCCTTGAAGTTGCGCAGATCGCGCGCTCGGTTGCGCGCAATCTGCGCGTCAATGAAGATCTCGTCGAAGCGATTTCGCTGGCGCACGATCTCGGCCATACGCCGTTCGGCCATGCCGGCCAGGATGCGTTGAACGAATGCATGCGCGAGCATGGCGGCTTCGAGCACAACCTGCAGAGCCTCACGGTCGTCGACGAACTTGAAGAGCACTACGGAGCGTTCAATGGGTTGAACCTGTGCTTCGAGACGCGCGAGGGCATTCTCAAGCACTGCTCACGCGACAACGCGCGCCGGCTCGGCACATTGGGCGAGCGCTTTCTCGAAGGGCGGCAACCGTCGCTCGAAGCGCAGATCGCCAACGTCGCCGACGAAATCGCGTACAACAATCACGACGTCGACGACGGTCTGCGCTCCGGTCTGCTGTCGCTCGAGCAGCTCGCCGAAGTGGAACTCTGGCAGACGCACTGCGAGGCGGCGCGCGGCGACTATCCGCAGATCGAGGGGCGTCGGCTGATTCACGAGACGGTGCGGCGCGTGATCAATACGCTGATCGTCGATCTGATCGAAACGACGCGGGCCAATCTCGCGCGCTACGCGCCGGCGTCACTCGACGACGTACGCGCGGCGCCACCGCTCGTCGCGCACAGTGATGCGATCGCCGCGCAGGCCGCGGCGCTCAAGCGCTTCCTGTTCAGAAACATGTACCGTCACTATCGCGTGATGCGCATGGCCAATAAGGCACGCCGCGTCGTGGTCGGCCTGTTCGACGCGTTCACCGACGACCCGCGGCTGCTGCCGCCGGACTATCAGTCGGCCGATGCGACGCGGCAGCCGCGTTTGATCGCGCATTACATCGCCGGGATGACCGATCGTTACGCGCTGAAGGAGTATCGGCGGCTGTTCGTGATCGACGACAACTAGGCGCTAGCGGCTGGGCGCGGCAAGCGGTGTAACGTTCAGCCTTCGCATCGAGCGGCCGTCGCGCCCCCTTGCCAGCACCGTCAAACCGGGCAAGCCAGCGTCATCGCGAACGGGACGCGAACAGCGCCCCCAGCACCAGCGCAAGCCCGCCGACGATCGCAATCGTCTGCCACGGATTTTCATGCACGTAGTGATCGGCGTCCGAGATCGCGACGCCCGCACGATCGCGCATCGCGTCGCGCGTGTCGTTCAGCCGCTCGCGCGCGGCGTCCAACTGTTTGCGCAGCCTGCCGCGCAGGGCCACGGCGTCGGCCTGCGTGCCGTCGGCCAAGGTCGATTCGAGTTCCGACAGCAGGGTGCGCAACTCGACCGCGATGTCTTCGGCCGCGTGGCGGCTGTGGCGAGCGATGCGCCGCGCGCGGCGACTCGCGCTGGTCCAGGATTCGCCGAGGGCGTCTCGCGTATTTGGAAGTGCTGTCATGGTCGCTCCGTCGATGAGTTGAAAGGCCCCGCGCATCGTCGCGCGGACACGCAATGCGCAGACGCAGTATCACGTCGTCGCATAGGAAACGCCATCTAAACGCAACTTCGATGCCAAGCGCTGCATTGCCGGCACCGCTGCACGCGTGCGGCTCGCGACAGGATGGGGCGTGCCCGTATCGTCGCCGGATTTTGCACATGGACGCGCCGAATTCGCGTCAAATTTACAAACGCTGATGCCGGATGACGCTGCCATGCCGATGCAACAGAGACGCCAAATGCAAACGCCGTGATCGGTTCGATGACGGCGTTCCCCAGGTCGCGAAAATTCGACTACCCTAATTCAAGCTACCCGCTCTAGCGAAGCGTTAGAAACGGTAACCGACGTTGACGTAAGTGACGATCGGGTTCAGCTTGATCTTGGTTTGCGATTGCACGGTCAGCGTGCCGACCGGCGTGGCCGATGCCGAACTGAGCTTTGCGGTCGTGCTGAGCGGCAGGTACGAGATCGACACGCCGGCGAACCAATGCTGATTGAAGGCGTACGTGAAGCCCGCATTAAACACAGGTTCCCACGAACTATCCGTCGACACACTGGTCGGACCATGCAGAACGTTGGCTACGAATGCGCTGTTGGAAATGTGTGCGTCGGTGAACCAGATGCGGCTCACACCGAGACCGAGATACGGGCGGAACGAAGCAGTCGGCGCGTTGAAGTAGTACTTGAACAGCAGCGTCGGGCTCCACTGTTTGGCCTGCCCGAGCTTGCCGAACTGCGCGAAGCTGCCCGTGCCGTACAGATCGAAAGTAGGGGGGACGCCAATGACGAATTCGGTTGCGATATGGTCGGTGACGAAGTAGCCGGCGGTGAAACCGATGGTATCGGCCGAACTCAGCGAGGCGCCGGTGTTGGGTTCGGTGATGTTGGTTGGGCTACCGCCAATGCTGGTCACGGTCAGTGGGTCGCTGCTCGATTGGGGCGCAAGATGGAACCAGCCCGTCGAGAAGTAAATGGTGCCGGCCGATTGTGCGTGCGCTGCCGTGCTCATGCAGGCTAGCACTGCCATCCCCGTTACGGCCTGTTTTAATTTCATATGTGCTCCTCCAAAAAAGGCCCGCTCATTATGACTACAACGTTTGAAACAAACCATACGCGGCGGTTAGAGTTTTCTCCCTAAGCACCGCGTGGTTTCTGGCTTGGCCGCATGGCGCCGAACCTTGCGCCCATGCGGCTCTTCGGACCTTCGGGTATATACCAACGCGACTATTGGACACTCCAGCATGGCACGGCTTGCACGTCTTTATGTCCCCGACCAGCCGCAGCACGTCATCCTCCGCGGGCTCGACCAGCAGCCCGCCTTCGTCGACGACCAGGACTACGAGCTTTTCATCGACTGTCTGAAGGCGGCCTCCCGGGACCATCACCTTTCGATCCACGCTTACGCCTTGATGCCGGGCGCCGTGCAACTGCTCGTCACGCCCACTGAGGAGTCGAGCCTGCCCAAGGCGATGCAGGCCGTCGGGCGGCGCTATGTCGCGCACTTCAACCGGCGCTATGCGCGTCGCGGCACCTTGTGGGAAGGCCGTTACCGGGCCACCGTGATCGAGGGTGAGCGCTACTTCCTGCTTGCGAGCCGGGTCGTGGAAATGTGTCCGGTGCGCTTGCAGCTGGTCAACGCGGCCGAGGATTATCGCTGGTCGAGCTACCGTCATCACATCGGCCTCACCCTCGACAGTCTGATCACGGATCACCCCCTTTACTGGTCGCTCGGCAATACGCCGTTCGAGCGACAGCGTGCTTATCGCGAACTGTGCGAGCAGCCGCTCGACGAGCGCGAGGCAAGTCAGCTCCAGCAAGCCACGTTGAAGGGCTGGGTGCTCGGCAGCGACACGTACCGCGAATGGGCGGCGCGCGCCGCCAACCGACGTGTGTCACCCCTACCGCGTGGCCGGCCACGCAAGGTGCGCGAGACGCCGCATACGCAGTGAGGCGACGGCAGGGCGATACCCGGCGGCGCCGATAGAGCCGCTTTAAATCCGATTAAAGTGTTTTGCATCAAGGGACTGCATGAAGACGGCACGTCGGATGCCGTTTTCTTTTGCCCCAAATTGATGTGGCACCAATAAAAAATAACCGCACTGCACCAATTTGATAATCGGGGTCCTATCATTAGGTTTTATTTGCTATTTCCTTGATTCGTCGCGTATATTCCGATTTCCGACGCTTTTCGTCCCGCGCAGTCTTGCTGCGAGAAGAGCGCCGTCGTAATCGCGAAGCGCACTGCGGCAAAAACACAATGGTTTAACGGCCTGTCCGGCCTCCTCACAGACGGTGTCCCCATGAACGACCACCAGCAACCGATTCACCCGGTTCCCGCCGCCCAAGGTCTGTACGACCCGCAAAACGAGCATGATGCCTGCGGCGTCGGCTTCGTCGCCCATATCAAGGGCCACAAGAGTCACGAAATCATCCAGCAGGGCCTGAAGATTCTCGAGAACCTCGATCACCGGGGCGCCGTCGGCGCCGATCCGCTGATGGGCGACGGCGCGGGCATCCTGATCCAGATTCCGGACGGCTTCTATCGCGAAGAGATGGCCCGGCAGGGCGTGACGCTGCCGCCGGCTGGCGAATACGGCGTCGGCATGATTTTCCTGCCGAAGGAGCACGCGTCGCGCATCGCCTGCGAACAGGAGCTCGAGCGCACGGTGAAGGCCGAGGGTCAGGTCGTGCTCGGCTGGCGCGACGTGCCGGTCGACCACGCCATGCCGATCTCGCCGACCGTGAAGGCGAGCGAGCCGCTGATCCGCCAGATCTTTATCGGCCGCGGCAAGGACATCATGGTGACCGACGCGCTCGAGCGGAAGCTGTACATCATCCGCAAGACCGCGAGCCATCGCATCCAGGCGCTGAAGCTCAAGCACGGCAAGGAATACTTCGTGCCGTCGATGTCGGCGCGCACGGTCGTCTACAAGGGTCTGCTGCTGGCGGGCCAGGTCGGCGTGTACTACCGCGACCTGCAGGACGACCGCACCATCTCGGCGCTCGCACTCGTGCACCAGCGCTTCTCGACCAACACGTTCCCGGCGTGGGAACTGGCTCACCCGTACCGCATGATCGCCCACAACGGCGAAATCAACACGGTGAAGGGCAACGTCAACTGGCTGAACGCGCGTACCGGCGCGATCGCCTCGCACGTACTCGGCGACGATCTGCCGAAGCTGTGGCCGCTGATCTATCCGGGCCAATCGGATACGGCATCGTTCGACAACTGTCTCGAACTGCTGGTGATGGCCGGCTACCCGCTCGTCCACGCGATGATGATGATGATTCCGGAAGCCTGGGAACAGCACACGCTGATGGACGAAAATCGCCGCGCGTTCTACGAATACCACGCCGCCATGATGGAGCCGTGGGACGGCCCCGCCGCCATCGCGTTCACCGACGGCCGCCAGATCGGCGCGACGCTCGACCGTAACGGTCTGCGCCCGGCGCGCTACATCGTCACCGACGACGACCTCGTCATCATGGCGTCGGAAGCCGGCACGTTGCCTATTTCCGAGTCGAAAATCGTCAAGAAGTGGCGTCTGCAGCCGGGCAAGATGTTCCTGATCGACATGGAGCACGGCCGCATCATCGACGACAAGGAACTGAAGGACAACCTCGCGAACGCCAAGCCGTACAAGAGCTGGATCGACGCCGTGCGCATCAAGCTCGACGAGATCGAGGCGAAGGCCGAAGACGTCGTGACGGAACGCCGCGAAGCTGCTGCGCTGCTGGATCGCCAGCAGGCGTTCGGCTACACCCAGGAAGACCTGAAGTTCCTGATGGCGCCGATGGCGCAAGCGGGCGAGGAAGCCGTCGGCTCGATGGGCAACGACTCGCCGCTCGCGGTCATGTCCAACAAGAACAAGACGCTCTATCACTACTTCAAGCAGCTGTTCGCGCAGGTCACGAACCCGCCGATCGACCCGATCCGTGAAAACATGGTGATGTCGCTTGTGTCGTTCATCGGCCCGAAGCCGAACCTGCTCGACACGAACAATATCAACCCGCCGATGCGTCTCGAAGTGTCGCAGCCGGTGCTCGACTTCAAGGACATCGCGAAGATCCGCGCGATCGATCAGTACACGGGCGGCAAGTTCAGCTCGTACGAACTGAACATCTGCTATCCGGTCGCCTGGGGCAAGGAAGGCATCGAGGCACGCCTTGCGTCGCTGTGCGCGGAAGCCGTCGATGCGGTCAAGTCCGGCTACAACATGCTGATCGTGTCGGACCGCAAGACCGACCGCGACAACGTCGCGATTCCGGCGCTGCTCGCTACGGCCGCGATCCACACGCACCTCGTGCAGCAGGGTCTGCGCACGAGCACGGGTCTCGTCGTCGAAACCGGTTCGGCGCGTGAAACGCACCACTTCGCGCTGCTCGCGGGCTATGGCGCGGAAGCCGTGCACCCGTACCTCGCGATGGAAACGCTGAGCCAGCTCGCGGCCGGCCTGAAGGGCGACCTGTCGGCGGAGAAGGCGGTCTACAACTTCACGAAGGCAGTCGGCAAGGGCCTGCAGAAGGTCATGTCGAAGATGGGTATTTCGACCTACATGTCGTACACCGGCGCGCAGATTTTCGAAGCGGTCGGTCTCGCCGCGGATCTGGTGTCGAAGTACTTCCACGGCACGTCGTCGAAAGTCGGCGGCATTGGTCTGTTCGACGTCGCGGAAGAAGCGATCCGTTTGCATCGCGAAGCATTCGGCGACAACCCGGTCCTCGCGAACATGCTCGACGCGGGCGGCGAGTACGCGTACCGCGTGCGCGGCGAAGAACACATGTGGACGCCGGATGCGATCGCCAAGCTGCAGCACTCGGCGCGCAGCAACTCGTACCAGACGTACAAGGAATACGCGCATCTGATCAACGATCAGACCAAGCGCCACATGACTTTCCGCGGCCTGTTCGAGTTCAAGTTCGATCCGACCAAGGCGATCCCGCTCGACGAAGTCGAACCGGCGAAGGAAATCGTCAAGCGTTTCGCGACCGGCGCAATGTCGATGGGCTCGATCAGCACCGAAGCGCACGCCACGCTCGCCGTCGCGATGAACCGCATCGGCGGCAAATCGAACACCGGTGAAGGCGGTGAAGACGCGAACCGTTATCGCAACGAACTGCGCGGCATTCCGATCAAGAACGGCGACACGATGAAGTCCGTGATCGGCGACGAAGTGGTCGTCGACATTCCGTTGAAGGAAGGCGATTCGCTGCGCTCGCGCATCAAGCAGGTCGCGTCGGGCCGCTTCGGCGTGACGGCGGAGTACCTCGCGTCGGCCGACCAGATCCAGATCAAGATGGCGCAGGGCGCGAAGCCAGGCGAAGGCGGTCAGCTGCCGGGTCACAAGGTGTCGGACTACATCGGCAAGCTGCGGTACTCGGTGCCGGGCGTCGGCCTGATTTCGCCGCCGCCGCACCACGACATCTACTCGATCGAAGATCTGGCGCAGCTGATTCACGATCTGAAGAACGCGAACGCGTCGTCGAGCATCTCGGTGAAGCTCGTGTCGGAGTCGGGCGTCGGTACGGTTGCCGCGGGTGTCGCGAAGGCGAAGGCCGACCACGTCGTGATCGCCGGTCATGACGGCGGCACGGGTGCATCGCCGCTGTCGTCGATCAAGCATGCGGGCACGCCGTGGGAACTGGGTCTCGCCGAAACGCAGCAGACGCTGGTGCTGAACCGGCTGCGCGGCCGTATCCGCGTGCAGGCTGACGGTCAGATGAAGACCGGCCGCGACGTCGTGATCGGCGCGCTGCTCGGCGCTGACGAGTTCGGCTTCGCGACGGCGCCGCTCGTCGTCGAAGGCTGCATCATGATGCGCAAGTGCCATCTGAACACGTGCCCGGTCGGCGTCGCGACGCAAGATCCGGTGCTGCGCGCGAAGTTCCAGGGCCAGCCGGAACACGTCGTGAACTTCTTCTTCTTCATTGCGGAAGAGGCGCGCGAAATCATGGCGCAACTCGGTATCCGCAAGTTCGACGACCTGATCGGTCGCGCGGAACTGCTCGACACGAAGAAGGGTATCGAGCACTGGAAGGCGAAGGGCCTCGACTTCTCGCGTGTGTTCTACCAGCCGCAAGTGCCGGCTGAAGTCGCGCGCAAGCACGTCGACGTGCAGGATCACGGCCTCGACCGCGCGCTCGACCACACGCTGATCGAGAAGGCGAAGGCCGCGATCGAGAAAGGCGAGCACGTGTCGTTCATCCAGCCGGTGCGCAACGTGAACCGCACGGTCGGCGCGATGCTGTCGGGCACGATCGCGAAGAAGTACGGCCACGAAGGACTCGCGGACGACGCGATCCACATCCAGTTGAAGGGCACCGCGGGTCAGAGCTTCGGCGCGTTCCTCGCGAAGGGCATCACGCTGGATCTGGTCGGCGACGGCAACGACTACGTGGGCAAGGGCCTGTCGGGCGGCCGCATCATCATCCGTCCGACCAACGATTTCCGCGGCAAGTCGGAAGAGAACATCATCTGCGGCAACACGGTGATGTACGGCGCGATCGAAGGCGAAGCCTTCTTCCGCGGCGTGGCCGGCGAGCGTTTCTGCGTGCGTAACTCGGGCGCGACGGCGGTCGTCGAAGGCACGGGCGACCACGGTTGCGAATACATGACGGGCGGCACGGTCGTCGTGCTCGGCGAGACGGGCCGTAACTTCGCGGCCGGTATGTCGGGCGGCATCGCGTACGTGTTCGATCCGGACGGCATGTTCGCGAGCAAGTGCAACAAGTCGATGGTCGCGCTCGAACCGGTGCTGCAACAGGCCGAACAGGAGCGCACGGTCGATCAGGGCGTGTGGCATCGCGGCACGACCGACGAAGCGCTGCTCAAGGGGCTCATCGAGCGTCACTTCCAGTTCACGGGCTCGCCGCGCGCGAAGGCGCTGCTCGAAAACTGGGACGCGGCACGCCGTCAGTTCGTGAAGGTGTTCCCGACCGAATACAAGCGCGCGCTCGGCGAACTCGCCGCGAAGAAGGCGAACAGCGAAGTGCTCGCCGCCTGAGCTGCCTTCACGGAAGTCAACTTTAGACGTACCCGCCGCGTTCCGACCAATCGACGCGTGGCGGGTCCAGATTACCCCCTAGATACAGATAGAGAAGAGAACCACATGGGCAAGGCAACCGGTTTTCTCGAGTTCGAACGTCGCCACGAGACGTACGAGGCTCCGCTCACGCGTGTGAAGCACTACAAGGAATTCGTCGCGGCACTGACCGACGACGAAGCGAAGATTCAAGGCGCGCGTTGCATGGACTGCGGCATTCCGTTCTGCAACAGCGGCTGCCCGGTCAACAACATCATCCCGGACTTCAACGACCTGGTGTTCCGTCAGGACTGGAAGAACGCGATCGAAGTGCTGCATTCGACCAACAACTTCCCCGAGTTCACGGGCCGCATCTGCCCGGCACCGTGCGAAGCGGCGTGCACGCTCGGCATCAACGACGACCCGGTCGGCATCAAGTCGATCGAGCACGCGATCATCGACAAAGCCTGGACCGAAGGCTGGGTCGCGCCGCAAACGCCGAAGCACAAGACCGGCAAGAAGGTCGCCGTGGTCGGCTCGGGCCCCGCGGGTCTCGCGGCCGCGCAGCAGCTCGCGCGCGCCGGTCATGACGTGACCGTGTTCGAGAAGAACGACCGGATCGGCGGCCTGCTGCGTTATGGCATCCCCGACTTCAAACTGGAGAAGTGGCAGATCGACCGCCGCATGCGCCAGATGGAAGGCGAAGGCGTGACGTTCCGCACCAACGTGTTCATCGGCAAGCCGGACTCGCTGCCGGCGCACATCGGCAACACGGCGAAGGAAACCATCACGCCGGCCGAGCTGAACGAACAGTTCGACGCGGTCGTGATCGCCGGTGGTTCCGAAATGCCGCGCGATCTGCCGGTGCCGGGCCGGGAACTCGAAGGCGTGTACTACGCGATGGAATTCCTGCCGCAGCAGAACAAGGTCAACGCCGGCGACAAAGTGCCGAACCAGCTCGTCGCGAAGGGCAAGCACGTCGTCGTGATCGGCGGCGGCGATACCGGTTCCGACTGCGTGGGCACGTCGAACCGTCACGGCGCGAAGAGCGTCACGCAATTCGAACTGCTGCCGCAGCCGCCGGAAGAAGAGAACAAGCCGCTCGTATGGCCGTACTGGCCGATCAAGCTGCGCACGTCGTCGTCGCATGAGGAAGGCTGCGAGCGCGACTGGGCGGTCGCGACCAAGCGTCTCGAAGGCAAGAACGGCAAGGTCGAGAAGCTGATCGCCGCGCGCGTCGAATGGAAGGACGGCAAGATGGTCGAAGTGCCGAACTCCGAATTCGAAATGAAGGCCGACCTCGTGCTGCTCGCGATGGGCTTCACGCAGCCGGTGTCGCCGGTGCTCGAAGCGTTCGGCGTCGACAAGGATGCGCGCGGCAACGTGCGCGCCACGACCGAGGGCGACAAGGCGTACTACACGTCGGTGAACAAGGTGTTCACGGCAGGCGACATGCGCCGTGGCCAGTCGCTCGTGGTGTGGGCGATTCGCGAAGGCCGTCAGTGCGCACGTTCGGTCGATGCGTTCCTGATGGGGCATTCGGAACTGCCGCGTTAAGCGTCTTCAGCCGGTGTGCGTGCCTGGCGTTCCATGCCGCGCGCGCCGGCCACGATTTGCAGGAAGACGTGGAGACGACAAGGCGTCCCTTAAAGGGCACCTGTAGCGGGAAAGCAATGCAGTAAAAAAGAAACCGGGCTCGCCTGAAAGGGGGAGCCCGGTTTTCTTTTATCTCGTCGCGGTGCGTTATGTCCGCCTCATTGGCGATAGCGCGCGAGCGTCAGACCGTCGAGATCGATCTCCGGTTTGCGCTGCGCGATCAGATCCGCGACCACGCGCGCCGAGCCCATCGACATCGCCCAGCCCGTCGAGCCGTGCCCGAGGTTCAGCCATAAGTTGTCGATGTTGCACGGGCCGAGCAGCGGCGCGCCATCGGGCGTCATCGGCCGGCGGCCGACCCAGAAGTGCGCGGAAGTCGGATTGGCCGCGTGCGGAAACCAGTCGCGCAGCACCGTGAGCAGCGTTTGCAGCGCCTGCTCGCGCAACGTCGTCTGGCGATTGCCGAGCTCCGCCGTACCCGCGATGCGCAGGTTGTTGCCGAAGCGCGTGATCGCCGTCTTCAGCGATTCGTCCATCAGTGCCGCCCGTGGCGCTTTTTCCTCGTCGGTCACAGGCAGCGTGGCCGAATAGCCCTTCACCGGATAGAGCGGCACCTTCACGCCGAGCGGCGCGAGCAGCGCCGCGCTATCGACGCCGAGCGCGACGACCACCGCGTCGGCCGGCAGCGTCTGCGCGCCCTGCTCGCTTTGAATACGCACGCCGCGCACCGTCGCTCCCTCGACATCGAGCGACGTGACGCGCGTGTCGAAGCGAAAGCTCACGCCATTGCGTTCACAGATCGCGCGCAGTTCGCGGGTGAAGCGCGCGCAGTCGCCGGCTTCGTCGTCGGGCAGATAGAGGCCCGAGAACGGCGCCTGACGCGCCCAGCGCAGACCGGGCTCGATCTCCGCGCACTGCGCGGCGCTGACTTCCCGATGCACGATGCCCGCATCGCGCAGCACCGCGAGCGCCGGCTGCGCGAGTTCGACGTCGTACTCGCTGCGAAACAGTTGCAGATAGCCCTGGCTGCGGCCGTAGTCGAACGGATGGCGGCCGCGGAATTCGTGCAGGCAAGCGCGGCTGTAGTACGCGATGCGCTGCATACGCTGCTTGTTCACGCGAAAGCGGTCGAGGTCGCACTCGCGCAGCCAGCGCGCGATCCAGCGCCATTGGGCCGGATCGAGCGTCGGCCGGAAGATCAGCGGCGAGGCCGGCTTGAACAGGTACTTGAGGATTTTCGCCGGCATGCCGGGCGCGGCCCATGGCGTCACGTAGCCCGGCGCGATCACGCCGGCGTTGCCGAAACTCGTGGCCAGGGCGACGTCGGGTTCGCGCTCGATCACCGTCACGTCGCAGCCTTGCTGGCACAGATAAAAAGCAGTGGCGACGCCGATGACGCCGCCGCCGAGTACGATCGTTTTCATGATTGGGAACTGCGGTGTCAGACGATCTCAAGCGGCGGACCCGGCCGCCCCTAGCACCTTGCCCTTCGTTTCCGGCAGGCACAACGCGGCGACGATCACGAGCAGATACCCCGCGCCCGCGACGATGCCCATCGCCTTCACGAGCGTCATTGTCTGCGCGAAGGTGCCGACGAGTATCGGAAAGAACGAGCCGAGCCCGCGCCCGAGGTTGTAGCAGAAGCCTTGCCCCGAGCCGCGGATTTCGTTCGGATACAGCTCCGACAGATACGCGCCGATGCCCGCGAAAATCCCCTGCACGACGATGCCGAGCGGGAAGCCGAGCGCGAGCATCATCGCGTCGGTGATCGGCAGCATCGTGTAGACCATGCCGAGCACGAACGAGCCGAGCGCGAACAGCACGAACGACGCGCGCCGGCCGATCCTGTCGCACAGAATCGCGCCGACGATATAGCCGGCGAACGAACCGACGATCAGCACGATCAGATAGCCGCTCGTATTGAACACCGACAGATGGCGCTCCGTCTTCAGATAGGTGGGCAGCCACGTCGTGATCGCGTAGTAGCCGCCGAGCATGCCGGTGCACAGCGCGCTGCCGAGCACAGTTGTCTTCAGATGCGCGGCTGAGAAGATCTGCATGAAGTGCGACGTGTTGATGCCGCTTTCGCGCGCGCGACGCGTCGCGAGAAAGATGTCGGGGTCGCTGACATTGCGGCGGATATAGATGATCCACGCGGCGGGCAGCAGGCCAACCCAGAAGCACGCGCGCCACGCGTACTGCTCGGGGAGCAGCGCGAAAGCCGCCCAGTAGACGATCGCCGCGGCCGCCCAGCCGAACGACCAGCTGCTCTGCACGGTGCCGACCGCCTTTGCGCGATGCTGTGGCGAGCGGATCGTCTCGGCCATCATGATCGTCACGACCGACCACTCACCGCCGAAGCCGATGCCCTGCAGCGTACGCGTGGCGAGCAACTGCCAGAACGACTGCGTGAAGCCAGACAGGAACGTGAAGATCGCGAAGGTGGCGATCGTCCATTGCAATACACGGATGCGGCCGTGGCGATCGGCAAGAATGCCGGCGAGCCAGCCGCCGATCGCCGACGAAATCAGCGAGCTGGTGGCGATCATGCCTGCTTCGCTTTTGCTCATGCCCCACGTCGCGATCAGCGTCGGGATGAGGAACGAGTAGATCATGAAGTCGAACGCGTCGACCGCGTATCCGCCGAAACCGGCGAATAGCGTGCGACGCTCGCGCGGGGTCAGCTCGGTGAACCATTGGAGAGAAGACATGTTTTGTTGTGGTCTCCAGGTTTCTTGTGCCCGCGGGGGCCGGATGGGAGGGTGTCAGTATTCTACGGGGATGCGGCGTCGTGAGGCCAGTTGGGGTCAAAAAGGGCGTGCGCGCGGTAACGGCCGATAAGGCACCGCAAGGGAACGGAAATCGGTGTGCCAACCGTCCCTCTTTTTTCTTACTAACCCCTACGATGTAACGCAAAATTTCCTGGTCAACGTTAAACTGCGTCTGCAGCCCCGGCTGCCCCGCGCAATCCTCCTATACACCTGTCGCCCCGATGTCCGTTACCGCGAAAAACCGTTCGCCTTTCCGCGCCCTTGCGAGCACGATCGTGCCCGTGGAGCGCGGCATGCCCGGCGAAGCGTCGGCGGCGCGGCGACGCTTTCTGAGGGGCTCGGCCGGTGCGATGCTGGCCGCGGGTTTCGGCAGCACGCTGCTGTCCGCCTGCGGCGGTAGTCTCGAAGCCGATCAGGCGGCTACGCCGCGGCTCGTGTCGGTCAGCAACTTCCGCGATGTCGGCGGCGCGGGTGCCGGCTATCTGACCGTCGACGGCAAACAGATGCGGCGCGGCGTGTTCTATCGCGCGAACGCGCTGACGCTGAGCGGCACCGACACGGCGACGCTCGACAAGCTCGGTATCGTGTCGGTCTACGACCTGCGCACGCCCGCCGAAATCGCACGCACCGCCGACGTGCTGCCGAGCGGCGCGACATCCTCGACGCTGAACGTGCTCGGCACGAACGACTTCGTCGCGCCCCCGGTCGATTCTCCCGTCGACGCCGTCGCGTTCATGCAGGCGCAGGCGCGCGCGTATGTGACGGGCGGCCCGCAGCGAGCCGCCTATGGCGCGCTGCTCGGCGCGCTCGCCGACGGCACGGGCGCGCAGCTATTCCACTCGAACGCGGGCAAGGATCGCGCGGGCTGGGTCGCGGCGCTGCTGCTCAGCATCGCCAACGTTCCGCTCGACGTGATCATGCAGGACTACCTGCTCAGCAACGTCTATCTCGCGCCATCGATCGCCGCGCAAACCACCACGCTGCGCGCGCAGGAAGGCGCGGCCATCGCGACGGCGAGAGCGCCGTTGCTCGACGTCGACGAGAACTATCTGCAGGCGGGCTTCGACCAGGTGCAGGCGAGCTACGGCACGATGGCGAGCTACCTGACGCAAGGCCTCGGTCTTTCCACGGCGACGGTCGACGCGCTGCGCAATCGGCTCGTGCATTGACGAGCTTCGCTGGCGCGCGTTGGTGGCCTTCCTTACAGCGCAAAAAAAAGTCCGCCGCGGAGGTGCGGGCGGACCGGGAAGGGCTGCATCGAGGTTGCCGGGGGTGCCTATAAGGCCGCACCCCGCGCGACAGTCGATGCGGTAAGGGCAGGTAAGTGTCCGGGCCGCGCCGCGTTTGCCTGCGAACATCCTTACGACAGCGCCGGGTCCACTGGCAATTCGATCCGTACTTCGAGCCCACCCTGCGCGTGATTGCGCACGAGGCAGCGTCCACCGCGATCGTGCGCGAGCCGCGCGACGATCGCGAGACCGAGCCCGCAATGGCCTTCGCCGCCGCGCGCGGCGTCGAGCCGCACGAACGGCTTCATCGCCGCGGCAATGCGGTCGTCGGGAATGCCGGCGCCGTGGTCGCGCACGCTGATCGTCCAATGACGGTCGTTGCACGCGGTCGAGATTTCCACCGGTGGTATGCCGTGTTCGAGCGCGTTGTCGACGAGGTTCGTCACGAGCCGGTCGAGCAGCGTGCGCGGCAGCGTGAACGAGGAGCCGGCGCGCAGATCGAGCGCGAACAGCGGGGTTTCGGCTGGGTCCGCCGCTTCGGCGGTTTCAGCGGCCTCCGCGTAATCGCCCGAAGAAAACTGCTCGCGCAAGAACTCGTCGACTTCGACGGGCGGTCCGGCGTCCGCCGATTGGCCCGCGAATTCGAGGAACTGCTGGACGATGTTGGTCAGGGAATCGACGTCGCGGATCAGGCCCGCGCGCTCGTTTTCGTCGACCAGCACGCTTGCGCGCAGCTTCAGGCGCGTGAGCGGCGCCTTCAGATCGTGCGCGACGCCGGCGAGCATCACCGCCTGGTCGTCGCCGGCTTCGTTCAGGCGCCGCATCATGTCGTTGAATGAGCCGATCAGCTCACGCAGCTCGCGCGGGCCCTGCACCGGCACGGGTCGGGGCCGGCCGCCGGAGCCGAACGCCCGCGACGCATCGGCCACGCGCGACAACGGCCGTTGCATCTGCCACACCGCGAACAACGACAGGATCAGCCCGGCGACCAGCATCGACACCGATTCGATCAGAAAGCGCGGCGGCGGCGGCAGGTCGACCGGCACGACGACCCAGTTCGACTTGCCCGGGACCAGCACCCACAGTTGCGGCGGACGCAGATCGTCGACGGCGATCTGCGTGCCGGCCGGCAGGTTCTCACGCAGGTGCCGGCTCAGTTCGACCACCATATGCTCGTGCGGCTCGCGCAGATGCACGCTGGTCGGCATGTTCCAGGTGGGCACCAGATGCACGCGCATCGCCGGCGCGAGCGCGGCGCCCTTGATCGGCTCGCCGTTGATCGCCTGCAGCACGAGCAGAATGCCGCGCGCGAAGCCGTCGATTTCATGGCGCGGCGGCTGCATCGTCACCAGCACGAACCAGCTCGCCTGAATCGCGAACAGCACCGCCGCCGACAGCAACGCCATTCTGCCGAACAGCGTGTTCAGCGGATTTCTCATGCGCTCGGGGCGGCCCCGTCCTCGAAGGGTGCGCCGTTGGCGTCGGGCACGAACACGTAGCCCTTGCCGCGCACCGTTTGCACGTAGCACGGGTTCGACGGGTCGTCCTCGATCACGCGGCGCAGGCGCCAGATCGGTACGTCGAGGCTACGGTCGCGGAACGCGAGGTTGTCGCGATGCACGAGATCGTGAATCAGCACGCGCGACAGCACCTTGTACGGATTGTTGACGAAGATCTTCAGCAGCGCGAATTCGCTGTCGCGCAGCGGCAGCTTGGCGTCGTCGCGGCTCAGCGAGCGCGTGGCGAAGTCCAGTTCGAATGGACCGAAGCGATAGCGCTTGCGTGCTTCGGGCGCGCTCGTGGTGGACGGCCCGCGCCGGCGCAACACGGTCTGGATCCGCACGAGCAGTTCGCGCGGATCGAACGGCTTGGTCAGATAGTCGTCCGCGCCGAGCGACAGGCCGACGATGCGGTCGGCCACCGTGCCGCGCGCGGTCACGAAGATCACCGGGATGTCGTCGCCGGCGGCGCGCAACGCGGTGAGCGCGCGCAGGCCGTCGGTGTTCGGCATCATGATGTCGAGCACGACGACCGACGGCCGCTCACGCTCGAGACGACGCTGCAAATGGGTGCCGTCATGCAGCACGGACGCATCTAAGCCGTTCGACTGCAGAAATTTGCAAAGCAGATCGCGTACGACCGGATCGTCGTCGACGATAAGGACCTGTGGATTCATGGCGAAATTCTAGACTGGCCCGCCCGACGCGCGACCGGGCATTTCCTTACCAACGCTTACTGTGCGCCGCTCGGTGCTGGCGGGCTCGCGCCGGGGCGGATCAGCGAAGGTGCAGCGCTTACTTTAGCACTGCCTGATCCGGCTCTGCGCGACGACAGGCAAGCGATGACAACAGTTGGCAAGCACTCGAAAGCCCTCGCAAGCCCACGGAACGGATCGTAACAACCGCGCGAAAGCGTGCTTTGCTTCGCCCATCGTCGGCACCCGCGCGGCGCGATGATTCGTTCCGCAGCAAGTCGCGCCGCACGCCGAACGAGGCCCGCTGCCTCGGACGACGGCGCGCGGCGTTCAACCGACACCGGTGCGCAATGCGCACCTTCGCGAGGTCCATCATGTCGATCCACAATACGCTCAGTTCCACGCCTTTCTCCTCGCCGGTCGGCAGCGTGCCGATCTGCGAGACGGACGTGCAGGCCGGAGCGCTCGGCATGCGGCTGAAGTCGCACGATAGCCTGAGCGTCGCGTGCCGCTGGGCGCATCGCGATGATGAACGCTGGGCGGTGTCGCAGGCCGTGGTCGATGGTGCGCCGGCGCTCGAACACGTGATGCGCTTCGCGCGCATCGACGGGCAGGGCGCGCTGCGTCTCTACGAGATGTCGTTCGTGATCGACGAGCTGACCGCGGAGGATCTGCGCGACGCGCTCGAGGATCGTTACGGGCCACCGCGTCTCGCGACCCGCAACGCGGCGGCGCCGGGCGCGATGCCGATGTACGTATGGGAGAACGCGGTGAGTTCGATCACGCTGTGCTTTCTGCCCGGCAGCCGCAACGGCACGCTCACGTATCTGCTGAAGGGCTCGGATGCGTGGATGAAAGCGGTCGTGCGGCAGTGGCAGGCGAGCGGCGCCGACGCGGGCTGACGCGGGCTGACGTTTGCCAGGCAACCCTGATTACCGGTGCGATCCCAACGCCGAAACCGGGCGGTGTCCGGATAGGCCGCCTCACTTCGACTCCTTTCATCCTTTCCGCCACGGAGCCAGCATGACCGCGCTACGTCTCACCCTCGTGCTCGGCGCCGCGAGCTGTCTCGCGGCCTGTTCGAGCGCGCAGACCGGGTCGATCGTCGAAACGCCGATGGCGCCGCCGCTCGCGTCCGCGCCGTTGAACGTCAACACGCAAGGCGCGATCTATCAGGCCGGCGCGCCGCTGCTGCTGTATGAGACGCCGCGCGCGCAGCACGTCGGCGACGTGCTGACGATCCGGCTGTCGGAATCGTATAGCGGCAACAACAGCGCGAGCGCGTCGGCGAACCGCACGAGCAGCATCACCGCGACTGCCGCGGATCAATCGACGAATGCCGCCGCGCGACTCGCCAAACTCTTCAACATCGGCTCTGCCGGCACCGACTACAAAGGGCAGGGCAATCTGAGCGACATCAGCGACATGACGGGCACGCTAGCCGTGACCGTGATCGGCACGGTGTCGGGCGGCAATCTCGTCGTGTCAGGCGAGAAGGTGATCGCGATGAGCGGGACCCGCGACCGTCTTCGACTCTCGGGCATCGTCAATCCCAAGGACATCGAAGCAGGCAATTACGTCGCGTCGAGCAAGGTCGCGAACGCGCGCATCGAGCAGGCGGGCCTCGGCATGGTCAACGATGCGACGACGATGGGCTGGCTGCAGAGGATGTTTCTGAGTGTGCTGACGTTTTGACCGTCAGCCGGGTCAGCGCGGTGCGCGCGACACCGCGCTGCGCGTTACGTGCGACGCGTGGGCCGCATCAACCGGCTTCGACCGTCAGGCGCCGCTAACCGAGCGGCGGCGCAAGCCCGCGTTCGGCCGCGCCGATCTCGCCGTCCGGCACGAACACGTAGCCGCGTCCCCACACCGTCTGCACGTAGCGCGGTTCCGACGGATCCACTTCGATCAATCGACGCAAGCGCCAGATCGATACGTCGAGACTGCGGTTGCGATGCGCTTCGCTATTGCCGTGCAGTTTTTCGAGCAGCTGCGCACGCGTGAGCACGGTCATCGCGTGCGTGACGAACACCTTCAGCATCGCGAATTCGCTCGAACGCAGCGTGATGCGTTCGCCGTCGCGGCGCAGTTCGCGCGCGGGGAAGTTCACTTCGAAGCGGCCGAAATGATAGGGCGCGCGCTGTTCGGGCGCGCCCGGCGCGATCGAGTCGCGACGCCGCAGCACGGTGCGAATCCGCGCGACGAGCTCGCTCGGTTCGAAAGGCTTGCCGAGATAGTCGTCGGCGCCGAGTTCGAGGCCGATCACGCGATCGATCGGATCGGCGCGCGCGGTCAGCAGGATCACGGGAATGTCGTCGCCGGCGACACGCAAGGCGCGCAGCGCGCTGATGCCGTCGAGCTCCGGCATCATGATGTCGAGCACGACGAGCGCGGGACGCTCCTGCTGCAATCTGCGCTGCAACGCCAAGCCATTTTCCAGCATGGCGACCTTGAAGCCGCGGCCGTGCAGATATTCGCCGACGAGCTCGCGTACGACGGGATCGTCATCGACGATCAGGATGGTCTGGTTCATTCAGGTCATCTTAGTGATGCGCACGGGCCGCGCAAAGCGTATACCGCTTTCCAATCCTTTCCCGTGTAAGGCGCTGCAAGCGAAAGCAAAGCCGCGAGCACTCAGTGGGGCGGCGGGAAAGCCTGCGAGGTTTGCAGGGTCTGCTGTTGCTGCGCTTGATGCGGGAAATCGGTCCGATCGACCACCATCCGCTCGATCAGTCCGCCGAGCTTGACCGAGGCCGACGAAAAACGGTCGGTGTTCAGGCCGCCGGTCTGATAGCGCGCGGTGACCAGAATGCGGCCACTCTGGATCAGCGTCGAGCGGCGGCCATAGCCGATCGCGGCGTCGTAGACGAGCCGCGCTTCGCAGCCGGCCGGCGAGGTGCCCGGATTGTAGATGTCCGAATGAATACCGCGCCGCTCGAGCGCGAGCTGCAGCGCCGGCACGAAATCGCCGACCGACACCGTCGGGTTCACTTCGATGCAGAGGTGCTGCAAATCCGCGGGCCGGCCGTTGACGAAGGTCGGCGACGAGTAGTTCGACGCGATCGCGTAGCCGGCCTGGATGACGGAGCCGGTGGCGTCGGCGGCCTGGATCAGCGTCCAGGCGCAACCGTCGAGCGCGAGCGTCAGCGTCGCGGCGAAGGCGGCGAGGTCATGAGGCAGCGCCCGATCCCGGTCACAAAATGCGATGGAGCATCAAAAGCAGCGACGGCCGCGCGCTCAGCGCGTCACGCGCAGTCGCAGTTCGTTCTGACCTTGCACGCTCGCGGTGACGTTCACGCGACGGGCGTCGGTGGTCACGACGAAATGCTGGCGCACGGGTGTGTTGACGTCGTGCACGACGCGCGGAAAGCAGGCGGCGATGTCGGCGCCGAGTTCTTCGAGCGGATCGTTGATGACGCCGTCGGCTTGCCAGTGCGCACGCCAGTGGCAGTCGTACGCGTGCGGGCTGGCGCGGCAATCGTCGGGATGGGAGACGCCCGGCAGTTGCGCGGCGGTCTCGTTTGGCAGTCGCCGGAAATCGCTCGCATCGACGATGTGCGTGAGCGCCGCGCAGATATCGGCGGGTTGGTTCGGCCCGGTCGTTTGCGCGGCATCGACGGCGTTCGTGAGCAGCAGCGCCGCGCCGCAGGCGAGCGCGATGCGCGGGAGCAAAGACGGGAGCAAAGGTGAAACACGGCGAGCGAATGACATGGGCGAGGAGTCCGAAGAGCGGTTGCGATGAAAGACGTGACTGACATCAACGACGGCCGGCGCATGGCGCGGCCCGTACGACTATCGTCGCTGCTCGCAGGCATTTTCAAAGCGCGGAACAGCTTGCGCGCTCCGCAAATGCTTTCGAACTCTTCTCGTGTCTTTCCGGATGTTGCGCCCGGAGGTGCCGGCGCGCAGGCGAGGCTTAACCGAGCGTCAAGCCGCCATCGATGTGAATCACCTGGCCGGTGATGTGGCGTGCCGCGTCGGACAGCAGGAATGCGATCAGCGCGGCGACGTCGTCCGGTTCGGCGACGTGACCGAGCGGCGTGGCTTCGGCGGCGTGCGCCCACACGGCCGCGTTGTCGGCGCTTGGGCCGCGATCCTTGCGCGTGTAGCCCGGCGCCACGCAATTGACGGTCACGCCGAGCGGCGCGAGCTCCGCGGCCGCCGTTTTCGCAAGCGCTTCGAGTGCCGCTTTCGCGGCCGCCGTCGCGGCGAATGGCGCATCCGCGCGATAGCGATGCGCGACGAACGAACTCAAGGCGACCACGCGACCGCGCTTCGATGTTTCGAGCGCGGGCATCGCGCGCCGCACGAGCGCGGCGAAGGCGGCTGGCATCGCGGCGAAGGCGGCGCCGAAGGTGTCGGGATCGAGCGCGGCCAGCGTTTGGCGCTGCGCATGGCCGGCGTTCGCGACCAGTTGATCGAGTGCGCCGAAGCTCGCGAGCGTCTGATGGATCACGTGCTCCGCCGCGCCGCGCTCGGCGAGGTCGCCGAACACGGTCGCGCAGCGTGCGCCGCTTGCCGTGCAGTCGGCGGCAACCTGCACGAGCCGTCGACGGGAGGCGTCGTCTGCGCCGCGCGCGTGCAGCATCAACGACGTATGCGGCGCCGCGAGGCGCCGTGCGAGCGCCGCGCCGATGCCGGAACCGGCGCCGGTGATCAGCACGACGCGAGCGGCGGTGCCGTGCGCTTCGCTGACGTGAGCGCCGCTCGCGTCGCTCACGCCGCTACCGCTTCGACAGAACGCTCGACGTCGAGCGTTTCGTGATGGAACGCTGCGAGCGATTCGCGATGCGCGACGCTGACGATCGCAGCCTTCGGCAACCGCTCGGTGAACAGCCGATAGAGCCGCGCCTCGTTTTCCGCGTCGAGCGCGCTGGTCGCTTCGTCGAGGAACAGGTAGTCCGGCTTGTGCAGCAGCACGCGCGCGGCGGCGAAGCGCTGCTGTTCACCCGGCGACAGCACGCGAGTCCAGTGCGCCGTTTCCTGCAGACGGTCCGCGTATTCCGACAGATGGCAGGTGATGAGCGCGTCGCGGCATTCGTCGTCGTCATAGGTGTCCGCCGCCGACGGATACGCGAGCGCCGCCTTCAGCGTGCCGATCGGCATGTAGCTGACCTGCGGGATGAACATCATGCGCGCGTTGACCGGTGCGTCGATCGAGCCGTCGCCGAACGGCCACAGGCCCGCGAGCGCGCGCATCAGCGTGCTCTTGCCGGCGCCCGACGGACCGCGCACGAGCCAGCGCGAGCCCGGCCGGATCACGATATCGCGGATGCGCGACAGTGGGTTGCCATTGGGCAGCGCGAGCTGGAGGCTGTCGGTGGTAAGCGTGTTGCTGTCGACGAAATGCAGATTGATGCCGCCATGTTCCGTGGCCGGCGACACCGATTCCTTCAGACGCGGCGAATGCACGACGCGCTTGAATTCGCGCAACCGGTTCACGGTCGCGCGCCATTCGACGAGGCTCGTATAACTGTTGATGAACCACGAGAACGAATCGCTGACCGTGCCGAACGCGCTCGAAATCTGCATCAGCACGCCGAACGTGAACGCGCCCGCGAAGTAGCGCGGCGAGGCGACGACGATCGGGAAAATGATCGCGATCTGGCCGTAGAAGCTCAGCACGAAGGTGAGGCGCTTCGTGTACTTCATCACCTGCCACCAGTTGTCGCGGATGCGGCCGAACAGCGTGCGCGCGTTCGTCTTCTCGGTTTCCATGCCGTTGTAGAACGCGATCTGCTCGGCGTTCTCACGCAGCCGTATCAAGCCGAAACGGAAATCGGCCTCGACTTTCTGCGCCTGATAGTTGATCGACACGAGCGGATGGCCGACCTTCTGCGTGACGAGCGAGCCGCCCACCGCATATAGCGCCGCGGCCCACACCATATAGCCGGGGATCTGCAGCGGCATGCCGCCGAGCGAGATGCTCAACGCGCCCGCGAGCGACCACAGGATCGTGATGAACGACACGAGCGTGACGACGGTCGACAGCAGATCGAGCGTCAGCGACAGCGTGGTGGTCGCGAACGACTGCAGGTCGTCGCTGATCCGCTGGTCGGGGTTGTCGGCGAGGCGGTCGCGCTCGATGCGGTAGAACGCGCTGTCGTCGAGCCACTCGTTCAGGTAGCGGGTGGTCAGCCACTGGCGCCAGCGGAAGCCGAGCATCTGGCGCAGATAGCGTCCATACACGGCGAGGATGATGAAACCGAACGCGAGTCCGGTGAAGATCATCAGCAGGTGCGGGAAGTCGTGGACGTTCTTCGCCTGCAGCGCGTTGTAGAAGTCCCTGCTCCAGCTATTCAGGCGCACGTTGATCCAGACGACGAGCAGGTTCATCACGATGATCGTGACGAGCAGCCCCCACGCGATGCCTCGTTCCTCGGAAACCCAGTAGGGCTTGATCAGGGTCCACGCGGAGACCTTTTCGTCGGGCGGCAGCGCGGGGCTGGCGGAAGTATGTGGTGTCATGAGCATCCTGATGAAGTGCTGACCCGAAGTGCCATTCCGGCGTACGGGTCCGATCTGGTTGACCCATGTCGGGCGATCCCGCGAACAGCAGGCGCCTTTGCGAGGGTGTGGCTGCCGCGGGTCTGCGATACCTGGCCGGTCATCGCGCCATCACGCTCGATGACGCGAGTCCGGACGGGCGCCCGATTCTGGCGTGACGCCCTTAAGCGAAAATTAATTTTCGGGGCCGGCATCCGCCGGGGTGCCGCCGCCACGCATGCGGCCACGAGTGCCGCGCGCGCCGCGTTTTTGCGGCACCGATCACGGCATTGTGCCAGAGCGCCGGGCCGCTTCGCACCGGCATCTCGATAGACGGTGCCAGATCAAAATTGGGGTGGCGACCGCGGAGCGCTGGTTTGCGGGCGCCGCGCCTTTTATGGTCTAATAACCTGCGACGAAACAGGGGTGCTTCGCCCACAGGCGGCATGACTTTCATGCCGGGGCGGCGAGGCTGAGAGAGACCCTTTGCACCCGATCCGGGTAATACCGGCGCGGGAAGTTTCCGGAAGCAACCGTCTTCCATTCCCCGCCGGGCGGCGAGCGCAGCTCACATGTGCACGTCGTGACCGGCCGGCTTCACCCGCCGGTTTCGTCCTGGGTACGTGCGTTTTTGGCCGTACGGAAAGGACTCGATGACCGCCTATTCTTCAGACATGCATTTTTCCCTTCGTCACGCCGCCTCGGGCGAGCCGTGCCGTTTTGGTTTTGCCCACCGCAGTCGAACGGAGCGCGCGCGATGAACCGTCCCGCCCGACCCGATTTCGCCGTGCTCGGCGGCGGCCTGTGCGGCCGCCTGGTCGCGTGGCGCCTCGCTGGCGACGGGCATCGCGTGGCGCTCTACGAGCGCGGCGATGCCACCGGTTCGCAGGCTGCCGCGTGGGTCGCCGCCGCGATGCTCGCACCGCTGGCAGAGGCCGCGAGCGCCGAGCTGCTGATCACGCGGCTTGGCGCGAGTTCGCTCGAAAGCTGGCCGCGCGTGCTTGCCGAACTGCCGGAGCCGGTGTTTTTCCAGCGCAACGGCACGCTCGTCGTCTGGCATCACGCGGATCGCACCGAGGCGCCGCTATTCGAGCGGCGCGTGCGTGCGAACGCGCCGGCCGAGTTGCTCGACGGCGGCTTCGTCGCGTTGGCGGGCGCGCAGCTCGGCGCCGCCGAACCCGCGTTGGCCGGCCGCTTCAGCCAAGGCTGGCTGCTGCCGCGAGAAGGCCAGCTCGACAACCGCCAGGTGCTGTCCGCGCTCGCGGCCGGGCTTGCCGAGCGCGGCGTCGACACGCACTGGAACACGCCGATCGACGACGCGTCGCTGCCCGAGGCCGGCATCACCATCGATTGCCGCGGGCTCGGCGCGAAGCCGGTGCTGCCGACGCTGCGCGGCATCCGCGGCGAAGTTGCGCGCGTGCATGCGCCTCACCTGCAGCTGACGCGCCCGGTGCGGCTACTGCATCCGCGTTACCCGCTGTATATCGCGCCGAAGCAGAACGGCCTCTACGTGATCGGCGCGACCGAGGTGGAGGGCGAGGACATGTCGCCCGTCAGCGTGCGTTCGGCGCTCGAGTTGCTGAGCGCGGCGTTTTCGGTGCACCCGGGCTTCGGCGAGGCGCGCATTCTCGAGCTGAATTCGCAGTGCCGGCCGACCTTGCCCGATCATCGTCCCGCGCTGCTGTGGGACGGCGCGCGCACGCTGCGCGTGAACGGCCTGTACCGGCACGGCTACATGATCGCGCCCGAAGTCGCCGACGAAGCCGTGCGCTTCGCGAGCGCGCTGCTCGACGGCCGCGTCGGTGATGCCGACGCATTCGCCGGCTGGCGGCGCGACTCACGCTGGAGCGAGCTGTTCCAGCAGCATTTCGCGCGCGAGCCGGCCCGAGCGTAGCGGCCAACGTGCCGCGCGCGATGCCGCTTGCGCCATCGATTGAACCGCATTCGAACACCATGGACATTCATATCAATCAGAAGCCGTTGTCGCTGCCCGAGGGCGCGACCGTCGCCGATGCGCTCGCCGCCTTTGGCGCGCGTCCGCCGTTCGCGGTCGCGCTCAACGGCGATTTCGTCGCGCGTGCGCAGCATGCGGCGCGCGCGTTGCAAACGGGCGACCGGCTCGACGTCGTGCAGCCGGTCGCGGGCGGCTGAGCGCGACCGCGCCAGCCTGTCGCTTACCGAACGCAACAACCGTCGCCGAAAACCCATTGCCGCAACGCGGTCGGTTCTAGCCGCGAGGGCAAACCAGGATGATGCAAATGACTTCTCACGAGACCGCCGACGCGCTGACGCTATACGGTCAAACTTTTGCAAGCCGCGTGCTGCTCGGCACATCGCGCTATCCGTCGCTGCAATCGCTGTCCGATTCGATCGACGCCGCGCGCCCCGGCATGGTGACGGTCGCGCTGCGCCGTCAGATGAACGAGGGCCACGCCGAAGCCGGCTTCTTCGATCTGCTCAAGCGCCATGGCGTGCCGCTCTTGCCGAACACGGCGGGTTGCCTGAGCGTCGGTGAAGCGGTGACGACCGCGCACATGGCGCGCGAAATCTTCGAGACCGAGTGGATCAAGCTCGAACTGATCGGCGACGACTACACACTGCAGCCCGACCCGGTCGGCCTGATCGAAGCCGCCGCGCGGCTCGTCAAGGATGGCTTCAAGGTGCTGCCGTACTGCACCGAAGATCTGGTGATCGGCCGCCGTCTGCTCGACGCCGGCTGCGAGGCGCTGATGCCGTGGGGCGCGCCGATCGGCACCGGCAAGGGCGTGATCAATCCATACGGGCTGCGCGTGTTGCGCGAGCGGCTGCCGGACGTGCCGCTGATCGTCGACGCCGGGCTCGGCGTGCCGTCGCATGCGGCCCAGGTGATGGAGTGGGGCTTCGACGGCGTGCTGCTGAACACGGCCGTGTCGCAGGCGACGCACCCCGACGCGATGGCGCGCGCGTTCGCGCTGGGCGTCGAGGCGGGTCGGCAAGCGTATCTCGCGGGCCCGATGGCCGAGCGCGAGAGCGCGCACGCGAGCACGCCGGTGGTCGGCATGCCGTTCTGGCATCAGGATGGAGGTGCCGCATGACTCAGTCGTTGACGCTGAAGGACCGCGATCTGTTCTGGCCGACGGCCGACGAACTCATCGAAGCCGCCGAGCGCATCCGCGCACGTCTCGGCGACTGGCCGCCGACGCACGCGCCGTGGCGCATCTGCCTGATCGCACCCGACGAACCGAACGGTGGCGACCTGATCGTGACCGCCGACGCACAGCCGCACGGCGAGCAGATCGCGCGCTGGCTGACGCGGGGTGCGGGTGTGATCGTCGCCGCGGAAAACCGCGCGACGCTGCATCTGGGCGGCGAGAAGTACGGCCTCGAAGGCCATCTGGCGGAAGACTGGATTCCCGCGCTTGCCGCGTTCCTCGACTGCGGTTTCGATCCGCACGACGCGCTGGTGCTCGCGCTCGCGTGGCGCGATGGCGACGAGACCCGCGCCGACGATGCTTTCCCGGCCGACCTCGCTCGCTTTCCGCGCCTTACCGACCTGCCGGCGGCACCCGCCAAGGCGTTCCCGCGCTGCCCGGCAAGGCTCGGCCTGTATCCGGTGTTGCCGACCGCGGACTGGGTCGAACGGGTGGTCGGCTTCGGCGTGAAGACGGTGCAGTTGCGCCGCAAGTCGGCCGAACCCGCCGACGAGCTGAAGCGCGAAATCGCGCGCTGCGTGGCGGCCGGCCGCGCGCACGACGCGCAGGTGTTCATCAACGATCACTGGCAGGCGGCGCTCGCGGCGGGCGCATACGGCGTGCACCTCGGCCAGGAAGACGTGCATACCGCGGATCTGTCCGCGCTGGCCGACACGGGCATCCGCCTGGGCCTGTCCACTCATGGCTTCTACGAGATGCTGAAGGCGCTGCATTTCCGGCCGAGCTACATTGCATTGGGCGCCGTGTTCCCGACCACGACCAAGGTCATGCCGACCGCGCCGCAGGGCTTGCGCCGCCTCGCACGCTATGTGCGGCTGCTCGACGGCGTGGTGCCGCTCGTCGCGATCGGCGGGATCGATCTGCAGGTGCTGCCGGACGTGCTCGCGACCGGCGTCGGCTGCGCGGCCGTGGTGCGCGCGGTGACGGAAGCGGCCGACCCGGCCGCCGCCGTGTCTGCACTGCAACACACGTTTACGCAATAATCGTCAGGCATAGTCAAGGAACGGGGCACCTCACGGCAGCTTTTGCACGATGGCCCTATAATTCGGCCTTCCCTGTAAAAGGATTGTCAGTGTGGTGCCTTCCTATCCCGAGACCTTACTCGAGCTGCGCGACGTCGACTTCGGTTACGGCGACCGGCTCGTCCTGTCGAATCTGAATCTGCGCTTTCGTCGCGGTCAGGTCGTCGCGGTCATGGGCGGCTCGGGTTGCGGCAAGACCACGGTGCTGCGGCTGATCGGCGGCCTCGTGCGCGCCCAGCGCGGCCAGGTGCTGTTCCATGGCGAGGACATCGGCGAGCAGACGCGCGAAGGCCTTTACGCGCTGCGCCGCAAGATGGGCATGCTGTTCCAGTTCGGCGCGCTGTTCACCGACATGTCGGTGTTCGAAAACGTCGCCTTCTCGCTTCGCGAGCATACCGATCTCCCCGAAGAACTGCTGCGCGACCTCGTGCTGATGAAGCTCAACGCGGTCGGCCTGCGCGGCGCGCGCGACCTGCTGCCGTCCGAGATTTCCGGCGGCATGGCGCGGCGCGTGGCGCTCGCGCGCGCAATCGCGCTCGACCCCGAACTGATGATGTACGACGAGCCGTTCGCCGGTCTCGACCCAATCTCGCTCGGCATCACCGCGAACCTGATCCGCACGCTGAACCGGGCGCTCGGCGCCACGTCGATTCTCGTCACGCATGACGTGCCGGAATCATTCGCGATCGCCGACTACGTGTACTTCCTGTCCAACGGCGGTGTGCTTGCCGAGGGCACGCCCGACGAACTGCGCGCGTCGACCGATCCGACCGTGCGGCAGTTCATCGACGGCGCGCCGGACGGCCCGTTCAGATTCCACTATCCGGCGCAGACGCCGCTCGCGGCGGACTTCGGCATCGGCGGAGGCCAGTCATGATCAGTACGATCGGTCGCTCGGTCATCACCGGGCTCGGCACCGCCGGCTACGCGACGCGCTTCTTCCTGCGGCTCGTGCTCGAGTTTTTCCCGCTGCTGCGCCGCCCGCGTCTTGTCACGAAGCAGATCCACTTTGTCGGTAATTATTCGCTAGTGATCATCGCGGTGTCGGGGCTGTTCGTCGGCTTCGTGCTCGGGCTGCAGGGCTATTACACGCTGAACCGTTATGGCTCCGAGCAGGCGCTCGGGTTGCTGGTCGCGCTGTCGCTCGTGCGCGAGCTCGGGCCGGTCGTGACCGCGCTGCTGTTTGCCGGGCGCGCGGGCACGTCGCTGACCGCCGAAATCGGCCTGATGAAGGCGGGCGAGCAGCTCACCGCGATGGAAATGATGGCCGTCGATCCGGTCAAGGTCGTGATCGCGCCGCGCCTGTGGGCCGGCATCGTGTCGATGCCGATCCTCGCCGCGATCTTCAGCGCGGTCGGCGTTCTGGGCGGTTACGTGGTGGGCGTGCTGCTGATCGGCGTCGATGCCGGCGCGTTCTGGTCGCAGATGCAAAGCGGCGTCGACGTGTGGCGCGATGTCGGCGCCGGGGTCGTCAAGAGTGTGGTGTTCGGCCTCGCGGTGACCTTCGTCGCGCTGTTTCAGGGCTACGAGGCGAAGCCGACGCCGGAAGGCGTGTCGCGCGCGACGACCCGCACGGTCGTGTATGCGTCGCTCGCGGTGCTCGGGCTCGATTTCCTCCTGACCGCACTAATGTTCAGCTAAGACCGCGCAGCATGCCGGCTGCCGGCGGTGCATGATGCGCCGCGCACGGCGGGAGGTGGCGGCGGCGCGGCGGATTCACTTTGGGATGACGATGAAAAAGAATGTTCTCGACTTCTGGGTCGGCCTGTTCGTGGTGCTGGGTTTCGTGGCGTTGCTGTTTCTTGCGCTGAAGGCCGGCAATATGAGCTCGTTGTCGTTCCAGGCAACCTACCCGGTCAAGCTGAAGTTCGACAACATCGGCGGGCTGAAGCCACGCGCGCCGGTGAAGAGCGCCGGCGTGACGGTCGGCCGGGTCGCGTCGATCGGCTTCGACAGCAACACCTACCAGGCGCTCGTCACGATCGATATCGACAAGCAATATCAGTTTCCGAGGGACACTTCGGCGAAGATCCTGACCTCGGGTCTGCTCGGCGAGCAGTACATCGGGCTCGAGCCGGGGGGCGACTCGGAAATGCTGAAGGCCGGCGATACGATCTCGATGACGCAATCGGCGATCGTGCTGGAAAACCTGATCGGCCAGTTCCTGTATAGCAAGGCCGCGGATTCCGGCGCGGCGAAGCCCGCCGCATCCGCCCCTGCACCGGCGCCCGGCGCGCCGGCCTCCGGCGCTGCCGCCCAGTAAGGCCAACAAGGAGAATTAGATGCAGACGACACTGCAGACCGCGCGCAGCGGCGCGCGCGTCCTACAGTTCGGCAAGGTCGCCGTGGCGGCTGCGCTGCTCGCCGGTTGCACGACCGTGCAGACGCCTACCAAGGGCGACCCGTTCGAAGGGCTGAACCGTACGATCTTCACCGTCAACGACAAGATCGACCAGTACGCGCTGAAGCCGGTTGCGCAGGGCTACGTTTGGGTCACGCCGCAGCCGGTTCGCGACAGCGTGACGAACTTTTTCTCGAACATCGGCGACGTCTATATCGCGGCGAACAACCTGCTGCAGCTGCGCATCGCCGACGGCGTGTCCGACATCATGCGGATCGTGATCAACACGTTGTTCGGCGTCGGCGGCCTGTTCGACGTCGCGACGCTCGCGAAGCTCCCGAAGCACGACAACGACCTCGGTCTGACGCTCGGCCACTATGGCGTGCCGGCGGGCCCCTATCTGGTGCTGCCGCTGTTCGGGCCGAGCACGGTGCGCGATGCGGTCGGCTCGCTCGGCAACTACTACGTGAACCCGATCAGCTACGTCGACCCGCCGGGCCTGAGCTGGGCGCTGTATGGCCTGAACATCGTCAACACGCGCGCGAACCTGCTCGGAGCGAGCAACCTGCTGGAAGGCGCAGCGCTCGACAAATACTCGTTCGTGCGTAACGCGTATCTGCAGCGCCGGCAGTATCTGTTGTCGGATAACCGCCGGCGTCCGCAGGAACTGCCGAGCTACGACGAGGAAGCGCCGCTGCCGAAGTACGACGAAGGCGAGACGGGCGCGGCAGGTGCGCCGGCCAAGCCGGCTCCCGCATCCGGCGCGGCCGTGGGCACGCCGCAAGGCGCGTCGGCACCGGAGGCCGCGTCGGGCGCCGAAACACCGCCTCTCGACCTGAAAGGCGGCCCGGAAACGCAAGTTCCGGCCGGTCAGTTGGTGCCGCCCACGCGCTTCAACTTCCCGTCCTTAAGATTGCATTGAACGTGCAGCCGTAACAGATCGATACGACTCTCGCAGTTTGCGCATCGATTGCCGTCGAACTCGCGTGATAAGGTCGGTTCAAACTGTTGCATTATTTTTGAGGCAAAGCTCGATATGAAAAAATTCTTCCTGATTCCGTTGTTTGCCGCGTTGTTTTCGTTCATCAGCGCGGGCGCATCGGCGCAAACCGTCGACACCAGCTCGCCCGACGCGCTGATCAAGACCGTCACCCAGCAGGTGATGGACGCGATTCGGGGCGACAAGTCGATCCAGCAGGGCGACATCAGGCACATCACGGCGCTCGTCAACGAAAAGATCCTGCCGTACATCGATTTCCGCCGCACCACCCAGCTCGCGATGGGCCGTAACTGGCGCACCGCGACGCCCGAACAGCAGAACCAGGTGGTCGAGCAGTTCAAGATGCTGCTGATCCGGACGTACGCGGGCGCGCTCGCGCAGGTGCGCGACCAGCAGATCCAGTACAAGCCGTTCCGCATGAACCCGGACGACACCGACACGGTGGTGCGCTCGGTCGTGATGAACAACGGCCAGCCGATCGAACTCGACTACCGCCTGTACAAGACGGCGCAGGGCTGGCGCGTGTATGACATCAACGTGCTCGGCGCGTGGCTGATCCAGGCGTATCAGCAGCAGTTCAACGAGCAGATCCAGCAGAAGGGTGTGGACGGACTGATCCAGTTCCTCACGCAGCGCAATCAGCAACTCGCCGCGGGCAAGCAGTCGTGAGCGACGTGCTGAACCCGGTGGCGAACCGCTTCGACAGCGGCACGACGCTGACCCACGCGAGCGCGAAGGCCGCGCTCGCGGCAGGTCTGCAACGCATCGCGGCGGGTGCGGGCGGCGTCGATTGCGCGCCGCTCACGCAATTCGATTCGTCGGCGCTCGCCGTCCTGCTCGCGTGGGTGCGGGCCGCGGCGGCGCGCGGCGGCAAGTTCGAAATCGTCAATCTGCCGGCTGGGCTCGCCAGTCTCGCGCAGGCCTACGGCGTCGATACACTTCTCTCTTCTGGCGCCTCCAGCATGGTTGCGTCAGCGCGACATTGACGCTCCTCTAGCGTCGTCTCCTCCCTTCCGGCCAGGCCGGGGGTGTCAGTTTTTGCCCTATAATCAAACGTTTTTTTGGGGCGTCGAACTGGCCCCCTAATCGGCCCCGGTTCCCGTTTCTTCCAGCATTTGCGCGTCCCCAAGCTCCATTGGGGCTACTTCAGGCGCCGCGACGCACGCGGCCCATAGTCATGTCAGCCATAGAAATTCGTAACGTCAAGAAGCGCTACAAGGACTTGCAGGCGCTCAAGGGCGTCAGCCTCACGGTCGAAGAAGGCGAGTTCTTCGGACTGCTCGGTCCGAACGGCGCGGGCAAGACGACGCTCATCAGCATACTCGCGGGTCTCGCGCGCGCCGACGAAGGCAGCATCGCGGTGCGCGGTCACGACGTCGTTGACGATTTCCGCAACGCGCGCCGCGCGCTCGGCGTGGTGCCGCAGGAGCTCGTGTTCGATCCGTTCTTCACGGTGCGCGAAACCTTGCGCATCCAGTCCGGCTACTACGGGCTGCGCAACAACGACGCGTGGATCGACGAGATCATGGCCAATCTCGATCTCACCGAAAAGGCCGATGCCAACATGCGCGCGCTGTCGGGCGGCATGAAGCGCCGCGTGCTGGTCGCGCAGGCGCTCGTGCACCGCCCGCCGGTGATCGTGCTCGACGAGCCGACCGCGGGTGTCGACGTCGAGTTGCGCCAGACGCTGTGGAAGTTCATCTCGCGCCTGAATCGCGAAGGCCACACGATCGTGCTGACCACGCACTATCTGGAAGAAGCCGAATCGTTGTGCGACCGCATCGCGATGCTGCGCCGTGGCGAGGTCGTTGCGCTCGATCGCACCAGCACACTGCTGCAGCGTTTCGCCGGCATGCAACTGTTCGTTCGCTTCGCGCAGGGCGTGCTGCCTGCCGAGCTGCGTCCGCTCGAGGCGGAAAGCGGCGCCGGCAACGGCAATGGCCGCCAGCATCTGCTGCGCCTGACGAGCTACGACGACGTCGAGCGCATCCTCGCGCAATGCCGCGCGGCCGGTTGTACATTCGAAGAAATCGAGGTCCGCAAGGCCGACCTCGAAGACGTATTCGTTCAGGTGATGAACGGTCCAGAAGTGATCGAGGGGCTTGCATGAGCGGGTACAGTGGATTTAGCACGCTGTTTTACAAAGAACTGCTGCGCTTCTGGAAGGTGTCGTTCCAGACCGTGCTCGCGCCGGTCATCACCGCGCTGCTTTACCTGACCATCTTCGGCCACGCGCTGCGCGGCCACGTGCGGGTCTATCCGGGCGTCGAATACACGAGCTTCCTGATTCCGGGCCTCGTGATGATGAGCGTGCTGCAGAACGCGTTCGCGAATAGTTCTTCGTCGCTGATTCAATCGAAGATCACCGGCAACCTCGTGTTCGTGCTGCTGCCGCCGCTGTCGCACCACGAGATGTTCGCGGCCTACGTGCTCGCGGCCGTGGCGCGCGGGCTGAGTGTCGGCTTCGGCGTGTTCATCGTGACGATCTGGTTCGTGCCGCTCGCCTTCACCGCGCCGCTCTATATCATCGTGTTCGCGATGTTCGGCTCGGCGATTCTCGGCACGCTGGGTCTGATCGCCGGCATTTGGGCCGAGAAGTTCGACCAGCTCGCCGCGTTCCAGAACTTTCTGATCATGCCGCTCACGTTCCTGTCGGGCGTGTTCTACTCGACGCATACGCTGCCGCCCGTATGGCGCGAAGTATCGCGGCTCAATCCGTTTTTCTACATGATCGACGGCTTTCGCTATGGTTTTTTCGGCGTGTCGGATATCGACCCGCTGGTGAGCCTCGCGATCGTCGCCGGTTTCTTCGTGGTGCTGGCCGCCGTGGCGATGCGCATGCTCGCTACCGGCTACAAGCTGCGCCACTGACGAGGAGCTTCTCTCATGTTGCCGACTCCCGAACAGGTCAAACAGTACATTGCAGCTGGACTCGCGTGCGAGCATCTCGAAGTCGAAGGCGACGGTCAGCATTTCTTTGCGACGATCGTCTCGCCGAACTTCGAAGGCAAGCGCCTGATCCAGCGTCACCAACTCGTGTATGCGGCGCTCGGCGACCGCATGCGCGAAGAAATCCACGCGCTCAGCATGAAGACGCTGACGCCCGCCGAATGGCAGAACGCGTAATCTGGAAATTTTGTGCGAATTACTCAGGAAGGGCGCGACACCGCTAGCGGCGCGCCGAACACAGACAAAGCAGGTCCGGACGCGAACCGGGCCGATCAGGAACCGACAGGCATGGATAAACTCATCATTGAAGGTGGCTACCCGCTCTCCGGTGAAGTTGTCGTCTCGGGTGCGAAAAACGCGGCATTGCCGATCCTGTGCGCGGCTCTGCTGAGCGCCGATCCGGTGCATCTGGAGAACGTGCCCGATCTGCAGGACGTGCGCACGATGCTCAAGCTGCTCGGCCAGATGGGCGTGCGGATCGAAGCCGGCGAAGGGCGCGTCGCGCTCGACGCGTCGAAGGTCGACAACCTCGTCGCGCCGTACGAAATGGTGAAGACGATGCGCGCGTCGATCCTCGTGCTCGGTCCGCTCGTCGCGCGCTTCGGTCATGCGCGCGTGTCGCTGCCGGGCGGCTGCGCGATCGGCGCGCGTCCGGTCGATCAGCACATCAAGGGTCTGCAGGCGATGGGCGCCGAGATCACGATCGAGCACGGCTTCATCGAAGCGCGCGCGAAGCGTCTGAAGGGCGCGCGCATCGTCACCGACATGATCACCGTGACCGGTACCGAGAACCTGCTGATGGCGGCGGTGCTCGCCGAAGGCGAGACGGTCATCGAGAACGCAGCGCGCGAACCCGAAGTGGTCGACCTCGCGCGTCTGCTCGTCGCGATGGGCGCGAAGATCGAAGGCATCGGCACCGACCGTCTGGTGATCCATGGCGTCGACAAGCTGCACGGTGCGAAGCACACGGTGATTCCGGACCGCATCGAAGCGGGCACTTTCCTGTGCGCGGTCGCGACGGCCGGCGGCGACGTCATGCTGCGCAAGATGCGTCCGCTGCTGCTCGAAGCCGTCACCGAAAAGCTGCGCGAAGCGGGCGTCACGGTCGAGGAAGGCGACGACTGGATGCGCGTGCGCATGGACAAGCGCCCGAGCGCGGTCACGTTCCGCACCTCCGAATACCCGGCGTTTCCGACCGACATGCAGGCGCAGTTCATGGCGCTCAACACGATCGCGGACGGTACGTCGCAAGTCGTGGAGACGATCTTCGAAAACCGTTTCATGCACGTCCAGGAGCTGAACCGTCTCGGCGCGAGCATCACGATCGACGGCAACACCGCGCTCGTAACCGGCGTCGAAAAACTGTCCGGCGCGAAGGTGATGGCCACCGATCTGCGCGCGTCCGCGAGTCTTGTGATCGCCGCGCTGCGCGCCGAGGGCGAGACGCTGATCGACCGCATCTATCACCTCGATCGCGGCTACGACCGCATGGAAGCGAAGCTCAATGCGATCGGCGCGAAGGTGCGCCGGGTTTCCGGGAGCGGGGCATGAGTTCGATGCCGCAAACGTCGTCGTCGCCGGCGGTCAGCGCGCCGCTCACGCTCGCGTTGTCGAAAGGGCGTATCTTCGAGGAAACGCTGCCGCTGCTCGCGGCGGCCGGCATCGAGGTAGCGGAAGATCCGGAGAGCTCGCGCAAGCTGATTCTGCCGACCACCGACCCGAACCTGCGCGTGATCGTCGTGCGCGCGACCGACGTGCCGACCTATGTCGAGTACGGCGCGGCCGACTTCGGCGTGGCCGGCAAGGACGTGCTGCTCGAGCATGGCGGCAGCGGCCTGTATCAGCCGGTGGATCTGGACATTGCGCGTTGCCGCATGTCGGTCGCGGTCGCGGCCGGTTTCGATTATGCGAACGCGGTGCGCCAGGGCGCGCGTCTGCGGGTCGCGACCAAGTATGTTGAAACCGCTCGTGAGCATTTTGCCGCCAAGGGCGTTCACGTCGATCTGATCAAGCTGTACGGTTCGATGGAACTCGCTCCGCTGGTTGGTCTCGCCGACGCGATCGTCGACCTGGTCAGCTCGGGTAATACGCTGCGCGCGAACAATCTGGTCGAGGTGGAGGAGATCATGCAGATTTCGTCGCGTCTCGTCGTGAACCAGGCAGCGCTGAAGCTCAAACGCGCCGCGTTGCGGCCGATTCTCGACGCGTTTGCCAATGCTTCGTCGAAAACCGCCGCCCCGGCGGCCTGACTGACGATGGCAATGTGACGTTGCACTGATAGCGCGCCTTACCGAAACGGATACCTGTATGTCTACCAAGATTCGCAAACTCGATTCCACCGCTCGCGACTTCCACAAGTCGCTGCATGCGGTGCTCGCGTTCGAGGCGAGCGAAGACGAAGCCATCGAGCGCGCGGTCGCGCAGATTCTGAACGACGTGAAGGCGCGCGGCGACGAGGCGGTGCTCGAGTACACGAATCGCTTCGATCGCGTCGATGCCAAAAGCGTGGCCGAACTCGAACTGCCGATGGCCGAGCTCGAGGCGGCGCTCGAAAGTCTCGAGCCGAAGCGGCGCGCGTCGCTCGAAGCGGCGGCGGCACGCGTGCGCGGCTATCACGAGAAGCAGAAGATCGAGTGCGGCAGCCATAGCTGGCAGTACACCGAAGCCGACGGCACCGTGCTCGGCCAGAAGGTCACGCCGCTCGATCGCGCGGGGATCTACGTGCCGGGTGGCAAGGCCGCGTATCCGTCGTCGGTGCTGATGAACGCGATACCGGCGCGGGTGGCCGGCGTGCGCGAAATCGTGATGGTCGTGCCGACGCCGGAAGGCGTGAAGAATCCGCTCGTGCTCGCGGCGGCTCTGCTGGGTGGCGTCGATCGCGTGTTCACGATCGGCGGCGCGCAGGCGGTAGCTGCACTCGCGTACGGCACGCAGACTGTGCCCGCGGTCGACAAGATCTGCGGCCCCGGCAACGCGTACGTCGCGTCGGCGAAGCGTCGCGTGTTCGGCACGGTCGGCATCGACATGATCGCCGGGCCGTCGGAAATCCTCGTGTTGTGCGACGGCACGACCGACCCGCGCTGGGTCGCGATGGACCTGTTTTCGCAAGCCGAGCATGACGAGCTCGCGCAGTCGATCCTGCTGTGCCCCGACGACGCGTTCATCGCGCGCGTGCAGGAAGCGATCGACGAACTGCTGCCCACCCTGCCGCGCCGCGAAGTGATCCGCACGTCGCTCGAAAACCGCGGCGCGCTGATCAAGGTGCGCGACATGGCCGAGGCTTGCGCGATCGCCAACGACATCGCGCCGGAGCACCTTGAAATTTCGGCGCTGGAGCCGCATCAGTGGGCGCAGCAGATCCGTCACGCAGGCGCGATCTTCCTTGGCCGTTACACGAGCGAGAGCCTCGGCGACTACTGCGCGGGCCCGAATCATGTGCTGCCGACGTCGCGTACCGCACGGTTTTCGTCGCCGCTCGGCGTCTATGATTTCTTCAAGCGTTCGAGCCTGATCGAGGTCAGCGCGGAAGGTGCGCAGACGCTCGGCGAGATTGCCGCGGAACTGGCATACGGCGAAGGTCTGCAAGCGCACGCACGCAGCGCCGAATACCGGATGCGGCAGAACAACAACGAACGCGGCTGAGGCGCAGCGCTGATCGCGCCGGCGCGCGGCGGAGTTCAAGCAGGCGTAAGCGGGAGCAGGCGAAGCGGCGAGGGCGGCAACCGCCGCCGCATCGACCGGCTTCCATGTTTTCCGGCTTCCACCCGCTCGAGCGACGGCTCGAGCCCACCCGCCCCATTCAATAACGACGACAGAGACCAACCCGAGCGCCCCACGCCGACGACGCCGCCCCGGCGTCTTTCGCCCGGGCCCGGCCCCCGAACCTATGACGACACCTCAAGACATCATCCGCAGCGACGTGCTCGCAATGACGAGCTATCCGGTTCCGGACGCCACCGGCTTCATCAAGCTCGACGCGATGGAAAACCCGTTTCCGCTGCCGCCGGAACTTGCCGCGCATCTCGGCGAGCGCCTGGCCGGCGTCGCGTTGAACCGTTATCCGGCGCCGCGCCCCGAGCAGTTGATCGAGCGCATTCGTCACGTGATGGGCGTGCCGGCTGGGTGCGACGTGCTGCTCGGCAACGGCTCGGATGAAATCATCAGCATCATGTCGGTCGCGTGCGCGAAGCCGGGCGCGAAGGTGCTCGCGCCGGTGCCGGGCTTCGTCATGTATCAGATGTCGGCGAAGCTGGCGAATCTCGAATTCGTCGGCGTGCCGCTCAAAGCCGACTTCACGCTCGATACCGACGCGATGCTCGCGGCGATCGCCGAGCATGAACCGGCGATCATCTATCTCGCGTATCCGAACAACCCGACCGGCACGCTGTTCGATGACGCCGAAATCGAGCGCGTCATCGCCGCGGCGGGCAAGAGCCTCGTCGTGATCGACGAGGCGTATCAGCCGTTCGCGCAGAAGAGCTGGCTGCCGCGCGCCGACCAGTTCGACAACGTCGTCGTGATGCGCACGGTGTCGAAGCTGGGCCTCGCCGGCATTCGCCTCGGTTTCCTGGTCGGCAAGCCCGCGTGGCTGACCGAGTTCGACAAGGTCCGCCCGCCGTACAACACCAACGTGCTGACGCAGGCCGCCGCTGATTTCCTGCTCGACCACATCGGCGTGCTCGATGCGCAGGCCGCGCAATTGCGCGACGAACGCGAGAAACTCGCGCAGGCGGTGGCCGCGCTGCCGGGCGCCGAAGTGTTCACTAGCGCGGGCAACTTCCTGCTCGTGCGGGTGCCCGATGCGTCGGTATTGTTCGAAACCCTGCTAACGGCGCGGATTCTGATCAAAAACGTGAGTAAAATGCATCCATTGCTGGCCAATTGCGTGCGTTTGACCGTCGGTTCGCCGAACGAGAACGCCCAGTTGCTTGCCGGCCTGAAACTCGTGTTGCGGTAACCCGCCGCATCGAGCGGCGGCACTGAGCCGCTGCGTTGAACGGCTGCACTGAGCAGCCCGCCAGTTTGTCCATCCCACATTACTAGCGCTTTTAAGCCAGATTCGAGGAATTGCCATGCGCCTTGCGGAAGTCGTTCGCAACACCAGCGAAACGCAGATCCGTGTGAAGATCAACCTGGACGGCACCGGCCAGCAGAAGCTGGCCACCGGTGTGCCGTTCCTGGACCACATGCTCGACCAGATCGCCCGCCACGGGTTGTTCGACCTCGAGATCGAAGCGCATGGCGACCTGCATATCGACGACCATCACACGGTCGAAGACACCGGCATCACGCTCGGCCAGGCCGTCGCGAAGGCGATCGGCGATCGCAAGGGCATCCGCCGCTACGGCCATTCCTACGTGCCGCTCGACGAAGCGCTGTCGCGCGTCGTGATCGATTTTTCCGGCCGTCCGGGCCTCGAATTTCACGTGCCGTTCACGCGCGCGCGCATCGGCACGTTCGACGTCGACCTGTCGATCGAATTCTTCCGCGGCTTCGTGAACCATGCCGGCGTGACGCTGCACATCGACAACCTGCGTGGCATCAACGCGCACCATCAGCTCGAAACGGTGTTCAAGGCATTCGGGCGTGCGTTGCGCATGGCCGTCGAACTCGACGAGCGCGCGGCCGGACAGATTCCGTCGACCAAGGGCAGCCTCTAACGTAACGGCCGTAGCAGGCTTTAACACGGGTTTCACCGCCTCCAACGTCTTCAGGCCACTCACCTTCAGGCGATTCATCGGGCAGGACCGCATTTGCCGGCACGTCGTTTGACGCCGCGCGGCGGCATCGATGGATCGAGGGCAGAGCGGCCAAACTTGAAATGAAAACTTCGATAGCGATTGTGGATTACGGAATGGGCAACCTGCGCTCGGTTGCCCAGGCACTGCGTAAAGCGGCGCCGGAAGCGGACGTGACGATCGTCGATCGTCCGGAAGCGATCCGCTCGGCCGACCGCGTGGTGCTGCCGGGGCAGGGTGCGATGCCCGACTGCATGCGCAGTCTCGGCGCGTCCGGTTTGCAGGAAGCGGTCGTCGAGGCGTCGCGCAGCAAGCCGCTGATGGGCGTGTGCGTCGGCGAGCAGATGCTGTTCGACTGGAGCGCCGAGGGCGACACGCCGGGTCTGGGTCTGTTGCCCGGCAAGGCGGTGCGCTTCGAGCTCGAAGGCCAGGTGCAGGACGACGGCTCGCGCTTCAAGGTCCCGCAGATGGGCTGGAACCGCGTGCGTCAGGCGCAGCCGCATCCGCTGTGGGACGGTGTCGCCGACAACGCGTTCTTCTACTTCGTGCACAGCTACTACGTGGTTCCGGACAACCCGGCGCATACGTCGGGCGAAACGGTCTACGGCGTGCCCTTTACCTCGGCGGTAGCGCGGGATAACATCTTTGCCACCCAATTCCACCCTGAAAAGAGCGCCGAGGCGGGTTTGCGCGTGTATCGCAACTTCGTGCACTGGAACCCGTGAACGCCTTTTTTCATCCCGTTGCCGCGCGCGCGTCGCGCGGTGCCGCGGTCCCGCATCCGACCGGCGCCCCACTGGAGCGCCGAACGAGTTGTACTAAACTAGCGAGACGGTATTGCGGCGGGCTGACTCGCCAGCCGCTGCCGCCGACCTTCAATCCACTCCCAGATAACACCCGATTGCTATGCTGCTGATTCCCGCCATCGACCTGAAAGACGGTCAGTGTGTACGCCTCAAACAGGGCGATATGGACCAGGCGACGATTTTCTCCGAGGAACCGGCGGCAATGGCCCGACATTGGGTCGACCGCGGCGCGCGTCGTCTGCATCTCGTCGATCTGAATGGCGCGTTCGCCGGCAAGCCGAAGAACGGCGATGCAATCCGGGCGATCATCGATGAAGTGGGCGGCGCGATTCCGGTTCAGTTGGGCGGTGGCATCCGCGACCTGAACACGATCGAGCGCTATCTGGACGACGGTTTGTCGTACGTGATCATCGGCACGGCCGCGGTGAAGAACCCCGGCTTTCTGCAGGACGCGTGCACCGCGTTCGGCGGTCACATCATCGTCGGCCTCGACGCGAAAGACGGCAAAGTCGCCACCGACGGCTGGAGCAAGCTGACCGGTCACGAAGTGGCCGACCTCGCGCGCAAGTTCGAGGACTACGGCTGCGAGTCGATCATCTACACCGACATCGGCCGTGACGGCATGCTGCAAGGCATCAACATCGAAGCGACGGTGCGCCTTGCGCGCGCGGTCAAGATTCCGGTGATCGCGAGCGGCGGTCTGTCGAACCTCGCGGACATCGAATCGCTGTGCGAAGTCGAAGGCGAGGGCATCGAGGGCGTAATCTGCGGCCGCGCGATCTATTCGGGCGACCTCGACTTCGCGGCCGCGCAGACGCTCGCGGACAAGCTGCGCGAAGCGGACGACGCTTAAGCACGGCGTCGGCTGCGCGTGCTGGGCAGGTTGCGCGGGCCGCCGGCGTTGCGCTCGTGTCGGCTTGCGGCGCTCGGTCGAACGATGGCTTGCCTGTAACGCGCGTCGCACGATTCAGCGCCCGGAACCTCGCCAGCTTCCGGCCGGCACCTCACTCGCGGCGCGACGCAACCGCTCGCGCCGGCACCGTGCCGCTTGCCCGCAAGCGAGCGGCCTCATCAGCGGTATTGGCAGAATTGCACGATCATGGCTCTAGCTAAACGCATCATCCCCTGTCTCGACGTCACCGCGGGCCGCGTGGTCAAGGGCGTCAACTTCGTCGAACTGCGCGACGCGGGCGACCCGGTCGAAATCGCGCGCCGTTACGACGATCAGGGCGCCGACGAACTGACGTTCCTCGACATCACCGCGACCTCGGATCAGCGCGACTTGATTCTGCCGATCATCGAGGCGGTCGCTTCGCAGGTGTTCATTCCGCTGACGGTCGGCGGCGGCGTGCGCGCGGTCGAAGACGTGCGGCGCCTGCTGAACGCGGGCGCAGACAAGATCAGCATGAACTCGTCGGCGGTAGCGAATCCGCAACTCGTGAAGGACGCGACCGACAAATACGGCTCGCAGTGCATCGTCGTCGCGATCGATGCGAAGCGCGTGTCGGCCGACGGCGAAACGCCGCGCTGGGAAGTGTTCACGCACGGCGGGCGCAAGGCCACCGGTCTCGATGCGGTCGAATGGGCGCGCAAGATGGCCGAGTTGGGCGCGGGCGAAATCCTGTTGACAAGCATGGATCGCGACGGCACCAGGAGCGGCTTCGACCTCGCGCTGACTCGCGCGGTGTCGGACGCGGTGCCGGTGCCGGTGATCGCCTCGGGCGGCGTCGGCAATCTGCAGCATCTCGCCGATGGCATCAAGAGCGGTCACGCGGACGCGGTGCTCGCCGCGAGCATCTTCCACTATGGCGAACACACGGTCGGCGAGGCCAAGCGCTTCATGGCCGATCAGGGCATTTCGGTGAGGTTGTGACGTGACGAATCCTTCGGCAGTGAACTGGCTCGACAAGGTCAAGTGGGACGCGAACGGCCTCGTGCCGGTGATTGCGCAGGAAGCGTCGACGAACGACGTGCTGATGTTCGCGTGGATGAACCGCGAGGCCCTCGCGAAGACCGTCGAGACCGGCCGCGCGGTGTATTTCTCGCGCTCGCGCCAGCGCCTGTGGTTCAAGGGTGAGGAGTCGGGCCACGTGCAGCATGTGCATGAAGTGCGACTCGATTGCGACGAAGACGTCGTGCTGCTGAAAGTCGAGCAGGTATCGGGCATCGCGTGCCATACCGGCCGCCACTCGTGCTTTTTCCAGAAATTCGAAGGCTCGGTGGACGATGGCGACTGGCAGGCCGTCGATCCCGTGCTGAAAGACCCCGAACACATCTACAAATGACGCAATCCACGCAAAACCCGTCGCCCGCCACGGCTTCCACGCTCGACACGCTGCTGCGCCTCGCGGCGGTGATCGACAACCGCAAGGGCGGCGATCCGGACATCTCGTATGTATCGCGCCTGTTCCACAAGGGCGACGACGCGGTGCTGAAAAAGATCGGCGAAGAAGCCACCGAAGTCGTGCTGGCCGCGAAGGACGTGCGCCAGGGCGGCGCACCGAAGGCGCTGGTCGGCGAGGTTGCGGACCTGTGGTTCCACTGCCTCGTGATGCTGTCGCATTTCGATCTGAGCCCCGCCGACGTGATCGCCGAACTCGAGCGTCGCGAAGGCCTGTCGGGCATCGAGGAAAAGGCGCTGCGCAAGAGCCGCGAGCGCGAGGAAAACGGCGACTGAGCAGCCGGAGCGGAAACCTGGTGTTTCCGCTTGAAGTCGCGCGCGCCGGCACCAATATAGCGGTAACCGCACCTCCGGGAGGACGCAAGCATGGAACAGCCGCAGGGAAGCTATCCGCCGCCGGTCTACCGCCACGCGATGGAGCCTGAGCGCGAGCGCAGCCTGCGCACGCTCACGCACGTGCTGTACGCGCTGTATGCGGTCCACTGGCTGACCGGCGGGCTCACCGTTCTGGTCGCGATCATCATCAACTACGTCAAACGGTCGGACGTGGCCGGCACGCCGTACGAAGCGCACTTCGAATGGCAGATCCGCACGTTCTGGCTGGGCCTCGTCGGTTACGCGATCGGCGCGTTGCTGCTGCTCGTCGTGATCGGCATTCCGGTGCTGTGGGCAGTCAGCATATGGATGTTGTACCGTATTATCAAAGGCTGGCTGTATCTGTACGATAACAAGTCGTTCGCGAATCCGGCCAGTTGGGTCTGAGCGCCAGCCGGTCCGTATGGGCGGGCCGGCTTTCGGATCGAAGCTCGGCGCGGGCGGCTTCGCTCGCCCAAGTCATACCGCGTCAGGAATACGATGAGTCACGATCCGAACTGCCTTTTCTGCAAGATTGCCGCTGGCGAAATCCCGTCGACCAGGGTCCACGAAGACGACGAGTTCGTCGCCTTCCGCGACATCCGTCCGGCGGCCGAAACGCATGTGCTGGTGATTCCTCGCAAGCACATTGCAACGCTGTCGAACTGCACGGAAAGCGACGCGCCTCTGCTTGGTAGAATGCTTGTCCTGGCCGCGCGACTGGCCGAACAATTGGGGGTCGCCTATCACGGCGGCGAAACGGGCTTTCGCACGGTAATCAATACCGGTCCGGGCGGTGGTCAGGAGGTGTATCACCTGCACGCGCACATTCTCGCGGGACCGCGTCCCTGGCAACGCATGGGCTGAGCGCCGGATCACGCGTCAGGCGCGCTGCGTGGCAAGTGCGCACCGCCGCGAGTTTTGGTCGGGGACAATAGCGCCGTCGTTGTTTTTACCGCTGTGTAATAACGTCGACGCGATCGTGTGGCCACAATGACAGGCGAAGATGGCCGCATTGCGAGCGAGGCGGTGCAGCCTGATGTAACGTAGAGATATATCGAGACGAAGCGCACGCGCTTCAGGTTATGCAAATTGGCCGCATCAAGATGCGGCGCCGGGGTTAAGGAGAGTAGTCATGGGTTCGTTGAGTATTTGGCATTGGTTGATCGTTCTGTTGATCGTCGCGCTCGTGTTCGGCACGAAGAAGCTGCGCAACATCGGCAGCGATCTGGGCGGCGCCGTGAAGGGCTTCAAGGAAGGCATGAAGGAAGCCGATTCGTCGTCGGCCGACGCGCAACAGCAGCAGCGCGAGCTGCCGCGCAACGGCGCGGTGGACGTCGAAGCGAAGGAAAAGACGCAGCAATCGAGCGATTACCGCTAAGCCGCGGCCTTCGCGCCGTTCCCGCGTTTCTGACGGACATTCCACTTCATGCTGGACCTCGGTCTAACCAAGATGGCGCTGATCGGCGTCGTCGCGCTGGTCGTCCTCGGGCCTGAGCGCCTGCCGCGTGTCGCTCGCACGGCCGGCGCGCTGTTCGGCCGCGCACAGCGGTACATCAACGACGTTAAGGCCGAAGTCACGCGCGAAATCGAGCTCGACGAATTGCGGCGCATGAAGACCGAGTTCGAGAAGGCCGCGAGCAATGTCGAAACGGCGGTTCAGGACAATCTGCGCAAGCACGAGAATGAACTGAACGAAGCATGGAATAGCGGTACGTCGGTATCGCCGAGCATCGCCGGCGGCGCGCTCGAAGACGCCGGCAGCGGGGCCAGCGGCAGCGCGGGTGCCACCTCGTGGCCCGTCAGTACGCCGGCCGCCGCGCCCAAACGCAAGACCTGGCGCGTCCAGCAGAGCGCCACGCCCACCTGGTACAAGCGAGCGAGCCTGCGGCGCACGCGCGTGCAGTCGGGCGCCGCGCGCGTTGCGCGGCACACACCTGCCAACCTGCGTCGTCCGACGCGGTTTTTCTGATGTTCAGATCGACAATCCCCAACCGAGGGCCGGTGTGAGCGACCCCCAGCAATCCCAGAGCGAAGGCACTGAAGAGACCTTCATTTCCCACCTCGTCGAACTGCGTGACCGCATCATCCGTGCGGGGCTCGCCGTCGTCCTCGTGTTCATCGGGCTCGTGTACTGGGCGCCGGACATCTTCAAACTGCTCGCCCGTCCGCTGATGATGAATCTGCCGAAGGACGGCAAGATGATCGTCACCGACGTCACCGGCTCGTTCTTCGTGCCGATGAAGGTGACGATGCTGGTCGCCTTCGTGATCGCGCTGCCGGTCGTGCTGTACCAGATCTGGGCGTTCGTCGCGCCTGGGCTCTATCAGCACGAGAAGAAGCTCGTCGCGCCGCTCGTCGCGAGCAGCTACACGCTGTTCCTGTGCGGCATGGCGTTCGCGTACTTCGTCGTGTTTCCGACCATCTTCCGCGTGATGGCGCACTACAATGCGCCGCTTGGCGCGGAGATGACAACCGATATCAACAATTACCTGAGCTTCGTGCTGACGATGTTCATCGCGTTCGGCGTCACGTTCGAGGTACCGATCGTCGTCGTGCTGCTGGTGCGGATGAACGTGGTGAAGCTGAAGAAGCTGAAGGAGATCCGGCCGTATGTGATCGTCGGCGCGTTCGTGGTGTCGGCCGTCGTAACGCCGCCGGACGTGTTTTCGCAGCTGATCCTCGCGGTTCCGCTGATTCTGCTGTACGAAGCTGGCATCGTCGCGGCGCGGTTGATCGTCGGCAAGCAGCCGGTGGTCGTGGAGGATGCGAGTCCGCCGCCGTCTAGTTGAAGTGCCGCGAGTCAGTGCCGGGTGTCAAATGAAAAAGGGCAGTTCATGGCGGACTGCCCTTATTCATTGCGTGGAATCGCGGCATTACTTCAACCGCCTTCGTCATCCGGCTGATCGCCGCCGTTATCGTCTGGCGCCTGCTTCGGCGGCGGCGGGCGTTTGCCGATCATCACGTCGAGATCGATCTGATGACCTTTGCGCACCAGATGCACTTTCGCCGCCGTACCGGGCTTGATCTGCGCGATCACGTTCAACAGACGCGTGGTATCGGTGATAACCTGGCCGTTTACGCTCGTCAGGATGTCGCCGGGCTTGATGCCCGCACGGTCGGCCGGGCCGCTTTTCAGCACGCCCGCGACAATAGCGCCCGACTTCTGATCGAGCCCGAACGACTCCGCGATTTCCGGCGTGACGTCCTGCGGTTCGACGCCGATCCAGCCGCGCGTGACCGTGCCGGTCGTAATGATGCTCTCGAGCACGCTGCGCGCGGTCGACACCGGAATCGCGAAGCCGATGCCGAGCGAGCCGCCCGAGCGCGAGTAGATTGCGGTGTTGATGCCGAGCAGGTTGCCGTTCACGTCGACGAGCGCACCGCCCGAATTGCCGGGGTTGATCGGGGCGTCGGTCTGGATGAAGTTTTCGAACGTATTGATGCCGAGATGGTTGCGGCCGAGCGCGCTGACGATGCCCATCGTTACGGTCTGCCCGACGCCGAACGGATTGCCGATCGCGAGCACGACGTCGCCGACGCGGGTCTGGTCCATCCGGCCGAGCGTGATGGTGGGCAGATTGGTCATATTGACCTTGAGCACGGCCAGATCGGTTTCGGGGTCGATGCCGATGACCTTCGCGCTGGCGGTGCGGCCATCGGCGAGCGCGATTTCGATCTGATCGGCGCCGTCGACGACGTGCTGGTTCGTTAGAATGTAACCTTCCGAACTCACTATCACGCCTGAGCCGAGATTCGAGGCAGGCTGCTCCTGCTGCTTGCGATTGTTCCTGTCGCCGAAGAAGTAGCGGAACAGCGGGTCTTTGGCGCGCGGGTCGGGAGGTAGCGAGCCATCCTTGCTGGAGAACACGTTGACGACCGCGGGCATGGCCTTTTGCGCCGCTTCGGCATAGGACGTTTCGGCATGGCCAGTGCCGATGCCAGGCGCCACTTCCCGTAGCGCGACGATCGGTTCGGCGAGTTGTCTGCCGAATTGTCCTTGACGCTGCAGCCACTGCGGTTTGAGGGTCGCAATGATGAACATCAGCGCCAACAGCACCGTCACCGCTTGGGCAAATAACAGCCAGAAGCGTCTAAGCATCTGAAGACTAGAGGTCTATATGGATCGGATTGAACTTGAATTGTACTTGAACAATCTCCTTGAAACCGCGCGCTTCAAGGACTATTGCCCGAATGGATTGCAGGTCGAAGGACGCCGCCGGATCAACAAGCTCGCGACCGGCGTGACCGCGTCGGTGGCCTTCCTGGAGGCCGCGCTCGACTGGGGCGCGGACGCCGTGCTGGTCCATCACGGCTACTTCTGGCGCAACGAGGCACCGCAGATCACCGGCCGCAAACATGCTCGTTTGAAGCTGCTGCTCGCCAACGACCTGAACCTGTTCGCCTACCATCTGCCGCTCGACGATCATCCCGAGTTCGGCAACAACGCGCAGATCGGCGAAAAGATGGGCTGGATCAGCGACGCGCGTTTCGGCGACAACGATCTCGGCTGGCTCGCCACGCTGCCAATGCCGATCACGCTGTCGCACCTCACCGCGGAAATCGCGCAGACACTGGGCCGCACGCCGCTCGTGTTCGGCGATCCGGATATGGAGCTGCGCCGCGTCGGCTGGTGCACGGGCGCCGCGCAAGGGATGTTCGACGCGGCGATCAACGCGGGTGTCGACGTCTACGTGACCGGCGAGGTATCGGAGTCGGTGATGCATACGGCGGCGGAAAGCGGCGTCGCGTTTCTGGCGGCTGGCCACCACGCGACCGAGCGCTTCGGCGTGCAGGCGGTGGGCAAGCATCTGTCCGAATCGTTCGATATCGAACATCTGTTTATCGATATCCCCAATCCCGTTTGAATTGCGAATTGCATTAACGAAGAACAAGGCAGGAATACCGCAGAAGGCACTTAAAAGGAAGTGCGAAAAAGTTTGCGATCGGTACGGACAAACCCTGAGTTATCAAGGGCTTCGCACGGTTTTTGGCAATCGGCCCTTGTAAATGGCGACTCCATTCGAGCAAACTAGCGGCGGTAGAAGCGACGTGAAGGAAAAATCCAACTCAGAAGTGGGGCGTGTGATGCGAGACAAAGAAGAGGAACGCGTCGATGGCAGCCGCCGTAACTGGCTGGTAGCGACGACCGTAGCAGGCGGCATAGGAGGTGTTGCCGTTGTCGTACCCTTTGTTAGTTCCTTTGCACCATCCGAAAAGGCCAAGGCCGCAGGTGCCCCGGTCGAAGTCGATATCAGTGGTCTGAAGCCCGGCGACATGATGACGGTCGCCTGGCGCGGCAAGCCGGTGTGGATCATCAACCGCACGGACCGCATGCTCGCCGATGTTCAAAAAGCCGACAGCCAGGTAGCGGACCCCCACTCGCTGAATCCGTTTTCGATGCCGCTGCCGGACTACTGCAACAACGAATTCCGTTCACGCGCCGAGAACAAGCATCTGCTGGTTGCCGTCGCCGTTTGCACGCATCTGGGCTGCACGCCGACGCCGCGCTTCCAGGAAGGCCCGCAGCCGAATCTCCCCGACGACTGGCCCGGCGGTTTCCTGTGCCCGTGCCACGGCTCGACCTACGACATGGCCGGCCGCGTCTTCAAGAACAAACCCGCTCCGCAGAACCTCGACATCCCGCGCTTCATGTTCACGTCGGCGACGGCCCTTGTGATCGGGAAGGACGAAAAAGGAGAAGCGTAATGGCGAGCGAACACGAAGTAGAGACGACCGGGCTGGCTGGTTGGATCGACCAGCGCTTCCCGATGACTGCCACGTGGAAGAAGCACGTTTCCGAGTACTACGCGCCGAAGAACTTCAACTTCTGGTACTTCTTCGGTTCGCTTGCGTTGCTGGTGCTGGTCAACCAGATCGTCACCGGCATTTTCCTGACGATGAACTACAAGCCCGACGCGACGCTCGCGTTTTCGTCGGTCGAGTACATCATGCGCGAGGTGCCGTGGGGCTGGCTGATCCGCTACATGCACTCGACGGGTGCGTCGATGTTTTTCGTCGTCGTGTATCTGCACATGTTCCGCGGGCTCCTGTACGGCTCGTACCGCAAGCCGCGCGAACTCGTCTGGATTTTCGGCTGCCTGATTTTCCTGAGCCTGATGGCCGAGGCGTTCTTCGGCTACCTCCTGCCGTGGGGCCAGATGTCGTTCTGGGGCGCGCAGGTGATCGTGAACCTGTTCTCGGCGATTCCGTTCATCGGGCCGGATCTGTCGCTATGGATTCGCGGCGACTACGTGGTCTCTGACGTCACGCTGAACCGCTTCTTCGCGTTCCACGTGATCGCGATTCCGCTGGTGCTGATCGGCCTCGTGATCGCCCACCTCGTCGCGCTGCACGAAGTCGGCTCGAACAACCCGGACGGCATCGAGATCAAGGCGAAGAAGGGGCCGGATGGCGTGCCGCTCGACGGCATTCCGTTCCACCCGTACTACTCGGTGCACGACTTCATGGGCGTAACGATCTTCCTGCTGATCTTCGCGGCGATCATCTTCTTCGCGCCGGAAATGGGTGGGTACTTCCTTGAAGCCAACAACTTCATCCCCGCGAACCCGCTGCAGACGCCGCCGGAAATTGCGCCTGTGTGGTACTTCACCGCCTTTTATGCGATGCTGCGCGCCACCACCGATCCATTCAAGATCGTGCTGATGATCGTCATCGCGCTACTCGGGTTGCTGGCGCTCGTGCGCGCGCGCGGCAAGTGGAAGCTCGGTCTGCCGCTGCTTGCGGTGCTGGTGATCGTCGCGATGGTGTTCACCGAATCGAAGTTCTGGGGCGTCGTGGTGATGGGCAGCGCGGTGATTTCGCTGTTCTTCCTGCCGTGGCTGGACCGGTCGCCGGTCAGGTCTATTCGCTACCGGCCGTTCTTCCACAAGGTTTTCTTCGGGATCTTCGTGATCGCGTTCCTGACGCTCGGCTTCCTCGGCACGCGACCGCCATCGCCGGCCGCGACGCTGATCGCCCAGATCTGCGCGCTGATCTACTTCGCGTTTTTCCTCGGCATGCCCTTCTGGACCCGGCTTGGCAAGTTCAAGCAGCCGCCCGAGCGGGTGCGGTTCAAGCCTCACTAATCGCGAGCCAGGAGAACATGAAGATGAAAAAACTGCTTTCGATGTGCGCGCTGGTCGGCGCGACCGTGCTTGCGCTGTTGGCCGCTCCGGTTCACGCGGACGAGAATTTCCCGCTCGATCGCGCGCCGGACAACACGAACAATTTCGCTTCTTTGCAGCGCGGCGCGCAATTGTTTGTAAACTACTGCCTGAATTGCCACAGCGCGAACCTGATGCGCTACAACCGCCTGACTGATCTCGGCATCACGCCGAACGAAATCCGGGCGAACCTGCTGTTCACCACCGACAAGGTCGGCAACACGATGACCGTGGCGATGCGCCCGGAGGACGCGAAAGCGTGGTTTGGGGCGACGCCGCCGGATCTGTCGGTGGAGGCGCGGGCGCGCGGCACGGACTGGCTTTACACGTATCTGCGGAGTTTTTACCGCGACGATACGCGGCCGACCGGCTGGAACAATCTGGTGTACCAAAACGTGAGCATGCCTCACGTGCTGTGGCAGCTTCAGGGGCAGCGTGCGGCGCAATTCGGCGACGAAACCGACGAAAGAACCGGCGAAAAAGTACACAAATTCCTCGGCTTCCAGCAACTGACTCCGGGGACGATGTCGCCGGTAGATTATGATTCTGCTGTGGCCGACCTCGTGTCGTACCTGTCATGGATGTCCGAACCGACGCAGCAAACCCGCAGGCAACTTGGCGTGTGGGTGCTGTTGTTCCTCGGTATCCTGAGCTTTTTCGCCTGGCGACTGAACGCCGCGTACTGGAAACATATCAAATAATCACGCCGCTACATGGCGTGGGGCCGGCGCCAGGAAAAACCTGCTGAACGGTTTTTCCGCGCGCTGGCCCTTCAGCTTTTTGAGGAAACGTAAACATGATGGTTCTGTATTCCGGCACTACTTGCCCGTTCTCCCAGCGTTGCCGGCTGGTGTTGTTCGAAAAGGGCATGGACTTCGAGATCCGCGACGTCGACCTGTTCAACAAGCCGGAAGACATCGCCGTGATGAATCCGTATGGTCAGGTGCCGATTCTCGTCGAACGGGACCTGATTCTGTACGAATCGAACATCATCAACGAGTACATCGACGAGCGCTTCCCGCACCCGCAGCTGATGCCGGCCGATCCGGTCCAGCGCGCGCGTGCCCGCCTGTTCCTGCTCAACTTCGAGAAAGAGCTGTTCGTCCACGTCGGCACGCTCGAAAACGAGAAGGGCAAGGCAGCGGAGAAGAATCACGAGAAGGCGCGCCTCGCGATCCGCGATCGCCTGACGCAGCTCGCGCCGATCTTCCTGAAGAACAAGTACATGCTCGGCGAAGAGTTCTCGATGCTCGACGTCGCGATCGCACCGCTGCTTTGGCGCCTTGACCACTACGGTATCGAACTGTCGAAGAACGCCGCGCCGCTGATGAAGTACGCCGAGCGCATTTTCAGCCGCCCGGCTTATATCGAAGCGCTGACGCCGTCGGAAAAGGTGATGCGTCGTTGAGTTTGGCTTTGGAGCGCGGACGCCGCATCGCTTCGATGCGCGACCGCGCCCGCAAGAGGACTGTTGATGCAAGAGATTTCCACGAAGCCTTATCTGTTGCGCGCGCTCTACGAGTGGTGCACGGATAACGGCTACACACCGCATATCGCGGTCCGCGTCGACAATCAGACGCGCGTGCCACGTCAGTTCGTGCGCGACAACGAGATCGTGTTGAACATCAGCTTCGAGGCGACCAGCCAGCTGCAGATGGGCAACGAGTGGATCGAGTTCAACGCGCGCTTCTCCGGCAAGTCCCACAAGATCGAAGTGCCGGTCGCCAATATTCTTGCGATCTACGCGCGCGAGAACGGCCAGGGTATGGCGTTCCCGGTCGAATCGGCGGGCGGCGAGGCTCAGGATTCGGGCGCGGATGCCGCGGACGAAGCTGACACGCCGGCGGCTCCGCGCGCCGTCGAAACCGCCCCCGCCGACCCTGTCGAGGCCACCGACGCCGACGACAAACCGCAGCCCGACGACGATGGCTCGAAAGGCGGCGGAAGGGCTCGCCTTAAGATCGTGAAATGAAGTAGAATCACGGCCTCATGCCGGCTTAGCTCATCAGGTAGAGCGCTTGACTTGTAATCATGAGGTGGCGGGTTCGAGTCCTGCAGCCGGCACCAGATTGCTTTATCAGCAGTAACTGGAAATGCTAGAAAACCCCGTCGAAGCACACGCTTTAGCGGGGTTTTTCTTTTTTCGGTGGAAATTGCCCGGATCGTTGCTGATGCCGATCACCGAAGCCTTGGCCAGGCTTGTTTGCGACGAGGGTTTCACGCACGTCAAAACGTGCGAAGGCAGCGTGAGATGAGCCGCGCGATGGCTCAAAAATCATGGTATCTCTTTCACCTTGTCGATTGTAGACATTATTGTCTACTTTCGGTGCGTCTAGACTCACCTCATCACCGTCACCAATTCATGCCGCGCCGCGAATCCGCACGGCGGCGGTACGTTACTATTCGGGCGTCGCCCGGGATGGCGGGCAGCCGCCGGACATTCCGGTCCGCTGCCGCGGTCCACGTCGCCGGCGACGTCACATCGACTCCATTGCACCATGACCAGCCCCGCAACTCTCACCTGGCCAGAAGCCGACGGCCCGCGCACCGCACGCTGGCGTTCCGAGGCGGCCGTGCCACCGCCGAAGCGCGTCGTCGTCGCTGACGACCGCACCACCGCCGATTCGGCCTACCGCCTCGCCTGCGAAGGCACCGCGCTGCTGTGGCGCGGCGACTTCCAGAACGCGCGCCAACTGCTGCAGGCCGTCACGCGCCGGCTCGAACGCAAGCCGCGCAAGCAGGGAGCCACACCGCTCGACGCGTTCAACCAGCATCGGCAGGCGCAGTCGCAGCGCGCGCGCACGCTCGGCATGATCCTGATTCCGCTCGATGCCGACTACGCCATTCCGCTGCGTCGCGCGCCCGACGTGCGGCAGGCCTGCATCGAAGCTTATGGACCGGGGAGCGGTGACGCGTCGATCGTGTCGTTGCGCGAGTTGCTCGGTTTGATCGGCGCGCACGAATGGCGCAAGAAGGGCGTCGAGATTACGGCGCTCGGCGAGCGCATCCATCCGCACTACGGTGTGTTCTCACCGGTGCGCGGCGAGTACGTCGATCTGGTCGCGCGCACGCCGCTGCCGTCGTTGGACCTCGCGTTCGATATCGGCACCGGCACTGGCGTGCTGGCCGCGCTGCTGGCCAAACGCGGCGTGCGCAAGATCGTCGCGACGGACCAGGATGCGCGCGCGCTTGCGTGTGCTCGTGAAAATCTCGCGCGTCTTGGTTGCGCCGAGCAGGTCGAGATCGTACAGGCCGATCTGTTTCCGGACGGTCGGGCACCGCTCGTCGTCTGCAATCCGCCGTGGGTGCCGGCGCGGCCCGCGTCGCCGCTCGAATACGCGATCTACGATCCGGACAGCCGCATGCTGGTCGGCTTCCTGAACGGCCTCGCCGATCATCTGACGCCGGGCGGCGAGGGCTGGCTGATCATTTCGGATTTCGCCGAGCACCTTGGACTGCGGACGCGCGAGTGGCTGCTCGCGGCGATCGAGCACGCGGGGCTCAGTGTCGTGGGACGCGAGGACATTCGTCCACGGCATCCGAAGGCCAGCGATCAGAACGATCCGTTGTATGTTGCGCGAGCGGCCGAGGTCACGTCGTTGTGGCGGCTCAAGGCGCGGTGACGGCGACTGCGCGCGTCACGCCGACGTGCCGTGCGCTTCCAGATACGCGCACGCGCCCCGGCCAGCGACCAGCCCGCTGGCAAAGCAGGCGGTCAACAGATAACCACCGGTCGGCGCCTCCCAATCGAGCATTTCGCCCGCGCAGAATGCGCCGGGCATCCGGTCGATCATCAGATGCGCGTCCAACGCCTCGAACGGGATTCCGCCCGCGGTACTGATCGCTTCCTCGATCGGTCGCGCGCGCAGCAGTCGCATCGGCAGCGCCTTGATCGCGTGGGCGAGGCCGCGTGCATCGGCGAAGGCTTCTTTCGACAGAATCTCGTGCAGCAACGCCAGCTTGACCCCGCCGATTCCGATTCGCCCGTGCAGATGACTCGCGATCGAGCGTGAGCCGCGCGGCCGCGTCACTTCCTCCACGATTCGCTCGAGCGGCAAGCCGGGCGCGAGATCCAGCGCGATCGTGACCTCGCCGCCGGCGAGAATCCGCTCGCGGATCGGCGCCGACAACGCGTAAATCAGGCTCCCTTCGAGGCCCGTTTCGGTCAAAAGTATTTCACCTTGTCGATTGTGGACTTTTCCGTCTACACCGGTGACGGAAATCGCGACCGTCTTGATCGGCTGACCCGCGAAACGCTCGCGCAGATACGGGCTCCAGTCCGCGTCGAAGCCGCAGTTCGCGGGACGCAGCGGCGTCACCGGCACGTCGCGCGACGTCATCAGCGGCACCCACGCGGCGTCGGAGCCGAGACGCGGCCAACTGGCGCCGCCGAGCGCGAACACGACCGCGTCGCAGCTGATCGTCTGCTCACCGTTGGGCGTGTCGAAGCGCAACGCGTGGGCGGCACCGTCTTCGGATGTTGACGCCCAGCCGCTCCACTTGTGACGCATATGAAACTGCACACCCGCTTCGCGCAGCCGATGCAGCCACGCGCGCAGCATCGGCGCGGCCTTCATGTCGGACGGAAATACGCGCCCCGAACTGCCGACGAACGTCTCGACGCCCAACTCGCGCAACCATGTGCGCAGCGCGTCGGGACCGAACGCGTCGAGTAACGGCGCGATGCGCTCGCGGCGCGAGCCGTAGCGCTCGAGAAACGGCGCGAGGGCTTCCGAATGCGTGATGTTCATGCCGCCTTTGCCCGCCATCAGGAATTTGCGGCCGACCGACGGCATCGCGTCATATACGTGGACTTGCACGCCGTGCCCGGCAAGCGTCTCCGCGGCCATCAGGCCGGCGGGGCCGCCGCCGATCACGGCGACGCGGGCGGAATCGAGCGAGAATGACATGCGGTTCAGCGGATCAACGGGGAGAAAAGGCGGTGCGCCGCGGTGACCGAACGGATAGGCGGCGCGAAGGGCGCTATTGTCACACCGCGCGCGGCGCGCGGCAAACGCCGACAAACTCTGTCGAACTGTGCTCGGTACTGGCAAACAGGCGGCTATTCGGCCAGGCGACCGGGCTCGATCGCCCCAGACCGGAAAATACTGGATTCAGTCTTTCTCCCGGCCGTTGCGCATCGCGTTCACCGCTTGGCCCGCGCCGCACGCGACCTATACTTTTCAAACATCTTCCATCGGACGCCGTTCGCGTCGTTCCTCGCGTCAATCCCCAATCACGTCGCTTGCGACGCAGCCGCTGCGGCGCGCTTCACTGCCGCGCGCCGGCAGCCGACGCGAAGCGCCTGTTGAATCGGTGGAAGAGTCGATCGTCTGGTTCAAGGAGATTGCCATGACCCGCAAATATATCGACTGTCGCGAGTTTCCGAGCGAAACGAACTGCACTGTCGCGCTATCCGCCGACAGCGACGGCGAACTGCTCGAAGCCGCGGTCCAGCATGCCGTCAGCGTTCACAAGCACGCGGATTCGCCGGAGCTGCGCGAGCAGCTGAAGACGCTATTTCATGAGGGAACGCCGCCCGTCGAGGCGCGGCACGCTTGAGAGACCCGTGGAAGGGGAGTGTGGAAGCCCGCGTCGCGAGCGGCATCCAGCCGCCCGCGTGCGGGCGTGTTGCAGCAGTCTTGTGGTGACACGAGAAACGCGATACCAAGCCAATCTAACCAGCATGCCGACGCGCTAACCCGGATACGCCTCATCGACCTTCAGCCCGGCGAGCTTGAAGATCACCCGCAACGTCTGCGGCTTGATGTCGCGTCGCGACGCGAGCGTCGTCATCACGAAGTCGAGCACCTTGGCGTACTTGAGCATCGTCAGGCAGGTCTCGAGGTCGACGTTGCCGTCACGCATGACCTCGGCGAGCCGCAGCATTTCCGTGGAGATGTCGCGAGCCATCTCCAGTTCGAGTTGCTGTTTCTCCGACCATGCCGGCGCGGCGGTGAGCTTCGCCATCATTTCCTGAAACTTCTGTTCGACATTTCCGTTGGGTACCGTATCCATTGCCGCCTCTTCTGTGATCATCCGAGCGCGCGACCCGTTGCAAAGCCGGCCGCTGCTGGTTACGTAACGTTCGCCCCTTGTTGCGGGGCCGCTCTCCCCACATGCATCCGGTTCGCGTGTCCGGTTGCACGGCCGGACAGCTTCCTGTTTTCGGCGACGCGGCTTGCACCCGCAGGCTCAGCCGGCGCTCAAGCTGTTTTCAGCCATTCTCGAGACACTTCCGCGCAGCGCCTTTCGAGCAGGAAGTGTTCCCAGTGGACCGCCTGTCTCGCGTGACCCGGGCGGCGTACTCGCTGGGATTGCCGCACTTTGGGTAAACTGGCAGCAACCTTTCTCTTTTTCCGTCATCTGTCGCACGTTCGCACTGCAATTGATGGCGGCCCATACGATGTCCGGCAAAACCCACGAAATCCGTCCCAATCAGTCCGTCGAACTGCTCAAAGAGCTCCACATCCTCACGCGCGACGGCAAGATGAATCAGGACAGCCGTCGCAAGCTGAAGCAGGTCTACCATCTGTTCCAGTTCATCGAGCCGCTACTCAAGGACCTGAAGGACCAGCAGGGGGCGCTGACGCTCGTCGATCACGGCGCGGGCAAGTCATACCTCGGTTTTATCCTGTACGACCTGTTTTTCAAGGAGTTTCAGGATGTGGCTGGTGGGGCTTCGCACATTTACGGCATTGAAACGCGCGAAGAGCTGGTGACGAAGTCCGAAGAGCTGGCGGCGCGGCTCGGCTTCAAGGGGATGTCGTTTCTGAATCTGTCGGTGGCGGAGTCGATCACGTCGACGCGGCTGCCCGCCGAAATCGACATCGTGACCGCGCTGCACGCGTGCAATACCGCCACCGACGACGCGATCCGTTTCGCACTCGAAAAGCACGCGAAGTACATCGTCGTCGTGCCGTGCTGCCAGGCCGAGGTAGCCGGCGTGCTGCGGCAGAACAAGGGCAAGGCTCTGAAGACCGCGCTGACGGAAATCTGGCGGCATCCGCTTCACACGCGCGAATTCGGCAGCCAGATCACGAACGTGCTGCGCTGCCTGCAGCTCGAAGCGCATGGCTATCAGGTCAGCGTGACCGAGCTGGTCGGCTGGGAACACTCGATGAAAAACGAGTTGATCATCGCGCAGTACAAGGACCTGCCGCGGCGCCGGCCCGCTGAGCGGCTCGGCGAAGTGCTGGACGCGCTCGGGCTCGATACGCTGAAGGAGCGATTTTTCGTGCCGGCCTGAGGCGCGACCTGGCGCTTCACTTAGCGCTTCATCAACGCATCCCAGCCCGCGAGGCCAATGCGCCGCAGCGTCTCCTGATTGCGCTCGTAGATCTCTTCCGCGTCGGGAAAGGCCTGCACGGCCCGCTCGATGCTGTCCTCGCGCAGCAGATGCAGGATCGGATAGGGCGCCCGGTTCGTGTAGTTTTCGATATCGTCGGGCTCGCTGCCTTCGAACTGGTAATGCGGATGAAAGCTCGCGATCTGGATAGCGCCTTCGAGCCGTAGCTGCTGAACGAGCCGGTCGGCGAAGAACAGGCAGTCGTTGAAGCCGAGAAAGTCCTCGAACGCGCGCGGCAGGATCAGCAACGTCGTGTCGATGGCGGCGGGGTCGGCGACGACGAGGGTCTGCAGCTCGGCTTCCAGGTCGGTCAGCACCGCTTCGAGCGTGCCCGCTTCGCTGACCGCATAGCGAATCTGCCCCTTCACATGCACGGCCTTCGCGAACGGACACAGGTTCAGGCCGATCACGGCCTCCGTCAGCCAATGACGGGTCGCGGCGATAACGGCATCGTGGGATTCGGCGGGCAACGGCATGGCGGACGGATGTGACGGGAAAACGCGCAATTCTAAAGGACCCAGCTGACGGACTGGCTCAGCGAACCGGCTTCTCCGCGCAAGCGGCCGCTATCAACTGCGCGGCGACTTTCGGCGCGGCGAGGATCGGCCCGCAGCCCGGCCCGTAAGTCTGGCTCGCCGCGTACACGCCCTCGATCAGCAGACCGAGCCCATCGGCCAGCGCTTGCGGATCGCCGGCGCCGGCCGCTGTCGACAGTTCGACGAGGCGCGCCATCAAGCGCTGCTTGTTGCGGAACACGAACTGCCGCGCCGGATGCGCGGTATCCGAAAACTCCACCGACACGTTCACGAACGGGCAGCCGCGGTAATCGTCGACCGAGGCGCGCACCGCGAGGTCGTCGAAGTACTGCTGAAGCTGCTTCGCCGGCTCGCCAGGATGCTTCGCGAAGCTCTTCTCGACGTAGCGGAAGAACTGCTCGTCCTTCTGCGCCAGATACGCCATCACGAGCTCATCCTTCGACGAAAACTGCCGGTACAGACTCATCTTGTTCACGCCCGCGCGCTCGACCACCGCATCGACGCCGACCGTGCGCACGCCCTCGCGATAGAACAACTCGCTGGCCGCGCGCAGCAGATGCAGCTGCGCCTGCGGCCCGGCGGTCTGTGCGCCGCGCGCGCGCCGCGCACGAGTAGGGGCGGGCTTGGGGGGTTCGCTGTCGGACATGGCAAGTCACCCAAATGAGATTGACGCCTTGACATGTTACCGACCAGTAACTAAGATCGCAACACAATTGTGACCGATCTGTCACAAGTCATTCACCGAGGCCGTAAATACGAACGACGCCGCCACCGGGGCCGCGTCGATGGGAGAATCGATGAACTGGGCTGCGCGACTGATAGGCGGGCGTTTCCACTACGGCTGGTTGACCGTCGCTGTGGTGTTCCTGGTGTTGCTCGCGGCTGCGGGTACGCGAGCGACACCGAGCGTGATGATGGTGCCGCTCGAGCACCAATTCGGCTGGAGCCGCGCGACGATTTCGCTCGCGATCTCGGTGAACATCGCGCTGTACGGGTTGATGGGGCCGTTCGCGGCCGCCGCGATGCAGCGCTTCGGTGTGCGCCCCACGCTGCTGAGCGCGCTCGGCGCGATGGCCGCGGGTGTCGCGCTGTCGTCGCTGATGACGCATCCGTGGCAAATGGTGCTGATCTGGGGCGTGATGGTCGGCGGCTCGACCGGGGTAGCGGCGCTGTCGCTGTCGGCGACGGTCGTGACGCGCTGGTTCACGACGCGCCGCGGTCTCGTGATGGGTATCCTGACCGCCAGCTCGGCGACCGGCCAACTGGTGTTTCTGCCGCTGCTCGCGGCCATCGCCGAGCATTACGGCTGGCGTCAGGTCGTGTGGGTCGTCGCGCTCGCGGCGGGCGTCGTGATTCCGCTCGTCGCGTTCCTGCTGCCCGAGCATCCGGCCAGCATGCAGCTGCGCCCGTACGGCGAACCGCATGACGCGCCCATCACGACGACCGTCACCAGGCAGAATCCGCTCGCGATCGCATTCGGCACGCTCGCGTCGGCGAGCAAAACGCGCGACTTCTGGCTGCTGTTCTTCAGCTTCTTCATTTGCGGCGCGAGCACCAATGGCTATGTCGGCACCCATCTGATCGCGATGTGCGGCGACTACGGGATGACCGAAGTGCAGGGCGCGTCGTTGCTCGCGGCGATGGGCGTGTTCGACCTGTTCGGCACGACGATGTCGGGCTGGCTGTCGGACCGCTTCAATAGCCGCGTGCTGCTGTTCTGGTATTACGGGCTGCGGGGGCTGTCGCTGATGTATCTGCCGCACGCGTTCGGCATCGACTTTTTCGGACTGCCGCTGTTCGCGGTGTTCTACGGTCTCGACTGGATCGCCACCGTGCCGCCGACCGTGCGTCTTGCGACCGACGTCTACGGCAAGGAATCGGCGCCGATCGTGTTCGGCTGGGTGGTCGCGGGCCACCAGCTCGGCGCGGCGTTCGCGGCGCTCGGCGCGGGCATGCTGCGCGCGAGTCTTGGCACCTACACGGTCGCATCGATGATTTCCGGCGGCTTGTGTCTGATCGCCGCGGTGATCGTGCTGCGCATCAATCGCCCGGCCAAGGTGCCGACGCCGCAGGCAATCTGAGGCGCCCTCGCGAGCCGCGCGGATTCACCGTCAGCGAAGCAACGACGCACGGCCCCATAACGGGGCCGTGCGCGTTTTCTCAGCCAGCACGCATAGCGCCGCGCCGCAACTTGGAGCGCGCACCGAAAGCCCGTTATGCTATGTGGCCTCGGGCAGCCGCCCGGAGAACATGAATATCTACCGAGAGAAGCGCATGGCCACCAAACCCGCCTCAACCGAAGTTGCCATTCACGAGCTGATTGCAGGCCGTTGGAGCCCTCGCGCGTATTCGAGCGAGCCGGTGAGCCGCGATCAGTTGCGCGCCGTGCTCGAAGCGGCGCGCTGGGCGCCGTCTTCATATAACGTGCAGCCTTGGCGTTTTGTGGTATTCGATCGCAGCGTCGACGAAGTCGCGTTCAAGAAGGCTTTCGCCACGCTGGTGCCGTTCAACCAGGGCTGGAATGCGCTTGCGCCGGTGCTGATCGCGGTGACCGCGCACACACTGACCAACAAGGGCGAGGTAAACCGCTGCGCGTTCTACGACGCCGGCGCGGCGGCGATGTCGCTGGTGCTGCAAGCGCACGCGCTCGGCCTCGCCGCGCACCAGATGAGCGGCTTCGACGTGAACGCGTTCCGTACCACCTTCGAACTACCAAAGGACGTCGAGCCGATCGCGATGATCTCGCTCGGCCATTACGGCGACGTCGACAAACTGGACCCGGTCCTGCGCGAACGCGAGAAGGCGCCGCGTCAACGCGCGGCGCTCGCGGATATCGCGTACGCCGGCGCCTGGAAGAAGGCGTTCTGAGCGATGGATTCGCCGCGCTTGCCGCGCGATTTCGCGTAAAGGGAAGAAAGCAGTCGATGAGCAACTAAGCGGTCAGGCACGCGCGGCACGGTCCGCGCGTTTTTCATGCAGCGCCGTCCATGCCGTTCTCGCCATCCGTCACGCTGGACAGCGGCGCGGCCACATGCTCGAGCGACTTGCGCTCCGCGTCGACACCCCAGATCGCCGCGACGAGCGCCGCCGCGAGCATCAACGCCGAGCCGACCAGATAGCCCGAAAACACCTCGCTGCGCTGATGCGTATCGATCAGCCGACCGAAAAACGCCGGCCCGATGATGCCGCCGAGCGCGGTGCCGAACGCATAGAAAACCGCGATCGCGAGCGCGCGGATTTCGAGCGGAAACGATTCGCTCACGGTCAGATACGCGGAACTCGCGGCCGCCGACGCAAAGAAGAAAATGACCATCCAGGCGACCGTCTGCGTGACGACGCTCAGCAGTTGCTGCTCGAACAGATAGCCGGACAGCGTCAGCAGGATCGCCGACATCGCGTAGGTCGCGGCGATCATCTTGCGTCGGCCGATCACGTCGAACAGCCGCCCGAGCACGAGCGGCCCCAGGAAATTGCCGAGCGCGAAAGGCAGCAGATACCAGCCGATGTCGTCGCCCGGCACGTGATAGAAGTCGGTGAGGACGAGCGCGTAGGTGAAAAAGATCGCGTTGTAGAAGAATGCCTGCGCGGTCATCAACGTGAGACCGACCAGCGCGCGGCGCCGGTGCACGTTGAACAGCGTGTGGAACACCTCGCGCAACGGCGTATGGTCGCGCGCGCGCAGCCGCAGCCGCGTGAGGGCGTCGTCGGCGAGCGTGTGACCGGCGTCGCGAAAACGCGTCTCGATGCCCTCGACGATCGTGCGGGCGTCGCGCTCGTCGCCGTGCGTGAGTAACCAGCGTGGGCTTTCGGGTATCCAGATGCGCATCGGCAGGATCACCAGCGCGAGCACCGCGCCGATGAAAAAACACGCGCGCCAGCCCCAGTCGGAAGGCAGTAGGTGCGGATCGAGCAGCACCAGCGAGCCCGCGGCGCCGAGCCCCGCGCCCACCCAGAACGTGCCGTTGATGCCGAGGTCGGTCCAGCCGCGCACGCGTGCCGGCGTGAATTCCTGGATCGTCGAATTGATCGCCGTGTATTCGCCGCCGATACCCGCGCCGGTCAGGAAGCGGAACAGCATGAAGCTCATCAGATTCCACGACAGCGCGGTCGCCGCGGTCGCGGCCAGATACAGCGTCAGCGTGACGAAAAACAGCTTGCGGCGGCCGAGCCGGTCGGTCAGCCAGCCGAAACCGAGCGCACCGAGCACCGCGCCGGCAATGTATGCGCTGCCCGCGAGGCCGACCTCGGCATTCGAAAAGCGCAGCGCCGGGCTGGTTTTCAGCGCGCTCGCGACCGCGCCGGCAAGCGTCACCTCGAGGCCGTCGAGCAGCCACGTCACGCCGAGCGCAACCACGATCAGCGTATGAAAGCGGCCCCACGGCAGACGGTCTAGCCGCGACGGCAGATCGGTTTCGATCAGCGTGGCGTGCTGGTCATCGACGGCGGCGGTGGGCGGCACGCTCATGACGCGAAGTCTCCTCGATGGCGAAATGGGGCGGCATATCCGGTCGGACGCAGCAAGATGCATTCCGCGCCATGATTTCAATCGATCTTGCGGCCGTCCCGGCAGCTTCAGTTGATGCTGCCGGAGTTTTCGTGATACAAAGCCGCTCCCCTTTCTTTGCGCGCCAGCCGTGAGCGGCCATTCCTGCCATGAACTATTGCGCGATTGACTTCGGTACTTCCAATTCGGCCGTCGCGGTTCCGATCGGCCCGCAGCTGAAGCTGGCGCCGGTCGAAGGCGCGTACACGACGCTGCCCACCGCGGTCTTCTTCAATACCGACGAACACACCAGCGAATTCGGGCGCGCGGCGCTCGCTGCTTACATCGACGGTTTCGACGGCCGGCTGATGCGCTCGATGAAAAGCATTCTCGGCTCGCCGCTCGCCGAGAATACGACCGATCTCGGCGACGGCAGTGCGATCAAGTACACCGACGTGATCGCGACGTTCCTGACTCACCTGAAGCGCGCGGCCGAGGCGAGCGCCGGCGGCGCGATTGACCGCGCGGTGCTGGGCCGCCCGGTGTTCTTCGTCGACGACGACCCGCGCGCCGACCAGATGGCGCAGCAACAGCTCGAAGCCGCTGCGCGCACCGCCGGCTTGCGCGACATCCACTTTCAGTATGAACCGATCGCGGCTGCGTTCGACTACGAATCGCACCTGAGCGCCGAGGGGCTCGTGCTTGTGGCGGACATCGGCGGCGGTACGTCGGACTTTTCGCTCGTGCGAGTGGGGCCGGAACGGATGAAGCGCGTCGAGCGCAAGGACGATGTGCTCGCGCACCACGGCGTGCACGTCGCGGGTACGGACTTCGACCGCCGCGTCGAACTCGCGACGATACTGCGCGAACTCGGCTACCAGTCGCTCGATCCGCAAGGGCGCGAAATCCCGAACCGGATTTATTTCGATCTCGCGACCTGGCACCTGATCAACACCGTCTACACGCCGAAGCGCGTCAGCGAACTCGCGCTGATGCGGCACCTTTTCACGGAGACAAAGCACCACGACCGGCTGATGCGCGTGGTCGAGCAGCGTTTCGGGCACGCGCTCGCCGCCCACGCGGAAGAGGCGAAGATCGGCGTGGCGGCGGGCGGCGAAACCGTGATCGATCTCGAGCAGGTGGAAGAGGATCTGCGTCTCGCGTTCGACGAAGCGCAGCTCGTCAAAGCAGGCGAGGAAGAAACGCGACGCATCGTGCAGGCCGCGCGCGATACGGTGCAGGCGGCCGGCGTCGCGCCGCGCGATGTCGACGCGATCTATTTCACCGGCGGGTCGACCGGCCTCGCGTTTCTGTCGGGCGCGTTGGCCGCGGCGTTTCCAGACGCGCAAGCGGTATTCGGCGATCGTCTCGCGAGCGTGGCGACTGGCCTCGGTATTCATGCGCGGCGTGTATTCGGATAATCCCGAATAATCAACAAATAATCCGCCGCGGATTGCGAAGTAACGCGAAGTTAATCGGCGCATTCAGATTGGCCGCCGTAATAAAAAACCCCGCCGAGGCGGGGTTTTTTTGCGTCCAGAAGGAAGCGCGGAGCTTACACCGGCTTGATGTTAGCCGCTTGCTTACCCTTCGGGCCCGTCTTCACTTCAAACGTGACCTTTTGGTTTTCTTGCAGCGTCTTGAAGCCTTCAGTGCGAATTTCCGAGAAATGCGCGAACAGATCTTCACCGCCGCCGTCCGGAGTGATGAAGCCAAAGCCCTTAGCGTCGTTGAACCACTTGACGGTACCGGTTTCCATATTACTTTTTCCTAAAAATGGTGAATAAGGCCGAAGCCCGGGGTGCATGAAAATCAAGGAAGGGGGTAATGGGACCAACCGGAGTACCGTTGATGGGCGAACTACGAAAGAACCACTTCACTCGCCACTTGAAATCCTGCCCGAACGTTATACGGCGAATTCGGACGAAGGTCAACAGTCTAGACGAAACTTTGCCGGACTGATCCGAAACTTTCTTACAAAGCTTGCGCAGGGGGACAACTTTTTGCTAGGGGGAACCCTTAGTTCGGCTGCGGTTTCGCTGCAGTAACACGGTGCAACCGTTAAACTACGCGCCGCGCGTCGGTTGCACCTATTCCGCATCTGGACGCGCTTACATGCGCGTCACCCCGTCCCCACCGCCACAAGCGATGTCACGCGGTGCCGACATGGTTCTGATTTAGGAGAAGACTTGAAAAGTTCTATACAACGGAACATCGGGCCATTCGCGCTGATGCTGACCGGTCTGGGCTCGATCATCGGTTCGGGTTGGCTGTTCGGCGCGTGGAAGGCTGCAAAAATTGCCGGTCCGGCTGCGATTTGCGCATGGATCATCGGTGCGGTCGTGATTCTCGCGATTGCGCTGACCTACGCGGAACTTGGCGCGATGTTTCCGGAATCTGGCGGGATGGTGCGCTATGCGCGCTACTCGCACGGCGCGCTGGTCGGTTTCATCAGCGCGTGGGCCAACTGGATCGCGATCGTGTCGGTGATCCCGATCGAGGCCGAAGCATCGATCCAATATATGAGTACCTGGCCCTATCCCTGGGCGCATGCGCTGTTCGTCGACGGGTCGTTGACGACCAACGGCCTGCTGTTGTCCGCCGGGCTCGTCATCATCTATTTCCTGCTCAACTACTGGGGCGTCAAGCTGTTCGCGCGCGCCAACTCGGCGATCACGATCTTCAAGTTCCTGATCCCGGGCGCAACGATCGTCGGCCTGATGATGACAGGCGTCCACACCGAGAACTTTGGTCAGACGACCACGTTCGCGCCGTACGGCTGGTCGGCGGTGCTGACCGCAGTCGCGACGAGCGGCATCGTGTTCGCATTCAATGGTTTCCAGAGCCCGATCAACCTGGCCGGTGAAGCGCGAAATCCGGCCAGGAGCGTGCCGTTCGCGGTGATCGGCTCGATCCTGCTCGCGCTCGTGATCTACGTGTTGCTGCAGATCGCATACATCGGCGCCGTGAATCCGGCCGACGTGATGAAGGGCTGGAGCCACTTCAGCTTTGCTTCGCCGTTCGCGGAACTGGCGATTGCGCTGAACCTGAACTGGCTGGCGATCCTGCTGTACGTCGACGCGTTCGTGAGCCCGAGCGGCACCGGTACGACCTACATGGCAACCACCTCGCGCATGATCTACGCGATGGAGCGCAACAACACGATGCCGAAGATGTTCGGTAACGTGCACCCGTTCTATGGCGTTCCGCGCAACGCGATGTGGTTCAACCTGCTCGTCTCGTTCATCTTCCTGTTCTTCTTCCGCGGCTGGAGTTCGCTCGCGGCGGTGATTTCGGTCGCGACCGTGATCTCGTACCTGACCGGCCCGATCAGCCTGATGGCACTGCGCCGCGCGGCAACCGATCTCGAGCGCCCGCTGCACATCGCCGGCATGAAGGTGATCGCGCCGTTCGCGTTCGTCTGCGCGTCGCTGATCCTGTACTGGGCGAGGTGGCCGCTGACCGGCGAAATCATTCTGCTGATGGTCGTCGCGCTGCCGGTGTATTTCTACTTCCAGGCGAAGTCGGGCTTCGAGGGCTGGGGCCGTGACCTGAAGGCTGCCTGGTGGCTGGTCGCGTATCTGCCGATCATGGCGATCCTGTCGCTGATCGGCAGCAAGGAGTTTGGCGGCTTCGGCATTCTGCCTTACGGCTGGGACATGCTCGTCGTGATCGCCTTCGCGTTGGTGTTCTACTTCTGGGGCGTGAACAGCGGCTATCGTTCGGAGTATCTGGACGAGCGGCTCGAGCACGACGAAGTGCTCGAAGTTATCGGCGCGCATTGAGCGCCGGTCGAAACCGAAGATCCGCTCGACGCGGGTCTTTCGGGGCCGATAAAAAGCCCGCCCGATCGATGATCAGGCGGGCTTTTTGTTGACCTTTGTGCGCGACCCCGCGCCGGATCAGGCGGTCCCGAACACGTAGTTCGTCATCGCGAGCGAGCGTTGGTAGGTGCCGAGCGACTGGATCGCGAGCGAATAGTCGTCGTCGGCGGCACCGAGCGCGGCGAATACCGGCAACAGATGCTCGTCGGTCGGATGCATCAACACCGCGTGCGGCGCCTGGCGGCGATAGTCGAGCAGCGCGTCGAGATCGCGCGCGACGAGCTTGTCCTCGAACCAGTCGGTGAATTCGGCCACGCGCGGATCGGCGTCTTCCGGGCGCGCGGAGAAATCGGCGGCGCGCAGGTTATGGGTGATCTGGCCGGAGCCGATCACCATCACGCCTTCGTCTTTTAGCGCGCGCAGCGCGCGGCCGACGCGGAAATGATGCGCGGCGTCCTTGTGCGGTTGGATCGACAGTTGCGCGATCGGCACGTCCGCTCGCGGAAATATCAGCAGCATCGGCACCCATGCGCCGTGGTCGAGTCCGTGCGGCTGCACGTCCGCGACGATGCCGCTCGCGCCGAGCAGCGCGGCGGCGCTACGTGCGATGTCGGGCGCGCCCGGCGCCGGATATTGGATTTCATAGAGCTGGCGCGGAAAACCATAAAAATCGTGGATGGTTTCAGGCGCCGTCGCGATGCTCGCGAGTGGCTGCGCGGTGCCCCAGTGCGCCGACAACATCAGGATTGCCTCGGGACGCGGCAGTTGCGTGGCGAGCGCGCCGAACTGGGCGGACGGCATCGACGGATCGATCGGCAACGTGGGTGCGCCGTGAGACAGGAAAAGCGAAGGTAAGCGGTTCATGACAGCAACGCGGCCGCGTAAGCACGGCACGGAGAAATTGGGTTGCTACCAATATAGGTCCGCACGCCAGCTTGATAAATGGGTTCGGCGGGAATTGATTGCGTCGCAGCCGTTGTTAATCCGCGTTGTCGCGGTTAATCCTGCGCGCCCCGCAATCCTTCCCACGCCGGCGACAACGCCGGCCCAAGCGCAAACAGATCGAGCACGCGTGCGACAGTGTGGTCGACCATCTCGTCGATCGAAGCAGGCCGGTTATAGAACGCGGGCAGCGGCGGGAAGATCACTCCGCCCATTTCGGTGACGGCCGTCATATTGCGCAGATGCGCGAGATTGAACGGCGTTTCGCGCACCAGCAGCACGAGACGGCGACGCTCCTTCAGTGTGACGTCGGCGGCGCGGGTGATCAGGTTGTCGGCGAAACCGTGCGCGATGCTCGCGAGTGTTTTCATCGAGCAGGGCGCGACGATCATGCCGTCGGTCGCGAACGAGCCGGACGCGATGCTCGCGCCGACATCGCGCACCGAATGGACGACATCCGCGAGCGGATGCACGTCTTCCTTGCCCAACTCGAGTTCATGCTGGATGTTGAGCCAACCCGCGCTCGAAATCAGCAGGTGGCTCTCGACGCCGCCGAGCCGCCGCAGCGTCTCGAGCAGCCGGATGCCGTAGATGGCGCCGGAGGCGCCGGTGATCGCGACGATCAGCCGGCGAGGCACCGCGGTGCGTGCTTGCTGCATGGCTTGCGGCGCCTGATGAAGCGAACGAAGCGTAGAACGCTCAGGCCGCGGCGAACAGCTGCTGCAGTTCGCCCGATTCGTACATCTCCATCATGATGTCCGAGCCGCCGATGAATTCCCCCTTCACGTAAAGCTGCGGAATGGTCGGCCAGTTCGAGAACACCTTGATGCCCTGACGGATTTCGTCGTCTTCGAGCACGTTGACGGTCTTGATTTCACCGGCACCGCACGCCTTCAGGATCTGGATGGCGCGGCCGGAAAAACCGCACATCGGGAACTGGGCCGTGCCCTTCATGAAGAGAACGACGTTGTTGCCGTCGACGATTTGCTTGATGCGTTGTTGCGTATCCATGACTGACCTTGCGGTTCCGATAAAGGATGGGAATAGGCTGAAATGATAGCGGATTTCGCTACGGGCGGCCGCAGCCACGTCGCGCCTGGGGTTTTAGCCTCGGCGACCGCGCTCAGGCCGCAGCGGCGCGCAGCACGCCGCCGCTGATCCGCTCGATGCCGGCGAGATCGCGCGCCGAGCGGACCTCGGCAAAACCGCGTTCGCTCAACAATGCGCGCACGGCTTCGGCCTGGTCGTAGCCATGTTCGATCCAAACCGTGCCGTCGGCGGCGAGACGCTCGGGGGCGCCGGCGACGATCGCGCGGATCGCGCTGAGGCCGTCGGCCTCGTCGGTGAGCGCGCCGCGCGGCTCGAAGCGCAGATCGCCCTCACGCAGATGCGGGTCGCCGCTCGCGATATACGGTGGATTGCTGACGATCGCATCGAAGCGCAACGCGGCGTCGAGCGAGCCGTACCAGTCGCTGGGCAGGAAAACGACGGCGCCCCCCGGGCGTTTCACGTCGAGCAGGCGCGCGCCGTTGCGCGCGGCGACGGCGAGCGCGTCGGCCGAGCGGTCGAGCGCCCAGACCTGCGCGTCGGGCCGCATCGACGCGATCGCCACCGCGATTGCGCCGGTCCCGGTGCCGAGATCGAGCACACGTGGGCGCGGCCGAGGTTCGATCGCCGCGAGCGCGGTCTCCACCAGCAGCTCGGTCTCAGGACGCGGAATCAGAACATGCGGCGTCACTTCGAATTCGAGCCCGAAGAACTCGCGCGCACCGACGAGCTGCGCGACCGGCTCGCCGGCCATGCGCCGCGCCTCGAGCGTGCGATAACGCTCGACGCTTGCGCGTTCGAGCGGCTCCTCGCCGCGCGTGATCAGCTGCGTGCGCCGCCAACCGAGCACATGCGTGAGCAGAATCCGCGCTTCGAGCGGCGGCAGCGGCGATGCGCGCAATAGCGCCTCGGCCGTGGGGGGCAGAGCGGTGGGGTCGAGCGGAGCCGGGGAGGCGTCGGTCATTGTCGGGGCGTTAGTCCGCGTCGCCGAGCGAAGCCAGCAGTTCGGCCTGATGCTCGCTGACGAGCGCCGCGATCAGTTCTTCGAGATCGCCGTCCATGATCGCGTCGAGGCGATACAGCGTCAGGTTGATGCGGTGATCGGTGAGGCGCCCCTGCGGGAAGTTGTACGTGCGGATGCGCTCCGAACGGTCGCCCGAGCCGATCAGGTTCTTGCGCGTCGCCGCTTCCTTCGCCTGCTGCTCGTGCGCCTGCTTGTCCTTGATGCGCGCGGCGAGCACCTTCAGCGCGCGATCCTTGTTCTTGTGCTGCGAGCGGTCGTCCTGACATTCGACGACGATGCCCGTCGGCAAGTGCGTGACGCGCACCGCCGAGTCGGTCTTGTTGATGTGCTGGCCGCCCGCGCCCGACGCGCGGAACGTGTCGATACGCAGATCGGCCGGGTTGATCTCGACTTCGCCGATCTCGTCCGCTTCCGGCATCACCGCGACCGTGCACGCCGAGGTATGGATGCGGCCCTGCGTTTCGGTGGCCGGCACGCGCTGCACGCGATGCCCGCCCGACTCGAACTTCAGCTTCGAATACGCGGCATCGCCGGCAATTCGCACGATCACTTCGCGATAGCCCCCGAGGTCCGATTCGCTCGCCGACATCATCTCGACCTGCCAGCGGTTGCGCTCGGCATAGCGCAGATACATGCGCAGCAGATCGCCCGCGAACAGTGCGGATTCGTCGCCGCCGGTGCCCGCGCGGATTTCGAGGAAAATGTTGCGCTCGTCGTTCGGGTCTTTCGGCAGCAGCATTTTCTGCAGTTCGACGCCGAGCGTCTCCATACGATCGCGTGCTGCGCGGATTTCCTCTTCGGCGAAATCGCGCATCGACGCGTCGGCGAGCAGGTCCTGCGCGGTGGCGGCGTCGTTTTGCGCCTGGCGCCACAGCCCGTAATGCTCGACGACCGGGTCGAGCTCCGCGTGTTCGCGCGTCAGCTTGCGGTACTGGTCGAGGTTGGCGGTGATGTCCTCGCGGCTCAACAGGTCGTTCAGTTCGGCCAGCCGGGTGGTCAGCTGGTCGAGCTTGCGTTGCATGCTCGTTTTCATCGGGCGGGTAGCGGAGCGGACTCCGGAATGGATGCGGCCAGGGGAACGGGCGAATGCCCGGGGCGGAAGCACTTTGCGAGCCACGGCGGTGGCGCGCGGGGGTGCGGCGAGCACTGCGCCGCTAACGCTCGGTAGAGCCGGGGTGTTTGTAGAAGCCGCTCATCAGCTCGATCAGCTTGTCGCGGTTGTCGGTGCTCGCGCGATTCAGCGCGTGCGTAGGACCATGGATCAGCTTGTTGGTGAGCGATTGCGACAGTGCCTCGAGGACTGCGGCCGGATCGTCGCCGCGCGCGAGCATTTTCTGCGCGCGTTCGACCTCTGCGCGGCGCAGCGTGTCGGCCTGCGTGTGCATGTGGCGGATCACCGGCACGATGCTGCGCGCATCAAGCCACTGCATGAAGTTCTGCACGCGCGTTTCGATGATCGCTTCGGCCTGCGCGACCGCGGCCTGGCGCGACGCATTGCCTTCGCGGACGATCGCACCGAGGTCGTCGACGGTGTACAGGAACACGTCTTCGAGCTGGCCGGCTTCGGGTTCGATGTCACGCGGCACCGCGAGGTCGACCATGAAAATCGGCCGGTGACGGCGCGCCTTGACCGCGCGCTCGACCGCGCCAAGACCGATGATCGGCAACGTGGACGCCGTGCACGACACGATGATGTCGAATTCGTGCATCCGCGCGGGGAGCTCGGAGAGCGGAATGGCGCGGCCGTTGAAGCGCTCGGCGAGCCGCATGCCGCGCTCGGCGGTTCGGTTCGCGACGACGAGTTCCCGCGGATGCTGCGCCGCGAAGTGCGTCGCGCAAAGCTCGATCATTTCGCCAGCACCGATGAACAGCACGCGCTGGTTCGCGATCTTGTCGAAAATGCGTTGGGCGAGGCGTACCGCGGCGGCGGCCATCGACACCGACTGCGCGCCGATCTCGGTGGTGCTGCGCACTTCCTTCGCGACGGCGAAGGTGCGCTGGAATAGCTGATTCAGGTAGGTGCCGAGGGCGCCGGCTTCGGAGGCGGTGCGCACCGCGTCCTTCATTTGTCCGACGATCTGCGTTTCGCCGAGCACCATCGAATCGAGCCCCGACGCGACGCGGAACGCATGGCGCACGGCTTCGGACTGCGGCAGCGCATAGACGTGCGGCGCGAGCTCATCGATCGGGAGGTTGTGGTACTTCGACAGCCACTGCACCGAGGCTTCGCGCGCGGCGAGGTCGTCGGTCGCGCAGTAGAGTTCAGTGCGGTTGCAGGTGGACAGAATTGCCGCCTCGGGCGCGTTGGGGGCCATGTGGCCCAGCCAGATGCCTTTGAACGTATCCAGAGCGGGCTTTATCTGTTCGAGCGGAAACGCCACGCGTTCGCGCAAGGCGACAGGCGCAGTGTGATGGTTGATTCCGATCGTTAGAAGCTGCATTTGGGGGGAGCTATCGTTCAGCCCTATATTATAGCGTTTCCACGATACTCACATTCTGCCCGCCATATATCCCGCATGCGTCAGTTCGCGCCTGTCAGGCTCTCCGGCGGGATCGCGTCGAGCTGGTAACCGTAACCATAGATCGGCGTCAGCGTGTAGCCAAGCTCCGGGCGCAGTTGCAACTTGCTGCGCACGCGCGACGCGTGGGTGTCGATGGTGCGCGAATTTACGTCACGGCGGCGGGCCCACACGGTTTCGAGAATATGCGCGCGCGACACCGGCCGCGCGAGATTGTTGAACAGCACCAGCGCGAGACGGAATTCCTTCGGCGTCAGGATCACGGTCAGGTCGCGGAATGTCACGGCCAAATTCGCCGCGTCGAACGTATAGCCGCCGATCACGTCGCGTCGACGGTTGGGCGGCCGCCGCAGGCCCGCACGGCGCTGCAGCGCCTCGACACGCGCGAGCATTTCGGGGCCGCGCACTGGCTTGCTGAGACAGTCGTCGGCGCCGGCATGCAGCGCGGCGACGATCTGGCATTCGCGCGGTGCGCTCAGCAGCATCATGACGGGCAGGCCCGGCAGAATGGAGCGCGCGCGCGGGATCACGTCTTCGGCGCAATGGTCGCCGGCCCAACTTTCGGTGATCAACAGGTCGAAAAATTCGTCGGTAGCGCGCTGCAGGAAGGTGGCGCTAGTGGTGAAGTGCTGGCACGCGTGGCCGCCGGCGAAAATGAGCCGGTCAACCAGTTTGGCGTGTTGCAGGTCGGGTTCGATAAGGGCGATGCGCATGGCGCTGCGTCAGCCTGGCAACGGGCGAAGCATGAGGCGTTTTCGTCAGACTTACAACTTGCCTAAGCACACCCCGATCCCTAAACTCAACCGCTATGCGGAAAGCGCCGTGCTGAACTTGTATAGTTGAGGAGGCAAAAATGCTAGCGTTGGCGGCTCCTTTCGCCTATGAGACGAATCCGAAATTGATCTTGCCGTGTTTGAGCGCCCAGTCTGGAGTCGACGCCTGATGGGTTGGCCAGGCATTCTCGTACTCGGCGCGGTGATCGGCCTCGCGGGCTGGTGGTTGCATCCGCAGCGCCGCGCGAGCCGCGCCCGCTGGTGGGCCGCGCTGTTGGCCGGTGTGCTCGGCACGAGCGTCGCGCGGATGGCCGGCAACGTGACAAGTCTCTTCCATGACGGCGACATGCTCGAATGGCCGGTATGCACCGCCGTCGCGCTCGTCGCCGTGACGGTCGGTCTCTTGTCGCGTCAATCAACGCGCCGGTCAATCCGTCGATGAATCCTTGCAGGTAACTCCATGAACGCCCGACTTCCCGAAACCTCCTCCATTCCCGAGCGCCTCGCGAACCTGCGCGCCGCGATGGCGCGCGAGGGCATTGCCGCTTACCTCGTGCCGTCGGCGGATCCGCATCTGTCCGAGTATCTGCCAGGGCGCTGGCAAGGCCGCCAGTGGCTGTCGGGGTTCACCGGCTCGGCCGGCACGCTGATCGTCACCGCCGATTTCGCCGGCGTCTGGACCGACAGCCGCTACTGGGAGCAGGCGAGTGCGCAGCTCGCCGGCAGCGGTGTCGAGCTGATGAAGATGACCGGCGGCCAGCTCACGACGCCGCATTTCGAATGGCTCGCGCAGAACGTCGCGAGCGGCGGCACGGTCGGTGTGGACGGCGCGGTGCTGGGCGTCGCGGCCGCGCGCGCGTTGAGCGCCGCACTGAACGCGCGCGGCGTGCAATTGCGCACCGACCTCGACCTGTTCGACGCGATCTGGGCGCAGCGCCCGGCGCTGCCCGCCGACGCCGTCTTCGAGCACGCCGCGCCGCAAGCGGGCGTCACACGTGCGGACAAGCTTGCGCAGGTGCGTCGCGCGATGGTCGAGAAAGGCGCGCAGTGGCACTTCATCTCGACGCTCGACGACCTCGCCTGGCTGCTGAATCTGCGCGGCGCCGACGTCAGCTACAACCCGGTGTTCGTCGCGCACGCGCTGATCGGCGTGGATCGGGTGTCGCTATTTATCGCCGACGGCAAGGTGTCGCCGGCGCTCGCCGAAGTGCTCGCGCGCGACGGCATCAGCGTCGAGCCGTACGTGAAAGCCGCCGCCGCGCTTGCTGCGCTGCCAGCCGGCAGCACGCTGCTGATCGATCCGCGCCGCATCACGTACGGCTCGCTGCAGGCGGTGCCGTCGTCGGTCAAGGTGGTCGAGGCGGTCAATCCGTCCACTTTCCTGAAGTCGTGCAAGACCGCCGCCGATGCCGCGCACGTGCGTGAGACGATGGAGCAGGACGGCGCCGCGCTCGCCGAATTCTTCGCGTGGTTCGAAAGCGCGCTCGGCCGCGAGCGCATCACCGAGCTGACGATCGACGAGCGTCTGACGGCAGCTCGCGCGCGCCGTCCCGGCTTCGTGTCGCTGAGCTTCGCGACGATCGCGGGCTTCAATGCGAACGGCGCGATGCCGCACTATCGCGCGACCGAGGAGTCGCATGCGGTGATCGAAGGCAATGGCCTGCTGCTGATCGATTCGGGCGGCCAGTATCTGAGCGGCACGACCGACATCACACGCGTCGTCCCGGTCGGCACGCCGAGCAGCGAACAGCGCCGCGATTTCACCGTCGTGCTGAAGGGCATGATCGCGCTGTCACGCGCGCAATTCCCGCGCGGCATCCGCTCGCCGATGCTCGACGCGATCGCGCGCGCGCCGATCTGGCAGGCCGGCGCCGACTATGGCCACGGCACCGGTCACGGGGTCGGCTACTTCCTGAACGTGCACGAAGGCCCGCAGGTGATCTCGCACTACGCACCGGCCGAACCGTGGACCGCGATGGAGGAGGGCATGATCACGTCGAACGAGCCGGGTCTGTATCGGCCGGGCAAGTGGGGCGTGCGAATCGAAAACCTCGTGCTGAACGTGGCCGCGGAAAAAACCGAATTCGGCGACTTCCTGAAGTTCGAAACGCTGACGCTGTGCCCGATCGACGCGCGCTGCATCGAGCTGTCGCTGCTGCGCGACGACGAGCGCGCGTGGCTCAACGCGTATCACGAGACGGTGCGCGCGCGCCTCGCGCCGCATGTATCGGGCGACGCGAAAGCGTGGCTGGAACTGCGCACGCAACCCATCTGAGCGTAGCGACGACCTTCCAAAGGAGCGTGGTGCATGGCGATCAAGGCAGTGGTGTTCGATTTCGGCGGTGTGCTGATCGACTGGAGTCCCGAGTACCTGTACCGCGAGCTGATTCCCGACGAACTCGAGCGCCGCTGGTTCCTCACGCACGTCTGCTCGATGGACTGGGTGATCCGCCAGGATGGCGGCCAGCCGATCGTCGAAGCCACCGACGAGCTGATCGCGCGGTTTCCCGATCACGAACCGCTGATCCGCGCGTTCTATGAGCGCTGGCACCAGATGGTGGCGGGTGTGCTCGACGACGGCATCGCGCTGATGGAAAAGCTCGAAGCGGCCGAGGTGCCGCTCTTCGGGCTGACCAACTGGTCGGCCGAGACGTTTCCGTACGCGTGGGAGCACTATCCGGTGCTGCGGCGGTTTCGCGACGTCGTCGTGTCGGGGCGCGTGAAGCTCGTGAAGCCCGACCCGGCGATCTTCGCGGAGATGCGCCGGCGCATCGAACTGCAAATGCCCGGTGTCGAGCCGGCCGAACTCGTCTTCATCGACGACAACGCGAAGAACGCCGAAGCCGCGAAGGCGCTCGGCTGGCACGGCGTGCATCACACGAGCGCCGCGCAAACGGAAGCCAAGCTGCGCGAGTTGGGCTTGCCGGTTTGAGCTGACCGCCGCCGCTACTGCCCCAGCAGATTCTTCAGCGCATTACCGAGACCCTTGACGGTCTCGCCCGCACCCTTCGCGACGCCTTCGACGCTGACCCCGAGCGCCTGCGCAAACCCCGCGCCGATGCGCGCGAGGATCCCTTCGCGCACCGAGAACTTCGGATCGCGCAGATCGCCGTCGAGCACGAAATGCAGCGTGATATTGCCGTTATGCGTCTTCAGCGCCGCGACGGCGGCGCGGGTCGGAATCGACATGAACGTCTCGAGCGGATTGTCGGATTCGGCGAGCTGCAGGTTGTGGACTGTCACCGTGCCGGGCGCATGGAGATGATAGTTCCGCACCGTCGAGTCGATCGTCAGATCGACGGTGCCGCCCGTCACCTGTGCGCGCGTGCCGGCCTTCTTCAGCAGATACGGATCGAGCATCGCAATATCGACGCCGTGCAGCGTGCTCGTCGTCTGCGAATCGCGGCTGGCGATTTTGATCCAGCCGTCGAACGTCACGGTGCCCGTATGCGCCGGCCCCTTCATCGCGCCGCGAACGCTGACATGGGTCGGTTCGGTAAGCGCCGGCAGATGCAGATGGTCGACGCTCGCGTTCGCGTTGCTGACCGTGACCTTGAACGGCGGCGGCCCGACAGTCATGTCGTAGAAATGGAAGTTGCCGTGTTCGAAGCGGATATGGTCGACCAGCTTTTCGCGCGGGATCGGCGGCGCCGTGCCGGCGTTGCCCGGCTGATCGCCGCGGTTCAGCGATTCGCGCAGGTTCGGCAGCAGATTCAGCGAGCCGTCCTCCGTGCGTAACACGGCCATGTCGAAGCCGCGCACGACGACCTCGCGGATATGCATGCGCCGCGCGATCAGATCGCGCACGTCGGGGGTGATCGTGATTTCGTCGGCGCGTAGCGGTTCACCCGCAGGCCAGTCGGGCGGCGCTTTTAGCACGACGTGGGTGAGGTGTACCGAGGTGAGGCCGACGTCGATACTGTCGGCGCTGCCAAGCGGCCCGAGCGCCGCGCTGACGCGATTCTTGACTTCCTGTTGCGCGAATTGCATCGCGCCGATCGCGATCAGAACCAACGCCAAAAGCGTTCCGCCCACGATGACGATCCAGCGCCTGCCCTTCGACATCGCCATGCCTGTCTCCTCGTCGCCGCGTCGCGCGGCGGTGTGTTGACCGTCTGTCGCGTGCGCGAGACTTTAACGCGCGCGCCTCCATCTAGCGACGATTAGCAACGCGCATGTCCCGCGGCCCGTCCGGTATTGCGCCAGACGGACCGTCGCCCGCCCGCTTCTTAACGCGAGATCGGCTTGTAGCGCAGGCGCTTCGGCCGCGCGCCTTCCTCGCCGAGACGCGCGCGCTTGTCCGCTTCGTATTCCTGGTAGTTGCCGTCGAAGAACGTGACTTGCGAGTCGCCTTCGAACGCGAGGATATGCGTCGCGATGCGATCGAGGAACCAGCGATCGTGCGAAATCACGAGCACCGAGCCCGCGAATTCGAGCAGCGCGTCTTCGAGCGCGCGCAGCGTTTCGACGTCGAGGTCGTTCGACGGTTCGTCGAGCAGCAGTACGTTGCCGCCCGCGATCAGCGTCTTCGCCAGATGCAGACGACCGCGCTCGCCGCCGGACAGATTGCCGACGATCTTCTGCTGGTCGCCGCCCTTGAAATTGAAGCGGCCGATATACGCGCGCGATGGTGTTTCGTACCTGCCGACCGTCAGCACGTCCGCGCCGCCCGAGATTTCCTCGAACACGGTCTTGGTGCCTGCGAGCGCTTCGCGGCTCTGGTCCACGTACGCGAGCTTGACGGTCGGACCCTGCACGATTTCGCCCGAATCGGGTTGCTCGCGGCCGGTCAGCATACGAAACAGCGTCGATTTGCCGGCGCCGTTCGGACCGATGATGCCGACGATCGCGCCGGCCGGGATCTTGAAGCTGACGTTATCGAGCAGCAGCCGGTCGCCGTACGACTTGCTGACGTTCTTGAACTCGATCACTTCATTGCCGAGGCGGTCGCCGACCGGAATGAAGATTTCCTGCGTTTCGTTGCGCTTCTGGTAGTCCTGGCTGTTCAGTTCCTCGAAGCGCGCGATACGCGCCTTCGACTTCGCCTGGCGGCCCTTCGGGTTCTGGCGCACCCACTCGAGTTCCTTCTTGATCGCCTTCTGGCGCGCGGACTCCGACGCTTCTTCCTGCTTCAGGCGCTCTTCCTTCTGATCGAGCCAGCTGCTGTAGTTGCCCTTCCACGGAATGCCGTGGCCGCGGTCGAGTTCGAGAATCCACTCGGCGGCGTTGTCGAGGAAGTAGCGATCGTGGGTGACGGCGACCACGGTACCCGGGAAGCGCGTCAGGAACTGCTCGAGCCATTCGACCGATTCCGCGTCGAGGTGGTTGGTCGGCTCGTCGAGCAGCAGCATGTCGGGCTTTTGCAGCAGCAGCTTGCACAGCGCGACGCGGCGCTTTTCGCCGCCCGACAGATGCTCGATCTTGGCGTCCCATGCCGGCAGGCGCAGTGCGTCGGCGGCGATTTCGATCTGCTGCTCGGCGCTGCCGTCGGTCGTTGCGAGGATCGCTTCGTACTTCGCCTGCTCGGCGGCCAGCGCGTCGAAGTCGGCGTCCGGCTCCGCGTAGGCCGCGTAGATTTCGTCGAGCTTCTTCTGCGCTTTGAACACGTCGCCGAGGCCTTCCTCGACCGCTTCACGCACGGTTTTCTGCGGATCGAGTTGCGGCTCCTGCGGCAGATAGCCGATGTTCAGGTTCGGCATCGGTGTCGCTTCGCCTTCGATCTCCGTGTCCACACCGGCCATGATGCGGATCAGGGTCGACTTGCCCGAGCCGTTCAGGCCGAGCAGGCCGATCTTCGCGCCGGGGAAGAACGATAGCGAAATGTCTTTCAGGATCTGGCGCTTGGGCGGCACGATTTTGCCGACCCGGTTCATGGTGAAAACGTATTGGGCCATTAGCTTGCAGTAGACGTTGACGACGCCGGCCGCGTGCGGGCGGGCAGTCGGGGGTGAATGGGTAATCGGTGTGAGGGCCGGGCGGAACACCCGGCGCCGGCCGGCGCGGCGTCGGATTCGACGACGCTGCCGCGCGCGGCATGTGGTTCAGGTGGCATTGTACTTCGCGGCGAGGGCCGGGCGGCAGGGGGTTCCGGCGGCGGGCCGCCGTCGCGGCGCGCCGCGGGCGTCTCAGTTCGCGCGCCGTCCAGTCGCCGGATCGAAGAAGTGCAGATGCTGCGCGGGCAGCACGACCTGCAGCGCCTCGCCGGCCGCGGGACGATGCGCGTGCGGCAGCCGCGCGGTCACATCGTGCTTGCCCCAGCGGCCGTGCGCGAGATTGTCCGCGCCGAGAATTTCGCAAGAATCGACGCTCAGTGTCGCGAACGGTGCGTTGGCCGTGCCCGGGCTCAGATGCTCGGGGCGAATGCCGAGCGTCCACTCGCGGCCTGTCGCGACTTCGCGGCCGATCGACGGCACGCCCGCGAGCGGCAGCTTCGGGCCGTTGCCCGCAACGTCGAAGGTCGAGCCGTCGTCCGCGACACGGCCTTCGAGCAGGTTCATCCCCGGCGAGCCGATGAAGCTCGCGACGAACACCGTGGCCGGCCGCTCGTAGACTTCGGTCGGCGCGCCGATCTGCTCGGCGTGGCCCTGGTTCATCACGATCACGCGCTGCGCCAGCGTCATCGCTTCGATCTGATCGTGCGTGACGTACAAACTCGTGGTCTTGAGGCGCGCATGCAGGCGCTGGATTTCGAGGCGCATCTGCACGCGCAGACGCGCGTCGAGATTCGACAGCGGCTCGTCGAACAGAAACACCGCCGGCTCGCGCACGATCGCGCGGCCCATCGCGACGCGCTGCCGCTGCCCGCCCGACAGCTCGCGCGGCTTGCGCTGCAGCAGCGCGCCGAGCTCGAGAATCTGCGCGGCGGCTTCGACGCGTTTTGCGATCTGCGCACGATCGACGCCCGCGATCTTCAGCGCGTAACCCATGTTCTCGGCCACGCTCATATGCGGATACAGCGCGTAGTTCTGGAACACCATCGCGATGTTGCGATCCTTCGGCTCAAGCTCGTTGACGACCTTGCCGGCGATCGAAATGCTGCCGTCGGAGATGCGCTCGAGCCCGGCGACCATTCGCAGCAAGGTCGATTTGCCGCAGCCGGACGGCCCGACCATGACGACGAATTCGCCGTCGGCGAGGTCGACGTCGATGCCGTGCAACACGAACTGTTTGCCGTCGTAGGTTTTCTTAACGCTTTGCAGAGTCAGTGCAGCCATGCCGTTCTAGCCTTTGATTTTGAGTGCTTGTCGCAGTCCGCCATACCGGATCATTTTTCCGAATCCACGAGGCCGCGCACGAACCAGCGCTGCATCGTCAGCACGACGGCGAGCGGCGGCAGCATCGCGAGCAGCGTGGCCGTCATCACCAGATGCCATTCGGTCGCGGTATCGCCCGAGGCGATCATCCCCTTGATGCCGATCACCGCGGTGATCAGCGACTGCTGGCTGGTGATCAGGATCGGCCACAGATACTGGTTCCAGCCGTAGATGAACGTGATCACGAAGAGCGCCGCCATCGTGGTCCGCGACAGCGGCAGCACGACGTCCCAGAAGAAGCGCAGCGCGCCCGCGCCGTCGATGCGCGCGGCTTCCATCAGCTCGTCCGGCAGTGTCTTGAAGAACTGGCGGAACAGGAACGTCGCGGTCGCCGACGCGATCAGCGGCAGCGTCAGACCGGTGTACGTATTGCTCAGATGCATCGACGACACCACCTGCACGGTCGGGAAAATCCGCACTTCGACGGGCAGCATCAGCGTGATGAAGATCAGCCAGAACGCGAGCGTGCGGAACGGAAAGCGGAAGTAGACGATCGCGTACGCGGAGATCATCGACACGGCGATCTTGCCGATCGCGATGACGAGCGCCATCACGAGGCTGTTGACCAGCATGCGATTGAACGGCGCCGCGGCGTTGCCGGTGCCCTGCGTCCAGATCGTGACGATGTTCTCGAACAGATGCGTGCTCGGCACGAGCGACAGCGGCACCGTGAACACCTCGTGCTCGCTCATCGTCGCCGCGCAGAACGCGACGTACACCGGAAACACCACCAGCGCGACGCCGATGATCAGCACCGCGTGACAGAACAGGTCGAAACCGCGTCGGTTCTCGATCATGAGTATTGAACCCTGCGTTCGATGAAGCGGAATTGCACGACGGTCAGCGCCACGACGATGATCATCAGCACGACCGACTGCGCGCCCGAGCTGCCGATGTCGAGCCCCTGGAAGCCTTCGGCGAAAATCTTGTAGATCAGCGTGCGGGTGGCCTGGCCTGGACCGCCGCCGGTCGCCGCGTCGATCACGGGAAAGGTGTCGAAGAACGCGTAGGTGATGTTGATCACCAGCAGAAAGAACGTGGTCGGCGACAGCAGCGGCAGGGCGATGCCGAAGAAGCGGCGCACCGGACCGGCGCCGTCGATCGCGGCCGCTTCGATCAGCGAGCGCGGAATCGCCTGCAGGCCCGCATAGAAGAACAGGAAGTTATAGCTGATCTGCTGCCAGACCGACGCGAGCACGACGAGGAACATCGCCTGACCGGGGTTCAGCGCGTGATTCCATACGATGCCGTGTTTCGCGAGCGCATACGTGACGAGGCCGATGCTCGGGTTGAACAGGAACGACCACAGCACCGCGGCGATCGCGGGCGCGACCGCGTACGGCCAGATCAGCAGCGTTTGATAGGCCTTCGCGCCGCGCGTCACGCGATCCGCGCAGACCGCGAGCAACAGCGAGATCACGAGGCCCGACACGGTGACGAGCGTGCAGAACACGATCGTCGTGTTGAACGACGCCAGATACAGCGGGTCGGCGAACAGCTGTTTGAAGTTTGCGAGTCCGACGAACGCGCTCGACGTACCGAACGCGTCCTGGGTTTGCGTCGATTGCCAGAGCGCGACGCCCGCCGGCCACAGGAAGAACACGAGCGTGATGAGCAGTTGCGGCGCGACGAGCAGGTAGGGCAGCGCGCTGGTGCCGAAGTAGGAGCGCTTTTCCATCGGAATGTCCAGAGTGTGCTGCAACGACGGGTTCCCGCGCAGGAGCGCCGGAACCCTGCCTGCAGGCGATGCTTAGTTGCTGGCCTTTTCGAAGCGGCGCAGCAGGTCGTCGCCGCGCGCGACGGACGAGTCGAGCGCCTGTTGCGGCGTCTTCTTGTCCGCCCACACCTGCTCGAGTTCTTCGTCGATCACGGTGCGGATCTGCGGCATGTTGCCCAGACGCAGGCCCTTCGTGAACGGCAGCGGCGGCTTGTTCAGCATCTGGCGGATCGCGGTGTCGCTGCCGGGGTTCTTGTCGTAGAAGCCCTGCTGGCGCGTCAGGTCATACGCGGCGGTCGTGATCGGCAGATAGCCCGTGTCCTGATGCCACTTCGCGGCGACTGGCGCCGTGGCCAGATAGGCGAGGAACTTCGCGACGCCCTTGTAGACGGCCGGGTCCTTGCCCGACAGCACCCACAGGCTCGCCCCGCCGATGATCGCGTTCTGCGGCGCGCCCTTCACGCTGTCGTCGTACGGCATCATGCCGGTGCCGAAGTTGAACTTCGCGTATTTCTTGATCGTCGCGAGCGAGCCTGACGAGTTCGTGATGATGCCGCAGTCGCCGCTATAGAACTTCGACACCGGTTCGTCCTTGCGGCCGACATAGGTGAACGTGCCGTCCTTCGCCATGTTCTGCAGGAACTGGATGTGCGCGACCTGCAGCGGCTTGTTGAATTCGAGCTGCGCGTCCATGCCGTCGAAGCCGTTGTTACGCGACGCGAACGGCGCCGCATGCCACGCGCTGTAGTTCTCGAGCTGAATCCAGCTTTGCCAGCCCGACGAGTAGCCGCACGACATGCCCGAGGCCTTCAGCTTCTGCGCATCGGTGTGCAACTCGGCCCAGGTCTTCGGCGGCTGGTTGGGATCGAGGCCAGCCTTCTTGAACGCATCCTTGTTGTAGTACAGCACCGGCGTCGAGCTGTTGAACGGCATCGAGATCAGTTCGCCGGTTTTCGAGTCGCTGTAATAGCTCGCGATGGTCGGCACGAAGGCTTTCTGATCGAGCGGCAGGCCCGCGTCCTTGAATACCTGCGTGACCGGGACGATGGCTTTCTTCGCCTGCATCATCGTCGCGGTGCCGACCTCGTAGACCTGCAGGATGGCCGGCGCATTGCCGCTGCGATAGGCGGCGATGCCGGCGGCGAGGGTCTGGTCGTAGGTGCCCTTGAACACGGGCACGATCTTGTAGTCGTTTTGCGATTTGTTGAAGTCGTTCGCGATGTCGTTCAGACGTTCACCCAGTGCGGCTTCCATGGCGTGCCAGAACTGGATTTCGGTCGCGGCGTGAGCCGCCTGGCTGACGCCGATGCTCAATACAGCGGCGACGGAAAGTGAGCGGAACAGCGGCTTGTAATTCATCGATTTGTCTCCGGTTCGGAAGGGGCGCGGACGCGAATCGCGCGATTCTAGTTGTGTTCGATGACATTCCGGCGTCGGCGCGCGGGAAGCCGAAATTTAGCATTGGCTGTCAGGGAAAGGAAATAAACGGGAGGCGAAAATTGGAGGTGACCGGGACAGCGTTGGAGGCTCAAGGGGACGATATTGAGCGCCAAGCCAAGGTGTGTTTCGGTTTGAATTTCCGGTTCAAGGACGCTGAGAGACATGGGTCTGCCATTCCTTGTGCAACTTGCGAAACGAGCGGCTGTTGTCCAATGCTTGTTGCAGATCCATCCTTGCGGTGAATGCAGGTTGATCGAGTATTTCGCTGTACGTGCCACTTTGCATATGCTCTCTCATCCATCCTTTGGCATTACGCGGAGTCTCTGCATCTAGTAATTCAGTGGGTGCAATAGAAAAGCCACGCGCTCCGTCAAGGGACGGCGCCGCCGCAATGAACCAAGCCTCGAACTCTCGATTCGCCAGGACAACCGATAACCGCCGATGTGGCACGTATTGTCGTGCGCGCTCGAATATCTTCTGTCCGAGTCTTGCCGGGCAATCGTCATCCGCATCTAGTACGATCAAGATCCATCCATCCTCGCCAGTCTTGGCAGCCGCCAGGAGCAATTGCCTGCGGAATTCCTCTTCTTTGTTCAAAAACCTGTCTCGCCGTACCCGAATAGGCTGTAGAGGGTTTATCACCGTGTCAGGAGACCATTGGGCAGCCATCCTTCGCAAGAGTATCGGCAATGCCGAGACTTCCCCATCACCCTCCACAATCGACGCGATGGGAATCACGACCGCACCTCGCTGAACAAATCGAACTGGACTTCGCTTTGCTGCTTGATGATTTGGCGGTCAGGCGCCAACTGGTTCATTCGTAATAGTTCTCCGGCGGAAAACAGATGATCACGCAACATTTGACGGGAAGCTTGGTCCAACGGAGCAATCTGTGTTTCCCCTCCCTCAGAGACGACGGCTAGGATGGCGTCTACGTCGATACCACGGTCATCTAGCAGATCAGGGCTATGGCTAGTCACAAGCACTTGTGTGTGCTTGGCCGACTGAACTAAAACCTCTCTTAAGGCCGCACTCGCTGCCGGGTGCAGCGCCGTTTCCGGCTCTTCAATGCCGATCAAAGTGGGCGCGTAATCAACATTGGTTTGGAGTAGCGCTGTCAACACGCCGAGCGCACGCAAGGTGCCGTCGGACATGTTCTGAGCCAGAAATTTCCACGGATACTTCGCTCCTGCCATATCCTGTCGAAACTCGAGCGTCTCCATTGGACCGATGGCCTTGCGCTCCACGCCATGCACCATGGGCACGACTGACTGGAGGTATTCTTTGATGGCCCCCACGCGATCCGGTGCCACGCGCTCGAGATGACCGATGACGCTAGCGATATTTTCGCCCACGGGCTTAAGCAAACGGCCATCCTGCGGCTTTTGAAGCTCACGCATCAATTTGGGGTTCAGGTTATAAAACCCCATCGCAGTTAAGGCATCGAACACGGGCCTGAATGCCGTGAAGCCTGATGCCGCCACGAGAGCCAACCGGTCAGCGGTAATGGCAGGAAAGGCAGTTTCGCTACTGTCGAGTAAGCGGCCTTTCTCTATGCGGAAGAAAGGTCCCTTGCCGATGCCATCGATCACACATTTTTCGTGTTGTACTTCATAGCCTCCGCTGGCCATGGCACCGATGTCGAAGGCATACCATCCGTAGCGACCATCCTTGAGTCGAAACTCGATCCGGATGCCGAAATGCGTTGGATGTCTACTCGAACGTCGCCGCACTTCATTCAACCCACCTCGTTCATTAATCGCGTTGTCCAAGGAACCTGCCAAAGCATCGCGAACGAAGTGCAAGGCATCTAAAAAATTGCTTTTGCCAGCACCGTTCTGCCCGACAAGATATGTCAGGGGCTGCAAGCGGACGTCACAGTGACCGATGCTCTTGTAGTTGCGCAGCACTACGCGCTGGATAAAAACGGTATGCGACATGAAAGCCTCACTGTCCGGACAATCGCTTCAACGAGCCAACCGGTCTGAATGGGTTACTGTACTTTTGACACCATTAATTACCTTACCCCTCAGGTGATTGATTACCTCGAGGCTTCCCTCTGCATTGCTAGGACTGCGCGAACAATAGAAAGCCGCGGCGAATCTCATTCAGAAGGCTACCTATTTGAAATCCGGTAGTTGGCCTTCCATTCAACGCACTCGTGCTCTGTTGGAAGCAGTAGTCGGCTTTAGACGTTGAACAAAAAGTTCATCACGTCGCCATCATGCACGACGTACTCCTTGCCTTCCGCGCGCATCTTGCCGGCTTCCTTCGCGCCTTGTTCACCCTTGTAGGTGATGTAGTCGTCGAAGCTGATCGTCTGCGCGCGGATGAAGCCGCGCTCGAAGTCGGTGTGGATCGCGCCGGCCGCCTTCGGCGCCGTATCGCCGACGTGGATCGTCCACGCACGCACTTCCTTCACGCCGGCCGTGAAGTAGGTCTGCAGGCCGAGCAGCTTGAAGCCCGCGCGGATCACGCGGTTCAAGCCCGGCTCATGCATGCCCATGTCGGCGAGGAAGACTTCCATGTCGGCTTCGTCGAGGTCGGCGATTTCCGCTTCGACCGCCGCGCACACGGCCACGACCGGCGCGCCTTCAGCAGCCGCGAACTTCGTGATCGCGTCGAGGTGCGGGTTGTTCTCGAAGCCGTGTTCCTTCACGTTGGCGACGTACATCGTGGGCTTGGCGGTGATCAGGCAGAACGGCTTGAGGGTAGCCTTTTCTTCATCGGTCAGATCGAGCGCGCGGACCGGCTTCGCCTGGTCGAGCTGCGCGCGGACCTTCTCCAGCACCGCCGCGTTCTTCGCGGCTTCCTTGTCGTTACCCGACTTGGCCGCCTTGGAATAGCGCGCGAGCGCCTTCTCGACCGTGGCGAGGTCGGCAAGTGCGAGCTCGGTGTTGATCACCTCGATGTCCGACAGCGGATCGATCTTGTTCGCGACGTGAATCACGTTGTCGTCTTCGAAGCAGCGTACGACGTGCGTGATCGCGTCGGTTTCGCGGATGTTCGCGAGGAACTGGTTGCCGAGGCCCTCGCCCTTGCTTGCGCCGGCCACCAGACCGGCGATGTCGACGAACTCGACCACGGCCGGCAGGATGCGCTCCGGCTTGACGATTTCGGCGAGCGCCTTCAGCCGCGCGTCCGGCACCTCGACGATGCCGACGTTCGGCTCGATCGTGCAGAACGGATAGTTTTCGGCGGCGATTCCCGCCTTGGTCAGCGCGTTGAACAGGGTGGACTTGCCGACGTTGGGCAGGCCGACGATGCCGCATTTGAGGCTCATGGAAATCCTTCAGTGAATCAGTAGGTTGCGTGATGCGCTCGACGCTGCGCGCGGATTCGGAAAGCCTTCGCGTAAGGTGGGGCGCGGCAGGCTCAGCGGAGCGGACAAAACACCGAATCGGGGCGTTGGCTCGACGATTGAGTGCGAGTTTTCACGGAAAGCGCAATTGTAACCCGTTCGCCCGCGCGGACCCGCCGGCGCATTGGCCCGAAGCCACTGTAGAATCGTCAGTTCAAAGCCGGCAGAGCTCAATTTCCGGGGGAGCAACGTGGGACTCATCAGATGGGTTGGGATCGGCGTCGTCGCCGCGGTCGTGGTGGGCTCGGTCGCGACATGGGTCGCGCCGAATTTCGACGAAGCGCAGGCCACCACGGACCGGCAGACCATCGATTGTTTGACGACCCGCCTGTCGCACGAAGATCACGCCGACATCGCGCGGTTCGCCGATAAGAACGACTACGACTCGCTATGGCGCGTGTTCGACCGCGTGTTCCCCGACTGCGCGGTACGCAGCGATCAGCGCGATCGCAAGGCGGAGCTCGAGGCGGCCGCGTGGCGCAACCTCTCGTCCAATCGCGACTTCATGCGCATGCGCGAGGCGAACGCGGCGCTCGCGGCAAGCGCCGCGACGCATTAGCACGACGCATCGAGGCCGCGCGGCCACCGGCCCGGGACTCAAATGCGCGTGGCCGCCAACGCATGAAGTGCGGGTTGCGCGAGCGGTCGGCATCAGACTCGCACAGTCCCGGCCGACAACCTCAGGCTCTGCCCCCAGACACCATGTCCGGCACGAGCCCGCGAGACCCCGCGCACAGCGCCCAACGGCGCGCCCGTCGATCCGTCCCCCGCACCCCCCCGCGGCTATAATGCGCGCATGAACGCACACCACCAGACCTTTGATGCCGCCGTGATCGGCGGCGGGCTCGTCGGCAAGACCGCGGCGCTCGCGCTCACGCAAGCCGGACTGCGCGTCGCACTGCTCGCGCAGCCTTGCGCGGCGCTGCCCGCCGGTGCTGTCTTCGACTCGCGCGTCTATGCGTTGTCGTCGAGTTCGCAGGCCTTGTTCGAACGGCTGCGGGTCTGGCAGGCGCTCGATCACACACGGCTCGGTCCCGTCTACGACATGCGCGTCTATGGCGACGCGCATGCCGAGCTGCATTTCTCGGCGTTTCAGGCATCGGTGCCGCAGCTTGCGTGGATCGTCGAGTCGTCGGTGATCGAGCGCGCGCTCGATGCCGCGCTGCGCTTCCAGCCGAACCTCACGTGGATCGACACGCGCGCGCAGGCGCTCGATTTTTCCGTCGACAACGCGAGCGTCGGCCTCGCGAACGGCAGCGTGCTCGAAGCGGATCTGGTAGTCGGCGCGGACGGCGCGCACTCGTGGGTGCGCGCGCAGATCGGCTCGAAGATGGTGCGCCGCGACTACAGACAGATCGGTGTGGTCGCCAATTTCAAGGCTGCGAAGCCGCACGGCGAAACCGCGTATCAGTGGTTCCGCGACGGCGAGATCATCGCGTTGCTGCCGATGCCGGACGGCCACGTGTCGCTGGTCTGGTCGGCGCGCACCGAACACGCCGAGCAGTTGCTCGCGCTCGATCCCGAGCGGCTCGCCGCCGAAGTCGAGCACGTGAGCGGTGAACAGTTCGGTGCGCTCGACTGCGTGACGCCCGCGCAGGGCTTCCCGCTCGCGTTGCAGACCGTGGACCGGCTCGTCGCCCCGCGGGTCGCGCTGGTCGGCGATGCCGCACATCTGATCCATCCGTTGGCAGGACAGGGCATGAACCTCGGCTTGCGCGACGTCGCCGCGCTCGCGAGCACGATCGGCGGCAAGGAGTCGTTCCGCGATCTCGGCGACATGGTGCTGCTGCGTCGCTACGAACGCGCGCGCCGCGAAGACATTCGCGCGCTGATGATCGCCACCGACGGCCTGCAGAAACTGTTCTCGGTGCCCGGTCCGCTCGCGCGCGCCGTGCGCAATACCGGCATGGCGTTCGTCGGCGCGCAGCCATTCATCAAGCGCTGGCTCGTGTCGGCCGCGCTGGGGTAAACCGCGACGAGGCGTCGGGCGAATAGCCGATGGCCGGTCACCGGCGCCCGGGACAGGTATCATGACCGGATCGAAGCGCTGCGATCCGCCCCTTATCCGACCCCCGATCGAACCTGATCGAGCCTGATCGAGCCTGATCGAGCCTGATCGAACAGATAGGCGGCCGAAACTCGCGGCCGGAACGTAAAAAACGCGCAGGTGCGCGACTGACTCCAGGACTCCAGCATGAAAAAGACCTTCCGCATCGCCGCCGCCGCGCTCGCGATCGGTGCCGCTATGCTCGGCTGCTCGGCGCAGGCCGACCAGACCACCGACAAGCTCAAGGCCACCTTGCAAACCCGTCTTTCCGACGTGACGATCAAAAGCGTGTCGAAGACGCCGATCGCGGGCCTGTACGAAGTGAATCTCGGCACGCAGATCGTCTACAGCGATGCGAGCGGCGACTACCTGATGCTCGGCGACATGGTGGACTCGAAGACGCGCAAGAATCTGACCGAGGCACGCCTGTCGGAAACCAACCGCATCGACTTCGCGAGCCTGCCGTTCGGCAACGCGGTGAAGGTCGTGCGCGGCAACGGCGCGCGCAAGATCGCGGTGTTCTCCGATCCGAACTGCCCGTACTGCAAGCAGCTCGAAAAAACGCTGCTGTCGATCGACAACGTGACGGTCTACACGTTCCTATACCCGGTGCTGTCGCCCGATTCGACGGCCAAGTCGAAGTCGATCTGGTGCTCGGCCGATCGCGCGAAGGCGTGGGAATCGTGGATGCAGGACCGTCAGGCGCCGACCGCCGCCGCCACCTGCGACACCGCCGCGATCGACAAGAACCTCGCGCTCGGCCGTTCGATGAACGTCGAAGGCACGCCGACGGTGTTTCTCGCCGACGGTCGCCGCCTGCCCGGCGCGGTGCCGGCAGATCGGCTCGACAAGGAACTGTCGGCCGTGCACTGAACAGCGCGCTGGCCACAGCGCCACGCCCGCCCCGGGCGCGCAACAGATGCAACGTTCAAACTGAAGGAGGCGCACGCAGCGCCTCCTTTCGCATCGAGCCCCGAACTTCTCCGCCTCACTCTCCTGACACTCCCAAGCGCCGCCGATGAAGCCGATCCGCTACACCATCGTTCCTTGTAACCCCGCCGCCCACCTGTTCGAAGTCACCGTGACCGTCGCCGATCCCGATCCGGCCGGCCAGCGTTTCATGCTGCCGGTGTGGATTCCGGGCAGCTACATGGTGCGCGAGTTCGCGCGCAACATCGTCACGCTGCGCGCGGTGAACGACGCGGGCCGCAAGGTGCGCGTCGAGAAGATCGACAAGCACACGTGGCAGGCCGCGCCGGTCAAGGGAGCCTTGACGCTGCGCTACGAGGTGTACGCATGGGACCTGTCGGTGCGCGCCGCGCATCTGGACGACACGATCGGCTTTTTCAACGGCACCAGCGTGTTCCTGTCGCCGCTCGGCCATGAGGACGCGCAGTGCGTGGTCGATATCCAGAAGCCGCAGGGCGCGGCGTATCGCGGCTGGCGCGTCGCGACCGCGCTGCCGGAAGCGCGCGGCACGAAGCGCTACGGCTTCGGCGAATACCGCGCGCAGAACTACGACGAACTGATCGACCATCCTGTGACGCTCGGGGAATTCGCGCTCGCGACGTTCAAGGCGCACGGCGTGCCGCACGACGTCGTGATCGGCGGTCGCGTGATCGGGCTCGACATGGAGCGTCTGTGCAAGGATCTGAAGCGCATCTGCGAAGCGCAGATCGCGTTGTTCGAACCGAAGTCGAAGAAGGCGCCGGTCGAGCGCTACGTGTTCATGACGCAGGCTGTCACCGACGGTTACGGCGGGCTCGAGCATCGCGCGTCGACCGCGCTGATCTGCAATCGCACCGATCTGCCGGTGCAGGGCCGCGAGCCGATGAGCGAGGGCTACCGGACCTATCTCGGTCTGTGCAGCCACGAGTATTTCCACACGTGGAATGTGAAGCGGATCAAGCCGGCCGAGTTCGCGCCGTATGACCTCGGCGTCGAAAACTACACGTCGATGCTGTGGCTGTTCGAGGGCTTCACGTCGTATTACGACGACCTGATTCTCGTACGCAGCGGCGTGATCTCGCAGGACGACTATTTCGGCCTGGTCGGCAAGGTGATCGGCGGGGTGCAGCGCGGCAGCGGGCGCCTCAAGCAGAGCGTCGCCGAAAGCTCGTTCGATGCGTGGGTCAAGTACTACCGGCAGGACGAGAACGCGCCGAACGCGATCGTCAGCTATTACACGAAGGGCTCGCTGATCGCGCTCGCCTTCGACCTGACGATCCGCGCGCAGACCGGCAACCAGAAATCGCTCGACGACGTGATGCGTCTGCTGTGGAAGCGCTTTGGCCGTGACTTTTATCGAGGCAAGCCGGTCGGCGTCGACGAAAGCGAGATCGAGGCGATTTTCGCGGAAGCGAGCGGCGCGCAACTGGCCGAACTGTTCGCCGAGGGCGTGCGCGGCACGCGCGATCTGCCGCTCGACGCGCTGCTCGCGCCGTTCGGCGTGGCGCTCGCGCCGGACGTCGACAAAAACGGCAAGCCGTCGCTCGGCGTGCGGCTACGCGGCGGCGCGGATTGCGCGCTCGCGACCGTGCACGAGGGCAGCGCCGCGCAGAAGGCCGGCCTCTCCGCTGGCGACGTGCTGATCGCGATCGATGGTCTGCGCGTGACCGGCGGGAATATCGATGCTCTGCTGTCGCGCTATCAGCCGGGCGCGAAAGTCGACGTGCACGCGTTCCGCCGCGACGAGCTGCGCGTCACGCAGGTGAAGCTCGACGGTCCCGAAGTGGCGCGCTACAAGCTCACGGTCAGCGATCACCGTCCCGCCGCGCGCAAAGCCCTTGAGCGCTGGCTGACGAAGTGATCGGCGTGGTGGTGGGCCGCACCGGGCGGTCCACCGATCGTCGCCTGTCCCGTCGTCAATCGACGGAGGAGGGCGGTGGATTGTTCTACCCATGCAACAATCCTTCGCCGCCGGACGGCTTTTTCGCCGGCCGGTAAAAAAACACAATGACTTCACTCGCGCAACACTGCGCGCCCCTACTGGAGTCAACCATGACCACGATCCTGCAAATCAACTCGGCAGCCCGTTCGCAAGGCGCGAACTCGACGCTTCTCGTCAACGAGCTGACGGAAAAGCTGCAACAGTCGAATCCGGGCGCGCAAGTCGTCGTCCGTAATCTGCAAGCCGAACCGCTGCCGCACCTCGACGACGCCGTGCTCGGCGCGTTCTTCACGCCGGCCGACCAGCGCACCCCGGAACAGGCCGCGATCGCCGCACGCAGCGAAGCGCTGATCGCCGAACTGCAAGCCGCCGACGTCATCGTGATCGGTGCGCCGATGTACAACTTCGGCATCTCGTCGCAACTGAAGACGTACTTCGACTTCATCGCACGTGCGGGCATCACGTTCCGTTACACCGCGAACGGCCCGGAAGGCCTCGTGACGGGCAAGAAGGTCCACGTCGTGTCGGCGCGCGGCGGCAAGTATCTCGGCACGCCGAACGATAGCCAGACGCCGTACCTGAAGAGCTTCCTCGGCTTCCTCGGCCTAACCGACGTGAACTTCATCTACGCCGAAGGCCTGAACATGGGCCCGGACGCCGCGAACGCCGCGCTGAGCTCGGCACGCGAAGCGATCGCCGCGGTTTAAGCGGGTTTGTCCTGCCGCATTGCGCAGCTTCGATGCGGCGCGAGCGGTGAAAAGAATAACGCCGCGGATGGGTTCACCCTCCGCGGCGTTTTCGTTGTGTATCGCAATCTTCTGACGACGACGCTCTCACGCAAGCATTTGCGCGTCGTCCGGTAGACGCCAGTCGATCGGCTCCCGGCCGTGCTGCAACAGATATTCGTTCGCCTTCGCGAAATGCCCGCAACCGAGAAAGCCGCGATGCGCGGACAGCGGCGACGGATGCGGCGCCTCCAGCACATAGTGCGACTTGCCGCCGAGTAACGCGCGCTTCGCCTGCGCATGCGCGCCCCACAGCATGAAGACGAGGTTCTGATGCCGCGTCGCGAGTTCGTGGATCAGCGTGTCGGTACATTTCTCCCAGCCGCGTTTCGCGTGGCTCGCGGCGCTGTCGCGCTCGACGGTCAGCACCGTGTTCAGCAGCAGCACGCCCTGTTTGGCCCAGCTGTCGAGGCAACCGTGCTGCGGCGTCTGGTGCCCGAGACTCGCGGCGATTTCCTTGAAGATGTTGCGCAGCGACGGTGGCGGCCGCACGTGCGGCGCGACCGAAAACGCGAGACCGTGCGCCTGCGGCGTGCCGCGGTCTTCGCCGTGGTACGGGTCCTGGCCGAGGATGACGACTTTCACTTCGTCGGGGCTCGTCAGGCGGAGCGCGCGGAACACGTCGGCCGGATAGATCGTTTTGCCGGCGGCACGCTCACCGTCGACGAAGCGGCACAGCGGCGCGTAGGTGTCGCTGTCGATGAAGGGTTTCAGGTGCGCGCGCCAGGCCGCGGGTAGCGCGGCGAATTGTGCTTCGAGCGTGGGCGGGGCGGTGGTGGGGGCGGCGGAGGCCGGGGCGGGCGCGACATCGTCGAACAGCGATGCCTGCGGCAAACTGGAGCGGGTGCGGGAAGCGGAGGTCATGGCGGGGAAGTGTCGCAGCAAACGCGGACTAGCTCAAGTTGCGGCAAGCGAGCGCATGAGGTGCGGCGGGTTTCGGGCAACGCGCTCACCTGGCGCGCAACCGATACCCGCGCTGCGCCTTGCTGATGTCATCCGGCGCGAGGCCGGCAATCCGTTTGCCGAGTTCGGCGGCGAGCGTGTGAAGCGCCGCTTCGTCGCCCGATTTCAGTTCGAGCTCGATCTCCGAGATCGGCGCGCGGCGCGCTTCATCGTCGACTTCGGCAAGCACGTCGCCCTGATCGATCGCCGCCTCGATCTGAGCGCCGTCGGAGTCGAGCAGCCATAGCGTGCGCGTGAAATTGGTGTGGAACAGCTCGATCAGCGCAGGCGCGGCCTGTTTCAGTGCATCCGCGGCGGCGGGTTCGTCGCAAGCGCTCAGCAACGATTCGATTTCGAGCTTCGCGCCCGCGACCGGCAATTCCCATTCGTGCCGGCTATGCAAGCCGTTCGTCGCCGTGCCGACCGTCTTGAAGGTCTGCAGCCAGCCGTCCGGGGTCTGCCGTAGACGCAACGCGCTCTTTGACGACGCCAGCGTCAACTGCGGCGTATCGAAGTAAATGTTCACGAGCTTGATCGCGCGTCCGTTCTTGCCGGCGCGCGCGGCGAACCACTGCGTCGCCGCCTGCACCTGCGAAGCCGGCAGCGCCAGCTTGATTTCGCGTTCCATGCCCATGCTGGGTGTCCTCGTTGCGTGGATTTCTCTGCGCCCGATACGCGGATACGTCGATACGACGCTCAGAAAAACATCCGCGCGAGTTCCACGCCCGGCTCGTCCGCGCGCATGAACGCTTCGCCGACGAGGAAGGTATGCACGTTCCGCGCGCGCATGCGCTCGACGTCGTCGCGCGACAGGATGCCCGATTCGGTCACGACGATGCGATCGTCGGGAATCGCGTCGAGCATGCCGAGCGTCGTGTCGAGCGAGGTTTCGAAGGTGCGCAGATTGCGGTTGTTGATGCCGATCAGTGGCGTCTTCAGCGTCAGCGCTTCCTTGAGTTCATCGCTGTCGTGCACTTCGACGAGCACCGCGAGCCCCAGCGAATGCGCGAGCGCTTCGAGGTCCTGCATCTCGGCGGTTTCGAGCGCGGCGGCGATCAGCAGGATCGCGTCGGCCCCCATCGCGCGTGCTTCGACAACCTGATACGGATCGACGATGAAGTCCTTGCGTATCACCGGCAACTGGCACGCGGCGCGCGCTTGCTGCAGATAGGCGACGCTGCCCTGGAAGAACTGCACGTCGGTCAGCACGGACAGACACGCCGCGCCGTGCTTCTCGTACGAACGCGCGATGTCGGCCGGCACGAAGTGCTCGCGCAGCACGCCCTTCGACGGGCTCGCCTTCTTCACTTCGGAGATCACCGCGGCGAGACCCGCCGTGTGCTTGGCGCGCAATGCGCCGACGAAGTCGCGGAGATCGCGCGACGACGCTTCGAGCCGCAGTTCTTCGAGCGGCACGCTTTGCTCGGCCGCCCGGACTTCTTCGCGTTTGACCGCGATGATGCGGTCGAGGATGTCGCTCATGAATGTCTCGCTACGTGATTACTGCTTGAATTGCTGGGTGAAGCGCACTAGTTCGTCGACCTTCGCGCGTGCCTTGCCGCTCGCGATCGCTTCGCGCGCGAGCTCGATGCCGTCCGCGATCGTGGCCGCGACGTTCGCCGAATAGAGTGCCGTGCCGGCGTTCAGCGTGACGATTTCCCGCGCGACGCCGGGCTTGTTGCTGAGCGCGTCGAGCAGCATGACCTTCGACTCGCCCGCGTCGGCGACTTTGAGCGTGCGGTTCGACACCATCTGCATGCCGAAGTCTTCCGGATGGATCTCGTACTCGCGGATCTCGCCGTCGCGCAACTCGCCGACCAGCGTGGCGCCGCCGAGCGACACTTCGTCCATGCCGTCCATCCCGTACACGACGAGCACGTGTTTGGCGCCGAGGCGCTGCATCACGCGCACCTGAATGCCGACGAGGTCGGGGTGAAACACGCCCATCAGCTGATTCGGCGCGCCGGCCGGATTGGTGAGCGGCCCGAGGATATTGAAGATCGTGCGGATGCCGAGTTCCCGGCGTACCGGCGCGACGTTTTTCATCGCCGGATGATGGTTCGGCGCGAACATGAAGCCCATGCCCGTTTCCGCAATCGATGCCGCGACCTGCTCCGGCTGCAGATCGATGTTGACGCCGAGCGCTTCGAGCACGTCCGCGCTGCCCGACTTGCTCGATACGCCGCGATTGCCGTGCTTTGCGACCTTCGCGCCCGCCGCGGCCGACACGAACATCGTCGCGGTGGAAATGTTGAACGTGTGCGCGCCGTCGCCGCCGGTGCCGACGATATCGACGAAGTTCGAGTTGTCCTGCACGTCGACGTGCCGGGCAAATTCACGCATCACCGTCGCGGCCGCGGTGATTTCGCCGATGGTCTCTTTTTTGACGCGCAGGCCGGTGATGATCGCCGCCGACATCACGGGCGAGAGTTCGCCGCGCATGATGAGGCGCATCAGGTGCAGCATTTCGTCGTGAAAAATCTCGCGGTGCTCGATGGTCCGCTGCAAGGCTTCCTGGGGCGTAATGGACATGATCTCGTCTCCCTTTGTGTCAGGCATTGCGGGACGCCGCGTGACTCGAGGCCTTGCCGGCGACGGCGAGCTTCGACTGCTTGACGAAGTTTTCGAGCAGCGCGTGGCCGTGTTCGGACAGGATCGATTCCGGGTGGAACTGCACGCCTTCCACGGCCAGTTCCTTGTGGCGCACGCCCATGATTTCGCCGTCTTCAGTCCATGCCGATACTTCGAGGCAGTCGGGCAGCGATTCGCGTTCGATCGCGAGCGAGTGGTAGCGCGTCACCGTGAAATGCTTCGGCAGGTCTTCGAATACGCCCTTGCAGTCGGTTTCGATCGTGCTGACCTTGCCATGCATGATGGTCTGCGCGCGCACGACGCGGCCGCCGAACGCCTCGCCGATCGCCTGATGGCCGAGGCACACGCCGAGAATCGGCGTCTTGCCGGCGAATTCGCGCAGCACGTCGAGCGTGATGCCCGCGTGTTGCGGATTGCTCGGGCCCGGCGACAGGCAGATGCGCTCGGGGTTCAGCCTGGCGATTTCGTCGAGCGTGATTTCGTCGTTGCGATAGGTGCACACGTCTTCGCCGAGTTCGCCGAAGTACTGCACCAGGTTGTAGGTGAACGAGTCGTAGTTGTCGATCATGAGCAGCATGGTGTGTCTCCGGTCAGAAGTCGCTATCGAGGCCGTCCTGGACCTGCTCGGCGGCGCGCATTACCGCGCGTGCCTTGTTCTCGGTCTCCTGCCATTCGGATTCGGGCACCGAATCGGCGACCACGCCCGCGGCCGCCTGCACATACAGATTGCCGTTCGCGATCACGCCGGTGCGGATCGTGATGGCCAGATCCATCTCGCCGGTGAACGACAGATAGCCGACCGCCCCGCCGTACAGGCCGCGCTTGACGGGCTCGAGCTCGTCGATCAGCTCCATCGCGCGGACCTTCGGCGCGCCCGACAGCGTGCCGGCCGGGAAGGTGGCGCGCAGCACGTCGAAATTGGTCATGTCGTTCTTGAGCTTGCCTTCGACCGAGCTGACGATGTGCTGCACGTGCGAGTACTTCTCGATCACCATCTTGTCGGTCACGACCACCGAGCCGATCTGCGCGATGCGGCCGACGTCGTTGCGCGCGAGGTCGATCAGCATCACATGCTCGGCGATTTCCTTCGGATCGTTCAGCAGCTCGGTAGCGAGCGCGGCATCGCGCTCGGGCGTGTTGCCGCGCGCACGGGTGCCGGCCAGCGGGCGGATCGTGACGATACGGTCCTCGCCGCGCTTTTCCTGGCGCACCAGAATCTCCGGCGACGCACCGACCACGTGGAAGTCGCCGAAGTTGTAGTAGTACATGTACGGCGACGGATTCAGCGAGCGCAGCGCGCGATACAGCGACAGCGGATTGTCGCGGTACGGCTTGATCAGGCGCTGGCCGACCTGCACCTGCATCAGTTCGCCGGCGGCGACGTATTCCTTCGCCTTGCGCACGGCCGCCAGGTAATCGTCTTTCGCGAACTCGCGGTAGATCTCGGTGCGTACGCTGGCCGACACGACGGGCGGCTCGACGGTGACGCGCAGCCGCTGGCGCAGTTCGCGCAGACGGTGCTTCGCTTTCGTGTAGGCCTCAGCCTGGGTCGGGTCGGCGTAGACCACCAGATAGAGCTTGCCGGCGAGGTTGTCGATGACCGCGACTTCCTCGGTCAGCAGCAGCTGGATGTCGGGCAGATTGAGGTCGTCTTTCGGCGCGCTGTGCGCGAGCTTCTTCTCGATGTAGCGCACCGCGTCATAGCCGAAGTAGCCGGCGAGACCGCCGGTGAAGCGCGGCAGCCCCGGGCGTTGCGCGACCTTGAAGCGCGCCTGGAATTGCTGGATGAACGCGAGCGGATCGCCGTCGTGCGTCTCGACGACCTTGCCGTCGCGGACCACTTCCGACACGCCGTTGCGCGTGCGCATGAGAGTCCGCGCCGGCAGGCCGATGAACGAATAACGCCCGAAGCGTTCGCCGCCGACCACCGACTCCAGCAGGAACGAGTTCGCGCCGTTGCGCTCGGTCTGCGCGAGCTTCAGGTACAGCGACAGCGGCGTCTCGAGGTCGGCGAGCGCTTCGGCGATCAGCGGGATGCGGTTGAAACCCTCGTTGGCGAGGGACTGGAATTCGAGTTCGGTCATGTTCCGATCCTGTACGGTGGTCCGGCGGCAGCAAGCGTCGGGCAAAGCGGGGCTAAGCGCCTCCGGTCAGGGCGTGGGTCGACGTTCTCGACACAATGATACCGACCGGCGCGGGTCTTCCATCGGCGCGTGCTAGCGGTGCGGGTGAGCAACGGTACCTTGCGGGTACGCGCAGGCTCAATCAGCCGATGCAGCTGCGCAAAAACAGATCGATGGAAAAAGCGCGTGAGCGCAGCGAAGTAAAAAACGGTTGCCGAAGACGAGCTTCAGCGTACCTCAGGCGAGGTTAGCGCGACCAGCGACGCCAGGGCCAGGCTCCCCGGTCGATGCTAATCAGACTCCGTTTTTTATTCAGAAACATGAGGATGAAGGACTGTTAAGTCGTGGATTGATGCGCTGCGATCGCCCTGGCGGCGTCGAGCAGCGAGGCAACTATACCATCGGATTTTATCGTTTGTATAGCTTGGCCGTGGTTGTACCCGTAGGGCACGGTCAGCGTCGCCATGCCGGCCGCGCGGCCCGCCAGCGCGTCGTTTTCCGAGTCGCCGATCGCCACCGTGGCGCTCGGCTCGACGCCGAGCTGCGCGGCGGCGGTCAGCATCGGAAGCGGGTCCGGTTTCTTTTTCGCGAGACTGTCGCCGCCGAGCACGACGCTGAAATACGGTGCAAGCCGGTACTGCTGCAGCAATTCGAGCGCGAAGCGGTGCGGCTTGTTGGTCACGCAGGCGAGCTTCAGGCCCGCGTCGCGCAGCGCGCGCAGACCGGCCTCGACGTCTGGATAAAGCCGCGTGTGCACGCCGTTGATCTTCGCGTACTCGGCCTGATAGATCGCGAGCGCTTCGTCGAAGCGCTCTTGCGCGTGCTCGGCTTCGAAGCGCGGCGCAAGCACGCTGCGGATCAGATGCTCCGAACCCTTGCCGACGTAGCCGACCACTTCCTCGCGCGTCGTTTCCTCCGCGTCGAGCTGAGCGAGCATACCGTTCAGGCCGGCGGTGAAGTCGTCGGCCGTGTCGATCATCGTGCCGTCGAGGTCGATGATCGCGGCTTCGAGGCGCGCGCCGGTAAACGTCGGGGAGGGATACGAAGTGGTCATGAGGCGCTGGTTTTTAACGCTGGACGGTCGCGAGGGCGGCGCGCATCTTGTCGATCACGACCTTGTGATCGGGCTGGCCAAAGATCGCCGAGCCGGCCACGAACGTGTCCGCGCCGGCCGCCGCGATTTCCGCGATGTTGTCGACCTTCACGCCGCCGTCCACTTCGAGGTGGATGTCGCGGCCGGTGCGCTCGGTGTACGCGTCGATGCGTTTGCGCGCTTCGCGCAGCTTGTTGAGCGCCTCGGGGATGAACGACTGGCCGCCGAAGCCCGGGTTCACCGACATGATCAGCACGAGGTCGACCTTGTCCATCACATGATCGAGATAGTTCAGCGACGTCGCCGGATTGAACACGAGGCCGGCCTTGCAGCCGTGGTCGCGGATCAGCGACAGCGTGCGGTCGATGTGATCCGACGCTTCCGGGTGAAAGCTGATCAGGTTCGCGCCGGCTTTCGCGAAGTCCGGCACGATGCGGTCGACGGGACGCACCATCAGGTGCACGTCGATTGGCACGTCCACGTGCGGGCGGATCGCTTCGCATACGAGCGGGCCGATGGTCAGGTTCGGCACGTAGTGGTTGTCCATCACGTCGAAGTGGATCCAGTCGGCGCCGGCGGCGACGACGTTGCGGACTTCTTCGCCCAGGCGGGCGAAGTCGGCGGAGAGAATGCTGGGGGCGATGCGAAATTGCGTCATGACAGGGGCCGATGCAAGCGGGAAAGCGCCATTTTACCGGTTTTGCGCGTGCAGACCGGGGTGCTGGCCGCGGTTGGCGTGGCGGAATCGCGCGATGAAACTTCGCAAAGTGCCGGCGCAAAAACGACATGGAGACTGGGCGCGGCAAAGCAGCCGTGTCCCAACGTCTTAGACACTGCTGGCCGAAAGGCGTATCCGGTTGCGGCCATGCCGCGCATCAAGCAGAATGCCATTCCATGAGCGCCGCATCGCCGCTGCACCCGCAGACCATTGGCGTTCGGGCCTTCCACGATTTTTCACAGCCCGTTTGATCAGATCGGAATCAGGATGAGCCAGTACGAATTCAGCGTCTCGGCGCAGGTGCACTACCTGCCCGAAGAATCGGACCCGGAGCGTCGCCAGTACGCCTTTGCCTACACGCTGACCATCCGTAACATCGGCCAGGTGCCCGCACAGTTGATCGCGCGTCACTGGATCATCACCGACAGCGAAAACACCGTCCAGGAAGTCAAAGGTCTGGGCGTGGTCGGTCATCAGCCGCTGCTCAAGCCGGGCGAGCATTTCGAATACACGAGTTGGGCAGTGATCGCGACGCCGGTCGGCACGATGCGCGGCGATTACTTCTGCGTGGCGGAGGATGGTGAGCGCTTCGAGGCGCCGGTGCCGGAGTTCGTGTTGCGCATGCCGCGAACGTTGCATTGAACCGGCGCGGTGTTGCGCGGTCGTTAACGAGTTCGTATCGGCGCGCGGCGCAGCGGGCAGTTGAGTGGGTGGTTGGATGAGCGCTCAGACGAGCGCTTGATGCACGAGGGGTTGCGCGGTTCCGTATGCAACCCGGCGGTCAGGGTCACTGCGGCTTTTGCTGTTGGGACCGTTCTGCCGGCTTGGCACGTCTCGCTTTTTTCTTGCCAGACGACGTCCACACAACGATAAAGACGAGCAGGAACAGCGCGAGCAGCGATTCCAGCGCGAAGATGAGCATCGGGTATTCGTCAAACAAATCAGACATGGCGGTTTCCATCAAGAACGAACATTGTATGCGTTTTGTCCGCCGAGCCGGCGCGTGGGTCAGTGCATTGTCGGTTGCGGTGTTGCTTGCCTCCTGCGGCGGCGGCGGCGCGCTCCGGCCTTCGCCGCCGAGCGGCGCGGCGATCATCCCCGGCCAGATCGCGTCGTCGCGCTTGACCGCGGTTGCGTGGCAGCAGGTGCCGGGCTGGCAGGACGACTCGCTGATCGGCGCGACGGCCGCGTTGCGGCAAAACTGCACGAGGCTCGCGCGTCAGCCGAACTGGTCGCGTGCATGCGCGGCCGCCGCGCAAATCGACGATCTCGACGTCACCGGCGCGCGCGCCTTCTTCGAAGCCTACTTCACGCCGTTCCAGCTCGCGAATAGCGACGGCACGCTCGACGGTCTGGTCACCGGTTACTACGAGCCCCTGCTGCGGGGCTCGCGCACGCGGCATGGGGTATATCAGACCGCGCTGTACCGCTGGCCCGCCGGCTATCGCGCGGGGGCGCCGTTGCCGGCGCGCGCCCAACTCGAACGCTCGGGCGCGCTCAGCGGCAACGAACTCGTGTGGGTCGACGACCCGATCGAAGCATTCTTTTTGCAGGTGCAGGGCTCCGGGCGCATCGTGATGGAAGACGGCAGTGTGATGCGCGTCGGCTTTGGCGGTACCAACGATCAGCCGTACAAGTCGATCGGGCGCTGGCTGCTCGATCATGGCGAGATCACACCCGCGCAGGCGACGATGCAGGGCATCAAGGCATGGGCACGCGCGAATCCGACGCGCGTCGATGGATTGCTCGACACCAATCCGCGCTTCGTGTTTTTTCGCGAGATGCCGTCGGCCGAAAGTATGCCGAGCGGCGGCGCGGACGGCCCGATCGGCGCGCTCGGCGTGCCGCTGACGCCGGAGCGCTCGATTGCGGTCGACCCGAGCGCGATTCCGCTCGGCACGCCGGTGTTCCTGCAGACCACACGGCCGCTGACGAACTCGCCGATGAACCGCCTCGTGTTCGCGCAGGACACGGGCACCGCGATCAAAGGCGGCGTGCGCGCCGACTACTTCTGGGGCCTCGGCGACGGTGCCGGTGATCTGGCTGGCAAGATGAAGCAGGGTGGCCGGATGTGGTTGCTGCTGCCGAATTCGTGAGGCGGTGGGGCGCAGGCGGAAGCGTGACTGCCGTTTGAGTTACGGCGGTTTTCGGGAGGCGGGTTGGAGGCTGCCGCGAAGCCGCTAATAGAAGTCGTGGAAATCGGCGTCACGTTCGGATCAGGATCCGTGCGTGACGCCGTTTTTTGTTGGGCTCTTACGCTGCGCGTTGCCTGACTTAGAGCCCCGAACTGCGCTTGTCGACCACCCGCCGCGCCTTGCCCACCGAGCGCTCGATCCCATTCACGGCCAGCACGTTCACCACCGCGCTTACGCCAATCAGCGCCTTGATGTCGTACGCCAGCGCGTTTTTCGCGGTGGTTAGCGCGGAAATATCCGGCGCGCTTTCGGGGCACGGTTCGACGTTCAGCGTCAACACGTCGAGCGGCCCTTCCTTCGTCAGTACGATCTGATAGTGCGGCGCGAGCGCGTGCTGCTTGAGCAGCAACTCTTCGATCTGCGTCGGGAACACATTGACGCCACGGACGATCATCATGTCGTCCGAGCGGCCCGTGATTTTTTCCATACGCCGCATCGTGCGGGCGCTGCCCGGCAGCAGGCGCGTGAGATCGCGCGTGCGGTAGCGGATGATCGGCAGCGCTTCTTTAGTCAGCGACGTGAACACGAGTTCGCCGAGTTCGCCATCGGGCAGCACCTCGCCCGTTTCGGGGTCGATGATCTCGGGATAGAAATGGTCTTCCCAGATCGTCGGGCCGTCTTTGGTCTCGATGCACTCCGAGGCGACGCCCGGGCCCATCACTTCGGAGAGACCGTAGATGTCGACCGCGTCGATGCCCATGCGTTTTTCGATCGCCTCGCGCATTTCGTTGGTCCACGGCTCAGCGCCGAAGATGCCGATGCGTAATGAGCAGCTAGCCGGGTCGATACCCTGGCGCTCGAGTTCGTCGGCGATCGACAGCATGTAGCTCGGTGTCACCATGATGATGTCCGGCCGGAAGTCCTGGATCAGCTGCACCTGCTTTTCGGTCTGACCACCGCCGAACGGAATCACGGTGAGCCCCGCGCGCTCGGCGCCGTAATGCGCGCCGAGGCCGCCCGTGAAGAGGCCGTAGCCGTAGCTCACGTGCACCTTGTCGCCGCGCTTCGCGCCGGCGGCGCGTATCGAACGGGCGACGAGATTCGCCCACGTGTCGATGTCGCGCGCCGTATAGCCGACGACGGTCGGCTTGCCGGTCGTCCCAGACGATGCATGGATTCGCGAAATCTGCTCCGGCGGCACCGCGAACATGCCGAACGGATAGTTGTCGCGCAAATCCTTCTTCGTCGTGAACGGAAAGCGCGCGAGGTCCGCGAGCGACTTGACATCGCCCGGATGAACACCGGCTTCGTCGAACTTGCGCCGGTACACCGGCGAATCTTCATACGCATGGGTGAGTGACCATTTGAGCCGTTCAAGTTGGAGCGCGGCGAGCTCGTCGCGGCTGGCGGTCTCGATCGGATCGAGCGGAAGAGCGGTGCTCATCGAATGTCTCCTTGCTGCCTCAGTATCTGAGTTTGATATGTAACGCGTTGGCGTCAGAGAGCCGCGCAGACAGCTGTCCGCGAGGGCGGCTCTGGCTTGCCGCCGCTCAATGTCAGTCGCCGGTGGGAATCAGGTTGCCCCTGATTTGCGCCGACTTGCCGCGAAACATCGCGACGGTCTCGCCGGCGCGATTCGTGACGCGAATATCGTAGATGCCAGTGCGCCCGCTCGATGTCTGCTCGACCGCTTCGGCGCTCAGCACGTCGCCGCCGTAGACCGGCCGGAGGTATTCAATCGAGCAGCCGGCGGCAACCGTATTGATGTTGTAAGTGTTGCAGGCGAACGCGAAGGTCGAATCGGCGAGCGTGAAGATCAGGCCGCCGTGGCAGATCTGATGGCCGTTCAGGAAGTCGTCGCGCACCGCCATGCGCAGCCGCGCATAGCCGGGGCGCACTTCGAGAATCTCGAGCCCGAGCGCGCGACTGCAGGCGTCGTTTTCGTACATCGCGGCAGCTGTCGCGCGGGCGAGTTCGTCGGCAGTCATCTGGTCGGGGCGGGTGGTTTGCGTGGACATCTCAACGCCCCTCGAAGCGCGGCGCGCGCTTTTCGATAAATGCCTGCACGCCTTCCGCGTAATCGTGCGAGGCGCCTAGTTGGCGCTGCAGATCACGCTCGAGATCGAGCTGCTGGTCGAGCGTTTGCGTTGTGCCGGCACGCATCGCCTGCTTGATCGCGGCGATCGCGCGCGTCGGTTGCTGGGCAAGCTGGGCCGCGAGTTTTGCCGCGGCCGGAGCCAGTTCGGCGTCGTCGAGCGCTTGCCAGATCAAGCCCCAGCTTTCGGCTGTGTCGGCGCTGAGCTTGTCGCCGGTGATCGCGAGGCCGAGCGCGCGTGCCATGCCAACGCGTTGCGGCAGGAACCACGTCCCGCCCGAATCCGGCACGAGGCCGATCTTCACGAACGCTTGGATGAAACTCGCGGAGCGAGCTGCGAGCACCAGGTCGCAGGCCAACGCGAGATTGGCGCCCGCGCCGGCGGCCGTGCCGTTGACCGCGGCGATCACCGGAAACGGTAGCGCTTGCAGACGGCGGATCAACGGATTGAAGTATTCATCGATGACGGCGCCGAGGTCGGTCATCGCGCCGGGCGTGAAATCGAGGTCGGCGAGATCCTGGCCGGCGCAGAAGCCGCGTCCCGCGCCGGTGAGCACGAGCGCACGGGCGCCGGACTTTTCGACCTGGTCGAGTGCCGCGCCGAGTTCCTGATGCATCGCGCGCGTGAAGCTGTTGAGCTTGTCCGGGCGGTTCAGCGTGATGGTGGCGACGTGGCTCGATGAGTCGATGTCCAGCCGGATCGCTTCATATGACATGGGGTGTCTCCTCAAACTCTCTTTGGCCGATGGGCACGGTCGCTCGACTAGCGTCGGCGCGTGATGCCGATCCGATGTCTGATGTTAGTCAGAGCGCACGACTCGGTCCATCCGCCGAACGGCATAGGACGAAGTCGTGCGTTGTGCTGAAGCCTTCTTATGCCGTTCAGCCAGCTACCGCGGGCGCCGCTTTCGGTTCAACATGAACGCGGCTTTGAACGACGCGGAAGCGGTTGGCGACGAAAGCGGCATCGGCAAGCGCGGCATTCGCGGCCGGGTTGGCGCCGGTGCCGTGAAAGTCCGAAAAAGCCGCGGACTGGTTGACGAACACGCCACCGGTCAGGTTGATCGACAGTGCGACGCCGCCGCGAATCGACGCTTCGTGCGCGGCGTCGAGCACGGCGTCGTCCGTGCTGTAGACCGCCAGCGTTAGCGCGCCGTGCTCGGTAGCAATGTCGCCAGCGAGGTCGAGTGACTGCGCGGTCGAGTCCGTCGCGATGACGAACGAGATCGGCCCGAACCATTCTCTCGTGAACTGGGCGCGGTCGGTCGAGGCGTCGAGTTCCAATACGAGCGGTGTGCGCACGCGAGCGCCCGGAAAGGACGGATGGTCGAGCGTCTGGCTCGCGACGAGAACGCGACCGAGCCCGGCGGCTTCGTCGATGCGCTGCACGACGCCTTCGTTCTGGATCGCGCCGAGCAGTTCGACGGCGCGGGCCGGATCGGCGACGAGCTTTTGCACCGCGCCGGCAAGCGCCTGGGAGACATCGTCAAAGCTGAGCGTGCCTTCCGCGGTGCGAATGCCGTCTCGCCGTACGTAGATATTTTGCGGCGCGGTGCACATCTGGCCTGAGTACAGCGCCAGCGAGAACGCGATGTTGCGCGCGGCCGCCTTGATGTCGTCGACCGAGTCGATGACGATCTGATTGACGCCAGCTTTTTCGGTGTAGACCTGCGCGTGGTGCGCGTTGCGCTCGAGCCAGGTGCCGTTCTGGGTGCTGCCCGTGAAGTCGATCAGTTTGATCTCGGGGCGCTGGGCCAGTTGCTGGACGAGGGCGCCGTCGTTCGGGGCGGTGGCCAGCAGCGTGACGACGTTCGGATCGAAGCCCGCTTCGCGCAACACGTCACGCGCGATGCGCACGGTCAGCGCGAGCGGCAGGATCGCGCCCGGATGCGGCTTGACGATCACCGTGTTGCCGGTGGCCAGATCGGCGAACAGGCCCGGATAGCCGTTCCACGTCGGGAATGTGCAGCAGCCGAGCACGAGGCCGATGCCGCGCGGCACGACGGTGTAGCGCTTGTGCATCGCGAGCGGCGGGTTTTTGCCTTGCGGCTTTTCCCAGTGCGCGTCGGCGGGAATACGGCGCAGCTGATCCCAGGCATACGCGACCGCTTCGAGCGCGCGATCCTGCGCGTGTGGGCCCCCTGCCTGGAAGGCCATCATGAACGCCTGACCGGTCGTGTGCATCACGCTGTAGCCGAGCTCGAAGCTGGCGCGATTCAGGCGCGCGAGGATTTCGAGGCTCACGCCGATCCATGCCTGCGAGCCGGCGGCGCGCCAATCGCGTTGCGCCGCGGCAGATGCGGCGATGAGCGCGCTCGGGTCGGCTTTCGGGTAACGCACGCCGAGCTGGAAGCCGAACGGCGAAACCTCTGCGCCGACGGTCTCTCCCGTCGACGGTTGGTCCAGGTCGAACGTTTTGTCTAGAAGCGCCTTGAACGCGGCTTCGCCGTCCGCGTTGGCTGTTTCCCCGTACACTTTCGGACTGGGCATCTCGACGAACGGGCTCCAGTAGCCGCGCGTTTCGAGCGCGGCGAGCGCTTTGTGCAGCGTGTCTTCGTGCTTGGTGAATAGCGGATGTGTCATGGCAAAGAGGCTCGGCTATACGTTGGGGAAATACCTGTCGAATAATTGACCGACCGGTTGGTTGGGGAATGGTAGCATCACCACGGACGATGCGCGAAGCGTTTTTCGCGTGCGATTAACCCTTATGGAGGCGGCATGGCTTACGAAAACATTCTGGTTGAGACGCGGGGACGGGTCGGACTGATTACGCTCAACCGTCCGAAGGCTCTGAATGCACTGAACGACGCGCTGATGGACGAACTAGGCGCAGCGTTGCGCGAGTTCGACGGCGACGAGTCGATTGGCGCAATCGTCGTGACGGGCAGCGAGAAAGCGTTCGCGGCGGGTGCGGACATCGGGATGATGGCGTCGTACTCCTATATGGATGTCTACAAGGGCGACTACATCACGCGCAATTGGGAAACGGTTCGCTCGATCCGTAAGCCGATCATTGCCGCGGTGGCGGGCTTCGCGCTCGGCGGCGGCTGCGAACTGGCGATGATGTGCGACATCATTTTCGCCGCCGACACGGCGAAGTTCGGTCAACCGGAAATCAAGCTCGGGATCATGCCGGGCGCGGGCGGCACGCAGCGCTTGCCGCGGGCGGTGTCAAAAGCGAAGGCGATGGACCTCTGTTTAACCGCCCGTTTCATGGATGCCGCCGAAGCGGAGCGCGCCGGACTGGTTTCGCGCGTGATCCCGGCGGCATCGCTGCTTGACGAAGCGGTCGGCGCGGCCGCCACCATTGCGGAATTCCCGCTGCCGGCGGTGCTGATGGTCAAGGAGTCGGTCAACCGAGCCTTTGAAACGACGCTCGCGGAGGGCGTGCATTTCGAGCGCCGCCTGTTCCATTCGCTCTTCGCCACCGAAGACCAGAAAGAGGGCATGGCCGCGTTCGTGGAGAAGCGCAAACCGATTTTCAAGCACCGTTAATACGCTTGTCAAAATATCGCTTGCAAGTCCCGATGTCGGCGACTAGAATTCCGCACTTTCGTGCTCCGGACGCCGGGGTGCGGAGAAGCGGGAAGCCTTTGATGGCGTGGGCGTGGGCAGGTTAGGCGAGTGATAAAAACCTGTTGACGATCCGACGGAAGTTCTCCATAATCCCGTTTCTCTGCTGCAGACGCAGCGACGCAAACGAAGCAGTGCCGGGTAGTGGTGGTTCAGGCGCGGCGGGTTTGGCGGACCGATCTTTAAAAACTAACAGTCGATAAGTGTGGGCGCTTGATGCGG
>NZ_CADFGP010000019.1 GCF_902833905.1 Paraburkholderia tuberum STM678 | reverse complement strand
ACGAAACGAAGCTCGCTGGAGCAATCCAGTCGTCAGGAAACGCCGGATACGTGATCCGTACGTCCGGTGTTGTGGGAGGACGGCGGGGGCAACCCCGCCTCCTACCCGATAATCCACTAACCCGCTCAGGACTTCGGCACGAGTGCGACGCCGCGCAGCGCCTGGCCATACGGCGCGGTCTGCATCACGGTGAAGCCCTGCGCCGAGCTCACCGTCGAACCGTTGATGCCCACGGTGATCTTGACGAGCTGGTTCGAGTCGGCGCCCGCATCGAACGCGGTGCCGAGGCTGTTGCCGATCGTCGAGGTCACGGCGTAGATCGTGAACGAACCGTCGCTGTTGACCTGGCCCGTGATGTTGCGCAAGCCGTCAGGCGTCGTCGTATAGCTCGCGCCCTTCGTACCGTACGCGCCGGTCGTGTCCGTCACCGTGTAGGCCGTGCCGAGGTTCAGGCCGGTCGTCAGGTTGGCGAGCGGCTTCCACGTGCCGTTCTGGTTCTGATAGACCCACAGGCCGCCGCTGCCGCTCACCTGGTCGCCCGGCGTGCTGTCGCCTTCGTCGGCGACGAACATGATCGACGGATTCGACGCGGGGATCCACATGCCGAACGGATAGACCGTGCCGGTCACCTGGCTAGGTGACGTGAGCGCCGTCAGGTTGGTCGCGAGGGCCGTCGGGAAACCAGGCACGATCGTCATCGCGGCGTTTTGCGGCAACTTGCCGCCGTTGGCGAGCGCAGCGGTCGCGCCGACCTGGTACACGGTGTTCACGCCGTTGCCGCCGCTGCCCTTGGAGACATACATCGTGCCGTCCGGGCCGACGAACAGGCCGCGCAGGTTGGCGTCCTTGCCGGTTTTGTCGGCGGCCGTTGCGGGCGTGGTCGGCAGGCTCGCGATCGAGAATCCGAACTGGTCGCCCGTCGAGCTACCGCCCGTGATCGAACCCATCGACGCCAGCGAGCACGCCGTTCCAGCCGGTGCAACCGCGTACGTGCCGGTGCCCGTGCCGGACTGGAATGCGCCGATTACTTGCGTGAACGCGCATTGGCTGCCCGGAGCGATGCTTTGCACGCCGGTGTTCATCGTCAGCATGTCGAGCTGGGCCGTCGTCGGCTTCGGATTCTTGCCCGAATTGCCGGCATTGCCGACGATGTAGTACATGCCGTTGGCGAGCACGGCCGCGCGGCTGTTGTTGCCGGCGTACGCGTTGGTGTTCGTGAACGACAGGCTGTTATCGGCGAAATTCAGCTGCGCGACGGTACGGTAGGTAGGCGTTGCGACGTCGGTATTCGTCGTGTCGACCACGCCTGGCGTATTCGTGTTTGAGATATCGAGCTGGTCGATCGACGCGTTGTAGCCGGTGAAGGTCAGCGATTTCTGATCCAGCGACACGTTCAGCGCGAGCTCCGACTTCGAGGCGAAGCTGGTGGCGAAATTCACGTTGCTTTTCGCGGCCTGCGCGGTGATGTCCAACGTTTGCGACGGGCTCGTCGCGTTCGGTGCCCACTGATCCAGATACGCTTCCGACGTCACGCCGAAGTTGGCGTCGTTCGAATCGTTGGTGAACACGTTCGGAAAGCCGCCGGGCGTGACGGCCGTCACGGGCGATGCATTGGTGGTCGTGGGCGTCGCGTTATAAGGCAGCGTGCCGCTCACGACGTACGCCGGATCATAGGCCGTGCGCGAGATCAGCAGGTTGCCAGCCGTGTAGTTGCTGGCGGAAGTCGAGGGCGTCGTCGTCGTGGCCGGGGTGCTGCTCGTGGTGCCTTGCGGCGCGCTCGTGCTCGACGGGTTTTGGGTGCTGCCGCCGCAGCCGTAGATGGCGGAGATCAGAACCGCGATCGGAAGCGCCTTCAGGGTGGTTTGCATTCTGTGTGTTTGAGTAGGGTGGGTGAAATTTTTTGAAAGTTGCAGCCGGTATTGCAAGTCGCGAGGCTACAAACCACCCGTGGCACAAACATGAATCGAAAATTACTAAAAAGATAAGAATGCGCTGGCGCGTTGGCGCGATGTCGTTGCGGGATGCCTGGTGTTCTTTGGCGGCGTTGGAGGGCGGAGGGCAGTGCCTGAACGGAAGGCTACGTTGAGGCGGGCGGGAAGAAGCGGCTCGGCCATCGCTCGCTGAAGATGACCGAGCATTACGTTCGGGAGCGCAAAGGCGATAAGGTTGATCCGACTCGTTGAGTCAGTCGGGCAAGCAGTGTTCGTATTTTTCGGGTAACAGGCTGTACGCTCCCCAGTCATCAACTTTGCACGCGAGGATGCCGTCGTTCTCACGATAAAGCTCACCGTAAAAAAGTAATACTCGCCCTTCAGAGGTTCTGGTGATGTGTTTTCGGTCGTTGTGCGTCGGCCACGCGTACACCTTTACCTGCACATCTTCATCAGACACCAAGGTGAACTTGTCGCGAAAGTTGACGCGGGAGAGCGTCCGTATCCGGCCGAAGAACAGATGCGATTGCGTCGGCGGATCTTCATTCACCAATGCAATATCGAACAGCTTGTCGGTTAAGCGGACAGGGTATTGGCTGTCGGGGAAGAAAAAAGCGCGATCAAGATTCTTGTCGAAGTTTCGGCAGATAGCCAAGACCGTCGACAGCTTGCTCGGTAAAAGGAAGCGTTCGCCTGTATGTCTACCGAGAGGCACTTCTGTTGGCGGACCGTCTGGATCGATTATCTGTGTCTGATCGAACACTGCGTCAGCATCCGTTTCGTCAATTGCTTGATCGGGCGGCGTATTTTGCCAGCCGCTCATGATCGCTAGGTCGGAATTTTGAACGGCTTGCCGCATTTCCTCTTCGGAGAAGTAGTTTAGGCAGTATGACCTTCCGTGAGTCAGCGGCTGGCCCGCCGTGAGGAACCAAACGCGGGTCAGCATCACTGCCAGAGCCGCACGATGTGCACAGGGCACACCCCGGCGATTTCCAGCGCGGAGGCCAGCGTGAACCACGATAGCACGGTGTTTGTCGGTCTGGATGTTCACAAGGAGTCGATCACGGTGGCGTACGCGATCGATATGGGCGACGTGGAACTGTTGGGCAAGATAGGAACGCAGAAGGCGGATATCGATCGCCTATGCAAGCGTGTTCAGTCGAAGGCGCGCCATGTCCGCGTTGTCTATGAAGCCGGCCCCTGTGGCTACGGACTCTACAGGGAACTCGTTGAAAGAGGATTCGACTGCGTGGTATGCGCGCCGTCCCTGATTCCGAAGAAACCGGGCGAGCGAGTCAAGACGGACCGGCGCGACGCGGTCAAGCTCGTACGCGCACTGCGCGCTGGCGACCTGTCAGCGGTACACGTGCCGGATGTTGAAGATGAGGCGTTCCGGGACCTGGCGCGCGCATGGGCGGCAGCGAAAGCAGATCTCAGACAGGCCCGCCAGCGATTGAAGTCCTTCCTGCTATCGCATGGAGTCCGCTACTCAGGTAACGCCAACTGGGGTCCCGCGCACCGGCGATGGATAAGCGTATTTGCATTCCCAAACCACTGGCAGCAACTGGCCTTCGACGAGTGCCGTCGCACGATTGAAGACAGGTTTGCGCAATGTGAGCGCCTCGAGGCGACCTTGCACGAACCTGTCGTCGGCTGGCGATTTTATCCGGCCATTCTCGGTCTGCAGACCATGCGCGGCATACAGTTCATCACCGCCGTGGGCATGCTCTCCGAATTGGGGGACCTCTCCCGCTTTGAGCACCCGCGCCAACTGATGGCCTGGCTGGGCGTGACGCCCTCAGAACATTCTTCGGGTGAGCGGCGGCGTCAGGGCAGCATCACGAAGAACGGCAACAGCTATGCAAGAAAGCTGCTCGTCGAGGCCGCCTGGAGCTACAGATACCCGGCACGCGTGAGTCCGGAAATTCAGCGCCGACATGAAGGCATTCCCAAACGCATCCTTGACCTGGGACGCACAGGTCCGACTCTGCCGCCGATATCGCAAGCTGGCAGCACGCGGCAAGAATGTGAACATCGCTGTCGTCGCCGTCGCACGCGAACTTGCGGGGTTCATCTGGGACATCAGCAAGCTCGCGATGTCGCTCGCCGTAACGCGAAACGAGCGGCCCGCGTACCGCTGAGCTTTGCTACACAGATTCGACGAGTTTCCTGAAGGCGGCGTAGCCCGGCACCCGAGCAACCCGCGGTTGGACTATGCAACGGACATCATTCGATTTGCGGCTTTAGATGGCGGCAGGCTCAAGGGGCGGACCTCTGTAATGCGGTAACCAACCCGCGGATATCAGTGCGATCCACCGTCGAGACTTACTGCTACGCCGCCTCCAGGAAATTCATGTGCCTACCAGAGAAAAGCGAAAACCGATCCCGATTGACACGGAAAGTCATATCAGGCCCAGCGCCGCGGGAGGTCCGCAGTGCGCATGGTACGAGCCTATGTGCTGGTTTGTGACGGAAATGGGCTGTCCGGCTGTTAGTGAAAAGGTCTGCATTTTTCGGCGCACGACTGAGCGGCGTCGTGCACTCGGGGCAAAATATTCTGCTTTCCATCTCGGGCCTGTACTCGGATGGTTCGATGCGCTCCCCTTCGGCTTGCAGCCGCTCTGCCGCGTCTTTGCCATACGTCCAGTCTTTGAGGTAACGAGCGTACGGAATACGATGACTGCCTTCTTGCACAACTGCCTCCAACAGGTTTGAGATTTTGTCCGGATTTACGACGCGAGCGCCCGAAGTTGAACTGATCCAAGCTGCGCCCAAAAAATGGGGTGGCATGATAAGCCGCTAAGGATGCGGGGTTTCGGTCTCCGTCCGCGTCCGCTGGCGCAAGTTGCTCAGAAAAGCTTGCGTCGGCAGCCGTATGATCGTACACTTTACACAAAGTGTAAACGTGTAATTTCGATCCACACGCATCAGACATAGAATGGAAATCGAATACAGGAGCGCGGACCTTGAGCGTTTGGCATGCGACGGCGGATTCACGGCCGGTTACTCGGTCGCGGTTATCACCAAATTTAGGATGCGCATCCAGGCGATCGACGCCGCAGATGACGAGCGAACGTTCTATGCGCTCAAGTCACTACATTTCGAAAAACTGAAGGGCGATCGTGCTGGACAGTACTCGATGAGGCTGAATGATCAGTGGCGTTTGATCTTGGAGTTTAAGAAGCAGCCATCGGGGAAGATCGTCGTTGTGATCGGAATTGAAGACTACCATTAGGTTTAATTGCTGAGGCTATCATGTCAAAGAACGTTGCTGAGGTGTTTCCGCCCGGCGAATTCTTGAGGGAAGAATTGGAAGCGCGGGGATGGTCGCAAGTCGAGCTTGCGGAGATTATGGGGCGTCCCTCCCGTGTTGTTAGCGAGGTTATGGCCGGAAAGCGGGCTATTACGCCGGAGACAGCGGTCGCGCTCGGGGAGGCGCTTGGCACCGGTGCCGAATTCTGGATGAACTTGGAGAGTCAATATCAGCTGTCCAAAGTCAGGAGCGAGCCGAACACAATTTCTCGACGGGCCAAACTGTATAACTTGTTCCCCGTTCGAGAGATGATTAAGCGGGGGTGGGTGGAGGCGTCAAATAGCCTAGACCTTCTAGAAACGCAGTTTTTGAACTATTTCGGTACGGCGTCTTTGGACGAGAGACCTGCCTTTCCTCACGCTGCTCGTAAAACGTCGTATGAAGACGTTTCAATTCAGCAAGTCGCTTGGTTGATCCGTGCCGGAAAGATTGCACGCGCCGTTTCGGCTGAGAAATTTACGCAATCAAAACTCTCAGGCGTGATGCAAGAGTTGCGAGAGTGCTTGGAGTTTGTCGACAGCGTACGAAATGTTCCGGTTCTGCTTGCGAGAGCGGGTGTCCGCTTGGTCGTCGTGGAGGCGTTGCCGGGCTCTAAGATCGACGGTGCTTGCTTTTGGTTGGCGAAAGACGCGCCGGTAATTGCATTGTCGTTGCGATTCGATAGAGTCGATAATTTTTGGCACACGTTGCTGCATGAACTCGATCATATCGCTCATGGCGAGGGCCAGTCTGCGCCCATAGTCGAGATAGACATGTTGTCCAATGATGAAGTCGAGCTTCCGGTAATCGAGAAGCGCGCGAACGATGCTGCGGCTGAATTTTCAATCCCGAAGAATGAGCTGGACGGATTTATCGCAAGAGTGCATCCGCTGTTCACGGATCAGAAAATTTTAGGGTTCGCGAAGAGACTCAGGGTGCATCCTGGGATTGTTGTCGGCCAGTTGCAGAACCGCCGGCTGGTGCCTTGGCAGTTTCACCGAAAATATTTGGAAAAGGTCCGAGAGTACATAGTTGGACCTGCGTTAACAGATGGCTTCGGCAGTGTCTTACCAGCCGACCTTTGAAGAAGGGAGTCCAAGATGGCAACCTATAGCGAACACATGCAGGAGCTTGTTCGTGAGTATCAAGCGGCAGGCAAGAAGTGGCCGGCATCGACGCGTGACATAGCGCAGTGGGCGGTGGACCAAGGGAAATGGAAGCCCCAGCCCTCAGCGGTCGTGAGTCAATGTGCTGACCATCTTGCGCGTGCTATGCGGGACGAGCACGTGACGGATCCGCAGGGACGACGGATTCGCACCAAGCATGCGGCGACGTATGGACAAGGCTCGGAGCAATTCGTGCTTTGGGATGACATTCGCACCGCGTCGCATGAACACATGAAGCTGGCATTCCAGCAACGGCGAGTTCAAATTTTGGGCGATTGCAAGCAACTGAAGGCGGACGGGGACAGCTATAACGAAAACAGGAAGCCGACCGAGCCGATCCAAATTGTTTTCGACTTCACGCTCGACTTGGAAGAACTTGAGTTGGCGAAGCGCGTTGCGTGACGTTCGCGTAGACCTGACAAGATGGGTTCGGTGCGGCCGGTGCGGCGTGCCAGAATCCGCCTGTTCGCGATTGGGGGCCGTATAGGCTTCGATTTCTCCGTGAGATTGACCGATCTCGCTATAGTTTTTGCGACGTTTTTTGGACCGGTTTTTGCGCTCCGCGCGCAATGTAAGGTCGATGATCTTAAGCCGAAGCGTGGGTTGCACGAGCGTGCGTTTCATATCCTTATGGCGAACCGCTCAACGTGGCTTGCGCCTGTGCGAGTGGAGGCGCTCAACAGCATCCCGATAGCGTTTTACCGTGCCAAAGGCCCGCTAAAAAAGATCAACGAGGCATGGCGCGAACTGTTGCATTATTTCGACACGGCGTCGTCGGACGAGTGGAAAGACCGTGTGAAGGAATGGGAATCTCGGCGATTAGAGTTGGACATCGCGTTGCTTCGATTGGTCGGCGAGCACCTTGGATTCGAGTTCCCTGCGTTGGGCGTGAAAACGCAGCACTACTTTCCGGTGTGTTTGGGCGATCGGGTCAGTGATGAGGAGGCGATTCGCCGGGGTATGGCGCGGGTTCTGTCGTGAAAGATGCCGTTGCCTGTGGCCCCAATCGTGCCGGAATCGGTGTTTGCTGACCAAACGTAATCTGCGAGGCGGTTAAGAAGGTGCTGGCGGGTAAGCAGGCCAGGTAGTATCTGTCAAGGTGGACTCAGCTGGTGTCGATGCCAAGTCTACAGACGGCGCACGATGAGCTTTGCGGAGCAAAGAAAAAGGGCCCAGCTTGCGCTGAGCCCTTTAAATCTTTGGTAGGCCGTACGGGATTCGAACCTGTGACCAACGGATTAAAAGTCCGCTGCTCTACCAGCTGAGCTAACGACCCAAAAGAGAAGCGAAATTATATCGGCGCACCAATGCCCTGTCAACTCAGCAAGACCGTCGCCCAAAATGAAAAGTCCGGGCATTACTACCCGGGCTTTCCAGCGAGAGGCGCGCGTGGCTATCACTTCGGACACTGCGCGTTACTGCCAATTACATCAAAACGTCATCAATCCGACATCACGATCTACTTGATCTGCGACAGCTTGTTCTGGGCCGACTGCGCGACGTCCGAGCCGGCGTATTGCGCGACGATCTGCTCGAGCGTCTTTTTCGCCGCGGCCTTCTGGCCTTGTTCGAGCTGATTGTTCGCGATCGCGAGCAGCGCTTCCGGTGCACGTGGATGCTGCGGATAGTTCTTCACGACACCTTGCCAGACCGCCGTCGAACCCTTGTAGTCGCGCAGTGCATACAGCGCGTTGCCGAGCCAGTATTGCGCGGTCGGCTGATAGGGGCTGTTCGGATATTTGGAGATGAAGCTGCGGAACGATGCCGCCGCGTTCTTGAAGTCGCCGCTGCGGAATTGCTGTGAAGCCGCGTTGAACGCATCGGTCTCACCCGGCTGCACCTCGCCCTGGACGCCGTCCACCGTCTGTTGCTGCGGCTCGAATTTCTTCAGGCGCGTGTCGAGATCGGTGTAGTAGTCCTTCTGCTGCTTTTGCAGCGTCGTGAGCTGGTTCGCCATGTCCTCGTTCTGTCCGCGCAGCGTCGCGACCTGCTGGTTGAGCTGGTCGAGACGGTTGGACTGATCGAGGATCGTGCGTTGCGCCGCCGATAGCTGGCTCGACAGACTATCGGTCTTCGAGCGCAGATCGAGAATGGCCTGGCGGGCCTGATCGTCGTCGAAAATGCCCGCATGGGCGGGCACGGCCGTGAGGGCCGTGCCTGCGACGCAGGCCGCTGCGGCAAACCGCAGCCAGGAGAAACGATGCGTCATTCGGCTCATCACCCGTTGACTTACTGTTGATACGCGAGGTCGGCGCGGCGGTTCTGTGCCCACGACGCTTCGTCATGACCCGTTGCCAGCGGCTTTTCCTTGCCGAGGCTCACGGCCTCCATTTGCGAATCCGACACGCCCATCAGCGACAGCGAACGACGCACGGCTTCAGCACGCTTCTGGCCGAGTGCGAGGTTGTATTCGCTGGTGCCGCGCTCGTCGGTGTTGCCCTGGATCAGCACGTGACGCTGCGGGTGGCTCTTCAGATATTGCGCGTGTTGTTGCAGCAGCGGTTGATAGTCATCCTTCACCGAGTAGCTGTCGAAGTCGAAGTAGATGCTGCGCTTCGCGAGCGGGCTGTTCGGATCGTTCAGCGGGTCGACGTTGACCGTCGCGACGTCGTTCGGGTTCGGTTGGGCCGAGCCTGCGCCCTTGTTGGCGTTTTCGTCGAGCTTGACGCCCGAGTGACATGCGGCCAGTGCACCGACCATCACGACGGCGAATGCGAAACGAAGTTTGGACATCATTTGATTACTCTCCTTGTGTTATTGCATCAACGTTATTGCATAAACGGGCCCCAGGACGGCTCGCGTACGCTGCCCCCCTGAACGGACAGGACCTGCCGAGTGCGACCGTCGGTCGATACTGCGGCCAACACGCCACGGCCGTTCACCTGAGTGGCGTAAAGAATGTACTGACCGTTCGCCGCGAAGCTCGGCGATTCGTCATGTGTCGTGTCCGTCAGGCCCGTGGCGGATCCGCTTTGCAGGTCCTGGATGTACAGCTTGAATGCACCGCCGACGCGCGAGATGTAGGCAAGCTCCTTGCCGTCAGGACTCACACGCGGACTGGTGTTGTAGCTGCCCGTAAACGTGACGCGTTGCGCGCCGCCCGCGCTTTCACCTTGCGCCGGCATCTTGTAGATCTGCGGTGAGCCGCCGCGGTCGCTCGTGAAATAGATCCACTGACCGTCAGGAGAGTAGGTCGGCTCGGTGTCGATCGAGCTGCCTTGCGTCAGACGACGCAGACCGCTGCCGTCCGCGTTGACCGCGAAAATCTGCGTATTGCCGGTACGCGACAGCGCGACGGCGAGCGTGCGGCCATCCGGCGACCACGCCGGCGCACTGTTGTTGCCCTTCTGGTCCGATACGACGATGCGCCGGCCCGTGGGCAGGTCGTGGATATAGACGATCGGCTTCTTCTTCTCGAACGACACGTAAGCGACCTTGGTGCCGTCGGGCGACCAGGCCGGCGAGATGATCGGCTCGGGGCTCGACAGCGCGATGTGCGCGTCCTGACCGTCCGAATCCGAGATCTGCAGCTGGTAGCGGTTGCCCGACTTGACCACATACGACAGGCGCGTGGCGAACACGCCGCGATTGCCCATCAGCTTGGCGTAAATGTAGTCCGCGACCTTGTGCGCGCTCATGCGCAGACCGCTTTCCGGGCTCACCAGCACGAGGCCGCCGAGGCTTTCGCCCTTGACCGTGTCGTACAGCTTGAAGCGCACTTCGTACTGGCCGTTCGGCAGGCGGTTCACGCTGCCCGCGACGAACGCGTTGGCGCCCTTCGCCTTCCATGCGCCGAGGTCGACGGAATCGGTCTCGGACACCGGCGTCGAGCCTGCGTCGATATTCGTGAATTTGCCGCTGCGTTGCAGATCCTGACGCACGATCGTGCTGACCTGCTGCGGGGAGTTCGCTTCATTGGCGAAATTCGCCGTTGCGATCGGAAACTGAGTGGATCCGACGCCCGTCACGAGGACGTTGAGTTGTGCGTTGGCGGCGCCGCCGACGGCGATCAGGCACGTTGCCACGAGTGTTCGCAGGCCTAGCTTGGTCATCAAACTCATGCTGTATGGGTTCCTCAAAACGGTTTTACTTAATACTCGAAGACAGCAGACAGACCGGAAAACGGCTATTTCGTTCCCGCGCAACGCCGCGCCGGGTGGGGCGCGGCGTTGGCCGCCGGTCGGCTGTCAGCCTGCACATCAAGCCGCCGGACGCAGCGTGATAGTGAAGTAGTCCGGCGTCTTGCCATTGACGTCCCGAGGCATCGGATCGGAGGCTTTCACCGCCCGCAACGCGGCGGCGTCCCACGCGGCGTTGCCGCTGCTGTGGGTAATGCTTGCGCTCAGCTGATTGCCGTCCGGCGAACAACGCACGGCGACCACGGTCTCGAGACCTTCCGTTTCGCCGCCCCAGTTCACATGCTGAAGCACCAGCCGTCGTACCTTGTCCGCGTAACCCGGCGATGCCGCCGTGCCGCCCGAGCCGCTACCCGTTCCGCTCTTGCCCAGTCCGTTGCTGCTCGAACTGCTGCCGCCCACGCCGCCAGCCAGACCCTGCATCTGCGCAAGCCGCGCGCGACGTTCGTTGTCGAGCTGCTTTTTCGCCTGCGCGGCCGCATCGGCTTGCGCCTTGGCCTTCGCCGCTTTCTCCGCCTCGGCCTTCTTCTGCGCTTCTGTCTGAGCCTGCTTTTGCTGCTGCTCCTGCTGTTCTTTCAGTTGCTGTTGCTTCTGCTGCTCGGCGAGCTGCTGTTGCTTGAGCTTCTCGGCCTGCTGCTGTTGCTGCTGTTGCGCCTGCTGCTGCTGCTTGAGCTTCGCGGCCTTCTGCGCCGCGAGCTGGGCCGCCTGTTCGGCCGCCAGCTGTTGCTGACGCTTCGCTTCCGCTTCCTGCTGCTCTTTCAGCTTCAGCTGGCGCTGCTGTTCGCCCAGTTGGGCCGCGCGAGCCGCTTCCTGCTGCTGACGCTTCTTTTCCTGCAGCGCGATGTCGGCCTGTTCGTCGCGCACGGGCGGAGCAGGGGCGACCGGCGTGGGCGGCGGCGTGACGACGGGACGCGGAATCGCCGAATCCGGCACCTCTGTCCACAGTTCCGCCTGCTCGCCCTCGGGCGTGCTGTTCTGCCATTGGATGCCGCGATACAGGAAGAATCCGAGCAGCGCATGCATCACCAGCGCGAACAGAAAAGCTCGCCCGGTGCCGCGTTCACGCGGCGGCTGAAGCGGGTATTCGGAGTTCTTGCGGATCATTGCGATTTGACGAGCAATCCGACGCGCTTGACGCCCCGAGCCTTCAGCTCGGACATCACGTTCATCACGACTTCGTATTTCACGGTTTTGTCGGCGGCGATCACGACGGGCTGATCGGGGTGCGATTGTGCCCGATCGGCGATGAAACCGTTGAGGCCAGCCTTCGTCATGTCTTCCTGCTGCTGCGCGCCGGAGTCGTCCTTGTACTTGACGCTCATATTGCCGTCCGCGCGGATGTTGACGATGACGGGCGGCGTCTGCTGTTGGGGCGCCGCGCCGCCGACGGTCGGCAGATTGACGATCGACGGCGCGACGAGCGGCGCCGTGACCATGAAGATCACTAGCAGCACGAGCATCACGTCGATGTACGGCACGACGTTGATGTCGGCCATTGCGCGACGCGAGCGCGAGCCGCGCATGCTGGAGGAACGGGAGCCTGCCATCATGGCCTCCTCAGTGTGCCTGGCGCTGCAGGATGTTCGAGAACTCTTCGATGAAGGTTTCGAAACGGATCGCCAGACGGTCGATGTCGTGCGCGTAGCGGTTGTAGGCGACCACGGCCGGAATTGCGGCGAACAGGCCGATCGCGGTGGCGGTCAGGGCCTCGGCGATGCCCGGCGCGACGTTCGCGAGCGTGGCCTGCTGCACGTTGGCGAGGCCGCGGAACGCATTCATGATCCCCCACACCGTGCCGAACAGACCGATATACGGGCTGACCGAACCGACCGACGCGAGGAACGCCAGATTCGCTTCGAGCACGTCCATTTCGCGTTGGAACGCCGCGCGCATCGCGCGCCGGGCGCCGTCGAGAATCGCGCCCGAATCGTTCAGGCGCTTCTCTTTGCCCTTCAGAAATTCCCGCATGCCGGACTCGAAAATCCGCTCGAGCGCGCCGATCCTGTGACGGTTGTTCGCGGCGCTCTGATACAGCGCCTGCAGGTCGCCGCCCGACCAGAAATCACGCTCGAAGCGTTCAGTTTGCGCGCGCGCCCGGCGAATCGCAAACCACTTGCGGAAGATGAAAGTCCAGGAGAGTAGCGACAGCAACAGCAGCAGAGCCATGACGGCCTGGGCCAGCAGGCTCGCGTTGAGTACGAGTGAAACGATCGACAGATCTTGTGTAGTGTTCATAAAGGTTCGTTTTAACGTCCCGGGAAGGGGGCGTCCGGCTGCAAGGCCGCTTCAAGCTTGCCGTGGGCAAAACGGAAGCTTCGGCGGTATCGAAGCCGAACCATGCTTTGTGTTACCTGACCGGTATGAGTTCACTGGCCCCGTAACAACGAGGCTCAGGGATCGTCCGTTGACATGCCGCCGTCGTTCAGTCAGCGCTTTCGCTAGTGCCCGGCCCGTGCCGCAGCGCGGCGAGAACCGACGGCGGGATCGCGGCTGGCCGCAGCGTCGCGCGGTCCACACAGCCAATCCGGACCGAACCGGTAGCAAGCAGCGTGCCTTCGCGCCATGCTTCCTGCACGAAGTCTACCGAAGCTCGGCCAAGACGCTCGATCCGGCTGATAATTTTCACGATGTCGTCGAGTCGGGCCGGAGCCCGGTAATCGACCGCGGTACTGCGCACGATGAAAATCGTGTCGTTTTCGTCCGCAAGCCGGTGCTGGTCGACGCCGCACGCGCGCAGCCATTCGGTGCGAGCGCGTTCGAAAAACTTCAGGTAATTGGCGTAAAACACGATGCCGCCGGCGTCGGTATCTTCGTAGTACACGCGGATGGGCCACGTATAGCCGATTTCCGTGCCTGGCTGGCTGGTCGACATATTCATGCGGCGCATTCTACCGGAACGCACAACCCGGGGTCTGTTTCGAAGTGTGAGTTGCTTGTGGCGGGGGTCGGCGGCGATGGGAGCCGGCTTTGCCGGCCGCCCGCCTTCAAACTCAGCCGCGATGCACGGACAGACCGGCGAACGACTGCGCGACCGGCATCAGCTCGATCGTGTTGATGTTGACGTGGGCTGGGCGCGTGGCGATCCAGTAGATGGAATCGGCGATGTCTTCGGCCGTCAGCGGCTGCACATTTTCGTAGACCTTGGCGGCCTTGTCGTCGTCGCCGCGATAACGCACGTTCGAGAATTCGGTGCCGCCGCACAGACCCGGCTCGATGTCGGTCACGCGCAGCGCGGTGCCGGCGAGGTCGGCGCGCAGGTTCAGGCTGAACTGGCGCACGAACGCCTTGGTCGCGCCGTACACGTTGCCGCCCGCGTACGGCCAGCGGCCCGCCACCGAACCCAGATTGAAGATATGCCCGCGGTTGCGCTCGACCATGCCGGGCAACAGCGCATGCGTGACCTGCGCGAGGCCCGTGCAATTGGTCTCGATCATGGTGTTCCATTCATCGAGACTTGCCTTGTGAGCCGGCTCGGTGCCGAGCGCGAGGCCGGCGTTGTTGACTAGCACGTCGATCGCGGCGAAGTCCGCCGGCAGCGAGGCGGGCACGGCTTCGACGGCGGCGCGATCGCGCACGTCGAGCTCGTAAGGCAGCAGCGCGTCGCCGAGCTCGTCGGCGAGTGCTTGCAGACGGTCCTTGCGGCGTGCAGTGGCGACGACGCGATGGCCGCCCTTGACGAACGAGCGGGCGATGGCGGCGCCGAATCCGGCCGACGCTCCTGTGACAAACACGATCATTGCAGTTCCCTGGTCGGTAAGAGACAAAGGCCCAAAGCCTACTTCCAATGGCACGCTGCGGCAAGGATGCACGAGCCGGATCGGCGGCTGCCGCGGCGGCGCGCAACGGGTGCGCGGCGCGACCGGCGCGCTTTCCTCAGATGGTTGCGCAGCGGGGCCGCCAAACCGTCCGGAGGCCCCGCCAGCGGCCGCCGGAGCACCCGCAAGTCGGTTGCCTATTCGGGCCTCTTCCAATACACTAACGCGCTCGACCCTGCGTGACTGGCGATAGAACCGAGTCGTCCGACTCAGCCGATTCAACCAATCGGGTTCAAGGTGGAACAACCCACCGTGAAGCGCAGGGTGCCGTTTTGCCGTTCGCCTGGGCAGCCGTGAACCGCGCGCATTAATCTGCGCTGACGGTGGCTGGCTCGCCTCGCGTGTGCGGCGACTCTCCACTCGCCACGTCAGGGCAAGCCTCGCCGCCCAAAGCGCTGCGTACCCCGCTGTGTACCCTCTACGCAGGATTCGGCGCACGATCCGGTCAACCTGAAAACACTCAACGGAACCCGTATGTTTGACAGAGCCCAAAGCACCATCGCCAACGTCGATCCTGAACTCTGGAAGGTCATCGAGCAGGAAAACCGCCGTCAGGAAGAGCACATCGAACTGATCGCGTCGGAAAACTACACGAGCCCGGCCGTGATGGCCGCGCAAGGCTCGCAACTCACGAACAAGTACGCCGAAGGGTATCCGGGCAAGCGCTATTACGGCGGCTGTGAATACGTCGACGTTGCCGAGCAGCTGGCGATCGACCGCGTGAAGCAGCTGTTCGGCGCCGAAGCCGCGAACGTGCAGCCGAACTCGGGCTCGCAGGCGAACCAGGGCGTGTTCTTCGCGATGCTCAAGCCGGGCGACACGATCATGGGCATGAGCCTCGCGCACGGCGGCCACCTCACGCACGGCTCGCCGGTCAACATGTCGGGCAAGTGGTTCAACGTGGTCAGCTACGGCTTGAACGAAGCCGAAGACATCGACTACGACGCCGCCGAGAAGCTCGCGCAAGAACACAAGCCGAAGCTGATCGTAGCGGGCGCGTCCGCGTTCGCGCTGCGCATCGATTTCGAACGCATGTCGAAGATCGCGAAGTCGGTCGGCGCGTACTTCATGGTCGACATGGCGCACTACGCCGGTCTCGTCGCCGCGGGCGTTTATCCGAACCCGGTGCCGCACGCCGATTTCGTCACCACCACCACGCACAAGAGCCTGCGCGGCCCGCGCGGCGGCGTGATCCTGATGAAGGCCGAGTTCGAGAAGCCGATCAACTCGGCGATTTTCCCGGGCATCCAGGGCGGTCCGTTGATGCACGTGATCGCCGCGAAGGCCGTCGCGTTCAAGGAAGCGCTTTCGCCGGAATTCAAGGCGTATCAGCAGCAGGTCGTCGAGAACGCGCGTGTGCTTGCTGAAACGCTGGTCAAGCGCGGTCTGCGCATCGTGTCGGGTCGCACCGAAAGCCACGTGATGCTGGTCGACCTGCGCGCGAAGAAGATCACCGGCAAGGCTGCGGAAGCGGCACTCGGCGCGGCACACATCACGGTCAACAAGAACGCGATCCCGAACGATCCGGAAAAGCCGTTCGTGACCTCGGGTATCCGCCTCGGTTCTCCGGCCATGACCACGCGCGGCTTCGGCGTGAAGGAAGCCGAGCAGGTCGGCAACCTGATCGCCGACGTGCTGGACAACCCGGAAGATGCCGCGACGATCGAGCGCGTGAAGGTTCAGGTCGCCGATCTGACCAAGCGCTTTCCGGTTTACGGCTAAACCATGCATTGCCCCTTCTGCCGCCATGCCGATACGCAAGTCGTCGACTCGCGCGTATCCGAAGACGGCGCGACGATCCGCCGGCGCCGCCGCTGCCCGGCCTGCGACAAGCGTTTCACGACGTATGAGCGGGTCGAGCTGGCGTTGCCGTCGGTCGTCAAGAAGGACGGCACGCGCACGGAATTCGATCGCCGCAAGATCGTCGCGAGCATGCAACTGGCGCTGCGCAAGCGCCCGGTTGCGGTGGACGCGATCGAAGCGGCTGTCGCCCGTATCGAGTATCAGCTGCTCGGCAGCGGCGAGCGCGAGGTGCGTAGCGAGCGCCTCGGCGAACTCGTGATGAACGAGTTGCGCGCGCTCGACACGATCGCTTACGTCCGTTTCGCTTCCGTGTACCGGCGCTTCGAAGACGTCTCCGAATTCGAGGACGTGATCGAGGAATTCCGCCGCGCCTCTTCCCCGCCCAAGCCTTCCCGCAAGCGCTGAGCGCACGCGTGTCGCAGCTGAACTGCGGTCATTCGCGTCCATCGCCTCGCGCATTTCGCGCTTTTTTTCACGCATCGCTTCTCCCGCCTCCGTGATCGATCGTCACGTGCATTGTTGCGCGCGCTAACGTCTGAATGCCACCTGGCCATTCGGACGATGGTCGGCGCGCTCGCAAATCGCTAGATTGGCTGCATCCGTTCGTAACGCTCAGGGATGCAGATGAAATTCAAGGGGATTTACCGGCCATCGCGCGCCGGTTTCACACTCGTCGAAACGCTGGCGGTGATAGCGCTCGTGATGCTGATGGCCGTGATGGCGGTGCCGTCGTTCGCCGCATGGCATATGCGCGATCAGCTCGACGCGCGCTCGAAGGCGCTGCTGTCCACGTTCGCCTACGCGCGCAGCGAGGCGCTGCGGCGCGGTGCGCGCATCACGGTGTGCCGCGTCGATGCAGCGCGCGTCTGTCTCGCGTCGGGCCAAACCTGCGCCGGCGGCATCGCCGACTGGGCCTGCGGCTGGGCCGTATTCGCCGAACGTGGCGGCAAGCCGTCGTTGTTGCGCGCGCAGCCGGCGCTCGCGGCGGTGAGCATCGCCGGCGTGCAGACGGATATGATGTTCACGCCGCCGGCTGGGCAACTGATCGGCGCGTTTCGAAGTTTTGATGTTGCGCCGCGAAGCCCATCGAAATCGATGCAGGGGAACTCGTGGCGGCGCTGCATCAGTGTCGCGGCAGGAGGTCGCGCGCGGATCTCGGAGGGCGCGTGCGGAGCGACGTCATGAGACAGCACGCATTCAAGACCGGTTTGCGTGTGCACGCATCGACATGTAATGGCAGCTCGTTGATCGAGGTGATGCTGGCGGTCGCGTTGGTCGCGGTGAGCGCGCTGGGTTTGATCGCGGTTCAGGTGTGGATCGCACGCGAAGCGCGCGCGATGACGCTGCGCGAGAGCGCCGCGTGGATAGCCGACTCGATTGCCGAAGCGACGCGCACGCCTTCCACGGGCGATGTCGCGCTCAATCAATGGCGCACCTGGGCGAGCGTTCTGCTGCCGCACGGCGACGCATCGATTGGCGAGAGCGGCGCGGTCGCGGCGGCGCGCGTGACGTGGGCGTCCGTGCGGGACCGGCCCGCTTTGGGCGATGCGAGCGCCCAGCCGGCGGAGCCTTGCGGCGACGTCGATGCACCGGCTGGATCGTCGTGTGTCGCGTTGGCGTTCGCGAAATGAAGCGGCCGCATTGCCCACTCGGTCATACGCTAATCGAATTCCTGATCGCGATGGCGCTCGGGTTGCTCGTGATCGCGGGCGCCGTGTCCCTTTACACGGCGCAGCGCAACGCGTTCGTGCAGGCGAGCAACGCGACCCGGATTCGCGAAGCGGGCTTGACCGCGCTGATGCTGATCGGCCAGCAATTGCAGATGGCCGGCTTCGTCCCTGCCGATGTCATTGGCTACAACGCGGCGCCTGCGCTATTCGGCTGCTCGGGCGGTCGTCCGACCGGCGCCGACGACAGCCTCGCTTGCACCACCTTGAGCACCGGCTCGGATGGCGTCGCGATCCGTTACGTCGCAGACGTCGTATCGACATGGCCATCGTCGAGCGGTCAGGTCACCGACTGTGTCGGACAGGCCGTCAAAAGCAGCGACGCGGTCCTTGGCGATGAGGGCGCGCCGGTGGTGAATCGCTACTTCGCCAACGTCAGCGGCTCGACCGGCGAGCCGGAGCTTTACTGCGTGGGCAGCGGCAACGCGGGGTCCGCTCAGCCGCTGATCGAAGGCGTCGAGCGCGTGCGGTTGCGCTACTGGCTGGACGGCGCGGCGGATGCGGTGAATGCGTCGGCCGTGGCGGCGGATCAATGGGCGAACGTCGTTGCGGTCGATGTCTGCGTGCTGGTGCGCGGCGCGCCGCAAGGACAGCGTTCGAAGTACATCGACTGCGATGGCGTGAGTACATTCGGTACCGACCTGCGGCCTCGACAGGTGTTTTCCCGCCGCGTTGCGCTGCGGAATCGCGCGGAGGCGTCGTCGTGATGGATCGCGGCACAGCAACGCAATGCGGCCGCGCGTACGACATATGCGGCGGGCCAGGCGGAACAGCGAAACACTTAGGTCGGCGAAATTGTCAGGGCGGTGCCCGACGGGCACATCAACGCGGCGTCGTGCTAGCCATCGTGCTGTTGATCTCGGCCATGATGCTCGCCACGTCCGCGATATGGTTCGAAACATCGCTCGCGGCCGCTCGCGCGGCGACCAATGTGCGCGACTATCTGCAGGCTTTCCACGCGGCGGATTCGGCGCTGAGCTGGTGCGAGCGCAACGTGCTGTCGGCAAGTGGCGACGCGCGCGATGCACCGCTCACATCCGGCGAGCCGACTCAATGGAGGCTTGAAACCGCGTTCGACGCAGGCGCCATCACGCCCGTGGCGCAATGGCCGGGATCATCGCGCGCGCCGCAATGCCTGATCGAGCCTTGGCGTCTCGCGAGTCGACCCAACGCCAGCGCTTATCTGCTGACCGCGCGCGGCTTCGGGCGAAGCAGCGAGTCGCAGGTCTGGTTGCAGATGGAGGTCGTGACCGAAGATGGCGCGATCGAACGTCATTGGCGGCGCGTTGCAGCAAGACCATTCTGAGGAACGCACCGACTGGACACGTATGAAAAGGCCGAACACATCCGCATTCACGCTGCTCGAACTCGTGATCGCGCTCGCGATTGCCGCCACGCTCGCCGCGTTTGCGATCCCTTCGTATCGCAGCCACATTGCGCGCACGCATCGCATCGATGCGGCGTCGGCGTTATATCGGGCTGCGCAATTCGTCGAGGCCGCGGCGAGCGATGGCGTGCCGGCCTTGCCACCGGGTATCGATCAGGCGCCGCAGTTCGGCGCTCCGGTGTATCGAGTGCGCGTGCTGCCCGCGGACGACACGAACGGCGGCTATTCGATCGAAGCGGCGCCCGCGGAAGCGGGCCCGATGCGCGACGACTCGTGCGGCACGTTCACGCTAGATGCGACGGGTCAGCGAGGCAATAGAAACGATGCGAGCGGCGCGACGCCCACGAGCAGCGAATGCTGGAATACCAGTTAGCGGTGGTTGAAGTCCGACACACGCAACCTTGCGAGCGGGAGGTCCGATAGATCGCTGCCACTCGCAGCGGCCACGACCTCAATAGCCGCTTCGCAACGAATCGTCCTGCGCCGCCGGCGACTGCGCCGTAGCGGAAGCCGCCGCGGCCGCCCGCGCCGCCGCCGACTCGTTCTTCATCTGTTGCCAGATCCGGAACGCTTCCCACGCGCCGAGCGCAAGGCTGCCCCACTTCAGCGCGGGCTTCGCGCTCGCGACGATCCTCGCGCGCAGCGGTTTGGCGAGCAACAGCGAAGCGATCGAGCTGATGAACGGGTACTGCTTGAGCAACGCGCCGATCGTGCCCGCGTTGAGCACGCTCGCCTTTGGCCCTTTACCGACGCGCACGCCGCCGAAGCCGGGGATCACGAACCTGAGCCAGCTGAAATGCGTGACGGCCTGGCGCAGTTCGAAGCTGGCCCGTGCAAGCTCGACGCGCTCGACGTCCGCGCGCACGAGCAGCAATTCCTTGCGCAGCGCCCGCAGATGCGGCGCGCTCAGATCCTTCGACGGATGGCGCTTGTTACGAAAGGCGGTATCAGGACGGGAGGGGCTCATGGCGTGTCGGCGGCAGTGAGGGTGAGGCGATGGATCGGATGCAGACGAACTTTCCCATCAGTCGCGGCTGCGAAACGCTTCGCGATCCTTTTCGAACTCCGCGATGGTCGTTTCGAATACCATCGGCGCGTTGCGCAAACCGCTGCGCGCCTTCAGCGCACAGGCGAGCCCGGCAATCGCGTAGACCGCGGTGATGCCCGCAAGCGCCTGCCATCGGTAGGTGTCCCAGAAGGCAATGGCGACGAGTGCGGTCAACGCGATCAAGGCCATCGTGGCGAGCATCGTCGCGGCAAGACCGAGAAACAGCACGCCGAGCAGGCGGTCTTTTTCCTCGGCGAGTTCGATGCCCACCAGTTCGAGCCGCGTCTGCAGGATCGCAAACACGGAACTGAGAATACGGCGCAACGGGCTGCGTTCTGCGCGCTGCGAGTGTGTTTCGGTCGTCATGGCTGTGGGCGTTGCGCGTGAGGGCCTGGCCGGCGCGTGCGCGCCAGCAGAAGGGGACCGGCGAGGCTCGCGCCGGTCCGCCCGTGTCGCCGGTGCGCCGGACATGCCTGCTCCGGCGGCCTCACCGGCCTTTACTTGCGATTGATCAGCAGACCGACCACCACGCCGATGCCCGCGGCGATGCCGATCGACGCCCACGGATGCTCATGCACGTAGTCGTCGGTGGCGCGGGCGGCCTTCTTGCCTTTTTCGACGACCACGACCTGAACGTCGGCTGCCTTTTCTTTCGCCTGCTTCAGGCGCGTCAGCGCGGTTTCGCGCAGTTCCGACGCGCGTTCGCCGGTAGCGCTCGCGGCCTGTTTCAGCAGGTCTTCAGCGTCCGCGAGGACGGTTTTGATATCCGACATCAATCTCTCCTTGTTGACTTCCGACATTGACAGCTCCCTTTGTCTCACGCTACGCGTAAATCGTAACCAAAGAAACGGTCGCTGGCGAGCATAGTGCCGGTTGCATGCCGCCGCTGCACGATTCGTTCCCGCCAGCGCGTGGCGTCAAGACACCCGTTTGAGGGCACTCTGCTCCAAGGCGGTATCTGGATTGAGTTGATCTGTCCCGCAAAGTTTCCGTCAAACGGGAGAAAATTACAAAAACACATAAAGTACTGACGCGATGTTGGTTCGCCATGTACCACCGCGGCCTTATGCTTTATCGTGACTGGCCGCCGCGGGCACACGCCCGCGACCTTATCCGGATACCTTCCGAATACCTACAGGAGATGCACTATGAGTCTACGTCTTGGCGACATTGCGCCGGATTTCGAACAGGAGTCGAGCATTGGCCGCATCAGGTTTCACGAGTGGCTCGGCAATAGCTGGGGCGTGCTGTTCTCGCATCCGGCCGACTTCACGCCGGTCTGCACGACCGAGCTGGGCCTGACCGCGACGCTCGCGGGCGAGTTCGAAAAGCGCAACGTGAAGACGATCGCGTTGTCGGTCGACAGCGCGGAGTCGCACAAGGAGTGGATCAAGGACATCAACGAGACGCAGGCCGCCAACGTCGGTTTTCCGATTCTCGCGGACGGCGATCGCAAGGTCTCCGGGCTGTACGACATGATTCACCCGAACGCGAACGAAACGTTCACGGTGCGCTCGCTGTTCGTCATCGATCCGAACCGGAAGGTGCGTCTGATCATCACGTACCCGGCGAGCACCGGCCGCAACTTCGACGAAGTGCTGCGCGTGATCGATTCGCTGCAACTGACCGACAGTCACTCGGTCGCGACGCCGGGCAACTGGAAGCAGGGCGATGACGTCGTGATCGTGCCGTCGCTGAAGGACGAGGAAGTCATCAAGCAGAAATTCCCGAAGGGCTACAAGGCGTTGCGTCCGTACCTGCGCCTGACGCCCCAGCCGAACCGGTAAGCGGCGCGGCATGAACCAAAAAGCCGGTTCGAAGGAACCGGCTTTTTTGCATTATCGATACACCAGCATCGGAATCAGAAGAACGCCTGAATACCGGTCTGCGCACGGCCGAGGATCAGCGCGTGAACGTCGTGGGTGCCTTCGTAGGTGTTGACGACCTCGAGGTTCACCAGATGACGCGCGACGCCGAACTCGTCCGAAATGCCGTTGCCGCCGAGCATGTCGCGCGCGAGGCGGGCGATGTCGAGCGCTTTGCCGCACGAATTGCGCTTCATGATCGAGGTGATTTCGACCGCGGCCGTGCCTTCGTCCTTCATGCGGCCGAGGCGCAGTACGCCTTGCAGCCCGAGCGTGATCTCGGTCTGCATGTCGGCGAGCTTCTTCTGGATCAGCTGGTTCGCGGCGAGCGGCCGGCCAAATTGCTTGCGATCGAGCACGTACTGACGCGCGATGTGCCAGCACGCTTCAGCCGCGCCGAGTGCGCCCCAGGCGATGCCGTAGCGCGCCGAGTTCAGACACGTGAACGGACCGCGCAGGCCGCTGACACCCGGCATGATGTTCTCTTCCGGCACGAACGCTTCGTCGAGCACGATTTCGCCGGTGATCGACGCGCGCAGACCCACCTTGCCGTGGATCGCCGGTGCCGACAGACCCTTCCAGCCCTTCTCGAGAATGAAGCCGCGGATGTTGTCCTGGCCGTCTTCCTCGAGCTTCGCCCATACGACGAAGACGTCGGCGATCGGCGAATTGGTGATCCACATCTTCGAGCCCGACAACGAGTAGCCGCCATCGACCTTCTTCGCGCGCGTGACCATGCCGCCCGGATCGGAGCCGTGGTTCGGCTCGGTCAGGCCGAAGCAGCCGATCCACTCGCCGCGCGCGAGCTTCGGCAGATATTTTTCCTTCTGCGCGTCCGAGCCGAATTCGTAGATCGGCACCATCACCAGTGATGACTGCACCGACATCATCGAGCGATAGCCGGAGTCGACGCGTTCCACTTCACGCGCGATCAGCCCGTACGCGACATAGTTCAGACCGGGGCCGCCGTACTGTTCGGGAATCGTCGGACCGAGCAGGCCAAGCTCGCCCATTTCGCGAAAGATCACGATATCGGTCTTTTCGTGGCGGAACGCCTCCAGCACGCGCGGCAGCAGCTTGTCCTGCGAGTAAGCCGCAGCGGCATCGCGCACCATACGTTCGTCTTCGGTGAGCTGCTGATCCAGCAGCAACGGGTCTTCCCAGTGAAACTGCGCGGCTACGGCCATGACGTATCTCCTGATTTCTCGCTCAGAACCCGCTTGACTAGAGTTCCGCTTTGCGAAACAATGTTTTGCAAATGACGCCCGAGTGTATCACCCTATGACGCCGCCATCCACTTTCTCCGCTTCGCTCGACGAACGCAAATTCGTCGTCGCCCTTGCTCGCGGGCTGGACCTGTTGCGCGCGTTCCGGCCAGGCGAGACGATGCTCGGCAATCGAGATTTCGTCGAACGCACGGGTCTGCCGAAGGCAACCGTGAACCGGCTCGCCTACACGCTGACCGTGCTTGGCTATCTGCGGCTGGACGAAAGACACGGCAAATATGCGCTCGACGCGGGCGTGCTGTCGCTCGGTTTCGCGCTGCTGTCGGGCACCGACATGCTCGAACTGGCACGCCCGCACCTGCGCAGCCTGGCGCGCGAGGTCGGCGCGGCGGTCTCGCTCGGGTGCCGGGACGGGCTCGACATGGTGTATCTGGAGACGATTCGCAGCGAAACCGCATTGACGCTCGGCCTGGCATCCGGCTCGAAACTGTCGATGCTGACGAGCTCGATGGGTCGCGCCTATCTCGCGGTGCAGCCGCCCGACGCGCGTACCGCGTTACTCGCGGAACTGAAAAAAGCGGCTGGCAGAATGGGGGCGATGCTCGTCGCCGAAGCCGAACAGGAGATCGCCGCGTTCGCGACCGAGCGATGCTGCTACTCGTTTCGTGCATGGCATGACGACGTGAACGCAGTCGCGGTGCCGTTTCGCGAGCCGCGCGAAAAGCGCTGGCTCGTGCTCAGCTGCAGCGGGCCGGCGTCGTCGATGGGGGAGGAAGTGTTTCGCGAGAATGTCGCGCCGCGCCTGAAGGCGCTCGCGGCGCGGCTGGGGGAGCCGGGCTGAGGTAATGCCGGGGCGCCCCGGCTAACCGGGCCCACACCGTGTCACGCCGCCCGGTCGTGATAATGCGCGTTGAATAATGGCCCTTGCACGAACCGCACGTCGTACTGCTGTAGCGCGGAGAATTGCGCCTCATCCATCACGCGATTGAAAATCAGCGGCACCCGCAGCCGGCCCGCGTAGCCGACGAGCGGCTTCACGGTCGCGTCGCGCAATGCGGCCGCCGCATCCATCTTGATGAAGTCGAGCCGCGCGGTTTCGGATACCGACAGGATCTGCCCCGCGTTCGACAGATTGCCCGCCACCTTGAACCCGTAGTGCTGATAGCTGCGCGTCAGATAGCCCAGGAACGTCTTGTGTGCGACCGCCGCCGCCGGCAACTCGATCACAATGCGCGTCGGACTCAAATTGAACGAGGTCAGCACGCTCGAAAAATGCCGGCCGTGGTCGTACTTCACGCTCTTCAACAGCCTCTCGTGCACCCGCAGAAACAGCAACCCATGCCGCTGCGGGCCGAAGAAGTTGATTGCGTGCAGCGCGCGCGACATGCGGTCTAGCGCGACCAGTTGCTGATCGTCGGCGATGTTGTCGAACGGATCGAACACCTCGAATGGCGGCGCGTCGAGCCGGTGCGTGACCGCCTGAAAGCCGAGCTCATCACCGAAGCGGTCGACCCCTTCCGCGCCGCATGACAGCGACTGCGCAAGCCCGTGCACGCTGATGTCGAAGATCGGCTCGTAGGCACTCGTGAGCTCGATGCCATCGAAATGCGCGAGCGCGATGCCGGCGCGCCCGCCTTGTCCCATTGCCAGATGCTCGCCGAGAAACGGGTGATGAGCGGCGCGGGCGATCAGATCGGGGATGGTCGGCGAAATCATGAAGGCAAATGAAAGGCGACGATGAACGCGCACCGGGCGCGTGGCAGCGCGACGCGATGGCCGCATTCATTGATGGTAGCAGTACGCGACCTGCGCAGATTAACAAAATGCTCATATCGTTATTGGCCTCACGCTTATCGGCCGGGGCTGAGCGCGGAATGACGAGGTTCGCGGCGTATTTCCAAGGGTATACGTTAGTTTCACTATTCGTAATTAGTTTTACTATTCGTAAAGTACAATTTTAGCCAGCCAGAGGGGACGACCCAATGTTGATCGCGTTGAACCGGTCGAATGCCGCGCTGTTTCATGCGGCGGCGCTGCCGGTGCTGTGCTCGGCGCTGCTGGTGGTCGTGCTCGCCGGTGCGACGCGGCAACCCAGCCGCGCGTCCGAAGCGGAGCCGGCCTGAGCCTGACTGCAAAGATCACCTATCAACCGGGAAAGAATCGGGCAACTCGCGGAGAACCTTGTATGGATACCTCAACACGTACGCCGGCCGACGAACGCCTGCGTCCTGAAATCGAGCCCGGCTATCAGTCGGGTTTCGCGAATGAATTCGCGACCGAGGCATTGCCGGGCGCGCTGCCGACCGGCCGCAATTCGCCGCAACGCGCGGCCTATGGTTTGTATGCCGAACAGATTTCGGGCACGGCGTTTACGGCGCCACGCGGTCACAACCGTCGCTCGTGGCTGTACCGGATTCGTCCGGCGGCCATGCACAAGCCGTTCACGTCGATGCCGTCGGAGCGGCTCATCGCGAACTTCGCCGAGGTGCCGCCGACGCCGCCGAACCAGCTGCGCTGGGACCCCCTGCCGATGCCCAGCGAACCGACCGATTTCATCGACGGCTGGGTCACGATGGCGGGCAACGGCTCGGCCGAAGCGATGAGCGGTTGCGCGATCCATCTGTACGCGGCGAACCGCTCGATGCACGATCGCTTCTTCTACAGCGCCGACGGCGAACTGCTGATCGTGCCGCAACAGGGGCGCCTGCATATCGCGACCGAAATGGGCCGAGTCGATGTCGAGCCGTTCGAGATCGCGGTGATTCCGCGCGGCGTGCGCTTCGCGGTCAGCCTGCCGGACGGCAGCGCGCGCGGCTACATCTGCGAGAACTTCGGTGCGCTGCTGCGTCTGCCGGAACTGGGGCCGATCGGCTCCAACGGTCTCGCGAATCCGCGCGATTTCCTGACGCCGCACGCCGCGTACGAAGACCGCGAAGGCGCGTTCGAACTCGTCGCGAAGATGAACGGCAAGCTGTGGCGCGCGGACATCGGCCATTCGCCGCTCGACGTGGTCGCATGGCACGGCAACTATGCGCCATACAAATACGACCTGCGCCGCTTCAACACGATCGGCTCGATCAGCTTCGACCATCCGGATCCGTCGATCTTCCTCGTGCTGCAATCGCAAAGCGACACGCCGGGCGTCGATACGATCGACTTCGTGATCTTCCCGCCGCGCTGGCTCGCCGCCGAAGATACGTTCCGGCCGCCCTGGTTCCATCGCAACGTCGCGAGCGAGTTCATGGGCCTCGTGCATGGCATATACGACGCGAAGGCCGAGGGCTTTGTGCCCGGCGGCGCGAGCCTGCACAACTGCATGACGGGCCACGGCCCGGACGCGGACACGTTCGAGAAGGCGTCGCATCTCGATACCTCGGTGCCGAAGAAGGTCGACGACACGATGGCCTTCATGTTCGAGACCCGCACGCTGATCAAGCCGACGCGCTTCGCGCTCGAAACCGCGCAACTGCAGGCGCATTACTACGAGTGCTGGCAAGGCCTCAAGAAACACTTCAATCCGGAGCAACGATGAACGCGGTGAACGATCTCCAGGCGACGCTCGATGCGTCGCGCAAGAGCTGGATCGAGTCGGCCAACGACCCGGCTGGCGACTTCCCGATCCAGAACCTGCCGTTCGGCATTTTCAGCGACCGTGGCAACGACGCGCGTCGCGTGGGCGTCGCGATCGGCGATCAGATAGTCGATCTCGCCGCGTTGCAGGCCGCGGGTCTGCTGAACGTGCCGGCGCACAACGTGTTCGCGCGCGATGCGCTGAACGATTTCATCGCGCTTGGCCGCGACGTGTGGCGCAGCGTGCGTATCCAACTGAGCCAACTGCTCGCGCGCGACACCGCGACGCTGCGCGACGATGCCGCGTTGCGCGCGAAGGTGCTCGTGCGCGCGGCTGATGCGCGTCTGCATCTGCCGGTGCAGATTCCGGGCTACACGGATTTCTATTCATCGAAGGAACACGCGACCAATGTCGGCGCGATGTTCCGCGATCCGAAGAATGCGCTGCTGCCGAACTGGTCGGAGATGCCGATCGGCTACAACGGACGGGCGTCGTCGGTGGTCGTGAGCGGGACGCCGGTGCGTCGTCCGAATGGTCAGCTGAAGTTGCCCGACCAGGAGCGTCCGGTGTTCGGCGCGAGCCGCAAGCTCGATATCGAACTGGAGACGGGTTTCATCATCGGCGGCGGCAATGCGCTGGGCGAGCCGATCGCGTGCGAGGACGCGGAGGCGCACATTTTCGGCATGGTGCTGCTGAACGACTGGAGCGCGCGCGACATCCAGCAATGGGAATACGTGCCGCTCGGTCCATTCAATGCGAAGACCTTCGCGACGACGATCTCACCGTGGGTCGTCACGCTCGATGCGCTCGAACCCTTCCGCGTCGCGCAGCCGGTGCAGGAGCCGGAGCCGCTCGCCTATCTGCGGCATCGAGGAAAGCATGCGTTCGACATTCACCTCGAAGTGACATTGCGTGCGCAACCCGCGCGGCAAGCGAGCACGATCGCGCGGACCAACTTCAAATATATGTACTGGACGATGGCGCAGCAGCTCGCGCATCACACGGTGGCGGGCTGCAATACGCGGGTGGGCGACCTGATGGGCTCGGGGACGATCAGCGGGCCGACCGAGGATTCGTACGGCAGCCTGCTGGAGCTGACGTGGAACGGCAAGAAGCCGCTGGCGTTGAAGGAGGGCGGCACGCGCACGTTCATCGAGGACGGCGATGAGTTGACGCTCGTCGGCTGGTGCCAGGGCGACGGGTATCGCGTGGGGTTCGGCGCGTGTGCCGGACAGATTCTGCCGGCGCGAGGGTGAGCGCGCGGCAGTCACGATGAGCGAGGGCCGGCGCGCAATGCCGGCCCTCGTCGTTTGTGCGGGACCTTGGGCGTACCGGGTCGAAATGAATCGGCGCGTCGTCCGCTTCACCCACCCAGCAACCCGAATACGGCCACCCCATTCGTCGTGCCGACATACACCTTGCCGTTTGCGATCAATGGTGTGATGAACTTGTTGCCCGTGCCGAACTGATCGCGCGTGCCCATCTGGTTGCTGTTGTACAGCTCGTTGAGCGTGATCGGGTCGAACGCATGCAAGGCCGCGACGGTGCCGTTTTCGGCGGCCCACACGATGCCGTTCGTGGTGCCGTTCGCCGAGATGCTCGGCGTCGTCCCGGGATAGGCGAACGTCATCGCGCTTTGCGCGGTCGGTGTGATCGACAGCTTCGCGTTGGTCACGGTGAACGCCTTCAGATGATCGCCGACCGAGCCGAAATACACGCGCCCGTTGAAATAGGCGGGCATGCCGAACTCGCCGCCGGCCAGCTGCGCGGGAATCTCCTGATAGATGTTGTCGGCCGCCGGGTTGAACTTGCCCATCGAGTCGCGATTCAGCACGTAGATGGTGCTGTCCTTGCCCGCGCCGAGCGTCAGATGCTGTACGGTGCCGTTCGCGTCGGTCAGGTCCGGCAGCACCAGTGCGCCGCCGGAGCCGAGGTCGATGTCGTCGTGGGCCTCCTGCACGACGTTCGTCATCGCGAAGTAGTCCGCCACCGACAGGCCTCCCGCCGTGCCGAGCTTCAGGAACGTATTGCCGAAATCCTTGCTGGCGGGGAAGCCGCTCGACGTCATCGTCGTGTCGAACGTGCCGTTGGCATCGAGCAGATAGATCGACGAGCCGTCCGACGCCGGTCCCGCGCCGCTCATCCAGATCGCGCCGCCGATGCCGTTAGGCGTCAGGTTGAGCACGGTGGTCTGCTGCAAGGTGTCGGCGCCGTAGCCCATGATCCAGCCCGTATAGCCGCCGTCGTCGCAGTGCGAGGTCCACGTCGTGTAGACCGTGTTGCCGAGCAATAGCAGCCCCGCGCGCTCCGCGTACAACGACGCGGTGAACGGCACGACGCCGTTCGTATTACCCGCGCCGCTGCCCGGGTAAGAGGCGGCGACTTCGGTGGGACCGTTCAGCAGCTCGGCGCCGGTCGCGAGGTCGAGCGCGTGAATGCGATGATGGTAGCCGCCGGCCGCGTCCTTCGACATCGCGACGACGTAGATCGTGCCGTGCGTGCCGCGCGAACGGTCGATCACCGGTGTCGAGGTGATGCCGATGGTGTTCACGATCTGGCTGCAGCCGAGGTCGTCGCTCGGGGTTTCGCCGGTGCCGAGTGTGCGCACCTGCCACAGGGTCGCGCCGGTGTCGGCATCGAATGCGTACACACTGTCGTTCTCGGTCGCGACGTACAGCACGTTGTGCGTGCCGCCCGCGATCGCCAGCGCAGCGACGAATAGCGGCTGCGCGTCGACCTTGCCGTCGACGCTAAAGAAGCCGACCTTGCCGAACGTCGAAGCCGCCACGTTGGCGGGCGTCAGTGTGGTTTCGCCGAGGTTCTGGCCGGTGCGCGCGATGTCGTCGTGATAGGTGAGCACGTCGCGCACGGCTGCCGCCGATGTGCCGCCCATCGAGGTGCCCGAGCCGCCGGTGCTACCGGTGGTGGTGCCGCCGCTCGTGGTGCCACCGCTGGTGGTGCTGCCGCCGCTCGCTGCGGCCGGGGCCGATGCGCCGGACGCGCCGCTACCGCCGGAGCCGACGCTCGCGCCCGTCGGGCCGCTGCTGTTTCCGCCTCCGCCGCCTCCACAGTTCGCCGCGACGATCGCGGCTACCGCGATCGCCGTGCCCAACAGGCTGGCACGGAGCAACAGGCGCATCGAGACCATGGCGGACTCCCCGTTGCTTGCGGCGGCGCCACGAAATATGGGCCGTTCGTCGAGTGTCCGCGCAACGTGGATTGAGATTAGCACCCTGCGTATAGATCGTAAAAGCCAGCAATTAGCGTCTATTCGTCAACTCGGCGCCCGCAGCGCAATCCGCCGACGCTCCCACCACGCCGCCGCCAGAAACGCGAGCGCCGCGCACAACAGCACGCCGACCACCGCTTCGTGGCCGACCGTTTTCATCAACGCGCCGGCGACGAGCGGACCGCCGAAGCTCGCCGCGCTCCACGACGCGCCGACCAGCGAACTCGCCGACACCAGCGCGACACCGCGAAAGCGCTCGCAGCAGGCCACCAGCGACAGCGTGTAGATCGCGCCCGCGGCCGCGCCGAGCACATACAGCAGCGGCCAGCGCAGCCACGGCGAGCCGACTGCCCACGGCAGCAGCGGCAACAACGCGACGACCACGATGCCGCAGCCGATATGCATGCGTTCGCGGCCGAGCCGGTCGGCGAGCCAGCCGATCGGAAACTGCATCGTCGTATCGCCGAGCAGCAGCGCCGACGCGAACAGCACGGCCACTTCGCTCGACATGCCATGCGACATCGCGAACAGCGGCAGCAGCGATAGCGCGATCGGGTCGAACAGCGCGAAGAAGCCGGTGCCGATCACGAGCGCGGGCATGCGCGGCAGTACGCGGCGCCAGTCGCCGTGCCCGGCGTGTTCGTCGCTCGATGCGTGCGGTGTGGCACGGATCGTCGCGAGCAGCGGCGACGCAAGCAGGAATATCGCGCCCCACAGCACGAACCGTCCCTGCGTGAAGCCCGCGATTTGGCTCACCAGCACCGGGCCCGACATCTGGAACAGCGTGAAGTTGGTCGCGTAGATCGCGATCACGCGGCCGCGCGACGCATCGTCGGCGAGCTGGTTGACCCACGCTTCGCCGATCGTGAACAGCAGCATCAGCGCCGCGCCGCACAGCACGCGCAGCAGCGCCCATAGCCGCAGGTTCGCGGTGAGCTGCATCAATGCGGTCGCGCAAGCAACCACCAGCACCGCGCCGACGATCACCTGGCGGCCACCGAAGCGCGCCGCGATCCGGCCGGCGAGCGGCACCACGGCGAGACCGCCGCCCGCCTGCGCGGCGGTTCAACAGACCGACCGCGTCGGTGCCGTAACCGGCTTGAGCGAGCGCCAGAGCGGTGAGGGGAAGGGCGGCGCCGCTGCCGAGTCCGACGACAGCGACGCTCAGGATCAGCGCGAGGAAATCGCAGGTGAAGATGACTTTCATCGGCGGGGATGCTACTACGCGTGTGGGTCGCGCGTATCTTTGCCGCGAGATTTGCTCGATCTCGTGTGCGATCCTTACTCGATAGGCGCGGATTTGCTGCTCCGCGGCGGTATCGTCAGACCGTGCAGACGAATCTGCGTGAGGCGCTTGTCGTCAGCGACGCCGATCGCGAGCGCTGGCGCGATACCGTACCAGTGAGACACGGGGCCCCACGACAGGTAAAGGGTGCCGTCACGAGGCTCGTAAACGATCACCGGTGGTTCCATGTCGTCCGCATGTCCGTGCTCGTCGAATTCTGTCTCGATGTGCGGAGTTCTGTCGGTCGGGTCTGTGAGTGGTTCAGACATGCGCACCGTCCACCGCTCGGGATTCGTGTAAAAGTCCAACCGGGTCAACCGGCGATGCTGATCGAGAAGCATCGACAACGTGCCCGCCGTCAGGACATAGGAAGGCGTGCCGATGCCGAAGCGCACGTCCAGCAAGTCGCTGAGACTGCTTTGCGGTTCCCGCGGCGAAGGCAAAGGTGAATAGTTGACCTCGCAGAACAGCGTGGAGCTTTCTTCATCCCACCGCACCGTGGCGGAAACGCCGGTGGCAGGGGCAGTCGTGTAGACGGTGGGATGCTTCATGGAAGAGGTTTATAGGCAAAGTGCAGAACGGTGTAGTCGCTCTCCCGCACGACGACTTCGAGCATATATGCTGTGCCATTGCGCGTGATTGGATAGGTGTATTGAAACACGCCAGTGTGCCCTGCGGGGTCGGCGGCACGTTTGCCATATTTCAGGGTAAGGCGAAGGATGTGAACGGGTACATAGCGTCCGGGATTTCCCATATGCGCGAGCGGTGCGGCGGCAAAACGCAAAGGCCGCTGCATCAGCGCATGGTATCGCGTACGTAAACGAAACAGCGTGGTCCGGTCGATCGCGGAGCCTACTCCTCTTATCCCTGCTCGCGTGATGCCTCGAGTGCCAGCCGTCCAGATGCCTCCGACGAGAAACAGCACATCGAGCGGATCGATCAGCGGGGCTTCCAGCGGCTTTTCGCTCAAGGATTCCCCGCCGTCCAATGTATAGATACGGAATACGCCGGCTACTTCCTTCTTGTATCCAATGATGCAGCCGAGATCTTCGTCGAAAATGGCCTTTGCATCACGTGGAACGGTGGGTGGGCGGGCGTCGAAGAGAGCCCTGACTGTCGGTCTTTTACCATTCCAGGCAAACGACGATTCGGAGACTGTGTAAGGAAACGGCGTGGACATGTGTGGATAAACTGCCTGGCTCGAAATCGATGACAGCGGTCACGATTTGCTGTCACCGTCGGACGCGTTTGTGCGTCGCCGTCGAACTCGCGTGCGTTGAGAATTGGTGAGCCGACAACCTAGCACGATGGTCCGCACGCCGCGCCCGTCACTGCACGTCGCGAAAGCTGTGTTCGCGGAAAAGCGTGAGTGGAAGCGGGTATTGGCCTCGGCGCCCGGCTCAAGATCTGTTGCAGATCGTTTCCACTCGCTGGCTGAAATGCTGTCGAACGAGGCCTTACCCTCAGGGCCGCTCGTCGTTGCTGGCGGACATCGAACACTGGTGCATCGGCACGGAACAGCGGCTGTCGCGCGCCGGAATGGAATACCCCATTTCGCGCATCGTCAAAGTGCCCGGCAAGCTCACCCCGCCACGGCCACCCGCCGCTCGATCGACACCGACCACAACGTCAACAACAGCGCGCCGAGCGCGGTCGCGACGCCGACCCACGGGAGCGTCGTCAGCGGCGCGCCGGCGCCGATCGCCATGCCGCCGAGCCATGCGCCGGTCGCGTTGCCGAGGTTGAACGCCCCCTGATTCAGCGTCGACGCCAGATTCGGCGCGTGGCTCGCCCGATCGACGATCAGCATCTGCAGCGGCGGCACGATCGCGAATGCGAGCACCCCCCACACGAACACGGTCAGCATCGCCGGAGTGCGCGCGTGCATCGTGCCCGCGAACACGCACAGGATCACGACGATCGCCATCAGGAACGCGACCAGCGAGGGCATCAGCCGCCAGTCCGCGAGCTTGCCGCCGAGCGTGCTGCCGACCGTCAGGCCGAGGCCGAACAAGAGCAGCACCAGGGTGACCGCGTGCGGCGTGAAGCCGGTCACGTCTTCGAGAATCGGCGTGATGTAGGTGAAGGTCGAAAACAGGCTCGCCGACGCGAACACGCTGATACCGAGCACCATCAGCACCTGCGGGTTCTTCAGCACGCTGAATTCGCGCACGAGGCTCGCCTTGTGCATCTCGATCTTCGCGGGCAGGCACACCGCGAGCGCGGCCGCCGCCAGCACGCCGATGCCGGTCACGGCCCAGAAAGTAGCGCGCCAGCCGACCGCCTGGCCGAGCGCGGTGCCGAGCGGCACGCCGAGCACGTTGGCGAGCGTGAGGCCGGTGAACATCAGCGCGATTGCCTGCGCGCGGCGATTCGGCGCGACGAGCCCGGCCGCGACCACCGAGCCGATGCCGAAAAACGCGCCGTGGCAGAACGCGGTGACGATGCGCGCGGCCATCAGCACCGCGTAGCCCGGCGCGATCGCGCACAGCAGATTGCCGACGATGAATACGCCGATCAGGCTCATCAGGGCCTTTTTGCGCGGCATGTTGGCGACCGCGATCGCGACGATCGGCGCGCCGATCGTGACGCCGAGCGCATACGCGGACACCAGCATGCCAGCCGCCGGAATCGACACGGACAGATCGCGCGCGACATCGGGCAACAGGCCCATGATGACGAACTCGGTGGTACCGATTCCAAACGCGGCAACGGCAAGGGCAAGCAGAGGCAATGGCATGGCGATGATGGGGTGTGACGCGTGAAGCGGCGCGAACAACGGGCGCCGGGCGGGCGATTCCGAAGGCGGAAACGCTGTCGCCGGCTAGGGAAAAACAGTAGGGGATTCTACCTAAGTCAAATCTGGCTTGCCGGCTGTCCGGAAAGCTGTTGTTTTTTGTGGAACGCGGCGGCGGGAGCCCGAGCCGCCAGGGGGCGTTCAGCGCCGCGCGAGGTTGCGCCCGAGTGCCGCGCAGCCCGCATCCGTCAGCGCTTCGACCACGTTGCTGCGATCGTCGGGCTTGAAGTCGGCGATCCAGATCACGCGGCAATGTGCGGACGTGTCGGCCACGACCTGCAGCGTCGCATGATGATGCTCGAAGCGCCCGCCGCCCACCGAGTAGGCGAGCCGCATGTGGGCATCGTCGACGGCGATCACGCGTTCCTCGACCACGGTGCCGTCGGCGAAGGTGACCCAGCGCAGGTCGCCTTCCATGCGCGCCGCGATCAGCACGCCCGCGAATACGCGGGCGACCCCGGCGGGATCGCGCAGCGCGGCCCATGCATCGGCCGCGGTGGTTGCCACGGCGATTTCCCGGTAGATCGTCGCCATCGCATTTCCTCCTGTTCGTTTCGGGCAACCCAGGTCTCGTGCGCGCGGGGGTGTCGCGACCGGCGATTGCAAACCTGTCGCCGATCGCGCGGCGCCGACTTATCCGCGATCCGCGTCGAACGTGTCGCCATGACGGCCCGCGCCGGACGCAAAGCGCGCCGCGCCCGCCACGCCCTCGGCCAAGACCGCCGGGTAGCCGCCCGCGCCTTCGCGCCGCAATGCCTCGGCGAGATCGTCCAGCGTGCTGTTCTCGAGCGCGGAGCGACGATCGGCGAGCAGCGCCGCCTGCGGAAACGCGGCGAGCTCCGCGGCCAGTTGCTCGGCAGCCGCGCGCGCTTCGCCCTTCGGCACCACGCGGTTGGCGAGCCCGAACGAAAGCGCCTCGCGCGCATCGACCGCGCGGCCGGTCAGGATCAGATCGAGCGCACGCGACAGACCGATCAGTCGCGGCAGCCGGATCGTGCCGCCGTCGATCAGCGGAATGCCGACACGCCGGCAGAACACGCCGAGCACCGCATCTTCCTCGACGACGCGCAGGTCGCACATCGCGGCAAGCTCGAGCCCACCCGCCACCGCATAGCCGGCGATCGCGGCGATCACCGGTTTGCTGAAGCATGTGCGTGTCGGTCCCATCGGCCCCGGGCCGCTGCCGTCCGCGTGCAGCTCATTGCGGCGCGTCGCGTCGGCGAGCGCGCCGAGGTCCGCGCCCGCGCAAAATGTGCCGCCCGCGCCGAACAGCACGGCCGCGTGCCACGCCGGCTCGGCCTCGAAGCGGCTGAACGCAGCGCTCAACGCCTCGGCCACCTGCCGATCGACCGCATTGCGCCGCGCGGGCCTCTCCAGCACGATCGTAGCGACGCCGTTGCCGTCATTCGACTCGATTCGCACATGGTTATTAAAATATTGGAAGGCTATCATCGTTATGTATACCTGAAGGGTATCTGAAGCTCCCTGTTTGCCTGTCGATCAGGCAGTGTGGCCATGCGCTCATGCAGCGTAATTAATCCGGTAGGCTGTCATGTTTCCGTCACGTCCGGCTCGTAGCGTTAGCGCTCTATTAATGCTCTGGCGTTCTGCCGCCAGCTTGCCGAGCCTGCCTTTGTCCCTGCCTTTGCCCAATTCATCGCCGGCCCCCGCCCCGGGCTGCGCCGAAGCTGTCTGGATCGTGCCGTTGCACGAGCATGCGTGGTACGACCATGTGCGTCTGAAGCGCGTCTTCGTCGCTGACGGCACACGTCACCAGGTCGTGCTCGTCGATCTGCGCAAGCTGCTCGTGTGCGCGAATCGCGACAACACCGATTACGTGCTGAAGCCGGTCGCCGAATGGCACGCGGGCAAGGTCCGCGGCATTCGCGAGTTTCTCGATCCCGACAGCCCGCGGATTCCGCAGATGCCCTACGTGACGATCTCCACGCGTCGCGCGCCGGGATTGCTCGGCTGGGTCGGCATCGAGCGCGAGGGGGTGGTGGCGTTTCGCAACGGCCAGCATCGCGCGCGCTATCTGGCCGAGGCGGGCGCGCGCTGGTGTCCGGTCGAAGTGCACGAGCGCGAGGCGGGATTGCTGCGTGAGCTGTGCGGCGCGGCCGATGATGCCCGCACCGCGATTCGCGCGACCCAGTCGGGCAGCGACAGCGACGTCTAACTTTCGCAGTCCGCGGCAATTCGCGTACGCCACGGTTATCACGGCTACCCCGCCTGCACGACGTTGCGCGGCGTGCCCGCCTGCCATGCCGCGATGTTCGCGAGCGTGGTCTGTGCGATCTCGGTCATCGCCTCGCGCGTGAAGAACGCCTGGTGCGCGGTGACGATCACGTTCGGAAACATCAACAGACGCGCGAGCACGTCGTCCTGTAGCGGCAGATTCGAATGATCCTCGAAGAAGATGCCGCCTTCTTCCTCGTACACGTCGAGCCCGAGATGGCCGAGCTGGCCGTCCTTCAACGCGCCGATCAGTGCGTTCGCCTCGACGAGCCCGCCGCGCCCGGTGTTGATCAGCATCGCGCCGCGCTTCATCTTCGCCAGCGCGGCGCGGTCGATCAGGTGATAGGTGTCGGGCAACAGCGGGCAATGCAGACTGACGACGTCCGATTCGGCGAGCAAGGTATCGAGCGGCACGTAGCGCGCGCCGAGCGCGAGCAGTTCGTCGGCCGGCGGCTCCGGATCGTAGGCGAGCACCTGCATGCCGAAGCCCGCCATGATGCGCGCGAACACCCGGCCGATGATGCCCGCGCCGATCACGCCGACCGTCTTGCCATGCAGGTCGAAGCCGAGCAGCCCATGCAGCGAGAAGTCGCCTTCGCGCGTGCGCGCGACCGCGCGCGGCAGGCGCCGGTTCAGCGCGAGAATCAGCCCCACCGCATGTTCGGCGACCGCGTACGGCGAGTAGGCCGGCACGCGTGCGACCGGCATGCCGAGCCGCTCGGCCGCCGCGAGGTCGACGTGATTGAAGCCCGCCGAGCGCAGCGCGATCATGCGCGTGCCGCCCGCATGAAGCCGTTCGAGCGTGGCGGCGTCGACGCTGTCGTTGACGAACGGGCAGACCACGTCGTAGCCATGCGCGAGGATCGCGGTCTCGCTGTCGAGAGGGGATTCCTGGAAATGCAGTTCATAGCCATGCGCGGCATTGGCCTCGGTGAATGTATCGACGTCGTATTGACGACTGCTGAACAGGATCGTGCGCATATCGGGCTCCGAAGAAGCTGTTTCTCGATGTTAGGCGACTTCGCGAATGAAAGAGTAGGGTGATGTGGTGAACGCGGGTAACGCTCGCGCATGACGGCTGGCTACCTTGGCCAAAAAACTTGCGCGATCGCGCGGTTCGGTGAATGATCGGACGAACGGCCTCGAGCGGCGTGCCTGCCGCGAGGCCGTTCGTTCCTTTGCGCTTCACATTCATACACCGATCATGCCGACTTCAACCTCCACTACCGTTGCTTCGTCCGTCCCCTGTCCGATTGTCGAATCGCTCGACGCCATCCTTCCCGAAGAACCGCTGCTGATGATGGGCGCCGGCCCCGTGCCGATTCCCGCCGCGGTCGCGAAGGCCAATGCGATCGTGATCAACCATCTGGGCGGCACGATGGCGAAGGTGGTGAACCAGGTGAAAACGATGGCGCGCTACGTGTTCCAGACGCAGTCGAAGTGGGTGCTCGGCGTCGCGGGACCGGGATCGGGCGCGATGGAGATGGCGATCTCCAATCTCGCGTGGGAAGGCACGCGCATGCTGTGCATCAAGAATGGCTTCTTCAGCGACCGCATGGGCGAAATGGGCCGGCGCGTCGGCGCGCGCGTGAGCATGCTCGAAGTCGCGGACCGCACGGTCGCGAGTCTCGACCAGATCGCCGACGCGCTGCGCCGCGAGCGTCCCGAGGTCGTCACGGTCGTGCAGGGCGAGACCTCGAACACCGTGTGGAATCATCATCTGAAAGACATCGCCGCGCTTGCGAAGGAAGCGGGCGCGCTCGTGATCGTCGACGCTGTCTGCACGCTGAGCACGATGCCGCTCGAAATGGATATCTGGGGCATCGACGCGGTGATCACCGGCGGCCAGAAGGGCTTGTCATCGATTCCGGGCGTGTCGCTGATTGCGTTTTCAGACGCGGCCTGGGCGCGCGTCAAAGGCCGCACGGCGCCCAATACGCACTGGTGCCTCGATGCGTCGCTGGCGGAAAACTTCTGGCACAACGCCGGGTATCACTACACGGCGCCGGTGTCGGGCGTGCTCGCGCTGCACGAGGCGCTGCGGCTCGTCTGCGCGGAGACGCTGGAGAAGCGCTTCGCGCGCCATCTGAAATGCTCGCTCGCGTTGCAACAAGGCGTCACCGCGATGGGCCTGCAACTGTATGCGCCGGAGAATTGCCGCCTGAATTCGGTGGTCGGCATCGAAGTGCCGGACGGCCTCAGTCCCACCGACGTCTGCGCGCATATCTCGCGGCAGCATCAGGTGGAAATCTCCGGCTCGTTCGGTCTGCCGATCGTGCGTATCGGCCAGATGGGCGAACAGTGCCGCGAGCACAACCTGTTTCGCACCGTGCATGCGCTGGGCCGCACGATGGTCGATCTCGGCGTCAACGTCGATCTGCCGGCGGGTGTCGCGGCGCTCGAGCGCGGCTTGAGCGAAGGTAAATAAGCATTTTTCCGATGCGCTACGAATAGCATTCGCAGCGCATATCTTTTGTGCGATCCAGCACTTTATAGTCCCATTAGAAAGTTTTTTTCCGCCATTATCGTGTTGCAATAAATTAATGCTTCGCAACGTTTTTACATAACAATGGCGAAATCGTCCAAACCCTTGCGGAATAAGGCTCTGCGCCTTTCTAAAGGGTTTTCTTCCTTTCTTACTTTCTATTGTTCTCTGTGCGCCGGCGCACGTATCGAGATCAGGCCGAAACGTAAAGTAGGTCAAGGCAAGAGCAGCGCAATGCTCACGCTGCGGTAAATCGCAAGACCATGATTCGACACACGGCGCGTGCCAGGACGTGCCTGCCGCGCTCATGCATGCATGCCGCCGGAACAAAGCTTTAACGCCAAAGCGCCCCCGCGAGGCGACAAAAAAGGATTTCTATCCGATTCGATAATTCGATCGCGTGGAGTCTCGAAGACTGTCTTCGAGGGTCCACGCACGTACGAAGCAAGGATATCGACACTATGGCGAGCGCATACGACTCAGGTCAATCGGCAGGGGTTATCGTTGGAGCAGAGTTGAACGGACTGGGGGTGGCGCGGTCGCTCGCGCAGGCCCGCGTTCCGGTTGTCGCAGTCGATACGAGGACCCGCGCGGCGACGTGGTGCCGACACGTTCATGCGCATCAGGTAAAGAGTTTTGTCGGGAAAATATTCGTTGATGAAATGATCGAACTCGGCAAGCGGTTCGATCGTCTGCCAGTTCTGATTCTGACCGACGAAGACGCGGTGCATGCGGTGTCGGAAAATCGGGCGGCTTTGTCGCACTGGTATCGGTTCCGCTTGCCGGCCGACGACACCGTCAAGATGTTGTCGAGCAAGGCGCGCTTTCACGAATTCGCGCAGCGGCATGGCTTTCCGGTGCCGCGCTCGGTCGTGCTCGACAAGCTTGCCGACATCGAACGGCTGGCCGAATTGCGCTACCCGTGCGTGCTGAAACCGGACGACAAGCGCAACGTGCTGCGCGGCGAGAAAGAACGCGCGGTGCGCGTCGACATGCTGCAGCATGCACGCGATCGCGCTATCGCGATGCTCGCGACGCCGGGCGGCATCATCGCGCAGGAGTGGATCGAGGGGCCTGACAGCAACATCCACTTCACGCTGTTCTATCGCGGCGCCGACGGCAACATGGTCAGCATGTTCACCGGCCGCAAGGTGTTGAGCTCGCCGCCGGGCGTCGGCAATACCGCGATCTGCGTGGCCGCGCCCGAAGCGCGCGGGACGCTCGAACCGCTGACGCGGCGCTTCGCCGAGCTGGCCGGTTTCGACGGCATGGGCAGCATCGAGTACAAGTGGGACGACAACTACAACGAGTTCGTGATGGTCGAGCCCACGGTCGGCCGCACGGACTGGCAGGAGGAGATCGCGACGCTGTGCGGCGTCAACATTCCGCTTGCCGCGTACCGCCATGAACTCGGCCTGCCATTGCCCGTCGAGCGCCTGAGCCGGCAACCGGTCGCGTGGCGCGCGACGTTTTCCGACCGGCCGCCGCCCGAATTGCTGAGCGAGCGCACGAAAATTTTCGATGGCTATTTTCGCTGGAACGATCCGCTCCCAGCGTTGCAGCACTATGTCGTGATGAATCCGCTGCGACGCATGAAGCGCAGCTGGAAAAAAGCGATCAGGGCGCCCGAGTCGCGTCAGGCCAAAGCCTGACGCTGGCAACGAAAGCCGTTCCCCTGGAGACCAGCATGTCTTTGACCGATACCATCATCATTGGCGCGGGGCCCTACGGGTCATCTCTTGCCGCGCATCTGAAGGCCGCCGGCGTGGATCACCAGATCCTCGGGGAACCGATGGGAGCGTGGCGCAACTACATGCCGCCCGGCATGCTGCTGCGCTCCGAGGCTTTCGCGTCGAGCCTGCACGCGCCGCGCAGCGGCTTTACCGTCGAAGACTACTGCCGCCTGACAGGGCTGCCTTACCAACCGCTCGGCATGGCGCTGCCGCTCGAAACCTTCGTCGAGTACGGGCTGTGGTTCCAGTCGAATCTGGTCGGCGAAATCCAGCCGGTCGACGTGCTCGCATTGCGCCGCGTCGGCGATCAGTTCCAGCTGTCGCTGAGCGACGGCCGCTCGCTCGCCGCGCGCAGAGTCGTGATCGCGCTCGGCCTGAAGGGCTTCGCGCAAACCCCGCCGGCGCTGCGGGACTTGCCGGCGCAATATGCGTCGCATTCGGAGCTGTATGGAAACCTCGAGTGGGCGCGCGGCAAGGACATTGCGATCGTCGGCGGCGGGCAGTCGGCGCTCGGGCTGTCCGCGCTGCTCAACGAACTCGGCGCGCGCGCGCACGTGCTGATGCGCGAGAGCAGCGTGGTGTGGCATGAGCGGCCGCAGGGCGGTCGCAACATCCTGTCGCGCATCAAGGGGCCCGACGCGGGACTGGGGCGCGGCTGGCGCTCGCTGTTCCTGTCCGAGTTTCCGGGCGTGTTCCACATGCTCGACCCACGACGCCGCAAGCAGATCATGGAGCACACGTACGGCGCGTCCGGCGCGTGGTGGCTGCACGATCGCGTGGTCGGCAAGGTGCAGATCTCGCATCGCACCGTGGTGCGCTCCGCTGCGGTCGAAAACGACCGCGTCGTACTGAACGTGCTGAGCGATGGCAAGCAAGCGCGGGTGAGCGCCGATCACGTGATCGCCGCGACCGGTTTCAAAACCGACATGCGGCAGCACGCGTTCCTGTCCAAAGATCTGGCCGACGCGATTTCGAATCAGGGCGGCATGCCCGATCTGACGTCGCACTACGAAACGCGCGTGCGCGGCCTCTATGTGATCGGACCCGCGTGCGCGCACAGCTTCGGGCCCGTGATGCGCTTCGTCTATGGAACCAAGCACGCGTCGCCGACCGTGGCGCGGCACATTATCGGTTCGTTGAAAGCGGGTGCGCGGCAACGCACGTGGCCCGTCGCCGATGCACCCATGCCGGAGCGCTCAGGTGAATAAAACCCAAGCAACGGGCGCGTCTGCGCGCTCGCACCTGTCCGACAGCTACCGCGGGCGCCGCATGAAGCGCTACAAGATGCTCGTGAAGGAGATGCTCGCGGGCTTCGTCCTGATTTCGGGTCTCGCGTGGTTCACGCGCAAGGTGCTGTGGCGCGATCGCGTGGCCGTGCTGCTTTATCACGATCCCGATCCGGACACGCTCGACCGTCACCTGACTTATCTCCGCAAGCTGTGCGAGTTCGTGCCGTTGACCGACGTCAGCGCGCCCGGCCGCGGCCGGCCACGCGTGGCGATCACGCTCGACGACGGCCACGCGGGCAACGCGAAGCTGTTGCCGGTGTTCATCAAGCACAACGTGCGCCCGACGATCTTCCTGTGCAGCCGCATCGTCGGACGGGCGCGCAGTCACTGGTGGCTGCATCCGGGCTCGCTGCGCGTCGGCCATGAACGTCTGAAGCGGATGACGAACGACGAGCGTCTCGCCGCGCTGGCGGCCCAAGGCTACCAGCAGGACGGCGACGACCGGCCGACCGGCCTGTCGATCGAAGCGATGCAGGCGATGCGCGAGCACATCGACTTCCAGGCGCATACGCGCTTCCATCCGATCCTCACACATTGCAGCAACGCTGAAAGCGAGGCCGAAATCCGCGACAGCCGCCATGAGATCGCGGCGCTGCTGCAACAACCGTGCGAGCACTTCGCGTATCCGAACGGCAATTACGGCGAACGCGAAGTGGAGTTCGTGCGGGCCGCCGGCTTCAAAACCGCGCGCACCTGCGACATCGGCTGGAACGATCAGCACACCGATCCGTACCGGCTGCGCACGATCATCATCGACGATGCGGCATCGACGCTGCGCTTCGCGGCGCAATTGAGCGGCATTGCGCTGTTTCTGCGCTATCTGCGCGAGGGTGGAGGCTGGCGCGGCAAGTTTCCGCAGTTTTGAACAGAGGGAGCGCCTGGACGAAGCGATTCGTCCGGGCAACGCCGTCCGGGTTTTTCGCGAGACGGCACGAGGGGCATACGACAGGAGGGGACATGCAGCGCTGCAGGGTACTGGTGATCAACGATTACGCGCACATGGGCGGCGCGGAAGTGGTCTATCAACAATCGGCCGAGCTGTTGGGCACGCTGCCCGGCGTCGAGGTCGAGCGTTTCGACGATAGCCAGTTTTCCGCGCGCTCGACGATGCTGTCGCGCTCCTGGAACACGACCGCCGCGCGCGCGCTCGAAAAGGCGCTGCATCGTTTCCGGCCGCATCGGCTGATGGTGCACAACTACCACAACGTGCTGTCGCCTTCGATTCTCAGCGTGATTGCGCGGCACGAGCGTCAGTTCGGTTATCGCGCGTATCACACCTGCCACGACTATCACCTCGTCTACTACAACCCGGCGCTGCAGTACTTCGACAAGGATAAGCGTCCGATCATTCTGCCGCTCGACGTGCTGCGCACACGCGCGGTCTTCACGTTGCGGCCGACGCCGAAGGGCCTCGTGCACGATCTGATGACGAAGGCGTGGTGGCACGCGGTGCGCGCGGCCTATCAGCCCGCGCGCGTGTTCGACAGGATCTTGTGCCCGAGCCTGTTCATGCAGCAGGCGCTGCATCGCGTCGGCATCGAGAATACGGTCATCGTGCACAATCCGTCGGCGGTGCCGAGCGCGATGCCAATCGTCACGGTGCGTGACAAGGAGCGCTTCAACCTCGCGTTCGTCGGACGGATCTCGCCGGAGAAAGGCCTGCTGCAATTTCTGACGCTCTGCGAGGCGACGGGCTTCGAGCGCATCAATTGCATCGGCGTGTACGGCGACGGCCCGGACCGCGCGGCGATCGAGCAGCGCTACGCGTCGCTGATCGCACAGCGCAAGCTGATCCTGTTCGGCACGATGCCGCAGCAGCAGTTGTTTCCCGCCATGCGCGAGTTCGCCGATGCGGTGGTCGTGCCGTCGGTGGGCGCGGAGAACGCGCCGCTTGTCGTGATCGAGGCGGCGATGCTCGGTCTGCCGGTGCTGGTTCGCGATGGCGGCAGCATGGCGGTGACCGCGGAATCGGTCGGCAACAAGATCAAGTTCAAGTTCGAACCGGGCAGCCTGAAACAGGCGCTCGGCGAACTCGCCATTCATCTGGCCGATGAGCACAGAAAGTACGACGTCGAAGAATATCTGCCCGAGCATTACGCGCGGCGTCTGGCTGAAATCATGCACATCGGCGAAAGTTCGACGCACGTCGCGCCGTCGCGCCGTCGCGCGCGCTATGCGGATAATCCGCGTCCGGCGCCCTGAAAATAGTCGGCGCTGATTGTGGCAAACGGCGTGTATATCCGTGCCGTTATCGTCGCTTTAAACACGTGTTTTTTATCGCGTGATTTGTCTGAAGCAATCCTGCAGCAATCGGCTTTTGTGTGCGCTGCCGAACGTTGTAAGGACGGGCTCTCTGAATATTATGATCGCCAAGGAAAGGCATTTTATCGAGCGCTGAAGCGCGTGGCTCGACAGAGCAAACGAGGCCGCGGTGACGGCGCGGAGTTGGCGATGACCGGCTCAATCGGTCGGCGAAAAAGCCAGACTCATCAGAACAAAAGCATGTGCATGTCGTGAGCGTTTGCGTGGAAAAACGGCGGACGAGACGCGGCTAATCGGGGAATCTTCGCGACCGGGCCCGGCAGTCAGTTCAAACCAAACAGGAATGTGGCCGCAAGCGGCCACATCGGCGATACGGGGGGTCCAGACGGTGATGCGCTACAACTCAGCGCACGCTGTACGGATCGGCGGTCTCGGGAGACGCGTAGGTCTGGTCTGAATTCCACAAATCGCTGCCGTAGGGGTCCGCTGAGTTCTTGCCGCGGACAGGCTGTGCAACGCTTGTACGTTTCTGCTTCGGAAGGCTGTTCTTGGTTTGGGTGTACACGTTGGGCGCGACATAGCGGTTCTTTTTAGCGTACGCGAAATCCGACGAGGAGCCGTAGAGCGTGGTGGAACTGGCCGCATGAGGCGTCATCGCGTCGAGTTGCGAGTGTTTGGCGACATAACTCGGCGCATAAGCCGAAGAGGCGGCGGACACGATGCTCTGGGCGTAACCCACCTGGGCGCTCAGCAAGACGGGCATGACGGCGGCAAGAAGTTTTTTCATTTCGGTATCCGTAAGAAAGCATGTGGTGCGATATTAGGGAAAAGAGCCGACCTCGCATAGGCGCTGTTACACACAAAGGTAGCCGATGTGGCGTCAATCAGCTACCCCCGTCCGATCGAGGCGGTCAGCTCGCTGGACACAGGCGTGACTGGATGCGGCGACGTGCCGGTCCCGGCGCCGGGAACAAGTGGCAAACCGTCGAGACTTTGGGAGAACTCGCATGAACCAAAGCAGTGCACCATTCGATAGCCGCAACAACAACAGCGAACATGCGCCGGCAGGCTTCGCGAATTATCTGGATGCGCTGTACGACAATCGCAAGCTGATTGCCATCACGACGGCCATCGCGGTGGCGCTCGGCATCGCTTATTCGGTGTTCTCCGAACCCGTGTATCGCGCGGACATTCTGGTGCAGGTCGAGGAGAACGCGGGTACCTCGTCCAGGAGCGTGATCGGCGACGTGTCCGCGATGTTCGACGTGAAGACCGCGACGTCAGGCGAGGCACAGGTGATCGGCTCGCGCATGGTGGTGGGCCGAGCGGTCGACAAGCTCAATCTCGACATTGAAGCGGCGCCGCGCTACTTCCCGCTGTTCGGCCGCTGGCTCGGCCGTCATTCCGATCATCTGTCGACGCCGGGACCGCACGGCTACGTGTACGGCAACGAGCGCATCACGGTGTCGAAATTCGATGTCCCCGAAGAGCTATTCGACCGTCCGTTCGTGCTGAAGATGGGCGAGGGATCGAGCTACGAGCTGCAATACGGCAAGCTGAAGCTCGAAGGCACGGTCGGCCAACCGCTGAGCGCGACGACCAACTACGGGCCGCTCACGCTCGTCGTCGACCGGATCGAGGCGAATCCCGGCGCGACCTTCGAAGTGCGGCGCCAGTCCGCGCTGACGACGACCGAAAAGCTGCGCAAGGAACTGACGATCTCGGAAAAAGGCAAGGAATCGGACATCCTCGGCGTGTCGCTCGAAGGCAGCGATCCGAAGAAGATCAGCGCGATTCTCGCGACCATCGCTGGCGAATACGTGAGCCAGAACCTGAAGCGCAAATCCGAGGAAGCGGAGCGTTCGATCCGTTTTCTCGAAATACAGCTTCCGGAAATGCGCCAGCAGCTTTCCGCTTCGGAAACGCGCTTCAACGACTTCCGCGCGAAGCATGGCACCGTCGATCTCGGCGAGGAAGCGACCAACCTGCTGCAGTTGTCGGTTCAGGCGCAGACGCGGCTCGCGGAACTTCAACAGAAGCGCAATGAACTGCTGACGCGCTTCACCGAGCAGCATCCGGCCGTGCAGTCGGTCAACGCGCAGTTGCATGCGGCGCAACAGGAAGCGAAAGATCTCGCGAGCCGGACCCAATCGCTGCCGCCGCTCGAACAGAACGTGCTGCGTCTGCAGCGCGACGTGCAGGTCGGCACCGAGCTCGATACGTCGCTGCGCAATACGCTCGAACAGCTGAAGCTGATCAAGGCGGGTAAGTCCGGCAACGTGCGCATCGTCGACGGCGCCGTCGCGCCCGATACGCCGGTGCGGCCCAAGCCGCTGCTGATCATCATCGGCGCGTTGATGCTGGGCGTGTTCGTCGGCTCGGTGATCGCGCTCGTGCGTCAGCGTCTGTTCGACGCGATCGACGATCCGTACGAAGTCGAGCTGCGCACCGGTTTGCCGGTCTACGCGAGCGTGCCGTTCAGCCGTCAGGAAGAGCGGTTCGCACACAGCCGTCGCCGTCCGGAATCGAAGGCGCTCGTGCTTGCGGGCGAAGCGGTGATCGATCCGGCCATCGAAAGTCTGCGTGGCTTTCGCACCGCGCTCGAATTCACGATGACCAAGGCGCGCAACCATATCGTGCTGATCACGGGCCCGACGCCGGGCATCGGCAAGTCGTTCGTGTCGCTGAATCTCGCCGCGGTAATCGGCGCGACCGGCAAGCGCGTCCTGCTGATCGACGGCGACCTGCGTCGCGGCTTCCTGCATCGGCATCTCGGCGGCGATCGCGGTCCCGGCCTCACCGATCTGATCCAGGGCGCGTACCGTCCCGAGGAGCTGATTCGCGCGACCCGTTTCCAGGGTGTCGACTTCATCGCGAGCGGCCGCCAGGTGGCGAGCCCGAGCGACGTGCTGTCGAACACACGGCTCGAAGCGGTGCTGCGCCAGGTCGCGACCGGCTACGACGTCGTGCTGCTCGACGGACCGCCGGTGCTGCTCGCCGCGGATGCGGTCCGGCTCGCCTGCGTGGCAGGTACGACGTTCTTCGTCGCGCGTCAGGGTGTCACGGGCATCGGCGAGCTGCGTGAGTCGGTCCGCCAGATGCAGAAGGTCGGCCTGCCGGTGCGCGGCGTGATCATGAACGGACTGCGGATGCGGCCGGGACGCTACAGCTACGGTTACGGACGCTATCGCTACGCGGCCTACATCTACAAACCGTACGACAGATAAGCCCGGGCGCCTGGTTCGCGACGCGCCCGCGGTGCGGGGCGTAGCGCCCGACTGGACCGATCAGAACACCAACATGGCAATGCGAAGGGATCTTACGGCCGCGCCTGCCGAGCGCACACCGTACAGGCAAGGGACTACTCGGATGAAACAGCTATTTGTCACGCCGTTTCTGCCTCAGAAAAACGCGCCGCAAGCTGGCCACCGTTTGGCCTACGACTACCTGATCAAACTGAGCGCGGAATCTGAGCTCGACGTGCTGATCGTGTCGCGCGTGCCGGTCGACGAAAAAGCCGTCGAGTTCCGCGCGAACGTGCGCAACGTGTACATCCAGTACGTGAGCCGGTTCGACCTGATTCCGTCGTTCCTCGCGAATCCGCTGACTTTTTCACCGCGCCTGTTCTCGCGCTATAAACCCGCGATCGGTAAGTTCCTCTGCGAGCTCGTCGACAGGAACCGATACGACACCGTGCGGCTCGAGTTCTCGCAATGCTTTGCGTATGCCCAGAATCTGCGCGACCGTTTCCACGACGGCGTGAAGATCGTGATGTGCGCGCATGACTTGCAGATCCAGGTCATCTTGCGCGTCAAGTCCATCGAAGGATGGCTGTTCACCCGGCAGACCTTCATGCTCGAGCAGCGTCTGCTGAAGCTGGCCGACAAGGTGCTCGTGCTGTCCAGCAAGGACGCGCAGCTGATCAACGGCCTGTACCCCGGGGTCGGCACCTTGCAGGTCGTGCCGATCTCACTGCCGGCGTTTCTGAAGGAAGTGCGGCGCTCGAAAGACACGGTCGAGAAAGGCAACATCCTGTTCTGGGGGGCGATGCAACGCCGTGAAAACGAAGAAGCGCTGCTCAATTTCATCGACACGATTTTTCTGCCGCTGCGCCGGCGCGGCCTGCAACTGAAGCTGTTCGTGGTCGGCTCCGATCCGAGCGACCGCGTAAAGCGCCTGAATGGCGACGATATTTGCGTGACCGGCTTCGTCGAAAATCCGGGCAAGTACTTCGAGTCCGCCGATATCGGCGTGGTGCCGCTGCTGTCGGGCGCCGGCGTCAAGCTCAAGACGCTCGAAATGCTCGCGGCGAAACTGCCGGTCGTCTCGACGCCGCTCGGCGCGGAAGGCGTCGAACACGACGGCACCTTGCTCAACGTCTGCGAAATCGATGAGTTCCAGGACGTGATCGAGCGCATCTACCGCGGTGATCCGGTCAACGTCAACGCCTCCGTGGCGTATCAGGCCTGACGCCATGATCGCAACCATCGCCTATCTGCTGGCCGTCGTACTGTGTGCCTCGCGCGGCGTGCTCGAGTATCTGATCGGCAAGGACGCCGCCTATCTGATCCAGGTCGGCGGCATCGTCGGGTTGCTCGTGTGGTACATCTCGCCGACGGCGATCGCCGCTTACTTCCGCGACGAAGGACGCCTGTCGTTCGGCTTTCTCGTGGGCATGCTGTTCTCGACCGGGCTGTCGATCGTCGCGACGCTCGCGCTCACCGGTGAGTTCGGGCCGTCCTATCTGTTCGTCTTCATCTTCACGCTGTTCATCTACTTCTACGCGATCTCGAACTATCAGAGGCGCTTCGTGCAGCCGCGCGTCGCCTATGCGGGGCTCGTGCTGATCGCGCTGATCGAGGCGGGTGTCGCGCTCGCGCAGCAGCAGAACGTCTTCCCGATCGATCTGCCCGGCGCGACGTACGGCTTCGACAATCTGCGCGCGCCGTCGCTGACCGGCAGCTATCTGCACTACCCGCTGTTCGTCGCGATTGCCGCGTCGCTGTGCGGCGTCGACTATCTGGTGCGCAGGAACGTGCTGTCGGGCCTCGCGTGCGCGGTGCTCAGCTTCGCGATTTTCTCGGCGCTGTCGCGCAGCGGCATGCTGATCATTCTCGGCACGTTCGGGCTCGCGTTCGTGCAGGCGCCGATCCAGTTCATCACGAGAAACGCGAAACTGATCGTTGCCACCGTGTTCGCGACGATGGCAATCATGATCTTCGGCGTCGCCGTGAGCAGTCAGAACGATAGTGTCGTCAACGTCGGCACGGAACGGATGATGGGCGCGACCGATCTGCAATCGGACGGCAACGACGGCCGCACCGAAGCATGGGAAAAGGCCAAGTCGCTCGTATTGCCGGTCAACGTGATCGCCGGCACGTACTTTGGGCTCGTCACGAACTCGGCACCCGAGCCGGTGAAACAGGAGTTCGGCGTCGTCGAATCGAGCGTGCTGCAGCAGATTCTGAATATCGGCCTGATGGGCGCGATCTTCTATTACGGCGTGCTGATATCGGTGACGAAACTCGCGAGCAGCGCGAGCCGGATTTCGTTGTGCATGTGGGCCGCTTTATTTCAAACGCTCTTCTATCAATCGATCGAAGTGATTCCGTTTGTCTTCATCCTGATGACATTGCCAGTGTTCGATTACGTGGGCGGACCGCGTCCAGACAGCACGTAGCGAACCGGAAGGCAGTGCGCTCCAGATCGTCTGCATCGCGCGGACGAGCAGTGGGTAGTCGGTAGTGCGCGCGAACAGCGCGAAGCAAGGTGCAAGAACCAGAAAGCCGTGTTTGGGGGTAATTCCACGAACACCTGATGTAAAGCAGGAGGTGGGGATGAACCTGAAGGGAATGTTTAGCGTGGTGATCGTCAATTACAACACGCCAAAACTGGTCGGAAATTGCGTGCGCTCCGTGCTAGAACTTTCGATTGCGGATAAGGAGGACATCGTCGTGGTGGACAACGCTTCACCCGACAATTCGTTTTCCTATCTGAGGGAGACGCTTCCGACGGGAGTGAGGCTCGTCAAAACGTCGATCAATCGCGGCTTCGGAGCCGGCGTCAATTTCGGCATGGTCGGTTGTCTGCGCGAACTCGTGCTCGTGCTGAACCCGGACACCTATTTCGTCGATACATCGCTCGAAAACGCGGTGCAGTTGTTCAGAACGGAGAAGGATGTCGGCCTCGTCGGTCTCGATCTGGTCTATCCGGATGGCGAGCGGCAGTTTTCCGCGCGGCGCTTTTATTCGGTGCTCGACATACTCGGCCGGCGTTCGCCGCTCGGGCGGCTCGGCGCGTTCAAGCGCCGCATCGACAACCACATGATGCGCGAAGCGTGGGCCGCGGGCACGCCGTTCGAGGCCGACTGGGTGCTGGGCACGGGCTTTATCGTGCGGCGCGCGCTATTCGGCGAACTCGGCGGCATGGACGAGCACTTCTTTCTCTATATGGAGGACGTCGATTTTTGCGCGCGCATCTGGCAGGCGGGCTACCGCGTGCTGTGCGTGCCGGGCGCGCGACTCACGCACGAGCATCAGCGTGCGTCGGCAGCGGGCTTCCTGAGCAAGGCGGGGCGCCGGCATATGAACAGCTTGTGGCGTTTCAGCCGCAAGTATCGTGTGCCGCTGTTCAGACCGCCAGGCGTGCAGGGCCTGAGTCGCAGCGCGAAGGCGCGTGCGGTGCCGGTCCCCATGACCGTGAGCGCGCGTCCGGCGGCCGCCGAGCAGGGGCAAAGCATCACGGTGGACTGATGCCTGTCGATGTCTCGACGTGAAAAAAGAACGGAGTAACGCAATGGGGGAGGGCTAGATGAAAACCCGGCGACAGGCGCTCAAGACGTTCCTGCTCGGCGGCCTGGCCGGGGCCAGTGCAAGCACAGCCGATTTGGGCATCGCGCGCGCGACGGGGCACGCGCTGCGCGAGCGCGGCGCGTTCGCGAGTATGGGCAACGGCGCCGGCGACGGCGCCGGCGGCATCCTGCGCGTCGCCGCGTCCGTGCCCGAGCGCGCCGCATCGGAACCGGTTGCGCCGAGCTATCTGAAGACGCTCAGCGATATCGTCGCGGGACTCGAGGTCAGCGTCGCGCGCTTCGTCGATCCGCACCGGCTGGCGGCGATCCAGCGCGGCGCGTCCGGTTACGACTGCGGCGCTGAACTCAGGCAAGCGTTCGCGAGCGGTGCGCGCGGGTTGTATCTACCGCGCGGCATCTGGCGTTACACCGGCGACCTGGCCACCGCGAACGGCTCGAGACTGCGCGGCGACGGCGGCGGCGAATACGTGGTGATCACCGACATCGCGATGGGGGCGACCGTGCTGGAGAGACAGGACTCGGGCGGCCCGAGGTCGGCGGCGCTGACGCTGGGCGACTCGGCGTTCGTCGAGCATGTGCAGGTGCGGCCCGCGCATTACGACAAGGTCATCTACTACCTCGCCAACTATCCGGCGCACACCGGCAACACGGCGATCGGCATCCACTTCGGTACGTCGGCCGGGGCTAGTCATTGCACGGCGATCGGATTTTCGCGCGCGGGCTACGAACTCGGCGTCACCTCGACGCTCGAGCGCTGCTATGCGTACATGTGCGAGCGCGGCTTCTACGCGACCGAGCACACCGACGGCTCGCTGATCAATTGCATCGGCATGTTCTGCCATACGGCCGGCGCCGATATCGTCGACAACTTCTGGCAGGTGATCGGCGGGCGCTGGGAATGGAACGCGCGACACGGCGTGATTCTCGGCGCGGAGTCGCTGATCGTCGGCGCGGTGTTCGATCGCAATGGCTTTGCCGGCGTCTATATGAAGAGCGGCAACTGGGGCAAGGTGGTGAACGGCAATTACTTCTCGCGCAACGGTTGCGGCGGCGACGGCAAGATCGGCCGCTGGAAATTCTCGACGCGCGGCCATCCGTCGTACCTCGATGTGCCACCCGGTCAGAGTTGCCACATCCTGATCGATTACCAGCAGGCGGCGACGATCGTTGGCAATCGCTACCGTCCCGGCCAGGACGACGAGAACGCCGGCTGCGACGGCCCGCAGTTCGTGTACGGCAGCTCGACCGCGCCGGGCAGCACACCGCTCGACGGCATCACGATTCAGGGCAATTTCGGCGATCGCGCGGGCGACACGATAGTCGGTTACGCCAAGGCGTATCCGGGCGGCGGCGCGATCGCGGGCGGCAAGGACGCGAGCCTCGTGCATGCGCTGAATCTCGGCGTTGGCTACGAACGCGGCGGCGTCGCGGCGGCGCTGCATTGCGGAAACCAGACCGTGTCGCAGGAGACGACGCGCATCGCGATCAACGTGCTGCGCTCGACCTCGGGCCGCGTGGTGTTGCGCGTGGCGACACGCGGCCATGCTCTACTCGCCGAAATCCTGTTCGCAACCGACGCAACCGATGCCAACTACAAGACCGTGGTAAGCAATCTGATCGGCAATGCGGTGAAGAGCGCGGTGTTGAACGCAAATGGCGAAGACGATCGCTACAACAAGATCGATATCGCACTAAGTGAACCTGCTTTCGTGTCGTACTCTGTTTTTTCGACGTGAGTTTTAACCGCCTACTGCAAACAGGACGATTGTGTCGACGAGAAACGTCATCATCGCGCTGTATTCGGTGTACGCATTGAACTACGTGCTGCCGCTCGTTACGTTGCCGTATCTGTCGCACGTACTTGGGCCGGCCGGGTTGGGCGTGATCGGTTACGCGCAATCGATTTCGCAGATTCTTCTCGTCATCGTCGACTTCGGCTTCGGCCTGTCGAGCGCGCGCAAGGTGGCGGTGCACATCGATAACCCGGAGGTCGTGAACCGCATCTACTGGTCGACCACGATCGGCCGCGCGATTCTCGCGTTGCTGTGCTCGCTGGTGCTGGTCGGCTGGGCCTTCGCCGCGCACATGTCGCCGCAGGAGCGCGGTGCGACGCTGCTGGGCTCGCTCGTGATCTGGGGCGGCGTGCTGACGCCCGGCTGCTTCTACGAAGGCACGCAACGCCTGCCGGTGCTCGCGGGCACGCTGCTCGCGACGCGCGTGGGTCTGCTGATTCCGCTGTTCCTGTTCGTGAGGACTCGCGACGACGTGATGCTCGCGGCCGCTTTGCAATATGCGCCGACCTTCGTGTGCGGCGTGATCCTGATGGGCGCGCTGATCTGGAAGCGCGAGATCCTGCTGAGCGTGCGGGTCAGTTGGGCCGACGTGATGGCCGAGGCGAAAGAGGCGTATCACATCTTTCTCGGTTCGGCGCTGACGTCCGTGTACATGTACGCGAACGTGATCATGCTGCGCATGATCAGCGGCCCGGGCGCGGTCGGCTATTACGTGGCGGCCGAGCGACTCACCAACGCGCTACGCGCGTGCACGGCGCCGGCCATCCAGGCGTTCTTTCCGAAGATCTGCGTCGCTTACGAGCGCAACGACATCGCCTATATCCACAAGGTCAACCGCGGCTTCATGGTCGCGTTCGCGGCGTCGGCGGTGCTGATTCTGGTCGGCTTTACGGTGCTCGGCGAATGGTTCGTCGGACGTTTTCTCGGCGAGGCGTTCGGCGAGACGTTCCGCATTTTGCGCATTCTCGTGTTCGTGCCGGCGATCGTCGGCATGACGACGACCCAGGTGATGCTGACGATCATCGCGTCGGGCAATCAGTCGTTGCTGAAGCGGATCTATATCTACGGCGCGCTGTTCCATCTGGTGCAGGCACCGATCAGCATCTACTTCTGGGGCGGTGTCGGCACCGCGTGCTCGGTGGCCGCCACCGAGCTGTTCATGCTGATCGGCGTGTACAACGTGTCGAGCCGAATCAATCACGGCCAGATCGCGGTGCGCGCGCAGACGACGATCAAGCAGGAGATGGCGGCGGAGAGAGATTAGCCGCGAGGATGGACAGCGGGATCGAATGGCCGCGGCGCGCGTCGTGAAGACTTTGCGCGTCGCGGCCTTGTTGCGTCAGCGCCGCGCGTTCGTTTCGCGCGTTCACTGCGAGGGCTTACTGCGCGGTAGACAGACCGGTTACTTTCGCGTTGCGCAGATACAGCACCGTCGACAGCACGACCGCCGCGGCAGCCGCGATCGCGGCAAACAGGAACACCGAGCCGTAACCGAACTCGCCGGCGATATACCCCGCCAGCGGCCCGGTAATGCCGAGCGACAGATCGAGAAACACCGAGTACGCGGACAGCGCCGCGCCGCGGCTCGCCGGCGGCACGAGCCCGACCGCCTCGACGCCGAGCGCCGGAAACACCAGCGCGAAGCCAAAGCCGGTCAGCGCGGCGCCCGCGAGCGCGATATGCGGCTCGGGCGCGAGCCACAGCATCAACAGACCCGCGCATTCGAACAAGAACGACGCGATTGCCACACGAAAGCCGCCGTAGGTCTTGATCGTGTTCGCGAACAGCAGGCGCGCGCCGATGAACAGCGTGCCGAACAGCGTCAGCGACAGCGCCGCATTCGGCCAGTGCTTCGCCGCATAGAACAGCGTGATGAAGGTCGCGATCGAACCGAAGCCGGCCGAGCCGAGCGCGAGACCTATGCCGTGCGGCAGCACGCGCGTCAACACGCTGCGATACGACATCCGCTCGCCGTGCACGACCGGCACCGGCGCGATCAGACGCGCGAGGTAATAGCCGAGCCCCGCGAGCGCGATCACCAGAATGCCGAGCGCGGTAAAGCCGATCGAGCGCGAGATCATCACGCCGAGCGGTGCGCCGATCGCGAGTGCGCCGTAGGTCGCGATGCCGTTCCACGAAATCACGCGGGCGTTGTTGGAGGTGCCGACCCGGCCGATTCCCCACAGGATCGCGCCGGTGCCGCACAGGCTCTCGCCGAAACCGAGCACGAGCCGGCTGCACACGAGCAGTGCGAGGCTCAGCCCCGGCCAGCGACCGGTCAGCGCGGCGAGCAACAGCAGCACACCGCTCGCGCCGCAGCCGAGCAGACCGATCGACACCGTGCGCTTCGGCCCGAGCGTATCGGCCGAGCGGCCCGCGAGCGGCCGCGACGCGAGCGTCGCGAGGTACTGCACGCTGATCGCCGCGCCGGCCAGCACCGCGCTGTAGCCGAGGTCGCCGTGCACATAACCGGGCAGCACCGCGAGCGGAATACCGATCGCGAGGTAGCAAAGAAAGGTGAAAAAGACGACCGGAATGATCTGAAGGGTCGTCGCAAATTCGCTGCGGGCGGACGCGGAGTCGGTGGACATCGGGAAAACCAGACTTGAATTCGGCGGGAAGGCGTGATTCTCCCATGGAACCGATTCCCTTGCAGGATTTGCTTAAAAATGGGACGAATCAATGGCGGGTCATATCGCGCGAACAATATGTCCCCCATGCGATTCAGGCTATGGGTTAGGTTTATTGACGGTGATAGCTTTCAAACCATCGACGCGGCGTGTCCGCGCAAACACGCAACAGACGAGAGCACCGAGACATGACCGAGCCGATTCGTTTCTATCACCGCAACGCGATCCGCGAAATCGAGGACGCGCCCGTCACCCGCACGGTGCTGCAGTATCTGCGCGAGGACGCGCATTGCACCGGCACCAAGGAGGGCTGCGCCGAAGGCGACTGCGGCGCCTGCACCGTCGTGATCGGCGAGCGCAATCCGGCGGGCGGCGTCGAGTTCAAGGCGGTCAACGCCTGCATCCAGTTCGTGCCGACCCTCGACGGCCGCGCGCTCTTCACGGTCGAAGACCTGCGCCAGCCGGACGGCTCGCTGCATCCGGTGCAGCAGGCGATGGTGGACTGCCACGGCTCGCAGTGCGGCTTCTGCACGCCGGGCTTCATCATGTCGATGTGGGCGCTCTACGAGAAGCACGGCCACGAGCATGGCTGCGCGAACCGCACGGTGCCGTCGCGCGAGGCGATCGGCAATGCGCTGACCGGCAACCTGTGCCGCTGCACCGGCTACCGGCCGATCGTCGACGCGGCCGAGCGCATGTTCGACGCGCCCGCGCCGCAAGCGCCAGTCGACGTAAAGGCGCTCGCCGACACGCTCGCGACGCTCGAACGCCGCGACACGTTTCAGTACGAGCACGCGGGCCAGCGCTTCGCCGCGCCGCGCACGGTCGCGGCGCTCGCGCGGATCAAACAGCAGGAACCGGCCGCGCGCCTGCTCGCGGGCAGCACCGACATCGGCCTGTGGGTCACCAAGCAGATGCGCGAGCTCGGCGACCTCGTCTACGTCGGACAGATCGCCGAGCTGCAAAAGCTCGAAACCAATGACGACTGGATCGAGATCGGCGCCGGCGTCAGCGTCGAAAAAGCGTATGCCGAGATCGCGAAGCAGTACCCGGAGCTGACCGAAATGTGGCAGCGCTTCGCGTCGCTGCCGATCCGCAATGCCGGCACGCTCGGCGGCAACATCGCGAACGGCTCGCCGATCGGCGATTCGATGCCGGGGCTGATCGCGCTCGGCGCGCGCGTGATCGTGCGTGGCGGCGACATCGAGCGCGAGATGCCGCTCGAAGACCTGTACCTCGCGTATCAGCAGAAGGACATGGCCGGGCACGAGTTCGTCGTCGGCCTGAAGGTGCCCGCGCGCGGCGGGGCGCGCGCGAACCTGCGCTTTCGTACCTACAAGCTGTCGAAGCGCTTCGATTCGGATATCTCGGCCGTCTGCGCGGCGTTCTCGTTCATCGCCGACGGCGACGCGATCCGCGAGCCGCGCATCGCGTTCGGCGGCATGGCCGCGACGCCGAAGCGCGCGCTCAATGCCGAAGCCGTGCTGCGCGATGCCGAATGGCACGAGGCGACCGCGCAGGCCGCGATGCTCGCGCTGGGCACCGACTACGCGCCGCTCACCGACATGCGCGCGAGCAGCGACTACCGCCTCGAAGCGGCGAAGAACACGCTGTACCGCTTCTGGCTCGAAACGCGCGCGCGGCAGCCGCTGCCGAAGAGCGCGCTCGACGTGCGCGCGGTCGCGCCGGCCGGCGCGAGCGCCTGAGCGCCGCGCGTCCCCGAGGATACGGAGAACACAACCATGAACCAGCAAGCCGAACCGTTCCTGAAAGAGGTTCAGGAACTCGACGACTTCACCCAGGTGCACGTGTCGCGTCCGCACGAGTCCGCGCATCTGCACGTAAGCGGCCGCGCGACCTACACCGACGACATTCCCGAGCTGGCCGGCACGCTGCACGCGGCGCTGGGACTGTCGTCGAAGGCGCACGCGAAGATCGTCTCGATCGCGCTCGACAGGGTGCGCGCGACGCCCGGCGTCGTCGCGGTCTTCACCGCCGACGACATCCCCGGCGTCAACGACGTCGGCCCGATCGTTCATGGCGACGATCCGATCCTCGCCGACGGCGTCGTGCAATACGTCGGCCAGCCGATGCTGATCGTGGTCGCGACGTCGCACGAGGCGGCGCGTCTCGGCGCACGGCGCGCCGAGGTGGTCTACGAGGAACTGCCGGCGGTGCTGAGCGCGCAGCAGGCGCGCGCCGCGAACCAGTTCGTGCTGCCGCCGATGAAGCTCGCGCGCGGCGACGCCGGCACGAAGATCGCGCGTGCCGCGCATCGCGCGGCCGGTGAGATGTGGCTCGGCGGCCAGGAGCAGTTCTATCTGGAAGGGCAGATCTCGTACGCGGTGCCGAAGGACGACGACGGCATGCACGTCTACTGCTCGACCCAGCATCCGACCGAAATGCAGCACCTCGTCGCGCACACGTTGGGCGTTGCATCGCATAACGTATTGATCGAATGCCGGCGCATGGGTGGCGGTTTCGGCGGCAAGGAATCGCAGTCGGCGCTGTTCGCGTGCTGCGCCGCGCTCGCCGCGTGGAAGCTGCTGTGCCCGGTCAAGCTGCGCCCGGATCGCGACGACGACATGATGGTGACCGGCAAGCGTCACGATTTCCACTACACGTACGAAGTCGGCTACGACGCAGAGGGCGTGATCGAAGGCGTCGCGGTCGACATGACCTCGCGCTGCGGCTTTTCCGCCGACCTGTCGGGCCCGGTGATGACGCGCGCGCTGTGCCACTTCGACAACGCGTACTGGCTGTCGGACGTCTCGATCGACGGCTTCTGCGGCAAGACCAACACGCAGTCGAACACGGCGTTTCGCGGCTTCGGCGGCCCGCAGGGCGCGTTCGCGATCGAGTACATCCTCGACAACGTCGCGCGCTCGTGCGGCGTCGATGCGCTCGACGTGCGCCGCCGCAATCTCTACGGCAAGACCGAACGCAACCAGACGCCGTACGGCCAGGTGGTCGAAGACAACGTGATTCACGAGCTGATCGACGAGCTCGAAGCGACCAGCGACTATCGCGCGCGCCGCAAGGAGATCGACGCATTCAACGCGAACAACGAGATCCTGAAGAAGGGCCTGGCACTCACGCCGGTCAAGTTCGGCATCGCGTTCAACGTCACGCACTTCAACCAGGCCGGCGCGCTCGTGCATATCTACACCGACGGCTCGGTGCTCGTGAACCACGGCGGCACCGAAATGGGCCAGGGGCTGAACACGAAGGTCGCGCAGGTCGTCGCGCATGAACTCGGCGTCGGCTTCAACCGGATTCGGGTGACCGCGACCGATACCAGCAAGGTCGCCAATACGTCTGCGACGGCCGCGTCGACCGGGTCCGACCTGAACGGCAAAGCCGCGCAGGACGCCGCGCGCCAATTGCGCGAGCGGCTCGCCGCGTTCGCGGCCGAGCGCTTCGGCGCGGGCAGCGTGAACCCGCGGGACGTGCGCTTCGCGCATGATCGCGTGATGGTCGGCGAGGTCGCCGTGCGGTTCGAGGAAGTGGTCGCGAAGGCTTATCTCGCGCGCATCCAGTTGTGGTCCGACGGCTTCTACGCGACACCGAAGCTCTACTGGGATCAGTCGAAGCTGCAAGGACGGCCGTTCTACTACTACTCGTATGGCGCGGCGGTATCGGAAGTCGTAATCGACACGCTGACCGGCGAAATGCGCGTGCTGCGCGCCGATGCGCTGCACGACGTCGGCGCCTCGCTGAATCCGGCGCTCGACGTCGGCCAGGTGGAAGGCGCGTTCATTCAGGGCATGGGCTGGCTCACCACCGAGGAGCTGTGGTGGGACGCGGGCGGCAAGCTGATGACGCACGCGCCCTCGACGTACAAGATCCCGACCGTCAACGACGTGCCGCCGGTTTTTAATGTCAGGCTGTTCAGGAACCGTAACGCGGAGGACAGCATCCATCGTTCGAAAGCGACCGGCGAGCCGCCGCTGCTGCTGCCGTTCTCGGTGTTTTTCGCGGTACGCGACGCGGTGTCGGCGGTCGGCGGCCATCAGGTCAATCCGCCGCTCAATGCGCCCGCGACCAGCGAGGAAATCCTGAAAGCGGTCGGCGCGGTGCGGGCCGCGACGGCGGCCGCGCGGCAGGCGTGATGGCGACTGGCAAACGAGTTGGGAGCGCAATATGGAAGCACGCCTGAATTGTTCTCCGGGCGGGAGCGGACCCGAGCTTGCACCGCGGCCGGCGCCGATGCACATCGTGCTGTTCGGCGCGGGACACGTCGGCCATGCGCTGGCGCATCTGCTTGGCAGCCTGCCGTGCGTGGTCCAGTGGGTCGACGAACGCGACGAGCTGTTCCCCGACGAAACGCCGCCCAACGTGCAGGTCGAAGCGACCGACACGCCCGAGGCGATCGTCGACGCGGCGCCGCCCGGCGCGTGGTTTCTGGTGATGACGCACAACCATGCGCTCGATTTTTCGCTGGCCTCGAGCATCATGCGACGGCGTGATTTCAGCTACTTCGGCATGATCGGCTCGAACACGAAGCGCGTGAAGTTCGAGCGGCGACTGCTCGAACGAGGCGTGGAGTTGGAGCGGCTCGCGGAGATGACCTGCCCGATCGGCGTCGAAGGGATCGTCGACAAGGCGCCCGCCGCGATCGCGATTGCGGTGTGCGCGCAACTGCTGCGACTGAGGACACGGCAGGCCGCGACGGTTCATGCGTTGGGGCAAGCCGCGAGCCACGTCCGCGCAACGGAGCAGATCACGGTTTAGGCCATACGGCGCAACGGGGGCTTGCGCGCGACCAGCTCACCCGACACCTCGGACATCAACGTCCTCAGCCAGCCGATATCGCTCGGTCGATCCGGCTGCGGATGCCACAACTGATAGCAGCGGATGCGCGGAAACGCGATCGGCACGTCGACGACCGCGAGCGGCAACATGCTCGCGTAGTGCATCGCGAAGCGCCGCGTCGTCGTGAAGATCAGATCCGATTGCAGTAGCGTCTGCGCGACGAGGCCGAAGTAGGGCAGCGTCGCGACGATGCGCCGGCTCGCCTTCGCCCGCGCGAAGCCGGTATCGATCGCGCCGCCGCGCGCGCCGCTGTAGGGTGTCGGCGCGAGATGCGGCGCGGCCAGATAGGCTTCGCGGGTGAGCGGCTCGTGTGTCAGCGGATGGTCCGCGCGCATCATGCACACGACGGTATCGGCGAACAGGTCGCTGCGCTCGAAGCGCGGATCGGGCTTCGGCCAGTTGCCGATCACCAGATCGAGTTCGCCGGCGTCGAGCGCGGCCGAATGATCGAGCAGCGGCCCCAGCGATTCGATTTCGAGCCGCGCATGCGGCGCCGCTTCGCGAAACCGCGCGATCACGGTCGGCATGAAGAAGTCGTTCAGATAGTCGGGCGCGGCGACGCGAAAAGTGCGGCGCGAGCGGCCCGGGTCGAAATCGCCATGCGGCGTCGCGACGAAATCGACATCGCGCAACACGCGCTGCGCGGCCGCGAGCAGCGACTCGCCGTATTCGGTCGGCACCATACCCGACTTGCCGCGCACCAGAATCGGATCGCCGAGCGTGTCGCGCAGCTTGCGCAGCGCGGTGCTGATCGCGGGCTGGGTCTGGTTCAGCCGCAACGCGGTCTGCGTGACGCTGCGCTCGACGAGCAGCGTGCGCAGCACGCGCACGAGCCAGATATCGAGTGAGGCGGCGGTGTCGTCCATGATCGAAGCGTGGTGGCGCGGGCGCTGCCGATGAGCTCGCCGCGCGGCGCGCGCGTGGGGTGCGAAAGCTTAACCTTAGGCGCGTTTGCGCTTCGGCGGCATAGCGGGCACGGTATGGCCGGCATCAGCGCGACGCCTGCCGGCATCGATTCGTTCGGGCCGAAGCCGCAACCAGGGCGCGGCCCGCAGCGGCCGCCGTGTTATGCCGGTGTTGGTTTGTCCGGCAGCCCCCACGGTAGCGAACTGATCCGCTTCACCTCGCGCGATTCGAGCCAGTTCGGCGTGCGCGCACAGTACAGCACCATCGGCAGCGCGTCCTCGCCCCAGAACAGCTGATCGTTCAGACGGAACGTCGGCACGCCATAGACGCCGAGTTCGACCGCATCGGCGGTATTGCGCTGCAATTGCGCCTGCACGGCTTCGTCCTGGATCAGTTCCGGGCCGTCCGGCTTGCCGACGCGCTCGCACAGCTCGGCGAACGCTTCGTCGCTCGACGGATCGCGCCCCTCGCGCCAGATGAAGCGGAAAATCTCGCGCACGAATTGCACGTCGCCGTTCGCGGCGGTCGCGAGCAGCAGCGGTTTGATCGAATCGAACGGATGGGCGGGCGGCATTTTGTACGGAATGCCGAGCTGCTCCGCGCGAAACAGCGCGTGCCGGTACATGAAGGTGCGCTTGGCGGGCACGCTGTACGCGGAGCGCTGGCCCCAGTGGCGATACAGATCGTTCAGCACGACCGGCGTGAACGCGAAGTCGAAGCCGGGCCATTTGTCGTATTGCTCGAGCAACAGGTAGGTGAACGGCGAGACGAAATCGTAAAACCACTGCCGCTGTTGGGCGTCGATGCCAACGGTCATAAATGTCTCCCGGATTGCCTGTGTCGGACGATGCGGACGGTGCGTCCGTTACCTCATCAAAATTGTAGCGATCTTACGCGGTGCGGTCCCGGCTTGCATCGGTCGATATCCCCTGGTGGCGGTCGGTGGGCGTAGGTTCCGGCGGAGTCGTCAGAGGCGCTCAGCCTTTGACTTTATCGGCCGCCAGCTCGTCGACCTCGTCCAGCCCGCCCTGCGTGTCGCGGCTTTCCGTGAGCCGCCGCCGCACGAAGCCGATGTGCTCGCGCAGCACGTAGAACTGGTCCGCGTACGCGAGCGGCATCTTCATGCCGTTGACCGAGTCTTCGATCGCGTCGAGCCGCTCGATCAGCGACGCGCGTTCGGCCGACGCATGTTCGCCGAGCGCGCTGCGCTCGATCGCGATCAGCGCGCCATACCAGCGATAGATGCGCGATTTGACGCGCCACGCGTACAACCCGGGCACGATGCGCAGCGCCGGCACCAGCAGCACGATCAGCGGCACGATGATCACCAGCAGGCGGTCCGCGAGACTCGCGATCCAGAACGGCAGCGTTCGGTACAGGAAGCTCTTGCCCGACTTGTAGTAGCGCGCGGCGTCGTCCGAAAGCGGGAAGTCGTGCGCGAGCGGGGCGGGGAATTCGCCGGCGCGCTGCAACGTCGTCGCGCCGCCGTGCACCTCGCGCGCGGCTTCGATCAGCAGATCGGACAGCGCCGGATGCAGCGAATCGCGCGCGATCAGCTCGGCGGTCGGCGCGACGATGCTGATCGAGTTCGCCGGCAGGTTCTTGCCGAGGTCGAAGGCGCCCATCGGCACCTTCAGCTGCGTCAGGTACGGAAAGCGGCGCGTGTACGCGTCGGCCTGCGAAAAATCGTAGAAGCGCACGTTCTGCGTGCGGTAGAGCTTACCCATCACGGCCGGCTGCGCCGAGTCGCCCGCGAGGAAGGTCGCGTCGATCGTGCCGTCGATCAGCGCGTCGGCGGCGGCGTCGCCCGTCAGCGGCAGCAGTTGGGTCGGACCGCCCGGCACGATGCCGTTGGCCTTCAGCAGCGCGAGCGCGAGTTCGCGCGTGCCGCTGCCCTCGGGGCCGATCGCGAGGCGTTCGCCCTTGAACCCGGACAGCCAGTCGACGGGGGCGCCGCGGTAGAAGATCGCGAGCGGCACGTAAGCGACGCTGCCGAGCGACATCAGGCTTTTGTCCTTGTCCACCGCGGCGGGCGCGATGCCGCTCTGCACGAAGCCGACGTCGACGTCCGCGTTCGGGTCCAACAGCCGCTTCAGATTTTCCTGCGAGCCCTGCGAGGCCAGCACGTTCAGCGTAATGCGATTGCGCGCAAGGATCGTCTTGTACTTCTGCGCGGCGATCCAGAAGGTGCTGCCGACGGGACCGGCGCTAATCGTCAGCGTATTCGGCGGGGCGGGTTGGATCAGCCGCACGGCGGCCCAGATTGCGACGATCACGAGCAGCACGAGCGGGCCGAACGAGACCGCCAGGTCGCGCCACGAGATCGCGACAAAACGGGCGACGAGATGGGTAGGGCGGGTGCGGCCGGTGTCAGGCTTCATCGGATCATCTGAAAGCGGCGGTCGATCGGGCTCGAATGCGCGAAGGCGGCGTGGGCGGCGCGCGCCAGCACGCGTCGCGCCGATGGTACCTGAGATTGGCGCGGCCGCGAAACGCGTAGCCGCCCGTCACGCCGACAAACGCGTAACAAATGGTGAGCACCGCGGTGAACGCCGGCATGAGCGCTGGCATGATGCCCGTGCAAATTCTTGCGCGACCACGGAGCGTGTCTGCTTCTATCCGGCACGCATGACGCACCCGCTGTCGGCGCGCCACGCCGCGCGCTAAATCCTTTGCGCTTCTGTGCCGGCTAGATTAAATTGTGCATCGCTACCGCGATCCAACGTTTGCGGCGCGACCCGGCAAGACGGACAAGAACCGGGTGCGTCGGCGGACGTCGCGGTTTGCCGGTTGCCGGTAATCAGCCTCTCTCGCCTCTTGCACATCGTGTCACAGCCGTTGATGGCCGTCGCTCACGCGCGCGTTCGCGCGATGACGGCCGCCCGTAGTCGTAACAATGCCGCTTGTTCATGCGGTCCAATGTGAAGCCAAGGAGAAGAGAGCTATGAAGACGGTCGGTTTTCTGAAAGCACTGGGTCCGGTGGTGGCGATGGCGGTGGCGTGCAACGTCTACGCCCAAAACGCTCCGGCAACCGATACGGCGTCGGCGGCAGCCGCCGTCAAGGCCGGCAAGGCAGCGAATCACGAACTTGGCCGTAAGGTGCGCCACGCGCTGACGAAGACCCAGGGTCTCGACGTGTCGCACATCGCCGTGCGCGCGCGCGGCGGCGCAGTGACGCTGACCGGCTCGGTGCCGACCCAGGGACAGATCGATGCGGCCGGCGAAGCCGCCAAGGGTGTCGACGGCGTAATGTCAGTGTCGAACAAGCTCAAAGTGGTGCAGCAGTAAGCGGTACGCGTGCGCGCGGCGCCGCAAGGCCCGCGTCGCGCGGTGGTCAACCTGGAGGCTCTGGCATGATCGCCGGAGCTTTTTTTTCGCCGCCGGTTTTATGGCGCGGCACTCGCGAGGTTTGCGGGACCGCAGCAATGCGGCTTGCCGCACGCACAGGTCCTGATGGAGGCGCGGCCGTCGCGGATTCGTGCGCTGCGACACATTACCGCCGCATCGCAAAGCGTACTGTGACCAAGAGGGAAGGGGGAGCCAAGGTCATGGAAACCACGCTGTTTCGCTATATCGATCTGCCGATCGGCGATCGCGCGGCATTCGAACTGGTGTGCGCGCGACACGGTTTCGCGCCCGCGCATTTCGACATCAGCGCGAGTGTGGCACCCGGTGAGCCGGCGCACGAGCGGGTCGTCACCGTGCGGCGCGGCAACTGGTCACAGTCGTATTACGACCGCCACGGTCAGTGGGTCAGGCAGTTCGAGGCCGATCTGACCTGCCGGTTTTTCAAATAGACACGGGTTGCGGCGTGCGCGCTCGACGCGTCTTCACCGCCTCACGACAACACCAGCCGCACGCCGACCAGCGTTAGCGTCGCGGCGAGCAGATTGCGCAGCAGCGCGTCCGGCGCGCGCGAGGCCAGATAGCTGCCGATCGCGATGCCGGGCAGCGATCCCACCAGCAGCGACAGCAGCATCGACCAGTCGATCGAGCCGAGCAGCCAATGTCCGGCGCCCGCGAGCAAGGTCAGCGGCACCGCGTGCGCGATGTCGGAGCCGACGATGCGCGTCGTCGGCAGCATCGGATACAGCAGCATCAACACCGTCACGCCGATCGCACCCGCGCCCACCGACGTCAACGACACCAGCACGCCGAGGGTCGCGCCGGTCAGCATGGTCAGCGCGAGCGTGCGTGCCTGGCTCGGCGCGCGTTGCTTGCGCGCGCCGAGCGCCGCGAGCTGCGGACGGAACACCAGCGCGATCGCGGTAATCAGCAGCGCCGCGCCGAGCACGACCTGGATCAGCCGGCCCGCGCCAGGCGTATCCATTCCATAGCGATGCAGCAGGATCAGCGTGACGGTCGCCGCGGGCACGCTGCCGGCCGCGAGGCGCAGCGTGACCTGCCAGTCGACCGAGCCCTTCAGTCCGTGCACCAGCGTGCCGGTCGCCTTGGTGGCGGCCGCGTACAGCAGGTCGGTGCCGACCGCGGTGGCAGGGTGCACCTTGAACAGCAGGACGAGGATCGGCGTCATCAGCGAGCCGCCGCCGACGCCCGTCAGCCCGACCAGAAAGCCGACGAACAGGCCGGAGACGGAGTACAGCAGATCGATGTGGGGTAGAGCCATTGAACGGACAGCTGACGCAGCGCGGGTGAAGGGTTGGGGCGGCAAGGCCGGCGTACGCGCCGGGGCGGGTGGGTGCGGCGGCGTGCGGTGCGCTGCACGGCCGCGTCGGCCGGCGCCTCAGCGGCGAAAGGCGCTATTGTCGCAAAACTGCCGCGCCAGCGTGCGGCACTTGTTCAGGGGGAGCGCGTCGCGGCTGGCAGCGGGCTGCGTTCGCCGTGTACGGCGCTGATGTGCCGCATGGCGTGTGAGGTGCCGCTCAGAGCGCGCGGCGGATTTCGACGACGCCGAACGCCGCGAGCGTGAAGCCGACCACGCGATCGATCGCGGCGCGTAGCCTGCTGCCGATCGCATGACGCGCGAGCGACACCATGGTCACCAGACAGCACCACCACGCGATCGAGCCGGCGAACACACCGCCGACCGTCGTCAGCGCGATGGCCGGCGAGAACGCGCCGCGCGGTGCGAGCGTCGTGAATAGCGCCGCGAACATGATGACGGTCTGCGGATTGGTCAGCGTCAACAGCAGCGCGCTCGCGTACGCACGCAGCGCGCCGGCGCGGCCGATCTGCGCGAGCTTGCCATTGCCATTGCCGTTGCCGTTGCCATTGCCATTGCCATTGCCGTCGGCGGTTTCAGCGGGCGGCTTCTGCAGCAGGGCGCGCACGCCGAGATACAGCAGGAACAGGCCCGCGAGCAGATGCAGCGGGCGGTCGTACGCGAGCATGAACTGCGAAATGCCGACGAGGCCGAGCGCCGCGATCAGCCCGTAGGCCGCGTCGCCGCTGGCGATGCCGAAGCCGATCGCGAGTCCCGCGCGCGGACCGCCGCTCAGCGTTCGGCGGATGCACAGCATGCCCATCGGGCCGACCGGCGCGGCGATCGCGAGGCCGACGCCGGCGGCCGTGAAAAACAGACTGGTGGTGGACATGGGCAGGTTCTCGAGCGTTGTTCTGGTTGGGGCGGTCGCCTGCGGGCAGCCGGCGCACCCGCCAGCATAGCCATCCCGAAAATCGCGGGCAAGGGCGGGGATGGGTGAGACTCGACGCGCGATGACTCGCTTCAGCGCATCGGCCGGCATGGCGATGAAAGCGGACATCGCCGCGCTCGCTTACAACGGCTCTTTTGTCAGAAAAACAAAAATGCCGCTCAGTTGCTCAACTGAACGGCATTGCGGCTCAATGCCGCTTTTTTTGTTTGGTCGTGATATCGGGAAAAAATCGCCTAAAAATGAGATGGCCAGAGCAATCGTTAATATCTGTCAAAAAAGTTTTATCTCAAATTAATGTCGTTGACCGTGACCACGTTTAGGTGGTTAATTCTCCGAGTGTTCTCTGGAAAATCAGAAAAGGTCAAATGGGACGACAGAAACAAGATGGTACCGTGGGCAAGGGAGAGTGCGAGCTTTGCCGTATCACCTATTCAATATACTCAAACTTCCCACCAATGCCGTCCGCAATGGCGCTGAACGTCGAAACCGGCGAATGGTTTCCGTTCGATAGGCTGAAGTCGTATTCAAACGGTTACGACATGGCTGAAGCCCTGGGTTACGCATGGGCGTGCGATTGTCGGGGGCGTAAAGCAACGCCAGCGCTGACTTCGAAGGTTCGCACTGGCGTGTTGGCAGTACAGTCCGAAGCTGCACGGCACGACGAGCAGTTCACACTTCACGATGCGAACGGCAGGCCGCTCGCCAGTACCTATTACACCGTGCGTCTTTTGTCAGGCGCTCTGCATCGCGGCACCACTGATTCTCAGGGACGCACCGAGCGATACGAAACAGAAGGTGCTCAATCCATGCATATCTATCTTGGTCATAGAGAGGTGGCGTAATGCCTGATGCGCTTGGAACGGCAGTAACAAACACGGTCCCGAATTCATGCGTAGTTGTCCAATCGGATAGGCTTTGCAAACCTTGGGTTGCGTCAAGCCAGATTTCAACCTTCCTGGCGGTATGGGAGAGCGGCAGATTGAACGGCATAACACGAATTTTTCATTCGGATCGCTCACACATCGACGTGCCCGTTTCAGAGGGCTTTATTCTGGTTGTCTATCCCGATGATCGCGGAAATCCTACGGTGGGTTGCGGCCATCTGGTCTTGCCGGAAGACAATCTGCACCTCGGGCAGACAGTATCAGTTCAACGCGCCAGAGAGTTTTTGAAGAAAGATTTGAGGCGAACAGAACGGGCCATAAATGCAAAAGTGCATGTACCGTTGTTTCAATACGAGTATGATGCATTGGTGAGCATTTCTTTTAATGCTGGAGCAGGCCATGCTGCGGACGAATTGACGCATCGCGTAAATCAGGGGGACTACCGAAATATTCCGAATTACATAAAAGGATTTCGCTGTTCCTCGAGCTTGCACCAACGCCGGGAAACGGAGGCTAGAGTATTCTATGAAGGTGTATATGATGCATCTCATTAGAATAATAGCTGTGCCGCTTATCCTGATTTCGACATTGCTTTTTCTTGACTCAATTGTGCTGGGTAAAACAATTTACTCGGTGCGGTTTGACTACAAAAAAGCAACGCCATCATCGGTTTATTTTAGTGGGAAATCGCGCGAAGAAATTGACCGCCTTTGCAAGACCGGTGAGCACGCGTCAACTGCCGATATCGCTGCATGCAGCCAAAGGAATTTCGAACAAATTTCCGCGCAATTGAATTCTACGATTAAACCGTTGGAAGCTGAGTTGAGGAAAGGCGATGTTGATTTGAAAGCCGATAACAATCCTGTTGCATTGCCTTATTTTGAGAAAGGACAAAGGGCATGGGTCCAGTATCGCGACAACCAGTGTTACGCTGAGACCTATTCATTAGGCGAAGCGTCGATGCGTTATATGACGTTTTGGGATTGCATGGCGCGCATAACGAAAGAGCGGATAAGCGATCTGAAGAGCGCGGAAGACTAACGAAAGGCACCCTCGCCTCAAATACGTCGCCCTGCTTTGCGGGGCTTTCCATTCGAGCGTCAAGTGTGCTTGTTTCTGCGTCGCTTCGGCATCATCGAGTGGCACGCCTTGGCGATCACACGCATTGCTGAAAATCTGCGAAGCCGCAGTGTGGCGCCGGTACGTGAAGCAGTTCGAGCCGTGGAGGATCAGCCGGAAGCGTGAGCGCCCGCAGATGCGCTTCGTCGATGCGTGGCGGCGCACGGCGGCGACAAATGTGCGATAAAGACCGGAGCCTGGCGCCATTCAACACGACGTTCGAGCCGTTCCGCAAGCGCCAGAAATCCCTCCACAGTTTTCAACGATCAACCATAATTTCCCCCACCCCCAACCCACGAATCCGCTGCGCCGATGTGGCAAATCGATCAGGTGACGCTGCGCTTGTTCATCGCCGTGTGCGAGGAAGGCACGATCGCGCGCGCGGCCGAGCGTGAGTTCATCGCGCCGTCGGCGGTCAGCAAGCGGCTCGCCGATCTCGAAGCGCTCGTCGATGTCGCGTTGCTGTCGCGCAGCCAGCGCGGCGTGCGCGCGACCGCCGCCGGCGAAGCGCTGTTGCGCCACGCGCGGCTCATCATGCGCGGCCACGAACGCCTGCAGGCCGAACTCAGCGAGTATGCGGCCGGCGCGCGTGGGCATGTGCGCGTGCTCGCCAACGTGTCGTCGATGGTGGAGTTTTTGCCCGAGGCGTTGTCGGCGTTTCTGCAGGCGAATCCGGCGATTCGCGTCGACGTCGAGGAGCGCGTCAGCGCGGACATCGTGCGCGGACTCGAAGAGGGTGTGGCCGATCTGGGCATCTGCCGCGACACGGTGCCGCTCGGCAGTCTCGACACGTTGCCGTATCGCGCCGACCATCTCGCGCTGATCGTGCCGCGCGCGCATCCGCTCGCGGGCGAGACGCAGATCGGCTTCGAGCAGACGCTCGGGTTCGATCATCTGGGGCTCGCATCGAATGCATCGGTCAATGCGCTGATGCAGCGCATCGCGCTGGAGAAGGGCAGCGAGTTGAATTACCGCACCTATGTATCGACGTTCGACGCCGCCTATCGCTTCATCCAGGCGGGTCTCGCGGTCGCGATCCTGCCGCGCGAGGCGCTGCCGCGCCATGCGGCCGACGAGTACGGCATCGTCGCCGTGCCGTTGCGCGAGGTTTGGGCCGCGCGGCGCTTCGTGATCTGCATGCGCGATCGCGCGGCGCTGACGCTGGCGGCCGCGCGATTGCTCGAACATCTGCTGAGCGCCAGATAAGACGGGCGACACGCCTCGTCACCCGCGCCTTCGCCACCTCCCCAGACAAACCCCTAAGCATTTCACCCAGGCGAGCGCCAAAGCCCGCCCCATCGGCCTGAGCGGCCATCGCGAGCGGCGATGGTGTGCTTCGTCAAAGCAGACTTTGCCGCGCGTCGTCACGCGGGCACGCTGTGACCCAGTCAGCGCATCACTTCCATCCAAGGGGCCTCTGAAGCCCGCGTCCACGACCAGGATTCCAACCAATGAATGAAACCCGCGAGCGCGTCGTCGTGACCGAAGTCGGTCTGCGCGACGGTCTGCAAAGCATTGCCCGCATCATGTCCACCGACGACAAGCGGCGCTGGATCGACGCCGCCTACGCGGCCGGCGTGCGCCACATGGAAGTCGCGTCGTTCGTGCCGGCGAAGCTGCTGCCGCAAATGGCGGACGCCGCCGACGTAGTCGCCCACGCCCGTAGCTACGACGATCTCAGCGTGAGCGCGCTCGTGCCGAACCTGAAGGGCGCGCAGCACGCGCTCGAGGCTGGCGTAGAGCGCATCGTCGCGCCGATTTCGGTGAGCGCCGCGCATAGCGCCGCGAACGTGCGCAAGACCCCCGCCGAGATGATCGACGCGTTCGCCGCGATGCGCGAGCTGATCGATGGCGCGCCCCTGGCAGGTGGGCGCCGTGTCGAGTTGATCGCCGGTTTGTCGACGGTGTTCGGCTGCACGCTGCAGGGCGCCGTGCCGTACGCGGATATCGCCGCGATCGCGCGCGCCGCGGTGCAGGCCGGCGCCGACGTGATCGCCCTCGGCGATACGACCGGCGAAGCGACGCCGCATCAGGTCGGCGAGGTCATCGAGCTGGTGCGCGACGTCGCGGGCGACAGGCTGCGCTCGCTGCATTTCCACGACACGCGCGGCCTCGGGCTCGCCAATACGCTGGTCGCGCTGCAGCACGGGATCCGCGAGTTCGATGCGTCGCTGGCTGGTCTCGGCGGCTGTCCGCATGCGCCGGGCGCAACCGGCAACGTCAATACCGAAGACCTCGTGTTCATGCTCCACAGCATGGGCTACGACACCGGTATCGACATCGCCCGGCTACTCGCATCGCGCGCGGTGCTGGCGCAAGCGCTGCCGGGCGAGCCGCTGTACGGCTATCTCGCGCGAGCGGGACTACCGAAACAGTTCGCGCACGCGCAAGCGGTCGCGCGCGACTCCGCCAGCTACGCCGAATCTTTGCGTTGTCCCCATTCTTCCGTTCCGCAGGTGCCGCAATGACTCCGCTTTCCTCCGCTACTTCAGCTTCGTCGTCGACGTCCTCGCCGCAGCCGGGTACCTTGCCGCTCGCGGGCATCCGCGTGATCGAGTTGTCGCATATGGTGATGGGTCCGACCTGCGGCATGATTCTCGGCGACCTCGGCGCCGAAGTGATCAAGGTCGAGCCGCCGCGCGGCGACAGCACGCGCCGGCTGCTCGGCACCGGCGCGGGCTTTTTCCGCACCTTCAATCGCAACAAGAAGAGCGTCGCGCTCGATCTCGACAGTGAAGCCGGTCTCGCCGCGCTGAAGCAACTCGTCGATAGCGCCGACGTCTTCGTCGAAAACTTCAAGCCCGGCCGCATGGCGAGTCTCGGCCTCGATTACGCGACGCTGCGCGAGCGCAATCCCAGGCTGATTTACGTGTCCCACAAGGGCTTTCTCAATGGTCCGTACGACCATCGTCTGGCGCTCGACGAAGTCGTGCAGATGATGGCGGGCCTCGCGTACATGACCGGTCCGGTGGGCCGTCCGCTACGCGCGGGCAGCTCGGTCAACGACATCATGGGCGGCATGTTCGGCGCGATCGGCGTGCTGGCGGCGCTGCACGAACGGCACGCGAGCGGCCGCGGCAAGGAGGTGCAGAGCGCGCTGTTCGAGAACTGCGTGCTGCTCTCGGCGCAGCACATGCAGCAGTTCGCGGCGACCGGCGTGGCCGCCGCGCCGATGCCCGAGCGCATCAGCGCCTGGGCCGTCTACGACGTGTTTACGCTCGCGCACGGCGAGCAGATGTTCATCGCCGCGACCGGCGACGCGCAGTGGCGCGCGCTGTGCGCGATTCTCGAACGCGACGATCTGCTCGCCGATGCGCGCCTCGCGACCAACAACGACCGCGTGCTCGCGCGCGGCTGGCTGCTGCAGACGCTCGGCGAAAGCCTGAGCCGTTTCGACGGCGCGACGCTCGTGCCGCTGTTCGAGCGCAATCACATTCCGTTCGCGTCGATCACGAAGCCCGAGGAGTTGTTCGACGATCCGCACCTGAACGCGAGCGGCGGCCTCGTGCCGCTGACGCTCGACGACGGCAGCGAAACCGCGATGCCGTTGCTGCCGATTTCGCTCGACGGTGCGCGTCTCGGGCCGCGTCGGCCGATCGCGAAGATCGGCGAGCACACCGTCGAGGTGCTGCGCGAACTCGGGTTCGACGACGCGCGGATCGCGGAGCTCGGCGGTGGCGTGCAATCGCGGGCGCCGCGCGCGGCTGCGTGAGCGTCGTGCCGCGCTTGACCCGCTGCAGCGGGCAATAGACCAATAATTCTGGAGACAGACGATGAAATCGTCGAATCAGGCGATGTACTCAACGGCGCTCGGCGATGCCGGCGCGCTCGACGGCTCACCCACGGACGCGGGCGCGGATGCGGCAGGTTCGGACCGCGCCGGCGCGATCGCGCTCGACGGCGCGCGCATTTCCGCGCGGCTCGACCGGCTACCCGCGACCCGCACGATCTGGCAGCTCGTGATGCTGCTGAGCTTCGGCATGTTCTTCGAACTCTACGACCTGATGTACTCCGGCTATATCGCGCCGGGACTCGTGCACAGCGGCCTGCTGACGGCCACGACGCGCGGCCTGTTCGGCACGAGCGGCGTCGCGAGTTTCATCGCCGCGCTGTTCGCGGGCCTGTTCATCGGCACGGCGGCCTGCGGCTTTCTCGCCGACCGCTTCGGCCGGCGCGCGATCTTCACCTGGTCGCTGCTGTGGTACACGGCGGCCAACGTCGTGATGGCGTTCCAGCACACGGCGCTCGGATTGAACTGCTGGCGCTTTATCGCGGGAGTCGGCATCGGCGTCGAGATCGTCACGATCGGCACGTATATTTCCGAACTTGTGCCGAAGCACATTCGCGGGCGCGCTTCGGCGTGCTCGCAAGCGGTCGGCTTCTGCGCGGTGCCGATCGTCGCGTTCCTGTCGTATCTGCTGGTGCCGCAACGCCTGTTCGGTCTCGACGGCTGGCGTGTGGTCGTGCTGATCGGCGCGATTGGCGCGATCGTGGTGTGGTGGATTCGCCGCGGCTTGCCGGAGAGCCCGCGCTGGCTCGCGCAAAAAGGCCGCCTCGACGAAGCCGACGCGGTGATGACGCGTCTCGAAGCACGCGTCGCGCGCGAGTATCGGCGCCAATGCGGCCTGCCGTTGCCCGAGCCCGCGCTGCCCGAACCGGTGCGCGCGCGGGCGGCGTTTCGCGATCTGCTGGTGCCGCCGTATCGTAAGCGCACGCTGATGCTGATCATCTTTCACGTGTTCCAGACGATGGGCTACTACGGCTTCGCGAACTGGATTCCGACGCTGCTGATGAAGCAGGGCATCACGGTGACGACGAGTCTGATGTACGCGAGCATCATCGCGATCGCGGCGCCGCTCGGGCCGTTGCTGGGGCTGCTGATCGCCGATCGCTTCGAGCGCAAGACCGTCATCGTCTGCATGGCGGCGGTCAACGTCGTGTGCGGACTCGCGTTCAGCCAGGCGCGCGAGACGGTGCTGCTCGTGAGTCTCGGCGTGTGCCTTGTGCTCGCGGGCAACATCATTTCATACAGCTATCACGCGTACCAGGCCGAACTGTTTCCGACCGGCATCCGCGCGCGCGCGGTCGGCTTCGTCTACTCGTGGAGCCGGATTTCGGCGATGTTCTCGGCGTTCGTGATCGCCGCCTGCCTCGGTCGCTTCGGCGTGAACGGCGTGTTCGTGTTCATCTCGGGGGCAATGGCGATCGTCATGGTCGCGATCGGTACGCTGGGACCGAAGACGCGCGATGTCGCGCTCGAGGATCTTTCGAAGTAGCTAGGGCCTGTTCACGCTAATAACGGGCTTGCGCTGGCCGCCAGAAGGGCCGAGCGCAAGGATTGCGACGCAACGAATACTCGATGTATTCGCAAGGAGCATGACGCGGCGATCGGCCCTTCTGGCGGCCAGCCCCTTGAAGGTTTTTTAAAACAGGGGAACATGCCTTTCCGCCCGTATTGCGGCGTCGGTCGTCGCTTGTTTGGCTCGGCCAAACGGCGCTCCTCTCTCCTTGCACTACGCGCGGAAAGGCACGTTCGCAAGCCCGTTATTAGCGTGAACAGGCCCTAGGAGTCCTGGCGAGTCTCGTCGTTGCTCGACAGCCGGTCCGATACGTTGCCGAGCAGCAGCGCGAGCAGCACCACGCCGATCATTGCGAACAGGAACCCGCCGATCATCGTGGCAAGTATCAGCGTGATCCATGAAATGCCGTCCATGTGTGCGGTTCCAGCGCGTTTGTCGGGGGCATCGTAACCCGTTCAGAACCACTTTTATGTGCGCTTGCCCGCCGTAAACCTGTCAGGCGACGCCGAACTATCGTCGCGTCGTGCCATTACGCGGCGCGTTCTCGACGGGTGTCACAGTCGTTGCATAGGAATGGCGGACTTCGTTCGCTGTCCCCAACCCCCTTTGCGGAAACCTCGTAGTCCATTTCCGCAATCGGTTGGCGGAAATGCACCCGCTCGCATCCGACTTATTCCGCCATTGGCCCATCTATTGCGGGGACGCTAAAGTCGTCCGATATCCGTGTTTCAGGTTTGAAACGTTAATCGCCACGTTAATATTCCCGCCATCAATAAAAATCGATTAAATAATCTGTTCTGGCGCGTTGAGTGCTTGCATTGGACGGCGGAAGGGTCGGTTGCGCGGCGCTTGCGCGGATCGTTAGGGGAAGTTGTCGATACAGCCGGGCCCGCTGGGTAGGGCTAGGGGTGTTTCACTCATCGATAGCCCATTCCGGCAAAAAATCTCTTTTAAAATGCCGCCTCGGTGGGTACATAAGGCGGGACACGCCGCTTTTCGAGTAGCCGCGCAGTGTGCGCTGGCGTACGCATTCATTTTTTAAATTGCATTAAGATTTGCGAGTGCATATTCAACCATATGCGGTTAGACGATTAATCCAGTGAAAAGACGGTCGTTTCGGTATTGTGCCGAATTGCACTGGCCGATCACGTATTCATAGTGCCAATATGTCTGCACTTTCGGACATGACGGCAGAGCGCCGGAGGCCGTCGCTATGATGCATTGCGCGGAGTTCGCATCGTGCGTGATCGTAAAAGGTGTAGTAGATCGTTTTCTGTCGAGAGGATGACTATGACCTGCGCGAGTCTCGAGTCTGCAATGCTGCGCTGGGTGCATGCTCCGAACAAGGGCGTGCGTCGTGTCGCGATTCTGTTGTTCAACGACTGCTCGCTGCAAGGGGCGGGCGTGATCGCCGAGGTGTTCCAGGCTGCCAACGAACTCGCCACTTCCGGTTCGGGCGCGTGGCTGTACGACGTGTCGTTCCTGTCCGCCGGCGGCGGCATGGTGACTTCGTCGTCGGGTTTGCGCGTCTGGACCGACGGACTCGACGCGCGCCATTACGGCGGCTTCGACGCGCTCTATGTGGCGGGCGGCAAGGGCGCGGCGTCGGCGGCGCGCGATGAGCGTCTGCTTGGTTGGCTGCGGCGCGTGCGTCGCAACACCGCGATGATCCGGCCGATCGCCGAAGGGCGCGCGGTGCTCGACGCGGCGGCCCTGCCCGAGGACAAGGACGGGAGCGACCCGCGCCAGCCGGCCGTGGCCAGAAATGGCGCGGGCTCGGCGGAGCAGGGCGTCGTCGACCTTAACGACCGGCTGGAATCGATGCGCAGCGCGCTCGCGATGATCAAGCGCGATCTGGGCAACGCGACCGCGCGCTCGGCTGCCGAGCGGCTGCTGTCCGACTCGTGCACGAACCTCGCGCCGCTGCTCGGCGAGGACGGCGGCATGAGTCCCGGCGACAAGGTTCGCGCGGCGGCGCGCTGGCTGCAGGAAAACTGCCAGCAGGCGATTTCGATTGCGGATGCCGCGCAGTTCGCGGCGATGAGCGAGCGCAACTTTCTGCGCCGCTTCAAGATGGAAATGGGTATCACGCCGTCGAGTTTCCTGTTGCACGAGCGCCTCGCGGTGACGTGCAGCCTGTTGACCGAATCGGAATTGCCGGTCGACAAGATCGCCCGGCGCACCGGGATGGGCAACGGCGACCGGCTCGCGAAAGTGTTTCGCAAGCGGATGAGGATTTCGCCGACCGAGTTCAGGATTCAAAGCCGCCGCATGGCAGGCGAGTAGCACCGACGGAGCCCGCCCGGTAACCGCGCGTGACAGGCGGGGACTGGTCCGTTGTTCGTCGTACCTTGCAGATCGAAAAGGATTCCCGATATGTTGACGCAGGCAGGTGTGAGCGCCCGATCCGTCGAGCCGAACGGCGCAAGCGCCGGGGTTGCTGGCGCGCGCTGCGCGCACATCGTCCCGGTCATTCTCGCGGGCGGCTCGGGCACGCGGCTTTGGCCGGTGTCGCGCGAAAACTTTCCGAAGCAGCTGATCGACGTGGTCGGCTCCGACTCGCTGCTGCAGGCGACCGCGCGGCGGCTCGAGAGCTTCCCGGCGGGCTGGAGCGTCGACGCTTCGCCGATCGTCGTGTGCGGCGAGGAGCATCGCTTCGTGATCGCCGAACAGTTGCATGAAAACGGCGTCGACGCGCGTCTGATCGTCGAGCCCGCGCGCCGCGACACGGCGCCCGCGCTGACGCTCGCGGCATCGCTCGCGTGCGCGGCCGGCGACGACGCGATCCTGATCGTGATGCCGGCCGACCACGCGATCGCGGACGTGCCTGCCCTGCAGCGCGCGCTAGCGTGCGCGGCGCACCACGCGAGCGAGGGCGCGATTGCGACGCTCGGTGTGCCGCCGACGCGTCCCGACACCGGCTTCGGCTATATCCGGATCGGCGCGGCATTGGCCGCTGGCGGCCACGCGATCGACGGTTTCGTCGAGAAGCCCGCCGAGGAAATCGCGAGGCAATACCTGGCGGCCGGCACCTACTGGTGGAATAGCGGCATCTTCATCGTGCGTGCGCGCGTGTGGCTCGATACGCTCGCGGCGCTGCGGCCCGACATGCATGCGCCGTGCGCAACCGCGTTTGCGAGCGGCAAGCAGGACGGCGACGTATTCCGGCCATCGCACGACGCGTTCCTCGACGTGCCCGCCGATTCGATCGACTATGCGGTGATGGAGCGTTTGACCGAACCGGCGCCGGCGCAAGACGACAGCGCGAGCAACGTCGAAGCGCAAGGCGCGGCACAGGACGATATGCAAGCTCAAAGTCGAGCCGCGGTCATTCCCCCCGGCGTCGTGATCCCGCTCGAAGCCGGCTGGTCCGACCTCGGCTCATGGGACGCGGTATGGGCCGCGATGGAGAAGGACCCGAACGGCAACGCCGGGCGCGGCCGCGTGGCGTTCGAAGGCGCGGTGTCCTGCTATGCGCATTCCGAAGGGCGGCTCGTCGCGTGCGTCGGTACCGCGAACGTCGTCGTGGTCGAGACCGCCGACGCGGTGCTCGTGGTGGATCGCTCGCATGTGCAGGACGTCAAGGGGCTCGTGTCGCGCATCAAGGCGCAGCACGCGCCGGAGGCCGACGCGCATCGCAAGGTGCGGCGCCCGTGGGGCTTCTACGACTCGATCGATCGCGGCGAGCGCTTCCAGGTCAAGCGCATCGTCGTGACGCCCGGCGCAAAGCTGTCGCTGCAACTCCATCATCATCGCGCTGAGCATTGGGTGGTCGTGCGCGGCACCGCGCTCGTCACGCGCGGCGAAGAGCAGTTCCTGCTCAGCGAAAACGAATCGACCTACATTCCGCTCGGCACGCGTCACCGGCTCGAAAACCCCGGCAGGGTGCCGCTCGAAATCATCGAAATCCAGTCGGGTACCTATCTCGGCGAAGACGACATCGTGAGGTTTGACGACAACTACGGCCGCTGCCCGTAGGCAGCCCATGCACGCCCCTTTTTGCATACAGGAACGGCAGAACGAGGTAAGTAAAATGCGCAAGTTTCAGGATCTGCTCGCGCGGATTTTCGATGTCGCTCTGGTATTGGCGGGTGCGACCGTGGCGTCGCGGATCCGCTTTGATTATCTCGGCCAGTCGGGTTTCTACTGGGCGCTGGTGATGTTTTCGGCTGCGTTCGCGCTCGCGATCTTCCCCGCGTTCGGCCTCTACGAATCATGGCGCGGCCGCTCGAAGCTCGGGCTCGCCGGTCAGGTGTCGCTCGCGTGGCTGATCGTGCAGGCCTGCGCGCTCGTGCTGATGTACTCGTTGCATCGCATCGATATCGTGTCGCGGCTGTGGTTCTCGTACTGGACCGCGGCGACGGGTGGCCTGCTGATCGCGAATCGGGTGATCGCGCACGCGGTGCTCGCGCGGGCGCGCGGCGCGGGTATGAACCTGCATCAGGTGGCGATCGTCGGCAGCGGTTCGCAGTGCGATGCGCTCCTGCGCCGCATCGAGTCGGCGCCGACCGCGGGCTTTCGCGCGACCGCCGTCTACAACACGCGCCCGGACGACTCCGGCGTGACGAATCCGCGCGTGCCAGTGTTCGATCGCGTCGATCTGCTGGCCGACTACATCCGCACCAACGACGTGCACGAGCTATGGCTGATGCTGTCGCTGTCCGAGGAGCCGCTGATCTGCGCGCTGATCGACGAGTTCCGCGACGACCTCGTGAATATCCGCTTCATGCCGGACGTGCGCAGCCATGCGCTGTTCGAAGGCAGTGGCGTGGTCGATCTGCTCGGCGTGCCGGCGATCAATCTGGTCGCCTCGCCGCTGTCGGCCAACGCGATGCTGAAAAAGGAAGTCTTCGACCGGCTGTTCGCCGCGGCCGCGATCATTGCCCTCGCGCCGCTGCTGCTTGGCATTGCGATCGCGGTCAAGCTGTCCTCGCGCGGACCGGTGCTGTTCAAACAGAAGCGCAAGGGCGCGGACGGCCGTGTGTTTACGATCTACAAGTTCCGCTCGATGCGCGTGCATACCGAAGCGAAGGGCACCTTGAGCCAGGCGACGCGCAACGACAAGCGCGTGACGAAAGTGGGCGCGTTTCTGCGCCGCACGAGCCTCGACGAGCTGCCGCAATTTTTCAACGTGTTGCGTGGCGACATGTCGGTCGTAGGACCGCGTCCCCATGCGCTCGAGCACGACGACCTCTATCAGAAGGTGGTCGCGGGCTATATCAATCGCTACCGGATCAAACCGGGAATCACGGGCTGGGCGCAAATCAACGGCTTCCGTGGCGAAACCGACCGCATCGAGAAGATGGAGCGTCGCGTCGAACATGACCTGTACTACCTGGGTCACTGGTCGTTCGCACTCGACATGCGGATCATCGGCGCGACGATTGTCGCCGGACTGGTGCATCGAAACGCTTACTAGAAAGTCGATAACAACGCCTCGGGGCGAAGGAGTAAAGATCATGAGCTCACTTGGTTTTCGCACAGGAAGTCTTGTGGTTTTCGCAAGCGCAGCATTGCTTTCCGGATGTCAGGTCGTACCGGGACAACGGATGGTCACGCCGGCCGCGATTCAGGAGACGGGTGGCGAATTCAGTACCGAAGGCTCGCAGCAGAAGCAGATTCCGATCACCGATATCAATCTGGAACTGGTGAAGAAGATGAATGCCGACCAGACTGCCTCGGTGTTGCCGCCGACGACGACGGGTCTGTTCGGCAAGCCGGCCATGTACAGGGTCGGCCCCGGCGACGTGCTGCAGATCGTCGTGTGGGATCACCCGGAACTCGCGGCCGCGCTGGGACAGCCGCCGACGACCTCGCGCCCTTCCGATGCAATGCCGGGCTTCCTGATCGACGAGCACGGCGACATCCAGTTTCCGTACGCGGGCAACCTGCATGTCGCCGGCAAGGACGTCGCGACGATCCAGCGCGAGCTGTATTCGCGGCTGAGCAAGGTCTATCAGAAGCCCGAGGTGACGGTGCGCGTCGCGTCGTTCCGTAACGCGACGGTGTATATCGATGGCGAAGTGCGCACACCGGGCACGCAATCGATCAACGACATTCCGCTGTCGCTGACGAACGCGATCGGCCTGAGCGGCGGCTTCAACGCGACCGCGGATCGCAGCCGGGTCGATCTGATCCGCGACGGCAAGACCTATAGGCTGAACATCGACGAGCTCATCAAGCGCGGCCTCAATCCGTCGGATATCTATCTGCAGCCGGGCGATACCGTGCGCGTGAACGGGCGCGAAGACAGCGGCGTCTACGTGATGGGCGAAGTCAACAAGCCGGCCACGGTGCTGCCGTTGCGCAACGGCTCGCTGACGCTGTCGCAGGCGATCTCCGACGGCGGCAGCTTCGACTCGAATACGGCTTCGGGGCAGCAGCTGTTCGTGATCCGCAATTCGACCAGCGACTCGCCGCAGATCTATCACCTCGATGCGACCTCGCCGGTGGCGATGCTGCTTGCGAACCAGTTCGAGCTGCAGCCGAAGGACATCGTGTACGTCGGTCAGGGCGGTCTGGTCCGCTTCAACCGTGTGTTGAACCTGCTGTTGCCCGCGATCAACGCGGCGGTGACGGGAGTCGTCGTGTCGAAGTGACGCTTGCGTGACGCGATATCTGAACCGGCAGGCCTTGTTGGGTGAAAACATGGCAATCAATTACGAAAACCGTTACGCCGGCGTGTATGAACCGGGGCAGTTGCATCTGTCGGACTACGTGCGCACGATCGTGCGCGGTTGGCGCACGATCCTCACCGTGACGCTGATCGCGCTCGCGCTCGGTTGCGCGTACGCGTTCCTCACGCCGCCGGTCTATCGTTCGGACGTGCTGTTTCACGTCCAGGACAGGACGGCGAACGCGGTCAACGTCAATGCGAACGGCCGGGACGCGGCGGCGCCGCTTCCCGGCGCGTACGATTCGAAGCCGTCGACCGCGGCGCAGATCGAGCTTTTGAAGTCGCGTCTCGTCACCGAGGAGGCGGTCCGCGCGCTGCACCTCGACATTACGGCGAAGCCGCGTTATCTGCCGGTGATCGGCAGCAGGATCGCCGGACTCGTGAACGGGCACTGGTGGTTCCGGCTGCCGTCGTTCGTCAACCTGCGCGGGTTCGCGTGGGGTAACGAGAGCATCGCGGTGTCGCGCTTCGACACGTCGAAGGACTTGTATGGCGAGACCTTCACGCTAGTCGCGGGCGCCGGCAACACCTTCATGCTGCGCGATCCTCACGGCAGCGCGATCCTGTCGGGGCGCGTCGGCGAGACCGTGCAAACCGATACCGCGGTCGGCCCGGTCACGCTGCACGTCGACACACTGGTCGGCGCGCCCGGCTCGCGTTTCGAGCTGACGCGCGCGTCGACGCTCGGCACGGTGGAGCGTCTGGCGAAGAAGATGGTCGTGCAGGAAACGGCGGAGGACTCCGGCGTGATCCGCGTGAGTCTCGAAGGCGCCGATCCGGCGCTGACCGCGGCGATCGTCAACAACGTGGCGCGCCAGTTCGTGCGGCAGGATCTCGCGAGCCGTTCGACCGAATCCGACCACACGCTCGCGTATCTCGAACAGCAACTACCCGACGCGCGCAAGGCGCTCGACGACGCGGAAGAGCGCTACGGCAAGTTCCGCAATACACATGGCGCCGTCGATCTCGGTGAAGAAAGCAAGCTGCTGCTGCAGCAGATCGTCGACAACAAGACGAAGCTGCTCGACCTGCAGCAGCAGCGCGCGGAGCTGTTGCAGCGTTTTACGCCGAATCATCCGATGGTCGCCGCGCTCGATGCGCAGATCGCCGCGTTGCAGGGCGCGCAGGGCACGATGAACCACAGCGTCTCGACGATGCCCGACACCGAGCAGACCGCGCTGCGTCTGCAGCGCGACGTGCACGTGAACACCGATCTGTACATGAACCTGCTCAACAGCGTGCAGCGACTGCGGGTCGCGCAGGCGGGGCAGGTGAGCGGCGTGCGCGTGGTGGACTTCGCCGAAACGCCCGACGATCCGGTGTGGCCGAAGCGCATGCTGGTGATCCTGATCTCGCTCGGCGGCGGCCTCGCGCTCGGCTTGCTGCTGGTCTTCTTGCGGCGCGCGATGCGCGGCGGCGTGGAGCGCCCGGACGAACTCGAGGGGATGCTCGGCGTGCCGGTATTCGCGGTGGTGCCGCGCAGCCAGACGCAATTGCGCCTGCAGGAAAAGGTGTCGCTGCGCCAGCGCGGGCAGCATGTGCTGGCGCAACAGGCGCCCGAAGATATCGCGGTGGAAGGGGTGCGCAATCTGCGCACCTCGCTGCAACTGTCGCTCGATCATGCGGCCAACAACGTCGTGATGATCACCGGCTCGCGGCCCGATGCGGGCAAGTCGTTTTTGTCGGTGAATCTGGCGACGCTGGTCGCGTCGGCGAACAAGCGCGTGCTGATCATCGACGGCGACATGCGACGCGGCGACGTGCATTCGCATTTCGGCGTCAGCCATCGGCCGGGACTGTCCGACGTGCTGTGCGGCGGCGATCTCAACGCGATGATCCAGCGCGACGTGCTGCCCAACCTCGACGTGCTCGCGAAAGGCACGCTGCCCTCGCACCCGGCCGAGCTGCTGATGAGCAAACGCTTCGAAGCGATGCTCGAGGTGTTGAAGCCGCAATACGACGTCGTGATCATCGACACGCCGCCGGTGCTCGCCGTGACCGACTCGACGCTGATCGGCAAATACGCGGCGACGACGCTGCTCGTCGTGCGGCATGGGCGTCAACCGCTGCATGAGATCATCGAAACCACCAAACGCCTGCGTAACGGTGGCGTCGGTCTGCGCGGCGTGCTGCTCACCGACGTGCCGCAGGAAGCGGCGTTTCTCGGCTCAGGGTATCAGGGCGGCTATTACGGCTACGACAGCATCGCCGGCTGACACTGCTGCCCGCGCGCGCGTCTTTCGGGGCGCCGCGCGGGCGGGCGTGGTCGACTGCACGCCCGTGCCGCCGTCCCGCGAGATACCTCGCAATCCTTAGTGGTGACGCAGCAGATCGCGCAATGCGCGCGACTCTTCCGCCGTCGGCTGCATGGTTTGCCACGCCGACTCGTGCGACGCGAGCGCGACGAGCCGTTGCGCGGCCTTGCTGCTCGAATCGATCCGCAACGCTTCGTTGGCGTTGTGCGACGCGCACTCCCACTGTCCCACGTTGCTGCAGCCGCGCGCGAGGCTCAGCAACGCGTCGCGTTGCTGCTCTAGCGTGCTCACCTGGGCGCGCATGCTGCGCGCGTCGCGATTGTCGGCCTGCGCGGTGATTACGGCGGCGAGGCGTGCTCTGGTCGCCGCCAGATTGCCTCGTCGCAGATAGCCGTGCGCGGCTTTCAGATTGCGCTCGGCGTCGGCGCGCTGTTTGTCGGCTTGCGTGAGCGGGGCGGCCATCGTGTCGGTGTTGCTGTTGGTGCTGGTCGACGCGAGCGCCGCGCCACGCGGCGTGGGCGCGGAGATGGCCGCGCTCGATGTCTTCGTTGACGCTACGGCGCGCGCGGTCGTGACAACGGGCGTTGACGGTCGCGCTGCGGTCGGCGTGGTCACAACGACGGGCGTTGACGGTCGCGCTGGGACGGGCGCGGTCGCCACGACGGGTGGAGCCGATCGCGCTACGGCAGGCGCGGTCGCAACGACCGGCGGTGACGATGGCGCAACGGTCGGTGCGGTCGCCACGATGGGCGGGCTCGATCGCGCTACGGCAGGCGCGGTCGCAACGACGGGCGGTGACGATGGCGCAACGGTCGGCGCGGTCGCCACGATGGGCGGGCTCGATCGCGCTACGGCAGGCGCGGTCGCAACGACGGGCGGTGCCGGTGGCGCGACGGGGGCCGCGTGTACGTTCGCCGGTTGCTGCCGCGCGACGACAACGGGACGCGGCCGTTGCGCGACGATCGACGCCGGCTTCGGCGCCGCGGCAACCGACGGCGCCGCATTCTGCGCAACGTTCTGTGCAGGGGCTTGGCCAGGGTTGTCCGGGCGCACCGTGCCGAAGACCGTGACCGGCGTGTCGACGCTCGCATCGTCGTCGTTGAGTAGAACGAAGCCGACGTACACGACGCCGAGCGTCGCGAGCGCGGCTGCGGCAAGTGCGAGCGGATGCCGCCGTCGACGCCCGCCCGGCTCGAACGTCGCTTCGTCGATCAGATCGTAGGGGCTCATCTTCGTTTGCGCGGAGCGTCGCGACGAACGGTCCGCGGGCAAGCTCGCGGCCGCTGGCAGCGGTTCGAGTTGCGTGCGCGATGCGCTCAGCGCCCGGGATCGCGCGGAGCGCTCGCCGGGCTTGTCGTCCGTATCGAACGAATCGATCGGCAGTGCGTGGCATGCGGGACACGGCGAAAAGCGGCCCGACAGCGGCACGCCGCAGTATGCGCAGTGATGGAAAAATGGCTGGTCGGAGGTCGTGTCGCGCGGCATGGCCGTGTCGCTCCACTGGCGCCGAAGGGCGGCGCCATCAAAAAGAATGAATGCAACGACGCCCGCAAGCGGCGTCGGCCGGACTACTGAACGACGTAACCGCGCGCCTGCATGCACGCGCCGTAGGCGGCCCAATAGCGGGTCATCGGCGGCTCGGGCGCGGGCAGGGGCGGCAGCTTCACGTTCGACGCCGCGTTGGCCTGCAGCGAAGCGGCCGCCCCATCCGACGCGCCGGGTGCCGCGTTCGCACTGGGGCCCGTTGCCGCTGCCGATGCGTTCGGCGGTACATTCGCCGCCGCGGTGGCTGGCGCGCCTGGCGCGCTGGCGCCGGCCGCGGCTTCGTTCACCGGTTTCGCCGACGATGCGCCGCCAGGCGCTTGCGCGCCAGCCAACGGCGCGCTCGCGGCTTCGGGCGCGCTCGCGCTCCACGGCAGCGGCGTGGCTGAGAAGGAACTAGGCGGAAGCGGCGGCTTCGACGGTACGCCGGTCGACGCACCTTTGGCCGCGGGCGGCTGACGCGGCGGAATCTGCGACTCGTGGGCCATGTTGACCCCGGTCACGCGGTTCGCCTCGGCGTAGCACATCGCGTTGTCGATGCTGCGCTCGTAAGGGCTCTGACTTCGGATCGGATAGGTGACAGGCCGCCACGCAAACGCGGCAGTGCTCGTCACCAACAGCGTCAGTACGGTATATGTTCTAAATGCCATCGCAGTCACTCCCGCAGCGATGTCTCGCCTTTTTGTGTTTGATTTCGTGTCGTGCTTTCGTTCTGTGCTCGTTGCGCGTCGTGTTCGAGCTCGTTCTCATGCCTGGCGCTCGTGCTTCTGTCGCGGCCTGCCGATAGGCCGTGGCGTTGCGGTGCTTGCGCCACCGCTCCCCGGAACGGGCACGTCGCGAATGCCGCTTTAACGAGCGTAGCACCGCAGTTTGGCCACGCGATGCATCGGATAGCGCGCGAAAACGCCATCGTGCAGTGCAATCAGGACACAATCGGCGAGGCGGCGTTGAAGATCGGGACAATCCCTGGTCGCCACGAAGGATCGTCAGGAGTCGAAGATGAAAAACCTATCGTATCGCTATCGGCCGCTTTGCGCAGCGTTCTGTCTGTCGGTGCTGTCGCTCGCCGCGCCGCTCGCGAGCGGCGCGAGCGACGCCAACATGAGCGCGGAGACGGCGGGCGAGCGCGCAAGCTTCGCGCGGGCGTTTTGCGACGTGTCGCCCGAGCGGATCGACGCCTATAAGGAGCGGCTCCGAAAGGTCCTGACCGGTGCGACCGATTTCGATCAGCACTGGGACACGGGCTGGCACCGCGCCGACATCACCAATAGCCAGATGAACGCACTCCGCGAGCGAGATCCGAAGGAATTCGCGGCGCGCATCAAGGTCAATTGCGAACGGCTCAAGTGGATGGCGGGTAATGCGTTGCACCGGCCTGCGCAGAAGTGAAGTGAAACGAGCGCGCTGTCGGGCGAGCGAAACTGGCGGATCGTGGCCTGATGCAGAAGGCTTCGCCGGGCTGAATCTGGCGCGGCTGTAGTCGACGACACGCGAACCGACTGGAACCGGAAGCTTTTTGCATCAATCGACGGTTTCGGCCAAAAATACACATTATTATGACTTTCACTTAATGTTCGGCTAACCGTCGAGTAGTGGTTGGCGCGGCATCAACATAGACATGGATCCGGTGAAAATTGAAACGTTTTCTCTTGCGCGGTCCGGTGATGTCAATGTATGTGCGGCCGTCTCGAACGAGAAACAGCTCAAGGAAGTCTATAATTTTTCAGTGGCTGCGGCCGAAGTCCAGAAGCCTATCTCCGTCCGGACCGTTGAAACCACCACATTGAACGACGTTCTCGAGCACACCCCGTACGCCGGCCAGGAAATCGATCTGCTTTCCATCGACGTGGAAGGTCACGATTACGAAGTCTTGCGATCGATTGATATCAGCAGGTATAAACCAAAAATCATTATTGTGGAGTCTACGCTGACTTCGATAAGGGAAGTAATAGCTTCCGCCATATTTCGCTATCTGGAGGAGCGCAATTATCGACTGGTCAGTTGGACATATTTGTCGCTGATCTTCAGAGTGGAAAGATCTCAAATCTTTCGCACTCAGTTATAGCGTTACGGTTCTGCAAGTATCGTCCTTGCAGCTGCTATCAATTTCACAATCCCGCTATCAACGGCCGCTGCAACGGTCCAGATATACTTGGACCGACTGGTGCCTCAGCCGCCAAGCACATTCATGAGCCCCCTCGACTTGCCTGAAGGCTGACTATCGTAACGGCCCGCGCTTATGGGGGATTTCCCTGGGTTTGACGTTTCGAGCGGGCGCTCCGCTCCGAAGTCGCTGCCTCGTCATGGCTCGCCTCTTCCTTCACGAAGGGCCGAATCTCAACGCAACACGTCGGTAAATTATTGTTTTCTTAGAGAAAATGCCGAACGGCAGACATTCCGCACGGGGCGGGTTCAAGCCCGAGCGAATCACGTTTGAGGGTCAGTGAACTTCGACCGCGTTCCCCGCTTCTTGAATTTGTCACTGCCCGTCCATATAATTAGCACTCGCTGCACGAGAGTGCTAACAACATCTCCGGTTGGCTCGGCCAGCCGGGTTTTTCTCAGCGTTCTTCAGTCTCAATCAGAGAGGAGTATGTATGAACCTTCGTCCTTTGCATGATCGCGTGATCGTCAAACGTCTGGATCAGGAAACCAAGACCGCGTCGGGCATCGTGATCCCCGAAGCCGCAGCGGAAAAGCCGGATCAAGGTGAAATCCTCGCAGTCGGCCCGGGCAAGCGCGACGACAAGGGCGCAGCCATTGCGCTCGACGTGAAGGTCGGCGACCGCGTCCTGTTCGGCAAGTACGCAGGCCAGACCGTCAAGGTCGACGGCAACGAACTGCTCGTGATGCGCGAAGAAGACATCATGGCCGTGGTGCAGAAGTAAGCGCAAGGTCGCTACTTCACCGGTTATATCCAAAGTATTCAAGGAGTTAGAAGATGGCAGCTAAAGACGTCGTATTCGGTGATTCCGCCCGTGCCAAGATGGTCGAAGGCGTGAATATTCTCGCCAACGCCGTGAAGGTCACGCTGGGTCCGAAGGGCCGCAACGTGGTTCTCGAGCGCAGCTTCGGCGGCCCGACGGTCACCAAGGACGGTGTGTCGGTCGCGAAAGAGATCGAACTGAAAGACAAGCTCCAGAACATGGGCGCGCAAATGGTCAAGGAAGTCGCTTCCAAGACCAGCGACAACGCAGGCGACGGCACGACGACCGCTACGGTTCTCGCGCAATCGATCGTCCGCGAAGGCATGAAGTACGTCGCATCGGGCATGAACCCGATGGACCTGAAGCGCGGTATCGACAAGGCTGTTGCAGCTGCAATCGAAGAACTGCGCAAGATCAGCAAGCCGTGCACGACCAACAAGGAAATCGCCCAGGTTGGCGCGATCTCGGCGAACAGCGATTCGTCGATCGGCGAGCGCATCGCTGAAGCAATGGACAAGGTCGGCAAGGAAGGCGTGATCACCGTCGAAGACGGCAAGTCGCTGCAAGACGAGCTGGACGTCGTCGAAGGTATGCAATTCGACCGCGGCTACCTGTCGCCGTATTTCATCAACAACCCGGACAAGCAAGTCGCCGTGCTCGAGAACCCGTTCGTGCTGCTGCACGACAAGAAGGTGTCGAACATCCGTGACCTGCTGCCGGTGCTCGAGCAAGTCGCGAAGGCTGGCCGTCCGCTGCTGATCATCGCTGAAGACGTCGAAGGCGAAGCGCTCGCAACGCTGGTCGTCAACAACATCCGCGGCATCCTGAAGACCGTTGCCGTCAAGGCTCCGGGCTTCGGCGATCGTCGTAAGGCGATGCTGGAAGACATCGCGATCCTGACCGGCGGTCAGGTCATCGCTGAAGAAACCGGCCTCACGCTCGAGAAGGCAACGCTGGCTGAACTGGGCCAGGCGAAGCGCATCGAAGTGGGCAAGGAAAACACCACGATCATCGACGGCGCTGGCGAAGCAGCGAACATCGAAGCTCGCGTCAAGCAAGTGCGCACGCAGATCGAAGAAGCGACCTCGGACTACGACCGTGAAAAGCTGCAAGAACGCGTCGCCAAGCTGGCAGGCGGCGTTGCAGTGATCAAGGTCGGTGCTGCGACTGAAGTCGAAATGAAGGAAAAGAAGGCACGTGTCGAAGACGCACTGCACGCAACGCGCGCGGCTGTGGAAGAAGGCATCGTGGCGGGTGGCGGCGTCGCGCTGATCCGTGCACGTACGGCAATCGCTGGCCTGAAGGGCGCTAACGCCGATCAGGACGCAGGTATCAAGATCGTTCTGCGCGCCATGGAAGAGCCGCTGCGCCAGATCGTCGCCAACGGTGGCGAAGAAGCGAGCGTCGTCGTGGCAGCGGTTGCTGCTGGCAAGGGCAACTACGGCTACAACGCAGCGACCGGCGAGTACGTCGACCTGGTCGACGCAGGTGTCGTGGACCCGACGAAGGTGACGCGCACGGCGCTGCAAAACGCCGCTTCGGTTGCTGGCCTGCTGCTGACGACCGACGCAGCTGTCTGCGAACTGCCGAAGGAAGATGCTCCGATGCCTGGCGGCATGCCCGGCGGCATGGGCGGCATGGGCATGGACATGTAATTCCGCTCGGGCCTCGTGGTCCGGCCGCGTGGTTGAACTGCCGCGCGTCTGGATCACGGCCGAGGCCCGGCTGGAAGTCCGTGTGGGGAGTGCGCCGCGAGGCGTTTCCCCAAACGAAAAAACCCGCTTATGCGGGTTTTTTTCGTTTGGGGCCGGCGTTGATGTGCTTGCTGGCGAGCGCTTCCGGACGACCTTTTGTCCGGATCAGGCGCCCGCGGCGTGAGCCGTGCGATGAGAGGACCTTCCGAGGCACTTTTCGCGCAGGTAGTGGAAGATCTGCGCGACGCTTTGCGCGGGGCTCAGCGTTCCCGTGTCGACGTGCAGGTCGGGATCGATCGGCGCTTCATAGGGCGCTGATACGCCGGTGAACGAGCTGATCTCGCCAGACCTCGCTTTCGCGTAAAGACCTTTGGGATCGCGGCTCGCGCAGGTGGCGAGCGAGGCGGACACATAGGTTTCGACGAACTTGTCGGCTCCGATGATCGCGCGCGCCATTGCCCGATCTTCGCGTAGCGGCGAAATCAGCGCGGAAATCACGATCAGACCCGCGTCGTTCATCAATTGGGCGACGTGCGCGACCCGGCGGATGTTTTCGCGCCGGTCGTCGGGCTCGAATCCAAGGTCGCTCGCCAGACCGTGGCGGATGTTGTCGCCGTCGAGCACATAGCAGGCGTGACCGAGCGCGATCAGCTGCTCCTCGAGCGCGAACGCGAGCGTCGATTTGCCGGCGCCGGACAGGCCGGTCAGCCAGATCGTGGCGGGCATCTGATCGAACATGCGTATGCGGTCCTGCACCGCGATCTTGCCGTGGAAGCGTTGCACGAACTGGGGCGGCTCTTTCATGGATAGGTTCTCTTGGCTCTTCTGGCTCATTCGCAGTGCCAGCCTTGCCGCCACGTGCCGGCGTTGTGCAGGCTTTCGGTGGAATTGGCAATGGTAACGCGAAAGCCTTCCGGAATATCGTTCGGCAGTGGAATCGAAAATCCGCTGTATGCGTTCGGATAGCCGGCGCTCGCCACATCGGGCCGCGGCTCGCCGCTGCAGCCGGTTGCGACGATCTGCGTGCCGACCCGCACCTCGAGCGGTACCTGCCGCTGCGGCTCGCTCAGGTTGACGGCCCAGCCGCACACTACGCCGTCGCGCACCGTGTCGACAAAACCGTCGAACAGGTCGACCGGCGGACGCTGCCGGCTTCGCGCGAACTCCAGATAGGTGTCGATCGGCGCGAGATCGAAGCGGCGGATCACCTCATGCACGCGCGACAGGAATGAGCCGTCGATGCCCAAATACGTCGAGTTATAGACGTGCGGATTATCGAGCTGATCGATTTCGGACTGAATCACACGAACCAATTCGAGCGCATTCGAAAAGACGCTGCCCGTTTCTTTCGCATAGGCTTCGACGATTCGATTCGCATCGCGGAACAGTTCGTAATCGAGGCTATTGTCGTCGATGAACCTTTGTCTTGCTGCTTCGCTGATGTGAGCTTTGCCTTTCGGCGCGCCACTGGTGCGATTCGATTCGAAACAGAACGGTAATTTCATCCCCGTCGAACCGCACAGCCGCAATAAGAATTCGCTCATGTCCTCGCAGACGCCGACGGTACCGATCTGTTCGCGCAAATGGATTTGCGCGACGGCGAGGCTCGCTTCGTTGACCGCCGGCTCGCCGCTCAGCATCTGCACGAACAGGTTCCTGCCGCCGAGCGATTCGCTGACCCACTCGTCGAGCGACAGTACGCCTTGCAGCGCCAGAGCCTCGGTCGCCGACACGCTGACGCCGCGCGTGATCTGGCCGTTCTTGCCGTTCGCCGCATACCAGTAGTGCGAGATCTGGCGCGCGAGCGGATCGCGCAGGATCGTGCAGTAGTTGACCGGATGTTTGATCATCCGATGAATGCCATACGGTAGATGACCGCCGCCTACCTGCGTCGCGAGCAGCTTTGCGCGACAGTTTCCCCAGCCATCCTGATCCCAGACAAAGCTAATGAATTGGTCATTACCTTTATTCAAATCAAAAAACGAAATAACAGTCGAACCGCCGCATTTCGGTGGATGGATGAAGAAGGTGGGAAATGACATGTGGGGACATATGACTGATCGTGATGCGTAAAGTCTAGACAAAAGATGTCATCGGCGTTGTAACGTTTGATTACGCGGTAAAACGTCCGGTTGCATCGCCGACCGCAAGATTCATGCGACGAGACGACTGGGCGCGGCAGTATCGATAGCTACGCGCTAATCACATTGTTCAATTTGTATAAATCGAATTGGAAAGTCGCACCAATCGCGAAAGTCACATTAATGAAAAAACCGGCTGACAGCGGGTTTTTAGTCGATGCCGACAAATGGCGAGGTCAGTGCCGCGCTTCCCCCGGCGCCGCGCCCTTGCCTTGCGCGGGCGGCGTTTCGTCTTCATCGCTGCTGCGCGCCCAGAAGAAGCGATCGGGCATGTACGCCCCCATGCCGGGCCGGAACGCATTGCGCACTGCCTGATACAGATACTCCTGGCTTTCGCGCACCGCTTCCGCGGGCTCCTGGCCGTTGGCGAGAAGCGCAGCGATCGCCGCGCCGAGCGTATCGGTCAGGCCCGTCAACCGATGCGGCGCGCGGTCCCACATGTCCTGACGCAACTGGCCGTCCTCGCTGAAGAGTGTGTTGACGAGCCGATGCGTGCCGGTTTCGGTCGACAGAATGTACTCGCAGCCCTGCGACAGCAGATGCGAGATCGCCGCGTCGAGGCTCGGCGCCTCCGCGTCGCCGTCGGGCTGCGCGAGCGCGAGCAGCGTCGCCGAGTCGGCGACCAGCAGCGTGGTTTGCGGCGCGAGCAGATCGGCGATCGCTTCGCGCAGTTCGTCGGCGGCGAGCACGTGCTCGTCGTCGAGCGTGAAGTCCGGGGCGAGGATCAGCGGGATGTCGTCGTAGTCGGCGACAACTTCCGCGATCGCGCTGACCACTTCGGCGCGCGTGCACGCGCCGACCTTGAATGCGGCGATCGGCATGTCCTCGAGCAGCATGCGCGCCTGCGTCGCGACGATGTCCGGGTCGAGCCCGGTGACTTCGTCGCAGTTCGCCGAGTCGCGCACGGTATAGCCCGTGAGCACGGAAACGCCGTGGCAGCCCATGCTGGCAAGTGTCAACAGGTCCGCCTGCAGGCCGGAGCCGCCGGTGGGGTCGGAGAGACCGAAGGTGAGGACGATCGGAGGCGTGTCGCTGGGCATGAAAATGGATAAGGAAAGCAGGATTTCGGCGCGCAATGCGCAATTGGCTCAATTATGCGGCCTAAACCGTGGAGAGGGCGTTTTTTCGCGCGGCGGGGATCGCCAGAGGCTGGCTCGCGGCCCGCTGACGCGCAGCCGGCGGGGGATCGCGTTGAGGTTGCCACGCTAGCGCCGCGAGCTTGCCGAGGGCGCCCTCTATGGCGCTGCCGGGTGTCCCCCACCGCCATGCGGCCTGACGCCGCGAGCGTCGTGCGCACGGCGCGCGAGCGCACCGCCGAAGCCCGGTCCACGCTACGATTGCGAGTTTTCGATTGCTAGGCATGGGGGCGGCAACACGGTACCATCATGGCTCCCGCTTCCACGGACTCAACGACGCGACAAAAGAATGGAATATCAAAGCTGGATGTGCCTGATTTGCGGCTGGATTTACGACGAAGAGGCCGGCTTGCCCGACGAAGGCATTGCGCCGGGCACGCGCTGGGAAGACGTGCCCATCAACTGGACGTGTCCGGAGTGCGGAGCGCGCAAGGAAGACTTCGAAATGGTCCAGATCTGAAGTTCGGCAAGCCGCCGGCGTCAGCCGGCCGGCCGGTCGTTCGCATCGCTTGATCATTTGTTCCGGCGTCGCGGTTTGATGGGCTCGTGCGACACGCCGGAAGCTTCGGCCCCCAAACCGGGTCCCGCGATTCGGTCCGAACCTGAACCCTGAGCTTCGATCCCGAAAAGTCAGCGGCGTCATCCGCCGCGCAATTGCTGCAATCGCTTGATGCGTCCGGCACGCCCGGCGCCTGTCTGAGCGCGCCGGCGCGGAACATCGCCGGTCGCGTCGTGTCGCAACGGTAGTCTGTCATTGTCCTGTCGCCGGTTCGCGCGGTGGCCGCTCACTCAGCATGCGGCGCGAAGCGACGGCCCCGTCAGCTTCGTTTCGCCTGCCCATGACTCTTCGATCCGCCGCACCCGTTTCCATCGATGCACTGCCGAACCCGCGCGGTGGCGTGGTCCGCCCTGCGGAACTCGCGCTCGCCGAGGCGTCGCTCGCGTTCGAGCAGCGCGACGAGAGCGGTGCCGCGCTGCTGCGCGCGTCGCATGCATTGCGCACGGCGGGCTGGCTCAGCGCGCAGCGTTTCACCGACGCCCTCGTGCGGCTCTCGCCGCTCGCGAGCGGCGAGCCAGCCGAAGCGGAAAGCGCGCGGCCAGTGTTCGGCGCGGCGCTGCGCGACTTCCGCGCGGCGCTCGAACGTCACAATCTGCGCGAGCTCAGTTGCTCGCCGACGCTGTTCAACCACTACCGCGAGCTGTGTGCGCAACTCATCGAACCCACGCCGGGTTCCGCCGTTGCGTTCGAAGACCTCGCGCTGTGCGCGCGGCCAGTGCCGCCGGCTTCGCTGCACGCGCAATCGGCCGATCAGCTTGCCCATCAGCGGGCGCGCTACGAGCGCGCGTTGCTGCCGGTGCTGCGCTCGCAGGCCGACACAGGCAGCGCGGTGGCGCTTGCGGTCACCAACGCCGCGCTCGACGAACTCGACGCCGTGTTCACCGAACTCGCCGGCCCCGATCCGTATGACTTCTGGCGGCTCGCGCGCGCCTGCGCGAAGGCGCTGCGCGCGCGCGGCCACGCAATCCGCGATATCGAGGCGCGGCGCTTCTACGCGCGCTGCAACCTGGCGCTCGCCGATCACGCGCGCGGCATCGAGCGCGCGCCGCGTTCGCTGGTGCGCGCAACGCTCGCGCTGCTGTGGCGCGACTACGCGCTGTTCGGCGCGGCCGCGCAAGACGCCGACCAGGTCGAGGTGCTGCACGATTATGGCTTGACCGTCGACTGGCACGTCGCCGGCACGCAGTCGTCGGAAGCGCTGTGGGAGGCGGGCGCGCTCGAGGCGCAGTCGCTGCCGCACACGCGCGATCTCGGCGTGCTGAGCGTCAACGCGAACGCGTACGAAGACTTCCTGCAGACCGCCGACGCGTCCATCGAGGCGCTGGCCGCCCATGCGCGCGCGGCCGATCAGCCGGAAAAAGCCGACCCGAGCGAAGCGCTGCAGGCGGGCGATGCCGCCTACCGGCTTGGCTCGGCCGCCTGCGCGCTCGGTCTCGGTCACGTGGCGCTGCTCGCCGACGCGCTAGGTCTCGCCTGGCGGCGTCGTGCGCATGCGGGCGTCGCGACGCCGGCGGTGCGCGCGCACGTGATCGTCGGCGCGCCGCCGGCCGACACACTCGAGCAGGCCGCCGAGGCCTTGCGTGCGTCGCTGCACAAGGTCGCCGCGGGCGTGGGGCCGGCGGGCGGCAGCTTCACGGAGGCGGCGCTCGCCGCGCTCACGCGTGCGATCGAGCAGGGCGGCGCGTGAAGCGCAAGCCGGGTCGAACCAAACGCGCGACGTGGCGCGCGAATTGCGTGCGCAACGCTTCGACCGACGCGCGCCGAACCCGCTGAAACCCATTGTGACAAGTCACAATCCCGCAACTTCGCGACGCGCGCCGAACGTGCCGTTCTACGCGGTGTTTCGGCGCCTGATCGCGGCATGGCGCAAGTCGCGCGCGTGATAGAGTGCAACTTGATCCGGCGTCGATGGCGCGTCGCGTAGCGTGCAACCCAACGCGTTGCAATGCTCAAAGCAGCCCGCCATGACGCATCGTCTTTGCTAAAATCCGAACTATGTCCAAGAGTACCGATCGCATCAATCTGACCAACCAGTTCCTGATCGCCATGCCGAACATGGCCGATCCGACGTTTTCAGGAACGGTGGTCTACCTTTGCGATCACAGTGAGCGCGGCGCGCTCGGCCTCGTGATCAACCGGCCGACCGATATCGACCTGCAGGCGCTCTTCAATCGCATCGATCTGAAGCTCGAGATCGAACCGCTTCTCCATGTCCCCGTGTATTTCGGCGGCCCGGTGCAGACCGAGCGCGGCTTCGTGCTGCACGATCCGAAAGGCGGCAGCGCATACACGTCGTCGATGTCGGTGCCGGGCGGGCTCGAAATGACCACGTCGAAAGACGTGCTCGAGGCCGTCGCGAGCGGCAACGGTCCGGAGCGTTTCCTGCTGACGCTCGGCCACGCCGGCTGGGGCGCGGGTCAGCTCGAAGACGAAATCTCCAAGAACGGCTGGCTCACGGTCGAGGCCGATCCGAAAATCGTTTTCGACGTGCCCGCCGAAGATCGTCTCGAAGCGGCGCTCGCGCTGCTCGGCGTGTCGTTGTCGATGCTGTCGGGCGAGGCCGGGCACGCATGAGGGGCCGCGCATGAATCTGCCGGCCGGAGGTGAGGCGACGCTGCTTGCGTTCGACTACGGAGAGAAACGCATCGGCGTGGCAGTCGGCAATTCGCTGACGCGCCGCGCGCGGCCGCTCGTCGTCGTGCAAAACCGCAGCAGGGAGTACCGCTTCGAAGCGCTCGGCAAGCTGATCGCCGAATGGAAGCCCGATGCGCTGGTGGTCGGCCTGCCGATGCACCCCGACGGCACACCGCACGAGCGCACGCAACTCGCGAAGCGCTTCGGCAACCAGCTGAACGGCCGCTTCAATCTGCCGGTCACATGGGTCGACGAGCGCTACTCGTCGGTCGAGGCCGAGGCGGAAATCCGCGCCGGCAATGCCCGCGCCGACATGCTCGATGCCGAAGCCGCGAGCATCATCCTCCAGCAATATCTTGACGGACTTTCCGACGATCATGAGTTCCATTGACGCCGAAGCGCTGTATCGCGCGTTGCTCGACCAGATTCGAGCGGCGTATGGCGACCAGCTCGCCGCCACGCAAGCCGGTGCCGACGCGGCGGTACTGGCGGGTATCCATAGCGGCGGCGCGTGGCTCGCCGAGCGGCTCGCGCGCGACCTGAAACTGCCGAGCTTCGGCGTGGTGAACGTCGCGCTGCATCGCGACGACTACGCGAAGAAAGGGCTGCACGCGCAAGCAAGCCCGACCTCGCTACCGTTCGAGGTCGATGGCCGCCGCATCGTGCTGGTCGACGACGTGCTGTACACCGGCCGCACGATTCGCGCGGCGGTCAACGAGCTGTATGACTATGGCCGGCCGGCATCGGTCGAACTCGCGGTGCTCGCCGATCGGGGCGGACGCGAGTTGCCGGTGGCGGCGCGCTTCGTCGGTGGCGTGGTCGACGTACCCGCCGACGCGACGCTCGTGCTGGCCCGTGAAGACGACGGCGCGGGCGGCCAGCGGTTTTCTTTTCACACTGAAGCACGCGTCGATTGAAACGCGCGTGAGCGGCGTGTCGACGCGACCTCGATCACGTTGAAGCCCGTATTTGAAGCAGGTACATCATGAACACCGCCACCCCGGCTCCGCAAGATTCCTCCGCTAGCGCATCCGAGCGCTTCCGCTACGGCTTCCTGAAGGGCAACCCGCAGCTCACGAAGAGCGGCGAGCTCAAACATCTGCTGTCGATCGAGGGGTTGCCGAAGGCCATCGTCAATCACATTCTCGAGACCGCCGACCAGTTCGTCAGCGTGACCGATCGCGAAGTGAAGAAGGTGCCGCTGTTGCGCGGCAAGTCGGTGTTCAACCTGTTCTTCGAAAACTCGACGCGCACGCGTACCACGTTCGAGATCGCGGCCACGCGGCTGTCGGCCGACGTGCTGAATCTGAACATCAACGCGTCGTCGACCAGCAAGGGCGAATCGCTGCTCGACACGATCAACAACCTGTCGGCGATGCACGCGGATCTGTTCGTCGTGCGTCATGCGTCGAGCGGCGCGCCGTTCCTGATCGCGCAGCACTGCGCGCCGCACGTGCACGTGATCAACGCCGGCGACGGTCGTCACGCGCACCCGACGCAGGGTCTGCTCGACATGTACACGATCCGCCACTACAAGAAGGACTTCACGAAGCTGCGCGTGGCGATCGTCGGCGACATCCTGCATTCGCGCGTCGCGCGCTCGGACATTCATGCGCTGACCACGCTCGGCGTGCCCGAAGTGCGCGCGATCGGTCCGCGCACGCTGCTGCCGGGCGGGCTCGAACAGATGGGCGTGCGCGTGTTCCACAACCTCGACGAAGGTCTCAAGGATGTCGACGTGATCATCATGCTGCGCCTGCAGAACGAACGCATGAGCGGCGCGCTGCTGCCGTCGTCGCAGGAGTACTTCAAGAGCTGGGGGCTCACGCCCGAGCGTCTCGCGCTCGCCGCCCCCGACGCGATCGTGATGCACCCCGGCCCGATGAACCGCGGCGTCGAGATCGACTCGCAGGTCGCGGACGGCCCGCAATCGGTGATCCTGAATCAGGTCACGTTCGGTATCGCGGTGCGCATGGCGGTGATGGGGATCGTCGCGGGCAATAACGACTAAGCAACGACTGATCGGGAAGCCGAACGATAGGCTGAACCACAGGTTTAACAAAGGCAGCGCATGAAGATTCATATTCGAGGCGGCACGCTGATCGATCCGGCAGCGGGCACCGAACAGCAGCAGGACATCTTTATCGAGGCGGGCAAGATCGTCGCCTTGGGCAACGCGCCGGCCGGCTTCCAGGCGGAGCGCACGCTCGACGCGCGCGGTCTGTCGATCGCGCCGGGTCTCGTCGACCTGTGCGCGCGTTTGCGCGAGCCGGGCTACGAGCACAAGGCGACGCTAGGCTCGGAAATGGCCGCGGCGCTCGCGGGTGGCGTGACGAGCCTCGTATGTCCGCCGGACACCGATCCGACGCTCGACGAACCGGGCCTCGTCGAAATGCTGAAGTTCCGCGCGCGCAATCAGAACAAGGCGCACGTGTATCCGCTCGGCGCGCTGACGGTCGGTCTCAAGGGGCAGGTCATCACCGAGATGGTCCAGCTGACCGAGGCGGGCTGCGTCGGCTTCTCGCAGGCCGACACGCCGATCGTCGATACCCAGGTGCTGATGCGCGCGCTGCAATACGCGAAGACCTATGATTTCACCGTGTGGCTGCGTCCCGTCGATGCGTATCTGGGCAAGGGCGGCGTCGCCGCGAGCGGCGCGCTGGCGTCGCGGCTCGGGCTGTCGGGCGTGCCGGTGGCGGCTGAGACCATCGCGCTGCATACGATCTTCGAACTCGTGCGCGTGACCGGCGCGCGCGTGCATGTTTCGCATGTGTCGTCGGCGGCGGGCGTGGCGCTCGTGCGCGCGGCGAAGGGCGAGGGCCTGCCGGTGTCGTGCGACGTCACCGTGAACCACGTGCATCTGATCGACCTCGACATCGGTTACTTCGACGCGCAGTTCCGGCTCGATCCGCCGCTGCGCCAGCAGCGCGATCGCGAAGCGATCCGCGCGGGCCTCGTCGACGGTACGATCGATGCGATCTGCTCCGCGCACACGCCGGTCGACGACGACGAAAAGCTGCTGCCGTTCGCCGAAGCGACGCCGGGCGCAACCGGCCTCGAATTGTTCCTGTCGCTGACGGTGAAGTGGGCCGACGAAGCGGGCGTGCCGCTCGCGACCGCGCTCAATCGCATCACCGCGGCGCCGGCGCAGGTGCTCGGCCTCGAAGCGGCTGGCCGCATTGCGGTCGGCGCGGTGGCCGATCTCTGCGTGTTCGACCGTCACGCTTACTGGCGCGTCGAGCCGCGTGCGCTGAATAGCCAGGGGCATAACACGCCGTTCCTCGGCTACGAGCTGCCGGCACAGGTGCGCGCGACCGTCGTGTCCGGTCAGCTCGCCTACGAACAGCGCTGAGCGGTATCGTTTCGGTACAGTCAAGGAAAGCTCCGGCCATGAAGCTCGCGTTACGCAAGGTCCGTCTCATCACGCATCTGCTGCACGGCATGTGGACCGTCGCGACGCGCTTTCCGAACGCGAGCGCCGAGCGGCGTCACGCGCTCAATCGCGCGTGGTCGCTGAAGATGCTGCGGCTGTGCGGCATGCGCCTCGTCGTGCATAACGACCCGGTGCGGCTCGATCGTGGCGTGCTCGTCGTCGCCAATCACATCTCGTGGATCGACATCTACGTAATCAACGCGTGGCGGCCGACGCCGTTCGTCTCGAAGGCGGAGATCCGGCAATGGCCGGTGGTCGGATGGCTCGCACAGCAGCTCGATACGGTGTTCATCCAGCGCGAGAAGCGCAGTGACGCGAAGCGCATCATGCACGAACTCGCCGCACGGCTCAGCGCGGGTGAACTGATGTGCGTGTTCCCCGAAGGCACGACGTCGAACGGGCTCGAGTTGCTGCCGTTTCACGCGAACATGTTCCAGGCCGCGGTGTCGGCCGGTGTGCCGGTGCAGCCGCTGTGCATCATGTACGAGGACGCGCAGGGCCGGCAGTCGACGGCACCCGCATACATCGACGACGTGTCGTTGTCCGACTCGCTCGACATGCTGTTGCGTGGCGGTCCGCTGACCGCCCACGTATATGTTGGCGCACCGCTCGCGCCGGACGCGGACCGGCGGGTGCTCGCGGCGCAGGCTCAGCAGGTGGTGGCGAACGCGTTGCGGGACATGCAGGCCGGCAACGCAGTGGCGGGGACGGTCGCGCAAGAGGGCGACGTTGTAGATGCTGCGTCGTCGAGCGACGCCGCTGAGACGGCGCAAACGCTGATCGAGCCCGTCGATCAGCCGCACCGCTCGGTCTAAGCGGGGGCGCTGCCGGGCAGCGTCGCCGTCTTCTGTTTAGTTGCCCCCGCGCGGCACGCCGCGCGAATCGCAATCGACTTGCGTCAACGTCCGCTCAGCCGGGTTTTTCGCGAGCCGTACCGCCGACAGCTTCTGCCCCCACACGCAACCCGAGTCGAGGCCGATCAGGTTGCCGCGCAACATCAGGCCGAGCGCGGCCCAATGACCGAACACGACGGTCACGTCGGCGGTCTGGCGCGACGGCACGTCGAACCACGGCATGCAGCCGCTCGGCGTGGATGCGAGCGTGCCGCTGCTGCTGAAATCCATCACGCCATCGGCGCTGCAAAAGCGCATGCGCGTCAACGCGCTGCACGTGACGCGCAGACGCTCGATACCCTTCAGGCCCGGCTTCCAGCGGTTCGGCTCATTGCCGTACAAGCCCGCAAGCGTCTCTTTCCAGTTCGGCGCACGCAGCGCGCGTTGCAACTCGTCGGCGAGTTCGAGCGTCAGCGTCGCATCCCACTGCGGCAGCACGCCCGCATGCACCATCAGCATGCCGTTGTCGAAATGCGCGAGCGGGCGGTGGCGTATCCACTCGAGCAGATCGGCGGCATCGGGCGCGGCGAGGATCTCTTCGATCGTGTCGCCTTTCTTCGACTTGCGAATCCCCGCCGACACCGACAGCAGATGCAGATCGTGATTGCCGAGCACCGGCACCGCGCGCTCGCCGAACGCGATCACGTCGCGCAAGGTGTCGAGGGAGTCGGGGCCGCGGTTGATCAGATCGCCGGCGAACCACAGCGGTGTGCCGTCCGGCGGCGCGGCTTTGGCCAGCAGTCGCTGAAACGGTGCGCGGCAGCCTTGCAGATCGCCGAAAGCAAGAGGGACGAGGGGAGCGGAGGTACTGGAAGCGTTGAGGGGTGTCATCGAGGAAATCAAGGCGATTCGATACGCGCGGTGCTGCACGACGCGTGCCACGCTGGGCAGAGCAGCAAGATAGCGTGACATAATAGCCCGTTTGGGGTTCGGGTATCGCGCGATAACGTTGCGGGACGCGGGTGGAACGCCGCCGTAACACGGCACGGCGGCAACCCCGCATGGACCGCGCGCGATTCCAATACAACAACAGGATGACTCTCTCGTGAACGAAGCCAGCATGTCGTCTTCCGCGGCGAAGCAATCATTTCGCACGCTCGTCACCGGCGCGAACGGTTTTACCGGCCGCTATCTGGTCGAGAAGCTGACCGGGCGCGGCCATACCGTGATCGAAGCGGTGTCCGGCCGCGACGAGCCCGACACGCCGGCACGCGTCAAACTCGACATCACCTCACCGGAAGACTGCCGGCGCGTGCTCGACACCGTGCGGCCCGATTTCATCGTGCATCTGGCCGCGATCAGCTTCGTGGGGCACAACGATCCGCTCGACTTTTATCGCGTCAACGTGATCGGCACGCAGAACCTGCTCGAAGCCTGTGTCGCGATCGGCCATGTGCCGCGCAAGCTGCTGATCGCAAGCAGCGCGAACGTGTACGGCAACGTCAGCAGCGCCGCGATCGACGAGAGCTTCCCGCTTATGCCGGTCAATCATTACGCGGCCAGCAAAGCGGCCATGGAAGCGCTGGTGCGCACATGGTTCGACCGCCTGCCGATCCTGATCGTGCGGCCGTTCAACTACACCGGCCGCGGCCAGGCGGTGAACTTCCTCGTGCCGAAGATCGTCAGCCACTTCGCGCGGCGCGCGGCATCGATCGAACTCGGCAATATCGACATTGCGCGCGACTTCTCTGACGTGCGTTATGTGGCGAGCGCGTACGAGGCGTTGCTCGACTCCAATGTCGCCGCCGAAATCGTCAACGTCTGCACCGGCGCGCCGTATTCGTTGCGTGAAATCCTCACGACCGCGAGCGAACTCACCGGTCACGACATCGAAGTCCGGGTCAATCCCGCCTTTGTCCGGCAAACGGACGTCAAGATGCTTGCCGGTTCGCCCGCCAAATTGCACTCGCTGGTGCCGGCGGTCGAGTCGATCCCTTTCATCGATACGCTGCGCTGGATGCTCGCGGCCTGAGCGCGCTCGCGCGAGCAACCGCCTGACGGTCTGCACCGAAGGGCCGCGTTTGCGGCCTTTCATGACGCTTTCGCCGTTCTTCTTCATTTTCCACTCTTTCCGCGCCGCGCCGCACAGTATGTGGTGCACATCATCACAGGCGCCAAAATGCGCGTAACCGCACCGAAAAAGCCCCTTTTCCCAGACCCACGGCAACGAATTCTGTCAAGCTGTTTCAAGTTGTTAGGGTTCTAGTTTTTGCACTCGGCGGCTTTATAATTGGGGGTTCATAAAATTGGCGTCTGAGTGTCCACTCTCCGGGGAACGCGACGGACGACCAGAGAAACGGACACCACGCGGGGTGAACAGGTCGCAAGCTCTTCGCCTGTCACTAACATCGACAAGGGAATTACATGATCCTGGTAACGGGCGGTGCCGGCTTTATCGGCGCTAATTTCGTGCTCGACTGGCTGAATGCGTCGGACGAAGCGGTGCTCAACGTAGACAAACTGACCTACGCCGGCAACCTGGGCACGCTGAAGTCGCTACAGGGCAATCCCAAACACATTTTCGCGCGCGTCGACATTTGCGATCGCGCCGCGCTCGATTCGCTATTGGCCGAGCACAAGCCGCGCGCCGTGCTGCATTTCGCGGCCGAGAGCCATGTGGATCGCTCGATCCACGGTCCGGCCGATTTCGTGCAAACCAACGTCGTCGGCACCTTCACGCTGCTCGAAGCGACGCGCAGCTACTGGAACACGCTGGGCGTTGCGGAGCGCGCCGCGTTTCGCTTCCTGCACGTGTCGACCGACGAAGTGTTCGGCTCGCTGTCGGCAACCGATCCGCAGTTCTCCGAAACTACGCCTTATGCGCCGAATAGCCCCTATTCGGCGACCAAGGCCGGTTCGGATCACCTCGTGCGCGCCTACCACCACACGTACGGCCTGCCGGTGCTGACCACCAACTGCTCGAACAACTACGGCCCGTACCAGTTCCCCGAGAAGCTGATTCCGCTGATGATCGCCAACGCGCTCGGCGGCAAGCCTCTGCCCGTGTATGGCGACGGGCAGAACGTGCGCGACTGGCTGTACGTCGGCGACCACTGCAGCGCGATCCGTGAAGTGCTCGCGCGCGGCACGCCGGGCGAGACGTACAACGTCGGCGGCTGGAACGAGAAGAAGAATCTCGAGGTCGTGCACACGCTGTGCGACCTGCTCGACCAGCAGCGCCCGAAGGCGGCCGGCTCGTATCGCGACCAGATCACCTATGTGAAAGATCGTCCGGGTCACGACCGCCGTTACGCGATCGACGCGCGCAAGCTCGAGCGCGAACTCGGCTGGAAGCCGGCGGAAACGTTCGAGACGGGGCTCGCCAAAACGGTCCAGTGGTATCTCGACAACCAGCAATGGGTCGACGAAGTCGCTTCGGGCGAATACCGGAAGTGGGTCGAGACCAACTACGCGCAGCGCGCGTAAAGGCACGGCAATGGCGCGCAAAGGCATTATTCTCGCGGGCGGCTCGGGCACCCGCCTGTATCCGATCACGCACGTCGTCTCCAAGCAGCTGCTGCCGGTGTACGACAAGCCGATGATCTACTACCCGCTGTCCACGCTGATGGTGGCGGGTATTCGCGACGTGCTGATCATCTCCACGCCGCAGGACACGCCGCGCTTCGAGGCGATGCTCGGTGACGGCAGCCAGTGGGGCATGAACATCCAGTACGCGGTGCAGCCGTCGCCGGATGGACTCGCGCAGGCCTTCATCATCGGCCGCGAGTTCGTGAACAATGATCCGTCGGCGTTGATTCTCGGCGACAACATCTTCTACGGCCACGATCTCGCGAAGCAACTCGAACGCGCCGACGATCAGACCGACGGCGCCACCGTGTTCGCGTATCACGTGCAGGACCCGGAACGCTACGGCGTGGTCGAATTCGACCAGCAGTTCCGCGCGTTGTCGATCGAGGAAAAGCCCGCCAGGCCGCGTTCGAACTACGCGGTCACGGGTCTGTACTTTTACGACAAGCAGGTCTGCGACATCGCCGCGGACATCAAGCCGTCGCCGCGCGGCGAGCTCGAAATCACCGACGTGAACTCTCGCTACCTCGCGAACGCGGCGCTCAACGTCGAGATCATGGGCCGCGGTTATGCGTGGCTCGACACCGGCACGCACGATTCGTTGATCGAAGCCGCGACCTTCATCGCAACGCTGCAAAAGCGCCAGGGTCTGGTGGTCGCGTGTCCGGAAGAGATCGCGTACCGGCGTCAGTGGATCGACGGCGAGCAGTTGCTCGCGCTCGCCAAACCGCTCGCGAAGAATGCCTACGGGCAATACCTGCAAAACATTCTCACGGATCACGTCGCATGGCCATCCAGGTAACCGCAACCTCGCTGCCCGAAGTCAAGATCATCGAGCCGAAGGTGTTCGGCGATGCGCGCGGCTTCTTTTTCGAAAGCTTCAATGCGCTCGAATTCGCCGAGAAGGTCGAGCCGGGCGTCGAGTTCGTGCAGGACAATCATTCGCGTTCGGCGAGAGGCGTGCTGCGCGGTCTGCACTATCAGATCCAGCATGCGCAGGGCAAGCTCGTGCGCGTGGTCGAGGGCGAGGTGTTCGACGTCGCCGTCGACATCCGCAAGAGCTCGCCGAACTTCGGCAAGTGGGTCGGCGTGACGCTGTCGGTCGAGAACCATCGGCAGCTGTGGGTGCCGCCCGGTTTCGCGCACGGCTTCGTCGTGCTGTCGGAGTCCGCGCAGTTCCTCTACAAGACCACGGATTATTGGTTCCCAGAGCACGAGCGCAGCATCGTGTGGAACGATCCGGCGATCGGAATCGAATGGCCGGTCGACGTCGAGCCGCTGCTCGCGGCCAAGGATGCGGCGGGCAAGCGTCTCGCCGACGCCGAAGTCTACGCATAAGGGGATCGCATGAGCGCACACGACGCGAAACGGACGATTCTCGTCACCGGCGTAAATGGCCAGCTCGGCTATGAGCTCGCGCGCACGCTGCAAGGGCTCGGCAACGTGGTCGCGGTCGACCGCTCGCGGCTCGATCTGTCGAACCTCGATCAGATTCGCGCGGTGGTGCGCGACCTGCGTCCCGCGCTGATCGTCAATCCGGCCGCTTATACGGCGGTGGACAAGGCCGAAGAAGAACGCGACCTGGCAATGCGCATCAACGGCGAAGCACCGGGCGTGCTCGCCGAGGAAGCGAAAAAGCTCGGCGCCGCGCTGATCCACTATTCGACCGACTACGTGTTCAACGGCACGAAAGAAGGCGCGTACGTCGAAGACGATCCAACCGATCCGCAGAACGTCTACGGCCGCAGCAAGCTCGCGGGCGAGCAGGCAATCGCGGCGAGCGGCGTGAATCACCTCGTATTGCGCACGAGCTGGGTGTACGGCACGCGCGGCAAGAACTTTCTGCTGACGATGTTGCGACTCGGCGCCGATCGTCCGGAGCTGAAGGTGGTGGCCGACCAGTTCGGCGCGCCCACCTGGTGCAACACGATCGCGACGCTGAGCGCGCATCTGTGCGCGCAGTCCTTCGCCACCGAAGACGGCGCGAAGTGGTGGGACGAGCGTTCGGGCATCTATCACCTGTGCGCGGGCGACTCGACGTCGTGGCACGGTTTCGCGTCGGCGATCTTTGAACTCGCGGATTTGCCGAACAGGCCGAACACGCTGCCGATTCCGGCCGCGGATTACCCGACGCCCGCGAAGCGCCCAGCCAATTCCAGAATGTCGAACGACAAGCTGGCGCGCGTGTTCGGGCTCGCCGCGCCGCATTGGCGCGACGCGTTGAAGCTGTGTCTGACGGACGGTTTTCCGAAGTCGCCGGCGGCGCGCACCTGAGTCGCGGTTTCGACGCAGGGCTCGCGAGCGCCGGTGCGGCGAAGGAAACACTCGCATCGGATGTCCTGCCGCGCACGCCGCTCGCCATGATGCCGTCGTGGTCCGGGACCGATCGAAACGATTGTTCCCTGACAATGGTGAAAGAGTGCAGCGGTAGAATGTCGCTCGACGCGAGGGCGTTCGAGGCGCGGATTTAACGTTCTATGCGCAGTAGATTGCAAACGTCTGCGTCAACCGCGCGCAAGCCAGTATGGCCACGTAAAAAATACGGTATCGAGAGGGAGCTGTGAGTTTGTTACCGATCATTCTGTGCGGCGGAGCGGGATCGCGGCTCTGGCCGGTCTCGCGGGAATCGCACCCGAAGCCGTTCATCCGTCTCGCGGACGGCGAAAGCCTGCTGCAGAAAGCGTTCCTGCGCGCGGTCGCGTTGCCCGGCGTGAAGGAAGTGCTCACGGTAACCAACCGTGAGCTGTTCTTCAAGACCGAAGACGATTTCCGCGAGGTGAACGGCAAGAACGTCGCGACCTCGTTCATTCTCGAACCGTTCGGCCGCAACACGGCCGCGGCGGTTGCCACGGCGGCCTTGCACACGGCGAAGGCGCATGGCGCAGACACCGTGATGCTGGTGCTCGCCGCGGATCACCTGATCGCGGATCAAACCGCGTTCGCCGCGGCGGTCGCGCGTGCGCAGACGCTTGCGCAGGCCGGCAACGTGGTCACCTTCGGCATGCATCCGGATACGCCCGAAACCGGCTACGGCTATATCGAAGCCGATGGCGAGCGGGTCGTGCGCTTCGTCGAGAAGCCGTCGGTGGAGAAGGCCCGCGAGTATCTGGCGTCGGGCAAGTTCGTGTGGAACTCGGGCATGTTCTGCTTCACCGCGGGCACGATCCTGAAGGAAATGCGCGAGCATTGTCCCGACATTCTCGATGCCGCGGCCGAATGCATGGACAAGTCGCCGTCCGCCGAAGGCAAGAGCGGCGCGCAGGTGCGTCTCGAGCCGGGCTGCTTCGGCGCGGTGCCGGAGCTGTCGTTCGACTACGCGGTAATGGAGAAGTGCGAGCACGCGGCGGTCGTGTGCTGCAACCTCGGCTGGACCGACGTCGGCTCGTGGACCGCGCTGTCCGATCTGTCGCCGGCCGATGCGAGCGGCAACCGCGTCGAAGGCGAGGCGCTGCTCGTCGACGTGAAGAACTCGTATCTGCGCAGCGACGGGCGCCTGATCGGCGCGGTCGGCGTCGACAACCTGATCGTGATCGACACGCCCGATGCGCTGCTCGTCGCGCACCGGGATCGCGCGCAGGACGTGAAGCAGATTTTCGCGGAGCTGAAGTCGCGCGGCCATGAGACGTACAAGGTGCATCGCACCGTGCATCGGCCGTGGGGCACGTACTCGGTGCTCGAAGAGGGGCCGCGCTTCAAGATCAAGCGCATCGAGGTGAAGCCGGGCGCGAGCCTGAGCCTGCAGATGCATCATCACCGCAACGAGCATTGGGTCGTGGTGAGCGGCATGGCGAAGGTCGTCAACGGCGAAAAAGAGTTCTTCGTGTCGACCAACGAGTCGACCTATATCCCGGCGGGTCACAAACATCGCCTCGAAAATCCGGGCGTCGTCGAGCTCGTGATGATCGAAGTGCAAAGCGGCGAATATCTGGGCGAAGACGATATCGTTCGCTTCGAAGACATTTACGGACGTACTTGAGATGGATATCAGTTTTACCAACGACTCGGAAGACCTGACACGTCACAACGAGCGCGACGACCTGCTGGTCGGCATGAAAGCGGTGCGGGTCTGGGGCACGCTCGGCTGGCACGACATCCGGCAGCGTTATCGCCGCTCGGTGCTCGGGCCGTTCTGGTTCACGCTCAGCACGATCATCTTGGTGGTCGTGCTCGGCGCGTTGTACTCGACGCTGCTGCACCAGGAACTCTCCGACTATCTGCCGTATCTGGCGGTGGGTCTCGTCGTGTGGGCGTATCTGGCGTCGGTCGCCAACGAGGGCTGCATGGCCTTCATCGGCTCGGCCTATCTGATCAAGCAGATCAGGCTGCCGCTGACGGTCCACGTATGCCGCATCGCGTGGCGCAACTTCGTGATCCTGCTGCATAGCCTGCCGGTCGTCGTCGTGCTGCTGTTCGTGTTCGGTCACTGGCCGGGCTGGGAAATCGTGCTGGTGCCGTTCGCGCTCGTGGTCCTGCTGCTGCACGGCGTGTGGCTCGGCGTCACGCTCGGCGTGCTGTGCGCACGCTTTCGCGACATTCCGCCGATCGTCACGAACCTGATCCAGGTCGTGTTCTTCTTCACGCCGGTCATGTGGTCGCCGGAAATCCTGAAGGACCGCGCGTGGGTCGCCGAATACAACCCGCTCTATCACCTGATCGAAACGGTGCGCGCGCCGCTCACCGGCCGCCCGACCCACTGGGAGTCGTGGGCGTGGTCGATTGGTCTCTTGATCGTCGGCTTTGCGTTCGCGCAGATCCTGATGAAGCGTTTCCGTAATCGCGTTCCTTACTGGCTTTGATATTGTGAGTTCTTCATCGATTGTCGCTCGTAACATCTCCGTCGAATTTCCGATTTACGAGAACTCGCATCGCTCGCTGAAAAAGGCGGTGCTCAATTTGACGACGGGCGGCCGGATCGGCCAGGACGCGGGTCGCCATGCGATCGTCCGCGCGATCGACGACCTGAGCTTCACCTTCAGCGAAGGCGAGCGCATCGGCCTGATCGGCCACAACGGCTCGGGTAAGACGACGCTGTTGCGCACGCTGTCGGGCGTCTATGCGCCGGTGCGCGGCGAGCTGAAGGTGCGGGGCAAGATCGCGTCGCTGCTCGACGTGTCGATGGGCCTTGACCCCGACGCGACCGGCTTCGAAAACATCTATCTGCGCGGCATTCTCGACGGGCTGAAGCCCGCGCGCATCCGCAGCAAGATCGACGAGATCGCCGACTTCAGCGAACTTGGCGATTACCTGAATCTGCCGGTGCGCACCTATTCGAGCGGGATGATGCTGCGCCTCGCGTTTGCGATCTCGACGAGCGTCGAAGCCGACATCCTGATCATGGACGAATGGCTGAGCGTGGGCGACGCCGAGTTCAGCGTGAAGGCGGCCGAGCGTCTGGAAGGCCTCGTCGGCAAGGCGGCGCTGCTGGTGGTGGCGTCGCACGATCCGTCGCTGGTCGCGCGCGCGTGCACCCGCAAGATCTCGATGGAACACGGCAAGATGGTCGCCGACGAACCCGTGCTGCCGTCGGAAAAATCCGACGAGCCGCTCATCAGCCACACCGCGCAGTTGCCGCACTGAGCACGCCGGCGCGCGGCAGGCGCGGCGCATGCCGCGCCTGCCGCATGTGCGCCGACGCGCGAGCTGCGCGGCGCGACGGCAGCAGGCAAATCCATCGGCTCGTCGGCTAAACCGCGCCCCGGCGCAAGCCAGTCCCGCAGTTCAGCAACACCCTCGTGGCCAATCCCGAGGCGTAACAAGGTTCGAATTTGATGCGAGCTAATCACCCGTTTCTGCGCTACTCCGAATCCCTGCTGGTGCGTCAGCCGTTTCGCACGCTGAAGGGTTTCGCGGGCGGCTATATCGCGTATCCGATTGCGGAGAACGCCGAAAAGCGCAACGTGCGCCCGAAAATCCGCGAGCTGCGCGAGCACTATTCGCTGCCGATGCCGCATCGCCGCCGCATCGCGCTCGAACGGCTCGTCGCCACGCTCGAATTCGCCGGCGCGAAGGTGCCTTACTATCGCGACCTGTTCCAGGCGAAGCAGTTCGATCCCGCCAAGGTCAGGAACGACCCGCGCTACCTCGAAGAACTGCCGTATCTGACCAAGGACATCATCCGCGAGCAGGGTCCGCGTCTCCTGTCGGGACCGCTCGAGGCCGGCAAGCACCACGCGTGCAAGACCGGCGGCTCGACCGGCCTCTCCACGACGATTTACTACGACCAGGAAGGCGCCGATTATTCGTCGGCGGTCACCAACTATTGCCGCGAGCGGATCGGCAAGCTGCGCCATCGCTCGGAGTTGCACTTCGCGTGCCGTTTCCCGGATCAGGTCGTGCCCGAGTGGCCGTCGCGCGAAGACTTCAAATGCTTCGCGATGAATCGCAGCAATGTCTTCTTCGACCGCATCGACGATCACGGCCTCGAGGAAATGTGGCGCACGCTGAAGCGCCGCCGCCCATATCTCGCGCACTCGCATCCGTCGACGATGTACGCGCTCGCCTGCTATGTCGAGCGCAAGTACGGCGGCGGCAACGCGTTCCAGGTGTTCGAGTCGAGTGGCGAGCTGCTCGAGCCGCATGCGCGCGAGATGATCGCGAAGGCGTTGCGCTGTCGCGTGATCGACCGCTACGGCCTCGCCGAGCTCGGTGTGATGGCCTATGAGCTCGACGGTCACGAAGGCGGCTTCCAGATCCTCGAATCGGAAGGCTGGCCGGAAAGCCGCGTTGCGCCGGACAACCCCGACGGCGCGCACGAGCTCGTGTTCACCGGGTTCCGCAACCGGCTGATGCCGTTGATCCGCTACACGACCGGCGACCTCGCGCGCGTGCAGAAGACGGAGAAGGGCTTTTTCCTGACCGACGTGGTCGGCCGGATTCACGACGTCGTGCCGATCAACGGCGTCGCGCATCCGACGCACCACATCCAGGACATGCTCGATCATCGCGTCGGCGGCATCCAGGAATTCCAGATCGATCTGCGCACGACGCCGCCCACTTTGCGCATCGTGCTCGAACCGCACGCGAACGCGGAGGACACCACCGCGAAGCTGCGCCACTTCTGGCAGGACGCGTTCACGATCGCCTACGTCGGTCACGACGATTTCGTGCGCGTGGGCAGTCGCGCCAAATTCCGTCACGTGGTGAGCGCATGATCGGCGTCGCGTATCCCGACGCCCGCGCCGACGCTGGCCAATACGTGCTGGCGGCGCTGCGGCGCTCGGTCAGCGTGACCCAGGCCCAGGCGATCACGCGCAACATGCTGCATGAGATCGCGCCCGACGTCATGGTCGCGGTCGACGCGCCCGATGCGTGGAGCGCCGACCTGATCGCGTTCGTGCAGGCGCGGCCGCGCAAGCTGATCGTGTTCGGCCATATGCCGATCGCGCTCGCGGACTATCTGCGTTATCGGCCCGCGGCGTTGCCCGCCGACCTCTCGCAAGCGAGCCGCAGTGCAACGGCGCCTTCGGGCGAGTCGCGCGAAAGCGCGGCGGCGGTGCGCTACGGCGCGCTCGCGCAAGCACTCGGCGGCGCGCCATGGCATCGCCCGTTCGAGCGCTTCGATTTCGCCGACGAATGGAACAACCTCGGCTACGGCGCGATTCGCGCCGACGGTTCGATCTGGGCGCTCGCGCAGGCGCCCGAAGTTCCGGCCGAAGCGGAGCTGGCCGCGGTCGTCGTGAACGGCGAGCGACAGTTCGCGTACGCGGCGCTGTGGGATGCGGGCGCATCGGCCGTGCTGTGGTTCAACCGGCCGGTCGGCCCGTGCGATTCGTTCGAATGGCGCCTCGTCGAGCAGTTTCTGTCGGGCTACCGGGCTGATGCGCTGCCGTGTCAGCCGGTGCTGAGCGAACTCCCGTGGGGTTACGACGCGGCGATCACGTCGCGGCTCGATTGCGACGAGGACGTCGAATCGGCGCGCCCGTTGTGGCACGCGTACCGGCGTCTCGGCGTGCCGTTCACGCTCGCCGTGCATACGCAGAACCTGCAACGCGGCGGCCAGCACGACATCCTGCGCGAACTGCTTGCCGACCGGCAGCAGGGCGCGGTGCTGTCGCACACGGCGACGCACTCGCCGAACTGGGGCGGCAGCTACGACACCGCGATCGCGGAAGGCGTGCAATCGGCCGAACTGCTCGAACGCGCGACCGGCGTGCCGGTGCGCTACGCGGTGTCGCCGTTTCACCAGTCGCCGCCTTACGCGATGCGCGGCCTGATCGACGCGGGCTACGCGGGCTGCATCGGCGGCATCATCCGCAACGATCCGGAGTTTCTGAGCGCACGCGGTGGCGCATTGGCCGGCTTGCCGGCGGGCTTCGTCGGTCACAGCCAACAGTGCATGCTGCACGGCGACTGCATGCTGAAAGAGGGCGATCCGCTCGCGATCTTCAAGCAGGCCTTCGACACCGCGTACGCGACCAACACGCTGTTCGGCTATCTCGACCATCCGTTCTCCGAGCGCTACGCGTACGGCTGGACCGACGAGGCGGCGCGCATCGACGCGCACGAGCAGTTGATCACCTACATGCGCGGCAAGGCCCAACGGCCGCTGTTCCTGCACGAGGAAGCCGCGCTCGATTTCCTGCGCTTGCGCTCGCTCGCGCAGATCGTCGAACACGACGGCGTCTTTCGCGTCGTCACGCCCTTCGCCGACACGACGCCGCTCGCGCTCGGCGTCGAGTTCCGGGGCGCTCATACCAAGGTCGAGACGGGGAAAGCACTGCAATGAAAGTCATGGTGGTGATGGGCACGCGGCCCGAGGTCATCAAGCTCGCACCGCTCGTGCGAGCGCTGCGCAGCGAGTTCGACACGATCGTCTGCGCGAGCGGGCAGCACAGGGACATGGCCGCGCAGGCGCTCGAATTCTTCGGCATCGAACCGGACATCACGCTCGAAACGATGCACCCGGGTCAATCGCTGAACGCGCTCGCGTCGCGCCTGATCGCCGCGCTCGATCGCGCGCTCGACGAAACACGTCCCGATTGGGTGATCGTGCAGGGCGACACGACGACCGCGTTCTGCGCGGGCTTCGCGGCGTTCCAGCGCGGCATCCGCGTCGGTCACGTCGAGGCGGGGCTGCGCACCGGCGATCTGGCGAGTCCGTTTCCCGAGGAAGCTAACCGCAGCCTGCTTGGCCGCATCGCGACGCTGCATTTCGCGCCGACCTCGCGCGCGCGCGACAGCCTGCTCAGCGAAGGCGTCGCGCCAGAGAAGATCGTCGTGACCGGCAACACGGTCGTCGATGCGATCGGCGAAGTGCGCGCGAGCTGGAGCGTCACGCCGCCGGCGAGTCCGCTGCCCGCATGGCATGGCGCGCAGCAGCACGTGCTCGTCACGTGCCATCGGCGCGAGAATTTCGGCGACGTGCTGCAGGACATCTGCCGCGTGCTGCGCGATCTGTGTCAGCGCTATAGCGATTACCGCTGGGTGTTCCCGGTGCATCTGAACCCGGCCGTGCGCGGGCCCGTGCATCGCGAGCTCGATGGCATCCCGAACCTCGCGCTGATCGAGCCGGTCGACTATCCGACGAGCCTTTATCTGATCAGCGGCAGCGCCGTCGTGGTCAGCGATTCGGGCGGCATCCAGGAAGAAGCGCCAACCTTCGGCGTGCCGGTCGTCGTGATGCGCAATCACACCGAGCGCCGCGAAGGCGTCGACGCCGGCTTCGCGACGCTCGCGGGCCAGAGCGCGGCGAGCATCGAAAGCGCGGTGATCGGCTGGCTCGACGATCCCGCGCGGCGCGCTGCGCTGCGCGATCGCGCGAATCCGTACGGCGACGGACTGGCCTCACGACGCATCGTCGACAGCCTGCGCGGCCGACCGGTCGAGGTGTTCGTTGGCTGACGGCAAGAACCCCGTGCTTGCTCCGCAAGACTGCGTGCTGTTTTCGAGCGCCGACTGGGACGAGCCGTACTGGACCAACAAGCAGCACACGGCGAGCATCCTCGCCGCGCGCGGCTGGCGGATTCTGTATGTGGAAAGCGTTGGCTTCCGCTCGCCGAAAGTGGCCAGCGGCCGCGACTGGTCGCGCCTGTGGCGACGTCTGTGGCGCGGCGTGCAGTCGCTCGTGCTCGGCCCGCCGCGCCGCGCCGCCAACATCTGGGTGCTGTCGCCGCTGATGGTGCCGGCCGGGCATCATCTGCCGTTCGTGCGCTCGCTGAATCAGGCGATGCTGCGTTTTTCGGTGAACCGCTTCGCGAGGTCGCATCGCTACGTCAAGCCGGTCGTGTGGACGTACCACCCGTACATGCTCGATGCGATCGCGACGCTGCCGCGCGGGACCCTGGTCTACCACTGCGTCGACGATATCGCGGCGATTCCGGGCGTCGACGTCGACGCGTTCCGCAATGCCCAGCAGGACCTGCTCGGGCGATGCGAGGCGGTATTCACGACTGCGCAGTCGCTGAAGGACGTGTGCCTGCCGTTTAACCCCAATACGCATTTCTTCGGCAACGTCGTCGATGAAGCGCACTTCGGCGCGGCGCGCGCGGACGGCCCGCTGCCCGCCGAGCTCGCCGCGATCGACGAGCCGCGGCTCGTGTATCACGGCGTGCTGTCGGACTTCAAGGTCGATCTGCCGTTGCTGCTGCAAACCGCGCAGGCGCGGCCGCAGTGGCAATGGGTGATCATCGGCGAGGAGCGCGAAGGGCAGCGCAGCGACCTGCTCGCGCAGCTCAAGCGTCTGCCGAACGTGCATCTGCTCGGCTACCGGCCGTATCGCGTGCTGCCACAGTATTTGCGCGGCATGCGGGTCGGTGTGTTGCCGACGCTGATCAACGAATACACGCACTCGATGTTTCCGATGAAGTTCTACGAATATCTCGCGGCCGGTCTGCCGGTCGTATCGACGCCGCTCGATTTCGCGAAGGAACCGCGCGCGGGGCTCGAAGTGGGCAGCGATGCCGACGCGTTCATCGCGGCGATCGAGAAACAGCTTGCACGCGGCAAGCTGAGCGTGGAGGAAGCCCGCGCGGCGGTTGGCGAGAACACGTGGGAAGCGCGGCTGGACAAGATGCTGGCGATTACCTTCCACTTCCCGCAGGCGGGCGGCGGCAGCTCGCGGCCACACGGCGCTGAGGTGCGCACGTGAGGGTCGTTCATGTGTACCGCACGTACTTCCCGGACCCGCCCGGCGGCCTGCAGGAAGCGATCCGCCAGATTGCGCTAGCGACGCGCGAGCGCGGCGTCGAACCGCGCATTCTGACGCTGTCGCCGAGCCCGACGCCGACCGTCGTCGAACGCCCGGAAGGGCAGGTGATCCGCGAGAAATCGTGGGCGGCGCCGGCATCGTGCGATCTCGGCGGGCCGTGCTCGGTGATCAGGTATCGCGAGCTGGCCGACTGGGCCGACGTCGTGCATTTCCACTTTCCGTGGCCGTTCGCCGACGTATTGCATCTGCTCGGACGCACCAGCAAACCGACGGTGATGACTTACCACTCCGACATCGTGCGGCAGAAGCTGCTCGGCGCCGTCTATGGGCCGCTGATGCGGCGCACGCTGCGCAGCATGTCCGCGGTGGTCGCGACGTCGGCGGCCTATGCGCGGACCAGTGAGACGCTTGCCGCGTGCGTGTCGAAGGAGCGTTTGAAGACGATTCCGCTCGGCATCATCGACTATCGCGACGAGCCGCAGCCGCTCGACGCGCGGCGCAAGCTCGAGAGCCGGCTCGGCCTGGCGCCGGCCGAACCGTATTTTCTGGCGCTCGGCGTGTTGCGCTACTACAAGGGACTGCATACGCTCGTCGAGGCCGCCAGGCATGTGCAGGCGAAAATCGTCATCGCTGGCTCGGGGCCGGAGCGCGAGCGGCTCGCCGCCTTGGCGCGGCAGCATGGCGCGACCAACGTCGTGTTTGCCGGGCAGGTCACGCATGAGGAAAAGGTTGCGCTGCTCGAGGGCTGTCGCGCGATGGTGCTGCCCTCGCATTTGCGCTCCGAAGCGTTCGGGATGGTGCTGGTCGAAGCCGCGATGTTCGGCAAACCGATGGTGTGCTGTGAGGTGGGGTCCGGGACGTCGTTCGTCAACGAGGATGGGGTGACGGGGTTTGTCGTGCCGCCCGAGGCGCCCGAACCGCTGATCGCCGCGATTAACCGGCTGACGCTGGATGAAGCACTGGCGTGCGGCATGGGAGCGGCGGCGCGGCAGCGATATGAGCGGCTATTTTCTGGGGCAGCGTTGGGAAACGCATATAAATCGCTGTATGAACACGTATTGTCTTCCTGAGTCGTTACTTTCTTTCTCTCTATTTCGCCGAAAAGCTTGCGAAAGTGTTTAATTCACCTTTGTTTGCGCAAATTCGGCCTATATGCGAGATGTTGGTATTATCTGCGCGGTCGAGCCCGGTACACTGATTATTCTGCTTCATTACAATTTTGCAGACTCATGGTTGTTAAATCAGTCGGCAATAAGTTGACAAATAAATTGGAAGCGGGTTGTAGGGGAGGGCGCGAGATGGTAGCGTGATGCCGCTTTACGCGGTCCGGATTTTGATTCTCGTGGTTCGACTTGACCCGCTGCCGCGCCGGAACGAATTTCTACGGCAGCGCATGTGCCTTCCACACTCTTTTCTGCCCTGCGGCGGTTCACTGAATGAGCAGCAAACCACTCGTCGTCGATCTTGATGGAACTCTGATTCGCTCGGACGTCCTGATTGAATGCGGATTTGCTTTCACCCGATCCGCTCCCCATCGGTTCTACGAGCCGCTTCTGTGGCTCCTGCGCGGGGGCAAAGCCGGGCTCAAAGCCCGCTTGGCCGAAGCGACCGATATCGATGTCACCGTCCTGCCCTACGACGCCACGGTCATCGAGTGGCTGAAGGAAGAACGGGCCGCCGGGCGGTCGCTCGTGCTGGCGACCGCTAGCCATGAACGCTACGCGAAGGCGATTGCCGATCATCTTGGGCTATTCGACAAAACCTTCGCCACGCAAAGCGACATCAATCTGTCCGCGCATCGCAAGCGCGACAGGCTCGTGGCCGAGTTCGGCGAGAAAGGCTTCGACTACGCGGGCAATTCGCACGACGATGTCGCAGTCTGGGCCGCGGCCGAGCGTGCTTATGTGATCAATCCGTCGAGTGGCGTAGAGCGCGCGGCCCGCAAGCAGGGCAACGTCGAGCGCGTCATCGACCAACGCTCCGCGTGGCCGAGAACGTGGGCGAAGTCGTTGCGACTGCATCAGTGGCTGAAGAATCTGCTGATTTTCGTTCCGCTGCTCGCGGCGCATCAACTGTCGGACGCTGCGCTGGTCATTGCCGCGCTCCTCGCTTTTTTTGCCTTCGGTGTCTGTGCGTCGAGCGTCTACCTGTTGAACGATCTGCTCGATCTCGAGGACGACCGGCATCATCCGACCAAGCGCAAACGCCCGCTTGCGTCGGGCGCGTTGCCGCTGGTTTGGGGCGCGGCGCTCTGTCCCGTTCTGCTGGTCGTGGGCGGCGCGATCGCGTGGTTCTGCCTGCCTCATCAGTTCGCGCTGGTTTTGCTTGGATATTACGTACTCACGCTGGCCTATTCGTTCCATCTGAAGCGGCGAGTCATGATGGACGTGGTGGTGCTGGCCTTGCTCTATACGACACGGATCATCGCCGGAAGCGCCGCGATCGATGCGCGGCTCACGTTCTGGCTGCTCGCGTTTTCGATGTTCATTTTTCTCAGCCTCGCGCTCGTCAAGCGGTATGCGGAACTGCACGCATTGAAGGAGCGCGGCCTCGTGAAGTCACGCGGCCGCGGCTATGTCGCGAGCGATCTGCCGTTGATTTCGTCACTAGGCGCGGCCTCGGGCTATCTGTCCGTGCTGGTTCTCGCGCTTTATATTCAGGACGGCAATACGGCGAGCCTCTATCGGCATCCACAGTACATCTGGGTGGCCTGTCCTCTGCTGCTTTACTGGGTGAGCCGCACGTGGATCATCGCGCATCGCGGCTCGATGCATGACGACCCGATCATATTCGCGGCAAAGGACCGGAGCAGCTGGCTGATCATGGCCCTATGCGGTGCCGTGTTCTGGATGGCGATCTAGCCATGTCGAAAGTCCAGTCCTGGGGGCGCTATCCGTACGCGCTGCAAGAGTCCCATCCGATCGCCTGGCGTGATACGGCCGCGGCGATATGGCGAAGTGTCGGCGGCACGCAGCGCACGACACTTGCCTTCGGCAATGGGCGCAGTTACGGCGACAGTTGCCTCGCGTCGTCGGGGCACGTGGTCCAGACGCTGCCGCTGGACCGGATGATTCTGGCCGACTGGCAAAACGGCGTGTTGCGCGCTGAACCGGGCATGACGCTCGAGCAGATTCTCGACGTGGCGATTCCGCGTGGATGGATGTTGCCCGTCACGCCGGGGACGAAGTACGCGACGTTGGGCGGCGCGATCGCCAACGACGTGCACGGCAAGAATCACCATGTACGCGGCACGTTTGGCCGGCATGTGCGGCGTTTCTGCTTGCTGCGAAGCGACGGCACGCAGTTCGAATGTACGCCGGACCTCCACCCCGAGTACTTCACCGCGACGATCGGCGGCCTTGGTATGACGGGGCTGATCGCGTGGGCAGAAATCCAGCTGATGCCGATCAGGTCGAGCATGCTCGACGTGACCAGTATCCGCTTTGCCAACCTCGACGAGTTCTTCGCGCTGTCCGAACGGCTCGACGAACTGCATGAGTACAGCGTGGCGTGGGTGGACTGTCAGAGCCGCGATGCCGCGTTGGGCAGAGGCATTTTCATGGTCGGCGATCACGCCTCCGAGGGGGGGCTCGACGTCGAACGCCGCAAGACGCGTACGGTGCCGTTCACGTCGCCGATCCCCGTTTTCAACCGCCTGACCCTGCGCGCCTTCAACGAGTTGTACTACAGGCGGCAACGCGCGGACGCGGTTCGCTCGACGGTCACTTACGACTCGTACTTCTATCCGCTCGACAGCCTGCTTGAATGGAATCGCATCTATGGCCGCTCGGGCTTCCAGCAGTATCAATGCGTGATCCCGGCGGCCGTTGCGCGCGACGCAACGCGGGCCATTCTCGACGCGATTGCCCGCAGCGGCACGGGGTCGATACTTGCCGTGCTGAAGCGCTGCGGCGCCATCAAATCGCCGGGCTTGCTGTCTTTTCCGCTCGAAGGCACCTCGCTCGCGCTCGACTTCCCGCAGCGCGAGGAATCGAATCGCAAGCTTTTCGACCGGCTGGATGCGATCGTGCGCGAGAGCGGCGGCCGTTTGTATCCCGCCAAGGACGCGCATATGTCGGGCGAAGATTTTCGCGCTGCCTATCCGCAGTGGGAACAGGTCGAAGCGCTGCGTGATCCGGCTTTGCTGTCACGCTTTTGGGAACGAACCACTCGAGTATGAAAAACATCGTTATCGTAGGCGCCACTTCGGCGATCGCCATTGCCTGTGCACGGCAATGGGCTAAACAGGGCGCGCGGTTCTTTCTCGTCGCGCGCAACATGGAGCGCCTCCAGCAGGTTGCCGACGACCTCAAGGCACGTGGTGCGCAAGACGTGCTGTGTCAGCAGTTGGACATCGATCAGATCGGTGAACATGCCGCCATGATGCAGCGTTGTTCGGCCGAGTTCGGCGCGCTCGACATCGTGCTGGTGGCGCCGGGAACGCTGCCTGACCAGCAGGCCTGTCAGAACGATGCCGACGTCGCGGTCCGCGAGTTCAATACCAATGCCGTATCGATCATCGCGTTGCTGACGCGTTTTGCCACTGTGATCGAGCAGCAGCGGCGCGGCACGATCGCGGTCATTTCGTCGGTGGCCGGCGATCGCGGTCGCCAGTCGAACTATCTGTACGGCAGTGCAAAAGCAGCGCTCTCCGCGTTTTGCGAGGGCCTGAGGGCGCGCCTGTTCAAGGCGGGCGCGCATGTGCTGACGATCAAGCCTGGCTTTGTCGCGACGCCAATGACAGCGGGTCTTCCCTTGCCGGGACCGCTTGTTGCTACCGCGGACAAGGTCGCGGGCGATATCGTGCGCGCGGTGGAAAAGGGTAGGGATGTCATTTATACCCCGTGGTTCTGGTGGGGCATCATGCTGATCATTCGCTCTGTTCCTGGCCGCGTGTTCAAGCGGCTCTCGTTGTGATGCATTGCATGCATCGCGACGGGTCTGCCGTGCTCGACGGCAACCGTCGCCGCCCAGCGAGCGCATGGCGCGGCGAATGTTCGTTCGACCTTCCTGACCTGGTGTGCCTTTCGTGAACTCCTCGGCAACTCCCATGAGCGCGTCGCGCCTCGTGATTTTTTACGCGATATTCGCGGCAGTTTCGATCGCCGCGAATATCGGTCTGCAGAAGCTCTCGCTGATCACCTATTCGGGAGCGTTCAGCGTGCCGCTGTCCGTGGTCGTCGGAACGGGTGGCGGGCTGGTGGTGAAGTTCTTACTCGACAAGCTCTGGATCTTTCGATACCAGCATCGCGATCTGTCGCACGGCGTACAGAGTTTTCTGCTGTACACGGTGATGGGGCTCGCAACTACGGCGATTTTCTGGGGCTTCGAATTCGGCGCGGACGCGATCTATCATTCCGAGCCTGCCCGCTTTACGGGCGGCGTGATTGGCCTCGTGATTGGTTACATCGTCAAATATCGGCTCGACAAGAAGTTCGTTTTTGCCTGATTCGGGCAATGCATTGATTTTTGTAGTTGCGCTGCCGCACGCGCGTAATCAGAAAATATTGACCAATGAACATGCAACGATTTAGACAGTACCTTTCGGAGAACGCGCTTCTACTGGTGGTCACCATTGCCGTGGGTGGTTATCTCGCGTGGCAGACGCGCAACTTTCAGCTCGATGATTCGCTGATCTATCTGCGATATTTGCGCAATCTGTTTGACGGGCAAGGGCTCACCTACAACGCGGGCGATCGCTTCAACGGGCTCACGTCGCCGTTGTATTCCTACTTGCTGATCGTGGCGAACGTCGTGGCCGGTAATTTGCAATATACGACGATCTTTTTGTCATTCGTGTTCCTGTGCGCGGCCGCGATCACCGGAGCGCATCTGCTGGCGAGCGGAAAATACGAACAGACGCTGTGCGCGCTGATCGTTGTTTCCTTCAATTATTTTTACGACACCTTTGGGATGGAGACTTCGCTGTTTCTGTTCCTCTCCGCGCTCGCGTTGGTACTCTATCGCAGGGAGCAATTTTTCGGTCTGGGTGTGGTGCTGGGCCTGCTGTTCATCACGCGCAGTGAAGGTGTGTTCCTTGGCCTTGTCGTGGTCGTCGATTACTTCATCAGGAACAGAAAACTGCCTCATGTTAAGTATTTCGTCGCACCGGTCATTCTGCTCGCGGCCAATTTCATATTTAACTACTACTACTACGGCGCGTTTCTTCCGGCCACCGGCAATGCGAAGCTCGGACAGGGCAAGTCAGGGTACTGGGGCGAGGGACTGATTTTTCTCCACGTGCAGTACATGAAGGACGCTTTCTTCGGGGGTGACTTCCGGCTGCTCGCGTTCATGCTGCCGATCGGTCTCGTCGGTGTGCTGTCGAGTCTCGGCAAGAGGATCGCGTGGCTCGTCATTCTCTATCTCGTGCTGCTGGGTTCGTTTTATGTGTTTCTGCATATTCCGAATTACCACTGGTACTACGCACCATTCTTCTTCTTCGGCTTGTTGTTCGTTGGTGTCGGCGCGTGGAGAGTGCTTAGCTTTACGTACGAGCGGTCCCGGGAGAGCTCTGTTTTCCTCTCGCTGTTCCTTGCGTTTTTTCTCGTCACGAGCGGCTTCGTTTATCACAGCTTTGGTATCTCGAACGTGCAGCGCGGCTCGATGGACGCATACAAGAATATTGGTGAATGGATAAAAACCAACACACCCGCCAAGGCGGTTGTTGCAAGCGTCGAGATCGGAACCGTGGGCTGGTACTCCGACCGGTACATCATCGACATTCTCGGTCTGACCAATCGCTATAACGCGGACTACATTGCTCGCAAGGATCTTTACTCGTGGCTCACGAAGTACAGCCCGGATTACATTCTCGTGCATGAGCCGCTCTGGACTTTCGAGGCAAGCGCGAATTGCCTGCTCGCGAGCCAGGCCTATGCTCCTGTGGACACATTCAATTTCGCTGGTTACCGCCTGCTACGGCGCAGTGACGCCGCGGGAACGCAGCAGCAGATTCAAACATGCGCGAAAGGGCCACGGACCTGATGAGCCCTGCAACACTCGTTGCGAATTCATGCCTGCCGGCTTGAGGCAATGACAGCCGACTCGATGTTCGAGTCGGCTGTGGGCTTCTGCTCATCTTTTTGTCCAAAAACCTCTGCTGGTCCCGCAGACGGGCGAGACGCTGCTGAACGTGACGAATATTCAATGGATACTGCTTCCGGCGCTCATCGCAATGTGGAACGTTACGGCGAACGACAAGGGGCATACGCTAAAGGTCGCGCCGAACTGGGCGGTACAGATTCCTGCTAGCCCGCCCGGCCATTAGGTCATCGAGCGTTTCCCCGTCTCGATCGTTACCTCGCTTCAATGGCGACCGGAGCAGGGGCAGCCTGAGCCTCGGGGGCCGGCCGCAAGGCCCGCCCCTCCCGCCACCCATATTGAAGGTAATGCTGACCCGCGTTCACGCCCGCCGCCGCCACGTCTGTATTGGCGGCGAGATATTCCTGCTCATTGAAACCCGGCGGCAATTTGATCGCTGTGTCGGAGTCCAGTTCGCTACGCTGTCCGCATACGCGCTGCGGGCTCTTACCGGCGTCCTGTCCCGAGCATAGCTCCCGGAGTTTGCGGTGCGTGCGCCAGAACGGCACGGCCGGCGTTATGTCGCTGGCCTGCCGCTCCATACGCCGCCAGCTCTCGGCAATATATTGCGAATCGCGCGAGCGCCTCATCACGACGGAAAACTCAATGTCGTTGCGCATCGTGTCGCAGAAGTCTTCACACGCGAAATCGATCAGCTTCATTTCGCAAAGATCGGCAATCAGTTTCGCAAACGAGCGCGGCGTGAACACCCAGCAGTGAACGTCGTGATACGTGCCGTTTTCGAATGCGTCGCGCGCGAGATGCAGCGCGCCTTGCCATGTGTGATGCCGTCTGACTGACTGCGGGTCGATCCGCTTTTGCCACGCTTCCTGTGTCGACACATCGGCGGCGGACAGGCAGTGATCGAGTAGCGAGTAGGGCTGCGGTACCCGCGCACGCGCGATATAGCTGGCCAGTACTTCGGGCAACCGGCTTTCGCGACGGAAATAATCGAAGGTGTAGCGTCGGTCGGGAACGACGAGACGCACTTCGCCGGTCGGTTTGAGGACCGCGCCAAGTTCTCCGAGCCACGTCACGAGATCGGGAACATGCTCGACGACGTGAGAGGCCACCACGTAGTCGACATAGCGGCCCCTGATCGCTTCATGCAGTGTGTTGCGCCCCCACACCGCGTCGACATCGACGATCTCATTGACGTCGAGATGCGGATCGTCTTTGTACTTCTGACGCAGGTGCGGCGTGTCCGTATGGTCGACGTAGATGATTTCACCGGCGTCGCTGCGTCGCACGAGAGGCCAGCACAGCGGGCCTATCTCGACGCCCACGCTTTCCTTGACGTTCAGTCCTTTCAGCAGACGGCAACGCCGCTTATCGCGAATTTCATCGATGCTGAGAGCATTGTCTTCCTTCGCCATGTTGCCTCCTCGTATTGGACGGCACAGCTTCCAGTTATGACCGATGTTCACTGCATTGCGCGAGACCGCTTACACCATCAGGTATGCATCTGCACCTTGATGGAGTCCGAACTTTTGTCGCTGGCCAGACGAAAGGCCTCGTCGACGTCGTCGAGGCTCAGGTCGTGCGTGATCATGGCGCGCAACGTATCGCCCTTGCGCGCCAGCAGATCGATCGCGAGCGCGAAGTCGTGCTGACCGTCGATATAGCCGTAGCAGTTCGGCAGATGAATCGTCAGTTCCTTGATGTGCGGTTTGATGATTTCGATGTTCCTGAAGCCGTGATCGAAGGCACCGAGCACGCACACGTGGCCGAGCGGGCGCACGAACTGACAGGCGAAGTCGAACGTGTCGGCCGTTCCGCCGACCGCTTCGATTGCGTAGTGCGCGCCCAATCCGCCGGTTGCCTGTTCGACCATGGCGAGCGCTTCGGCGCGATCGGCCGGCAGGATCGCGGTGGCGCCCATCGCCAGCGCCGCGCGCGCCTGAGCCGCGTGTCTTGCGACCACGTAGACATTTTCACTGCCAGCGTCCAGCGCCGCGGCGAGTGCCGCGAGGCCGATCGTGCCCGCGCCGATCACGACGCCGACCGAGCCGCGCGCAATCGGCATCTTGCGGCACCCGTGGATGCCGACCGCCACCGGCTCGACGATGGCGCCGAGCTGATCGTCGACGGCATCGGGCAGCGGGAACACGCCCGATTCCTTGGTGCGCACGTATTCGGCAAAGCCGCCGCCGAACGGAAATTCGCGCGCGCGGCAGTGAATCGGCGCGCCGAGCTTGCAGTACTCGCATTTGCCGCACGCGGTGCCCATCACCATGTCGATCGTCACGCGCTGGCCGACGCGCACGCTCGTCACGCCCTCGCCGATCTCGACCGCGGTGCCGCTCAGTTCGTGGCCGTTCGGAAAGCTTTGATGAACGTCGACGTTCCGGTAAGCGTGCAGATCGCTGCCGCAGATACCGACGCTCGCCACCTTGACGATCACGGTGCCGGGTAGCAACTCAGGTACCGGGATGCGGCCGACCTTCATCGCGCGCACCCCGTCTTGCAAGCCGGCTCGCATGGACGCGCCTTCGTTGCGATGCTCGAGCGCGTTCGTCGAAGTCATCTTTCAATCTCCGCAAAATGTGAGACGTTTGCGCCGCGGCGCCTAACGTGTCTTTCGAATCCAGAAGCTCGCGCCGGGATTGCGCATGAAGAGCGGCATCCGCGCGTTCATCAGGTCCGCATGGAAGTGTCCCATGAACGTATTCATCAGGACAACTTCGAACGCGCTGTTGTACTGGAGGAAGGCGCGCAGCAGATAGGCTTCGTTCCACGCGCGGCCTTCGTAGATCCACTGCGGCGGGTATTCGAGCGGCAGGAACACGTCGTGAAAGTGTATGTGCACGCCGGGCGCGAGGATCGGCAGTATCTCGAAGACGATGCGGTTCACGTCGCTGCCGATCTTGCTCACGTGCGACGAATCGACGAACAGTATGTCGTTCGCTTCGAGCTCCGCGAATACGGACAGGTCGACGTCCTGCGCGAGCGACTTGACGATCTTCGAGGTGACCTTGTCTTTCTCGGTCAGCAACGACAGCAAGCGTTCATTGTTCGGTTCGACGAAGGTGCACTGGATCTGGCCGTCGAAGAACAGGTCGTTGGTATCGAGCGAAACGGCGGACGAAAAACCCGAGCCGATCTCGACCATGCGGCGCGGCCGCAGGTGGCGAATCATGCAGTACAGCGACGTCGCGTCGCCATACGAGAACATCACGTTCTCGAAGTAGAAGCGCAGGCCGTCTTTCTTGTGCGGCTCGAACGGCATTTCGCCGTAGTACTTGTCGGCGAACTCGCCGACGAGCCGCACCTGCGCCTCTTCGTTGAACTCGATGCCGGGCAGCGTGCGCGAGACGTTACCGAACAGCCGTGCTTCATTCTGTTTGATGTCGGGGATCGACGGGATCGGCGAATAGTAGTGGCCTGGAGGCACGTCGCCGAGATTCGAAAAGTGCGGAATATTGACCTGAAGCGCGTCGCGATACTTGTCCCGTTCAGCGATCAGTTCTGCAATCTCGGGATGCTGCGCGGCAAGTGAATCGAGAAGCTCGGGCGATGCCGACATCTTGTTTCTCCGCTTGAAAGAATTTGCGAAAAGCCATGACAGAACAGCGAATTCATACCGATATGCCGACTGGCTGTCGAGCCGGCCCTCCCGGCCGGCCAGTCTATCGTACCCTCAGTATTCTGCACGTCCAACATTTCCTGATGTTCCGACATGAGCCCGCATTTACCGTTACTTACAAATTATTCGTCATAGCAATCCGCACAGCCGCGATGCCAAGGGTCATGGCCGTCCGTTTTCCGTGGATACCGCGCGTGAGTCGCGAGTGCGCGCCAGAAGAGGGCGGGGCGGTCATCGTTTCGTAAGCCACGTAAGCCGACGAAAGCATGCAACAGGGTGCTCTGCGCGTCGCTCGCGGGCGATCGTCTGCGTTACGATTTGGCGTAAAATCGAGCCCCTGCCGATAATAGTCCGCGCCTGTTTCACAGGTCGCGCGAACGCGTGAATTCCGCACCGTCCGGCGGACGGCGCCAGCGCCCACGATTCGGGACGGAGCCCGCAATATGCATTTTAAAATTCTCCTGACCACTCACAGTACCGCGTTCATGACGAGCGGTGGTGGTGAGTCGGAACTCGTGCAGGTCGCCGAACTTCTCAACGATTCGGACGTACAGGCCGACATTTACGGCATTCGCAGCCGGCCGCTACGCTTTTACGACGCGGTGATGCACTTCTCCGTCCATGCGGACGGAGAAGCGATCGTTCGCGAAACGGTGAGTCAGGGCAAGAAGCTGTTCCTGTGGCCGAACGTCTGGTGGTTGAGCGCGCCCGACCCGGCGGAAATCAGCCGCATCGAGGCGTTCGTGCAGCGTGCCGAGCGGCTACTGTTCAAGTCCTCCGCCGAACTCGCGCACTTCAACAGGTACATCACGGTCGATCCAGGTAAATGCGTGGTGGTGGGCTCCGGCATATCCGACCGGTTCCTGCTGCCGGCCGACAAGGATTTGCTCCCCACGGTCTGCGACGTCTCGGACTACGTGCTGTGCCTCGGCTTGATCGAGCCGATCAAGAATCAGCTCGAACTGATCCGCGCACTGAACCAGCTCGACATGAACGGCCTGATGGTCGGCGGTTTCAGGGACGAGGAGTATTACCGGCAGTGCGTTCGCGAAGCGCGTCGCGGCATTCATTTCCTGCCGTTCATCCAGCCCTGCAGCGCGCTGTTGCGCTCCGCGCTCGCCAGCGCGATGGTAGTGGCGGAGCCGAGCCTCGATCCGCCCGGGCGCTCGTGCCTCGAAGGCGCGTTCGTGAAGCAGCCGCTCGTCATGGTTGATGGGGATTGGCAGCGCGAGCACTTCGACGACAATGTCTGGTACGCGGCTTCCACCCGCGCGCCGGACATCGTTCCCGCCATTCAGGCTGCCCTGACCGACCCGGACAGGGACGAAAAGATTGAAAGTAACTACGAACGCGTCTATGCACGGCACTCGTCGGGCACGGTAGCAGCAGACCTAATCAGACACCTGATCGATGCCGGCCTCACAAATTACTAAGATTCCCCGACTGCTCGTCGTTCAGCGGCGCTCCATGACCGATGGGCGAATGAATTCGCGCACCATCGGCGCGCGCTTCGCGCCTTTGCTTTCGTACATGCAGCGCCATCGGTTGATCGAATGGGAGCAGATCTCGGAGGCGGACGTTGGCGTCAGCCATCTGCATCGCTTCGACGTCGTGCTGTTCAACAAGCACGTGTCGAATCTGTCGCTGAAGATCATGCGGATGGCCAACGAACTCGGTCTTCATACGATTTACGATCTCGACGACTGGCTGCTCGATCTGCCGTCGTGGAGCGTGCTCGAAATGAACGAGGACGTGCTCTACAACGTGCTCGCGATGATTCGCGAGGCGAGCGCGGCCACGGCGTCGAACTCGCTGTTGCAGGAGCGCATGCGCAAAGTGCGGCGCTCGGACGACGTGCTGATCATCCCGAACGGTTTCGACGATCAGGCGTTCGACCTGTCGCCGGAACTGTGGACCGAAACCCAGCCGCCGAAGATCATCTTCTCCAATCTCGACGGCATCAAGCTCGTGAGCTTTCGCAAGGAGTTTTTCGGCACCTTGCGCAGTTTTCTCGCGCGCCACGAAAACGTGTCGATCGACTTCTGGGGCGATCCGTTTCCGGAGCTCAACACAATTGCCCGCATGACGCATCGCGGCAGCCGCGGCAACCTCGAATACAAGAAGACCATTCGCGACGAAGGCTACACGTTCGCGATCGTGCCGCTCGGCGCCGAAGAGGATCCGGAGACGCTGTTTTTCAACTCGTGCAAGTCGCCGATCAAATACGCGGACTACGGCAGCCTCGGCATCCCGAGCATCTATTCGGATTGCCCGACCTACCGCGAGAACGTCAAACATCGTGAGACGGGATACATTGCGTCGAACACGGCCGAGAGCTGGGCACGAGCGCTGGAGGACATGCTGGGCGACCCGCAGCTTCGCCAGTCGATCCGCCGCAATGCCTACGCCGACGTGTTCGACCGTTTCAGCGTGCGACGCATTTCGTCGATGTTCCTGAAGGCCTTGCCCGACCCCAAGCCTTAAAGCACCTAACACCTATGGATCTTCTTCTGATTCGACACGGCCAATCGCACGCCAACGTGGCTGGCCTGTTGAACTCGACCGAGCAGGACGAGTTGACCGAGCATGGCCTGCAGCAGGCCGCGAAGCTACGCACGCTGATGGAAAGTCACGGTTTCGCGCCCGACCGCGTTTTTTCGAGCCCGTGGCGGCGCGCGTTGCAGACCACTGAAGTGCTGTTCGAGGACAACAGCGACTGGACCGTCGACGCCCGTCTCGGCGAAACCAATGCGGGGCGGTTCGCGACCTGGAAGGCCGAAGATTTTCGTCTGGCGTTTCCCGACTGGGGCAAACATCTGTCGGACCGTTACGAGGGCGGCGAGTCGCATCTCGAACTGGCCGCGCGTTCGGTGAACTGGCTCGAGGAGGAGGTGCTGCGGCACGCTGAGCAGCCTGGCCTGATCGCCGCCGTGTGTCACGCGGGACCGATCTCGGTGATCTCGCAATACCTGCTGAACGTGCCGTTGTCCCGCTTTCCCAACGTGCTGGTGCCGAATGCATCGCTCACGCTGTTCCGGCGCAACGTGCATACCGGAAACTATTATCTGCAGATCGCAGGGCTGTCATGAGTGCATCGATCAAGATCTTCGAGCCGCTTTACGCGCCGGGACAGGTCCTGTCCGAACAGGCTTTTCAACCGCTCGAACTGCGCGATAACGCGCACGCCGCGTGGCGCGAGTTTTATATTCTCGTCGACATGTACCGCAAGGGCATGCATCGGCAGCAGCAGATTACCGGTCTTTTTTCGCCGAAGTTCGCGCTGAAGGCGCGCATAGACGGCAGCCGGTTTCTGGAGTTCGTGCAGGCCAATGCCGACGCCGACGTCTGGATGATCAATCCGTTTCCGCAACTCGCGTATTTCTCGTACACCGCGTGGATGCAGGGCGAGCATGCGCATCCGGGACTCGTCGAGCGCAGCCAGCAACTGCTCGACGCCTGCGGCATCGCGTGGAATCTGCGTGAGGCGCCCCGTCAGTCGCCGCATACGCTGTGCTATTGCAATTTCTGGGTCGGTTCGCAGTCGTTCTGGGAAAGCTACGTCGGCAAGGTGCTTGAGCCGATTGCCACGTTCCTCGAAACGCAGAGCGGCACCGAGGCCGCGCGCGGGGTGCTGGAGCCCACGATCCACTCGGACGACGCACCGTTCCTGCCATTCGTTGCCGAGCGTCTGTTCAGCACGTATCTGTCGCTGCATCCCGAACTGAAGGTGGCGGCCTATCCGATCGAAGGCGATCAGGTGCTGGACTATTGCGTCAGCGATTTCGAAAAAGACATCGTGCGCTACATGCAAAAACCGATCGACGCGGCGGATCGCGCGCCGGTCTTTCCGCCCGAGCAGATTGCATTGATGGACTTGCTGTGCACGCTATCGCAGAAGTACGTGCGCGCGCATTTCTCGTTCACACCGCACCCGCATACGGGGCAACCGATCGACTTCGACAGGACCGGCAAGCCGCCAGCGAACGAGTGAGGCGGCGCGATCGGGTTGGATCGCGCCGATGGGCGCCGGGATGCGTTGGTGAGCGGCGGCGCTGACTATCGATCTCTTTTCAGCGAAACGGCCGCCGTACCCGCGCGCGCATGCGTCGACGCGGCCGCCATGCCGACCCCGGCGCCGATGAAGATGTTGCGCCATACCTCGTCGCTGGCACGTTGCAGCACACCGTCGGCATGTTTGACGAAGGCCGTGTCGATCGGACAGCGGCCGTGGGTCTGGCCGAGGCGCTGCGTGATCACGGGTATCCAGGCGGCGAGTTCGGCATGGGCGTCGAACACGCAGTCGGGCGGGCAAATCTCCTGAGCGGCCGTGTCGCCACGCACGAATACGGGCTTGCCGTAATGCATCGCTTCGAGCACCGGCACGCAGAAGCCTTCGTGGCGGCTCATCGCGAGCAACGCGTGGGTGGATTCGTAGCACTCGAACAGATCGGCGTCGTCGAGCATGCCCTTGAAGTCGACCTGCTCGAGCACGCCGAGACGCCGCGCGTGATTGATCAGAAATTTCAGGTAATCGTAGTTCGGCGTGCTGCCGACGATGCTCAGCGTCGCGCCGAAATCACGCTGCTTCAGCAGCGACAGAATCTCGATGCCGTCCTCGATGCGTTTATGCGGCACCACCCGGCCCACCATCAGCAGATTCGGCTCAGGGCGCTTGCGGCCCTTGCGCGGTCCTTCGCGCCGGAACACGTACATGTCGGGAAAGATCGGCGGCACGACCTTGATGGCGTCCGCCGCGACGATGCCGGCGAGGCTCGCCGCCGTGCTGCGCGAATTCGCGACGACGGTGTCGAAGTGCGCGAGCAGCGGCAGTTGCGCGAGTGCCTTCTCGCACAACTGTGCGGTGCGCGGTTCGAGCGCGCGCAGCAACTGCGGGTCCGTCACGCCGTGGATGTAGCAGATCTTCCTGCAATCGAGCGCGAGTATCCGCTCGAGGTACGGATCGTAGATCGAGTAACTCAGCAGAACCACATCGTCGCGAGTGACCTCTTCGAATAATGCGTCAAGCGGGCGCACTCCATTCGTTCCCTCCTCGAAACCGCTTGCATACAGCTCGGCCCTCATGCCGAGACGTTCAGCCATGCGTACGAAACCGATGCAGTGGTTACCCACCGCATCGCCCGAGAAAATGTCCGGAGCACATACCCGCAGCGTCATATCGTCTTCGCCTCCGCAATGTCGTTCAACCGTCGCGCATACGCGCGTGCGACTGCCTCAACTGAGTAGTCGCGCTCGATGCGCGCCTTCCCCGCCAGTGCGATGCGCTCACGCAGTGGCGCATCGTCGATCATGCGTTTGAGCTGTTCCGCCGCGATCGATACCTCCGCATCGCACCAGTACTGACCTTCGGCGAACAGGTAGTCGCCGGGGCGCAGCGGCACGAGTTCGCCATCCACGAGGAACGCGGTGTCGGGTTCGCAAAAGTCGACGTTGCCCGAGAAGTTCGTGACCACGACCGGCTGCCCCAACGCCATCGCCTCCGCGATCACGCGGCCGAAGCCTTCGCTACGGTGCAGCGAAATGTAGGCGTCGCAGCAGGCCATGAAGTCGGTCGAGTCCTGGCGGCTCAGGCGCTCGGACACGATGTGAATGCGGCTATCGCCCGCGACAAGGTCGAGCACGGCGCGCCACACCGGGTCGTCGTCGCGCACGTTCATCGCCTTGATGACGAGCCCGACGCCCGGGGAGCTGTCGCCGAACGCCTGCTTGAACGCCTGCACGCCGGCGAGCGGATTCTTGCGGCTCAGCCACGAGTTGCCGTCGAACATCAGGTAGAACAGGAACTCGTTGGCCGGCAGGCCAAAGCGCTCGCGCTTCGGCTCGAGCGGCGCGGGGACCTCGACCGCCATCGGCATCTGGTAGACCGGCGTGTTGCCGAGCCGGCTGTAGACGCTCTGCACGAAGCGGCTCTGCGCCCAGATTTCGTCGACCATCTGATGCACGTTGCCGAATGCGTTCGGCCAGTGGGGCAGTTCCCATGGCCATGCGCCGATCTTGTGCGTGGGCGCGTCGATCAGGCTGCGGCCGCCTTCCAGCGCGAGCCGCACCATTTCGGGCGCCGGCAGGCAGATCAGGCTGATGTTGTACTTGAGCTCGTCGCTGATCAGATGATCTACCGAGTGTTCGAGGCGCGCGGGTCCCGCCATCGGCGCATTGAGCAGCGTGACCGGCGTCGACGACAGTTGCAGTACGCGGGCGGCCATGCGCGCGTCTTCGCCGAGGCCGAGCACGCCTTGCGGGAAGCCGATGATGTTGACGCCGAAGTCGTAGCCGATGCCTTCGACGCGCGCGTGATAGCGCGCGGGCTCGTGCGCGTCGTCATCGGCTTCGTCGTCGGCGCTGTCGGTCCAGCGCACCTTCAGCGAGCCGACCAGCGGATATTCGGTCGACGCCCATTCGTTCCACCAGCGCACGAGCTGGTCGCGGCCTTCCGCGGTGTTCAGGTCGTACACTTCGCGCAGATCCGGGCGGTCATTCGCGATCATCGTCAGGAAGCGCGGCAGCAAGGTGTCGTCCGCCGGCTGCTCGTCGTCGATTCTCGCGAGCTCTTCGGCCAGATGAGTCGGCGTCCACTTGATCGCGTAGTACTCGTCGTGCCCGTGCTTGTCCCACCAGGAGATGAAGCCGAGCCGTTCGCTGAAGCTGTTCAGGTTGAACGATGCCTGCAGGTCAGGCCGCTCGTTCCAGATCAGCAGCAGAAAGCGCGGCAGCAGCGGCAGCGCGCCTTGCTCGCCGGCTTGCGCGCCGAACAGGCTGTCGGGCAACGGCGGGATGGCCCAGTGAAGCGCCGGATACTGGTGCTGCCCGTGTTCGATCCACCACGACAGGCACTTCAGACGCCCGGTGAAGGTGTCGAGCGAGCAGAGCTCCTGCAGATCCTGGCGCTCGTCATGCAACAGCCGCAGGAAGCGCGGCACCGGCAGCCAGTCGGCGTGCGTGCCCCATTCGGGCTCGAACATCAGCGCGGGTGTGGTGGGCGGCACCCATTCGCCCTCGCGTTCTTCGGCGAGATGCGTCGGCGACCATTCGATCGCGTAGTACTCGCTGTGCCCGTGCTTTTCCCACCACGAAATGAACGCGAGCCGCTCGCGGAAGCTGCTCAGGTTGAACGACGCCTGCAGGTCGGGCCGCTCGTTCCAGATCAGCGGCAGAAAGCGCGGCAGCAGCGGCAGCGCGCCTTGCTCGCCCGCTTCCATCCTGAACAGGGTGTCGGGCAACGGCGGGATGCCCCAGTGAATCGCCGGATACTGATGCTGCCCATGCTCGATCCACCACGACAGGCACTTCAGGCGCCCGGTGAAGCTGTCGAGCGAGCAGAGTTCCTGCAGGTCCCGGCGCTCACCGTGCAGCAGCCGCAGGAAGCGCGGCACCGGTAGCCAGTCGGCGTGCGAGCCAAATTCGGGCTCGAACATCACGGCGGAGGGCGTGGGCGGCACCCATTTGATCGCGTGGTACTGATGCTGGCCGTGTTCGATCCACCACGACAGACAGCTGAGCCGCCCGCGGAAGGACTGCAGCGTGAAGGTCTCCTGCAGGTCCGGCCGGTCCTTGTAGATCTCGCACAGGAAGCGCGGCACGTAAGGGCCACCGTCCGCGGGAGGCGCTTCGGGCTCGAGCATGAAGCCGCCGATCGGCGGCTGCGACCACTTGATGCGCGGATACTCGCGCTGGCCGTGGTCTTCCCACCAGCTGAGCGCGTTGAGCCGCGAAGTGAAGCTGTTCAGATTGAACGCGCTGCGCAGATCGGGCCGCTCGGTCGTGATCAGCGCGAGGAAGCGCGGAAACGGCATCGCGCTGGAGTCGGCCGCGTCGATCGGTTCCAGCAGCCCGGGCCACGCGATCGGCGGACGCCACGTTACGCGCGGGCAGGTGAGCTGACCGTACTGCTCCCACCAGTCGAGGCAGTTAAGATAGCCGGTCAGCGTGTTCAGGTTGAATGCCTGAGACAGATCGCCGCGATTGCGCACGACCGTCGTCATCAGCTTCGGCAATTGCAGGCCGGCTTCTTCGAGCACGGTGACGGGCTCGTGCAGCGTCTCGCTCAGATGCTTCGCATCGAGCACGCTCGGTTTGGTCGAGCCGAGCCAGTACGTGACGGCGTCCGGATGCCGCTCGATCAGCGTGTCGTTGTCGAGCTGACGCAAATATTCGAGGTCTTCCTGTCGCAGCACCCAGTTGAAGTCCGGATACGTTTCGCGCGCCGACATTTCCCACCAGAAATACAGCGTGACGCGGTCATCCAGCACTTTGGAATTGAAGCGCGCGAGATCGGCTCTGAACTTCATCAGAAAGTAGATCGCGCTCGGCAGGCAGAACAGTTCCCCCGGCGATGGATGGCGGTACTCCGCCAGCCATCCGGTCTTGTTTTTTTGGGGTCCCAGATTAATCAAGATTTGCAATCCTTGAAGGCCAAGCAAAGGAAAAATCGTCGGCAGTCAGTGTCAGATTGGGTGAATAGCAGGGATCGTTCATCAACAGATGCTCCCAGCGCTGTCTGACCAACTCAGATTCCTGGTTGAAGCGGCTGATTTTTTCCGGTGTGTCTTCGGCGCCGCGGGTTGCCGATTCGTGATGATAAAGCTCCGCGTAGGGCGTCCACACATTGCGGTAGCCCGCTTGCCGCACACGCAGGCAAAAATCGATGTCGTTGTAAGCGACGTGTAACTGTTCGTCGAGGCCGCCGACTTCCTTGTAGATCGACTGGCGAATCAGCAGGCACGCGGCGGTCACCGCGCACATCACGTTGCGCAGGCGTGCGCGCGCGAAGTAGCCGGGGTGCGAATTGGGGAAATGCTTGTGCGCATGGCTCGCGATACCGCCGACGCCGAGCACCACGCCGCCATGCTGGATCGTGTCGTCCGGATACAGCAGTTTCGCGCCGACCGCGCCGACATTCGCCTGCAGCGCGACCGACACCATTTCCTCGAGCCAGTCGGCGTTGATCACTTCGATGTCGTTGTTCATCAAACAGACGAAGTCCGCCGTGCTCGCGAGCGCGACGCGGTTGTTCAGCGCCGAGTAGTTGAACGGCGAATCGTCGCGCACGACCTTGATGCGCTCGTCCTCTTGCAGGCGCGCGAACAGGTCGTGCGTTTCCTGCTTGAGCGAGCCGTTGTCGATGATCGTGATGCGCAAGTTCGGGTAGCTCGATTTCTGCCGCACCGATTCCACGCATTGCTCGACGAGTCCGGCGGAATCGCGCGTCGGAATGATGATCTCCACCGACGGCAGCACCTCGGGCAAGTCGTACACGACCTTGTTGAAGGCGTCCGTGCCCGGCGCGTGCTCGGTGTGGGCGTTGATGCCGTTGCGCGCGAGGTGTTCGTCGAGCGCGCGCATCGCCGCGATATGCGCGTACGGCTTGGCTTCATGGCCGGCCGCCGTGCTCTCGGGGATCATGCGCCAGTGGTACAGCGCGCGCGGCACGTGATACACCGTGTGATGACCCGCGCGATCGATCACGCGCAGCGCGAGGTCGTAGTCCTGCGAGCCTTCGAAGCCGGTTCTGAAGCCGCCGACCTCCTTCATGACCGAAGTCTTGTAGACGCCGAAATGCGAGATCATGTTCTGGCTCAGGAACAGATCGTAGTTGAAGTCGCATTTGAAGTACGGGTCCGAGCGGACCCCGTCGATCGAGATCTTGTCTTCGTCGCTGTAGATCACCGTCGCGTCCGGATGCGCGTTGATCAGCTCGGCGACGCAGTAGAGCGCGAGCGGATGCAATTCGTCGTCGTGGTCGAGCAGGCCGACGAATTCGCCGACGGCAAGCTCGAGCGCCGTGTTGCTGGAGCTGCTGATGTGGCCGTTCGTCGTGCGGTACGCGACCTTGATGCGCGGATCTTTGGCGGCGTAGCTGTCGAGCACCTGCTTGACCTCGGGGTTCGTCGAGCAGTCGTCGGCGATGCAGAATTCCCAATTCTCGTAGACCTGGTCGACGACCGAATCGATCGCCATGCGCAGCCACCTGGCCGGCGTGTTGTAGGTCGGCATCACGATGCTGATCAGCGGTTGCAGCGCCCACGCCTTCGAGCGCGCGCGCAGTTCCGGGTAATGCGACGCGGGCGGCTCGTGCCGCTCGATCCATTCCTGATACGTGTGACCCACGGTTGGCGCCGGCGCGGGCTGAGCGCCGCCGCCCCACGACGCCATCCGGCGCGCGCGTTCGAGCAGTTCCGTCGGGCAGTCGGCGTCGGCCACCAGTTCGACGTTGAAGCCGGTGATCGAAAACAGTCCCGCGCGCGCGATCGGATCGAGGCGCAACGGACCGACGAGCGGCGGAAACGCGACGACCTGATCCACCTTGCCGTCAGCGTCGACCACGAGGCCGAACGTCGCGTGCTCCGACATGCCCGCGCCCGCGTCGAAATAGATCATGCACGGCGAGGCCGGCATGTCTTCTTTCGCGAGCTCGAACGAAATACGCGCGGCGCGACCCGACAACTCTTCCCATCCCGTCAGCTCGAACTGCGGATCGCCGTTCGTCGCGTTCCAGGCGAACCCGGAATTCGAGGACGCCTCGACGTTATTCAAGGGACGAAGTTCGAAGTTCTTCATGAGGTTCTTCACGAGGTTCGTCACGGGTTTTGTCATTTCGTCAGCAGGGAATCGTAGAGGTCTTTCAAGGGCGACAGGACGGCCTGCCAGGTCAGATCGCGCGTCGGAGCAGCGGCAGCGCCGCGCGGTTGCGCGAGCGCCGCGCGAATCGATCCGGTGATGCTGTCGACGTCGAACGGATCCAGGTAGGCAACGTGCTGCGCGAAATATTCTTGGGTAGAGCCAACCTTTGTCACCGCGATGCGGGCGCCGGCGGCATGCGCTTCGAGCGCGGCGAGCCCCGGCGTTTCGAGCGTGCTCGGCAGCACGAACGCTTCGCAGGCCGCGTAGGCGGAGCGCAGCAGCGGCGAATCGTGGGGCAGCGTGCCGGTGTAGACGACCTGCGCGCCACCCTCGTCGAAGCATGCCTTCGCATACTCGGGATCGCGCTGATGGCCGATCAGGACAAGCTTCAGGTCGGGGAACGACTTCATCGCCCGGATCAGCGCGAGCTGGTTCTTGCGCGGCTCGATGTTGCCGACGTTCAGGATGAAGCGGCCCTCGATGCCGGATTCGCGGCGGAACGGCTCCGCCGCGACCGGCTCGTAAAAGCTCTGTTCGACGCCGTTCAACACGCTCGCGAACTTCTCGCGCGGCAGATCGAAGATGCGAGCGAGCGTGTCGCATTCGATCTCGGAGTTCGCGACCACGCGGTCCGCGAGAGAAAACTGATGATGGATCTCGCCGATCGGATAGAGATGCCTGGTTTCCTCCGTCACCCACAGACTCGACGACACGACGAGCGGCAAGCCGAGTTGCTTGACGAAGTTGCAGAAGTGCACCGAGCCACCGACGCACGAAAAGAAATGCACCACGTCGTGTTCTAGAAAACGCGGCTTCCACGGATCGAACAGCGTAACGTCGACGCCATGCGCGGGCAGATGCTTGTGATACGCAAGCAATTGGATTTCTCCGCCGCCGGGGGTATGGAAAGCCATCGGGTAGGTGGCGAACAGCACTTTCATAGGTGGGACTCTAGTCGCTCAAACAGTTCTTTTCTTCAGACCAGCACGTCGCGGCACGCCGCTGCGCGTAACGCGCGAACATGGCGGCGAGACCGGCAGGTTTCGGGGCATTCACGTGGATGCTCGCCGCGCGCTTGCGCGGCCTTCAGGCGCGGACTTGCCGGTGCGCGGGCCGGGGCCTGATCGCACGGCCCGCGAGCAGGCCGGCGTGTGCTGTTGTCGAGCACGTCGGATCGATACCACGAATTCCACATGCGCGAATATGTTTGAGTTGTTACGAAGTGTACGAACGACGCGCCAGCAGGCGCAGGTCCGTTTTATTATCACGGCCCGAATACAATACGTTCCCAGCCAGACTTCCTGAGAAAGCACCGCCGATGCCAGATTGTATCGTGTCTGATCCGCCTTTCCCGCCGTTTGCGGCCGCGTCGAGTCCTGACGGCGATCGTCTGTTTGCGTGGGTCGCGCGGCATGGCGTGGGCGTAATCGTGCGCCGCGAAGTGCATGACGGAGCATTGCGATGAGTCTGCAGATCCTCGTCACCGGCGCCAACGGCTTCGTCGGCCAGGCGGTGTCCCGCGCGTTGCTGCGGCGGGGCGATCGAGTGACTGGCGTGGTGCGCCGGCCGCAGACGGCCGCCGAGGGCGTGCGCGAATGGCTGCTCGATACCGAAGACTTTGCGGGCATCGACCAGCGCTGGCCGGTCGCGCTCACTTGCGATGCGGTGATCCATCTGGCGTCGCGCGTGCACGTGATGCGGGAGACCCTGACCGAGCCGCTCGCCGCCTATCGCGCGACCAATGTCGAGGGCAGCTTGCGCGTCGCGGCCGCGGCGCGGCGCGCGGGCGCGAGGCGCTTCGTGTTCGTCAGCAGCATCAAGGCGATGGGCGAGGCGAGCAGCGGCCGGCCGATCGCTGAAACGGATCAGCCCGCGCCGTCCGATGCGTATGGCATCTCGAAACTGGAAGCCGAGCGCGCGCTGTTCGACTACGGCCGCTCGACGGGTCTCGAAGTCGTCGTGGTGCGGCCGCCGCTGGTCTACGGGCCGCGCGTGCGCGCGAACTTCCTGCAGCTGATGAACGCGGTCGCGAGAGGCATTCCGTTGCCGCTCGGCGCGCTCAGCGCGCTGCGCAGCCTCGTGTTCGTCGATAACCTCGCGGACGCGCTCGTGCATTGCGCGACCGATCCGCGCGCGGCCGGCGAAACCTTCCATGTGACCGACGGCCGCGACCTCAGCGTGCCGGAACTCGCGCGTCTGCTGGCCACGCAGCTTCACGTGCCCGCGCGGCTCGTGCCGGTGCCGGCCAGCCTGCTGCGTCTCGCGGGTCGCCTGACCGGCCGCTCGGCGCAGATCGATCGATTGACCGGCGAGCTGCGCGTCGACAGTTCGCATATCCGCGAATGTCTGAACTGGTCTGCGCCGCATACGGTCGAGCATGGGCTGCTCGAAACCGCGGCGTGGTATCGCTCAACGCATTGACCACGGGTTGAACCCGCCTTGACTCCGACCTGAACCGCTAACGCTATCGATGCCGCTCGCTGCACACTCTGCCTCTTCCGTCGTCTCTCTACTGCCGTGGGGCGTCGCCGCGCTCGCGGCCTGCGCGGCGATCCTCTGGACGCTGCTGCGCACCGGCCTCGCGTGGCGGCTCGCCACCGACATCCCCAACGACCGCTCGCTGCACACGCGCCCGACGCCGCGCGTCGGCGGCTGGGGCATCGTGCCGGTCGCGGTGCTGCTGATCGCGCTGGCGGCGCCGTCGCTGTGGCTGCCCGCGCTTGCCGCGGCGCTGCTCGCGGCGCTATCGCAGCTCGACGATCGACGTGGCCTGCCCGCACGCGTGCGCTTCGGCGGTCATGCGGCGGCGGTGGCGGCACTGATCGCCGTCTATCCGGCCGACGTGCCGTGGTGGGCGCTCGCGTGCATGGCGGTTCTACTCGTGTGGCTCGTCAATCTCTACAACTTCATGGACGGCTCGGACGGCCTCGCGGGCGGCATGGCGCTGTTCGGCTTCGGCGGCTATGCGGTGGCCGCCTCGCTGTCGTCGCACGCGGACCCGGCGCTCGCGACGGCGAGCCTGATCGTCACAGGCGCGGCCTCGGGCTTTCTGCTGTTCAACTTTCACCCAGCGCGCATCTTTCTCGGTGACGCCGGCTCGATCCCGCTCGGCTTTCTGGCCGGCGCGCTCGGCTATTGGGGGTGGCGCGAGGGTGTATGGCCGGTGTGGTTTCCGGCGCTGTGCTTCGCGCCGTTCATCGGCGATGCGTCGGTCACGCTGCTCAAGCGCCTGCTGCGCGGTGAAAAATTTTGGCAGGCGCATCGTGAACACTACTATCAAAGACTGGTGCAGTCGGGTTTCGGGCACGCATCGACCGCGTGGATTTGGTATTTGTTCATGGCGGCGGGCATATTGCTTGCTGTCTGGGCGCTACAATTCGCTCTTCTGTATCAATGGCTGGTTGTCGTCGCATGGGCTGCCGTGCTGGTCGTCGCGGGGCTGTGTATTGATCGCCGCTGGCGGCGCCATGTGTCCCGTTCCGGGCCAATCTGAGGTTCTGCGCAATGAAAAGCTTCAAAGCCAGATGGCTTTCGTTCAGTGCGTTTGCGTTCGACCTGTGCGCGGTGGCAATGGCCTGGCTGCTGGCCTATGTGATCCGGTTCAACGGACCGGTGCCCGCGCCGTTCTGGTCGAGCGGGCTGCATGCGCTCGTGTGGGTGCTGCTGATCTACGCGGTGATGTTTCGCGGCTACGGCCTCTATCGCGGCATGTGGGTGTTCGCGAGCCTGCCCGATCTCGTGCGGATCGCGAAAGCGATCGGCGTCGGCGCGCTCGTCGTCGTGATCGGCTCGGCGCTGTTGCAGCCGGCGCCGGTCGTGCCGCGCTCGGTGCTGATCGTGTCGCCGATGCTGCTGTTCCTGACGATGGGCGGCTCACGCGCGCTGTATCGCGCGGCCAAGGAGTTCTATCGCTACGGCGGACTGGTCGGCCAGGGCAAGCCGGTGCTCGTGCTCGGCGCGGGCAATGCCGGCGCGAACCTCGTGCGCGAGCTGAAGCGCTCGGGCCAATGGCGCCTCGTCGGTCTGCTCGACGACGATCCGATCAAGCAGGGCCGTGAAATCTACGGCTATCGCGTGGTTGGTGCGATCAGCGATCTGCAGAAAATCTGCACGGAGCTGAAGGTCGAGCATGTGATCATCGCGGTGCCGTCGGCGTCGGTGGAGGCGCATCGGCGCATCGCCACGCTGTGCGTGCGCGCCGGCGTACGCGCGATGACGCTGCCCGCGCTCACGCCGCTCACGCAAGGTCAGGCGTTCCTGTCGCGGGTGCGGCAGATCGATCTCGAAGACCTGCTCGGCCGTGACCCGGTGACGATCGACACCGAGCACGTCGCCGCGCTGCTGAAAAACCGCGTCGTGATGGTGACGGGCGCGGGCGGCTCGATCGGCTCGGAGCTATGCCGGCAGATCCTGCGCTTCGGTCCGGTGCAACTGGTCGCGTTCGACATCTCCGAGTTCTCGATCTATCGGCTGAACGAAGAGCTGCGCGACAAATATCCGGAAGTGTCGGTGGTGCCGATCGTCGGCGACGTGAAGGACTCGCTGCTGCTCGATCAGGTGATGGCGCGCTACTGTCCGCACATCGTGTTTCATGCGGCGGCCTACAAGCATGTGCCGTTGATGGAAGAGGTCAACACGTGGCAGGCGGTGCGCAACAACGTGCTTGGCACGTACCGCGTCGCGCGCGCGGCGATCCGCCACGACGTCGCGCATTTCGTGCTGATCTCGACCGACAAGGCGGTCAACCCGACCAACGTGATGGGCGCGAGCAAGCGGCTCGCGGAGATGGCGTGCTCGGCGCTGCAGCAGCAGGGCGCGCGGCGCACTCAGTTCGAGACGGTGCGCTTCGGCAACGTGCTCGGTAGCGCTGGCAGCGTGATTCCGAAGTTCCAGGAGCAGATCGCGCGCGGCGGGCCGGTGACCGTCACGCATCCGGAAATCACGCGTTTCTTCATGACGATTCCGGAGGCGTCGCAACTCGTGTTGCAGGCGTCGAGCATGGGGCGCGGCGGCGAGATTTTCATTCTCGACATGGGCAAGCCGGTGCGAATCGCCGATCTCGCGCACGATCTGATCCGCCTGTACGGTTTCACCGAAGAGCAGATTCGCGTCGTGTTCACGGGCCTGCGTCCGGGCGAGAAGCTTTACGAAGAACTGCTCGCGGACGACGAAACCACCACGCGCACGCCGCACCCGAAGCTGCGCATCGCACAGGCGCGCGAGGTGCCGGACAGCCTGATCGACAATCTGCTGCCGTGGCTGATGCAGCATCGCGTGCCGGCCGACGATGAAGTGCGGCGCGATCTGCGGCGCTGGGTGCCGGAGTATCTGCCGGCGACGGCGACGACGCTGCGTAGTGTGGCGCCGGCGACGCGGGTGTCGTAGGCGTTCCGCCGCCGCGAGTCATCGGAGTAGTCGAAGCATGGAATCCGTACCCGCGAAGGCAGGTCAGTTGACCCGTTGAAGTTGGCCGCCGGATGTTTATAGATAAGAGCCCCTACAGATCTGCTGGGGCTTTTTTTATTTTTGCCCAGGAGAGCTGACGACCATCGCGCACGCCCCGGCGTTTCGGAGTTGTCTGAAGCCTGCTCTCGGCACACACACCTAGCATTGAACCGTCTCCACCCGGTATGTCATTCCCGCTGAGGTGGCGGCTCTGTTGGCTCTTTTTCTGTGATGCAAAGGTATTGCGCGCCCCTGTGGCGCGTTTTTTTTTGGTGCGCCAGGCATGGCGCGCAGCGCCGTGAAAGGCGCTATCTGGATCGCTGTGGTGGCGAACTGGATGACTTGGGGGTGAGAGTCCCCTACACACCCGGCAAGGGGAAGTGTTAGCGGACGGCAAGGGTGTCCATCGTGAGGTGGAATCTGAAGGAAGCCGAAGGCAAAGCGCTGGCCTGACGAACAGGAAGCGGATATTAGGCGGTATGGCGGGGTGAGCAGGCCAAAATCTGTAAAGCCCGATACTTGCACGGAACGCCATGACGTAGATCCGACAGGCCTAAGCGTGAAGGTCGCGCGTATTACCCTGGGAGATCTGCCATCCTGCCTTGTGCTACTGGCATCGAGAGGTGTCGGAATGGGGTGGCAGAAGTCAGCAGAGGTCGTAGTAGCCGTTGAAACCGGAGCGGCGAAGGGCCAAACCTGTCACGAGTGGCAAGTCACGCGTGATCTCTGCGTATCTGGGCAGAAGCCTCGGCCATGCCGGGGGCCTGCAGCCATGCTGGAGGGGCCGGAAGCCCCGAGAGAGGCTGAGGTGTCCATCGGATGCCAGGCGACACGACGCACGAAACAAGCTCACGCCGACGACCGATCCGGTCCGAGGCCGACGGGAAACGCCGGATACGTGAACCGTACGTCCGGTGTTGTGGGAGGACGGCGGGGGCAACCCCGCTTCCTACCCGATTCCAGGCGCAAGAGGCGGCAAATCCGGAATCGACCTATAGCGCGCCAGCGGCACGCGCGCTTGCGGTCAAGGCTCACCAATGGGAGGAACCTATGCAGGACGCAATGACCTACAGCCAGCGCAATCAGGAGGCGTGACACATGGCCTACACCGACAAATTTCTCGTGAATAACGAGCCACTATCACCGCTCACCATTTCTGGCATCGGCACGTTCAACGCGTATTCAGGCAACAATCAATATCGCAATCGGGGCGGCTGCACGATGGTGCCTAATGATGGGCCGCTCCCTGCCGGTAAATACTGGATCGTGGACCGCCCCACGGGCGGCATCCGTTCTCAGGTGTTTGCATGGGCAAAAGATGAGTGGAATGCAGCAATGGGTCACCCATCGAATCACGGTGATTGGTTCGCGCTATATCGTGATGTTGGGACGATTGATGATCTGACGTGGATTAATGGCGTCAAACGCGGGCAGTTCCGTTTGCATCCGGCAGGCGGACGCGGGATTTCGCTTGGCTGCATCACGCTGCCGAGCCATAGCGATTTCATTAGAATCCGCAACGCGCTGCTGCACACGGTCAAAATCCCCGCGCGCAGTTCGGGCCTTCTCGCCTATGGAACAATTGAGGTCATCACATATGGCAACACTTGCCCGTAGGGTGTTCAAGGTCGCCCTGTTTATCGGCCTGTGCTATCTCTCTCTGCTCTATGTCCGTCCGTACCATTATGAGTGGACAGAAAGCGAGTCGCGCGCATGGTTTGGTGCTTCACGTTGGCTTGGTGTCCGCGATCCCGAAGATTTGTATTTCGTGGCGTGGGTGACGATTGAACTGATCGCGGCGGCGCTGGCGTATGTGGCGATCATGAAGCTATGGCGGTGGTATCGCACGAAGTAGACGAAAGCCCCGGCGACGGGGCTTTTCTATTGTGCGCCGAGCATGCGCAACAGCTTGGGGGTGTGAGTCCCCTGTCCAACCTGATGGTGGTGAAGGCCTGGCAAAACGGGGGCGTCCATGTATGTGGGAGGGGTCGGGCCGCGAGGCCTGCCCCTATCCCGATTTTGCCCAGGAGAGTTGACGACCATCGCGCATGCCCCGGCTTTTCGGAGTCGTCTGAAGCCTGCGCCCGGCACATACACCTAGCATTGAACCGTCGCCGCCCGGTATGTCGTTCCCGCTGAGGTGGCGCCCCGGTTGGCTCTTTTTCTGTGATGCAAAGGTATTGCGCGCCCCTGTGGCGCTTTTTTTTGTCCAAGCGCAAGAGGCGGCAAATCCGGAATCGACCTGTAGCGCGCCAGCGGCACGCGCGCTTACGGTCCAGGCTCACCAACGGGAGGAACCTATGCAGGACGCAATGACCTACAGCCAGCGCAATCAGGAGGCGTGAAACATGGCTTACTTCGGCAAATTTCTCGTGAACAACGCGCCGCTGTCACCGCTCACCATTAATGGCATCGGCACATTCGACGCCTATTCCGGCAACGGCCAATACCGCAATCGGGGCGGCTGCACAATGGTTCCCAATAACGGGCCGATCCCCGCTGGCAAGTACTGGATCGTCCCGCGCTCTACTGGCGGCGTGCGCTCTGCGGTAGAAACGTGGTTAAAAGATGAGTTCAATTACTACTCGTCGCACCCGACCGATCACAGTGAATGGTTTGCACTGTATCGTGGTGATGGGCTAATCGACGATTACACATGGATCAACGGCGTGCGGCGTGGAAACTTCAGGTTGCATCCGGCAGGTGGTCGGGGTGTTTCGCTTGGCTGCATTACCCTGCCGAGCCGTACGGATTTCCTGAGAATCCGCAACTCACTCCTTCACACCATGACGATCCCTGCCGGCAATTCGGGGCTTCGCGCCTACGGAACAATTGAGGTCATTACCTATGGCAACACCTGTCCGAAGGGTGCTTAAGGTCCTGCTGTTTATAGGTCTGTACCTTCTGTCATTCCGATTTGTCCGACCGTACGACGATGGGTGGACCGAGTCTGAGATGCGTGCATGGATACACGCTTCGGAGGTGCTAGGTATCGGCGATCCCGAAAACCTGTATATCGGCCTGTGGATGACTATCGAACTGATCGTGGCGGTGCTGGCGTATGTGGCAATCATGAAGCTATGGCGGTGGTACCGCACGAAGTAGACGAAAGCCCCGGCGACGGGACTTTTCTATTTTTGCTCAGGAGAGTTGACGACCATCGCGCACGCCCCGGCTTTTCGGAGTCGTCTGAAGCCTGCGCCCGGCACATACACCTAGCATTGAATCGTCGCAACCCGGTATCGCTTTCTCGCTGAGGTGGCGGTTCGGTTAGCTCTTTTATCTGTGATGCAAATGTTTTGCGCGCCCTTGTGGCGCGCTTTTTTTGGTGCGCCAGGCATGGCGCGTAGCACCGTGACTGGCGCTGTCCGACCCGCTGTGGTGGCGAGCCGGATGACTTGGGGGTGAAAGTCCTCTGCACACCCGGCAAGGGGAAGTGCTAGCTGAACGGCAAGGGTGTCCGTCGTAAGGCGGAATCTGAAGGAAGCCGCAGG
>NZ_CADFGP010000018.1 GCF_902833905.1 Paraburkholderia tuberum STM678 | reverse complement strand
CACCCTTGCCGTTCAGCTAGCACTTCCCCTTGCCGGGTGTGCAGAGGACTTTCACCCCCAAGTCATCCGGCTCGCCACCACAGCGGGTCGGACAGCGCCAGTCACGGCGCTACGCGCCATGCCTGGCGCACCAAAAAAAACCGCCCGGATTTCTCCGGGCGGTTTCGTCGAACCGGCGGTGTCGGCCGCGAGGCTCTCGTATCAGTGCAGCTGGTCGGCCATCAGGCTCATGATCTGCTTGGCCTGCGAGCTTTCGTCGAGTTGCCCCTTGTCGTCGACCACGGCCACGCGGGTCTGATTCGGCGTCACGGCGCGCACGTTCACGCGATACTGCTTGGCGACCTTCTCCTTCTTGCCGTGGAAGACCTGGCTCCAGAAGCCCTGCTCGGCCGACGACATATCCTTCGGATCGACGTAGCGCACGAAATAGAGGCCGCGGCTCATGTCGCGATCGTCGACCGTGAAATTGCTGCGATCGAGTGCGAGGCCCACGCGCAGCCACGCGCGGTCATACGGCTCGCCGAGCGTGAGTTCGGTCGATGAGAGCTGCGCCGACGTGTTGTTGGACGAATCCGCGTCCGGCATAGGCGGTTGCGCCGCGAGCGCGACGTTCTGCGCGACAACGGCGGCCGTCGCCGACTTCGCACCCGCCGTCGCCGCGTTCGGCGCGATCTGCGTGCCCGCGGGCGACAGCTCGGCGTTCTGTGTGCCACCCGCGTTGCTACCCGAATCGGCCCGCGCGAGCGAGACCATCAGGCGCTTCAGGTATTCCTGCTCGAGCGCCGGGTCGTTCGGCTTGGGTTGCCACTGGGTCGACTCGTTGTTCGTACCGGTGATCGCCTCACGCATGCCTTTCTGGCTGACGAACACATAGGTGCCGCCGTTCGGCGCCGCTTCGAGACGCGTGCGGAACTTGTTGCGCTCCGAACTCACGTAGCTGTTGCCCATCGCCTTCGACAGCGTGTTGCGGATAAAGCCGTCGTTGATCTGCGCGTGGGTTTCGTTCCAGTCGGTTTCCATCACGCCCTTGTCGCGCTGGTCGACGACGAGCAGGAAGCCCTGCTCCTGCCAGAAGCGGCGGATTTGCGGCCAAGCCTGATCGGGCGTTTTGTTGTCGATCACGAGCCAGCTCTCGGTGCCGTCGCGCTGGATGTGGATGCCCTGGACGGGCGGCACGACCGCGACCGCGTCGCCGGCCGGCGCCTGTGCCTGCACCTGTTTCAGCGTGGACAGAGAGGTTTCGCCGCCCTGCGGCGGCAGCGAACGCTGATCGGCCGTCTCGTCGATCATGTTCGGCGGTACGGCAAGCGATACCTGCTTCGAACGGGAGTCGCTCCTATAGTCGATTTTGGTCGGCGACGAGGTGCCGCAGCCGGCGACCAGCCCGCCTGCCATGAGCATTACTGCAAACCGCTTGGTGAGACGAAAATCAGTCATGTTCGGGGAATCCTTCCGCTACGCCACGGCAAGTTTCCGTGGATCAACCCAACATTTTACCGGTCCCGGCGAGGCCTGTGCAAAAACTGGGGTTTGCCCGCGAATCGCCGCATGCCACGGCTACGAAGCGACCACGGGAAAAAAGTCCGCACCCATCATGCTATTTGCCTTCTTATGAGGTAAATTTAACACTAAATAACACTTTCGAGTTGACCTTGGGAGTATTCCCAAGTCTTTGCCGGAGGCCCGCCGAATAAGGGCTTCCGGTCTGCATGCGGCTTGTTTTTAAACATGGCGCGCGGTCCTGTCCGCCGCGATGTGCAAAGACCAGAAAAAACCAGCGCTAGATTAATCGAGTTATCTCAATAAAAAATCCGGCGCCAAACGAGGAAGGCCTCATGTCCCAGTCCTGTCTCAATCCATCCGCGATCGCCTCGGCGATCGCCGTCGTCGCGTGCTGCGCGAGCTTCGGCGCGCATGCCGAATTGGGCGGCACGATGCCGAGCCAGGCGGTGTCGGGCGCGAGCGCGCCGCGCACGCTGCTCAATGGCGCACTGCGCGAGCGCACGTGGACCGACGCTGGCAATACGACCATCAACGAATACGCGACCAGCACCGGCCTGATCGTCGCCTACGCGTGGCAAGGCCCGACGATGCCGGATCTGCACGCGCTACTCGGCAAATACGGCGACTCGTACAAGACAGGCGCCGCGGCGGCGGCCGGCAGCGGCAATCTGCATTCGTCGCGGGTCACGCGCGCCGACGTGATCGTCGAGTCCGGCGGACCGATGCGCGGCTACGTCGGCCGCGCGTGGCTGCCGGCGGCTTTGCCCGCCGGCATCACCTCTGACGACATCCAGTAACGCGTGCGCCCCGCACGCGTCGCTCGCGCCCCCTTCACGCCTGAGTTCCACCCGACGGATCGCCACGCCATGAAATCCGCCTTGCGTTTCCATGCCCTGCTTCTGATCGTCTGCGCGGCCCTCGTCGGCTGCGGCGGCGGAGGCGGCAGTTCCTCGTCCAGCTCGTCCGGCTCGGGCTCGACGCCGTCCGCGACCGCGCCGACCTCGTCGACCAGTTCCACGAGCGCGTCGAACACGACGCAGAGCGCGAACGTGCCGCAATCGACCACGCCCAACGTGCAGCTGGTCACGGTCGGCGTATCGCCCGGCAGTACGCGCAACATGCTGACGACGAGCGTCACCGTCTGCCAGGCCGGCACCAGCAACTGCGCGACGATCGACGACATCCAGGTCGACACCGGCTCGAACGGCCTGCGCATCCTCGCATCGGCGCTGCCGACGACCCTGTCGCTGCCGAGCATCGCCGCGGGCGGCGGCGTGAGCGCCGAATGCGCGGTGTTCGGCAGCGGTTATGCGTGGGGCTCGATCCGCAACGCGGACGTACGCATGGCTGGCCAACAGGCGTCATCGATTCCGATCCAGGTAATCGCCGACAGTGCGCTGCCCGCCGCACCCACCGACTGCGCGAACTCCGGCGCGTCGCTGCTGACGGTGTCGAGCCTGCACTCGAACGGGATCCTCGGCGTGGGCCTGTTCCCGGTCGACTGCGGCAACGGCTGCTCGAACTCCGCATTGCCGCGCTGGTACTACAGCTGCACGACGAGCGGCTGCACCGCAACCGCGCAGCCGCTCGCACAGCAGGTGACCAACCCGGTCAGCAGCTTCCCGCTCGACAACAACGGCGTCGTGATCGACCTGCCGGCCGTCGCCGATGCGGGCGCGGCCAGCGTGTCGGGCTCGTTGATCTTCGGCATCGGCACCCAGTCGAACAACACGCTGACGAGCCCGAACGTCCTGAAGGCGAACGCCGCGACCGGCTACGTGACGACGAACTCGGGCGGTCAGACCTATGTGGTGAGCTATCTCGACAGCGGCTCGAACGGCCTGCTCTTCCACTCGACGCAGTTCCCGTTGTGCGGCTTCTGGTACTGCCCGACTTCGACGCAGTCGGCGAGCGCGTCGATCACCGGCATCGATGGCGTGTCGAGCACGGTGTCATTCGACATAGCCAATTCGAGCACGCTGTTCTCATCGTCGAACAACGCGTTCGACAATCTCGCCGGCAATTCGAGTCAGGGCTTCGGCTGGGGCTTGCCGTTCTTTTACGGCAAACGCATTTACACGGCGATTGCGGCGCGCAATACGTCGGCCGGCCAGGGGCCGTATTACGCGTTCTGAGGTTGATTGGGTTGGATGCGCAGCGATGGCGCGAGACGCGGACGGGAACTCAGCCCGCCGCGCTGGCGGGTTGCGCAGCCGGCGCGGCCAGCTTTGCCGGCGCGAGCCAGCGGAATACGTCCAGCTCTTCGCCGTGGAACGTGCACTCGGCGGCGGCCGGCGTGCTGACCCTCTTCGGCTCGGCCTGCTTCGCGGCCACGTTGACGTCCATCGCCGCTTGCGATGCCGATGCCGCGAGCGGCGCGGAGACCGCCACCTCGGACGCGCTTACCCGATGCTCGATCGTCCCCTCCACCACGACGCGCGAGCCGCGAATCGCGGCCCCGCGATGCGTGACCCGCAGCGTATCCGACGACATCCCCGACGGCGCCTCGGCCAGCTTGCTGCGCATCAATTGTTCGCATGCGCCCGAGTTGCGGGTACCGATCGTGCAGGCCGCCAGCAGCGCCACGGCGCTCGCGACACAGGCGATAGAGAGAAGGCGAATCTTCATCGATGTTCCGTTGTTCCAAGCCTCGGTCATTGTAGCTTACGACCCCGTCGCCGGGCTTCGCGGCCGCCTGCCGCTTGACCTTGACCCAGCGCATCGGCATTGTGTTGACCGGTCGCGCCCTCGATGGCGCAGCCGGCAGCCCGGTTGCCCACATTGCGCGGCGAATTCAAAACGACTCTACCCCCGGTAACGATCTCGGCTTCATCATGCTCAGCCTCGTCCTGCTCGCGATCGTCGCCTACGCCGCGACCAATATCGACAACCTGTTCGTGCTGCTCGGTTTTCTGACCGAAACGGGCGTGGAGCGGCGCCGCGTGGTCGCGGGACAGTACGCGGGCTCTTTGATCCTCGTCGCCGCGGCGCTCGTGCTCGCGTCCTTGCTCACGCGCCTGCCGGCCGGTTATGTGGGCCTGCTCGGCTTGCTGCCGATCGTCGTGGGCCTGCACAAGGCCTGGCAGCGCTTCGGTCCCGGCCACGCGCGGCGCAACGCCAGCGAAGATAGCGAGGACAGCCGCGCAAGCGCTCCGCCATCCGTTCGCGGCTCATCGAGCTGGACCGTCGCGAGCGTCGCCATCGCCAACGGCTCGGACAACCTCGCCGTCTACGTGCCGCTGTACGCGAGTCGTACGCCCGCCGAGAACGCGCTGGTTTCGCTCGTGTTCGTCGTGATGATCGGGCTCTGGTGCGCGGGCGCGGCATGGCTGGTCGACCACCCGTTGCTCGGCGCGCCGATCCGACGATACGGCTCGGCGCTGCTGCCGCTGATCCTCCTCACGATAGGCGTATCGGTAATGGTGAACAGCGATACGTTGCGACTTTGGTCCGGCGCGTAATCAACGCGGGCCGTCGACGAAGACTGCGCGGCACGCAACGGCTTCGGCTTGCCGCCTTCAGCGTCGTAGTCTTCGTCTGCCGATCCTGCTTCGCCAGTCTCAATTCGCCGGCTGGGGCGGTTGCACGTATGTACGCACGCCCGCCAGCGGCGCGCCATAGCCGCCCGCGCTCGCGTTGTTCGGCAAGCCGTTGACCAGTTGCGCACGCGGATCGGTCGGATTCAGATTCAGCTCGCCCGCCTGCTGGTTGCCATGCGTCGGATACTCGCTGCCGCGCGCCGCCTGCGGCATCAGACCTGTACTGTTCTGCGGCGCGTTCATGTCGTTCTGCGCGCTGAGCCCCTGCGCGCCGGCCTGCCCGACGAACCCACATGCCAACGCCGCGCACGCGCAGATCCTCGCGAGGCCGGATATCTTCGCTACCCTTTTCATGTTCACCTCCTGCTCTGTGAGTTGACGACGCCTCGTAAGCTCACCCCTGAATCGAGTGCCGCGCGAGCGTCCCACGGCACCTTTCATGCGAGCGGCCGCTCGCTCGCCCCCTTCGGCAGCCGAGCAGGCCGCGGCCCACTCCACCTCGGCCCTTGACGCTTTCTCAATAATATGTTCCCATTGCGCACTATGTACCGCGCCCAGACCACCCTATCGCTACTACTAGCCCGCTCTACCGGGCTAGGTCTGCTGCTGCGCGCGTCCGCTTCTCTCTGATACACCGAAGCATCGCTTGAATCCCCAGTAACTGACCCAGCCCCGGTTTTCGACCGGCGGCCCAGTATCGCGTTTTCGTCGTCCGGTCGACACCCATTCCACGGTCTCTCCCCCGGATGATGAAAATGTTGAAAAACCCTGCTACCAAGTACCGTTCGTTCAAGCCGATCAATTTGACGGATCGCCAGTGGCCGTCGCGCACCATCACGCGCGCGCCGATCTGGATGAGCACCGATCTGCGCGACGGCAACCAGGCGCTGTTCGAGCCGATGAACGCCGAGCGCAAGATGCGCATGTTCAAGACGCTGGTGCAGATCGGCTTCAAGGAAATCGAAGTCGCGTTTCCGTCGGCGTCGCAGACCGATTTCAACTTCGTGCGCGAGCTGATCGAGGGCGGCCATATTCCTGACGACGTGACGATCGAAGTGCTCACGCAGGCGCGCGACGATCTGATCGAGCGTACTTTCGAATCGTTGCGCGGCGCCCCGCGCGCGATCGTCCATCTGTACAACGCGACCGCGCCGGAATTCCGCAAGATCGTGTTCGGCCTCGAAAAGAGCGGCGTGATCGAACTCGCGCAGAAGGCCGCGCGCACGATGAAACGCCTCGCCGACGCGCAACCGGACACGCACTTCACGCTGCAATACAGCCCGGAAGTGTTCAGCGGCACCGAACTCGAATTCGCGAAGGAAGTCTGCGACGCGGTGTTCGACATCTGGCAACCGACGCCCGAGCGCAAGGCGATCGTCAATCTGCCGGCCACCGTCGAAATGGCCACGCCGAACGTCTACGCCGACCAGATCGAATGGATGCACCGCAATCTCGCGCGTCGTGACTCGCTGATCGTCTCCGTCCACCCGCATAACGACCGCGGCACGGCCGTCGCGGCCGCGGAGCTCGCGGTGATGGCGGGCGCGGATCGCGTCGAAGGTTGTCTGTTAGGCAACGGCGAGCGCACCGGCAACGTCGACCTCGTCACGCTCGCGTTGAACCTGTACACGCAGGGCGTCGACCCCGAGCTCGATTTCTCGAACATCAACGAAGTCGCGCGCACGGCCGAGGAATGCACGCAGTTGCCGGTGCATCCGCGTCATCCGTATGTCGGCGATCTCGTCTTCACCGCGTTCTCGGGCTCGCACCAGGACGCGATCAAGAAGGGCTTCGCCGCGCAGAAGCCGGACGCGATCTGGGAAGTGCCGTACATGCCGATCGATCCGAGCGACCTCGGCCGAACCTACGACTCCGTGATTCGCGTGAACAGCCAGTCGGGCAAGGGCGGTATCGCGTACCTGCTCGAGCAGAGCTACGGCGTCGTGTTGCCGCGCCGTCTGCAGGTCGATTTCAGCTCGGCCGTGCAGCGTTTCACCGACCAGAGCGGCCAGGAAGTCACGCCCGCGCAGATCTGGGAACTGTTCCAGCAGGAATACGTGCGCACGGCCGAGCCGGTCCGCTATATCAGCCACAGCCTGTCCGAGCATGACGGCCGCGAGCACATCAAGCTCAACGTCGAAATCAACGGCACGCCGCGCGTGCTGAGCGGCGCCGGCAACGGCCCGCTCGACGCGCTGATGCACGCCTTCGACGTGCCCGTGCGCATCCAGCACTACGAGGAACGCGCGCTCACGCAGGGCGCCGATGCGCGCGCGATCGCGATCGCCGAAATGGCCGGCACCGATGTGGCCGGCAGCGCGTTCGGCGTCGGTGTCGATGCTAACCTGATCACCGCGTCGATCCGCGCGGTGATCAGCGGCGTGAACCGCGCGTATGCACGCGTGAACACGGATGCCCAGGAGCGCTTCTTCGACGCCGCGCTGAGCGACGCGACGGTGTGAGGCCAGCGTCTGCCGCGTTGAACGTGCGGCACGCCGCATGTTCGACGGGCTGACGACAACGAAGAGGGGGCGTTTCGACGCCCCTTCTTTTTTAATGTGGATTTATCCGCGTCAACGTTTCGGCCGACGGTCAATGAAACACGTCCCGGCCGAAGTACTTCAGCGAAATCCGCTGATACGTACCGTCTTTTCTCATGCCGGCGAGCGCGTCGTCGATCGCCAGGCGCAGCTTCGGATTGCCCTTGCGGATCAGTACGGCCGACTTGTCGCTGCTATCGGGCGACGTATCGACCGCGACGACCTTGATCCTCGCCTCGGGCTCGCGCTTCCTGTAGTCGAGAAACGACAATGAATCGTTGACGGTCGCGTCGACGCGGCCCGCGACCAGCAGCTCGATCGATTCGTCGAAGCCCTGCGCCGGGATCACCTGCGCGCCGTGCGCGGCCGCGATCCTGCCGACGTTGCTGGTCAGCGTATTGGCCGATTTGCGGCCCTTCAGGTCGTCGAAAGATTTGATCGTCGTGTTATCCGATGCGACGATCAGCACCGCGTGCGACGTGATGTACGGGTCCGAGTAATCGTATTTGAGCTTGCGCTCGTCGGTGATCGCGACCTCGTTGATCACCGCGTCGTAGCGATTGACGTCGAGACCGGCGACCAGTCCTTCCCATTTGCCTTCGATGAATTGCGGCTTGACGCCGAGACGCTGCGCGATCGCGCTCCCAAGCTCGACGTCGAAGCCGGTCAGCTTGCCCGCGTCGTCGTGGTAGGTGAACGGGGCGTACGTACCTTCGGTGCCGATCCGGAACACGCCCGATGCCTTGATCCGCGCGAGATCGTCGGCACTAGCCGGATGCGCGAGTGCTGCCTGCAACAGCGCAATCATCGCAAGTGAACGAATCGGCTTCATCGGACGGCTCCGTCTGAGTGGCTGCGCGGGTGGCGGACTGCCGCGTTTGGCGGGGAGTGCCGGCGTGCGGCCGGCTGTGTGGGCCGACTGTAGCAAACCGTCCGCGATTTTCAAAGCGCTTCGCGCGCGGTGCGTCGATCCGCACAGGTCAGCCGCTGCGCTCTGCCGTCGAGCACATGGCGCAGGCAAAAAGGCCCCGCAAGCGCTCATGCTTTCACGAGCCTTTGCGGAGCCTTTTCGCGGAGCTTTCGGGTGGGTCGGCGTGTCGGCGCGCCGCTCAGTACGTCTCCAGATGCAGCCGCCCTTCCCGCTTCAGCTTCGCCCACAACGCTTCCCAATCGATCTGATGCTGCTCGCCGATATCCTTGAGCGCCTGCAGCACACCGTCCTCCATGCCCTTGAGGCCGCACACGTAGATATAGGTGTTGTCGTCCTTCAGCAGGTTCGCGACGTCGGCCGAACGTTCGCGCATTGCGTCCTGCACGTAGCGCTTCGCCTGTCCCGGGGTGCGCGAAAACGCGAGCGTGGTGTCGATGAAATCCTTCGGCAGATTCGTCAGCGGTCCAAAGTACGGCAGCTCCTCCTTGGTACGCGCGCCGAAGAACAGCATCAGCTTGCCGGTCGCGCCTTTGAGGCGCTTGCGGCGGCGATACTCGGTCATCGCGCGCATCGGCGCGGAACCGGTGCCCGTGCAGATCATCAGCAGATGCGAGTTCGGATGATTCGGCATCAGGAAGGTGCTGCCGAACGGACCGATCACGTTGACCACGTCGCCCTTCTTCAGATCGCACAGATAGTTCGAGCACACGCCGTCGATCGCGTCGCCGTGCTGCTGCGACACCCGCTTCACCGTCAGCGACACGTTGTTATAGCCGGGCCGCTCGCCATCGCGCGGACTCGCGATCGAGTACTGGCGCGCGTGATGCACGCGGCCGTCGGCGGCAGCACCCCGCGGCAGAATGCCGATCGACTGGCCTTCGAGCACCGGAAACGGCATCGAGCCGAAATCGAGCACGATGTGATGGATGTCGCTCGACGTCGCGCTGTCGGTGAGCAGGTAGTTGCCGACCACCGTCGCGATGGTCGGCGCCTTATGCGTGTAGAGATTCACGTACGGCTTCGCGGCCGACCACGGCGGCACGAGCGCGCCGCGCACGGTATCCACTTCGATGCCGTCTGCTTCGGCGGCGCTGTCGCCCGCGGTGGACGCGGCCACCGGTTCTTCAGCCGGCACCGCCATCGTGTTCTGCTCCGGCAACACGTCCCACGTAAACTGCTCGTCGATCGAATACGCGTCGGCCTTCAGCACGGTGCGCCAGTTGTCGATCGCGCCGGTCGGGCACGGCGGCACGCAGGCCATGCAGCCGTTGCAGACGTCGGCCTTCACGACGTAGTTGTTGTCGTCGTGCGTGATCGCATCGACCGGACAGGTCTCCTCGCAGGTATTGCAGCGAATGCAGATCTCCGGATCGATCAGATGCTGCCGCAGAACTTCGACCGATACTGGCCCGTTCATGGCTTCCTCGCCTGCTTCAATTGAAGCGCACGTATTCGAAATCGACCGGCTGACGGTTCACGCCCATCGCGGGCGGCGCGATCCAGTTCGCGAACTTGCCCGGCTCGGCGACGCGGCCCATCAGCGAAGCGACGAACGCGCGGTCTTCCGGCGTGGCGAGCCAGTTCGCTTCGTTGGCGGCCCATTCGGCTTCGCTGAGCACGCGGCCCTCCGGTGACACCCGCGTGCCCGCGAACGTGCCGATCTGCCGGTTGAACGCCTTGTGCGGCACCGTCATGCGAAAGTCGATGCCGGCCTTCTCGAGCACCTTGTTCCAGCGCCCAACGCCCGCAACCGAGTCCTTGATGTAATCGTCGCGCAGCACTTCGTTCATCGCGTTGAGCATCGGCACTTCGCGCTCGACGAGCTTGCCGTCCTGCACGTCGAGCAGCTTGTAAGCAAGCTCGTTCAGGCGATGATCGTCGTCGCGCTTGCCTTCCTCGTAGCGGCCCTTCAGACCCGAGCTATAGAACGTCGCCGCGTTCGACGAATGATCGGCGCCGAACAGGTCGATCGTGACCGAGTAATGGAAGTTCAGATAGCGCTGGATGGTCGGCAGATCGATCACGCCGGCCGCGCGGATCTTCGCGACGTCGCCGGTGCCGAGTTCGTTCATCACCTGAGCGGTGCGCTGGATCACGCGCGACACGCCCGATTCGCCGACGAACATATGATGCGCTTCCTCGGTCAGCATGAACTTCGTCGTGCGCGCGAGCGGATCGAAGCCCGACTCCGCGAGCGCCGACAACTGGAACTTGCCGTCGCGGTCGGTGAAGTACGTGAACATGTAGAACGCGAGCCAGTCCGGCGTTTTCTCGTTGAACGCGCCGAGAATGCGCGGATTGTCCTCGTCGCCCGAGCGACGGCCGAGCAAGGCTTCAGCTTCCTCACGACCGTCGCGCCCGAAGTAGCGATGCAGCAGATACACCATCGCCCACAAGTGGCGGCCTTCCTCGACGTTGACCTGGAACAGGTTGCGCAGATCGTACAGCGACGGCGCGGTCAAACCGAGGTGACGCTGCTGCTCGACCGAGGCCGGTTCCGTATCGCCCTGCGTGACGATGATGCGGCGCAGGTTCGCGCGATGCTCGCCGGGCACGTCCTGCCACGCGGCTTCGCCCTTGTGCTCGCCGAAGTGGATCTTGCGATCCTGCTCGCCCGGCGTGAGGAAAATGCCCCAGCGGTACTCGGGCATCTTCACGTAGTCGAAGTGCGCCCAGCCGCCCGCATCGACGCTGACCGCGGTGCGCAGATACACGTCGTAACCGTGCGAGCCTTCCGGGCCCATGTCGCCCCACCATGACAGAAAGTTCGGCTGCCATTGTTCGAGCGCGCGTTGCAGCGCGCGGTCGTCGGCGAGGTTGACGTTGTTCGGAATCTTTTCGCTGTAGTTGATCGAGGACATGGTCGGTTCCCTGGGTCAGTTCCCTGTTCGGAAGCTGCAGTGGCGAGAGGCGCGTATCGGCAGGCGGCGTCGTTCAGTCGGAGTGAGCGCGGCGCATCTCAGACGCGCGACACATCGAATTGCGCCTTGCTGCCCTTGCCGTACACCTTGAGCGCACCCTTCTCGCCCACTGCGTTCGGCCGGTTGAAGATCCAGTTCTGCCAGGCGGTGAGACGCCCGAAAATGCGCGTCTCCATCGTCTCCGGCCCATTGAAGCGCAGATTCGCTTCGAGGCCGGTCAAGGCATCGGGCGACATCGCCGCGCGTTCTTCGAGCGCGATGCGGATTTCGTCGGCCCAATCGATATCGTCAGGCGACGCGGTGACGAGACCGAGGCGCTCCGCGTCGAGCGCCTTGACCGGCTGACCGATCAGCGCGCGCGCCGCGTCGAGCGGCTCGGCTTCCTCGTAGAAGCGCCGCGCGAGCCGCGACTGATGCGTCACCATCGGATACAGGCCGAAGTTGACTTCCGACAGCGTGATCGCCGGCTCCTCGTCCTCGTTGTCGGGCAGCGCGGCCATGTAGGTGCGATCGGCGGCGAACGCGAGTTCCGCGAACGTGCCGGCGAAGCATGAACCCGGCTCGATCAGCGTGAAGATGGAGCGCGACGACACGTCGAGGCGCGCGAGCGTGCGGCGCAGCATGCCGATCGTTTCGCGCACGAACCAGTGATCCTTGTGCTGCAGCAGCGTCGCATCGACTGCGAGCAGGTGGCGCGCGTCGCCTTCGGTCTTGAACACCCAGGTGCCGATGTCGAGCGCGTTGGTGCGCATCGAGAGGATCGCGTCGTCGAGTTCGCGGGCGAATTGCAGCGGCCACCAGTTGGCGCCGGCCGCGGCGATCGCGGCGAGGTCGGTCGGTTGCCCGGTCTGTGGCGCGCACGCGGTGAAGGTCGCCATACGTTTCGCGCGATCGATCGTGACGTTGACCGTCTGATAGCTGAGGCCAGCTTCGCGATCCGTGCGTTCGATGCGCGTGAGCGCGACGCCCTGCACATCGGCCGGACGATCGCTGTGCGCGCCGAGTTCGAGCGCGCGCGCCTGAATGGCCTGCTCGAACTGGTTCGGCTTCACAACTTCGTCGACGAGACGCCAGGCCTTCGCGCGTTCGCCGCGCACGCCCTCGACCACCGTGCAGAAGATATCCGCGCGATCGTGGCGCACCTTGCGCTTATCGGTCACGCGCGTGAGTCCGCCGGTGCCGGGCAGCACGCCAAGCAGCGGTACTTCCGGCAGCGACACCGAAGAGGAACGATCGTCGATCAGATAGATTTCATCGCAGGCGAGCGCGAGTTCATAACCGCCGCCCGCGCACGCGCCGTTCACCGCGGCGAGAAACTTCAGCCCCGAATGGCGCGACGAATCTTCGAGCCCGTTGCGGGTTTCGTTCGTGAATTTGCAGAAGTTGACCTTCCACGCGTGCGATGACAGCCCCAGCATGAAGATATTCGCGCCCGAGCAGAACACCCGGTCCTTCAGGCTCGTCACCACCACCGTGCGGACTTCCGGATGCTCGAAGCGAATGCGCTGAATCGCGTCGTGCAGCTCGATGTCGACGCCGAGATCATACGAATTGAGCTTCAGCTTGTAGCCGTCGCGAATGCCGCCATCCTCGGCGATGTCGATGCCGAGCGTCGCGACCGCACCGTTGAAGCTGAGCTTCCAATGCTTGTACTGCGACGGCTCGGTGCGATAGTCGACCGGCGCGGCCTGAGCAACGGCGGTGGGTGCTGTGGACATGGGGCGTCTCCTGACTGGACGATGCAATCTGTTTTTTGAACAATAGTGCATCGCCATACCAGCGTAAAGCACTTTAGTGCATTTTTACGGGGAAACCCTGGCGCCCACGATCGGTCAGTTCACGCGCGCCTCGTCGGGGGCTTCCGCCGCGAGCCGCGCGGCGAGACGGTCGCGCAACTGCAGGTACGCATCGGCGAGCGTCTTTTCGCTGGTGTCGAACGACATGTCCGCGCGTCCGTACAGCTCGGCGCGCCCGGCGAGGATGCGCTTCAGGTCGTCCATCGCCTCGCGGTTGCCGGACATCGGCCGCAGATCGCCTTGCGCGACGACGCGGCGCATATGTTCCTCGGGCGTCGCCTGCAACCACACGGTGAAGCAGTGCGACAGCAGCACGTTGAACGTGCCCGATTCCGACACGAGCCCGCCCGGCGACGCGATCACCGCGTGCGGATGCTCGTGGATCACCGCCTCGAGCGCGCGTTGCTCGTAGCGTCGATACGCGCTCGCGCCGTACAGCGAATGAATCTCCGACGGCGGACAGCCCGCGAGCTGTTCGATCACGCGCGTGAGCTCGATGAACGGCACCTTGCGCTCCTGCGCGAGCATGCGCCCGAGCGTCGACTTACCCGCGCCGCGCAGGCCGATCAGCGCGATGCGGTCCTTGCGGTGCGGGTCGCGCGGCGCCTGCGCGAACATCTCGGCGAGCGCGATGCGCGCGCGCTGCAGTGCCGCCTGGTCGCGCCCCTGCAGCAGCTCGCGGATCAGCAGCCATTCGGCGGACGCGGTGGTTTCGTCGCCGATCACCTCGGCGAGCGAGCAGTTCAGCGCGGCCGCGAGCTGCCGCAGCACCAGCACCGACGCATTGCCGACGCCCGATTCGAGGTTCGCCAGATGCCGCTCCGACAAACCGGTTTCGGCCGCCAGCGTCTTGCGCGTCATGCCGCGGCGCGCGCGCAGCAAACGCACACGCTCGCCCATCGCGGTCAGGAACGGATCGCGTTCTTCGCGCTCGCCGCCACGTTCGGCCGTGCGTTCACCCGCGCGCTCGGTGCGTTCGGCGCGGGCCGCGTCGTCGTCGGTTTCGTCCAACGGTGCGGGAGGGTACTTTTGATTCATGTTTTGCGACCTCGTGACTACGATACATGTACTATAGTGCTTGACATGCACCAGGTGAACGGTTTAATTTTCGCCAAAAGCTGATCCAATCACAAACACAGTCGCGCGCCGCCTTGGCATTCCGGCCGCGTCACGGAGACGGCGCCGCAATACGCATGCACCCAAGTTCCGGCGGCCGGCGATCCGGCGGCCGGCGACCCGGCGGCCGGCCTGCGTGAGCGCGCTTCTGGAGGCTCGCATGTCCCCACAGGAATTCCAGCGCCTGATCGCAGGCGTCACTGGGCAACTCGCCGGGCGGCCGCTCGACGACGACACGCACGGCTTTTCCGTCGACGTCGTCGACATGCAGGACATTGCCGGTCCGCACCACGTCCATCCGCACGGCGAGATCGATCTGATCATGCCCCTCACCGACGGCGCGACGTTCGACGGCCATCCGGCCGGCTGGTGCGTGTACGGCCCCGGCTCGGCGCATCGTCCGACCGTCGCGAACGGCCGGGCGCTGGTGCTGTATCTGCTGCCGCAAGGGGCGATCGAATTCACGCGCGCGTGAGCCGCGAGCAGATCACGATCACACAAGAGCCGGACCGTGTCCACGGATGGAGGAGACATATGGAAGCCCTGCTGGAAACGAGCGCACGCGAGCCGGTTGCGCCGCCGCCCCCGCTGTTCAACTTCGCGAGGCATCTGTTCCAGTTGAACGAAGCGCGCGCGAGCAAAGTCGCCTATATCGACGACTACGGCGCGATGACCTACGGCGAACTCGAACAGCGCGCGCGGCGCTGCGCCAGCGCACTGCGTGCGCTCGGCGTGCATCCCGAGGAACGCGTGCTGCTCGTGATGCTCGACACCGTATCGCTACCGGTCGCATTTCTCGGCGCGCTTTACGCCGGCATCGTGCCGGTCGTCGCGAACACCTTGCTGAGCGCCGCCGACTATACGCACATGCTGACGCACAGCCACGCGCGAGCGGTGATCGTATCGGAACCGTTGCTACCTAACGTGACGGAGGCGCTGAGCAGCATCGACGACGACGGCTGCCAACCGATCGTCTCGCAGCCTCACGCCTCCATCGAAGCGCCGCTCGCGGCGCCCCGCTTCGAAACGCTGGTCGACACCGCGCTGCCCGCCGGCAAAGGCTGTGCAAGCAACGCGGACGACATCGCGTTCTGGCTCTATTCGTCGGGCTCGACCGGCAAGCCGAAAGGCACCGTCCATACGCACGCGAATCTGTACTGGACCGCCGAGCTGTATGCGAAGCCGGTGCTCGGCATCGTCGAGAGCGACGTGGTGTTTTCGGCGGCGAAACTGTTCTTTGCATATGGGCTCGGCAACGCGCTGACGTTTCCGCTGTCGGTCGGCGCGACCGCGATCCTGATGGCCGAGCGCCCGACCGCCGAGGCGATTTTCGCGCGCCTCGTCCGGCATCGCCCGACCGTGTTCTACGGCGTGCCGACCTTGTACGCGAACATGCTGGTGTCGCCCAACCTGCCCGCGCGCGCCGACGTCGCGATCCGCGTGTGCGCGTCGGCCGGCGAGGCGTTGCCACGCGACGTCGGCGAACGCTTCACCGCGCACTTCGGCGCCGAGATTCTCGATGGCATCGGCTCGACGGAAATGCTGCACATCTTCCTGTCGAATCGCGCGGGCGAAGTCGAATACGGCACGACCGGGCGCCCCGTGCCGGGCTACGAAGTCGAGTTGCGCGACGAAGCCGGGCGGCCGGTGCCCGATGGCGAAGTCGGCGATCTGTTCATCAAGGGGCCGAGCGCGGCGCTGATGTACTGGAGCAATCGCGAGAAAACGCGCGCGACGTTTCTTGGCGAATGGATCAGAAGCGGCGACAAATATCGGCGTCTCGCGAACGGCTGCTATGTCTACGCGGGCCGCAGCGACGACATGCTGAAAGTGAGCGGCCAATATGTGTCGCCGGTCGAGGTCGAGATGGTGCTCGTCGCGCATCCGGCGGTGCTCGAAGCGGCGGTGGTCGGCGTCGATCATGGCGGGCTCGTGAAAACGCGCGCGTTCGTCGTGCTCAAGCGCGACTTCATGCCGTCCGATCTGCTCGCCGAGGAACTGAAGACCTTCGTCAAGGAACGGCTCGCGCCGCACAAGTACCCGCGCGATATCGTGTTCACCGACGATCTGCCGAAGACCGCCACCGGCAAGATTCAACGCTTCAAGCTACGCGAACAGTCATAGGTGATTCATTGATGCAGAACCGAGGTACCGCCCCTGCCACTTCCTCCGCGAGTGCCGCCAGCCGCCTTGCCGAACTGCCGGCGAGCGCGTCGCATGGACCGCTGCGCATCGAGTACCGCTGGGTCAACGAGCAGGCGAATGCTCAGCAGGACGATTCGCCGATGGCGGTATTCCTGCACGAAGGTCTCGGCTCGATCGCAATGTGGCGCGACTGGCCGCAGACGTTATGCGCGCGACTCGGCATGCGCGGGCTCGTCTATTCGCGGCCAGGCTACGGACTCTCGACAGCGCGTGCGCCTGACGACAAATGGCCGGTCGATTTCATGACCGCACAGGCGCGCGACATCCTCCCCACCCTGCTCGACGCGCTCGATATCGACCTGCGGCAACGCCAACGCATGTGGGTGATCGGTCATAGCGACGGCGGCTCGATCGCGCTGCTCTATGCGGCGCTGTACCCCGATGCGCTCGCGGGCGCGGTCGTGATTGCGCCGCACGTATTCGTCGAAGACATCTCGGTGCAAAGCATCGCCCAAACGAAGCAGCTTTACGAAACCACCGATCTTCGCGCGAAGCTCGCCCGCTATCACGCGGACGTCGATTCCGCGTTCTACGGCTGGAACGATATCTGGCTCGACCCTGCGTTCAGGCGGTGGTCGATCGTCGAGGCGCTCGCGCCGATCCGTCGACCGCTGCTCGCGATCCAGGGCCACGACGACAACTACGGCACGATGGCGCAGATCGACACGATCGCCGCGCGCGTGCCGCACGCCCAACTCGTGAAGCTCGACGCATGCGGACACTCGCCGCATCACGACGCGCCCGCCGCGCTCAACGACGCCATCGCGGTGTTCGTGCGCGCACAACGATAAGCGGCGCCCGTCTGTTACCGATACTTCATAAAAATTACACGGATCGGCGATTATGCTGCTGCATCGCTGACCTCGGCACATCGATTGCGAGGCATCCCTTCCCCGCCCGGAGACAGTGCCATGCCCTTCGTGTCGAAGCCGATTCGTGCGCCCCGTCGCAAACGTTTGACGGGCGCCATCGCGGTGATCGCGCTGTGCGCGCTAGCAGGAGCGTGCAGCGACGACGCCCCGCCCGCCGGCACGAACACGATCAGTTCAACCGACCATTTCGCCGCTAACCCCGGCGACCCATCGATCGCCCCCCCGCCGGCCGACTCCGCGCCGCCGACGCTGACGATCCAGACACCGGCGGCACCCGCATCCGAAGCCGGCACGGCGCTGTCCGCCACCTCGCCGCCGCTGGCCAGCCCCGTCATCCATACCGTCGATTGAGAATCGCGCCGCGCGCGGCGGCTAGCCCGCCTTCGCGCGTCCGACGCAGCATCGCCGTTTCAGCACCGCAATGTGTCGTCCCCGTGCCTTTTTCCTCCACCGAAGATCAAAGCCACCACCGCCCCCCCATGACCTCAAACAATCGTCGTGATTTTCTGCGCTCGGCCGCCCAAGCCGCCGGTTCCTTCACCGCGTTGAGCATGCTGCCGCCGGGCATCCGCAATGCGCTCGCGATTCCGGCCAACAACCGGACCGGCACGCTCCGCGACGTCGAGCACATCGTCGTGCTGATGCAGGAGAACCGTTCGTTCGACCACTACTTCGGCACGCTCAAAGGCGTGCGCGGCTTCGGCGACACGCGCGCGATCAACCTCGCGAACGGCCAGCCGGTGTGGTATCAGCCGCAAACCGCCGATGCCAGCGGTGCCAGCTACGTGCTGCCGTTCCGTCCGGGCGCGCCGAACCTCGGCCTGCAATTCCTGCAGGATCTCGCGCACGACTGGAACTCCACGCACGCCGCATGGAACGGCGGCCGCAACGATCAGTGGGTACCGTCGAAAGGCGCGACCACGATGGCCTACCTGACGCGCGACGACATCCCGTTCCACTATCAGCTCGCCGACGCATTCACGATCTGCGACGCCTACCACTGCTCGCTGATGGGTCCGACCGATCCGAATCGCTACTACATGTGGAGTGGCTGGGTCGGCAACGACAGCAGCGGCGGCGGTCCGGTAATCGACAATTCGGAACTCGGCTACGGCTGGTCGACCTACCCCGAAGTGCTGCAGAACGCGGGCATCTCGTGGAAGATCTATCAGGACATCGGCACCGGGCTCGACGCGAACGGCTCGTGGGGCTGGACGCAGAACGCGTACATCGGCAACTACGGTGACAACTCGCTGCTGTATTTCAATCAGTACCGCAACGCGCAGCCGGGCAACCCGCTATACGACAACGCGCGGACCGGCACCAACGCGGCCAACGGCGACGGCTACTTCGACATTCTGAAGCGCGACGTGCAGAACGGCACGCTGCCGCAGGTGTCGTGGATCGTCGCGCCCGAAGCGTACAGCGAGCATCCGAACTGGCCGACCAACTACGGCGCGTGGTACCTCGATCAGGTGCTGCAGATCCTCACGTCGAACCCGGACGTGTGGAGCAAGACCGTGCTGCTGATCAACTACGACGAAAACGACGGCTTCTTCGATCACATCGCCGCACCGTTCGCGGCCGCGTCGAGCGCGAACGGTTTGTCGACCGTCGACATCACGCACGAAATCTATGCCGGCGATGCGAAGAACGTCGCCGGGCCGTACGGGCTCGGACCGCGCGTGCCGATGCTGGTGGTCTCGCCGTGGTCCAAAGGCGGCTACGTGTGCTCGGAAGTGTTCGACCATACGTCGGTGATCCGCTTCATCGAAAAGCGCTTCGGCCAGCAGCACAATCTCGGCGAATCGAACATCACGCCGTGGCGTCGCGCGGTGTGCGGCGATCTGACCTCCGCGTTCAACTTCGCGAATCCGAACGCGTCGGTGCCGTCGCTGCCGGGCACGAGCGGCTACCTGCCGGCCGACCGGAACCGTCACCCGGACTACGTGCCGCAACCGCCGACGGTGCAGACGGTGCCGAAGCAGGAAGCGGGCGTGCGCCCGGCGCGCGCGTTGCCGTACGAACTGTTCGTGCGCGTCGACGAAGGCTCGAACGGCAAGCTGACGATGCGCTTCGTCAACACGGGCCGCGCGGGCGCGGTGTTCCTCGTGTACGCGGCCAATAGCGCCGACGCGCCGCGCAGCTATACCGTCGAAGCGGGCAAGCATCTGCAGGACGCGCTGCTGCTCAACGCCGACGGCAGCTACGACTTCAGCGTGCACGGGCCGAACGGCTTCCTGCGCCGCTTCGCGGGCAAGGTGGTCGCACGGAACTGGTGGAATGGTTCGGACACCGCACGGCCGGCCGTCGCCGAAGGCTACGATGTCGCGAACGGCAATCTGCAACTGCGGCTCGAGAACGTCGGCAGCGCGCGTTGCCAGTTCACGATCGTCAACGCGTACGACGCGAGCCATGTGATCAAGCATTCGGTACGCGGCGGCGACACCGACAATCTGTACCTCGATCTGCGCAACGCATACGGCTGGTACGATCTCGCGATCACCGTCGATACGGACCCGACGTTCGCGCGCCGCATCGCCGGTCATGTCGAGACGGCAAACAACAGCATGAGCGATCCGGCGCTGGGCGGCTGAGCGTCGCTGTAACCCAACGCTGCAAAAGCAACGGCCGCCGGCTCTTCGGGCACAGCGGCCGTTTTTTATCCAGCTCTCGAACGCAAGCCCGCAATCGCGCGCGCGCGTCTACGATTCGAAATCGAGCCCGCCGATCAACGTAACCGGCTCACCCTGCGTGTGCGTGGAGAAATCGAGTTCGCGCGCCTGGGTCCACGCATTGAGCTTGCGCGGCAGCGCGGCCAGATATCTGGCGAAACGCGTCGCTCCCTGCTCGCCCATCAGCCTTTCTATTTCGTCGCTGTCCCAGGTCAGATACAGATTCAACGGATGCGGATAATGACCGAGCTCATCGAGCGGCGTGGCGTGAATCCGCACGCGGGTGGGCTGACCCTGTTCGCCATGCGGCAACACGTCGGTGTGCACGGTCTTGGCGATACACGCGGCGATCGCCTCGGCAATGCGCGGCGCGAACTCCTGGTCGAAACGCATTGCACTCTCGGGGCGCATCCAATCTCTCCGCTGTGATTCCCATCGTGGGTTGGTCATCGTAGCAGACTCAGTTTTTCGCCGGTGAGATCGCGTCCGGACCGTGCGTCACCGCCTCGCGCAGCGTCTTGCGGATCACCTTGCCGGTGGCCGTCATCGGCAGGCTTTCGACGAAGCGAATCTCGCGCGGGTATTCGTGCGCGGCCAGACGCGTCTTCACGTGCTGCTGGATCTCGCGCACGAGTGCATCGTCGCCGACGAAACCCGCTTTCAGCACGACGAACGCCATCACGATTTCTGTGCGCTCGCGATCGGGGGCGCCGACCACGGCCGCCATCGCGACGGCCGGATGACGCAGCAGCGAATCCTCGATCGACGCCGGCCCAATCCGGTAACCGGCGCTCGTGATCACGTCGTCGCCACGACCGACGAAGCGAATGAAGCCGTCCGCATCGCGCGTGCCGAGATCGCCGGTCAGCAGAAACCTGCCGCGGAATTTGTCGTTGGTGGCCGCAACGTTCCGCCAGTAGCCGAGAAACATCACCGGATCGGGCGCGGCCACCGCGATATCGCCGATCGCGCCGGGCGGCAGCTCGTTGCCGGCGGCATCGACGATCGCGACATGGTGCCCCGGCACCGCGCGCCCGATCGCGCCGAAGCGCGGCTCGAACAGCGCCGCGCACGAGGACACCACGACGTTGCACTCGGTCTGCCCGTAGAACTCGTTGATCGTCACGCCGAGTGCGTCGCGCCCCCAGCCGATCAGTTCCTCGCCCAGCGATTCGCCGCCGCTCGCGACCGCTTGCAACGCGAGACGCAGATGAGCGGGCCGCCCGACGCCGCGCATCATCTTCAGCGCGGTCGGCGGTAGAAACGCATGGGAGACCGCGTGACGCGCGAGCAGATCGAACGCGGCGTGGCCGTCGAATTTCGCAAAACGGCGCGCCAGCACCGCGACACCGTGATGCCACGACGGCAGCAGCACGTCGAACAGACCGCCGATCCACGCCCAGTCCGCGGGCGTCCACATCAGCGTCGCGCGCGCGGGAAAGCCCTGCTGTGACATCTCCACGCCGGGCAGGTGCCCGAGCAAAACGCGATGCCCGTGCAACGCGCCCTTCGGTTTTCCGGTCGTGCCCGACGTATAGATGATGATCGCCGGATCGTCCGCGGCGGTGTCGGCCGGCGTGAACTCGGCGCAAGCGCCATTCAACGCCTGCCAGAACGACCGCACGGGCGCGTCCGATGCTTCGTCATCCTGCTCGATATCGACACTGAACACGTGTCGCAACTCGGGCAGCGCGCCGCGAATTTCGGCGATCTTTTGCACGCCGGCGTGATCGGTGATCAGCGCGAGCGCGCCGCTGTCGCCGAGCCGATGCTCGATCGCGTCCACGCCGAACAGCGCGAACAGCGGCACCGCGACCATGCCGGCCTTGTAGGCCGCGAGATGCGCGATGGCCGTTTCGATCGATTGCGACAGAAAGATGCCGATGCGCTCGCCGCGCCGCGCGCCCGCCGCGAGCAGCGCATTGGCGAAGCGGTCGGACAGGGCTTTCAGTTCGTCGAACGTATAACGGGTCGCGCGGCCGTCGGCGTCTTCGTAGATCAGCGCGAGACGCCCCGAGCCATCGGCCCACTTGTCGCATGTGTCGACGCCGATGTTGTAGCGCGGTGGAATACGCCACGCGAATCTGGCCGTGAGCGAATCGTAAGTCTCGCCGTCGAGGTTCATCGGGTCTCCTGGATATCGTCGTTGCCACTGCATGGCGTGATGCATGGTCCGTCGCTTGCTGCCTCTGCGCGCATGGCCGGTGTTCCGCAGTTTAGCCCACGGCCTTGCGCACTCGGTTAATGCATTGCCGTGCGCAACTGAATTCGCCAGATACGACATAGTCCCGCTCCTAATCGCCGACTCGTTGCGCTGAACTCAACGTTTTGCGACAACTCCTGTGCGATTCAAGCCCTTTACATCTGACCTGTGCCGCGCCCGTCTAGGATCGTTACACAGGTTCGGCGCGCATGTTGCGCCGCACGATCGCTACCGGATGACATATGCGCAAGGCAAGGTTTGCATCGTTCTGGCATGGCCCGGAACTTTCTCCCTACGAGATCGCCTGTCTGAATTCGTTCACGCTGTACGGCAGCGAGGTCGCGCTCTATAGCTACGAGCCGATCGACACTCTGCCGCCCGGCGTGATCGCGAAGGACGCGACCACGATACTGCCGCGCGACTCGCTGAACGACTTCCCGATTCACGGCGTACCGTCGATGGCGCATTTCACCGACTATTTCCGCTTCGTGATGTTCACGAGGACCGACGAGATCTGGGTCGATACCGATCTGCTGCTGTTGCGGGATTTCGATCTCAACGCCAAGGGCGACCTGATCGGGCGAGAGACCTCATCGAGCATCTGCACGGCGATGCTGCGGCTCGACCCGGATCAGCCGCGCTTGCACGAATTAATCGAACGTGTCGAAGCAATGAAGGGCACGGCACTGAAGTGGGGCGACACCGGCCCGCGTCTGCTGACCGCCATCTACGGCGTGAAGGCCGGTCTTCCCGAAAGCCTGTTCTATCCGGTGCACTTCAACGATTACTACAAGGTGTTCCTGCCGCGCTATTTCGACGAGTGCGCGGCGCTCTGTTCCAATGCGTACACGCTGCATCTGTGGAACAACCGGGTGGTCAAGATGGGCCTGTTCAAGCGCATCGGCCCCCCCGTTGGGTCGCTCCTGCACCACGTGTTCGAGCAAACCGGCGCCAACACGCTGTTTCGCGAGTTTTATCCGGCGAGCGTGATGCAGGCGATGATCGACAACGCGGTGGGCAAAGTCGGTAGCGACGAAGGCGTGCGCAAGCTGCTGCGCGTCGGCGTGCCGATGGTCACGACGGCCATCGCGCGCAGACTCGGCGCCTGAGTTCGCAGCTTCAGGTCGCGCCGCCCCTGCCCGAGCCCTGCGCCTGCTTCAGCACGAAGTCGATGAACGTCGCCGCCGCGCGCGTGTGATGCCGATCCGGCATGTACAGCATGTACATGTGCGTGCCGAAGATGCTGAGCCGCCAGGCATCGAGCGCGGTCAGCACGGCGCCGAGCTTCAGATCGTCCTGCACCACGTAGTCGGGCACGAGTCCGACACCGAGACCGGCCAGCACCGCCTGGCGCAAAAATAGAAAGTTTTCCGAAATAATCGTCGGTTCGAGCAGGACTTCATGACGCTCGTCGCGCAGATACGCGGCGAGCCGCAACTGCTTGCCGATCACGGCCGCGGTAATCAGCGGCGCGGTGCGCAGGTCGTCGAGCGTCGCGGGCATGCCGTGTGTCCGCACGAATTCGGGGGATGCGCAGGCCACGTACCGGACTGGCCCCATGTCCCGCGCGACGAGGTTTTGCGGCGGCTCCGACATCACGCGCACCGCGATGTCGATCTCGTCGCGCATCAGATCCTCGACGCGGTTCTCGAACATCACATCGAGCACGATACCCGGATACAGCCGCTTGAACGCGATCAGCCAGTCGGACATCACGAGCTGGCCATAGCCGCTCGGCACGCTGAGCCGCACGCGCCCCTGCAGGCTCTGGCCCAGTGTCGTCACCGACTCGCGCGCGGCCAGCAGCGCGTTGCGGATCGTGCGGCCGTGCTCGTAGAGCCGCAGACCGATCTCGGTCGGCTCGACGCGACGCGTGGTGCGGCGCACCAATTGCAGGCCGACCGAACGCTCGAGCTGATTCAGGTGATAGCTGACGTTCGCGCGGCTCATCTTGAGCCGGCGTGCCGCTTCGCTCAGATTGCCGGCGTCGAGGATGTCGACGAGCAGGGTCAGCGAGTTGACGTCCATCGCCCAGTCTTTGTCAAAATAATTTTGACAGTCTGTCAATCAACGGTGTAATTGTCAATGAACGCTGACCACTCCAGAATGGGACGATCCGGCGCGCCTCGCCATCCTCGAATGGAGACACCTACGATGACCCTTTCCTCCTCGGCCGACGTCGTCACGCGCGAATTGCACGGCAAGGTCCTGCTCGTCACGATCGACCACGCGCCGGTCAACGCGCTATCCGCCGACGTGCGGCGCGGCCTGCTGGCCGCGATCGAAGCCGCCGACGCCGACCGCGCGGTCGAAGCCGTGCTGATCGTCGGCGCGGGGCGCAATTTCATCGCCGGTGCCGATATTCGCGAGTTCGGCAAGCCGCCGGTGCCGCCTTCGCTGCCGGACGTGTGCAACCGCATCGAGGCATGCACGAAACCCGTGATTGCCGCGCTGCATGGCGCGGCGCTCGGCGGCGGGCTCGAAGTGGCGCTCGCCGCGCATTACCGGATCGCCGTCGACGGCGCGAAGCTCGGCCTGCCCGAAGTGCAGCTGGGTCTGCTGCCTGGCGCGGGCGGCACGCAACGCACGCCGCGTCTGATCGGCGCGCCGGCGGCGCTCGACCTGATGCTGAGCGGCCGTCACGCGAGCGCGAAGGAGGCGCTCGCGCTCGGCCTCGTCGACCGTCCCGGCGACAGCGGCGACATCCTCGCCGAAGGGCTCGCCTACGCGCACGAGCTGCTCGCCGCGCACGCGCCGGTACGCCGCACGCGCGACGCCGCCGCATTGATCGATCGCGCCGCGAGCCGCGCCGCCGTCGCGAAAGCGCGTGACGAAACCGCGAAGAAAGCGCGCGGCCTGTTCTCGCCGCTGAAAATCGTCGATGCCGTCGAAGCCGCGATCGAACAGCCCTTCGAGGAGGGCCTGAAGCTCGAACGCAAGCTGTTCCTGCAATGCCTCGACAGCCCGCAGCGCGCCGGCCTGGTTCACGCATTCTTCGCCGAGCGCGAAGTGCTGAAGGCGCCCGAAACGCGCGACGCGAAACCGCGCGCGCTCGAGGCGATCGGCGTGATCGGCGGCGGGACGATGGGCGCGGGCATCGCGGTCGCAGTGCTTGACGCGGGGCTGCCCGTCACGCTGATCGAACGCGACGAGGCGGCGCTCGCGCGTGGCCGCGCGCACATCGACAAGGTCTACGACGGGCTGATCGCGAGGGGCCGCCTCACCGCTGAGAAGAAAGCCGCGACCATGGCGCGCTGGAGCGGCAGCACGTCGTACGATGCGCTTGCTCACGCCGACCTCGTGATCGAAGCCGTGTTCGAAGATCTCGACGTCAAAAAGGCCGTATTCGCCGAGCTCGATCGCGTCTGCAAGTCTGGTGCGGTGCTCGCGACCAACACGTCGTATCTGGACATCGACGCGATCGCAGCCAGCATCTCGCGCCCCGCCGACGTAATCGGCCTGCACTTCTTCTCGCCCGCCAACATCATGAAGCTGCTCGAAGTCGTGGTGCCGAAGCAGGTCAGCGCCGACGTCGTCGCGACCGCGTTCGAGTTCGCGAAGAAGCTGCGCAAGACGCCGGTGCGCGCCGGCGTGTGCGACGGCTTCATCGGCAATCGCCTGCTTGCCGTGTACCGCGCCGCCGCGGACGCGCTGATGGAAGACGGTGCATCGCCGTATCAGATCGACGCGGCGGTGCGGGCGTTCGGCTTGCCGATGGGCCCGTTTCAGGTGGTCGATCTCGCGGGCGGCGACATCGGCTGGGCGGCGCGCAAACGCCGCGCGGCCACGCGCGACCCGAACGCGCGCTACGTGCAGATCGCCGACCGCCTGTGCGAGCTCGGCTGGTTCGGCCAGAAGACCGGCCGCGGATTCTATCTGTACCCCGAAGGATCGCGCGGCGGCATGCCCGATCCCGAAGTCGAGGCGATCATCGACGCCGAGCGTGCGCGCGCGGGCATCACGCCGCGCAGCTTCACCGACGAGCAGATCATGCGCCGCTATCTGGCCGCGATGATCAACGAAGGCGCGAACGTCGTCCACGAAGGTATTGCGCTGCGCCCGCTCGACGTCGACGTGACCCTGCTGTACGGCTACGGCTTTCCGCGCTACCGCGGCGGTCCGATGAAATACGCGGATAGCGTCGGCCTGCCGACGATTCTCGCCGACATCCGCGAGTTCGCTAAGGAAGACCCGCTGTTCTGGCGGCCGTCGCCGCTGCTCGTCGAGCTGGTCGAGCGCGACGCCGATTTCGCGAGCCTGAACACGACGGCCTGAACCACCACGAACACTGACGGAACGACTGCGATGGATCTGAACTTCACCTCCGAGGAAGAAGCTTTTCGCGCCAGCGTGCTGGCGTTTCTGCGCGACAAGCTCCCGCGACGTCTCGCCGGCAAGGTCCACGGCGGGCGGCGTCTGACGCGCGGCGACATGGCCGAGTGGCACGCGATTCTGAACGCGCAAGGCTGGCTCGCGAATCACTGGCCGAAAGAGTACGGCGGCCCGGGTTGGAGCGCAGTGCAGAAATTCATCTTCGAAAACGAATGCGCACTCGCCGGCGCGCCACGCGTCGTGCCGTTCGGCGTCAACATGCTCGGGCCGGTGCTGATCAAGTACGGCAGCGAGGCGCAGAAGCATCACTGGCTGCCGCGCATTCTCGACGGTTCCGACTGGTGGTGCCAGGGCTATTCGGAGCCCGGCGCGGGCTCCGATCTCGCATCGGTCAAGACGACGGCAGTGCGCGGCAAGGACGCGCAGGGCGAGCACTACCTCGTCAATGGCCAGAAGACGTGGACCACACTCGGTCATTACGCGAACATGATCTTCTGCCTCGTGCGCACCGCGACCGACGTGCGCAAACAGGAAGGCATCAGCTTTCTGCTGATCGACATGAACACGCCGGGCGTCGAAGTCCGGCCGATCATCACGCTCGACGGCGAGCACGAGGTCAATGAAGTGTTCTTCACCGACGTGCGCGTGCCGGTCGGAAATCTCGTCGGCGAAGAAAACAAGGGCTGGACCTACGCGAAATATCTGCTTACGTACGAGCGCACCAATATCGCGGGCGTCGGCTTTTCCGTCGCCGCCTTCAACCGTCTGTGCAAGATCGCCGCGACACAACTGCGCCACGGCCGGCCGCTCGCCGAGGATCCGGCGTTCGCGGCACGCATGGCGCGCGTCGAGATCGATCTCGAGAACATGAAGACGACCAATCTTCGGGTGATCGCGGCCGTGGCGGGCGGCGGCGTGCCCGGTGCCGAGAGTTCGATGCTGAAGATTCGCGGCACGGAGATCCGTCAGGAGATCTCGTCGCTGACGCGGCGTGCGATGGGCGCTTATGCGCAGCCATTCGTCGAGCAAGCGCTGCACGAAGGCTTCGACGGCGTGCCGGTCGGCCCCGACGAAGCCGCGAGTGCCGCGTCGCAGTACTTCAATAATCGCAAGCTGTCGATCTTCGGCGGCTCGAACGAAATCCAGAAGAACATCATTTCCAAAATGATCCTCGGACTGTAAGAGGCGCACGTCATGAATTTCCAGCACACCGAAGAGCGCCGCATGCTGGCGGATACGCTGAATCGGTTTATCAGCGAGCAGTACGGCTTCGCGACGCGCGATGAAATCGCACGCTCGACGCAAGGCTTCAGCACCGAATTGTGGGCACGCTTCGCGGAGCTTGGCGTGATCGGCGCACTGTTCGACGAAGCGAGCGGCGGTTTTGGCGGCGGCGGGTTCGATATTTCCGTGGTGTTCGAGAGCATCGGCCGCGGGCTCGTCGTCGAACCGTTTCTCGATACGCTGGTCGTCGGCCGGGCGATCGCTCGCAGCGGCGGCGACCTGCAGAATGCGGCGCTGGGTTCGTTGATCGACGGCTCGCGGATCGTTGCGCTCGCGCATGGTGAACCGGACAGTCATTACGAGCTTGCCCGGGTCGCGACGACGCGCGCGCGCCGCAGCGTAAATGGCAACAGCGGCGTGTGGACGTTGCACGGCGCAAAGGCCGTCGTTCAGCATGGCGAGCATGCTCAGGTGTTCCTCGTCTCGGCACGCACGAGCGGCGAGGACGATGCCGAAGCCGGCATCACGCTGTTTCTGGTGCCGAGCGACGCGACGGGTGTGAGCGTGCGCGGCTACCGCAAGATCGACGGAGGACGCGCGGCCGAAGTGACGTTCGACGACGTCACGCTCGGCGACGACACCGTGCTCGGCTCAGTGGATCACGGCTTTGCGACGCTCGAATATGCGCTGAGTTGCGGCGTGCTCGCGCTGTGCGCGGAAGCGGTCGGCGCAATGGACGTCGCGAAAGACTACACGCTCGACTATCTGCGCACGCGCAAGCAGTTCGGCGTGCCGATCGGCAGCTTCCAGGCGTTGCAGCATCGCATGGCCGATTTGCTGCTCGAAATCGAGCAGGCGCGCTCGGCGGTGATCAACGCGGCGGCGGCGCTCGACGGCGAACGAAACGCGCGCGAGCGCGCGGTGTCGGCGGCGAAGTACAGCATCGGCCGGATCGGCACGCGAGTCGCGGAGGAATGCATCCAGTTGCACGGCGGGATCGGTATGACGTGGGAACTGCCGCTCGCGCATTACGCGAAGCGGCTCGTGATGATCGATCATCAGCTTGGGGATGAGGATCATCATCTGGAGCGGTTTGTGGCGTTGGGGGCTCAAGGGCGGTGATTCGTGTGCGCTTGCGAATGCGAACGCGTGCCGGTGACAAGTCTGCCAGATTGCACTCGCCGATTATTGAGGAGCTGAGCCTGCCAAACGAATCAAAAGAGTTGACCGATGCCGGATGGACTGCATTGCGGATGCATGAGGGCGCTGTCCTTCGCTACGACAACGACGTAGCGAACAATTGCACCTGCGGGATAGGCACGCCTGCGTAGTTCGGCACTGGCAACCGCATCCAATCCAGCCGACGTCATCGCAACCCGCAGTGGACTGCCCGCCAGTGAGGTCGACGCGGCCCTGTCGCATTGCGACGCGAATCAGATGAGCATGAATCTGTGCGCGTGGCGCGATCAGATCGTCGCGGAGCAGAAGCTGGAGCAGGTCGTCAAGGGCAAGGCCGCGGTGTCGGCGAGTTGCAAAGCGGCGATCGAGAAGAGGCTCACCGCGTGGAAAACGCGCCGTGACGCCAACTGCAAAAAATCGGCTTCTCGGGAATGGGGCGGCGGGTCGATGCTGCCCACGGCGGTCGCGATGTGCAAGACAGCCGAAACCGAGCGCATGAGCAAAGCAATCGAGGCTTCGGGATGCAGATTAGCGTGGGCGAAGCGTTAACAGCGGGAAACGCTGCCCCGCGCGACGGGCAAGAAAAAAGGACTTACGGCTTTCACCGTAAGTCCTTTTGATCTTTTTGGTCGGGGCGAGAGGATTTGAACCTCCGACCACCTGCACCCCATGCAGGTACGCTACCAGGCTGCGCTACGCCCCGAACAGAAGAAAATTATAACAGACACTTCATTCGATTAGAACCGCTCGACACGAACAAAGCGAACAAGTCCATGAACTAGTGGCCCAGCAGATCGATTACGTTCTGCAGTTCCTGGCGCAACTTCTCGACATCGACCGCAACCGTTGCCGCCGATGCCTGCACCTGACCCGCGACTCCGGCGGTAGCCTCACCCTCTTCGACCACCGCATCCGGCCCACCGCCGCCATGCGAATCGAGCCGGTTGCGCGCCCCGTTGATCGTAAAACCCTGCTCGTACAGCAACTCTCGAATCCGCCGGATCAGCAGCACCTCGTGATGCTGATAATACCGACGATTGCCGCGCCGCTTGACCGGCCTCAACTGGGTGAACTCCTGCTCCCAGTAACGCAGCACGTGAGGCTTTACCCCACAAAGTTCGCTGACCTCACCAATCGTGAAGTACCGCTTCGCCGGAATCGGAGGCAAGACGACTTTTTCGATCGTCGCTGTCATCGTCAGTTAGCCGTGATGGGTTGCCCGAAAGCGCGCCAGTCAATCAGCGCGCGAGAAGCTCGCTTCGGCGCCGTTTTCGACGAGCGCCTTCAGTTTTTGACTTGCATGAAACGTCACCACGCGACGTGCCGCAATCGGAATCGCCTCGCCCGTCTTCGGATTTCTGCCGGGACGCTGCGGCTTGTCGCGCAACTGGAAGTTGCCGAAGCCCGACAGCTTCACGCTGTCGCCGCTCTCGAGCGCATCGCGGATCACCTCGAAGAACGCCTCGACCATGTCCTTCGCTTCCCGCTTGTTGAGCCCGACATTGTCGAACAGCAACTCGGCAAGTTCCGCCTTGGTGAGTGTCGGCGTTTCATTGGAAACGACGGCGGATGATGTCGGAATATCTCGAATCATGGCGCTGCGTTGCGCCGTAAGAAGGGCTTCGAAATCACTCGAGTTCATTTCATTCATATCTATCAAATGGCGCGCCAAGCGTAAAACAATGGATGCGGAAACAGCCGTGCAATTGTTAAATGCGGGTTATCCGCGCAACCGTGCGCCATATACTCGAGCTAGACGTTCCACCAGAGTTTGAATAGCCAGATCGACCGTTTCATCCTGAAGGGTTCCGCCAGTATCTTGCAAGGTCACCCGGAACGCAAGGCTTTTCTCGTGCGCGGCCAGACCACCGGAAGTGTTTGATTTTGGACGAAATTCGTCGAAAAGTGCAACCTTCTGGACAGCCTTGCAGGCCGGTTCGGACTGGGCCTTCTGAAGCTCGTCGAGCAGCGCCTGAACCTCGATTTTCTGATCGACGACCACCGCGATATCACGTCGTACCGGCGGGAATTTTGAAACTTCCGACGGAATCGGCAATACCCGTTGCATTAATGCTTCCGCTTCGATTTCAAACAGAATCGGCGCATGCGGCAAATCATATTTTTGCATCCAGCGCGGATGCAATTCGCCAATCCAGCCCACTGCGCGACCATTCAATTCGATCCGCGCGCTGCGTCCCGGATGCAGCGCCGGATGCTCGGCCTGTACGAACCGCGCGACCGCCGGTGCGACCAGCGCTTCGAGGTCGCCCTTCACGTCGAAGAAGTCGACGGCACGCGTCGGTGCGCCCCACTGCTCGTCGAGCGCGGGCCCATAGGCGAGCGCGCCGATCATCTTCGGCTGCGCGAAACCTTCGACGGTCAGCTCGCCGGCCTTGATCGACGGATCGTGCAGGAATACGCGACCTGCTTCAAACACGCGCACGCGGTCCGCCGCGCGACGGTTCAGATTCGTGCGCAACACATGAATCAGGCTGCCGAACAACGTCGTGCGCATCACCGACAGTTGGCTCGCGATCGGGTTGATCAGACGCACGGGGTTGCTGTTGCCTGCGAAGTCCTGCTCCCACTCCGCGTCGACGAAGCTGAAGTTCACCGTTTCCGCGTAGTCGCGCGCGGCGAGCGCATGACGGATCGCGTGGATGGAGCGTTGCGTTTCGTTGGTCGCGCGCATTTCGCTGGTCGCGACCGGCGGGCGCGCCGGAATCTTTTCGAAGCCGTGGATACGCGCGACCTCTTCGATCAGGTCCTCTTCGATTTCGAGATCGAAGCGGTACGACGGCGGCATCACCGAGAACGTATCGCCGTCACGCTCGAACGAGAGGCCGAGGCGCGTGAAGATCTGCGCGATTTCATCGACACCGATCGCGACGCCGATGATGCGGTTCGCGCGCGAAACGCGCATCTTCACGGGCGCGCGCTTCGGCACGTTGACGATCTGATCGTCGACCGGACCCGCTTCGCCGCCGCAGATGTCGAGGATCAGCTGCGTGATGCGCTCGATATGATCGACGGTCGTCGCGTAGTCGACGCCGCGCTCGAAGCGATGGCCTGCATCGGTCGAAAAGTTGTACTTGCGCGAGCGACCACGAATGCTGTCGGGCCACCAGAACGCGGCCTCGAGATAGATGTGGGTGGTGTCGAGCGTGACCGCGGTGCTGTCGCCGCCCATGATGCCCGCGAGGCTTTCGATATGCTGCTCGTCGGCGATCACACCGACCGTTTCGTCGAGCTCGACCGTGTTCCCGTTCAGCAGCTTCAGCGTTTCGCCCTTGCGGCCCCAGCGTACGTCCATGCCGCCGTGGATCTTGTCGAGATCGAACACGTGCGACGGACGCCCCAGCTCGAGCATCACATAGTTCGAGATGTCGACGAGCGCGGAAATGCTGCGCTGGCCGGAGCGCTCGAGACGCTCGACCATCCATTGCGGCGACTTCGCGCGCGCATTGACGCCGCGGATCACGCGGCCCGAGAAACGGCCGCACAGATCGGGCGCGGAGATTTTCACGGGCAGCGTTTCGTTGAGCGTGACCGGAGCCGGCTTGATTTCGAGCGGACGCAGCGGCGCTCCGGTAATCGCCGACGTTTCTCGCGCGACGCCGAAGACCGACAGACAGTCGGCCTTGTTCGGCGTCAGCTTGATTTCAAAAACGGTGTCGTCGAGATTGAGCGTGTCGCGGATGTCCTCGCCGATCGGCGTGTCTTCCGGCAGGATCATCAGACCGCTGTGATCGTCGGAGAGCTTCAGCTCGCGCGCCGAGCACAGCATGCCCTGGCTTTCCACGCCGCGCAGCTTCGACAGCTTGATCGCGAACGGTGCGCCGCCCTCTTCGGCCGGCGGCAGTTGCGCGCCGACCAGCGCGACCGGCACCTTGATGCCGGACGCAACATTCGGCGCGCCGCACACGATGTTGAGCGTCGCGCCGGTGCCAGCGTCGACCTGACACACGTTGAGCTTGTCCGCATCCGGGTGCTTGACGACTTCCAGCACCTGGCCGACGACGATCTTCGAGGTCGGCGGCGCGGCCGTCCGCAGGTCTTCGACTTCGAGACCCGCCATCGTCAACGCGTGCGACAGCTCGTCGGTGGTCAGTTGCGGATCGACAAAAGTTCTGAGCCAGGATTCCGGAAATTGCATGGTTCTGTGTACGTTGTGATCAGGTTAGGTCCACGTCCGGCAGATGCTTCGTAAAGCCCGGTGGTCTTGCGCCGGTTCAGCGAGCTCTGCCGGGGACGCTCGCGGCGCGCACCAGGTGCGCTGCCGCGATTTATGCTTCGTCGCGCTCGCGCGCGCCGGGTCACGCGAATTGACGCAGGAATCGCAGGTCGTTTTCGAAAAACAGGCGCAGGTCCTGCACGCCGTAACGCAGCATCGTGAGACGCTCGAGGCCACTGCCGAAAGCGAAGCCGATGTAGCGCTCCGGGTCGAGACCCATGTTGCGGATCACAGTTGGATGCACCTGGCCGGAGCCCGAAATTTCGAGCCACTTGCCCGCGTTCTTGCCCGTTTCGAACTGCATGTCGATCTCGGCCGACGGTTCGGTGAACGGGAAATACGACGGACGGAAGCGCACGAGAATGTCGTCGCGCTCGAAGAATTTCTTCAGGAAGTCGGTATAGACGCCCTTCAGGTCCGCGAAGCTGATGTTCTCGTCAATCCACAGGCCTTCGACCTGGTTGAACATCGGCGAATGCGTCGCGTCGCTATCCACGCGATAGGTGCGGCCCGGCACGATCACCTTGATCGGCGGCGTGTTGGTGCGCGCGTAGCGCACCTGCATCGGGCTCGTATGCGTGCGCAGCAGCAGCGGGCGGCCGTCGGCATCCTTGCCGTCGACGTAGAAGGTGTCCTGCATCGAACGCGCCGGATGGTTTTCCGGGCTGTTCAGCGAGGTGAAGTTGTACCAGTCGGTTTCGATCTCGGGACCGTCGGCCACGTCGAATCCGATCGTACGGAAAATCTGTTCGACGCGCTCCCAGGTGCGCATCACCGGGTGCAGGCTCCCTGCATTGGCGCCGCGGCCCGGCAGCGTGACGTCGATCGCTTCAGCAGCGAGACGCTGGTTCAGAAGTGCGTCGGCGAGCGCCTGACGACGTGCTGTGAGCGCGGCCTCGACCTGTTGCTTGACGAGGTTGATCCGTGCGCCTTCGGTCTTGCGCGTTTCGGGATCGAGTTTGCCAAGGCCCTTCAACAGCTCGGTCAGCGCACCCGCCTTACCGAGAAAGCGCGCTTTCTCGTTCTCGAGGGTGGTGACGTCGGGGGCTTCTGCGAAGGCTTTTTGCGCGTCGGCGACAATCTGGTCCAGATCCATTGATCCCATCATTTCAACGTCAGTGTTCTATCGAAACAAAACTGGTTCTACCAACAAAAACGGGGCTCGGTGAGGAGCCCCGTTTTTGTTGCAGCGTCACCGAGACTACCGGATGTTCGCTGCAACGAACCACGCAGTTTTAATTGCCAGAAGCGCAATCAGGCTGCAACGGCGGCTTTCACCTGCTGAACGATCGCAGCAAAAGCAGCCTTGTCGAACACAGCCATGTCGGCCAGCACCTTACGGTCCAGTTCGATCGACGCCTTCTTCAGGCCGTTGATGAACACGCTGTACGTCATGTCGTGCTGACGCACCGCCGCGTTGATACGCGTGATCCACAGTGCGCGGAACACACGCTTCTTGTTGCGGCGGTCGCGGTAGGCGTATTGGCCTGCGCGCATGACCGCCTGCTTGGCGATGCGATAGACGTTATTGCGACGGCCGCGGTAACCCTTGGCCAGCTTGATGATCTTCTTGTGACGGGCCCGTGCGGTAACCCCACGTTTTACTCGAGGCATGTTTCGCTCCTATGAGTGTCGGTTAAGGGTTAAGCGAACGGCAGCATTGCGCGAACGGAGTTCAGATCGGAATCATGAACTGCCGTGGAGCCGCGCAGATGGCGTTTGTTCTTGGTGGTCTTCTTGGTAAGAATGTGACGCTTGAAGGCCTGACCGCGCTTGACGGTACCGCCCGGACGCACCACGAAGCGCTTTGCAGCGCTCTTCTTGGTCTTCATCTTCGGCATGACAACTCCATTATTAGATGGACATGGGTGTGCGGTCGGCCAGATGGCCATTTCCCGCCCTTCGAAACCCATTCCACTTGGTATGCAGACCGCCGATACCGCCAGCGGCCGCTTTTCGGGAACCACTGCGCACTTGCATGCGCGACGTTCCGAAACCTTCCGACACCAAGCCGGACACCCAGCACAGCATCCAACAACCTTGCGACGCCGGAGCGCGCGCCACATGGCACGCCGTCGCTCCGGCCAACTGCTTCGCGCTTACTTCTTTTTCTTCGGAGCGAGCACCATGATCATCTGGCGCCCTTCCATTTTCGGCATCTGCTCGACCTGACCGACTTCGTCGAGGTCGGTGCGCAGGCGTTCGAGCATGCGCATGCCGATTTCCTGGTGAGCCATTTCGCGGCCACGGAAACGCAACGTGATTTTCGTCTTGTCGCCGTCTTCGAGGAAGCGGACGAGATTGCGCAGCTTGACGTTGTAATCACCGTCGTCGGTACCTGGGCGGAATTTGACTTCCTTGACCTGGATGACCTTCTGCTTGAGCTTGGCCTCGTGTTGCTTCTTCGCTTCCTGGTACTTGAACTTGCCGTAGTCCATCAAGCGGCAAACTGGCGGAACCGCTTGCGGAGCGATTTCGACCAGATCTACGTCCTGCTGTTCCGACATGCGGAACGCATCAGCGAGTTTCACGATGCCGAGCGGTTCGTTCTCGACGCCGACCAGTCGCACCTCGGGTGCTGTAATTTCACCGTTGATGCGGTGCGCAGACTTATCAGTAGCGATGTTACGTTTCCTCTAAAAATTAAAAAAAACGAGCCGGGTACCAAGTGGCTCAGTTGAACGACTGCACGTCCTGGCGCAGACGCTCAATGAAGGCGTCAACAGGCATTACACCCATATCGACACCACCACGGGCACGCACGGCTACCGTTTGCGCTTCACGCTCCTTGTCGCCGACTACCAACAGGTAGGGGACCTTTTCCAGCGTGTGCTCGCGTATTTTATAGCTAATCTTCTCGTTGCGCAAATCGGCCTCGACTCTAACCCCTTGTTTTTGCAACGATTGGGCTAGCGCCTGCGCGTATTCGGCCTGACTTTCCGCAATATTCATCACAACGACCTGCATCGGCGCGAGCCAAGCGGGCATTGCACCGGCATGGTGCTCGATCAGAATCCCGAGGAAACGCTCCATCGATCCGACGATCGCCCGGTGCAGCATGATCGGGCGACGGCGACTGTTGTCTTCGGCAACGTATTCGGCACCCAGCCGCGCCGGCAACACCATGTCGAGCTGCAGCGTACCGCACTGCCACGAGCGGCCGAGCGCGTCCTTGATGTGATACTCGACCTTCGGGCCGTAGAATGCACCCTCGCCGGGCAACTCTTCCCACGTGACGCCGCAGGCCGTCAGCGCCTCGCGCAGTCCCTGCTCCGCGCGATCCCAAGTTTCGTCGGTGCCGGCGCGCGCATCCGGGCGCAGTGACAGCTTGATCTCGACGCTATCAAAGCCGAAGTCGCGGTAGACGCTCATTGCCAGCGTGTTGAACGCGATCGATTCGCTGATGAACTGATCTTCGGTACAGAAAATATGCGCGTCGTCCTGCACGAAGCCGCGCACACGCATCAGTCCATGCAGCGCGCCCGACGATTCGTTGCGATGGCACGAACCGAACTCCGCGTAACGCAGCGGCAGATCGCGATACGAGCGCAGACCGTGATTGAACACCTGCACGTGACCGGGGCAGTTCATCGGCTTGATCGCGTAGTCGCGCTTTTCCGATTCCGTCGTGAACATGTTTTCACGATAGTTCTGCCAGTGGCCCGACGCTTCCCACAGCGAGCGGTCCATGATCAACGGCGTCTTGATTTCTAGGTAGCCGGCGTCGTTCACGCGACGGCGCATGTACTGCTCGACTTGCTGCCACAGCGTCCAGCCGCGCGGATGCCAGAACACCATGCCCGGCGACTCGTCCTGCATGTGGAACAGGTCGAGCTGCTTACCAAGCTTGCGATGGTCGCGCTTCTCGGCTTCTTCGAGCATGTGGAGATACGCTTCCTGGTCTTCCTTCTTCGTCCAGGCCGTGCCGTAGATGCGCTGCAGTTGCTCGTTCTTCGAGTCGCCACGCCAGTACGCGCCCGCGACTTTCATCAGCTTGAAGACCTTCAGCTTGCCGGTGGACGGCACGTGGGGGCCGCGGCACAGGTCCGTGAAGCCGCCATGCGAGTACAGTTTGATTTCGTCGCTAGCGGGGATCGATTCGATGATCTCGGCCTTGTACTTTTCACCGATGCTCTTGAAGTACTCGACCGCTTCGTCGCGGGACACCACGCGACGCGACACCGGCTCGTCCCTCTTCGAGAGTTCCTGCATGCGCTTTTCGATCTTTTCGAGATCTTCCGGCGTGAAAGGACGGTTATAGGAGAAGTCGTAATAGAAACCGTTGTCGATGACCGGGCCGATCGTGACCTGCGCTTCCGGGTACAGATCCTTCACCGCGTACGCGAGCAGGTGCGCCGTCGAGTGGCGGATGATATCGAGACCGTCTGCGTCCTTCTCCGTGACGATGGCGAGCGCCACGTCGTGATCGATCAGCATGGACGTATCGACCAGCTCCCCGTCGATCTTGCCGCCGAGCGCGGCTTTCGCGAGACCGGGGCCGATCGAGGCGGCCACTTCGGCGACGGTCACCGGATGCTCGTACTGTCGAACAGAACCGTCAGGCAAACGTATCGAAACCATTGCGTTCTCCGTGGTGCCGACCGGCGGCGGCACATACAACCAGGGTCAAAAAGATAAAAAAAATGCGGCCCCGCTTTCGAGGGGCCGCATTCACATTTTATGCAAACTTCACTGGCGAAAGTGGTCCTCGACTAGCGTCGTTCCGAAGTGGTTTCGGTCAACGTTCGCGGTGTCATAACCGTATTCGCCTTTTTGCGCTCAAAGCGCTTACTGCAGTTTGCGAAACCCCAGCGAGGCCGGAATTTCATTTTCGTTGGTAGGCTCGATTGGACTCGAACCAACGACCCCCACCATGTCAAGGTGGTGCTCTAACCAGCTGAGCTACGAGCCTGAAGAAACGAGAGTATATGGGGTATAGCGCAGCTTGGCAAGTACTTTTATGCAGCGACTTTAATCCGTCGCGCCACTAGCGAGGCTTTTTCCAACCGCCCGCGCCTCAGTTCTTGCGCGTCGCGCGCACGACACCCGTGATCTCGCCCAGCAGCGTGCACGCGCGCTGAATCTGCTCGGAGCTCGACACCTCGACGGTAAATTGCATGAACGCGGCATTGCGGCGCGATTGCGTCTTTACGCCGATCACGTTCATCTTTTCCCGCGCGAATACTTCGGAGATATCGCGCAGCAGACCTTGCCGGTCCGTCGCCTCGATGCTGAGGTCGACCGGGTAGACGGAATGGCCGCGGCCGCTCATCACGTCCGCCGACCACGCCGTCTGAAGCACGCGCTCCGGCGCGCGCTCCGCCATCCGGCGGAACGTCGCGCAGTCGCTGCGATGAACCGACATGCCCTTGCCTCGCGTAACGAATCCGCAGATGTCGTCGGGCGGCGCCGGCCGGCAGCAGCGCGCGAGCTGGGTGAGCAACGCATCGACGCCGACCACCAGCACCCCCGTGGATGCGCCGCGCGCGACGCTCGCGCCGCTGCTGCGTTTCTCGAACTTCTCCGGCGCATCGACCTCGGGCTCGGGCGGCGGCGCATCCTGCAACGCCTGCTCGACGAGCCTCAGACTGAACTCCTCCTTGCCGACCACGGAGAACAGGTCGTCGGTGGTCTTGAAACCGAGCCGCGCGGCCAGTTGATCGAGATTGACCGAGGTCTTGCCTTCGCGCTGCAGGGTTTTTTCAACCATCGCGCGACCGTTCGCGATGTGCTCCTGTAACTCCACCGCGTTGAACCACGCGCGCACCTTCTGCCGCGCGCGCGGGCTTTGCAAATAGCCAAGTTGCGGATTAAGCCAGTCGCGCGACGGACCGCCCTCCTTCACCGCCACGATCTCGACCGTCTGGCCGTTCTGCAGCGGCGTGTTGAGCGGCACCATCGCGCCGTCGACGCGCGCGCCGCGGCAACGATGCCCAAGCTCGCTGTGCAGGTGAAATGCGAAGTCGATCGGCGTCGCGCCGTGCGGCAACGGAATCACGCGCGCCTGCGGCGTCAGCACGTAGATGTGATCGTCGTCGAGCGTGGCCTGGCGCAACTGCTCCCACGGCTGTGCCGAGCCCGCTTCGCCATGCTCGGCCTCGGAGACTTCGTCCTTCCACGCGAGCAACTGTCGCAGCCAGGCGATCTTCTCGTCGTATTTCTCGCTCGCGGTGAACGTGCCGCCATAGCCGCGCGCACCCGCTTCCTTGTAGCGCCAGTGCGCGGCCACGCCGTATTCGGCGAAGCGATGCATTTCCTGCGTGCGGATCTGCACTTCGAACGCGCGGCCGTCGTCGCCGATCACGACGGTGTGCAGCGACTTGTAGCCGTTCGGCTTCGGCCGGGAGATGTAATCGTCGAACTCCTTCGGCACCGGCTGCCACAGGTTGTGCACGATGCCGAGCACGGTGTAGCAGTCCTTGATGTCCGGCACGATCACGCGAAACGCGCGCACGTCGTACAGCTCGGCGAAGTCCAGCTCCTTGCCGCGCATCTTGCGCCAGATGCTGTAGATATGCTTCGGCCGACCGCTCACTTCCGCGCGGATATGCGCGGCAGCCAGCTCTTGCTGCAGGCGTTCGATCGCCTGCGCGACATAGCTCTCGCGCTCGACGCGCTTCTCGTCGAGCAGTTTCGCGATGCGCTTGTAGGTGTCCGGCTCCTCGAAACGGAACGCGAGGTCCTCGAGCTCCCACTTCAATTGCCAGATGCCGAGGCGGTTCGCGAGCGGCGCGTAGATATCGAGCGTTTCGCGTGCGACGTCGGGCGACGGCGCGAGCTTCGCGGCCGCGTAATAACGCAGCGTTTGCAGCCGCGACGCGAGGCGGATCAGCACGACGCGAATGTCTTGCGCGAACGCGAGCAGCATTTTGCGCAGCGCCTCGACCTGCACGCGGCGCGCAGCCTGCGCGTCACGCCCGGCCTCGGGCATCGCGTTTTGCGCCGCGCGCAAACTGACCGTGCCGAGCCGCAGCAGCTTGCGTACGTCGCCGACCAGTTGGGCGACTTCTTCGCCGAAGTCGTCGGCGATCACGCGCTCCGGATCGCGCAGATGCGGTGTCAGCGCAAACAGCGCAGCGGCCAGCACCGCCGGCGGATCGACGTTGAGCTTGCGCATGATCGACGCGGTGCCCGCCGCGTGATCCGCGAGCAATTCGCCCGACGACAGCCGCACCTCGCCCGCATGTTCGCGCACGAACGCCATCGCTTCGTCGAAGGAACGATGGGGATGAGGCGCGCTCGGAACGGTATCGGTGTTCATGGTGCGACGGCCCGCCGGGCCAGACGATTCAACGGAAAATCAACCACGGTGCTGCCGGACGGCCGCGACTCAGTTGCGCTGCGCCGCGATCACGACGATTTCGACGAGGCACTTCGGATTCGCAAGCTTTGCCTCGACGGTCGCGCGCGGCGGCGTGTCGCCCTGCGCGACCCACTCGTCCCACACGGCGTTCATGCCGGCGAAATGCGCCATGTCCGAGATATAGATCTGCACCGACAGCAACAGCGACTTGTCGCTGTTCGCTTCGGCGAGCAGACGGTCGATGTGGCCGAGCACTTCGCGCGTCTGGCCGGCGATGTCCAGATCGTCGTCTTCGGCGATCTGACCCGCGAGGTACACGGTGCCGTTGTGCACGGCCATTTCCGAGAGACGCTTGCCGACGTGATAACGAATGACTGCCATGAAAAGTCCTGAGCTGAGGGGTTAATCGAACTACGTCCCACACGACACTGCCGATGAAATCGTCATGCGGAACTCAATATTATGACGCGTTCGCGGCCTAACCGATGAAGAACTCCCTCGCGAGCGCGATCTGGTCCGCCGCCAGGAACGCCGGCGCATGCCCGACGCCGGCGATCTCCACGCTCGATGCGGCACGCGCGGTCGACACCATCTTCGCGACCGTTTCACGCGACAGCAAATCCGACTGCTCGCCGCGCACCACCAGCACCGGCCCCTGGAACGACGCGAGCGAATGCCACAGCGCCGCCTCGCCGAGCTTCGCCGCTTCCTCGGTGACCGCCGCGAACGGCTGCGCGATGCGCGGGTCATAGCGCAGCACCCATGCGCCGTCCTCTTCGCGCAGCAACGGCGTATTGATTTCGCGCCATTCGTCCGGAGTCAGCGGTCCGAAGCTCTGCGCGAGCTGCGCGGCATAGTCAACGCCCTGCTGCAGCGTTTCGAAGCGTGCGGGCTTGCCAAGGTAATCGCCGATGCGCTTGACCGCGACCGGCTCCAGATGCGGCCCGACGTCGTTCAGCAGCAGCTTGCGGATCGGCGTGTCCGGCAGGCCGGCGAGCCCCATGCCGATCAGGCCGCCCATCGAGGTGCCGAACCAGTCGACGGTGTCGACGTCGAGCCGCGCGATCAGTGTGACCATGTCGGCGACGTACTGCGGCACCGCGTATAAGTTGGGGTTCGCGAGCCACGACGACAAGCCCCGGCCAACCACGTCCGGGCACACCACGCGATAGGTGTCCGCGAAGTTGGCGGCGAGGCGGTCGAAATCGCGCCCCGATCGCGTGAGTCCGTGCACGCACAGCAACACGCGCGGATTGTCCGGGTCGCCCCACTCGGTATAGGCGACGCGATGCAGGCCGGCAGGGCTCGCGCACCGCACGTAACGTTGACGCGGCGCGGGCCGCCCGGTGGTGGAAGCGGAAGTCGTTGCGGTCATCTGGTGTCCTTGCAAAGACGCTGCGGATTGGGCTGCGAACGATTGTAAACCGCTTCGTCGCGCGGCAAGCATCGGCCAGAAGGCTTAGGAAAGTCGATCCAACCGTCCGGCGCATCCGCCGCCGCGCGCCAAAAACAGAACGGGCGAGACTCGCGTCTCGCCCGTCCGGAACACACCGTTGCCGCCGCGCGGTCGCGCCGACGCGCGCAGCGGCGTTTCAACCCGCGTCAGCTCACCGCGCTCACATCGAGCGGCGCGCCGGTTTTCGCCTTGATTTCGTCGACGCTCACACCCGGCGCGAGTTCGGTCACTTTCAAGCCGTTTTCGGTCACTTCGATCACGCCGAGATCGGTGATGATCTCGTCGACCACACCCACGCCCGTCAGCGGCAGCGTGCATTCTTCGAGGATCTTGTGCTGATCGCCCTTCGCGACATGCTCCATCAGCACGACCACGCGCTTGACGCCCGCGACCAGGTCCATCGCGCCGCCCATGCCCTTGATCATCTTGCCCGGGATCATCCAGTTCGCGAGATCGCCCTTGCTGCTGATCTGCATCGCACCGAGAATCGCGAGATTGATGTGGCCGCCGCGAATCATCGCGAACGAATCCGCCGACGAGAAAATCGACGAACCGGGCAGCGTCGTCACCGTTTGCTTGCCGGCGTTGATCAGGTCGGCGTCGACTTCGTCTTCGGTCGGCGACGGGCCGATACCGAGCAGACCGTTCTCCGACTGCAGCCACACTTCGACGCCCGCCGGCACGTGGTTCGCGACCAGCGTCGGCAAGCCGATGCCGAGGTTCACGTAAAAGCCGTCCTGCAGTTCCTTCGCCGCGCGCGCGGCCATTTCGTCACGAGTCCATGCCATGATCAGTCTCCTTTCGCGCGGACGACGCGTTGTTCGATGCGTTTTTCCGGATGCGCATTCAGCACGATGCGCTGCACGAAGATGCCAGGCGTATGGATCGCGTCCGGATCGAGCTCGCCCACTTCGACGATCTCTTCGACTTCCGCGACGGTGATGCGGCCCGCCATCGCGCACATCGGATTGAAGTTGCGCGCGGTGCGGCGATAGATCAGGTTGCCGGCCTTGTCGGCCTTCCATGCCTTGACGAGCGCGACATCGGCGGTCAGCGAATGTTCGAGCACGTAGTGGTTCTCGCCGAACTGGCGGGTTTCCTTGCCCTCGGCGATCTGCGTGCCGTAGCCGGTGTTCGTGAAAAACGCCGGGATGCCCGAGCCGCCCGCGCGCAGCTTCTCGGCGAGCGTGCCTTGCGGCGTGAATTCGAGCTCGAGTTCGCCGGCCAGGTACTGGCGCTCGAACTCCTTGTTTTCGCCGACGTACGACGAGATCATTTTCTTGATCTGACGCGTCTCGAGCAGCAGGCCGAGGCCGAAACCGTCGACGCCCGCGTTGTTGCTGATGCACGTGATGCCCTGCACCTTCGAATCGCGCAGCGCAGCGATCAGCGCCTCAGGAATGCCGCACAGCCCGAAGCCGCCGACGGCGAACGTCTGCCCGTCCTTGACGATGTCCTTCAGCGCCTCGGCGGCGCCTGGATAGACCTTGTTCATCTGTATGTCCCTTCCTCTATGGAAACCCGAAACGTGTACGCAGGCCGCCGGATCATTGCGGCTGATATCGCAACGGGCGAACTTCACGTCGCCTCACGATACCGCTACGTCATTCTAGTCATCCGCAGCTTGAGCCGCGTTGTCATCTGCGCGAAAGAGTACGCTGGGCCCGCCATGCGGCACAATACGCAAAAATACATAAGTACTTGCCTCCCGCCCATGCCCGCCCTGGATTACCGCACTGCGTTTCACCTCGCGCCGATCGGACTCGTGCTGTCCCGCGAGCGGACCATCGAAGACTGCAACGACGAGCTAGCGTCGATATTCGGCTACGCGCGCGACGCGCTGATCGGTCAGTCGTTCCAGGTGTTGTATCCATCGGCGGACGAGTTCGAGCGGATCGGCGCGCGCATTCCGCCGATCATGACCGCGCAAGGCAGCTACGCGGACGACCGGATCATGAAGCGCGCGAACGGCGAGCTGTTCTGGTGTCACGTGACGGGCCGCGCGCAGCAGCGCACCGACCCGCACGCGGCGGGTGTCTGGACCTTCGAGGATTTGAGCGCAACCCGGCGGGTCGCGGTGGAGCTGACGCCACGCGAGCGCGAAATCGCCGCGCAACTGGTGACGGGCAAGACCAGCAAGCAGATCGGCCGCGTGCTCGACATCAGCCCGCGCACGGTCGACGTCTACCGCGCGCGGCTCATGCGCAAATACGATACGGGCAATGCGACCGAGCTGTTGCAGCGGCTGCTCGGGGATTGAGAGAGGGCGTTTGAAGCGCGCGACAGCGCTGTCAAGCCGCGCGCTCAGGCCGCCTTGACGAGCGCCGCGCTCTCGATGGCCGCGCGCAGTACGTCAGGCACCGGCACCGACTTGCCCGCCGCGTAGTCGATCCACACGCATCGCGCGGCGCCTCGCGCATAGAGCGTATCCGGCTCATCGGCGCGCAGGAGCTCGAAAGCCGTATCGAAGCTGCTGCGCCCCGGTGTCGCCACCGACATCCGGCCGATCACGTCGCCCGGATAGTGCAGTTGCTTCAGAAACTCCATCGACGCATTGACGATCACCGGCCCCTGCCCGTGCGCGCGCTGGCCGACAAAGTCCATGTGCTCGAACCAGGAAATCCGCACCTGCTCCATGTAGCGGAAATAAACCGTGTTGTTGACGTGACCGAAGGCGTCCATGTCGCCCCAGCGGATCGGCATCGTCATTTCGAAAACTGCGTGAAAATCGCTCATTCTGTACTTCCGTTCTTCCTTTTTCTGCCTGGCTTTTGAAACTTTGGACGACCCGCTCACGCGAGTCCGAAGCCGTCGTCGGCGACGATCACCGAGCCGTTGATGAACTGCGATTCATCCGCCGCGAGCAGCAGGAGCAGCCCATCGAGATCCTCCGGCTTGCCGACCCGATGACGCGGCAGCATCGCCACGAGTTTCTGGCCCTGATCGGTCGACCAGTGGTGATGGTTGATCTCGGTGTCGATATACCCGGGGCAGATCGCGTTCACATTGATGCCATGCTTGCCCCACTCGAGCGCCATCGCCTTCGTCATGTGGACGACCGCGGCCTTGCTCATCGAATACAGGCCGATTTGCGGCAGCACGCGCAAGCCCGCCATCGACGCGATGTTGATGATCCGGTACGACGGCTTCTGCGCGTTGTTGCCGCGCATGATCATGCGCTTGGCGACTTCCTGCGCCACGAAAAACGCGCCGCGCGTATTCGTGTCGAACACGTATTCGAAGTCCGCCGGCGTGACCTCGGACAGCTTCTGCGTGGTCGACACGCCCGAGTTGTTGACGAGGATATCGATGGTGCCGGCCTCGGTCTCCGCATGCGCGACCGCCGACTTGATGCTCTGATAGTCGGTCACGTCGAGCGACACGACGTGCGCGGCGCCGCCGGACGCCTCGATTTCCGCGCGCAGCTCCTTGAGCCGCTCGGTACGTCGGCTCGCCAGCACGACCTTCGCGCCCGCCTGCGACAGCACCTGCGCGAAGCGCTTGCCCAGCCCGCTCGAGGCGCCCGTAATCAGCGCGACCTTGCCTTCCAGATTGATCGAACGGCCCATTGTCTTTCCTTGTTCGGTTGTGGTGACAACTGCGGTTGACGGGTTCGGTAGGACCCGACTAAGGGTCTATACCGTATCATGAAATAGTACGGTCGTGCTAATCTGCGGATTTCGGGTTGCGGCGCGGGAATCGATCGCCCACAATACGAACCCGAAAAAAGCATTCTAACGGTAAGAGGAGCATCAATGACCCCCGCAAGTCTCATTGAGCAGTACGGCCCGCGCGAGTCGATGGAGTATGACGTCGTCATCGTCGGCGGCGGCCCTGCGGGCCTGTCGGCGGCCATTCGCCTGAAGCAGCGCGCCGCCGAACGAGGCGCTGACATTGGCGTGTGCGTACTCGAAAAAGGCTCAGAGATCGGGGCCCATATTCTGTCGGGCGCGGTGATGGACCCGCGCGCGCTGACCGAGCTGATCCCGGACTGGAAGGAAAAAGGCGCGCCGCTGACGGTCGACGTGACCGAAGACCGCTTCCTGTTCCTGACGGAAACCGGTTCGAAGAGCGTGCCGACCTGGGCGCTGCCGGACAATTTCAAGAACCACGGCAACTACGTGATCAGCCTCGCGAACGTGACGCGCTGGCTGGGTCAGCAGGCCGAAGCGCTCGGCGTCGAGATATTCCCGGGCTTTCCGGCGGCCGAAGTGCTCTACAACGACGACGGCTCGGTCAAGGGCGTCGCGACCGGCAATCTGGGCATCGGCAAGGACGGCGAACCGACCGAAAACTTCCAGCTCGGCATGGAGCTGCACGCGAAGTACACGCTGTTCTGCGAAGGCGCGCGCGGCCACCTCGGCCGCCAGCTGAACGAGAAGTTCAAGCTGCGCGACGGCGTCGATCCGCAGGTGTACGGCCTCGGCATCAAGGAGTTGTGGGAAATCGATCCCGCGAAGCACAAGCCGGGTCTGGTGATGCACACGGCCGGCTGGCCGCTCGAAAACGACACCTACGGCGGCTCGTTCCTCTACCACATGGACAACAACCAGGTCGTGGTCGGCTTCGTGGTCGGCCTCGGCTATTCGAATCCGTATCTGTCGCCGTTCGAGGAATTCCAGCGCTACAAGACGCATCCGGCGATCCGCGCGATTCTCGAAGGCGGCAAGCGCGTGTCCTACGGCGCGCGCGCGATCACCGCGGGCGGCCTGATGTCGTTGCCGAAGCTGGTGTTCCCGGGCGGTGCCCTGGTCGGCGACGACGCGGGCTTCCTGAACGCGTCGCGCATCAAGGGTTCGCACGCCGCGATCAAGACCGGCATGCTCGCCGCCGATGCCGCGTTCGACGCCGTCCAGGCCGGCCGTCAGTCGGACGAACTGAGCGCCTACCCGGAAGCGTTCAAGACGTCGTGGCTCTACACCGAGCTGTATCGCGCGCGTAACTTCAAGCAGTGGATGAGCAAGGGTCTCTACCTTGGCACGCTGATGGTCGGTCTCGAGCAGAAGCTGCTCGGCGGCAACGTGCCGTGGACGCTGCATCATCAGCATTCCGATCACGAGATGCTGAAGCCGGCTTCGCAGTGCAAGCCGATCACGTATCCGAAGCCGGACGGCAAGCTGACGTTCGACCGGCTGTCCTCGGTGTTCATCTCGAACACGAATCACGAGGAAAATCAGCCGGCGCACCTGACGCTGAAGGATCCGACCGTGCCGGTCAACGTGAACTGGCAGACCTACGCGGGACCGGAGGCGCGTTATTGCCCCGCTGCAGTGTACGAGTTCGTGAAGAACGACGATGGCAGCGAGCGGCTCGTCATCAATGCGCAGAACTGCGTGCACTGCAAGACCTGCGATATCAAGGACCCGACGCAGAATATCGTGTGGGTCACGCCGGAAGGCGGTGGCGGTCCGAACTATCCGAATATGTGATGGATGTGCCGTCTGCCTTTGCGGCGCTGCGCGATAACCGGCAGCGTCGCGCAGGCAAATTCCGATAGCGCGCTCGCGCTTTCGTCTGCGCGCATTCTTGCGCGTTTCGTTGGTCCCCTTCCCTATTCTTTTTTATGGCGGCTCGTTCGCCGCCAATCGCGGGACCGCGTCAGGGTTACGGCGCGCTCGCCGCGATCTTCGGCGTGATCACGGCCACATCGCCGCATTGCGCGCGATGGCGCAGCGCGTGATCGATCAGCACGAGCGCAAGCATCGACTCGGCGATCGGCGTCGCACGAATGCCGACGCAGGGGTCGTGCCGCCCGAAGGTCTCGACGATCGCGGGGTTCCCCGCCTTGTCGATCGAACGGCGCGGCGTGCGAATGCTCGACGTCGGCTTGATCGCGATCGACACCGTGATGTCCTGCCCCGTCGAAATACCGCCGAGCACACCGCCCGCGTGATTGCCGACGAAACCTTCCGGCGTCAGCTCGTCGCCATGCACCGAGCCGCGTTGCGCGACGCTCGCGAAGCCCGCGCCGATCTCGACGCCCTTCACCGCGTTGATGCCCATCATCGCGTGCGCGATGTCGGCGTCGAGGCGGTCGAACAGCGGCTCGCCGAGGCCGACCGGCACACCGGAGGCAACCACGTTGATGCGCGCGCCGATCGAATCACCGTCCTTGCGCAGCGCGTCCATATACGCCTCGAGCTGCGGAACGATCTCCGCATTCGGCACGAAAAACGGGTTTTCGCGCACCTGCGCCCAATCGACGAATGGCACGTCGATCTCGCCGAGCGCGGCCATATAGCCGCGAATTTCGGTGCCGAACTTCTCGCGCAGCCACTTCTTCGCGACCGCGCCCGCCGCGACCGCCGGCGCCGTCAGCCGTGCCGACGAGCGGCCGCCACCGCGGTAATCGCGAATGCCGTACTTTTGCCAGTACGTGTAGTCGGCGTGGCCGGGGCGGAACGTTTCCGCGATGTTGCCGTAGTCCTTGCTGCGCTGGTCGGTATTGCGGATCAGCAGCGCAATTGGCGCGCCGGTGGTTTGACCTTCGAACACGCCCGACAGGATCTCGACCTTGTCTTCTTCCTGGCGCTGCGTCACGTGGCGCGACGTGCCCGGCTTGCGGCGATCGAGTTCGAACTGGATGTCGGCTTCGTTGAGCGCCATGCCCGGCGGGCAGCCATCGATCACGCAGCCGATAGCGGGGCCGTGCGATTCGCCGAAGGTCGTGACAGTGAAAAGCGTACCGAGCGTGTTGCCGGACATGAGCGTCGTCCAAAGAAATACGGGGAGAACGCTATTATGCCAGCCCGCCCGCCTCGAAGCCGGGCCTGGCGACGGCGATGGCCGATCGGCCAGGGCGCACTCGGCCGAAAGCGGGTGATGGTGTGCGAGTTCGCCATCTCGGCGTCCGCGCACCGGCCCACGGCTACTTGCGGGCGCCGCGCAGCTCGGTCACGATCCGCTGCAGCGTCTCCGGCGTCGCGAGCGCCGGGTCGATCGGCTCGCCGACGGCGAGGCTCAGCCGGCTCATCACACCTTTGCTGATCGGCCGCGGCCAGGTTGCGTCCACCGCACGCGAAAACACGCTGCCCCACAGCCCGCGCAACGCCATCGGAATGACGGGCGCCGGCGTCCGCCTGACGATCTCGGCGACGCCGTGGCGAAACGGATTCAGCTCGCCGGTACGCGTCAGCTTCCCTTCGGGAAAGATACAGACGAGCTCGCCGTCTGCGAGCGCCTGCGCGCACTGGTCGTACGCACGCGCGAGCAGCGCCGCGTCCTGATGCGCGGACGCGATCGGAATCGCCTTCGCGTGCCGGAACAGCCAGCCGACGAACGGCGAGCGGAAGATCTGGTGGTCCATCACGAAGCGGATCGGCCGCGGGCTTTCGGCCATGATGACGATCGCATCGACGAAACTGACGTGGTTGCACACGAGCACCGCCGCGCCCTGCTCCGGAATCCGCTCCGCGTGCACGAGCCGGATCCGGTAGAACGTATGCACGAGCAGCCACGCGATGAAGCGCAGCAGGAACTCGGGCACGAGCGAATAGATGTAGCCCGCGACGACCACATTCAGAAGCGCGGTGACGAGGAAGATCGCCGGAATACTGAAGCCCGCGGCGGTCAGGCCCACCGCCATCAGCGCCGACACGATCATGAACAGCGAATTGAGGATGTTGTTCGCGGCGATGATGCGCGCGCGATGGCTCGGCTGACTACGACTCTGGATCAGCGCATACAGCGGCACGCTGTAAAAGCCGCCGAACATCGCGAGCAGGAACAGATCGGCGAGCACGCGCCAATGCGCTAGCCGCGCGAGAAATTCGCCAACGCTGAGCAGATGCCCCGCCGGCGGCAGCGCGTGGCTCGCGAAAAAAAGATCGATCGCGAACACGCTCATGCCGATCGAGCCGAGCGGCACGAGGCCGACTTCGATCCGCCGCTTCGAGAGCCGTTCGCACAACAGCGAGCCGATGCCGATGCCGATCGAAAACGTGGCGAGCAGCACGGTCACGACGTCGGGATCGGCGGACAGCACGTCCTTCGCGAAGTTGAAGAACGACGCGAGGAACGTCGCGCCGACGAACCACAGCCACGAAATGCCGAGCAGACCAAGAAACACCGTGCGGTTTTCACGCGCGAGCTTCAGATTGCGCCACGTTTCGCTGACCGGGTTCCAGTTGATGCGCAACCCGGGCTGCGGCGCGGGCGTAGCCGGCACGAAGCCCGACACGGCGCGCCCGATCAGCGCGATCGCGATACACGCGCAAGCGAGCACCACCGCGCCATGCTCGGCGAACCCCGCGCCCGCGCCGCCGACGATCGTGCCGATCAGGATCGCGACGAAGGTGCCCATCTCGACCATGCCATTGCCGCCGACCAGCTCGGCCTGCGACAGATGCTGCGGCAGATACGAGTACTTGACCGGCCCGAATACCGTCGAATGCACGCCCATCAGGAACGTGCACAGGTACAGCAACGGCGCGGCATGCAGCCAGAACCCCACGCCGCCGACCAGCATCACCGCGATCTCGAAAGTCTTGACGAGGCGCGTGAGCAACGCTTTGTCGTACTTGTCCGCGATCTGGCCGGAAGTGGCCGAAAACAGCACGAACGGCAGAATGAAAATCGCGGAGATCAGGAACGCCGCGGTTTTCGGGTCGACGCCCGAAAACCGCGCCGCCTGATACGTGACGAGCGACGTGAAGCCGATCTTGAACACGTTGTCGTTCATCGCGCCGAGAAACTGTGTCCAGAAGAACGGCGCGAAGCGGCGCTGGCCGAGCAGGCGGAACTGGGATTCGTGCGCTTCGTGCGCGCGAGCGGCGCGGCGGGCAGCGGGCAACGGACGATCGTTCATGAAGTCAGGAGAACGGCGCGGAAAAATGGCGATGACGCGGGCGGCACGGCCGGCAAGCGGATCGCCGCGACTCGCGCACGCGGCTCCCGCAATCCGTCCGCACCAGCTCCAGACACAAAAAAAGCGCCCGCTTGCGCGCGCGCCCTGTCGGCGGATTCGCGCTCGCGGCGACGGCCGGAGCGCGACCTTCGAGCCACGCGCATCAACGCGCCGGCTGCTGGTCCTGTCCTTCCTGCTCTTCCGGCCAGTCGCGGATATAGGCCTTCAGCATGCGGTTCTCGAACCCCTGCTCCTCGACCACCGCCTTCGCGACGTCGTAAAACGAGATGACGCCCATCAGCGTGCGGCTTTCCATGACGGGCAGATAGCGCACGTGATGCTCGAGCATCATGCGGCGCACTTCGTTGACGTCGGTTTCGGGCGTGCAGGTGAGCGGATGGTCGTCCATCACCTTGCGGATCGTCGAGGTGCCGACGCTGCCGCCGTTCTCGCTCAAGGTCAAAATGATTTCGCGAAACGTCAGCATGCCGACGAGGTCGCCGTACTCCATCACGACGAGCGAGCCGATGTCGTGCTCGGCCATGGTATTGACGGCGTCATGCAGCGTGGTATCCGGCGTGACCGTAAAAAGGGTATTGCCCTTGACTTTAAGAATGTCGCTGACTCGCATGATCTATCTCCTGATACCGCCAATCTTGCAGTGCATGAAATGTTTTTTCGATCCTATCGGAAAGGCCCATAAAAGGAAAGCGGCCCGCCAGCCAAGGCGCGGCGGGCTTCGGAGACTCCAATTCGTCTGACTTCCAGATTGCGAGCATGCCCCGCTCCCGGCACGAGCCGCAGGAACCCGCGGGAAAACCGCGCTTGAAGCGGCGCGCGCCAATGGTAGGATGGCCGCCCACCCCGATCTTTCGCGAGGCCGCTCGCGGCCCGCCGCCCACGATGTCCGCCAACCGTTTCGATACGCTTGCGCTGCACGCCGGCGCAGCCCCCGACCCTGCCACCGGCGCGCGCGCGACGCCGATCTACCAGACCACGTCGTTTTCGTTCCGCGACTCGGATCATGCCGCCGCGCTGTTCAACATGGAGCGCGCCGGCCACGTCTACTCTCGCATCTCGAATCCGACCGTCGCCGTGTTCGAGGAGCGCGTCGCCGCGCTCGAAAACGGCGCCGGCGCGATCGGCACCGCGAGCGGGCAGGCCGCGCTGCATCTGGCGATCGCGACGCTGATGGGCGCGGGTTCGCACATCGTCGCGTCGAGCGCGCTGTACGGCGGCTCGCACAATCTGCTGCATTACACGCTGCGACGCTTCGGTATCGAGACAACCTTCGTCAAGCCCGGCGACTTCGACGCGTGGCGCGCCGCGCTGCGCCCCAACACGCGCCTGCTATTCGGCGAAACGCTCGGCAATCCGGGCCTCGACGTGCTCGACATCGCCGCGCTCGCACAGATCGCGCACGCGCACCGCCTGCCGTTGCTGGTCGACTCGACCTTCACGACGCCCTACCTGCTGCGCCCCTTCGAGCACGGCGCCGACCTCGTCTACCACTCGGCGACCAAGTTTCTCGGCGGCCACGGCACGACGATCGGCGGGGTGCTGGTCGACGGCGGCACGTTCGACTTCGAGGCTTCCGGCCGCTTTCCCGAATTCACCGAGCCGTACGACGGTTTCCACGGCATGGTATTCGCCGAGGAAAGCACCGTCGCGCCGTTCCTGCTGCGCGCGCGTCGGGAAGGCTTGCGCGACTTCGGCGCGTGCCTGCATCCGCAGGCCGCGTGGCAGCTGCTGCAAGGCATCGAGACACTGCCGTTGCGCATGGAGCGTCACGTCGTCAACACACGGCGCGTGGTCGAGTTTCTCGCCGGTCATGCGGCGGTCGAATCGGTCGCCTATCCCGAGTTGCCGACGCATCCCGACCACGCGCTCGCCAGGCGGCTGCTACCGCGCGGCGCGGGCGCCGTGTTCAGCTTCAACCTGCGCGGCGACCGCGCGGCCGGCCGCGCCTTCATCGAAGCGCTCACGCTCTTCTCGCACCTCGCGAACGTCGGCGACGCGCGCTCGCTGGTGATTCACCCGGCATCGACGACGCACTTCCGCATGGATGCCGCCGCGCTCGCCGCGGCCGGTATCACCGAAGGCACGATCCGTCTGTCGATCGGGCTCGAAGATCCGGATGACCTGATCGACGATCTCAAGCGCGCGCTGAAAGCCGCGCAAAAAACCGCGCAACCGGCGAGCGGCGGTCGTACCGCAACGCCGAGCAGCGCCTCGCAACAGACCGCCACTGCCGCGCCCGCCGCCACGAGCACCCCCGCCCGCCCGGAGTCCGCATGATCGTCACCGTTCAAGGCAAACCGGCCTACGCCTACACCGGCAGCAAACCCTTCGACGCGAGCCTGCCAACCGCCGTGTTCATCCACGGTGCCGAGCACGATCACAGCGTGTGGGCGCTGCAAAGCCGCTACTTCGCGCATCACGGCTTCGGCGTGCTCGCGGTCGATTTGCCGGGCCACCGACGCAGCGCCGGCCCCGCGCTCGTCAGCATCGCCGCGCTGGCCGACTGGCTCGCTGCGCTGCTCGACGCCGTGGGCGTCACGCGTGCGTTCGTCGCCGGTCACAGCATGGGCTCGCTGATCGCGCTCGACTTCGCCGGCCGCTATCCGCAGCGCGCAACGCATCTTGCGCTGCTCGCCACCGCGCTGCCGATGACGGTCTCCGACGCGCTGCTCGACGCCGCGCTCAATCGCGAGCCCGAGGCAATCGGCATGGTCAACCAGTGGTCGCATTCGACGCTCGCCGCGAAGCCCTCGTGCCCCGGCCCCGGTTTCTGGCTGCACGGCATGAACCAGCGGCTGATGGAGCACGTGTCCGCCAGCGGCGAGCCGCATCTGTTCCACACCGACTTCACCGCCTGCCATACCTATGCGGACGGCCACGCTCGTGCGGCGCAGGTGCGTTGCGCCACGCGCCTGATCGTTGGCCGGCGCGATGCGATGACGCCGCCGCGCGCGGCGAAAGCGCTTGCCGATGCGCTCGCGCAGGCGGGCACGCCGGTCGACACCGTCACGCTCGATGCGGGCCACGCGTTGATGACCGAGCAACCCGACGCGACGCTCGATGCGCTGTACGGCTTCGCTTCGCGGCCGCCGCACGAAGCGCGCTGATGGGGCGCGCGATGGCCGCTCGCCGCGCGCCTCGGTGCTCCGCGGGCGGCCGTCGGGAATGCCGTTGCGAATCGCCACCGAATCACTACCGAACGACCACGATACCCACGCCGAACCCGCCGCGCCATCTGCCGAATGGCCAGGTTGCGCCAGGCAGGCGATCGCCGGAGAATGATTGAAGCTGTCTTTCTCAGCCTCCGGAGGCCGTCATGGCTCATACAGCACATACCGATCACTTCACGAACTTCGCGGAGTTTTATCCGTACTACCTGAGCGAGCATCGCAATCTCGTGTCGCGGCGGCTGCATTTCGTCGGCTCGCTCGGCGTCATTGGCTGCCTCGCGATGGCGCTCGCCACCGGCAACTGGCTATGGTTGCCGGCGGCCGTGGTGTGCGGCTACGGCTTCGCGTGGGTCGGCCATTTCTTCTTCGAAAAGAACCGGCCTGCCACCTTCCGTCATCCGTTTTACAGCCTGATGGGCGACTGGGTGATGTTCAAGGACATCTGCGTGGGGAAGATTTCGTTGTAGTTTTATCGGGGCGGCTCGAAGTCTGGCCGCCCTGTCACGCTGCCTGGTGCGGCATCGAAGCCGCCGCGCGCTCGCCATCGCCGGGTCGCGCCGCCCGTGCCGCCGCGCGCGAGGCGAGCAACGCGGCGAGCGTCACCTTCAGTTGGTCGTTGTCGAGCGCGGCGAGCAGCATGCCGCCGTCCACGCGTGTGGAGTCGAGTTCGAGCTGATACGTAAGCTCCGCGCGGTCGATCACGAACAGGTCGTACAGCCGCTGCACGGTCACCTGCGCCGGGTTCGCGAGCAGCACGAAGTGCGGGCCGGTATGGTCCTCCTCCAGCCGCGCGATCCACTCGATCTCCTCGAGACGCTGCAACAGCATCAGCGTCGTATCCTTGTCGCGGCGAAGCATCCGGGCAAGCTCGGGCATCGTGTAGCCGCGTCTGCCGCCCTCACGCGCCTCGCACAGCCGCGCGAGCAATTCGAGCGAATCGAACAGATTGCTGCCATAGAACACAGGGCGGTGAAACTGACCGATGCGAATCGCCGGCAACGCCGATGCGATCATCGCGCCGGTCAGCGTGATGAACCAGCACAGGTACATCCACACCAGGAACAGCGGCACCGCTGCGAACGCGCCGTACACCGCCGTATAGGTCGGAATACGGCGCACGTAGTAGCCGAAGCCGCGCTTGGCGAGCTCGAACGCGACCGCGGCGATCACGCCGCCGACCACCGCGTCGCGCCATTCGACACGGCAGTTCGGCAGATAAACGTAAAGGATCGTGAACGCGAGCATCGTGAACGGCAGCGAGGCGCTCGCGAGCGCCCATTCGATCAGCGGTGTGATGCGCTGCGCGGCGCTAAACGACATCGATTGCGTGAACACATACGACGAAATGGACAGGCTCACGCCGATCAGGATCGGACCGAGCGTAATGATCGCCCAGTACACGAGAATGCGCTGCGCGACGGGCCGCGCCTTGCGCACGCGCCAGATCACATTGAACGCGGACTCGACGGTCATCATCGTCATCACCGCGGTGACGAACAGGATGATCATGCCGATCGTGGTCAGCCCTTTGGCCTTCGATGCGAACTGGTTCAGATACTTGAAGATCTGATCGTTCAGTTGCGCGGGCATCAGGTGGTCGGCAAGAAAAAACTGCAGCGACGCCTGGAACGAGCTGAAGATCGGAAACGCGGTGAACAGCGCAAACGCGACGGTGGCGAGCGGCACGAGCGCCAGCATCGTCGTGAACGTCAGGCTGCCCGCGACCTGCGGAATCCGGTCCTCGCCGATGCGTTGCGCCGCGAATTGCGCGAGCCGTTTGAGCGTGTCGAGATCGAAACGCATCCTAACCAACAAACCTGCCTCCTTGCTTGCTGAACCGTCAGACCGGGACTGCGGGAACTCCGCGCGGCGTTTGGCCGAAGCTCCTGGCCGAACGGCTATGAGCGGCCTGTGCAACTGACCGAACCCCTATAATACCCGTTCAATGATGAGGCCTATGAAAGACATTCTCGTGCTTTATTACAGCCGTCACGGCGCCACCCGCGAGCTCGCGCTGGCAATCGCGCACGGCGTCGACAGCGTCCCCGGCATGCAGGCGCGCGTGCGCACCGTGCCGGCGGTTTCCACGGTTTGCGAGGCGAGCGAGCCGGACATTCCCACCGAAGGACCACCGTACGTCGAGCTGCGCGACCTCGAAGAATGCGCGGGCCTCGCGCTCGGTTCGCCGACCCGCTTCGGCAACATGGCGGCCGCGCTCAAATACTTTCTCGACGGCACCACGCCGCAGTGGCTATCCGGTGCACTGTCGGGCAAGCCGGCCTGCGTGTTCACGTCGACCGGCAGCCTGCACGGCGGCCAGGAATCCACGCTGTTGTCGATGATGCTGCCGCTGCTCCATCACGGCATGCTCATCGTCGGCATTCCATACACGGAGAGCGCGCTGTCCACCACGCAGACCGGCGGCACGCCGTACGGCGCCTCGCATTACGCGCGCGCGGGCACGACCGGCCATGGCATCTCCGCCGACGAACGGACGCTGGCGATTGCGCTTGGTGCGCGCGTTGGGCGCACGGCGGCGTCGATGTCCGAAAGGCCGTGAGCGTAAAGCCGTGAACGAACCGGATCCGCAACCCACCGAACGCGACGACGCCCGTCGTGACGCGGGTGGCGCTGAACTCGCGGCCACGAACTCCGGGGACCACGCGAACGCGGCGCCCGCAAGCCTCGCGGCCAACGCGTCGGCATCTACAACCGTCGTGCCCGTGCAACCCAAAGCTGCCGCCGCGCTCGTCGCCGCTTTCACACTGGTCTCGATGATCGTGCTTGCCGTCGCATGGGAATGGTGGCTCGCGCCGTTGCGCTCTGGCGGCTCGCTGCTCGTGCTGAAAGCGTTGCCGCTACTCTGCGCGTTGCCGGGCGTGTGGCGACGTCGGCTTTACACGATGCAATGGGCGTCGATGCTGATCCTGCTGTATTTCGCCGAAGGCGTCGTGCGTGGCTGGAGCGATCATGGCTTGAGCGCGCGGCTCGGCTGGCTTCAAGCGGCACTCGCCATGATCTTCTTCACCTGCGCACTCGCGTATGTCGGACCGTTCAAGCGCGCGGCGAAACGAGCCGCGAAGCAGGCTGCAAAGCAGGCTGCAAAGCAGGCTGCAAAGCAAGCCGCCAGCGAACCGATCCCGCCCGCCTGAGGCCCAAGCCCCAACACCGTCAACCGATCCACATGACCCACACCGCTTTTCTCGCCGCCTGCCGCGACGCCATCGGCGCGACTTACGTACTGACCGATCCGCACGACACCGCTCCCTTTCTGACCGACTGGCGCCGCCGCTACACCGGCGCGGCCTGCGCGGTGCTGTGCCCAGCCACGTCCGCGGAAGCCGCCGCGCTCGTCAGGCTCGCGGTCGAACATTGCGTCGCGCTGGTGCCGCAGGGCGGCAACACCGGCCTCGCGGGCGGCGCGACACCCGACGCGAGCGGCGCGCAGGCGGTCATCAGCCTGCGCCGCCTGAATCGCGTGCGCGACATCGATCCGCACAACAACACGATCACGGTCGAAGCCGGCGTGATCCTCGCCGACGTGCAGAAGCACGCCGAAGCGGCCGGGCGTCTGTTTGCGCTGAGCCTCGCCGCCGAAGGCAGCTGCACGATCGGCGGCAATCTGTCGACCAATGCGGGCGGCACCGGCGTGCTGCGCTATGGCAACTCGCGCGAGCTATGCCTCGGCCTCGAAGTGGTGACGCCGCAAGGCGAACTGTGGGACGGCCTGCGCGGGCTGCGCAAGGACAACACCGGCTACGATCTGCGCGACCTGTTCATCGGCGCGGAAGGCACGCTGGGCCTGATCACCGCGGCGGTGCTCAAGCTGCATCCGCAGCCGGCCGCGCGCGTCACCGCGCTCGCCGCGCTCGCGTCGCCGCATGCGGCGCTCGATTTTCTCGCGCTCACGCAACGCGTCGCCGGACCGCTCCTGACCGGCTTCGAACTGATGTCGGATTTCTGCCTGCGCCTCGTCGGCCGGCACTTCGAGCAGACGCGTTATCCGTTCGCCGAACCACATGCGCAGGTCGTGCTGCTCGAACTGTCGGACAGCGAAAGCGAAGTGCACGCGCGCACGCTGTTCGAGGGGCTGATGGAAACCGCGCTCGAACAAGGTCTCGTGGAAGACGCCGTGGTGGCGGAAAACCTCGCGCAGTCTCGCGCGTTCTGGAATCTGCGCGAGCACATTCCGCTCGCCCAGGCCGAGGAGGGCCTGAACATCAAGCACGACATCGCGGTGCCGATTTCACGCATCGGCCACTTCATCGAAGCGACCGATGCGGCAATCGCGCAAGCCGCGCCGGGCGCGCGCATGGTCACGTTCGGCCATCTCGGCGACGGCAATCTGCACTACAACGTGCAGGCGCCCGAGGGCGTCGATGCGAAGGCGTTTCTGCGGCAGTACCAGAGCCCGATCAACCGGATCGTCTACGACAGCGTCGATGCGCATCGCGGCAGCATCAGCGCGGAACACGGACTCGGCCAGTTGAAGATCGACGAAGCCGCCCGCTACAAGCAGGACGTCGAGGTGCGGATGATGCGCGCGATCAAGCAGGCGCTCGATCCGCTGAACCTGATGAATCCGGGCAAGGTGCTACGCTAATATCTGAAGCCTGCGCGATCCGGCGCGCAGGCGTTTTGCAGGAGTCGCGTCCGTGAAGATTCGCGTGCTGTCCGATCTGCATCTGGAAAACGACGAGCCTGAACTGATCCCGCATGCGCAGGCGGATCTCGTGGTGCTGGCGGGCGACATCCACAATCATGCGGCCGGCCCGCGCTGGGCCGCGCAGGCGTTCGACGACGCGGTGCCGGTCGTCTACGTGCCGGGCAATCATGAGTACTACGACGGTGAATTCGGCGCGCTGGAGAGCGCGATGCTCGACGCGGCCGCGCAGGTCGACAACGTGCATATGCTGAACAACGCCGCGCTGGTCGACAGCCAGGGCCGCTGGCGCGTGCTCGGCACGACGTTGTGGACCGACTTCGCGCTGTACGGCGCGACGCCGGATGCAATCGAGGAATCGATCGTCGCCGCGCGCCGGGTCATGCTCGACTATCGCGGGCTGATCCAGATGAACTGGCCGCACGACCCGCGCGACGCCGCGCGCGACTTCACGCCCGCCGATTCGCTCGCGCTGCACCAGCATGCGCGCGCGTGGCTCGAAAGCGAGCTTGCCAAACCGTTCGCCGGCCAAACGATCGTGGTCACGCATCACGCGCCGCATCGGCTGAGCCTGGCCGGGCGTTTTGCCGAAGACCGCGTGTCGGCGGGCTTCGTCAACCATCTGCCCGAACTCGTGCGCGCGCCTGTCGCGTTGTGGATTCATGGCCACACGCATACGTCGTTCGACTACGTGGTGGACGGCACGCGCGTCGTGTGCAATCCGCGCGGCTATTTCGACCGGCGCACGCGCCAGTGGGAAAATCCGCTGTTTGCGTGGGACAAGGTCGTCGAGATCTAGCGGGTGCTCGGGCCTCTTGCATCAGATCAACCCGCCGCCGCTCACCGCTCGCGCCGCGGCGCATCCTGTGACTCGACCTCGACCGGCACGAGCCGCGGTTGCTGTTCGCGCATGCGGCGCAGCAGATCGCGCGACGCGGCGACGCCGATCAGTCCAAACATGACGGCCAAGCCGATCATCAGGTGCGTATCCATGAGTGTGTCGTCCTTCAGTGGTTGCGAGGCGCCGAACGGCGCCGAATCCAGCGCGTCCGGCCGAAGCGCCGGCGCGTGAACGACACGTTAACAAATCGACTGCGCGTGAGAAGTAAAGAAATGTTGCGGCGCGGCGCGTGTGTAACAGGCTGTCACGCCGCGTGCCCACGCCGCGTGCCCACGCCGCGTGCCCACTCCGCTTGCCGCACTCCGCGTGCCGCTCGAACGTCAATGCATGACGAGCAGATCGGTCAGGTCCGCGCGAACTGCCGCAACTCCTCCTGATCCGCCGCCAGCGTCGAAGGCAACTCGTCGCGCAGGAATTCGACCCACGTGCGGATCTTCGCATCGAGATACTGCCGCGACGGATACAGCGCATACAGATTCATCTGCTGCGACGTGTACCCGGGCATCAGCCACAGCAGTTCGCCGCTGCGCAAACGGCTGATCGCCGAGTAGATCGGAATCAGCGCTACGCCCATGCCCTGGGCGACGGCCACGACCATCGCCTCGGCCACGTTCACCTGAAACGTCGCCGCGCCGAGCGAGACCACTTCCTCGCCGTTCGGGCCGTCGAAGGTCCATTTGTCCGGCGGATTCACCGGCGTCACCATCTGCAGGCAGACGTGCTGCGCCAGGTCCGCAGGCGTTTGCGGCACGCCGCGCCGTTCGAGGTACGCCGGCGACGCGCACGCAATGCTGAACGCGCTGCCAAGGCGCTGCGACACGAGCCCCGAATCCGGCAGGTTGGTCGCGAGCGTCAGCGACACGTCGAAGCCTTCGTCGAGCAGATCGGGCATGCGCTGCGCGAGCGTCAGTTCGATCTGCACGTCCGGGTAGCGCTGCTGGTAACGGCCCACGGCCGGCACCACGTAGTGCTGGCCGAAGCTCGTCATCGCGTGAACCTTCAGCTTGCCGGACGGACGCGCGTGCGCATCGCTCGCCTCGGCCTCCGCCTGATCCACGTACGCGAGAATCTGCTCGCAGCGCTGCAGATAGCGCTCGCCAGCTTCGGTCAGCGCGATGCGGCGCGTGGTCCGGTTCAAAAGCCGCGTGCGCAGATGCGCTTCCAGATCGGAAACCGCGCGCGACGCGTAGGCCGTCGTCGTATTCAGATGCTGCGCGGCGCCCGTGAAGCTGCCCGCTTCGACGACGCGGACGAAAACGCGCATGTTTTGAAGCGTGTCCATACCTATCCTCAGAAATCGGCAGCGATTGTTACACGATCAGCAATGGCGATTGTCTCATGTCTGGTAAAAATGCCTTGCATCCTTACCGGTTATTCCGCAATCGATCAAAAAATATAATTGCGCACAAGCTTCTATAGTCAAATTTGGAGGAAACCGTGCAGTCTCCGGTACCCAAAGGGATCGCCGCAGTCGCGGTTCTTACGATCCTATTAACAATCGCCGGATGCGCAAGTACCGGAGGCGTCGCGCCGCAAACGCACACGATCAATCCTGCGTCGCTTGATGCGGGCAACGCAATCCGCGCCGCCAACGCCGATGCGCAGTGGCCCGCCGCCGACTGGTGGCGCGCCTATGACGATCCGCAGCTGGACCGGTGGATCGCGGACGCGCAAGCCGGCAATCCCAGTCTCGCGGTCGCCCAGGCGCGCGTGCGTGAGGCGGCGTCGATGGCCGGCGTCGCGCGCGCGGCGCTCGCGCCGCAAGTCAACGGCAGCCTGTCGATCCAGCGCCAGCAGTGGGCCGACAACGTGTTCTACGGCCCGGGCCCGCTCGCCGGCGAGCAGTCGTGGAACAACACCGGCACGCTCGGCCTCGCCTATCACCTCGACTTCTGGGGCAAGGACAAGAACGCCGCCGAGCGCGCGCTCGACCTCGCGCACGCCAGCGCCGCCGACGCGCGCGCCGCGCAGCTCGAACTGCAGGCGAATGTCGTGCGCACCTATATCGAGATGTCGCTGAACTACGCTTTGCTCGACATCGCGAAGGCCACGCTGCAGCAACAGCAGCAGATCGTCGACCTCGCGAACCGGCGCCTGAAGGGCGGCATCGGCACGCAGCTCGAAGTGAGCCAGGCCGAGACGCCGATGCCCGAGTACGAGCGCCAGATCGACGCGATCGAGGAGAAGATCGCGCTCGGCCGCAATCAGTTGGCCGCGCTCGCGGGCAAGGGTCCGGGCGCCGGCGACGCGATCCAGCGCCCGGCGCTGTCGCTCGCCGCGCCCGCCGGTCTGCCGGCCGCGCTGCCCGCGGATCTGATCGGCCACCGGCCGGACGTGGTCGCGGCACGCTGGACGGTCGCCGCGCAGGCGCGCGGCATCGACGTCGCCAAGGCCGGGTTCTATCCGGACATCAACCTGCTCGCGTCGATCGGCGGCTATGCGGCGATGGGGCCGCTGTTCCAGTTCCTGAAGAGTCCGTCGCATAGCTGGAGCGTGGGTCCCGCGCTGACGCTGCCGATCTTCGACGGCGGCCGGCTGCGCTCGCAGCTCGGCGCGGCGTCGGCGGGCTACGACGAGGCCGTCGAGCGCTACAACCAGTCGATCGTGGGCGCGCTGAAGGACATCTCCGACCAGGTGATCCGCATCCGTTCGCTGACCACCCAGGCCGACGACGCCGACCGCTCGGTCGCCGCCGCGCGCAGGAACTACGAGCTGTCGCGCGAAGGCTACCGGCGCGGCTTGACCGACTATCTGAACGTGCTAGTCGCGCAAAACCAGTTGCTGCGCGCGCAGGAAGGTGTCGCCAAAGTGCAGGCCGAGCGGCTCGGCGCGCATGCGTCGTTGATGACGGCGCTCGGCGGCGGTCTCGACGATCCGGCCAACGGTCCGCGGGATAACGAAACGTTGCCGGCGCATGGCAAGGGCAGCGGCGAGAGCAAGAGCGGCGCGGCGAGTAGCGACAAGGCAACAGCGGATGCGAACGCCAACGCCAGGACCAACGCAGCCATCACCGCCGCCACCACCGCCTCGCGCGCCCCGAACGCGCCCGCGTCCGAGTAAGGAAGGCCATGTCCTCCTCGCCCTCCCCGTCGAGCGCGCGCCCCGCCTCGTTCGCCGCGCTCTACGAAGCCGCCGCCCACTGGGCGCGCACCGACGGCCTCGTATGGATCTATCTGTTCAAGGCGCTCGCCGCGTGCTTCCTCGCGCTCGGCATCGCGATGAAGCTCGATCTGCCGCAGCCGCGCACCGCGATGACCACCGTGTTCATCGTGATGCAGCCGCAAAGCGGCGCAGTGTTCGCGAAGAGCTTCTATCGGATCTGCGGCACGCTGGTCGGTCTCGTCGTGATGCTCGCGCTGATCGGACTGTTCGCGCAGCAGCCGGAGCTGTTCCTCGTCACGACCGCGATCTGGGTCGGCATCTGCACCGCCGGCGCCGCGCGCAATCGCAACTTCCGTTCGTACGGCTTCGTGCTGGCGGGCTACACGGCCGCGCTGATCGGCATCCCCGCTTCGCAGCATCCGGACGGCGCGTTCCTGAGCGCGCTCACGCGGGTCGCGGAAGTGGTGATCGGGATCATCTGCGCGGGCGCGGTCAGCGGCCTCGTGTTTCCGCAGTTCGCCGGCCTGCAGATGCGCAGCACCGTGCGTGCGCGCTTCTCCGCGTTCGTCGAGTACGTGTCGGCGTCGCTTGCCGGGCGCAACGACCGCGCCCAGATCGAGGCGACCAATGCACGCTTCGTCGCCGACATCGTCGGCTTCGAGGCCGCGCGCAGCATCGCCGTGTTCGAAGGCCCCGATTCGCGGATGCGCGGCGGGCGCCTCGCGCGTCTGAACAGCGAGTTCATGACCGCGTCGACGCGCTTTCACGCGCTGCATCAGCTGATGAACCGTCTGCGCGACAGCGGCACGCACGGCGCGGCGATCGCGATCGCCGCGCTCGAACCGTACTTCAAGGAGATCGCGCCGTTGCTCGCGAAGTCGGGCGAGCCGGTGCTGAGCGCGGCCGACGCCGCGCACGCCGCGGCCCAGCTCGACACCTACAGGAGCGAGTTGCCCAAACGCGTGCGCGCGACGCGCGACGAGCTCGAAACGCACCCCGACGCGCCGTTGCTCGATTTCGACACGGGCGCCGAGCTGCTGTACCGCTTCATCGACGACCTGCATGCGTACGCGGCGACCTACGCGTCGCTCGCCGTCGACAAGCACGCGCGCGAACGCTGGATCGAGCGCTACGAGCCGAAAACCAACGCAATCGCGGCCGGCGTCGCGGGCCTGCGCGCGGCCATCGTGATGATGGTGCTCGGGGCGTTCTGGATCGCCACCGCTTGGCCGAGCGGCTCGACGTTGACGCTGGTCGCAGCGGCCGTGTGCGCGCTCGCGTCGGCGTCGCCGGATCCGAAGCGCACCGCGTTCAAGATGGCCGGCGGCACGGTGCTCGCGACGCTGATGGGCATGATCGCGGTGTTCGGCGTGTATCCGCACATCGACGGCTTCGTGATGCTGTGCGTCGCGCTCACGCCGTTCCTGCTGCTCGGCGTGTTGATGACCACGCGTGCGACGCTCGCGGGCTACGGCGTCGGCTACTGCATCTTCTTCTGCTTCCTCGCCGGCCCCGACAACGTGATTCACTACGACCCGAGCGCGTTCATGAACGACGCGCTCGCGCTGGTGCTGTCGATGCTGGTGTCGTCGATCGCGTTCGCGGTGCTGCTGCCGCCGTCGACGCCGTGGCTGCGCAACCGCCTGCTCGTCGACCTGCGCCGCCAGGTGGTGCTGGCCGGCCGCGCGGATCTGGCACGCGTGCGCTCGCGCTTCGAAAGCGGCGCGCGCGATCTGATGTTCCAGATCAACGCGCTGTCGCAGAACGAGCCCGAAACGAAGCGCGACACGCTGCGCTGGCTGTTTTCGGTGTTGGAGGTCGGCAACGCGGTGATCGACCTGCGCCGCGAAATCGCGACGCTGCCCAACGAGCCGCGCTACCACCAAGCGGCACCGTGGCGCGTCGCGCTGCGCGCGCTGCGCGATGCGCTCGCGGCGCTGTTCGAGCGGCCGCGGCAGCAGCACTTCGCGCGCGCGCTCGCGGCGACCGCCGATGCGATCGCGCAAGTGCAGCAGCTGACGGCCGGCTTCACGCCATCGCGTGAAGAACGCCATCAGCTGTTGCGCATCCTCAGTCAACTGCATTTCATCCGTACCGCGCTGCTCGATCCGCAGTCGCCGCTTGCCTCGGCGATCGGCGCGCGCGCGGACGCATCAGAAGAAAAAGGAGTTCCTCATGCCGCGTGATATCGCCGTGCTCGATGCCTATGTGCCGGCCATTGTGCTGCTGTTCATCGCGGGCGCCGCGCTGACCTGGCTCGTCGATCGCGTGATCGCCTATACGGGCCTGTATCGCGTGGTGTGGCACCCCTCCCTGTTCCGGGCCAGCTTGCTCGTGTCCGTGTGCGGCCTTCTCGGCCTCGCCGTTTATCGTTGATCAGAGTCGAAACATGACCATCCGAAATCTTGTGGGCTTCATCGCGACAGCCGTCATTTTCATCGTCGCGATCGTGATTGGCCGCGTGCTGTGGGTCCATTACATGGACGAACCGTGGACCCGCGACGGCCGCGTGCGCGCCGAGATCGTCAACGTCGCGCCGGACGTGTCGGGCGCGATCGTCGATCTGCCGGTCAAGGACAACCAGTTCGTGAAGAAGGGCGACCTGCTGATGCAGATCGATCCGTCGCATTACCAGATCGCGGTCGAGCAGGCGCAGGCCGCCGTTGCCGCGCGCAAGGCCGAATTGCAGATGAAGCGCGACGACGCGCAACGGCGTGCCGACATGGATTCGCAGGTGGTGTCGAAGGAAAGCCGCGAAAACGCGACGCATACCGCGTCCGCCGCCGATGCCGCCTATCAGCAGGCACTCGCCGCGCTCGACGCCGCGAAGCTGAACCTCGAACGCACGCGCGTGGTGTCGCCGGTCAACGGCTACGTGACGAACCTGTCCGTGTTCCGCGGCGACTATGCGAGCGCCGGCGCCGCGAAGCTCGCGATCGTCGATAGTCACTCGTTCTGGGTGTATGGCTACTTCGAGGAAACCAAGCTGCCGCACGTGCGCGTCGGCGATCAGGCCGAAGTGCGGCTGATGAGCGGCGGCACGCTGCAAGGCCACGTGGAGAGCATCTCGCGCGGCATCTACGACCGCGACAATCCGCAAAGCCACGAACTGCTCGCGGACGTGAATCCGACCTTCAACTGGGTGCGCCTCGCGCAGCGCGTGCCGGTGCGCGTGCGGATCGACTCGGTGCCGCCCGACGTGATGCTGGCGGCGGGCACGACCTGCACGGTGGTGGTGCGGCCGGGGACGGGCTCCGGCTCCTCGTCGGCCAACGCGAGCTGACGCCCGCGCCGCCTTTTATAGCCTGAACTGCCCCACCATCGCCTTCAGCCCGCGCGCCTGATCGTCGAGCGAGCGGGCCGCGGCGGTGGCCTCCTCCACCAGCGCGGCGTTCTGCTGCGTGCCCGAGTCCATCTGCGTGACCGCGAGACTGATCGCCTCGATACCGGCGCTCTGCTCGGACGACGCCGCCGAAATCTCGCCCATGATGTCGGTCACGCGCTTCACGGCCTTGACGACTTCGTCCATCGTCTGACCGGCGTCCGCGGCGAGCGTCGAGCCGTTGCCGACGCGCTCGACCGAAGTCTGGATCAAGCCCTTGATCTCCTTCGCGGCCGCCGCGCTGCGCTGCGCGAGATTGCGCACTTCCGCCGCGACGACCGAAAAGCCGCGCCCCTCCTCGCCCGCGCGCGCCGCCTCGACGGCCGCGTTCAACGCGAGGATGTTGGTCTGGAACGCGATCCCCTCGATCACGCCGATGATGTCGCCGATGCTGCGCGCGCTGTCGTTGATGTCGTTCATCGTCGCGACCACGCGGCTCACGACCGCGCCGCCCTGCTCGGCGATCGCCGACGCGTTGTTCGCGAGCGTGCTCGCCTGCTTTGCGTTGTCGGCGTTCTGACGCACCGTCGAGGTCAGTTGCTCCATGCTGCTCGCGGTGCGCTCGAGCGCGAGCGCCTGCTGCTCGGTACGCTGCGACAGATCGAGATTGCCCATCGAAATCTGCGCGGACGCGGTCGCGATCGCATCGGCGCTCGACGCGATGTCGGCAACCGTCGTCGCGAGTCCGCTTTGCATGTCGGACAGCGCGAACAGCATGCTCGCACGGTCCTTGCCGCCGAGCGCGATGCGATTCGACAGATCGCCCGCGGCGATGCGGCGCGCGATCTCCTTCGCGTACGCGGGCTCGCCGCCGAGCTGCGCGGTGAGGCGCCGCACGACCCACGCGGCGATGCCGATCGCGAGCACGATCAGTGCGAACGTCATCACCGCGATCATCACGAACGACGAGTGATAGATGAAGCCGGACGCGTCGATCGTCGCCTTCGCGGCGGTGCCGCGCTGCGCGACGAGTTCGTCGACGAGCTTTTCGAGCTTGCCGGTTTCGACGAGCAGCGACACGTCCTGCGTGCCGACCTGCCAGTTCATCTGCGACAGATCGAGCGGCTGCGCTTTCACGAGCGTGACGAAGTCGCGCAGATGACTGCTCCATGCCGCGACCGCCGCGGTGAACGCCTTCTGCGCGTCGACCGCCTTCACGTCCGACTTATCGACGTACTGCTGGAGCGTACGCAGTTGCTCGTTGAGACCCGCGAGGCCGCTCTCGATGTCGGCCCCGAGTTCGTCGCGCTCCTTCGCGGTGGTCGCGGTGAGCAGCATCTTTTGCGCGCGGCTCGCGCGCAGCATGTGGCCGCGCGCTTCCTCGGCGGCACGGCTCGCGACGTGGCCCTGTTCGTAGATCGATTGCGCGGACGCGTTCAGCCGGCCGATCTGCAGCAGCGAAAACACGCCGATCAGCAGCGTGCCGGCGAGCAGAATCGCAAACGCGATCCGCAGCGTCGCCTTGACCGACAGGCCGTTGAACTTCGTTGCCGCTGCGCTGTGTGCCACTGCTTTCATCATCCCCGTCCCCACATGTCGACGCGCCGGACGGTCGGTTCCGGCATCACCACTTATCTCTCCGGGTCTACGGCAGCCCGCCCCGCGATCTTGAATTTCGCTTGCGCAGGCCGCGGCGGGTCGTGCGCCGCTTGCCGTTCCCGGTTCCATGTTCGACGCGCCGCTTCGTGAGCCGCGCAATCGCGAGCGCTTTATACCGTGGCCAAAAACTCGCCAAAAAAAGTTTCTTCAGGCAAAGAGCTGACGATTCGTCCTTTCACGTCCTTTCACCGCCGAATGAAAAGTCATCCGCCCCCTTGTCCGATTCGCGACAAAACTTGTCCTTACAATTCGCATCGGCCACATTAAACTTCGGCTAGATATTCAAAACGCCGGTTGCCGCGACGAAACGCCGCAGTGCTTCGCGCAACGCGCCTACGAGGCGTGCTGCCCGCACCGGTTTTCGGTGCCGATCTTTCATTCCACCGTTTTCCCGATCTTTTTTCTAGCGTATGGAAACGAGCCTCGATAAAAGCGCCCTTGCCGGCGCATCCGCCACGGGGGCGAGCGCGTCCCCGGCCGCCGCTGCGCCGGCGGCCGCCAAGGTCCAGCGCACGGTGTATTCCGTGCTCGGTGCGATCAGCTTTTCGCACCTGCTCAACGACATGATCCAGTCGCTGATCCTCGCCATCTACCCGATGTTCAAGGACAACTTCTCGTTGTCGTTCGGGCAGATCGGTCTGATCACGCTGACCTACCAGGTCACCGCGTCGCTGCTGCAGCCGCTTGTCGGCAGCTATACCGACAAACATCCGAAGCCGTACTCGCTGCCGGTCGGCATGGGCTTCACGCTGACCGGGCTGCTGTTGATGTCGGTCGCGCCGAACTTCGGCGTGCTGCTGGTCGCCGCGGCGCTGGTCGGCTGCGGGTCGTCGGTGTTCCATCCGGAGTCGTCGCGAGTCGCGCGGATGGCCTCGGGTGGCCGTCATGGGCTCGCGCAGTCGTTGTTCCAGGTCGGCGGCAATGCGGGTTCGTCGCTCGGGCCGCTGCTCGCCGCGCTGATCGTGATTCCGCACGGGCAACGCAGCATCGCGTGGTTCTCGGCGGCGGCGCTCGTCGCGATCGTCGTGCTCACGCAGATCGGCCGCTGGTACAAGCGTCATCCGTCGGTCAGGAAGACGCGCGGCCAGGGCGCGCATGTGACGCTGCCGCGTAACAAGATCATCCTGGCGATGAGCGTGCTGGTGTTGCTGGTCTTCTCCAAGTACTTCTATCTCGCCAGCATCAATAGCTATTTCACGTTCTATCTGATCGACAGGTTCCATCTGTCGGTGCAGGCCGCGCAGATCCATCTGTTCGTGTTCCTCGCGGCGGTCGCGGCGGGTACGGTGATCGGCGGGCCGATCGGCGACAAGATCGGGCGCAAGTACGTGATCTGGGTGTCGATTCTTGGCGTCGCGCCTTTTACGCTGCTGTTGCCGTATGCGAATCTGTTCTGGACTGGTGTGCTGACGGTTGTTATTGGGGTGGTGCTCGCCTCGGCGTTCTCGGCGATTCTTGTTTATGCGCAGGAGTTGATTCCCGGGAAGGTTGGGATGGTGGCTGGGTTGTTCTTTGGTTTTGCCTTTGGGCTTGGCGGCGTGGGCGCCGCCGTGCTTGGGGAACTCGCTGACGCTACCAGTATTGTGTTTGTTTATAAGGTTTGTTCGTTTTTGCCGTTGATTGGGGTGCTCACTGTTTTGTTGCCGGATGTTGAGGGGAAGCGGGTTAAAGGGTGAGCGCGTGCTGCGGGGTTGGGGCTTTTTCCTTATCGTGTGGTGTTGGCCTTTCCTTGCTGGCTTGTCGGTTTATTAGCGTTGCCCCTGTGCGGGGAATTTGTATAGTCCATGCCGGTGTACTAAAGTCAACTTTGTCAATAAAATCAGTGACTTACGTTAAAGGACGTCAACGGAAGGACACCGGTGTCTACCGCAGTCATAGTCAACGAATAGTCAACGGCGACACAGCCAGCGACGCGACGGCGGACGACAGACCCACTGACCGAGGGAAAACCATGGCACGCCAACGCATCAACCGCGAACGCATCCGCCAGCTGCTCGACATCAACCTCAGCGAGCCGAAGTTGCGCGAAATCTACGATGACCAGATCACCGGCTTCGGCGTGCGCGTCACGCCGAAAGGCACCGTCAGCTTTATCTATCGCTGGACCACGCCGGAAGGAAAACAGGATCGCAAGACGATCATGCCGATGACGTGCGAAGCGGACGTGAAGAAGGCGCGCGATCAGGTCCTTGAGGAAATCCGCCGCCTTGACCATGTGAGCGACACGCCCGCCGCACGCGTGCTGAAACACGAACGGCGCACCGCCGACCGAAAGATGCTGGCAATGCCGACCGTGGGCGACTACCTCGATGGCGACTATCGCACGTACTGGCTCGGCGCGACGCAGAGCGAGACACCCGAGCAGAACCTGAAGAACATCCGGCGCGACTTCGCTGACCTGATGGATGCACGGCTCGATGAAGTCACGCGCCCGATGATCAAGCGCTGGGTCGAGAAGCGGACCGCCGCGAAGAAGCACAAGCCACCCGCGATCCGCCGCACGCTTGGCGCGCTGGGCGGCCTGTTCTTGTACGCGGTCGAGCATGAACTGATCGACGTGAGCCCGTGCGCGAAGCTGCGCCCGAAGGTGGACCTGGAAGAAGCCGACAAGCTCGGCCGCGAACTGACCACTGATCAAGAACAGCAACTGCGCGCCGCGCTCGATGCACGCGAAACGGCGATCCGCGCACAGGCGGTGGCGCTTGGCGGTCGCGACCCGCAAACTGGCGGGCATACCCGGCGACCATCATGCGTATGTCGCTCATGTCAAGCCCGCGATCCTGCTCGCGATCAATACCGGGATGCGTCGCTCCGAACTGCTGCGCCTTCGCTGGACCTCGATTGACTGGAGCGCGAAGACCGTCACCATCGAGCCGTGGACGACCAAGGCCAAGTGCATGCGCGTGCTGCCGCTGAACGACGAAGCGCTCGCCGTGCTGAAGGCGTGGCGTCGCCAGGTCAAGTTCGAGTTCGTGTTCACCAATGAGGTCTGTGAACGGCTGCGCGAAGTGCGTGACTGGGACAGGATCAAGACGGTGGCGCAGATCGAGGACTTCCGTTTCATGGACACGCGCCACCATACGGCCACGCGGATGATCAACGAAGGCGCGCCGGTTTATCACGTGCAGAAGATTCTCGGTCACACCGACAGCCGCATGACCCAACGGTACCTAAAGGCGCGCGATATCAAATTACAGGAGGCGCTGGCTGTACTCGACCGGCCGCGTTCGCCGGCACCGATGACGGAAGCCGCTAACAGGATTCTGGTGGTCCAAGGCGATACATGGGGTCGCACCCGTGCGGGCTTTCTTTCAGGTCCCCGCAAATTAGTGGGGACGGAGGGCATATGCCGACCGCTTTCAGACGAATGGCAGTCTCTAATCGGTACGTTCATAAGCTTAACCGTTATCCCCTTCCTATTGGGCGGCAAGTGATCGCCACAGCAAACTGGCGACGATGAATCGAGAAACTGCAAGGGATATGCTAAGATGCCCGCGGGCTTGTAGACAGATTTTTTGTCATGTTTCGTGACATGTGAAAGCAATGTTGGGGTTATTGCTCCTCATTATTCCCATTATGCAATTTCTTAGCAAATTGCAGATACCGCATAGGAGTGTCTGCAAGCCCACTTCTTATTCTGGATTTGGCTGTCAATGTCAAAACTGAAAATACTGCAGGCTGCGACGAGTCTGCACGAACTAGCCGATTTGCTCGGATTCAAACCGAAGGCAGTTTCCTACATTCTTTTCAAAAAAGATCTAGCTGCGAAGTATACAGAGTTTGAGATTCCCAAGCGCGCAGGGGGGAAGCGGCTCATCCAGGCGCCTTACCCAGAGCTCATGAATCTGCAGCGAAGATTATCAGAGCTTCTTCAAGACTGCATTGCGGAAATCAATGCTGCGAGAGACATCGACTCGGTGCTCTCACATGGGTTTCGTCGTAAATATTCAATTATTACGAATGCCGTCGTTCATAGAAGTAAACGTTTCGTTTTGAATATTGACTTGGCGAATTTCTTCGGCACCATCAATTTCGGGCGAATACGCGGCTTCTTTATAAGTAACCGCAATTTTGCGCTTCAACCCAAGGTGGCTACGCTAATTGCTCAGATTGCTTGCCATGATCACGTCTTGCCGCAAGGAAGCCCTTGCTCCCCAGTCATCTCAAATCTGATTGGGCATCTATTAGACGTTCGACTTTCGGCTCTCGCATTCCAAACTGGATGCACTTACTCGCGCTACGCCGACGACATCACTTTCTCAACGAACAAGCCACTGTTCCCAGCTAAGCTGGCGAAGGCAGTAGAAGGCGACGAACATCGATGGGAAGTCGGTAAGACGCTGTTTCGAGCCATCACGAAGGCCGGCTTCGAAGTCAATGCGGAAAAGACGCGACTTCAATACACCGATTCTCGTCAAGAGGTTACTGGCTTAGTTGTTAACTCGAAAATTAATACACGTTCCGAATACCGGCGCACAGCAAGGGCAATGGTCCATCGCCTGGTTTCCACAGGAAGTTTCTACAGAAAGCGTGTCGAACGCGATGGCGACGGCGAGGTTGTCATCTCGGAGAAACTAGGGACGCTCGAGCAACTCAACGGTATTCTGAGCTTCATTGACTCGGTCGGCGTATACAACAAGAAAAAGGGTATGAAGGATGATGAGCGTGAAAAGCCGCTTACGATGCCTAGTAGCCCTGATTGCCAAGAGAAAGACTATCGAAAATTTTTGTTCTATAAGCATTTTTTCGCAATCAAGCAACCAATGATCGTTTGCGAGGGGAAGACCGATAACATCTATTTATCGTGCGCGATTCGGCGACTTGCCAAAAGCCACCTCTTGCTTGCTAGTCCCGATGGGAAAGGCGGCTCGAGGCTACAGGTTTCGTTCTATAAACGAACCGCAACCACCGATCGCACCATAGGATTGACGGGTGGAACCGATCAGCTAATCAGCCTTATAAAAGAATACCGGGCTGAAAGCAGGCGAATAAAAATCGCGGGCAAGGTTCAACCGCTTATTCTGCTAATAGATAATGATAATGGCGCCAAAGGCATTTTTGCATATCTAAAAAATCTGCTTAAAGTGCAAATTGACCCCAATGCCCCTTATTTTGAGGCTCACGAAGGTCTGTACGTCGTGCCAACACCTTTAACCTCCGACGCGAAAGGCACCATGATTGAGGATTTCTTTGATGAATCGGTTCTAAAAACCATGCTCAACGGCAAAACCTTCAATCCGAGCAATGAAGGAGTCAACCACAAAACCGAGTATGGAAAAGCGTACTTTGCGTCGCATGTGATCAAGAAGCACGAAAACACAATCGATTTCAGTGGTTTCAAGCCAATTTTGGACCGGCTTGAAGAGGTCATTGCTCATCATCAAAAGAAACACCAGTAGCTTAGATAGGGCAAGTTCGCGCGGCAATTGGTCGTTCGGCAGCAGTTGATTGCCTACGTCATTGCTCTACGCGGGGCCTAGGCGCCTAGGAGATTGACTTGTGCGTGGAAGCGGGTGGTACTTGAAGTTCACTTGAAATTCATTGAGTGCTGTGGCAATGCTCGCCTTGCCTGCGAGCCAGTGTTTCAGGCGATCGTCATCTGACGCCGCAGCAGCACATCGTTCCCTAACAACATGCAGCTCGTGCCACGCGCCTCGGTAGGGCGCTTCACAGGATTCGTCCAGCCTATCCAATTGATAGACTACTTTCTCGATGTCTTCGTCACAAGTTTTGCTTACGTCCGGGTTAAACGCTTTCTCCTCTACTTTCACTATGGAATGGTAAAAAGCGTTGAGTGCCCGTGAGAGTTCGGTGTAAGCGTTGCTCGCAGCTGCAAGCGCCGTCTTGGTCGCTTCAATATCAACCGTCAAGTCGGCTTTCAGCTTTTCCACCTGTTTGGTAAGTTTCGTCTGCCTATTTACATTCAGGTACGCGATTAGGGCTGCCAAAAGGCTGGTCAATGCTGCCACATACGGCGTGAACAGTTTTGCAAAATCGTCGACGATTCCTCCAGTATGCACCCATGCTACGAGTGCGCCCAGAACGAACAGTATGAGGTAAAAGAGTACGAAGATTACCAAGGTCATTTACAGCACCGACCTTGGGCGTCATTGCATACACAGTCGTGCCCGCGTCGCCAGCATTCCCCGTTGCATGGGCCCTTGCAATTTGTGGCGTTTGCCGCCTCAAGATCTTGAGCCTTCCTGTTTGGGACCCATCTGTATCCCATCGTGAACTCGCCACGACGTATGCAGTCGCTGTACGTGATGTCCGTCTTTGGAACTTTCGTGGCCGCTCCATATTCGTCGCTTTCGACGTCGGGAATGAGAAAGTAACCCGTTCCCAACTCTTCAGGCTGGATGTCGAACAGGTCGTCGGGATTGGTTTGATTTAGCAAGGTTTGACTCCGTATTTGTCAGAAGATACCAGCATAAAGCTGCGCCAAGCGCTGCTTCGCGCCCGTCGTTTCTGTTCGAATGCCTGCCGGTGACACTGCCACATTCGCAGAATAGTCAGAATAAGATTTGCCGCCATGTTGGTTTACCACGACTACAAAGTCGGCCCTGAACAATTCGTGTTGTCGACCGATCAACTCACGCCGTTGAGATAGCGGTCCCACATCGCGCATCACCCGGCCGACCCGGGAGCGCAGCGCACGCAATGCTTTGCTGCTCATGCGCTTATACTGCTTCGCGTGCGCGTAGCGGCCAATCTGTAATACGAGGCGCCGCGCTTCGCGCTTGTAGTTCTGCCGCAGCTTCAGGCCATGCCGGGCCGCAGCCCTCACCAGATGTTCGCGACACTGCTCGATCAGGCGCGAATCGGTTGGATGTGCGATCGCCTTCTCCATCACCGTCGTGTCAACGATCACGCGCTTCACGCTCGAAGCCTTGATCGCTCGGCGCGTTTGGCGATCTGAGTATGGAAGTTGCCCCTGTGCGGGGCAACGCTAATAGACCGATAACAAAGCAAGGAAAGGCCAACCAAGCCAGAACAACGACTTTCTTCTGTTGCCCTTCGCCCTTACGGCGAACCCGCTTGCCCCCCCTCCCGCCCGTGGCTATGCTTGTGCGCATAACCAGCGCCGCACCGGGCGCGCAATTTGCGATTCCGTTTCATCCAACCCCGTCCACTCCCGCCGCACGAGGATCGCCGCCGATGACCCGCTACCGCGATTTCCACCGCCGCTCGATCGACCATCCCGAAGCCTTCTGGCGCGAAGAAGCCCGGCGCATTCACTGGCACACGCCATTCGGCACCGTGCTCGACCGCTCGAAGCCGCCGTTCGCGCGCTGGTTCGTCGGCGGTCGCACGAACCTCTGCCATAACGCGGTCGACCGGCATCTGGCCGAACGCGCGCAGCAGAACGCGCTCGTCTACGTATCGACCGAAACCGGCATCGAGCGGCACTACACGTATGCCGATCTGTACGCCGAAATCAACCGGATGGCCGCCGTCATGCGCTCGCTCGGCGTGAAGCGCGGCGACGTCGTGCTGATCTATCTGCCGATGATCCCCGAGGCGCTGTTCGCGATGCTCGCCTGCGCGCGGCTCGGCGCGATCCACTCGGTCGTGTTCGGCGGCTTCGCGGCGCCGAACCTCGCCACGCGTATCGACGACGCGAAGCCCGTGCTGATCGTCACTGCCGACGCCGGCGCGCGCGGCGGCAAGGTGGTCGACTACACGCCGCTCGTCGACGAAGCGCTCGCGCGCGCCATGCACAAGACACCGCATGTGCTGCTGATCGACCGGCAGCTCGCGCCCGCGCGACTGAACGCACCCTACCTCGTCGCCTACGAGCCGCTGCGCGAACAGTTCTTCGACGCCCACGTCCCGTGCGAGTGGCTCGAATCGAACGAGCCGTCGTACGTGCTGTACACGTCGGGCACGACCGGCAAACCGAAGGGCGTGCAGCGCGATGTCGGCGGCTATGCGGTCGCGCTCGCGGCATCGATGGAATACATCTTCGAGGGCAAGCCCGGCGACACCATGTTCACCGCGTCCGACGTCGGCTGGGTGGTCGGCCACAGCTACATCGTGTACGCGCCGCTGATCGCGGGGCTGACCACCGTGATGTACGAAGGCACGCCGATTCGTCCGGACGGCGGCATCTGGTGGCGGCTCGTCGAACAGCACAAGATCAACCTGATGTTCACCGCGCCGACCGCGATACGCGTGCTGAAGAAGCAGGACCCGGCGCTGATGAAGGCAGCCGATCTGTCGAGCCTGCGCACGCTGTTTCTCGCCGGCGAACCACTCGACGAACCGACCGCCGAATGGATCTCCAACGCGTTGAACAAGCCGGTGATCGACAACTACTGGCAGACCGAAACCGGCTGGCCGATGCTCGCCATTCCGCGCGGCATCGAGGCACTGCCGACCAGGCTCGGTTCGCCGGGCCTGCCCTCGATCGGCTATAGCCTGACCGTGCGCGACGAGCTGACCGGCGAGCCCTGCGCGCCCGGCGAGAAAGGCGTGCTGACGCTCGACTATCCGCTGCCGCCGGGCTGCATGTCGACGGTATGGCGCGACGACAAGCGCTTCGTCGGCACCTACTGGTCGAGCGTGCCGAACCAGCAGGTGTATTCGACGTTCGACTGGGGCGTGCAGGACGAGGACGGCTACGTGACGATCCTCGGCCGCACCGACGACGTCATCAACGTCGCGGGCCATCGCCTCGGCACGCGCGAGATCGAGGAGGCGCTGTCGAGCCACGCGGCTGTCGCGGAAGTCGCGGTGGTCGGTGTGACCGATCCGGTCAAGGGTCAGGCGGCGATGGCCTTCGTCGTGCTGCGTGGCGCGCAGGGAGAAGGCGACCCGAGCGAGCGCGCGCGGCTCGAAGCCGAGCTGGCGATGACGGTCGACCGCCATCTCGGCTCGATTGCGCGGCCCGCGCGCGTGGTGATGGTATCGATGCTGCCGAAGACGCGCTCCGGCAAGCTATTGCGCCGCGCTATCGCGGCGCTCGCCGAAGGGCGCGAGCCGGGCGATTTGCCGACGATCGAAGATCCGGCCGCGCTGCAGCAGGTGCGCGACGCGCTCGGCGACGGCAGGAAGGAATAAGCGGGCCAATCAGCGGGCGACCAGGCGGACGAACAAGCGGGCGCTCAGCCCGCGGTGTCTCGCGTGCCGAGAAAGCGCGCGAGAATCGCGTTCGAATACGTGCCCGCGATCCCGGTCAGGAACGACATGAACGATCCGGGCGCGTGGTCGTCGGCGGTATCGGAGATCGTGCGCACGACCGCGCACGGCACGCCGTACTCGTAGCAGACCTGCGCGATCGCCGCGCCTTCCATCTCGACCGCGAGCGCGTCGGGCAGCGCGTCGCGCAACGCCGCGACGGCCGCCGCGCTCGCGACGAACTGATCGCCGCTGACGATCAAGCCGCGATGCACGCGCGGCGCGCGCGTGCCGAAGCGCGCCGCGCAGGCCGCGCCTTCCTCGGCGACGAACTGCTCGCATGCGGCCATCAGACGGTCGGCGAGCGCCGCATCGGTGGTGAAGCGCGACAGGCCGAGCAGCGGCACCTCGAAGCGCGGAAAAAGCGGCGACGCGTCGACATCGTGCTGCATCAGCGCGCTCGCAACGACGATATCGCCGACATGCACTTCGCCGCCGACACCGCCCGCGACACCGGTGAACACGATCGCCTCGACATCGAACGCGTGGATCAGCGCACTGACCGTCGCGGCCGCCGCGACCTTGCCGACGCGCGCGAGCGTGACGACGCACGGCGTGCCGTGCACGGTGCCGACGTGGTAGTCACGCTGGCCGTGCGTGACCGTGCGCACGCCGGACTCGGCGCGCATCGCTTCGATCAGGTCGCCGAGTTCCTGCGGTAACGCGGCCAGAACGCCGAGCGGCCGCCGCGCATCGTGGCAGAGATTCAAGGGCGTGCTCATTCGACCGCCTGCAATTTAGCCACCGCCAGCGCCAGCCACTTTTCGCCGTGACGCTTGAAGCGGACCTGCGCTTTCGCGTCGGTGCCGTTGCCTTCGAGTGCGGTGATCGTGCCTTCGCCGAACTTCGTATGGAACACCTGCTGGCCGACGCGAAAGCCCGTGTCGGCCGCGCGCTGCTCGTTCGCGAACGCGGGCGCCGGCGCGGAGGTCACCGCCGCCGTCGACGCCGAACCGCCGCCGTACCCCGGCCGCGCGAACCAGTCGCGCCCGTAGCCGGCGTTGTCCGACCGGCCGCCCCAGCGCGAGCCCGCCTCGACCTTCGGCGTCAGCCACTTCAGCGTTTCGTGCGGCAATTCGTCGAAGAAACGCGAGCGGATGTTGTAGCGGGTCTGGCCGTGCAGCATCCGGCTCTGCGCGAAAGACAGGTACAGCCGCTCCTTCGCGCGCGTGATCGCGACGTACATCAGACGCCGCTCCTCTTCGAGGCCGTCGGCCTCCATCGCGCTGTTCTCGTGCGGGAACAGCCCCTCTTCGAGGCCGGTGATGAACACCGCGGTGAATTCGAGCCCCTTTGCCGCGTGCACCGTCATCAGCTGCACCGCTTCCTGGCCGGCCTGCGCCTGGTTGTCGCCCGCTTCGAGCGATGCGTGCGACAGAAAGCCCGCGAGCGGCGTCATCGTGTCGGGGTTTTGCGCCGGATCGGCGACGCCCGGTGCGTCGAGGACCACCGTGGTCGGATCGTCGGTCGCGACCGCGAGTTCGGGCGCGGCGCTGGCTCCTGGGCGCAGCGGAATCGAGCGCGCGGGCGTATCGAGCCCGTAGCCTTCCTCGCTGACGAACGCGGCGGCCGCGTTGACGAGTTCCTGCAGGTTCTCGAGCCGCTCCTGGCCTTCGCGCTCGTTCTGATAGAAGTCGGCGAGACCGCTCGCGCGGACCACGTACTCGACGGTCTCCGGCAGGCTCATCTGCTGCGTGTCGGCGCGCATCTTGCCGACGAGGTTCGCGAACGCGGCGAGGCTCGAGCCGGCCTTGCCGGCGACGTACGGAATCGCCGCGGCCATCGAGCAGTTGTACAGACGCGCCGCGTCGGCGAGCTGTTCGATCGAACGCGCGCCGATGCCGCGAGTCGGGAAATTGACGACGCGGCCGAACGCGGTGTCGTCGTTCGGGTTGTCGATCAGGCGCAGGTATGCGAGCGCGTGCTTGACTTCCTGACGTTCGAAAAAGCGCAGGCCGCCATACACGCGATACGCGATGCCCGCGTTGACGAGCGTGTGCTCGATCGTGCGCGACTGCGCGTTGCTGCGGTAGAGCACCGCGATTTCGCTGCGCGACAGGCCGGTGTTGATCAGCGCGCGGATCTCTTCGACGATCCAGCCGGCCTCCTGCGAATCGGTCGCCGATTCGTAGACGCGCACCGGTTCGCCGTGACCCGCGTCGGTACGCAGATTCTTGCCGAGGCGTCGCGAGTTGTTCGCGATCAGCTGGTTGGCGGCATCGAGAATATGGCCGTGCGAACGATAGTTCTGCTCGAGCTTGATCAGATTGCGCACGTTGAACTCGTGCTCGAAGTCGCGCATGTTGCCGACGTTCGCGCCGCGGAACGCGTAGATCGACTGGTCGTCGTCGCCGACCGCGAAGATTGCGTTGTGCTGGCCCGCGAGCAGCTTCAGCCACGCGTATTGCAGCTTGTTGGTGTCCTGAAACTCGTCGACGAGGATGTGCCTGAAGCGCGCCTGGTAATGCGCGCGCAGCGGCGGATTGTGCGCGAGCAGTTCGTAGCAGCGCAGCAGCAGCTCGGGGAAGTCGACGACGCCTTCGCGCTGGCATTGCTGATCGTAGGCTTCGTAGAGTTCGACGAACTTGCGGTTGAAGTTGTCGGTGGCGTCGACGTCTTTGGGGCGCAGGCCCTGCTCTTTCGCGTTGTTGATGAAGTACTGGAGATTTTTCGCGGGGTACTTTTCGTCGTCGATGTTGAGCCCCTTCATCAGGCGCTTGATCGCCGACAGCTGGTCCGCGGTATCGAGAATCTGGAACGTGGCGGGCAGCCCGGCGTCGCGGTGATGCGCGCGCAGCATACGGTTGCACAGGCCGTGGAACGTGCCGATCCACATGCCGCGCGTGTCGATCGGCAATAGCGCCGAGAGGCGCGCCATCATTTCGCGGGCGGCTTTGTTCGTGAAGGTCACCGCGAGAACGGTCGCGGGGGACGCGAGGCCTTGCTGAATCAGCCACGCGATGCGGGTGATCAGGACGCGGGTTTTGCCGCTGCCGGCGCCCGCCAGGATCAGGGCGGGCTCATTCGGGAGCGTTACGGCGGCGTGTTGTTCGGGGTTTAGATTCGAGAGGAGGTCGGGCATTTTTTTGCTTAGGCGCAGTTCGGGGGACATTATATGCCCCGGCGGGGGCGGCGCTTTTTTTGGTTTTTTTGTTCTTCTGGATATGGGTTGGGGTTTTTTCGTTGTTCTGGCTTTGTTGGCCTTTCCTTGCTGACTTATCGGTCTATTAGCGTTGCCCCTGTGCGGGGCGGCACCTACTTTCTTTGCTGCTGCAAAGAAAGTAGGCAAAGAAGACAGCTCAAACCGCCAACTCTTAAGCGGGTCCCTCGGTCTGCATGAGGTAGTGGTGCATCTGGAATCCGTGCTCCCGCACATTCCGCGCTAGTGACAAGGCAGTCATTCTTCCGGCGGCGCTACGCGCGCCGAAATCCCGTTCAAAAACCACTGGTGGTTTCGGCGCATCGCCGAGGCGCAGCCGACGGCCCCCGCTGCGCGGGCCAAACCATTGGTTTCCCTGGCAGACCCGTCCGCGACGCACGTAGTGCGGAGTGGGAGGGATGATGGCTTTGTCACGAACGGGGAATGTGCGGGGGCCCGGATTCCAGATGCACCACTACTCCTTCCAAGCCAGGGGACCCGCTTAAAAGTTTGCGGTTTGAGCTGTCTTCTTTGCCTACTTTCTTTGCAGCAGCAAAGAAAGTAGGTGCCGCCCCGCACAGGGGCAACGCTAATAGACCGATAAGTCAACAAGGAAAGGCCAACAAAGCCAGAACAACGAAAAAAGCATAACCCCTGTCCACACCGGCCGCCGGCCGGCAAAAAACCTCGTCCAGCTATAATCAACCCTTCCCCGCCTCCAAAATCCTGCCTTTAACAGAAACATGAGCGACACCCCGAGCGACCCGACCTCGACGCTTGCAAAAAGCTTCGAACCCCACACCATCGAAGCCCACTGGGGCCCTGAATGGGAAAAGCGCACCTACGCCGCGCCCTCCTTCGACGCGAACCGCAAGGATTTCTCGATCCAGTTGCCGCCGCCGAACGTCACGGGCACGCTGCACATGGGCCACGCGTTCAACCAGACCATCATGGACGGCCTGACCCGCTATCACCGCATGCTCGGCGAGAACACGCTGTGGGTGCCGGGCACCGACCACGCGGGCATCGCCACGCAGATCGTCGTCGAACGCCAGCTCGACGCGCAGGGCGTGTCGCGCCACGACCTCGGCCGCGAAAAGTTCGTCGAGCGCGTGTGGGAGTGGAAGCAGCAATCCGGCTCCACGATCACGAATCAGGTGCGTCGTCTCGGTGCATCGATCGACTGGTCGCGCGAATACTTCACGATGGACGACAAGACGTCGGCCACCGTGCGCGACGTGTTCGTGCGTCTGTATGAACAGGGCCTGATCTATCGCGGCAAGCGCCTCGTGAACTGGGACCCGGTGCTGCTCACCGCCGTATCCGACCTCGAAGTGGTCAGCGAAGAAGAAAACGGCCACCTGTGGCACATCCACTATCCGTTGACCGACGGCTCGGGCCATCTGACCGTCGCCACCACCCGTCCGGAAACCATGCTCGGCGACACCGCCGTGATGGTGCACCCGGAAGACGAACGCTACGCCCACCTGATCGGCAAGACCATCACGCTGCCGCTGTCGAACCGCGAAGTGCCGATCATCGCCGACGATTACGTCGACCGCGAATTCGGCACAGGCGTCGTCAAGGTCACGCCCGCGCATGATTTCAACGATTATCAGGTCGGCCTGCGCCACAAGCTGCCGCAAATCGAAATCCTCACGCTCGACGCGAAGATCAACGACAACGCGCCCGAAAAATACCGCGGCCTCGACCGTTTCGAAGCCCGCAAGCTGGTGGTCGCCGATCTCGAGGCGCTCGGTGCGCTCGAATCGGTCAAGCCGCACAAGCTGATGGTGCCGCGCGGCGACCGCACCGGCGTCGTGATCGAGCCGATGCTGACCGACCAGTGGTTCGTCGCGATGAGCAAGCCGGCGCCCGAAGGCACGTTCAATCCGGGCAAGTCGATCACCGAAACCGCGCTCGACGTCGTGCGCAACGGCCAGATCAAATTCGTGCCGGAAAACTGGACCACCACGTACTACCAGTGGCTCGAAAACATCCAGGACTGGTGCATCTCGCGTCAGCTGTGGTGGGGTCACCAGATTCCGGCGTGGTACGGCGAGAACGGCGAAGTGTTCGTCGCCAGTACCGAGGAAGACGCGCGCGCGAAGGCCGTCGCGGCCGGCTACACCGGCGCATTGAAGCGCGACGAAGACGTGCTCGACACGTGGTTCTCGTCCGCTCTGGTGCCGTTCTCGTCGCTCGGCTGGCCGAACGAAACCGAAGAGCTGAAGCACTTCATGCCGTCGTCGGTGCTCGTCACCGGCTTCGACATCATCTTCTTCTGGGTCGCGCGCATGGTCATGATGACCACGCACTTCACGGGCAAGGTGCCGTTCGAAACGGTCTATATGCACGGTCTGGTGCGCGACGCCGAAGGCCAGAAGATGTCGAAGAGCAAGGGCAACACGCTCGACCCGATCGACATCGTCGATGGCATCGACCTCGACGCGCTCGTCGCGAAGCGCACCACCGGCTTGATGAATCCGAAGCTGGCCGCGTCGATAGAGAAGAAGACCCGCAAGGAGTTTCCGGACGGCATTGCGGCGTTCGGCACCGACGCGCTGCGCTTCACGATGGCGTCGATGGCCACGCTCGGCCGCAACGTCAATTTCGACCTCGCGCGCTGCGAAGGCTATCGCAACTTCTGCAACAAGCTGTGGAACGCCACGCGCTTCGTGCTGATGAACTGCGAAGGCCACGACTGCGGTTTCGGCCAGCCGGCGCAATGTGGCGAATGCGGGCCAGAAGGCAATCTGCATTTCTCGCAGGCCGACCGCTGGATCGTGTCGCAACTGCAGCGCGTGGAAGCGGAAGTCGTCAAGGGTTTTTCCGACTATCGTTTTGACAATGTGGCCAACGCCATATACAAGTTCGTATGGGACGAATATTGTGACTGGTACGTTGAACTCGCCAAAGTGCAGATCCAGACGGGGCAGCCGAACCAGCAGCGTGCCACTCGGCGGACGCTTTTGCGTGTGCTCGAAACGGTGCTGCGCCTCGCGCATCCGGTGATCCCGTTCATCACCGAAGCGCTGTGGCAGAAAGTGGCGCCGCTCGCGGGACGCTACCCGGAAGGCAAGGCCGAGGGCGAGGCGTCCATCATGGTGCAGCAGTACCCCGTCGCGGAGCCGTCGAAGCTCGATGAAGACGCCGAGCGGTGGGCGACCGACCTCAAAGCGGTGATCGATGCATGCCGTAATCTGCGCGGAGAAATGAACCTGTCGCCGGCGGTGAAGGTGCCGTTGCTCGCCACCGGCAATGCGGAGCGTCTTCGTACTTTCGCGCCTTACGCTCAGGCACTTGCGCGTCTGTCGGAGGTGCAGATCATCGCCGACGAGGCCGCGCTCGACGCCCAGGCGGATGGCGCGCCGATTGCTATCGTAGGAACGGACAAGCTCGTGTTGAAGGTCGAAATCGACGCAGCGGTCGAACGCGAACGCCTGTCGAAAGAGATCACGCGGTTGAGCGCCGAAATCGTCAAGTGCAACGGTAAGCTACAGAATCAGGCCTTCGTTGCGAAGGCGCCGGCGGCGGTCGTGGAACAGGAGCAGAAGCGGCTGGCCGATTTCGAAGCCACCGTGGGCAAGCTGAAAGCCCAACTGGCCCGCTTGCCGGCCTGACCGACGCGCCCGCCCCCTCAACGACGGGCAAGGATTTAAACCAGAGGACTCAGGGTATTCACATGCTAAAAGTTACGAAGGCGGTCTTTCCGGTAGCCGGTCTTGGCACCCGCTTCCTCCCCGCCACGAAGGCTAGCCCGAAGGAGATGCTGCCGATCGTCGACAAGCCGCTGATTCAGTACGCGGTCGAAGAGGCGATGGCGGCCGGCATCACCGAAATGATCTTCGTCACGGGCCGCAGCAAGCGCGCGATCGAAGACCATTTCGACAAGTCCTATGAGATCGAGGCCGAACTCGAGGCGCGCGGCAAGGACAAGCTGCTCGAACTCGTGCGCAGCATCAAGCCGAGCCACGTCGACTGCTTCTACGTGCGCCAGGCCGAGGCGCTGGGCCTCGGCCACGCCGTGCTGTGCGCCGAGAAGCTGGTAGGCGACAACCCTTTCGCCGTGATTCTCGCGGACGACCTGTTGTACGGCACGCCGCCCGTGATGACGCAGATGATCGAGGTGTTCGATCACTATCACAGCTCGGTGATCGGCGTCGAAGAGATCCCGCCGCAAGATACCAAATCGTACGGCATCGTCGACGGCAAGGAATGGGAAGACTCGATCATCAAGATGTCGGGCATCGTCGAAAAGCCGGAACCGGGCGTGGCGCCGTCGAACCTCGGCGTGGTGGGCCGTTATGTGCTGAAGCCGCGCATCTTCGATCACCTGCGCTCCATCAAGCCGGGCGCGGGCGGTGAATTGCAACTGACGGACGCGATCCAGTCGCTACTCGCCGACGAACAGGTGCTCGCGTACAAGTATCACGGCACACGTTTCGACTGCGGCAGCAAGCTGGGCTACCTGAAGGCGACCGTCGAGTTCGCCCTGCGTCACCCGGAAGTAGCCGCCGATTTCGAAGAATATCTGCGTACCCGCTCGCCGGTTCTCGAAGGCTGACGTCGAAAGTCCGGCTGAAACGAAGAAGGCGCTGTACCCCGAATAATGGGGACAGCGCCTTCTTTTTTACATCGGACCGACAGTTTTACCGAACGCAGCTCAACGACGCCGCATCAGAAACGTAAACACCTTGTCATGCGCCGAGCTTTCGACGATCTCGTTGCCGGTCTGCTTCGCGAACGCGGCGAAATCGCGCTGCGAGCCGGGATCGGTGGCGAGCACCTTGAGAATCTGGCCGCTTTCCATGTCGGCGAGTGCCTTTTTGGCGCGCAGGATGGGCAGCGGGCACATGAGCCCGCGCGCATCGACTTCCTTGTGAATCTGAATTTGCATCGACGATGACCTTCGGGACGGGGCGTCGCTGACGACGCCGGACAGAGGGTCAAATTTTACAGCAGGCGGAGCGGCGGCGCCGGACATCGCCACGACGCCCATTTCCACGCGAGCCGTGCCGCGCGCCGTTACAGCGTCACCGCCTCGCCGCTTTGCAGCGACTCGCGCAGCGCCACGCCGATACGCGTCGCTTCGAGCGCATCGGCGAGCGTCGCGCCACGCTGTACCGCTTCGCCCTTCCCCGGTCCTTTTAGCACCGATGCGACGAACGCGCGTGCCTCGTGCAGAAACGCGTCCTCGAACCGGTCGAAAAAGTTCGGCGTGCACTCGTTGCGAATGCCGGTCGCGTCGTAGATCTCGACGCGGTTCGCGCGCGGATTGCGGCCGATCGTCAGCGCGCCCGCCGTGCCGATCACTTCGCTGTGCGTATCGTTGCCGTGCGCCTGGGTGCGCGACGCGTAGAACATCGCGAGCTTGCCGCCCTCGAATTGGCAGATCGCGACACCGTTGTCGACGTCGCCGAATTCGCGCAGACCCTCGTGCAGCGCGACCGTGCCCGCCGCGAACACGCGCGTCGCGCGCGGCTTGCCGAGCAGCCAGCGGGCGACGTCGATGTCGTGCACCGTGCAGTCGAGAAAGATGCCGCCCGAGGTCGCCGCGAAGCGCACGAAGAAACCGTCGTCGTCGTTTTTATCGGTGGTTTGCGAGCGCACGAGGAACGGCCGGCCGATCTGGCCGGCGGCGATTTTATCGAACGCGTCGCGGTAGCTCGGATCGAAGCGGCGCATGAAACCGATCGTCGCCTGCAGGTGCGGATAGCGCGCCGCTTCGGCCAGCACGTGCTCGCATTCGGCGACATCGAGCGACAGCGGCTTTTCGCAGAACACATGCTTGCCGGCGCGCAATGCGTCGACGATCTGCTGCGCGTGCAGCGACGACGGCGTGACGAGCCATACCGCGTCGACGTGCGGATCGGCGAGCAGGTCCGCGTAATCGGCGTAGAGACGCGGCTCGTGCAGCGACCCATGCATCGCATCACGCGCCCATGCCAGTTCATCTTCGAGCGGACTGCACGCGGCCGTGAGCGTCGCGCCCGGCACGCCATACGCGAGGTTCTCCGCATGCCGCTTGCCAAGCCGCCCAAGGCCGACCACGCCGATCCGCAAGCGCTCCGTGGCGGGCTTCATTGCGCTGCCTCGCCGAGTTTGACCGCGCGGCCCTCGCGCCACGACCGCGTCGCGGCTTCCGCGAGTTCGAGCGCTTTCAGGCCATCCGCGACGGTCGTGCGCACCGGCTTGCCATGCGTAACCGCGTCGAAGAAATGCGCGATTTCGAGCGCGTATGCCGCGCGATAGCGTTCGAGAAAAAACGCCTCGGGCACGTCGGTCGATACTTCCGTCTTCGAGTACGCGGTGACTTCGGTGGGGCGAACGTTGCCTGCCTGCAGCATGCCGGTGCTGCCGAGCACTTCGAAACGATGGTCGTAGCCGTAGGCAGCGCGCCGCGCGGTGTTGATCTGGCACAGCCGCCCGCGCTTCGTGCGGATCGTCACCGCGGTCGAATCGATGTCGCCCGCGTCGGCGATCGCGGGGTCGGTGAGGCAACTGCCGGTGGCGTGCAGCGTGTCGGCTTCGTCGTCGAGAATCCAGCGACAGATGTCGAAGTCGTGAATCAGCATGTCCTTGAAGATGCCGCCCGAGTGCCGGATGTACTCGAGCGGCGGCGCGCCCGGATCGCGGCTCGTGACGACGAGCATTTCCGGCGTGCCGATCTCGCCCGCGTCGAGACGCGCTTTCAACGCGGAAAACGTCGGATCGAAGCGCCGTTGAAAACCGATCATGCACACGACACCGGCGCGCTCCACCGCTTCTGCGCACATCCGCGCGCGCTCCAACGTGAGATCGACCGGCTTCTCGCAGAACACGTGCTTGTTCTGCGCGGCCGATTTGACGATCAGGTCCGCATGCGTGTCGGTGCTCGAACAGATCACGGTCGCGCCGATCGATGCATCGCCGATCGCGCCGTCGCTATCCGCAACCTGCGCGCCATGCTGCGCGGCGAGCGCGGCGGCCGCCTCGCGATTCACGTCGACCACGTATTTGAGCCGCACGCCGGGCTGCCGCGCGAGATTCGCCGCATGGATCTTGCCGATGCGCCCCGCGCCGAATACGGCGACGTCGATCGTATTTACCGCGTCAGTCATCGTAGCCTCCAGTGTCGTTGGATTCTTCAACGTTCAGTTCGAGCTTGTACGCGAGCGCGATGAAGAGCGCCTGGCACAGGCAGATCGTGCTGGTCAGCGAGCGGAACGCGAACGCGCTGCCCTCTTTCACGTACAGCTGCGTGCTGGCGTAGCGTGCGAGCGGCGATAGTTGGCTATCCGTAATGACGAGCGTCTTCGCCTGATGATGATGCGCGACGCGCAGACAGTACTGCGTCTCCTTGCCGTATGGCGCGAAGCTGATCGCAATCACCACGTCGCCCTTCCTGACGCTGCGGATCTGCTCGCGATACATGCCGCCGAAGCCAGACACCAGATGCACGCGCTTATGCGTGTGCTGCAACGCATAGACGATGTAGCTCGCGACCGGAAACGAGCGCCGCACCCCGATCACGTAGATGTTGTCGGCCTGCTGCAGCATCTTCACGGCGGCGTCGAACTGCTTGTCGTCGAGGCCCGCTTCGAGTTCTTCGAGGCCGCCGCGCGACGCGGCGATGAACTCGCGCGCGACCGCGCCGCCCGACAAGGTGCCGGGCTTCTCGTCGATCAGCTTGCGGATGCGCTGCTGATAGCTCGACGACGACACGCCCTGCCCCGTATACGCCTGACGAAACACCGCCTGCAGATCCGAAAACCCGGAAAAGCCGAAACGCTGCGCAAAGCGCACGACCGCCGACGGATGCACGCCGCAGCTCGCGGCGATATCGCTCGTGCGATCCATCATCACGCTCGCGCGATGCTGCTCGATGTACGTCGCGACGCTTTTCAACTGCCGCGGCAGCGACTCGTAGGTATCCGCGATGCGCTGCATCAATTCGTCGACGCTCGGCACCGTTTCTTCGGTGATCTGTTCCGCCATGACTGCCTCTCGGGGTTTCCTGCAATGCGGCAGACGCGCCCACGGCCCGCCGCAACGTGCATCCGACGTTGCCGAGTATAGGCGGCCGCCCCGTCAAATGGAACGTATTTTCCATTTTTATTTGTCATGAAATTTTCTTTGCAAGGCTTCGGAAGATGACCTACTCTTGGTCGTGAGCGATGGCGCTTCGGCCTCGTTGTGTGGGTCATCGGAATGGAAAGCCGCCCGCCAGTCGCTCCCTCAATAACGAACGACAGACCGAGAAAGGTGGAGACAATGAGACTTTGCAGAGGCAAGGCAACGCTCAGGATTCTGGTGACGGCGTTGACGTTGGCGACGGGATTCGGCGCGGCCTCGGCCGCCCGCGCGGCGGAGGCCCACTTCGTGCTGATCAGCCACGCGCCGGATTCGGACTCGTGGTGGAACACGATCAAGAACGCGATCAAGCAGGCCGACGAGGACTTCAACGTTCAGACCGACTACCGCAATCCGCCGAACGGCGACATCGCCGACATGGCGCGTCTCATCGAACAGGCGGCCGCGCGCAACTACGACGGCGTGATCGTGTCGATCGCCGACTTCGACGTGCTGAAGAGTTCGATCGCGAAGGTCACCGAGAAGCACATTCCGCTCGTCACGATCAATTCGGGCACCGAGGAGCAAAGCGCGAAGCTCGGCGCGATCATGCACGTCGGCCAGCCCGAGTTCGCGGCCGGCAAAGCCGCCGGAGAAAAGGCCAAGGCCGCCGGCATCAAGTCGTTCCTGTGCGTGAACCACTACGCGACGAACCCGGCTTCGTTCGAACGCTGCCGCGGTTTCGCCGAAGCGATCGGCGCCAACTTCAAAACATCGACGCTCGACACGGGCCAGGACCCGACCGGCGTGCAGTCGAAGGTCAGCGCGTTCCTACGCAATCATCCGGATACCCAGGCGGTGCTGACGCTCGGTCCGCTGTCGGCCGATCCGACGCTGAAGGCGCTGCAGCAGATGGGCCTCGCCGGCAAGATCTGGTTCGCGACGTTCGACTTCGACAGCGACATCGCGAAGGGCATCCAGGACGGCACGATCCAGTTCGCGATCGACCAGCAACCGTACCTGCAGGGCTATATCCCGGTTGCCGTGCTCGCGATCGTGAAGAAGGACCACACCACCGATCCGGCCAAAATCCGCGAGATCCTGCAGGCGAATCCGAAGTTCAAGGAGCGTCTTGCCACTTATGGGCTCACGCCGTCCTACGGGCCGCGCAATATCGGTTCGGGCCCGGGCTTCATCACGAAGGCCAACGTCGACAAGGTGCTGAAGTACGCGGGTCAGTACCGCTGAACGCACGGCAACGCATCGCATCGCGCGCCTGAGCCGCCGCGCCGGCGGCAAGGTTAAAAGGCAGTGACCGGCGGGACGCATGGCGTCTTGCCGGCGCCAGCCCGCTCAGCGGATTCGCAAACGCCCACGGCATTGCGCCGACCCGCCGGTCGCGGGCGTATCAAGGAGAGCTTCAATGGGTGTCGCCGACCTGTTTCATCCCCATCACCGCAAGCAACCGCCGCCTGATCCGCAGGACCCGGCGAAGTCTGCTGCGACGACCGCCTCGCAATCCGCTGCCGTCGACGAACGCGTGCGCGAGGAATCCTGGTTCCGCCATCTGCTCGGCCGACCGGAATTCGCGGCGCTCGCCGGCACCGTGATGGTGTTCATCGTGTTCGGCGTGGCGGCCGGCAACTCGGGGATGTTCAACCTCGACGGCGTGATGAACTGGGCGCAGGTCGCCGCCTATCTCGGTCTGATCTCGGTCGGCGCGTGCCTGCTGATGATCGCCGGCGAGTTCGATCTGTCGATCGGTTCGATGATCGGCTTTGCCGGCATGATGGTCGCGCTGCCGACCATGTACTTCCACTGGCCGATCTGGCTGGCGATCCTGTTCGCGTTCGTCGGCTCGATGCTGCTCGGCGCGCTCAACGGCTATCTGGTGATACGCACGCGCCTGCCGTCGTTCATCGTCACGCTCGCGTTCCTGTTCATACTGCGCGGTCTCACGCTCGCGCTATCGGTGATGTTCGCCGATCGCACCATCATCTCCGGCGTCGGCGACGTCGCGCGTCAGGACTGGTTCGCGCACACGTTCTTCCAGGGCGTCGCGTTCAAAGGTCTGTTCGTGTGGCTCGGCCACCTCGGCCTCGTGAAGCTGCTCGACAACGGCACGCCGCTCGTGCCGGGCATTCCGAAGGTGCTGCTGTGGTGGCTCGTGCTCGCCGTGGTCTGTGCGTTCACGCTCGCCAGGACGCGCTTCGGCAACTGGATTTTCGCGGTCGGCGGCGATGCCAACGCGGCCAAGAACGTCGGCGTGCCGGTACGTCGCGTGAAGATTTCGCTGTTCGTGCTGACCGCGTTCTGCTCGGCCCTGTATGCAGTACTTCAGGTGTGCGACATCGGTTCGGCCGCGGCCGACCGCGGTTTGCAGGCGGAGTTCGAGGCGATCATCGCCGCGGTGATCGGCGGCACGCTGCTGACAGGCGGCTACGGCTCGGTGATCGGCGCATGCTTCGGTGCGCTGATCTTCGGCGTCGTGCAGATCGGCATCACGTACACCAACGTCGATTCCGACTGGTTCCGCGTGTTCCTCGGCGTGATGCTGCTGTTCGCCGTGCTGTTCAACCACTACGTGCGCGGCCGCGTCGCGGCATCGCGCTAGACGGAGGTTCACGATGAGCACCCCCGAACAAAACACCGACGACATCATTTTGTCGCTGGAAAACGTCAGCCGTTATTTCGGCAACATCATCGCGCTGAACGACATCACGCTGCGCCTCATACGCGGCGAAGTGCATTGCCTGCTCGGCGACAACGGCGCCGGCAAGTCGACGCTGATCAAGACGCTCGCGGGCGTGTATCAGCCGAGCAAAGGCACCTACCGGGTGGACGGCAAACCGGTGCACTTCACGTCGCCGAAAGACGCGCTCGATCTCGGTATCGCAACCGTCTACCAGGATCTCGCGCTGGTGCCGCTGCTATCGGTCGCGCGCAATTTTTTCATGGGCCGCGAGCCGCAGAAAAAGCTGTTCGGCCTTCTGAACGTGATGGACCTCGAAACCTGCGCAACCACCGCGCGCGACAAGCTCGCCGAAATGGGCATCAACGTGCGCGACCCGCATCAGCCGATCGGCACGATGTCGGGCGGCGAGCGTCAATGTCTGGCGATTGCGCGTGCGATCCACTTCGGCGCGCGCGTGCTGATTCTCGACGAACCGACCGCCGCGCTCGGCGTCAAGCAGAGCTTCAACGTGCTGAAGCTGATCCACAAGGCGCGCGCCAAAGGCATCTCGGTGATCTTCATCACGCACAACGTGCACCACGCGTATCCGATCGGCGATTCGTTCACGCTGCTCAATCGCGGCCGCTCGCTCGGCACGTTCACCAAACAGACGATCAGCAAGAACGAAGTGCTCGACATGATGGCCGGCGGCGCCGAGATGCAGAAGATGATCGGCGAACTCGAAGGCGCGACGATCTGACCGATTCGCGCGGCACGTCCAGCCTCGGCGCGTTTCGCCCGGCTGGCCGACGCGCACCTCCCGCGCACTGTTACTCAGGACTATTCATGGCTCACTCCAGCACCTCCAGCGGTAACGCAGCGGACAGCCGGTTCGCGCCGGGGCGCGCCCGCGACATCGTGTGCCTCGGCCGGCTGGCCGTCGATCTGTACGCGCAGCAGGTCGGCGCACGGCTCGAAGACGTGTCGAGCTTCGCGAAGTATCTCGGCGGCTCGTCGGCGAACATCGCGTTCGGCTGCGCGCGGCTCGGGCTTGCCGCAGCCATGCTGGCGCGCGTCGGCAACGATCACATGGGGCGCTTCCTGACGGAGACGCTCACGAAGGAAGGCTGCGACGTGAGTCGCGTGCGCATCGATCACGATCGGCTGACCGCGCTCGTGCTGCTCGGCCTGAAGGACCGCGACACCTTTCCGCTGATCTTCTACCGCGAGAACTGCGCGGACATGGCGGTCGACGAGGCCGACTTCGACGAGGCGTTCATCGCGTCGTCGAAAGCGCTGCTGATCACCGGCACGCATTTCTCGACCGAGCAGGTCAATCGCACGAGCCGTCGCGCGCTCGACTACGCGCGCCGCAACGACGTGCGCACCGTGCTCGACATCGACTACCGCCCGGTGCTGTGGGGACTCACGGGCAAGGCCGACGGCGAGACGCGTTTCGTCGCGAGCGAAGGCGTCAGCGCGCATTTGCAGCGGATTCTGCCGCTGTTCGATCTGGTGATCGGCACCGAGGAAGAGTTTCGCATCGCCAGCGGCAAGGCCGACCTCGTCGACGCGCTCGCGATGGTGCGCGCGGTGACGCCGGCCACGCTCGTGCTGAAACGCGGGCCGCTCGGCTGTCAGATCATCGACGGCGAGGTGCCTGCATCGCTCGACGATGCGCCGGTTCATGGCGGCGTCGAAGTCGAAGTGCTGAACGTGCTCGGCGCGGGCGACGCGTTCGCTTCCGGCTTCCTTTCCGGCTGGCTGCGCGATCAGCCGCTTGACGCCTGCGCGCACGCCGCGAATGCGAGCGGTGCGCTGGTCGTGTCTCGGCACGGCTGCGCCCCGGCGATGCCGACACCGGCCGAACTCGACTACTTCCTGCGCGAAGCGCAGGCCGATCCGCAACGCATGCGCCGCCCCGATCGCGATGCGAAGCTCGCAAGACTGCATCGCGTGTCGCCGGCGCGCAAAGCGTGGCACGAGGTGCTCGGCTTCGCATTCGATCATCGCAACCCGTTCTTCGAACTCGCGCAGCAGACCGGTGCCGACGAAGCGCGCATTGCCCGGTTGAAGGGCTTGTTCGTCGAAGCGGTCGCGCAAACCGAACGTGCATTGAACTTGCAGGGACGCATCGGCGTACTGATCGACGACCGCTATGGTCAGGACGCGCTGAATGCCGCGACCGGTCGCGGCTGGTGGATCGGCCGCCCGGTCGAACTGCCCGGCTCCGTGCCGCTCGTGTTCGATCATGGTCGTTCGATCGGCACCACGTTGATCGCGTGGCCGCAGGAACACGTCGTCAAATGCCTCGTGCAGTTTCATCCCGACGAGCCGATCGAGCAGCGGCTCGAACAGGAGGCGCAACTGCGCGCGCTGTACGACGCGACCCAGGCAAGCGGCCACGAACTGCTGCTCGAAGTGATTCCTCCGAAGCATGCGTCGCTGCCGCAGGGACCGGACATCGCGTATCGCGCGTTAAAGCGCATCTACAACCTCGGCATCTACCCCGAGTGGTGGAAGCTCGAACCGATGGACGCCGCGCAATGGCAGGCCATCGACGCGCTGATCGCCGAGCGCGATCCGTATTGCCGTGGCGTCGTGCTGCTCGGTTTATCGGCGGCGGTCGAGCAATTGAGCGAGGGCTTTCGCGCGGCCGCGCAAGCGGCGACGTGCCGCGGCTTCACGGTCGGCCGCACGATCTTTCACGAACCGAGCCATGCGTGGCTCGCCGGCGAAATTGGCGACGACGAACTGATCGCGCGCGTGCGCCTCACGTTCGAAACGCTGATCGCCGCATGGCGCGGTGCGCGCGGCGAACCGGCGGCGCATGGCACACCTCATCACGCTCATCAGGAGCAGGCCGCATGAACGAGCGCATCATGGATGACGACACCCCATCCGCCAGCGGCGCGACGCAAGCGCACGCGCCTGCGCGCACCGGCGGCACGATTCGCCTGACGATGGCGCAGGCGCTCGTGCGCTATCTGGCCGCGCAACGCGTCGCCAGCGAAGACGGCACCAACGTCGAACCGCTGTTCGGCGGCGTGTTCGCGATTTTCGGTCACGGCAACGTCGCGGGCATCGGCGAGGCGCTGTATCAGCATCGCGACGCGCTGCCGACCTTGCGCGCGCACAACGAGCAGGCGATGGCGCACAGTGCGATCGCCTACGCGAAGGCGCACTTTCGCCGCCGCATGATGGCCGTGACGACGTCGATCGGCCCAGGTGCCACCAATCTGCTGACCGCGGCCGCGCTCGCGCACGTGAACCGTTTGCCGGTGCTGCTGTTGCCCGGCGACATCTTCGTGTCGCGCGCGCCCGATCCGGTCTTGCAGCAGGTCGAGGATTTCAACGATGGCGGCGTGTCCGCGAATGACGCGTTCAAGCCGCTGTCGCGCTACTTCGACCGCATCGTGCATCCTGCGCAATTGCTGAGCGCGCTGCCGCGCGCGATCCGCGTGCTCACCGATGCCGCGTTGTGCGGCCCCGTCACGCTGGCGCTGCCGCAGGACGTGCAGGCGCAGGCGTGGGACTTCCCGGAGGACTTTTTCACGCCGCGTGTCGTGCGCTTTCATGCACCCGCGCCGCGTAGCGACGATATCGACGCCGCGTGCGCGCGCTTGCGGCACGCGAAGCGTCCGTTGATCGTCGCGGGCGGCGGCGTGCTGTACAGCCGCGCGGCCGATGCGCTGCACCGCTTCGCGAGCGCGCATGGCGTGCCGATCGCGGAAACGCAGGCCGGCAAAAGCTCGCTCGCGTGGAACGATCCGCTGAATGCCGGCGCGCTCGGGGTGACCGGCTCAGTGGCTGCCAACGCGCTTGCGCATGACGCCGACTGCGTGCTCGCGCTCGGCACGCGGCTGCAGGACTTCACGACCGGCTCGAACACGCTGTTCACGCAAGCCGACGTGATCGCGATCAACGCGAACGGATTCGACGCGCTCAAGCATCGCGGCTTCGTCGTCGAAGCCGATGTGAAACTCGCGCTCGATGCGCTAACGGGGCCGCTGCATGGCTGGCACGCCGAGCGCAGCTGGACCGCGCGCGCACACAAGCTCGCGGCGAGCTGGCGCGACACCGTGCAAACGCTCACCCATGCGCCGCAACGCGACGCGGTACTGCCCTACGAGGGCGACGTGATCGGCGCGGTGCAGCGTTCGAGCGCGCACTCGCCGACCGACGACGTCGTCGTCTGCGCGGCCGGCACGCTGCCCGCCGATCTGCACAAGCTATGGCGCGCGGGCCGGCCCGGCGCGTATCACGTCGAATACGGCTATTCGTGCATGGGCTACGAGATCGCGGGCGGCCTCGGCGTCAAGCTCGCGCGGCCCGAGCGCGAGGTGATCGTGATTCTCGGCGACGGCAGCTATCTGATGATGAACAGCGAGATCGCGAGCTCGGTGATGCTCGGCGCGAAGCTGATCGTCGTTGTGCTCGACAATCGCGGCTTCGGCTGCATCAATCGACTGCAACAGGCTTGCGGTGGCGCACCGTTCAACAATCTGCTCGACGATTGCGTGCACGCACCGGAAGGCGCGCCGCGCATCGACTTCGCCGCGCATGCGCGCGCGCTCGGCGCGCAAGCCGAGCATGCGCGCAATCTCGCCGAGCTCGAAGCGGCACTGCAACGCGCGCGCGCCGCGCGAGGCACGTACGTGATCAGCATCGACACCGACCCGGCTCGCACCACCGAAGACGGTGGCTGGTGGTGGGAAGTCGCGGTGCCCGAAGTGTCGACGCGCACCGAGGTACGCGAGGCCCGCGCGAAGTACGACGCGCAGCTCGCCGCGCGCGCGGCGCCGCCCGCGACGCCTGCGCCGTCACAGGGTGCCGATCGTGACTGAGAACCATGAGGACTCCGGCATGACTGCTTTCGACGTACGCATCGGCATCAACCCGCTGTCGTGGATGAACGACGACCTGCCGTCGCTCGGCGGCGAGACGCCGCTCGAAGTCGCGCTGACCGAGGGTCGCCAGATCGGCTATCAGGGCTTCGAACTCGGCAACAAGTTTCCTCGCGAGCCGCAAGCGCTGAAAACGCTGCTCGCGCAATACGACCTCGCGCTCGTGTCCGGCTGGTACTCGGGACAACTGGCCAGGCGCAGCGTCGCCGAAGAAATCGACGCGGTCGGCCCGCATCTGGAGTTGCTCGCGCAGAACGGCGCGACCGTGATGGTGTATGGCGAAGTCGCCGATTCGATCCAGGGCGCGCCGCGCCCGCTGTATCAACGGCCGCGCTTTTTCGGCGACGCGCAATGGGCCGGCTACGCGGCGCGCGTCGATGAATTCGCGCGTTATACGCTGAGTCGCGGCGTGCGGCTCGCCTATCATCATCATATGGGCGCGTACGTCGAAACGCCGGCCGACGTCGATCAGTTGATGGCGCGCACAGGCGACGCGGTCGGCCTGCTGTTCGACGCCGGGCACATCACGTTGGCGGGCGGCGATCCGTTGGCCGTGCTCGACCAACACATCGCGCGCGTTTGCCACGTGCACTGCAAGGACGTGCGCCCCGCCGTGATGAAGCTCGCACGCAATCGCAACTGGAGTTTTCTCGATGCGGTGATCGCCGGTGCGTTCACGGTGCCCGGCGACGGCGCGGTCGATTTTCCGGCGCTGATCGACCGGTTGAAGCGGCACGGTTATTGCGGCTGGCTCGTCGTCGAGGCGGAGCAGGACCCGGTGGTCGCGCCGCCGTTCGACTATGCGCAGAAGGGATATGGAACTTTGCGGGCGCTCGTCGATGCGCCGCTCGGCAAGGAGGCAGAATGAGCTTATTGGTGAAGGCAGAGCGCGAAGGCCAGACGATCGCGCGCGTGACGCCGCAGTCGGCCTGTTGGCGCTATGTGGGATTCGCCGCGTACCGGCTCGGCGCGAACGAACTCGTCTACGTGTTCGAGCCGGCGCGTGAAGCTTGCATCGTCGTGCTGAGCGGCGCGGTCGATATCGAAACGCCGGGCACGACGTGGAGTTCGCTCGGCTCACGCGACAGCGTGTTCGAAGACGCGGCGCCGTACGCGGTGTATGTGCCGCCGAATGTGCGCGCGACGGTGCGCGCATGCCGCGACGCGGAGATCGGTGTCGCGAGCGCGCCGGCCAAGGGCGAGTATCCGGCGCGGCTGATCGAGCCGGCGTCGATAAAGCGCTCGACGCGCGGTAAGTCGCTGAATACGCGTTACGTGTGCGACATTCTTCCGCACACCGAGCCGGCGGAATCGCTGCTGGTGGTCGAAGTGAGAACGCCGGGCGGTCACGCGTCGAGCTACCCGCCGCACAAGCACGACACCGACAATATCCCGCTCGAAAGCTCGCTCGAAGAAACCTATTACCACCGGCTCGATCCGCCGCAAGGCTTCGCATTCCAACGCGTGTACACCGACTCACGCGATATCGACGAATCGATGGCCGTCGAGGATCACGACGTCGTGATGGTGCCGCGCGGCTATCACCCGGTCGTCGTGCCGTACGGCTACGACTCGTATTATCTGAACGTGATGGCGGGCAGCCAGCGGGTCTGGCATTTCCATAACGATCCGGCGCACGAATGGATCATCAACAAGGATGCTTGACTAATTTGATCGTAGTCGCGCGTCAGCCCACCCCGAGCCATTCGCGCATCACGTCGTCGCGCGACATAAACGACGCCAGCGCGCCGTCGAACACGATCTCGCCGTGCCCCATCACCGCGACGCGGCACGCGATGTCCCGCGCGATCACGAGCCTCTGCTCGATCAGCAACATCGCGACGCCACGCTCGCGCAGCGCGTGCAGACAGGCGGCGACCTGCTGCATCACGAGACTCGCGAGCCCTTCGCCGGGCTCGTCGATCAACAGCAGATCGGGATCTCCGAGCAGCGCCCGCGCGAGCGCGAGCATCTGTTGCTCGCCGCCGGACAGCGCGCCGGCGCGCGTGCGCTTGCGCCCGGCGAGCACGGGAAAAAGCGCGTACGCGTCGTCGAGCGTGAAGCGCGGCGCGCGGCCGCGCGCACGCGATGCGGCAGCCGGCGCAATGCCGAGCAGCAGGTTTTCATGCACGCTCAGCGCGGCGAACACGTCGCGATGCTCGGCCACATAGCCGAGCCCGAGCCGCGCGATCTCGAACGTGCGCCGACCGGCGAGCGAACGCCCCGCGAAACGCAGTTCGCCCTCGCAGCGCACGAGGCCCATGATCGCGCGTGCGAGCGTCGAGCGGCCCGAGCCGTTGCGGCCGACCAGCGCGACCACTTCGCCTGGCTCGATGCTCAGCGTGACGCCGTGCAACGCCTGGCTCGCGCCGTACCACGCATTCAGGTCGCAAATGTCGAGCAGCGCGCTCATAGGCCTGCTCCGTGGTCCGGTTCATCACCCGCCCGCGCGCCTGAGCCGACGTCGAAGCGTTCACCCAGATACGCGGCCCGTACCGCCGCGTCGGCGCGAATCGCGGCCGGCGATCCACTTGCGATGATGCGCCCTTGCACCAGCACCGAAATGCGATCGGCGATCGCGAACACCGCATCCATATCGTGCTCGACCATCAGCAGCGTGCGGCCGGCGGTGGTGTCGCGGATCAGCTCGATCGCGCGTGCCGCTTCTGCGCGGTTCATGCCCGCCGTCGGTTCGTCGAGCAGCAGCGTGTGCGCGCCGCCCGCGAGCGCGATGCCGAGGTCGAGCGCGCGCTGCTCCGCGTAGCTGAGCGTGCCGGCCGCGACGTCGCGGCGCGCGCCGAGGCCGACCGCGTCGAGCACGTCGGCCGCGCGCGCATCGACCGCGGCCGTGCCGGTCAGACGCTGCCACCAGCGCGTGCGATCGCGCTCGGCAAGCTGCGCCGCGCAGCGCAGGTTGTCGAACACGGACAGCCGCGCGAACACGCTGGTGCTCTGAAAGCTGCGCGCGAGGCCACGGCGCGCGATCGCGGCCGGCGCGAGCCGCGTGATGTCCGCGCCGAACAGGTGGATACGCCCCGCGCTCGGCCGCGCGCCGCCCCCGATCAGGTTGAACAGCGTGGACTTGCCCGCGCCGTTCGGGCCGATCAGCGCGTGCCGCTCGCCTGGCTCGATCGCGAGATCGACGCCGCGCAGAATTTGCGTCGAGCCGAAACGCTTTTCGATGCCGTGGAGCGCGAGTGCGGGGATCATCGTGCGGCTCCGGGGAATCGTGCCGCGCGTGCGTGGGCCGTGACGCGCGCATGCGCGCGCAGCGCATGGCGCGTGGTCAGCGCAGCCAGAGCGGCGAGCGCAACGAGCGCCAGCGCAAGAGGAAGCGGCGAGGCGGCAAGCGCCGACAGCGGCGGCGCGACGGTGACATCGGTACCCGCGCCAGCGCCCGCACCTGCACCGGCGCCGAACCATGCGCCGAACAACCCACCTGAAGCCGCACCTTCGTCCGCGCCGAACTGCGCCGCATAGGCCCACTGCACCGCGAACACGATGGCCGCGAGCCACAGCAACCCCGCCGCCGCGCTCCACCAATACGCGGCGCGACAACGTCGCCAGCCGTTGGCGGCAATCCGCGCCGTCTGCCGCGAGGCAAAGCCGGCGAGCCCATCCGGCGCGGCCAGCACGACGACGACGAAAAACAGCCCGAGATAGAACAGCCACGCCCGCGTGACACTGGCGACCACCACGCTGAAAAACGTCAGCACGATCGCCCCCGCGACCGGCCCGAAGAACGCCGCCGTGCCGCCGATCACGGTCGCGATCAGCACCGCGCCCGAGCGCATCATGCCGACGCTCTCAGTCGATACGAGCTCGATATTGATCAGCCCGAGCGTGCCCGCGACGCCCGCGAAAAACGCCGACAGCACGATCACGCCATAGCGAATCCGCCGCGGATAGCAGCCGATCGCCGCCGCGCGCGCCGGGTTGTCGCGCACAGCGTTCGCGAGCCGCATGAACGGTGAGCGCGACAGCGCGAACAGCGCGACACTGGCGACGACGCTCCACAGCGCGATCAGCACATAGGCCTCGCGCGCCGGACCGAAGCTCCAGCCGCCGAAGAGTGGCCCGCTCGCACGATCGATCGCGACGCCCGCCTCGCCGCCAAACCAGCCCGGCAGCGTCCACGCGGCCGCGACGACGAGCTCGCCGAGACCGAGCGTGATCATCGCGAATGCGGTGCCGGCACGGCGCGTCGCGATGAAGCCGAACAGCACGCCGCACAGCGCGCCGCCGATGCCGCCGACCAACGGCAGCAGCACGAGCGGCATGCCGCCCGCGTTGAACACCCGCGCGGCGATCAACGCGCCGAGCCCCGCATAAGCGGCGTGCCCGAACGACAGCAGCCCGGTCCCGCCGAGCAGCAGGTTGTACGACAGCGCGAACACGATCATCGTCGCGCTTTGCGCGAGATAGCCGAGCAGCCAGCTGTGCGGCCAGATGAAAGGCGGTACGGCCAGAAAGGCGACGAGCGCGAGCCACGGCGCGAGCGCACGGCCGCCCCCGCGAGGCGGCACCTCGCTTTCCAGCGCGTTTGACGACCCGCTCCGCTTACGCATGATCGTCACGCCGTCCGAACAGCCCGCGCGGCCTCGTCGCCAGCACCGCGACGAGCAGCAGGTACGGCAGCAGCGGCGCCAGTTGCGCGAGCGTCAGCGCGTCCCATTCGGGCGGCAGCACCGCGCCGGCGAGCGACACCACGTCGCCCAACGACAGATCGCTCGCGACCGCCAGCGTTTGCAGGCACCCCACCAGCAGCGACGCGACGAGCGCCCCGCTCAGCGACCCGAGCCCGCCGATCACGACCACGACGAACACGATCGAGCCGAGCGACTCCGCCATCGCCGGCTCGATGACGAACAGCGGCGCGCCGATCACGCCGGCCAGCGCGGCGAGCGCGGTGCCGGCCGCGAACACGCCGGTGAACACGCGCGGCACGTCGTGCCCGAGCGCTTCGACGGCCTGCGCATGCGTGAGCGCGGCGCGCACGATCAAGCCAGTCTTCGACACGCGCAGCATCGCGACGAGCGCCGCGAGCATCGCGAGCGACACCGCCATCATGAACGCGCGGTAGCGCGTGAAGACCGCGCCGTACAGCGAGAACAGCGGACCGTCGAGCACCGCCGGAATCCTCGCCGACAGCGGACCGAGCCCCCAGCCGAGCTTGACGAGTTCGCCGAGCAGATAGGCGGCGCCGAACGTCAGCAGCAGTTCGGGCAGATGCCCGTGCCCGCGCACGCGCCGCAGCAGCCAGCGTTCGAGCGCCGCGCCGAGCAGCCCGACGAGGAGCGGCGCAACCACCAGCGCGCTCCAGAAGCCGGCGCGCGACGCCACCGAAAAGCCGACGTACGCGCCGAGCATATAGAAGCTCGCATGCGCGAAGTTGAGCACGCCGAGCATGCTGAAGATCAGCGTCAGCCCGGCCGACAGCATGAATAGCAACAGCCCGTAGCTCAGGCCGTTGAGCAGAGTGATGATGAACGACTGCACGCGTCTAGTCCGCCGGCCCGACGACGCACAACGGTTCGAGCGCCGCGCGCAGCTCGGCGGGCAGGTTCACGGGACGGCGCGTCGCGCGATCCACGTAGACGTGCACGAAGTGCCCTTGCGCGGCGGGCTCGGCGTCGCCGTCGCGAAATAGCCCCACCTCGTAGCGCACGCTCGACGTGCCGAGCCGCGCGACGCGCAAGCCCGCGTCGATGCGATCGGGAAACACGAGCGGCGCGAAGTAGTTGCACTGCGTCTCGACGACCAGCCCGATCGTCGTGCCGTGTTCGAAATCGAGTACGCGCGCGCGGACCAGATACTCGTTCACGACGGTGTCGAAATAGCTGTAGTAGACGACGTTGTTCACGTGGCCGTAGACGTCGTTGTCCATCCAGCGCGTGGTGATCGGCAGGAAATGCGGATACGCGGCGCGGCCGGCGGGGGCGGGTTTGTTCATCGGACGTGGCGGTGGGTGGATGCGAGGATCACAGCGACTCGGTCAGCATGCGGCGATAGTCGTCGGCGCTCGCCTCGCGCGGATTCGTGCGATGACAATGGTCGACCAACGCGCCCTGCACGACCTTGTCGAACATGCTTTCGTCGACGCCCATTTGCCTGAGGCCGGTCGGCAGTCCAAGCCGCGCCGTCATGTCGAACAGCGCCTGCGCGAGATCCGCATGCTCGGGCACCCCCATCACGCGACGCATGCGCGCATAGCGACGCTCGGCCACCACGCTCGGCGCGCGCTCGTTGAAGCGCAGCACCGCGGGCAGCACGACCGCGTTCAGCGTGCCGTGATGCAGCGACGTGCGGCCGTTCACCTTCAGGCCGCCCAGCGGATGCGACAGCGAGTGCACACAGCCGAGGCCCTTCTGGAACGCCATCCCGCCCTGCATCGACGCGCTCATCATATTCAGGCGCGCCTCGCGATCGCGGCCGTCCGCGCACGCGCGCTCGATGCTGTGCCACGCGCGTTCGAGGCCGTCGAGCGCGATACCGTCGGCGGGCGGATTGAAGGCCGGCGCGAGGAAGGTCTCGATGCAATGCGCGATCGCGTCCATGCCGGTCGCGGCGGTCAGCCCCGGCGGCAGGCCGAGCGTGAGACCGGGATCGCACAGCGCCGATTTCGGCAGCAGATTCCACGAGTGAAAGCCGAGCTTGCGGCCGTCGTTCAGGATCACGATCGCGCCGCGCGCGACTTCGCTGCCAGTGCCGGCGGTGGTCGGAATCGCGATCAGCGGCGCGACGGCGTCGGTGATCTTCGCGCTGCCGCCTTCGATCGTCGCGTACTGCGTGAGCGGCCCCGGATGCGTGGCCGCGATCGCGACGCCCTTCGCGAGATCGATCGACGAACCGCCGCCCACCGCGATCAGCCCGTCGCAGCGCTCGTCGCGATACACCTGGGCGGCCGCGAGCACCATTTCCTCGGTCGGGTTCGACGGCGTGTCGTCGAACAGCGGCACGTCGCCGAGCTTCAGCGCGTCGAGTGCCTGCCGCGCGATGCCGGCCGCGACGACGCCTTTGTCGCTGATCACCAGAGGCCGCTCGATGCCGATGCGCGTGCACTCGGACGGCAGTTGCGACAGTGCGTCGTAGCCCAGATGAATATGGGTCAGGTAGTAGATGTAGGCCATGCCGTTTTCTCCCTGAGCGTGCGCTCATTGACCGCCGGTTGACGTGGATGATCGGTTCGGTGATGCGTCGATGGATGTGCCGAGTCGTGTGGTGTCGCGTGCGTTGTGGGCTGTCTCCATGTTGGCTGTGATTTCTGCGTCGTCTGTGTGCTGGCGAATGTTGCGGCTCGACGGGCCGAACGCCTCACTGCCCCGGCCGCTCGACGAATTCGAACGGCAACCCGCGTCGCCGCATCCATTCGCCGAGCGCCTGGCCGGTGCCCGCGCGCCACGGCCGCAGCTTCGCGGGCTCGACGAGCCGGTATTCGAGCAGTTCGGGCGACAGCGCGATCGTCCCATGCGCCTTTACGTGATACGCGATGATCAGCTCGTTCTTGCGGATGAATTCGTACACGCCGATCAGCTCGACCGACCCGGCGTGCAGCGACGTCTCCTCCATCACTTCGCGCGCGATGCCCTGCTCCGGCGTCTCGCCGTTTTCGAGGAAGCCGGTGATCAGCGCGAACATGCCCTCGGGCCACGCGGCATTGCGCGCAAGCAGGATCTTGCCCTCGTACTCGACGATCGCCGCGACGACCGGCAGCGGGTTATTCCAATGGACGTAGCCGCACTCGGTATCGGGACAGCTCTGACGGACGCGGCCGCCCTCGTGGTCGGGGTCGGCGCGTTCGGTCAGGGGTTTCGCGCAGCGGGGACAGAATCGGTACTCGGTCATGGCGGGGGACGTCTCTTTGTTTCGTGTTTTCTGGCGGGGCGTAGTTGGGTGGCTTTGCGAGTGTGCCGAGTGGTGCATCGAGGCGCCGGTGGTAACTCGGGTTCCAGCAACCTCACGCGTCTTCCATCACGCGACGCACAGCCCGCGCACGTCGGCGGCCAAACGCTCGACCGTGTCGGGCTGCGTGTCCCACGCGCACATCAGCCGGCAACCGCCCGCGCCGATGAACTCGTAGAACTTCCAGCCGCGCGCGCGCATCGCCTTCGCGGCATGCGGCGGCAACTGCGCGAACACCGCGTTCGATTCGCTCGCAAACATGATGCTCACGCCGGGGATTTCCTGCAACCGCGTCTCCAGCAGACGCGCCATCGCGTTCGCGTGACGCGCATTGCGCAACCACACGTCGTTGTCGAGCAGGCCGAGCCACGGCGCGGAGATGAAGCGCATCTTCGATGCGAGCTGTCCCGCCTGCTTCAACCGATAGGCGAAATCGTCGGCGAGCGCGCGGTCGAAGAACACCACCGCCTCGCCGACCGGCAAGCCGTTCTTGGTGCCACCGAAACACAGCACGTCGACGCCCGCGCGCCACGTAATCTCCGACGGATGCACGTCGAGCGCGGCGACCGCGTTCGCGAAGCGCGCGCCGTCCATGTGCACCTTCAGATGACGACGCTTCGCGATCGCCGCGATGGCGCGCACTTCCTCGACGCTGTAGACGGTGCCGACCTCGGTCGACTGCGTCAGCGTGACGACCTTGGGCTTCGGATAGTGGATATCGGCGCGCCGCGTGACGATGGACTCGATCGCATCGGGCGTGAGCTTGCCGGCGATGCCCGGCGCCGTCAGCAGTTTCGAGCCGCCCGAAAAGAACTCGGGACCGCCGCATTCGTCGGTCTCGATGTGCGCGAGTTCGTGGCAAATCACCGAGTGGTACGACTGGCACAGCGACGCGAGCGCGAGCGAATTGGCCGCCGTGCCGTTGAACACGAAGAACACTTCGCAATCGGTCTGAAACAGGTCGCGCAGACGGTCGCAGACCTGGTTGGTCCAGGAGTCGTCGCCGTAGGACGGCTCGTGGCCGCTGTTGTTGGCTGCGATCAGCGCGTCGAGCGCTTCGGGACAGATGCCGGCGTAGTTGTCGGACGCGAAATGTTGCATGGTCGAGCGACGCGCCCGGCGACAGGCGCGAGGGAATGACGGAAAGCGGTCATTTTAGTGCGCTCGTGCGAGATTTGTTTTCGCGTCTTAGCTGCAACCGCAATCCGGCATGCGGCCACGGCGCGGGCCACGCGGCACGCGCGTCACTGCGATCAGGCCCGCCGCCCCCGCCAGCAGCGCGCCCGCGGCAAGCCACAGCGCCAGCGAAAACGACCCCGTGTGCGCGGCAATCGGCGCGGCCACCAACGGACCCGCGATCTGACCGATGCCATAGGCCGCCGTCGCATAACCCATCAGCCCGGCCGCGTCGTCGCCGCGCAGACGCCGCGCCTCGCGCATCGCGAATAGCGTGATCGCGGTGAACGGCAGGCCGATCAGGATGCTGCCGAGCGAGAACCCGCCCGCCGTCGGCCATACGATGCCCAGCGCGATGCCGAGCGCCTGCAGCACATACGAGCCCGCGAGCAGCGCGCGGTTGTCCCAATGCACGGGCAAACGCGCGGCGAGCAACGCGCCGACGATCAGCGCCGCACCGAACATCGGCCAGAACAGGTCCGGCCACGCCGAGCCCGGCAACGCGTGGCGCGCGATGACCGGCAAAAAGGTCGCGGTGATGATGTAGCCGAAGCCCGGGATACCGTAGAGCAGGACCAGCCAGAACGCGTCGGTACGGTGGACGGCATGGCTCGTCTGAATGCCGGCCGTACGAGGCGGCTGGTTTGCGCTGGCGCGCGATCCGGTGGCGGGCTTTGCGGTTGCGGAGCTTGCAGCGGCAGGCTTCGCCGTTCCCGCACGCCGCGCTTCGCCAAACACCGGCCACACCAGCACCGACAGCACCGCGCCGATCACCGCAAAGCCGATCCATCCGACCACCGCGCCATAGCCACCCGCGACGCTGACCAGCAAGCCGGTGCCGACGATGCCCACGCCCGGCCCCGTATAGATGACGCCGCTCCACGCTTGCGCGCCGAGTTCGGCGAGCCGCCGCAAGCCCCACTGCGACGCGAACACGAAGGTCCATGCGCTGACCGCGCCGGCGACGAAGCGCACCAGCGCCCACACCCAGAACTGGCCGGTAACGCCCATCGCGAGCGTCAGCAGCACGGTCGCAGCGAGTCCGACGCGCACCATCCGCGCGGGCTCAACCCGCAGCGCCGCGCACGTCATCGCGCCGGCGAAATAGCCGGCGTAATTGAACGACGCGAGCCAGCCGCCATGCTGGATATCGATCTGCGGCTGGCCGAGCGCGGCGCCGTGCAGCATCAACGGCAGCAGCGGCGTGAATGCGAAGCGCCCGATACCGAGCGCGACGGCCAGCGTGACCATGCAGGCGAGCGCCGCGCGCCGGGCGGCGTGCGGTTCGTGGAACCGCGGGTACGCGTGGGAAGCGAGATCGTTCATGATCGGACGGTCAAACGGCGATGGTATGAATCCATACTAGCTTGACCTCTGAATCACGAAAAATGAATAATTAGGATGTTATCCATCGCCCGGAGAGAATCATGGATCTGGCCGCTCTGACCATTTTTCGCGCGGTCGTGCGCGAAAACGGCGTGACGCGCGCCGCGGCGAAGCTCAATCGCGTGCAATCGAACGTGACCACGCGCATCAAGCAGCTCGAGGAGCAGCTCGGCACCGAGCTGTTCATCCGCGACGGCCGCCGCCTTGTGCTGACGCCGGCCGGCGAGACGCTGCTGCCCTACGCGGAACGGCTGCTCGCGCTCGCCGACGAGGCGCGGCACGCGGTGCGCGAGGATCGTCCGAGCGGGCGTCTGCGTCTCGGCACGATGGAAAGCGTCGCGGCGACGCGTCTACCGGGCCTGCTCGCGCAATATCACCAGCAATGGCCGGCCGTCGAACTGGAACTGGAGACCGGCACGACCGGCAGGCTGATCGAGCGGGTGCGCGAGTTCGAGGTCGATGCGGCGCTGGTCGCGACGCCGCTCGATCCGGCCACGCTCAGCGATCTGTTCGAGACCGTGCCGATCTTCCGCGAGGAACTCGTGATGCTGACGCCGCGCGGTCATCGGCCGATCCGCGAAGTGCGCGACATCGCGCTATCGACGCTGATCGCGTTCGAGCGGGGCTGCGCGTATCGCGCGTATATCGAGAAGTGGTATCTGGAGCACGGCACGCGGCCGCAACGGGTGCTGGAACTCGGCTCGTATCACGCGATCGTCGCGTGCGTGGCGGCCGGCGCGGGCGTCGCGGTCGCACCGCGCTCGGTGCTCGATCTGCAGACCGACACGAGCAATATCGCGGTGCACGAATTGCCCGATATCGGCATGATCGACACGCTGCTGGTGTGGCGACGCGGGCATTTTTCGTCGGCGCTCAATGCGCTGCGACGCACGCTGGTGGCGTCACAGGAAGGGACGGCCGAGGTGGATGCGGTGGCGTCCGCGGATGCGAACGTGGTCTGATCGTTGAATCCGCCCCGCCGACCAGGTTCGACGCAACCCGGTCGGCTTCAGCAAAAGCGACCATCAGAATCAAAGCTGCCCTTCGACCCAGCCCTTGACGCCCGCGAGCGCCGCCGGCAGGTTGGCCGGCTCGGTACCGCCGGCCTGCGCCATGTCCGGACGGCCGCCGCCCTTGCCGCCCACCTGCTGGGCCACGAAGTTGACCAGTTCGCCCGCCTTGACCTTCTTGCTGGCGTCGGCGGTCACACCCGCGATCAGGCTGACCTTGCCGCCTTCCACCGACGCGAGCACGATCGCCGCGCTCTTCAGCTTGTCCTTGAGCTTGTCGACCGTTTCGCGCAGCGTCTTCACATCCGCGCCTTCGAGCGTCGCCGCGAGCACATGCACGCCGCCGATTTCGATCGCCTGGCCCGCGAGTTCGTCGCCCTGGCTCGACGCCATCTTCGACTTCAGCGCGCCCAGTTCCTTCTCGAGCGCCTTCACCTGGTCTTGCACCTGGCCGATGCGCTGCGTGAGTTCCGCCGGTTGTGCCTTCAGCACGGCCGCGGCCGCGTTGACGCGCGCTTCGAGCTCCTGCACGTAGCGCACCGCGTTGTCGCCGGTGATCGCTTCGACGCGACGGATACCGGCCGCGACGCCGCCTTCCATCACGATCTTGAAGAAACCGATGTCGCCCGAGCGATTCACGTGCGTACCGCCGCACAGCTCGCGCGAGAAGCCGAGGTCGAGCACGCGCACTTCGTCGCCGTACTTTTCGCCGAACAGCGCCATTGCGCCGCCCTTCACCGCCTCGTCGTACGACATCACACGCACGATGCCGGGCGCGTTCGCCAGCACTTCGGCGTTGACGATTTCCTCGACGCGGTGGATCTGCTCGTCCGTCATCGGCGCGTTGTGGGCGAAGTCGAAGCGGGTCTTGTCGGCGTCGACGAGCGAGCCCTTCTGCTGCACGTGCGAACCGAGCACTTCGCGCAACGCCTTGTGCATCAGGTGCGTGGCCGAGTGGTTGCGCGCCGTGCGGGCGCGGCGCACCGCGTCGATTTCGGCCTTGACGATGTCGCCGAGCTTCAGCGTGCCCTGCTCGAGCGTGCCGTGGTGGCCGACCACGTCGGCCTGAACCTTGAGCGTATCGACGACCGCAAAGCGCGTGCTGGCGTTCGCGAGCACCCCCTGGTCGCCGACCTGGCCGCCCGACTCCGCGTAGAACGGCGTGTGATCGAGCACGACGACCGCCTGCTGGCCGGCCTGCGCCTGCTGCACCGACGCGCCGTCCACGTACAGCGCGACGACCTTCGCGTCGTCGAAGACGATTTCTTCGTAGCCGTGGAAGGTGGTCTTCGCACCCGAGTATTCGAGGCCCTGCGCCATCTTGAACTTGCCCGCCGCGCGAGCCTGCTCGCGCTGACGCGCCATCGCGTCGTCGAACGCGGATTCGTCGACCGTCACTTCGCGCTCGCGGCAGACGTCCGCGGTCAGGTCGAGCGGGAAGCCGTAGGTGTCGTGCAGCTTGAACGCGAGTTCGCCGTCGAGCGTCTTGCCGCTGGTTTTGCCGCCTGCGGCGTCGAGATCGGCCAATGCGGCCTCGAGAATCGACATGCCGTGTTCGATCGTCTCGAAGAAGCGCTCTTCTTCCTGACGCAGCACGTCGGTCACGCGCTGCTCGGCCTGCTTCAGTTCAGGGTAAGCGTCGCCCATCTGCGCGACGAGGTCGGCGACGAGGCGATGGAAGAACGAACCCTTCTTGCCGAGCTTGTAGCCGTGGCGGATCGCGCGGCGCACGATACGGCGCAGCACGTAGCCGCGGCCTTCGTTGCCCGGAATCACGCCGTCGACGATCAGGAACGAGCACGCGCGGATGTGATCGGCGATCACCTTCAGCGAGTTGTTGCCCAGATCGGTCACGCCGGTTTCGCGGCCAGCGGCTTGAATGAGCGCCTGGAACAGGTCGATCTCGTAGTTGCTGTGCACGTGCTGCAGCACCGCGGCGATGCGCTCGAGGCCCATGCCGGTGTCCACGCATTGCTTCGGCAGCGGCGTCATGTTGCCCTGCGCGTCGCGGTTGAACTGCATGAACACGAGGTTCCAGATTTCGATGTAGCGATCGCCGTCTTCCTCGGGCGATCCCGGCGGCCCGCCCCACACGTCCGGGCCGTGGTCGTAGAAGATTTCCGAGCACGGGCCGCACGGGCCGGTGTCGGCCATCTGCCAGAAGTTGTCCGATGCGTAGCGCGCGCCCTTGTTATCGCCGATGCGGACGATGCGCTCGACCGGCACGCCCACTTCCTTCGCCCAGATGTCGTGCGCTTCGTCGTCTTCCTGGTAGACAGTGACCCAGAGCTTGTCTTTGGGCAGCTGGTAGACGCCGGTCAGCAGTTCCCACGCGTAGTGGATCGCGTCGCGCTTGAAGTAGTCGCCGAACGAGAAGTTACCGAGCATCTCGAAGAACGTGTGGTGACGCGCGGTGTAGCCGACGTTCTCGAGGTCGTTGTGCTTGCCGCCGGCGCGCACGCTGCGCTGCGCGGTCGTGGCCCGCGAATACGGACGCGATTCCGCGCCGAGGAACACATCTTTGAACTGCACCATCCCCGAATTGGTGAAGAGCAGTGTCGGGTCGTTGCCGGGCACGAGGCTCGACGAACGGACGATCGTATGGCCCTTCGATTCGAAGAACTTGAGGAATTTCTCGCGGATTTCAGCGGCTTTCATAGCGGGCGGGGGGCGGTCCTGACGGTTCCTGACGGAGACTGGCGGTCGGTGGGATGCGCCAACTGTCGGTTTCTTTAAACGACTGATTATACGGGATCGGCAAGCGCGCGCGGCACCGCGCGCCGCCTGGTTGGCGCTCGCGTGTCCGCTCGTCCGATCCGCGCCATGACGTTCGGCTGACTGCGCCCGCAAGCGCGAATCGCTTAAGATGACTTCCACGAAACTTCGCGCGAAATAACGCATGGCAGCTCGCCGCGCGGCCTGCAACCATCAGGAGACATTCAGGAACATGGGCGCTCTCAGTCACATCCGCGTGCTGGATCTCACCCGCGTGCTCGCCGGTCCGTGGTGCGCGCAGACGCTCGCCGATTTCGGCGCCGACGTCATCAAGATCGAACGCCCCGAGGTCGGCGACGACACGCGCCACTGGGGGCCTCCCTATCTGAAAACGCCGGACGGCGCGGACACGCGCGAGGCCGCCTACTATCTCGCGGCGAACCGCAACAAGCGCTCGGTCACGCTCGACATCGCGTCGCCCGAGGGTCAGCGGATCGTGCGCGAACTGGCCGCGCAAAGCGACGTCGTGCTCGAGAACTACAAGGTCGGCCAGTTGAAGAAGTACGGCCTCGACTATGACTCGCTCAAAGAGGTCAAGCCCGACCTGATCTACTGCTCGGTCACGGGCTTCGGGCAGACCGGCCCGTATGCGCAGCGCGCCGGTTACGACTTCATCGTGCAGGGGATCGGCGGCTTCATGAGCATCACCGGCGAGCGTGACGCTCAGCCGGGTGGCGGCCCGCAGAAGGCCGGCGTCGCGATCGCCGACCTGATGACCGGCATGTACTCGACGATCGCGGTGCTGACCGCGCTCACGCACCGCGACCGCACCGGCGTTGGCCAATACATCGACATGGCGCTGCTCGACGTGCAGGTCGCGATGCTCGCCAACATGAACTCGAACTACCTCGCGAGCGGCCAGCCGCCGGCGCGCTGGGGCAATGCGCATCCGAACATCGTGCCCTACCAGACCTTCCAGACCAGCGACGGCTGGATCATCGTCGCGGTCGGCAACGACGGTCAGTTCCGCAAGTTCGTCGAAGTGGGCGGCCGCCCGGAACTCGCCGACGACGAGCGTTTCGCAACCAACCCCGCGCGCGTGCGCAACCGCGAACTGCTCGTGCCGATGCTCGCGGACATGGTCCGCCTGCAGGGCAAGCAGCAATGGATCGCGGCGCTCGAAGCGGCCGGCGTGCCGTGCGGGCCGATCAACAACCTCGACGAAGTGTTCGACAACGAGCAGGTGGTCGCGCGCGGTCTGCAGGTCGATCTGCCGCATCCGTCGGGCGGCACGGTCAAGCTCGTGCGCAACCCGATCACCATGACCGGCACGCCGCCGCAGGCGCTGAGCCATCCGCCGCTGCTCGGCGAGCATACCGAGCGGGTGCTGAGCGACGTGCTCGGATACGACGCGCAGACGATTGCCGAGTTGAAGCGCAAAGCGGTGATCTGATCGAGGAGGCGGCGAGACTCAGCGCATCGCCGTTAGCGAAGCCAGCCAGCCGCGCCCCTCGTCCCAATCGTCGAGACCGCTGTCGGCGTTGATGTGGCCGCGCGCGCCGATCCCGATCCAGCGGCTGCCCCACGCGTTCGCGCAGGTTTGTGAAAACGGCACGCCGCCAAAAGGATCGTCGCTGCTCGCCACCACGATCGTCGCAAACGGCGGTTGGTGTTCGCTCATCGTGCTTCCCCGTGTTCGGCTTATCGCCCGCTCGCGGGATAGCGCGGCGGGCCGTCTACCGTATCACGCGTGCCACGCCGCCACCACGGGGATCGCTCGCGGGCTCGGGTGTCGTGCCGTCCACGCGGATCATCTGCACGTCGCCGTTGAACGACTGCTGCTCGACCGTGAAGCCGAGCGCCTTCAATTGCGTGGCGAGCTCATCCGGCGCGGGACGGTACGGCTCGAAGTAGATCGTCTTTTGCGGCAGCAGTTGATGATGGAAACGCATCGCGGCGAGCGCGTCCGTCGGTGACATGTCGAAGTCGTACAGATTCGTCATCACCTGGAAGATCGTCGTCAGGATGCGAGAGCCGCCGGGCGTGCCGATCGCTAGCGCGATCTTGCCGTCCTTCAGCAGCAGCGTGGGCGTCATCGACGAAATCGGGCGGCGGCCCGGCGCGATCGCATCCGGCTCGGCATCGGCGGCGCCGGGTGTCGACGCCGCGCCCGTCGCGCCAGCGCCGGCTGGCTTGATCACGAAATCGTCCATCGCATCGTTCAGCAGGAACCCGCCGCCGTCCACCACGACGCCCGAGCCGAAATCGCCGTTCAGCGTGTAGGTGTTCGACACCGCGTTGCCCCATTTGTCGACCACCGAGAAATGCGTGGTTTGCGCCTTCTCCGTCGCCGCGCCGCCGTCGACACCGGGTTTCACCGTCGCGCCGGCCGGCGCTTCGTCGGCTTTGACTTCGGCCGCGCGCTGCGCGAGGTAGGCGTCGTCGATCAGCTTCGCGACCGGCACCGGCGAGGCGTCCGGGTCGCCGATATGGCGCTGCCGGTCCGCGAACACGCGATCCTCGATCTGCGCGATCAGATGGATGTACGGCGCTGAATTCAACGCAAGGCCGTCGAACGCCGGCTGCAGATCGGCCCGCATCTTCAGCATCTGGATCAGCCCGAGGCCGCCCGAGCTCGGCGGCGGCGCGGTGATCACGCGGTAGCCGTGCCAGTCGGCCGCGAGCGGCTCGCGCCACAGAGCCTTGTACTGGCTCAGATCCTGGCTCGTGATGAGGCCGTGGCCGTACATCTGCGCGGCGATCATTTGAGCGGTGCGGCCCTCGTAAAACTCGCGGCCGCCGTCGCTCGCGATCCGCCCCAGCGTCTGCGCGAGTTCCGGTTGGCGCAGCATCGCGCCCGCCTTCAGGTTCGCGAAGTAGGCGTCGAAATTGGTTTTGCCGGCGAAGCTCTTCGCGGCCGCGTCGCGTCGCTGCTGCAGCCGCGGGTCGACCTGGAAGCCGTCGGTCGCGTAATGGATCGCGGGCGCGAGCACCTGCTTCCATTTGAGCTTGCCGAAGCGCCGCTGCGCTTCCCACATGCCATCGACAGTGCCCGGCACGGCCGCCGCGCGATGCCCGACCGTGCTCATGCCCGGCGCCACGTTGCCCTTGTCGTCGAGGTACATGTCGCGGGTCGCCTGCTGCGGCGCGCGCTCGCGATAGTCGAGAAAATACGGCTTGCCGTCGACCAGCAGCGTCATGAAACCGCCGCCGCCGAGGTTGCCCGCATCGGGCCGCGTGACGGCGAGCGTGAAGGCCATCGCAACCGCGGCATCGACCGCGTTGCCGCCTGCGGCGAAGATCTGCTGCGCGGTGTCAGCGCTGTAGCTATCCGGCGCGGCGACGGCCGACGCATCGAGCGCCGGCTTCGGCGCCGGTGTTTTCGCGGCGGCGGACAGCGGCGCGGCCACGTTCACGGCAAGCGCGGCAAACCAGGCCGAAGCGAGCACACGACGGTTACGGCAAGAAAATCGGGCGCTAGCCAAAGCGCGGGCAAAAGGCGCGCGAAACGCGCCGTGCGTCGGGACAGACATCCGAGAAAACTCCGGCAACGAGGCGAGCATGGCGCACGAGCAGCGGAGCCTCGTGCAGGAAGATGAAGGACAGCGTGGACGGCTCGGGCAAGCCCGCCCCGCGCGAAGGCCCAGCACAGGCGCGCGGGCCGCGCGCAGCAGCGCATCCTAAGTCGGCGCGGCGCGCGTCGCCAACCCGTTTTACCTCCTGTTACAGCCCCGCGCGCCGGCTTCCCTGACTCCGGCAGCCGCGCCAAACCCACTGCGCCGTTGGCTGCGCGCCGCAACCACCTGCCGCGAACGGGCTCGTCGGGTAGAATTGACGGCTACACGGGCGCATTGCGCGCCCCCACGGACTCTCATCTTCTCGCATGAATACCGAACGCAACGACGCGCCCGCGACATCCAATTTCATCCGCAACATCATCGACGACGACAACCGCACCGGCAAATGGAGCCAGCGCGTCGAAACGCGCTTCCCGCCGGAGCCGAACGGCTATCTGCACATCGGTCACGCCAAGAGCATCTGCCTGAACTTCGGCGTCGCGCGCAGCTACGGCGGCGTGTGCCATCTGCGCTTCGACGACACCAATCCGGAGAAGGAAAGCATCGAGTACGTCGAGTCGATCATCGACTCGGTGCGCTGGCTCGGCTTCGAATGGGAAAAGGACCGCACCGAGCATCTGTACTTCGCGAGCGACTACTACGACAAGCTGTACGAGTTCGCGGAGCTGCTGATCCAGCGCGGCAAGGCATACGTGGATAGCCAGTCGGCCGAGGAAATCCGCGCGAACCGCGGCTCGGCCACCGAAGTCGGCACGCCGTCGCGCTTCCGCGAGCGTTCGGTCGCGGAAAACCTCGACCTGTTCCGCCGCATGAAGGCGGGCGAGTTCAAGGAAGGCGAGCACGTGCTGCGCGCGAAGATCGACATGTCGTCGCCGAACTTCAACATGCGCGACCCGATCATCTACCGCATCCGTTTCGCGCATCACTACCGTACCGGCGACACCTGGTGCGTGTACCCGATGTACGACTACACGCACTGCATCTCGGACGCGCTCGAAAACATCACGCATTCGCTGTGCACGCTCGAATTCGAAGACCATCGGCCGCTGTACGACTGGATCCTGAACGAACTCGCCGAGGCCGGTGTCTTCGGGCGTCCGCTGCCGCAGCAAATCGAGTTTTCGCGCCTGAACCTGACCTATGCGATCACCAGCAAGCGCAAGCTGCTGCAACTCGTCAACGAAGGCCATGTGGAAGGCTGGGACGACCCACGCATGCCGACCATCGTCGGCGTGCGCCGGCGTGGCTTCACGCCCGAGTCGATCCAGCTGTTCTGCGAGCGCATCGGCGTGACCAAGGTCGACTCGTGGATCGACATGAGCGTGTTCGAAGGCGCGCTGCGCGACGATCTCGACGAGAAGGCGCCGCGCATCGCCGCCGTGCTCGATCCGGTCAAGCTGATCATCGACAACTTCCCCGAACGCCTTACCGAGCCGTGCCACGCACCGGTGCATCCGCATCATCCGGAACAGGGCATGCGCGAGTTTCCGATTTCGCGCGAGCTGTGGATCGAGCGCGAGGACTTCACGCAGACGCCGCCGAAGGGCTACTTCCGCCTGTTCCCGGGCAACAAGGTGCGGCTGCGCTACGGCTACGTGATCGAATGCACGCACGCGGACAAGGACGAGAACGGCAATATCGTCGCGGTGCACTGCAACTACTTCCCGGACAGCAAATCGGGCACCGAAGGCGCGAACAATTACAAGGTCAAGGGCAACATCCACTGGGTCAGCGCGGCGGCCGCGTGCCCGGCCGAAGTGCGCATCTACGACCGGCTGTTCAAGGAACCGCAACCGGACGCCGGCGGCCGCGACTTCCTCGAAGCGCTGAATCCGGACTCGAAACGCGTGGTCCAGGCCTACCTCGAAACCGGCGCGCGCCATGCGCTGCCGGAGCAGCGCTACCAGTTCGAGCGCCACGGCTACTTCGTCGCCGACCGCGTCGATTCGAAGCCGGGTAAGCCCGTATTCAACCGCATCGTCAGTCTGCGCGACAGTTGGGGCAAGCCGGCCTGAGCCCGCGCCAGCGAGGGCCCGGCGTTGCGGGCCCATCCGGGTTGCCGGATGTTTCGATCGACACTCACTGCGCGCTCGCCTGAGCGCGCCGGTCCGGGAGGTCCGATGAAGGTTGCAGACCGCCACGGGGAAGGGTCTGAAGGTAGGGTTCACGTCGCACGGAGCGCGTGCGGCTCACGCTTCCCGCGTCTGCTGCGCGGCATGCACAGCGTGCTGCTTACGCTGGCCGCCTGCGGCGCGCTCGCGTTCGCCGGCCCCGCCCGCGCGGATGAACTGAGCGGCACGCTGAGAAAGATCCACGACGACGGCGTCGTCGTGCTCGGCGTGCGAGAGGCGTCGATCCCGTTCTCGTACTTCGACGGCAAGCGCACGGTCGGCTACTCGCAGGCGATCGCGATGCAGATCGTCGATGAAATCAGGAAAACGCTCGGCATGGCGCAGCTGCGCGTTCACGAAGTCACGGTCACGTCGTCGAACCGCATGCCGATGCTGCTGAACAACCAGATCGATCTCGAATGCGGCTCGACCACGCACACGGTCGAGCGCGAAAACGTCGCTGCGTTTTCAGACAGCTTTTTCCAGTACGCGGTGCGCATGATCACGCGCAGGAACAGCGGCATCACCGATTTCCCCGATCTGGCCGGCAAGCCGGTCGTGACGACCGCGGGCACGTCCGACGAGCGCCTGCTGCGCAGCCTCAACACCGACAAGCAGCTGAACATGCGCATCATGAGCGTGCGCGACCATCAGGACGCCTTCAACGCGATGAAGGACGGTCACGCGGTGGCGTTCGTGATGGACGAGCCGATCGTCTACGGTTTCAAGGCGACCGACCCGCATCCCGACGATTTCATCGTGACGGGCACGCCGCTTGGCTACGAGGTTTATGCGTGCATGTTCCGCAAGGGCGACGAGCCGTTCCGCGCGCTCGTGAATCGCGTGATCGTGCGCTCGCAGACGTCCGGCGACGCCGAGCGTCTGTATCGGCAGTGGTTCACGCAGCCGATCCCGCCGCATGGCATCAACGTCAATTTCCCGCTGTCGGAGCAGAACCGCGCGTTGTTCGCGCATCCGAACGACCACGCGCTCGATTGAAGGCGGCGTGCGCCGTCTATAGCGACCGGTGCAACTCCGTGAGCGACAGCGTCGTCTCGAAGAGCCGCGTCAGACTACGGCTCGCATAGCGCGGCACCTCTTCGATCGACGCCCAGCGGTAATCATCCATTTCGGGGATCAGCGTGCCGTCCGAGCGGCGCGGAAACAGCGACGTGCAGGTGCACGTGCTCAGATCGAGCTCGCCGGCACCCGCGCGCGCCGCGAACAGATGCAGGTCCTTGTCGCGCCGGTAGACGAACAGGCCGAGATCCTTCAGCCGATCGGCCTCGAGCGCGATGCCGGTTTCCTCGACCAGCTCGCGCAGCGCCGTCACGTGCGGCGCCTCGCCGTCCTCGCCCTGGCCTTTCGGGATGTCCCAGTGCGTCGTTTCGGTGGCATGCGCGAGCAGCACGCGTCCGTCGGGATCGAGCAGCACGATCCCGCACGAGACGATTCGCGGGCTCATCGCGCAGCCTCACTGCATGCACCTCTCGCGCCGCGCTCACGCATGCTCAACGCTTCTGCAGCTGCCAGGCGCCACCTTCCTTGCAGAAGTTCGGACGCAGGTTCATCGATTGCCCTTTCGCATTGAGTACGACCCCGAGGGTGCGGCAGGTGCGTCCGCCGTCGGTCGAGGTGCTGTCCATCGAGATGGTCGCGTCGATCTTCACGCTATTGCCGGTGCCGTCGTTGACCCACGTGAAGCTCTCGCCGTCCTTCCTGTCATTGAGCGCGCTCATGACCGCATGCTTGATCGAGGCGTTGTCACGCTGTCTCATATAGGTGATCGGCGTGTCGCTCAGAAAGCCGAGGTTCGCCGCTTGCGCGCCGATCGCCGCGCCGAGCAGGAGGCTCGCGGCACTGAGGTGGAACAGCACACGGGTTCGCGTCGACATGTAGGACTCTCCTCGAAGTGTGCACGGCGCGCACGGGCGCACGGCGGCTTTTGATCCTGACCTCAAAAGCATAGCATGCACACTTCGGCAGGCAGCGCGCCATCGACGCGGCCATCAACGGGCGGCGGCCGTCCCCTGCAGGCGGAACGTGTTGACGACGTCGCGCAGCATCTGCGCCTGCTCCTGCATCGACTGCGCGGCGGCCGCCGCCTGTTCGACCATCGCCGCGTTCTGCTGCGTGGTCTCGTCCATCTGCGCAATCGCGAGATTGACCTGCTCGATGCCGCGGCTCTGCTCGTCGGACGCGGCGGAAATCTCGCTGATGATGTCGGTCACGCGCTTCACCGCATCGACGAGCGACTCCATCGTGCCGCCCGCCTTCTCGACGAGCGTCTTGCCGCTGCCGACGCGCGCGACCGAATCCTCGATCAACGTCTTGATCTCCTTGGCCGCGTCGGCGCTGCGGCGCGCGAGGTTGCGCACCTCGCCCGCGACGACCGCGAAGCCGCGGCCCTCCTCGCCGGCGCGCGCGGCTTCGACGGCCGCGTTCAGCGCGAGGATGTTGGTTTGAAACGCGATGCTTTCGATCACGCCGATGATATCGACCACCCGCGCCGAGCTCGCCGCGATGCTCTGCATGTTCGCGACGACGTGCTGCACGGCCTCGCCGCCCTCGCCCGCGAGCTGCGACGCCGAGCGCGCCATGCGATTGGCCTGCAGCGCGTTGTCGGCGTTCTGCTTGACGGTCGCCGTCAGCTGCTCCATGCTCGCGGCCGTTTCGCCGAGCGACGACGCCTGCTGTTCCGTTCGCGCCGACAGATCGAGATTGCCCGCGGCGATCTCTTCGGCCGCGACCGTGATCGTTTCGGTGCCGCCGCGAATGCGCCGGATCGCGTCGGCGAGGCGGCTTTGCATGCGCTGCATCGCGTACAGCATGCTTTCCTGATCGTCGCCGGCCAGCGTGACCGGGCACGACAGATCGCCGTCGGCGATCGTCTCCGCGACGCTCGCCGCATAGGCGGGCTCGCCGCCGAGACTGCGCTTCACGTTGCGGATGATCAGCACGAGCGCGAGGGTGCTGAAGCTGCCGATCGCGAGGATCGTCAGCAGATAGCGCAGCAGGTCGGCGCGGAACGCCGCGTCGATGTCGTTGACGTAGACACCCGAAATCAGATACCAGTCCCACGCGGCAAAGCGCTTGACGAAGCTGATCTTCGGCACGCGCTCGTTGTTGCCGGCGAGGCGGCCCATGTAATCGACGAAGCCCTGCCCGTGCGCCTGCGCGACCTTTACCATTTCGACGAACAGCAGCTTGCCGTCGCTGTCCGCGTAGTGCGACACGTCCTTGTTGCGCAGATCGGCGAGCATCGGATGCATGATCACGACCGGCGTGGCAGTCGACACGATCATGTAGCCGCTGCCGGGGTAGCGCATCGCGGAGAGCCGCGCCAGCGCCTGCTGCCGCGCCTGTTCGGGCGTCAGCTCGTGCTGGTCGGCGCGCTGCGCGTAGTCGGCGACGATGCCGTAGGCGCTTTCCACGACGTTCTGCACCGCCGACTTGCGCTCGGCCAGCATCGTCGCGCGCGACTGCCATGCGGCCCAGCCGCCGAGGCCGAGCAGGCCGAGCCACGTAATCAGCAGCGCGAGCCAGAGTTTGGTGTTGAGGCTAAGTCGGTTCACGCTGATTCCTCCATCGCGGCGCGTCACACGGTTCTGTTGGATTAACGGCGCCGCGCGCGATTTCCTGAGTCGGGAAACACCCGAAGCGAGCCGTACGAACACGCGACAGCCTGACAGCCACCGGGCGCGCAACATGGCACAAAAACAAAAAAGGGTTACAGGCCCGAAACCTGTAACCCTTCGATGATTCTGGTACGGCAGGAGGGGCTCGAACCCCCGACCCTCGGCTTAGAAGGCCGATGCTCTATCCAGCTGAGCTACTGCCGTATGGATCGATATCTGCATGAAACCGGCACTCGCGGCGAGCCGCCCGATTTCCCACAAACTAAAATTCTAACTGACCTGCAACCAACCGGGCCCGGATTATAACCGATCGCCCGGCGCGCTCAGACCGGCTGCGGATGCAGCATGAACCAGCCGAGGAACAGGATCCCCGCGACCGCGCAGTACGCGCCGAACGACGCGAGACGTCCGCGGCCTTCGAAATAGCGCATCAGGAAACGTACGCTTAGGTACGCTGCGATCGCGGTCAGCACGCCGCCGAGCACCGCGTCGGCAAGCTGGCTCGGCGCGTGAAGCAGCTTCGGCAGTTCGAGTACGCCAGCCGCGAAAATGATCGGCGTGCCGAGCAAGAACGAAAACTCGGCGGCTTTCTCGGTGGTGAGGCCGGCCGCATTGCCGGCGATCATCGTCAGGCCACTGCGCGAGAAGCCCGGAATCAGCGCGCCGATCTGCGCGAGGCCGACGAAGAACGCTTGGCGCAACGTCAGCTTTTCCGGCGGTTGATGCGCGCGCGCGCGTTGCAGACGATCGCCGAACCACAGCAGCACGCCATTCACGATCAACGCAATCGCGACGATCCGCAGATCATGAAAAAGCGCCTCGAGGCGCTTTTCCAGCACGAGACCGACGAGGCCCGCCGGAATCGTACCGATGATCAGCGCCCACATCATGTGACCGTCGTCGTTGCGGCGGCCGCCGAGCGACGCTAAGAAACCGCGCACCAGCGCGTACCAGCGCGCGCGGAAGTACCACAGCAGCGCGAACGCGGTGCCGAGATGCAGGGCGACGAGGAACGGCAGCAGTTGCGGCGCATGCTTGTCGATATGCATGTCGAACAGGGCTGGCACGAGCAGCGTGTGACCAAGGCTGCTCACCGGAAACAGTTCGGTAACGCCTTGCAGCACGCTCAGAAAAATGAGAAACGACAGGTTCACGCGGCGGTCCTTGTAAGCAAAGTGTCGGGAACTGCGCGCCGCACAAAAGGGGCAGCCGGCGCGTCAAAAGCGCACCGATTATGCCTGGCTACACACCCAGCGCCAAGCGGTTAGGCCACATTCGGAGAGATATTGACGCGCCGCGTCACAACTCGACACCGTTGTTACGCGAGAGCAAGAAAGCGGGCGGCGGATTCGTCGCGGGCGTGCTGCGAAAGCAGGGAATGAAACCAGCGGATCAGCGTTTGAGAGAATGGAAGAAGTAGTACGTGCTGGCGGTGAATATACCGAATAAGGCCACCGCCATTGCCGTTGCGAGATCCATGATGCCTCCTGAGCCGATTCGCCCGGGAGTCGGATGGACCGGACGCTCCGACGGATTATCAATAGGATTCTCCCTTTTCCGACACCCGCAATTTCCCGGGAAGGGTTTCCCCGTAGCGCAAAGCAGCGCAAAATCGCGGTTTCGCCGCGCGAGACGCAGTCGCAGCGAATGGCGCAAAACGCCGCTTCCATGCAGATGCAACGGCCGACCCACGCGGCCGCTTTGCGCGACCCTCAACCTCTATCTGGCTAGCTATTGACCATGCCCCTCTCCCCGGAACAGGACATTCTCGAGATCGCCCAGGACGCCTCGGTGCTCCGTTTTTCGCCGCAAGCCGGCGGCCGTCTGCTGTCGTGGACGATCGACGGCGAAGAGGTGATTCACTGGCCCGAGCACGCCGACTGGAGCGTGCCCGCGCGGATTCGCGGCGGCAATCCGCTGCTGTTTCCATTTCTCGGCCGTCATCGCGTCGACGGCAAGATCGGCTATTGGCGTGACGCGCGGGGCACCGTGCGCGAGTTGCCGATGCACGGCTTCGCGCGCGACCTGCCGTTCGAGCCTCACGCCGACGTGCATGGCGCCGGCCTGCGGATGGTTCTGACCGACAGTGAAGCGACCCGCGGCTCCTATCCGTTCGGCTTCCGCTTCGAGGCCGCCTACGAGCTCATCGATCCGCGCACGCTCGACGTGACGCTGACCACCACCAATACCGGCGACGCGCGCCTGCCCTACTACGCCGGCCATCACTTCTACTTCACGCTGCCGCACATGCAGCGCGCGCAAACGACGCTCGAACTGCCGCGCACCGAGCGGTGCCGTCAGCTCGAGGACGGCTCGATCAGCCCCGCCGAGCCGGGCGAAGCGAGCTACACGCTCGACGAAGACCGCATCTACGACCGCTTCCATTGCCTGACCGGCACGCCCGATCGACCGGTGAGGGTCGAGGCGCCGGGCATCGATCGCGTGATCACGATCGATCTGCAGCGGCCCGGCTCGGTGCCCTGGTACGCGGTGACGACGTGGACTGAAACGCCGCAGTCGGACTTTTACTGCGTGGAGCCGTGGCTCGGGTTGCCCGATGCGATCCACAACGGCCGAGGTTTGCGCTGGCTCGAGCCGGGACAAACCGAAACGGCGGCACTGCGCATTGCCGTCGAGAAGACCAGCTGATACGCCGGCGCCGGCGGCGAGCCGCTCGAAGCGGCCGCCCGCCACTTCGCTCCCCTCGCCGGGGGGGCGCAACACAAAACCGTTAGAATCGAACGCTTTGTCAGTCTGTGCCGCGTGATCGGGATCAGCGCGCGGCAGTGCTTTGCGAGGTCCAATGCTGGAAACGACAAGAATCAAACGACTCGGCTGCGCGGCATTGCTCGCGCTGCTCGCCGCGTGCGGGTCGGCGCCGGTGGGGCCGGGCTACTACCGGGTCGAACGGGGCGACACGCTGTCGAAAATCGCGCGCGGCAACCGGCAATCGGTGCAGAACATCGCACGCTGGAACAACCTGACCAATCCCGACAGCATCGAGGTCGGCCAGGTGCTGCGCGTCGCGCCGCCAGGCGGCGCGGCGTCGACGAGCGGCGCGATCCGCAGCGGCGGTGGCGGTAGCAGCAGTGGCAGCGCGAGCGCGGCGGTCGCGCCGCGTCCTGCGCCCGCGGACACTGCGCCGGCGACCGCGCCCGCGCCGATCTCGCTGGTATGGCCGGCCGACGGCACGGTGTTCCGCCGTTTCGACGGCGGCAACTCGAAGGGTATCGATATTGCCGCGGCGGCCGGCACGCCCATCGTCGCGGCGGCGCCTGGCACCGTCGTCTATGCGGGCAACGGTCTGCGCGGCTACGGCAATCTGCTGATCCTCAAGCACAACGCCGACTATCTGACCGCTTACGCGCATAACCGCGCGCTGTTGGTGAAGGAAGGCGAATCGGTCAAGCGCGGCCAGAAAATCGCCGAAATGGGCGACACCGATACCGATCGCGTAATGCTGCATTTCGAACTGCGCTACCAGGGCCGTTCGATCGATCCGTCGAAACAACTGCCACCGCGCTAGGCGGCGGGCGCGGGAACCCGCCGTGCTATAAACGCTCAATTCGAAGCGGCGTGGCTGCGCGCCACGCCCTTCCGTTATTTGCAAGGAATCTGAAATGAAAAGCCCATTGGCGCGCGTCGCGGCGGCTGCGACGATCAGTCTTGGCCTCCTGACGCTCGGCGGCCTCGGCGGCTGCTCGACCACGACCACGATGACCTATCTGCCGAGCGGCGACACCGGCTTCGCGATCAACTGCAGCGGCAGCGACGCCAGCACGAGCTGGGCCGAGTGCTACAAGCGCGCGGGCGAAACCTGCGGCAACTACGGCTACGACGTGGTTTCGAAAGACGTCGACAACGGCGCGACGTCGGGCGGCACGATCGGTGGGATTTTCGGCGCGAATGTGAAAAACCGTTCGATGGTCATCCGCTGCAAGCAGTAAAAGGCGGCGCGCCGTGCGGCACGCGCGGCCGTCGAGCGGCAGAGCGTCACCGCTTAGCGGCGTCGCCAGCGCCCGGAGCGCGGATCGATGCGCGCGGCGAAGCGCACCAGCAACGCGAGCGCGATTAGCCACACGCCGACAAAAATGATCACCCCGGTCATGAGTCTCGCGCCGAAACAAATAATCCGCCATCATCGGCCGCCCATGTGAATTCGCGGTGAAGATCGCTGCGGCAGGTTAAACATCCGCGTAAATCCATTAAAAAAAAGCCCGGCACGAGGCCGGGCTAACGGGGGTTCGGCGCATATCGGCAAAGGACCGGTTCACCATGCGCCAGAACGAAATCTAACAATCCGCATTTCCAAGCGCAATGGATTAATTTTGCGGCCAATGTTACACGGCGTACGGATTCCGCAATCCGTGAATCGGAAATGTCGGAATCAGACCGGCTTAATGCGCCGCAGCTGGGATACTCCACACGCCAAATCATTCAAACCAGGAATGTCGGAGTATCGCACCGGCTAATGCTCCTGGGCTATCGGCGGAAAGTCCCGCCGAACCAGCAGAGGAAAGACGTCTGGCCGAATAACACTAACTCATTCGGCAATAACGCCGCTTTGGCTTGCGAATATTAACTTGGTGCGCAAACGCACGTAACGCATCGATTAGTCGCGGCAGCTCTTCCGAATAAGCGCCGATACGTTTTCACAACAAATTCGCGAATAGTGAAATCTTTAACATTGACAATTCCGCCGACAATATTGAAACCGCATTCAAACTCGTTTCAGTTTTGAATATTCGGACGATTAATAGCCGGTGCTGATGGGCGGCACGCCTCGTGTGCCGCCGTCGTTGAATCCGCCGGCATCCAGGTTCAGAATCCGATTCAGTCCGCGCTGCATAAAAGGCCGCCCGGCGCGTTGCGCAAGGCCGCCACGCGGCCCGCCGGTCCTTGCCAATAGTTTATAGTGACGGCCCCGTCCGACCCTGTCCACGATGACTTCCAACGACGCCTCCCAAAGCCCCCTTTATGCGAAGCTGCTCGGCGAAACCGCCAAGATCGGCTGGAGCGAACTCGAACGTTTTTTTGCGCGCGGCATACTGCTGCACGTCGCGCGCGACCTCGATCTCGTGAGCGTCGCCGAGGCAATCGCCAACGACGACACCACCCGGGTCGCCCAATGGTTGTCCTCCGGCCTCGTCGTGCGCGTTCAGTCGGAGACGGCCGCCGATTTCGCCGCGCGCGACCCCGAGCTGTGGGCCGTCGTCGTCTCTCCTTGGGTGTGCGTGCAGGAGCGCTCTTGAACGACGCGAGGACGCCCGATGCCGGCATGCCCGATGCCGGTATGCCCCCCGCCGCGCGATCCGAAACCGCCTCACACCCAGCCAGCGCGCCCGCGCTGCCGGTGCGCTGGCATCGCCGGGTGCTCGCGCTCGCGTTGCCGATCGTCCTCGCGAATCTGACGCAACCGATCCTCGGCGCGGTCGACACCGCCGTCGCTGGTCATCTGGACAGCGCCTCTTACCTCGGCGGCGTCGCGCTCGGCGGGCTCTTCTTCAACTTCGTGTTCTGGGGCTTCGGCTTCCTGCGCATGGGCACGACCGGCCTCGTCGCGCAGGCGCACGGCGCGGGCCGCAGCGACGAGTTGCGCAACACCGTCGTGCGCGCACTGCTGATGGCGGCCGCGATCGGCGCACTGGTGCTGCTCGTGCAGCAACCGCTGATCGACTATGCGCTGCGGGCGATCGGCGGCAGCGACGCCGTGCAGCGGCACGCGCAGGTTTATTGCCACGCGCGCATCTGGGCCGCGCCGCTCGCGCTCGGCAACTACGTGATACTCGGCTGGCTGCTCGGCACGCAGCAGGTGCGGCTCGCATTGCTGTCGCAGGTCTTCATCAACAGCGTGAACATCGCCGCGGTGCTGCTGTACGTGTACGCGTTTCATTGGGGCGTGGCCGGCATCGGCGCGGCTACCGCGACCGCCGACGCGCTCGGCTTCGTGCTCGGGCTCGCCCTGCTATGGCACGGCAGGCCGCGCGGCCTGCCCGCGCTGAATCGCGCCGCCTTGTTCGACGCCGCCGCGCTGAAGCGGCTCGTCGTGCTCAATCGCGACATCTTCGTGCGCACGCTGTGCCTGCTGTCGTCGTTCGGCTGGTTCGCGCATCTCGGCGCGCGGCAAGGCGACGCGACGCTCGCCGCGAACGCATTGCTACTCAATTTCCAGACCTTCATGGCGTACGGGCTCGACGGTTTCGCGCACGCGGCCGAGGCGCTGGTCGGCGCGGCGATCGGTGCGCGCGATCGTCACGCGTTCGCGCAGGCGGTCAAGGTCACCGCGCTGTGGTCGGCGCTCGGCGCGATCGGCTTCTCGTGCGTGTACTGGGGCGCGGGCGCGTGGATCATCGAGCGGCTGACCGATCAGGCCGCCGTGCGTGCCGCGGCCGAAACCTATCTGCCGTGGGCGGCGCTGTCGCCGGTCATTTCGGTGTGGGGCTTCCTGCTCGACGGCGTGTTCATCGGCGCGACGCGTACGCGCGAGCTGATGATGTCGATGACGGTGTCGCTTGCGGTGTTCGTGGCGGCGTCGTCGGCTTTGCTCGCGTGGCACGGCAATCACGGGCTGTGGATCGCGCTGCTGATCTTCATGGCCACGCGTGGCGCAACGCTCGCGCGTTACCTGCCGGGCGTGTCGCATGGGATTGCGGCTGCCTAGCGCGGTGCGCTGGGCACCCGCTCGTTTTCACTTCAACGAGCGCTCACTGCGCGACGGGCGCGGGCACCATCGCGGGCGGCCGATCGTCGGTGGGCACGCCGTGGTAGTCGGCGGGATCATGTGGTGGGCTGCCGCGATGCGCGGACGGATTGTCCGCACAGCCGGCGACGCCGGCGCACAACAGCAAGGCAAGAGTCAGAACGCGGGTCATTTTGCAATCGTCTCCAGGACAAAGCGATGGCGGACGTCCGCCGGCGCGCCGAGAGTCTAACCGCAAAGCGCGTTCGGCGACGCCATCACACACCTTGTGCGTCGCCCGTTCCAATTCGTGAGATTTCGCCGGACCTGCGCTACTATGGGTTCATGGCTGAACCTACCGGGAGACTGCCATGGACGGTGAATCGATCGCGGGCCTGATCGGGCTCGCAATAGGCCTGATCGTGCTGGTGGCGTTGTCGATCTTCGAATCGCGGGCCTACCGGCGTGAACACGATGGCGAGGGCATGCTGCACCACTGGACGCATCAGCATCTACATATGCCGCATTGGAGGCGTCCAAGGCATTGATGCGGGTGATCTTCGACTCTGACCGAATGGCCTCTGGCCGCGGCACCGGCATGTCACGGTGCGTCAGTCGCGCGTCCGCTCGATGACGCATTGACCGGCGTTGCGGCGCCTGCGCGCACATCGAGGTCCGCTGGACGTGCGCAACGCCTTTCCGGTTCTTTGGGCATACCTACATCGAACGACGACGCTTCCTGCGTCGCTCTCTCCTTCTGCGCTTTCGTCCAAGGCCTCACTGCATCGAGCTTAACGGGTGATGGGCACATGCCTTGCTGGTTCCGATCCAGCAACAGACGCGCGACACGCGCGTCGATTGTCGCGGCGCGCGCGCCAAACCAGCGTGAAGATGCGGCCAGCGATTTCGCGGCCCCCTCAAAAAGGAGAACGCCATGACCGTCGGAACCATTCTGCTAATCGTGCTCATCCTGCTGCTGATCGGCGCGTTGCCAAGCTGGCCGTATAGCAGCGGCTGGGGCTATCGGCCGACTGGACTCGTCGGCGTCGTGCTGATCATCGTGATCGTTCTGCTGTTGATGGGGCGTATATAGCCCACCGCGAGCCCGCTATGGTGAACGTCGTTGCCCGTGCGGTTTTGGGGCCGCCAAGGGATTGACGCTCCTGCCCGCACCCCCTATACTCTCGGATTCGTCGGAGCGTAGCGCAGCCTGGTAGCGCATCTGATTTGGGATCAGAGGGTCGTAGGTTCGAATCCTATCGCTCCGACCACGAAAAGCAGCTCGAAACCCGCGAAGCCTCCGGCTTCGCGGGTTTTTGCTTTTTTGGCTCGCGTTCACGTGGACGCCGACAGCCGACCCGTCAGGCACTCGCCTTGCAAATCATCACCTGCGCATGCGACAGTGCTTGAGGCAGGTACCTCGCTGCGAAGACGCGCAAGCCCGCCGCAACGCCATCCCAAGCCGCTCAAAAAGGAGACTCCCATGGACCTGATCCTCTGGCGTCACGCCGAAGCAGAAGATGTCGCCGCGAGCGATCTCTCCCGCGCGCTCACCACGCGCGGCCGCAAGCAGGCGCAGAACGCCGCGAAATGGCTGCGCGCCCGTTTGCCCGACGACGCGGTCATACTCGCGAGCCCCGCCGTGCGCACCATCCAGACCGCCGAGACGTTGAGCGACCAGTACCGCGTCGTGCGCGAACTCGCGCCGAACGCGAGCGCGAACGACGTCCTGGAAGCGGCCGGCTGGCCCGGCGGTATCGCGCAAACCGTGGTGATCGTCGGCCATCAACCGACGCTCGGCCACGTCGCCGCGCAACTGCTCGGCGACAGCCGCGCGAGCTGGCCACTGAAAAAAGCCGGCATCTGGTGGATCGAGAGCCGCGAGCGCAACGGCGAAGATGAGGCGGTGTTGCGCGCCGCCATCAGCCCCGATCTGATCTGAGCGCGCGTGTCGCGCGACACCTCCGACATTACAGGCACCCACGCGAGGGCTTACGGGCAGTCATCCAATCGTCACGGCTTTGCCATGCGAGCGTCACCGCGCGTTACTACATTGGCGAAAAAAGAAATCCTCACTCTTTTCGACCAGGACAGCCAATGCGAGAACTGCCGACGCCCACCCTGCCCTTCACCTCGCTTTTCGAACCGCGCCGTCTGCCGCGCGCCGAGGAAACGGTCACCGCGCAGCATCGCCTGCAAGTGTCGTGGGCGCGTACCGACGAAGAGCTGCGTGAAGCGCAGCGTCTACGCTATCGCGTCTTCGCCGACGAAATGGGCGCACGCCTCAGCGGCCCCGCGGGCCTCGACGTCGATGCCTTCGATTCGTACTGCGACCATTTGCTGGTACGCGATCTCGACACGTTGAAAGTAGTCGGCACGTATCGCGCTCTGCCGCCGCATCAGGCCGCGCGCATCGGCCGTCTATATGCGGAAAGCGAGTTCGACGTGTCGCGTCTCACGCATCTGCGCGCGAAGATGGTCGAGGTCGGCCGCTCGTGCGTGCATCCGGACTATCGCAGCGGCTCGGTGATCATGTCGCTATGGGCTGGGCTCGCCGCGTACATGAAGCACAACGGCTACGAGACGATGCTCGGCTGCGCGAGCGTCGCGATGGCCGACGGCGGCCACTATGCGGCGAACCTGTATTGCTCGCTGCGCGACAACGCGCTGACCGCGCCCGAATATCGCGCGTTCCCGCATACGCCGCTGCCGGTCGACGAACTGCAGACGGGTGCCGCCGTCGCGCCGCCGCCGCTCGTGAAGGGCTACTTGCGTCTCGGCGCGAAGATTTGCGGCGCACCGGCGTGGGACCCCGACTTCAATACCGCGGATTTCCTGACGCTGTTCCGTCTGTCCGATATCAACGCGCGCTATGCGCGGCACTTCCTCGGCGATGCGTTGCCGCGATAAGCTGCGCCGAGATACGAAAAAGCCCTGCATTTGCAGGGCTTTTTTTGTTCGTGCACTCGCCGCGAATCGACGCGTGCGTCGATCCGCATCGCGTCAATCGTCCGTATAAACGACACGGTACGGAATCCCGACTTTCTCCCACTCCGCCGCCTCCTGGATCAGGCTGTAATCCGTCAACGGATTGTTGGCGACCCACTCGTTCGGCAAACGCACCTCGTAACCGCCGTTCGCCTGAGCAACCGTGATGCCCGGCAGGCCGACGTCCGCGCGTCGACGGCACAGCAACGCCGCGAGCCGCAGACAGAACAGCAGCGGCCATTCGACGTCGCGCGTCTGCGACAGCTTGCCGAGCTTGCCCGCGTGGCCGAGCACGAGCGCGGCGAGGCGCGCCTGGTCGGTACGCGAAAAGCCCGGCATATCGGCATTGCTCGCGATATAAGCCGAGTGTTTGTGATACGCGCTATGCGAGATCGACAGCCCGATTTCGTGCAGCGACGCCGCCCAGCCGATGAACATGCGGTTTTCCGCGCGGCGTTCCTCGTCCGGTTCGACGAACTGGTCGTAGAAGCTCGTCGACAGATCGCGGATGCGCCCCGCCTGCGGGCGATCGACGCCATAGCGGCGCATGAAGCCCTCGACCGTCACCGTACGCATGTCCTCGTGCTGCGAACGGCCGAGCAGGTCGTACATGACGCCGAGGCGCAGCGCGCCGTCGGTGGTGTCGACATAGTCGACGCCCAGTTCGTCGAACACCGCGATCATGATCGACAGCCCGCCCGCGAGCACCGGCACGCGGTCGCTCTTCAGCGCAATCAGTTTCAGCCGGTTGACGTTTTCGGCCTTGATCAGCGCGCGCTTGAGCCGCTCGAGGCCGCCGCGCGAAATGCCGTGGGTGACGCCCGCATCGTTGAAATTGTTCGCCTCGACCAGTTCGGCGAGCGCGCGCGCGGTGCCCGACGAGCCGATCGCCTGCTCCCAGCCGGTCTTCTTGTATTCGGCGGAAATGATCTGGATTTCGCGGCGCGCGGCGAGCTCGGCCTGGCGCATCGTGTACTCGTCGACGTTGCCGGCCGGGAAAAACGCGCGGCTATGGCTCACGCAGCCGATATACAAGCTCTCCATCATGATCGGCGTATAGTGCGAGCCGATGATGAATTCCGTCGAGCCACCGCCGATATCGACGACGAGCCGCTTGCCCGCGCTCGCCGGCACCGAGTGCGCGGCGCCCGCATAAATCAGGCGTGCTTCCTCGCGCCCGGCGATCACTTCGATCGGAAAACCGAGCGCGGCCTGCGCTTCGCCGAGAAATTCGCCCGCATTCTTCGCGATGCGCAGCGTATTGGTCGCGACCGCGCGCACGTGGTCCGGATGAAAATCGCGCAACCGCTCGCCGAAGCGCTTCAGCGCATCCCAGCCACGCACCTGCGATGCGCGATCGAGCATCTTGTCGCTCGATAGCCCGGCCGCGAGCCGCACCGGCTCGCGCAAGGCGTCGACCTGATAGATCTGGCTGCCCGCGTCGGTTTCCTCGACCCGGCCCACGATGAGCCGGAAGCTGTTCGAACCGAGATCGACGGCGGCGAGGAGATGAGGAATATTGACCATCGGGTAAGCGTACTCCATGCGCGCGAGCGCCGCGGCTGCGGCCGAGGGCGTGGCGGCGGACTCCGGCAGCGCCACGCGCCGGCCCGGCGCCTTCGGCGCATGGTGCGCGTCGCGGCCAGCCGCACTGTTCAAAGACGCCATTCTAAGCGTAGCAGCCTTCACGGTGTCACCTCGCGGCGCAGGGAGTTCGGTATCGTCGCATAGGTAGCGCGTCATATTGACGACAGACGACGATTGCGGCATAAAATGTTAAAAACATCGCCGATGTCATCAGGACGTCATCAAACCGTGAGAATTTCCGAGCGTCTTTCCGTCTCCATTTCAGACATTCCAATCTCGCCGCCGATGTCCGTCCGCTATCCCCTATTGAATCGCGAGCTGGGCATTCTGGGTTTCAACGAGCGTGTGTTGGCGCAAGCCGCCGATCCCGCCGTCCCCTTGCTCGAACGTCTCCGCTTTATCTGCATCACCAGTAGCAACCTCGACGAATTCTTCGAAGTCCGCATGGCCGGGCTTCAGGAACAGATGGGCGACAACCCCGGCGCATTGTCGCCCGACGGCATGTCGCTGCTTCACATGTACGACCTCGTGGTCGAACGTGCGCAGAAGCTCGTGCATCGCCAGTACACGATGCTGCACGACACGGTGCTCACCGCGCTCGAACAGGAAGGCATCTATTTCCACGGCAACGAAGCCTGGAGCGACGCGCAGACCGAATGGGCGCGCAACTACTTCTTCAACGAACTGCTGCCGGTGCTCACGCCGATCGGTCTCGACCCCGCGCATCCGTTTCCGCGCGTGCTGAACAAAAGCCTGAACTTCGTCGTCGAGCTCGAGGGCAAGGACGCGTTCGGCCGTCAGGCGATGATGGGCATCGTGCAGGCGCCGCGCGCGCTGCCGCGACTCGTGCGCATGCCCCAGGAGCTGTCGGGTTATCCGCATGGCTTCGTGCTGCTGAGCTCGCTGCTCCAACACTTTGTCGGCGAGCTGTTTCCGAATCTCTTCGTGCGCAGCTGCAATCAGTTTCGCATCACGCGCAACAGCGAGCTGTTCGTCGACGAAGACGAAATCACCAATCTGCGCGTCGCGTTGCAGGGCGAACTGCCGGCGCGGCATCTGGGCAATGCGGTGCGGCTCGAAGTGTCGGCGGAAACGCCCACGCATGTGGTGCGGCGCCTGCTCGACGAAAGCGGTCTGTCGAACAAGGACTGCTACTACGTGAACGGCCCCGTCAATCTGGTGCGGCTGATGCAGCTGCCCGAGATGGTCGACCGGCCGGATCTGAAGTTCGTGCCGCACATTCCGTCGACGCCGAGGCAGATCGCCAACAGCGCGAGCATGTTCGACGTGATCGATCAGGGCGACGTGCTGCTGCATCATCCGTACGAGAGCTTCCAGCCGGTGCTCGAGCTGCTGTTGCAGGCGGCCAAGGACCCGAACGTGGTCGCGATCAAGCAGACCATCTATCGGACCGGCACCGACTCGCCGCTGATGGATGCGCTGATGCAGGCCGCGCGCAACGGCAAGGAAGTCACGGTGGTCGTCGAGCTGCTCGCGCGCTTCGACGAGGAAACCAACATCAACTGGGCCTCGCAGCTCGAAGCGGTCGGCGCGCACGTGGTCTACGGCGTAGTCGGCCACAAGTGCCACGCGAAGATGATGCTGATCGTGCGACGCGTGTCGGCAGGCGGCAAGGCGAGCCTGAAGCGCTACGTGCACCTCGGCACGGGCAACTATCACCCGCGCACCGCGCGCCTCTATACCGATTTCGGTCTGATGACCGCCGATCAGAAGATCTGCGAGGACGTGCACCATGTGTTCCAGCAGCTCACCGGCATCGGCGGCGAGCTGAAGCTGCACGAGCTGTGGCAGTCGCCGTTCACGCTGCATCCGAAGCTCGTCGACGCGATCCGCAAGGAAGCCGAGCATGCGCGCGCGGGCAAGAAGGCGCGCATCGTCGCGAAGATGAACGCGCTGCTCGAGCCGACGGTGATCGCCGAGCTGTACGAAGCATCGCAGGCCGGCGTGAAGATCGATCTGATCGTGCGCGGCGTGTGCTCGCTGCAGCCGGGCGTGCAAGGGCTCTCCGAGAACATCACGGTGCGCTCGATCGTCGGGCGCTTTCTCGAACACCATCGCATCTACTACTTCTACGACGGCGGCAAGGAACAGGTCTATCTGTCGAGCGCCGACTGGATGGATCGCAATCTGTTCCGGCGCGTCGAAGTCGCATTCCCGGTCAACAACCGGCGACTGAAGCGGCGCGTGATCGCGGAAGGGCTGTCGGCGTTTCTCGGCGACAACCAGTCGGCCTGGTTGATGCAGAGCGACGGTCACTACCGCCGGCGCCGGCCGGGCAAGGCGTCGCGCAATGCTCAGATGAGTCTGCTCGGCAAGTTCTGTTCGTAGTCGCCCGCGTTTCGGGTGCTCGCCGCGATGGCGGGCACCCGACGATCCGCGCGCATAAAAAAACCGCCTTTTTCAGGCGGTTTTTTTATGCGTCGACCAGTCGTACGACTGCCGCGTTCAAACCTGTGCGGTTTGACAGCGCGCCGTCCGATACACCGGAAAGCGCACCGTGAACGTGCTGCCGCGCCCTTCTTCGCTCTTCACGTCGAGTTGCGCATCGTGCCGTTGCAGTACGTGCTTGACGATCGCGAGACCGAGCCCGGTGCCGCCCGTGTCGCGCGAACGGCTGCGATCGACGCGATAGAAGCGCTCGGTGAGCCGCGGGATATCGGCGGCCGGAATGCCGAAGCCGCTATCGGTGACCGAGAACACCGCATGGCCACCCTGCGCACGCCAGTTGACCTTGATCGAGCCGCCGTCCGGCGTGTAGCGGATCGCGTTCGTCACCAGATTGCCGAATGCGCTGAGAATCTCGGTTTCGACGCCGGTGACGGTCAGCGCTTCGTCGGCATCGAAGACGATCTTGTGATGATCGCTGGACAGGCTCTGCGCGTCGTCATGCAGATGCCGCAACACCGCGCGCATGTCGATCATCTGATCGCTCGGCGGCTTGTTGTCGCCTTCGAGCGTCGCGAGCACGAGCAGATCGCTGACGATATGACGCATGCGCGACGCCTGCTGCTCCATCAGCTCGAGATAACGCGCGCGCTCGGCTTCGCCCAACGGCAGCTCGCGCATCGTCTCGAGAAAGCCGGACAACACCGTGAGCGGCGTTTTCAATTCGTGCGACACGTTGGCGACGAAGTCACGCCGCATCGCATCGGTGCGCTCGAGTTCGGTGATGTCCTGCGACAGCACGAGCTTGCGATTGTCGCCGTAAGGAAACACCTGCACCGACAGCACGTTCTGGCGCTTGTCGCCCATGCCGCGCATGATCAGCATTTCCTCGTACCGATGCGAATTCAGATAGCGCACGAAATCCGGATGACGCACCAGATGCGTGATGTGCTGACGCAGATCGCGCTTCGCATCGAGCCCAAAGTGGCTTTCGGAAATCGCGTTGCACCACTCGATCTGATCATGATCGTCGAGCATCGCGACGCCGTTAGGCGACGCCTGGATCGCCTGGATGAAACGCGAATGCTGCTGCTCGACCTGGCGCACCTGGGCATGCCAGCGCTTCGCGAGCTTGTGCAGACGGTAGTAGATTTCGCCCCAGATGCCGGGGGCGCTCGGCACTTCGCCGTACACCGGCGCGTCGAGCAGACGCCACAGACGCTGCTTGTGGAAGGTACTGAAGACACTCTGTACGAGCAGCAGGACGATGGCGAGAGCGAGCCCTGCCTTGACGTTCAGCAGTGCGCCGACCACCGCGCACAGAACAGCAAGCAGCACGACCGACACGATGGAGCGCGCCCAGATGATGTTCATGGTCTAGCGATCGAAGACAAAATACAGCGCAGGAGGGAGGTACGGCGGCACAGCGCCATGCGATGCAGCGCGCCGCCGACGGCTATCAGGCGCTCTTCGCCAGCCGGTAACCGCTGCCGCGTACCGTTTCAATCATAGCATCGCACCCGGCCGGCTTGAGTGCCGCGCGCAGACGCTTGATATGCACGTCGACGGTCCGCTCTTCGACGAACACGTGATCGCCCCACACCTGATCGAGCAGTTGCGTGCGGCTGTGCACGCGCTCCGGGTGAGTCATGAAGAAGTGCAGCAGACGGAATTCGGTCGGGCCGAGATCGAGCTTGATCTCGCTGCCTTCCGCATGCGCGGCGACGCGGTGCGTGGCCGGATCGAGCTTCAGGCCGTTGATTGCGACCACGTCTTCGGTCAGCTGCGGCGCGCGGCGGCGCAGCACCGCCTTGATGCGCGCCATCAGTTCCTTCGGCGAGAACGGCTTCGTCACGTAGTCGTCGGCGCCGATCTCGAGTCCGAGCACCTTGTCCTGCTCGTCGCCTCGCGCGGTCAGCATGATGATCGGGATATGCTTCGTACGCTCGTTGTTGCGCAGATCGCGCGCGAACGAAATACCCGATTTACCCGGCAACATCCAGTCGAGCAGCACGAGATCGGGCAGTACGTCGCTGATCAGGTTGTGCGCCTGCTCCGCGTTGTACGCGCGAATCGGGCAGTGCCCGGCGTGTTGAAGATTGACCGAAATCAGTTCGGAAATGGCGGGCTCATCTTCAATGACGAGAATGCTGCTGGGCATCGGCACCTCTGTTCCTTATCTCTGGATTAGCTGAGCGCTTCGCGTTCGAGCGCGTCGCGCGACTGGTGCCGCACGTCGGTACCCTTGACGATGTAGATGATGAATTCCGCGATGTTCTTCGCGTGGTCGCCGATCCGCTCGATTGCCTTGGCGATGAACAGGAAGTCGAGGCCCACCGAGATCGAACGCGGATCTTCGGTCATATACGAAATCAGCTTGCGCACGAACGCGCGGAATTCCTCGTCGATCGCCTTGTCGTCGCGCACGATCTGCGCGGCGGCGACCGTGTCCAGACGCGCGAACGCGTCCAGCGCACGGCGCAGGATCGACACGGCCATTTCGCCCGACAGCTTGATCTCGGCGATGTTGATGGTGCGCGATGCGCCGTCTTCCATCAGACGCTTGGTGCGCTTCGCGATCTTTTCGGCTTCGTCGCCGGCGCGCTCGAGGTTCGTGATGGTCTTCGAGATCGCGATCAGCAAGCGCAGATCGCGCGCGGCCGGCTGACGGCGCGCGATGATGTTGCTGCACTCTTCGTCGATCTCGACTTCCATCTTGTTCAGACGGTCTTCGGCGACGATCACCTGCTCGGCGATGTCGAGGTCGAATTCGTTGAGCGCCTGCATCGCGTTGACGATCTGCGATTCGACGAGGCCGCCCATTTCGAGCACCTTCGACGAAACGAGGTTGAGGTCGGCGTCGAACTGGCTGGACAGATGTTTATCGGACATGTCGTACTCCGTTGTATTGCCCGGCGGATTAGCCGAAGCGGCCAGTGATGTAGTCCTCGGTTTCCTTGCGGACCGGCTTGATGAAGATCTTTTCGGTGTCGCCGAATTCGATCAGTTCGCCGAGGTACATATAGGCAGTGTAGTCCGAACAGCGGGCCGCCTGCTGCATGTTGTGCGTGACGATCACCACCGTGTAGTCGCTCTTGAGTTCAGCGATCAGCTCTTCGATACGGCCCGTCGAAATCGGGTCGAGCGCCGAGCAGGGCTCGTCGAGCAGCAGCACTTCGGGGCGAATTGCAATACCGCGCGCGATGCACAGACGCTGCTGCTGGCCGCCCGACAAACCGTAGCCGCTCTGGCCGAGCTTGTCCTTCACTTCGTTCCACAGCGCCGCCTTGGTCAGCGCCCATTCGACGCGGTCGTCCATTTCCGAGCGTGACAGCTTCTCGAACATCTTCACGCCGAAAGCGATGTTGTCGTAGATCGACATCGGGAACGGTGTCGGCTTCTGGAACACCATGCCGATGCGCGCGCGCAGCAGCGAAATGTCCTGGCGCATGGTCAGCAGGTTTTCGCCGTCCATCACGATCTCGCCTTCCGCGCGCTGCTCCGGATAGAGCGCGTACATCTTGTTGAAGGTACGCAGCAGCGTGGACTTGCCGCAGCCCGACGGACCGATGAACGCGGTCACCTTGCCTTCGGGAATCTGCAGATTGACGTTCTTCAGCGCGTGATACTTGCCGTAGAAGAAGTTGAGGTCCTTGACCTCGATCTTCGGACGCGACGGCGTTTGCGCGTGAGCGCTGTGTTCGGGGTCGGAGCCCGCGGGCGCGGCTGCGTGCCCGATCGGATTGAGTTGGGTTTCTGCTACGTTCATCGGATTCACTCCGCCCTTACTTGTTCGAGAAGATCGTGCGCGCGAGGACGTTCAGTCCCAGCACCGCGAGCGTGATCAGAAAGACGCCGGCCCACGCGAGCGATTGCCACTGCGCGAACGGGCTCATCGCAAACTTGTAGATCGTGACCGGCAGGTTCGCGACCGGCTGGCCCATATCGACCGAGAAGAACTGGTTCGACAGAGCGGTGAAGAGCAGCGGTGCGGTTTCGCCGGCAATTCGCGCGACACCGAGCAGCACACCGGTGACGATGCCCGCGATCGACGCCTTCAGCGTGATCGACAGCACCATCTTCCACTTCGGCGTGCCGAGCGCGAACGCGGCTTCACGCATCGCATTCGGCACGAGCTTCAGCATGTTTTCGGTCGTGCGAATCACGATCGGAATCTGCAGCAGCGCCAGCGAGAGCACGCCGGCCCACCCGCTGAAGTGGCCCATCTTCACGACGACGAGCGCGTAGACGAACAGACCGATGACGATCGACGGCGCCGACAGCAGGATGTCGTTGATGAAGCGCGTGAGGTTCGCGAGCCAGCCTTTCTGGCCGTATTCGGCGAGATAGACGCCCGCCATGATGCCGATCGGCGTGCCGACGAAGGTCGCGAGCCCGACCAGCAACAGGCTGCCGACGATCGCGTTGGCGAGACCGCCGCCATCGGTGTTCGGCGGCGGCGTCGACTGCGTGAACAGTTCGACCGACAGACCACCGATACCGAGACGCAGCGTCGTATAGAGAATCCACACGAGCCACAGCAGGCCGAACGCCATTGCCGCGAGCGACAGCGTCAGCGCAAGCGCGTTGGTCATGCGACGGCGCCCTTGCAGACGCACGCGCATCGTTTCGAGCGTCGCGGCGTCCTTCAGACCCGGCATGTTCAGGGACGGCCCGCTCATTTCGCGCCCTCCCCTTTCTCGAGACGCAGCAGCATGATTTTCGAAATCGCCAGCACGATGAATGTAATCACGAACAGGATCAGGCCGAGCTCCATCAGCGCCGACGTATGCAGGCCCGGCTCCGCTTCCGCGAACTCGTTGGCGAGCGCCGACGTGATGCTGTTGCCCGGCGAAAACAGCGAAATATTGTCGAGCAGGTTGGTGTTGCCGATTACGAACGTGACCGCCATCGTCTCACCCAGCGCCCGGCCGAGGCCGAGCATGATGCCGCCGATCACACCGCTCTTGGTGAACGGCAGCACGATCTTCCACATCACTTCCCACGTCGTGCAGCCGATACCGTACGCCGATTCCTTCAGCAGCACCGGCGTCACTTCGAACACGTCGCGCATCACCGCCGCGATGTACGGGATGATCATGATCGCAAGGATCACGCCCGCGCACAGAATGCCGATGCCGATCGGCGGACCGGCGAACAGCGCGCCGACGATCGGAATGCCGCCGAGCACCGCGCCTAGCGGCTTCTGGAACCACACCGCGAAGATCGGCGCGAACACGAGCAGACCCCACATGCCGTACACGATAGACGGAATCGCGGCGAGCAGCTCGATCGCGATGCCGAGCGGCCGGCGCAGCCACGCGGGCGACAGTTCGGTCAGAAATAGCGCGATACCGAAGCTGACGGGCACCGCGATGAGCAGAGCGATGATCGACGTCGCGAGGGTGCCGTAGATCGGCACGAGCGCGCCGAATTGTTTGCTGGGTGGATCCCACACCGCCGTCCACAGGAACGCGAGACCGAACTCCCGAATCGACGGCATCGAGGCGACGATCAGCGACACGATGATGCCGCCGAGCAGCAGCAGCGTGACGATGGCGGAAAGGCGTGCGAGGCCGCCGAAGATCACATCGCCCGAGCGGCCAGGCGCTTTTTGCTGCGACGCGCGGCCAGGCGGAGTGGCCCGGCTCGTGCCGGACGCTAAATGAATATCGGACATGAGAGCCTGAGGGACCTGTTTCCAGTTGCCGGACGACACATGTCGGGCGGTCGGTGATGCATGCGGCGCATGCCGCGTGAAAGTCACAGGCCGTCCTCGCACGAGGACGGCCGGGGTGCTACAGGGCGCGGCCCAGATCGACCGCGCCAGCTTACGCCTGTTACTCGTCGAGCGTCTTGCCTGCCGAATCCTTGATCTTCTGCTTCCACTGCGTGCGGATTTCCGAGACGACCGACTGCGGCAGCGAGATGTAGTCCAGATCGTTCGCAGCCTGGCCGCCGTTCTTGAACGCCCAGTCGAAGAACTTCAGCGTTTCCGCGCCTTGCGGTGCCTTGTCCTGCGTCGTGTGCAGCAGCACGAACGTCGCGCCGACGATCGGCCAAGCGTTCTTGCCCGGCTCGTTCGTCAGGATCTGATAGAACGACTTCGACCAGTCGGCGCCGGCCGCCGCTGCCTTGAACGTGTCGGTCTCCGGCTGAACCACCGCGCCGGATTCGTTCTTCATCGCAACGTAGTTCATGTGGTTCTGCTTCGCGTACGCCCATTCGACGTAACCGATCGCGCCCGGCAGACGCTGCACGAAAGCCGCGACGCCGTCGTTGCCCTTGCCGCCCGTGCCGGTCGGCCAGTTGACCGTCGCACCTTCACCGACCTTCGTCTTCCATTCCGGGTTGACCTTCGACAGGTAGTTCGTCCAGATGAAGCTGGTGCCCGAACCGTCGGCGCGGCGCACCACGGCGATGTCCAGATCCGGCAGCTTGACCTTCGGGTTCAGCGCGACAATTGCCGGGTCGTTCCACTTCTTGATCTTGCCCAGGTAGATGTCGCCGAGCACTTCACCCGACAGTACCAGTTCGCCCGGCTTGACGCCCGGCACGTTGACTGCCGGCACCACGCCGCCGACCACCGTCGGGAACTGGAAGAGGCCTGCCTTCGCGAGTTCGTCGTCCTTCAGCGGAGCGTCCGAGCCTGCGAAATCGACGGTCTTCGCCTCGATCTGCTTGATGCCGCCCGACGAACCGATGCCTTGGTAGTTAACCTTGCCGCCGCCGGTCTTCTGATAAGCGTCGGCCCACTTCGTGTAAATCGGTGCCGCGAACGTGCTGCCCGCGCCGGTGATGTCTGCGGCTTGCGCTGCGATTGCGAAGAGCGCGCCAGCGACGCCAGCGAACACGGTTTGCATCAATTTCATGAGACCTCCAAGGGGGTGTGAGCGTGTGGTGTGAGCGTGAAACTCGAACACCGCGAAGCTTAGGGTCTCTTTATGACAAAAACGTGACTGATAATGAATCAAATGTGACAGTAATATTACCCCGTGAAAGGTGCCGAAGCCGCCGAATTGCCGCTGTGCCGATGCCCGTTGCATCGCATTTTTCGAGGTAGACAAAAAAAGATGGGGCGCGAACGTTTGCGCTGCGCGCGGAGGTCGTTTTTGTGCGGGATGTGCCGTCATTTTGGCGGCTGCGGAGTGGGGATTCGATGGGGTGAGGAACGAGCCTTCGTTGGGTGTGAAAGCCCGGCCGCCCAGTTTATGGAGCCCGCTGAATCTTCTGCCTGCGACGCTCAGGCAGGCGGCAAGCGGTCGCCACCGCCCGCCGTCGACTCGGGAATCGATCAGGCCGTCGCTACCCGCACGGCTTTGGCAATCGCTTCAGAATGCTCGAGCGCGTCCGCGACGTTCTGCGCCTCCACCATCACGCGCAGTACCGGCTCGGTGCCCGACGCGCGGATCAGCACGCGGCCGCGGCCGTCGAGCGCGCCTTCGGCCACCTTGATCGCACTGCGGATCGTCTCGCTGCCCTTCCAGTCCGAGCCGGGCTTCATGCGCACGTTGATCAGCTTCTGCGGAAACAGGGTGACACCGTCGAGCAGATCCGTGAGCGATTTGGCGCTGCGCTGCATCGCCGCCAGCACGAGCAGGGCGGACACGATGCCGTCACCGGTCGAATGGCGATCGAGTGACAGAATGTGGCCTGAACCTTCGGCGCCGAGCTGCCAGCCGTGCTCGCGAAGCTGTTCGAGCACATAGCGGTCGCCGACCGCGGCGCGCACGAACTTGACGCCGGCATTCTGCAGCGCGACCTCCACGGCCATGTTGGTCATCAGCGTGCCGACCGCTCCTTCCACGTGGCCGGCGGTCGCGATACGGTCCTTGACCAGCACGTACAACAGCTCGTCGCCGTTGAAAAGGCGGCCGGACTCGTCGACGACCTGCAGACGGTCGGCGTCGCCATCGAGCGCGATACCGAGGTCCGCGTGGTTTGCGCGCACCGCGCGAACCAGCGCATCCGGCGCGGTCGCGCCGACGCCGTCGTTGATATTGAAGCCGTTCGGCGAGACGCCGATCGGGATCACTTCCGCGCCGAGCTCATGGAACACGTGCGGCGCGACGTCGTACGCGGCGCCATGCGCGCAATCGACGACGAGCTTCATGCCGCGCAGGTCGTACGCGGCCGGGAACGTGCTCTTGCAGAACTCGATGTAGCGGCCACCTGCGTCATCGAGACGGCGCGCTTTGCCCAGTTGCTCGGAGGCCGCGCACGCGAGCGGCAGTTCGAGCTGCTCCTCGATCTGCGCCTCGACGTCGTCCGGCAGCTTGTTGCCGTCGGCCGAGAAGAACTTGATGCCGTTGTCGTAGTACGGGTTGTGCGATGCGCTGATCACGACACCCGCGGCAAGCCGCAGTGCGCGCGTCAGATAGGCGATGCCGGGTGTCGGCATCGGGCCGGCCAGCATCACGTCGACGCCGGCGGCCGAGAAGCCCGATTCGAGCGCGGCTTCGAGCATGTAGCCCGACACCCGCGTGTCCTTGCCGATCAGCACGGTCGGACGGGTGCCTGTTTTCGCCCATTGATCGGCGCCCGCGAGCACCTTGCCGGCCGCATAGCCGAGCCGCAACACGAATTCCGGCGTGATCGGGCCTTCGCCGACCTTGCCCCGAATGCCGTCCGTTCCGAAGTAACGACGTGCCATGTTTGTTCTCCCTGTCCGTGGCTGCGGGTTCAACCGTGCGCGCGGCTCTGCCTGTCCGCGTCGCGCAGGGTTGCCCATACTTTCAATGCATCGACTGTTTGCGCGACGTCGTGTACGCGCAGAATCGCGGCGCCCCGTTCGGCCGCGCACACCGCCGCGGCGATGCTGCCGGCCACGCGCTCCGGCGCCGGCCGCCCCGTCACCGCGCCAACCATCGACTTGCGCGACATGCCCGCAAGAATCGGATACGGCGAAGCGGCGCGCGGGGCCGTGTCGCGCAGATGCGCGAGCAGCGCGTAGTTATGCTCGACGACGACCTTGCCGAAGCCGAAACCCGGATCGACGCTGATACGCTCGCGCGCAATCCCCGCCTGCTGCAACGTCGCGACACGCTCCTCGAGGAAGTGGCGCACTTCGCCGACGACGTCGTCATAGTGCGGCTCGCCCACCTGCATGGTCTGCGGCTCACCTAGCATATGCATGACACAAAGGCCGCAGTCGCTGTCGCGCACCGCGTCGATCGCGCCGGGCATGCGGAAGCCCCAGATGTCGTTGATCAGGTCGGCGCCCGCGTTCAACGCATGACGCATCACTTCCGGCTTGTACGTATCAACCGACAATGGCACGTTCGCGCCACGCAGTTGCTCGACGAGCGGCAACACGCGCTCCAGCTCTTCGTCGAGCGGCACCGGTGGCGCGCCAGGACGCGTCGATTCCCCGCCGATATCGATGATGTCCGCGCCCTCCAGCATCATGCGCTCGGCCTGGCGCAGCGCATCGCCGCGCGTCGCGAACTTGCCGCCATCGGAAAAGGAATCGGGAGTGACGTTCAGGATGCCCATGACCAACGGGCGTTCGAACGTCAGCTTGAAGCGGCCACACTGCAGCGGCTCTGGAAGGGGTGCGGACGAGGAATCGACTTTCGACACGTAGCAATGCTTCACTTGGAACGGATAAATGCAAAACGGGCCGGTGTGTAGCACACCGGCCCGCACTTTCTACTGGCTGCCGATCAGGCCGGCGCGGTTGCGCTGCCCGGCTTGACTTCGGTGCCCGGGCTGCCGCCCGACGAGGCGTCGCTTGCCGACGGCGGCGAGCTCTTGGGCGAACGCGGCGGACGGCCTGCCATGATGTCGTTGATCTGATCGGCGTCGATCGTCTCCCACTCCATCAGCGCGGCGGTCATCGCTTCGACCTTGTCGCGGTTCTCTTCGAGCAGGCGCCGTGCGAGATTGTACTGCTCGTCCAGCACATGACGGATTTCCGCGTCGACCTTCTGTTGCGTCGCTTCCGAAATGGTCCGCGTGAAGCCTCGGCCGAACGGCGAAGCGTCGTTCTCGTCATCGACATAGACCATCGGTCCGAGCGCATCCGTCATGCCGAAGCGGGCAACCATTGCGCGAGCCGTCTGCGTCGCCTTGTTGAAGTCGTCCGACGCACCGGTGCTGATCAGGTTCAGGAACAGCTCTTCCGCGACGCGGCCACCGAACAGGATGGCAAGACGGTCGAGCAGATATTCCTTCGAGTACGTTTCGTTGTCATGCTCCGGCAACTGCCATGTGACGCCGAGCGCACGGCCGCGCGGAATGATCGTGACCTTGTGCACCGGATCGGCCTTCGGCAACAGCTTCGCGATCACCGCATGACCCGATTCGTGATACGCGGTAGCACGCTTCGATTCTTCGCGGATCACAGCCGACTTGCGCTCTGGACCCATGAAGATCTTGTCCTTCGCGTCCTCGAAGTCCGTCATTTCGACGATGCGCTTGCCGCGGCGCGCCGCGAACAGTGCTGCTTCGTTGACGAGGTTTGCGAGATCTGCGCCCGAGAAACCCGGCGTGCCGCGCGCGATCACTGCCGCATCGACGTCGTTCGAGATCGGCACCTTGCGCAGGTGCACCTTCATGATGTGCTCGCGGCCGCGAATATCGGGCAGACCCACGTACACCTGACGGTCGAAACGGCCCGGACGCAACAGCGCCTTGTCGAGCACATCCGAACGGTTCGTCGCGGCGATGACGATGACGCCCGAGTTCGCCTCGAAGCCGTCCATTTCGACGAGCATCTGGTTCAGCGTCTGTTCGCGCTCGTCGTTACCGCCGCCCATGCCGGCGCCTCGATGACGGCCGACCGCGTCGATTTCGTCGATGAACACGATACACGGCGCGTGCTTCTTGGCCTGCTCGAACATGTCGCGCACGCGAGCCGCGCCGACGCCGACGAACATTTCCACGAAATCTGAACCTGAAATGCTGAAGAACGGCACCTTCGCCTCGCCGGCGATGGCGCGCGCGAGCAGCGTCTTACCGGTTCCCGGCGGGCCAACGAGCAGCACGCCGCGCGGAATACGACCACCGAGCTTCTGGAATTTCTGCGGATCGCGCAGGAAGTCGACGAGTTCCGACACTTCTTCCTTGGCTTCGTCGCAACCGGCGACGTCGGTGAAATTGATTGCGTTGTTGTTCTCGTCGATCAGCCGCGCGCGCGACTTGCCAAACGAGAAGGCCCCGCCTTTGCCGCCCCCCTGCATCTGTCGCATCATGTAAAACCAGAAACCGATGATCAGGATCGTCGGTCCGAGGTAATACAGCACGGACATCAGTGCATTGGGTTCGTCGTCAGCCTTGCCGCTCACCTGCACGCCATACTTCATCAGATCGCCGACCATCCAGATGTCGCCGGGCGACACGATCTGGTACTTCTGGCCGTCTGCTGGAGTGACCGTGAGGTTCCGCCCCTGGACAATGACGTTCTTGACTTTGCCGTTCTTCGCGTCGTCCATGAACTGCGAATAGGAAACGCCTTCCTGGACACGGGGCTTGTCGAACTGCTTGAACACCGTAAACAGCACCAGTGCGATCACCAGCCACACTGCTGCTTTCGAAAACATATTGTTGTTCAAAGCACCACTCCTTCACTTAGACGGGCGCCTACATTTGCCTTGCGGCACCACGAAAGCATTCTAATCCAGTCCGCAGAGCCCTGCCATAAGGTTTCACTACCACGGAAATAGGGTAGCGGGCCGGCTTGACGCCCGTCTCCGGACGCGTCGGGCTCATTATTGGCAGAGATGGAACCGGCTAGCCGCATCCCTATGCGGGACACTTCAGATGCTTACCCAAAATAAATGTTTCTGACGATTTATCCCGCGACGCCTTCGGCTTGCGGGCCGCCACCACCTTGAATTGGCGTTTGAACTTTTCGACAATCTGACTATATCCGCTGCCGTGAAAGCATTTGACTAAAAGGGCACCATCCGGCTTCAGGTGATTTTGCGCGAATTCGAGCGCGAGATCGCATAAATGCTCGATCCGCGCCGCATCCGCGATCGCCACGCCCGACAGGTTGGGCGCCATATCCGAAATTACAAGGTCTACCTGGCGCGCACCGACCAATTCTTCGAGCTGGACCAGCACCGAGTCTTCGCGGAAATCGCCCTGGATGAAGTGCACGTCGGCCACCGGCTCCATTGGCAGAATGTCCAAAGCGATGATCGTGCCGTCGATGCCACCTTCGCGCTCCGCGTTGCGTTGCGAGCCGCCCGCGAGCTTGTTGCGCACGTACTGGCTCCAGCTGCCCGGCGAGGAACCGAGATCGACAATCACCTGCCCGGGACGGATCAGCTTGTCCTGCTCGTCGATTTCCTTGAGTTTGTAGGCCGCGCGGGCGCGATAACCTTCCCGCTGCGCCATTTTGACGTACGGATCGTTGATGTGGTCGTGCAGCCACGCGGTATTGAACTTGTTTTTTGCCATTAAAGATTTAACTATTGCTGCGTCGGGTCGCGCTTTAGGGGATAATACGCGGTTAATTCGCGCGGCCCCCGCCAGACTGGCGGCGATCCGCGATTCTGTTGTTCTGACGCGCGCCCTGCTGAATCGAGTCGCCCGAATCGCTCGGCGATCGGACGAAAACGCAGGAGCCGCCATTTTAGTCGAGTCTCCCACTTTCCATGCCAGCCCTCAAAGTCTCTTCCGACCAACGCGCCGAGTTGCGCTCCCAGGCACATGCGCTCAAACCGGTCGTGCTCGTCGGCGCCGAAGGCTTGACCGACGCTGTGCTCGCCGAAATCAAGGTGCACCTCGCCGCGCATCAACTGATCAAAATTCGCGTGTTCGGCGATGAGCGCGAGGAGCGCATCGCTATCTACGAAGAAATCTGCGACGCGCTGAACGCTGCACCGATCCAGCATATCGGCAAGCTGCTCGTGATCTGGAAGCCAGAATCGGCACAGCCGGCGGCAAAAGCGAAGCGCGGCGCGTTGCCGAGCGCCCGCGAAGCGGCAGCCGAAGAAACCCGGCCGGTCAAGGGACGCGCACCCCGCATCGTCAAGGTCGCCAAGCCGACCGACGTGCCGATGCGCAAGCCGCGAGCGAAAGCGGTGCTGGTGCGCGGCAATGAACGCGTGACGCAGGGCGGCAACATCAAGCGCGCGAAGAAGCGTCAAACCAGCGCGAAGCGTTCGCATCAGTCGAAGTAAGAGAACACGCGCCCAAGGTGCGGACCGACTCCGCACTGCGCATTGACGGCCTTGAGCGCGAGGCCCGAAGCAGCGCGAATGAACCGTAGTTGGACACCGGAATCGCGACAATTCGTCGCAATGTGAGGTTCATCGCGGGCATCGGCATCGACCCGGCGGCCATGGCACGCGCACCGTCACACCATCAGCCACCCGCGAGCTTCAGCCCGCCACCTTGCCCGTGACGCCGCGCGCGCCCTCTTCCTCGGCCGCGGCACCAACAGGCGCCGGCAGCAGCCAAACGAGCGCAACCCCTAGCAGGCTCTCGATCAGGTAGAACAGACTGGACACGCCATGCAGGATGCCGAAGCGCGTCGCATAAACGGAATGCCCGATGTCGCTGCCCGCCTCGAGCGCCGCCACGCGCATCGCGTTCATGAACGGCTGCAACGCGAAATAGCCAACCAGCACGCATACGAGCATACCGGCGAGCAGCCAGCGCAAGCGGCGATATGCGCCACTCCCGCGCCGCACGAGCAAATTGGCGAGACCGAGCAGCAAAATGCCGCACACGACGCCAATCACGCCCTGAATACGAAACAGCTGCGCGGCGACGGCGCCCGCCGTCATCCGGTCGAGCGTCGTGAACAGCACGGGCGCAACCGCATAGCCGATAGTCAACAGACTACCGACCCACACCACCGTCAACAGGCGGAAAAAACGATGCGGCATCAAAGACACCGGCGCCACCCTCAGATGTAGCTGACCGCGATGATTTCGTATTCGCGCACGCCGCCCGGCGCTTGCACCGACGCGACGTCGCCTTCCGACTTGCCGATCAGCGCACGCGCGATCGGCGAGCTGATCGAGATCAGGCCGTGGTCGATGTCCGCTTCGTCGTCGCCGACGATCTGGTATTTGACCGACGCACCCGACTCGAGGTCTTCGAGCTCGAGCGTCGCGCCGAACACCACGCGGCCGTCCGCTTCCACTTGCGACGGATCGATCACCTGCGCGCCCGCGAGCTTCGACTCGATTTCGGCGATACGGCCTTCGATGAAGCCCTGCTTTTCCTTCGCAGCGTCGTATTCCGCGTTTTCCGACAGATCGCCCTGGGCGCGCGCTTCCGCGATCGAGTTGATCACGGCCGGACGTTCAACCGATTTCAGGCGCTGCAATTCATCGCGCAGCATGTCTGCGCCGCGCTTCGTCAATGGAATAGTGCTCATAAACAACTCTGGAGGCAAAAAACGGCCATAAAAAAAATCACCGCGGTTAAGTGCATTCCGCGAAAGCCGCCGCCCCTGGACAAACCCGGGCCGCAGCACCTGCGGAACGCCGCTTAACCGCGGCACTTACATCTTGGACAGCTAGTCGAAGCCTTAGTTTAGGCGAGCATGGAGTCCTTGTAAATCATAGACTTCCAGGTTCTTCAGATAACGAAGACCCTCCACCGCCGCGCGTGCGCCCGACATCGTCGTGTAGTAGGTGACCTTGTTCGCCTGCGCGCTCATGCGGATCGAACGCGAATCGGCGATCGCCGCGCGCGTTTCGTCGACGGTCGTGAAGACGAGCGCGATCTCGCCGTTCTTGATCATGTCGACGATGTGCGGACGGCCGTCCTTCACCTTGTTGACGACCTTGACTGGCACGCCGGCCGCTTCGATCGCGGCAGCCGTGCCCTTGGTCGCGACGATCGGGTAGCCGAGCTCGTGCAGCATGCGCGCGACTTCGACTGCCTTCGGTTTGTCGGCGTCCATCACGGTCAGCAGCACCGTGCCCGATTCGGGCAGACGCGAACCCGCCGCGAGCTGCGACTTGAACAGAGCCTCGCCGAACGTCTGGCCGACGCCCATCACTTCGCCGGTCGAACGCATTTCAGGTCCGAGCACCGGGTCGACCGCCGGGAACTTGACGAACGGGAACACCGCTTCCTTCACGCTGAAGTACGGCGGCTCGACTTCCTTCGTCACGCCTTGCGCGGCGAGCTTCTGGCCGACCATCGCGCGCGCTGCGATCTTCGCGAGCGGCAGGCTGGTCGCCTTCGACACGTACGGCACCGTGCGCGACGCGCGCGGGTTCACTTCGAGCACGTAGATGATGTCGTCCTTCGAGCCGTCAGCCTGCGGTACCTGCTGAATCGCGAACTGCACGTTCATCAGGCCGACCACGTTCAGCGCCTTCGCCATCGCAGCGGTCTGGCGCTTCAGTTCGGCGACGGTAGCCTTCGATAGCGAATACGGCGGCAGCGAGCAGGCCGAGTCGCCCGAGTGCACGCCCGCCTGTTCGATGTGCTCCATCACGCCGCCGATGAACACGGCATCGCCATCGGAAATGCAATCCACGTCGCATTCGATCGCGTCGTTCAGGAAGCGGTCGAGCAGCACCGGCGAGTCGTTCGACACCTTCACCGCCTCGCGCATATAGCGCTCGAGATCTCGCGGCTCGTGGACGATTTCCATCGCGCGGCCGCCCAGCACGTACGACGGACGCACGACGAGCGGATAGCCGATTTCGTCGGCGAGCTTCAGTGCTTCGTCTTCGGCGCGCGCGGTGCGGTTCGGCGGCTGGCGCAGACCGAGGTCCTGCAGCAGCTTCTGGAAGCGCTCGCGGTCTTCGGCCGCGTCGATCATGTCCGGCGACGTACCGATGATCGGCACACCGTTCGCCTCGAGGTCGAGCGCGAGCTTCAGCGGCGTCTGGCCGCCGTACTGCACGATCACGCCGACGGGCTTTTCCTTGTCGACGATTTCGAGCACGTCTTCGAGCGTCAGCGATTCGAAGTACAGACGGTCGGAGGTGTCGTAGTCGGTCGACACGGTTTCGGGGTTGCAGTTGACCATGATCGTTTCATAGCCGTCCTCGCGCATCGCGAGCGCGGCATGCACGCAGCAGTAGTCGAACTCGATACCCTGGCCGATCCGGTTCGGGCCGCCGCCCAGCACCATGATCTTCCTGTTGCTGGTCGGATTCGCTTCGCACTCTTCCTCGTACGTCGAGTACATGTACGCGGTCCTGGTTGCGAACTCGGCCGCGCAGGTGTCGACACGCTTATACACCGGACGCACGTTCAACTCGATACGACGCGCGCGCACGTCCGCCGGCTTCGCGCCGAGCAGCTTGGCCAGACGACGATCCGAGAAGCCGCTCTGTTTCAGATACTTCAGCTCCTCCTTCGTCAGGCTCGCCAGCGCGCGGCCTGCCAGCGCCTTTTCCTTCAGCACGATCTGTTCGATCTGCGCGAGGAACCACGGGTCGATCGCGGTTTCCTCGAAGATCTCTTGCGCGCTCATGCCCACACGGAACGCGTCGCCAACATACCAGATGCGATCCGGACCAGCTTCGCCGATCTCGCGGATGATCTCATCGCGATTGGCGGTCTTTTCATCGAGACCGTCGACGCCGACTTCGAGGCCGCGCAGCGCCTTCTGGAACGACTCCTGGAACGTGCGGCCAATCGCCATCACTTCGCCGACCGACTTCATCTGCGTGGTCAGGCGCGAATCGGCTTCACGGAATTTCTCGAACGCGAAACGCGGGATCTTCGTGACGACGTAGTCGATCGTCGGTTCGAACGACGCCGGGGTCTGGCCGCCGGTAATTTCGTTCTTGAGTTCATCCAGCGTGTAGCCGACCGCCAGCTTCGCCGCCACCTTCGCGATCGGGAAGCCGGTTGCCTTCGACGCCAGCGCCGACGAACGCGACACGCGCGGGTTCATTTCGATCACGATCATGCGGCCGTCTTGCGGATTGATCGAGAACTGCACGTTCGAGCCGCCCGTGTCGACGCCGATCTCGCGCAGCACCGCGAGCGACGCGTTACGCAGAATCTGGTATTCCTTGTCGGTCAGCGTCTGCGCCGGCGCGACGGTGATCGAGTCGCCGGTGTGGATGCCCATCGGGTCGAGGTTTTCGATCGAGCAGACGATGATGCAGTTATCCCCCTTGTCGCGGACCACTTCCATCTCGTACTCTTTCCAGCCGAGCAGCGACTCTTCGATCAGCAGTTCGCGCGTCGGCGACAGGTCGAGCCCACGCTTGCAGATCTCTTCGAACTCGTCGCGGTTGTACGCGATGCCGCCGCCCGAGCCGCCCAGCGTGAACGACGGACGGATCACGACCGGATAGCCGCCGCTGCCAGTTTCCGCGGCGATCTTCGCCTGCACCTGCAGCGCTTCTTCCATCGAATGCGCGGTGCCCGACTTGGCCGAACCGAGGCCGATCTTGGTCATCGCGTCCTTGAACTTCTGGCGGTCTTCCGCTTTGTCGATCGCTTCCGGCGATGCGCCGATCAGCTCGACCTCGTACTTCGCCAGCACGCCGTGCGCGTGCAGGTCGAGCGCGCAGTTCAGCGCTGTCTGGCCGCCCATCGTCGGCAGGATCGCGTCCGGGCGCTCCTTCGCGATGATGCGCTCGACCACTTCCCACGTGATCGGCTCGATATAGGTCACGTCGGCCGTGTTCGGGTCGGTCATGATCGTCGCCGGATTGCTGTTGACGAGAATGACCTTGTAGCCTTCCTCACGCAGCGCCTTGCATGCCTGCGCGCCCGAATAATCGAACTCGCACGCCTGACCGATGATGATCGGACCCGCGCCGATGATGAGGATGCTCTTGATGTCTGTCCGCTTGGGCATAACGCTCTCGCTAATGTATTCCTGAATTCTTTCCGTCGGCGCGCGCCGTTTTCACGTTGCGCGCGCTGTTTCGCGGCATGCCCGCCACGTAGCGCCGCGGGCTGCGGCCGCCGCCGCGAGCCGTTTCCGGCTGGCCTCTGCGGCCGGCCTGTACTACTTCAAGCCGCTGCGCTCTTGCCGTTCTTGTGCGCGTCCATCAACGCGGTGAAGCGGTCGAACAGGTACGCGATGTCGTTTGGACCGGGCGATGCTTCCGGGTGGCCCTGGAAGCAGAACGCTGGCTTGTCGGTCAGCGCGAAGCCCTGCAGCGTGCCGTCGAACAGCGACACGTGGGTCACGCGCGCGTTGGCGGGCAGCGTGTCGGCATCGACCGCGAAACCATGGTTCTGCGACGTGATCACCACGCGGCCGTCTTCGAGATCCTTGACCGGATGGTTCGCGCCGTGATGGCCGGTCTTCATCTTCATCGTCTTCGCGCCGACCGCGAGGCCCATGATCTGGTGGCCCAGGCAAATGCCGAAGGTCGGAATGCCGCGCTCGATGAACTCCCTGGTCGCCGCGATCGCGTAGTCGCACGGCTCAGGGTCGCCCGGGCCGTTCGACAGGAACACGCCGTCGGGGTTGAGCTCGAGCGCGTCAGCGGCGCTCGCTTGCGCCGGCAGCACGGTGACATGGCAGCCGCGCTCGGCCAGCATGCGCAGGATGTTCTGCTTGACGCCGTAGTCGAATGCGACCACGCGGTACGTCGGCGCTTTCTGCTCGCCATAGCCCGTGCCCAGACGCCATTCGGTTTTGGTCCACTCGTAGGTTTCCTGGGTCGACACGACCTTCGCGAGGTCCATGCCGGCGAGGCCCGGGAACGAGCGCGCGAGTTCGATGGCCTTCGCTTCGTCGTCGGAGCCAGCGAGGATCGCGCCGTTTTGCGCGCCCTTGTCGCGCAGGAGGCGGGTCAGCTTGCGAGTGTCGATGCCGGCGATGGCGACCACGCCTTCGTCCTGCAGATATTGCGGGAGCGTGCCCTCCATGCGGAAGTTCGACGCGAGAACCGGCAGATCACGGATGATCAGGCCGGCGGCATGGACTTTCGTCGCTTCGACGTCTTCGGCGTTCACGCCGACGTTGCCGATATGCGGGTACGTGAGGGTCACGATCTGGCGCGCGTAGCTCGGGTCAGTCAGGATTTCCTGATAGCCGGTGATGGCAGTGTTGAACACGACTTCACCGATGGTGTGCCCTGGGGCGCCGATCGAATAACCACGAAAGACCGTGCCGTCGGCGAGCGCGAGTAGAGCGGGAGAAAATGACGGCAACACGGGAGACTCCTTGGGGGAACACCCTGTTGCCACCTGTCTATCCGATTGCAAGCCGCAGCGAAACACATCGTGGATGCGCGCGCAGACTCGCTCGCGAGTTGCCGGTGACGCTGCAAGAGGCGCGATGGGTCCATTGTGTGGACGACTCGGCTGGGTGTGGAGCCCTTCTTGCTATGCCGTTGGCGCGCGGCGGATGAACGGTATGGGGGAGGTAGGCGCTAGGGTGCGGGTGGATAAGCTCAAACTTTCAAATTATAGCCTGAATCCACTGTTCCCTCCAAATGGGAGATAGGACGAGGCGTTGAGGCGATGTGCCTGGGCGGACCTTCAAAGCCTTGCCAGGCCGCGTCGCCAGGTACTTGCCACGCCTGTCTATGCGGTTCTGTCGAGACACCACTATTGACGGGGACCGAACCGCCGTGGCGGCCCCTCCGGGTCCGACGCAAGGCCTGGCGCGGCCGTTCAGGCCTCCTGCTCCGCGCGCATCTCGCCCGAACGGACAAGCTGCCGACCCGGCAACACGTACCAGATCGCACTCAGCACCTGCAGCGCGACGAGGATTTCCCACGCGCTCAGATGCGCGAGCGCCGGGTAATGCCCGCCGCTCGCCGGCCAGTGCGACAGCACCGCGCCAACGCCGATCTGGAAACCGAAGATCAGCAGAAAAATAATGAGCGTCAGCGTCGTGTTGACGCGGCCGATCATCTGCGGCGGGAAATGCCGCGCCATCACCGCGTAACTCAGAATCCCGGTGCCGCCGAAGATGCCGTAGGCGGCCCACAACAGGCTCGCCGGCAACGGCGCGTTAAACATGATGAGCATCTGCGTCAGCACATACAGCGCCATGCCGATGCCGCAGAACGCGTACAGCGAGAGGCCGCGCCGCTCGAGACTACGCGCCGCCGCGCCGAAACCGACGCAGCCGGCCATCATCGCGAAGCCGAGAATCGACACGAGCGCCGCCGCCTGGTGCGGCTCGAAGCCTTGTACGTCGCGCAGCCATGCTCCGACCCACAACGACTGCATCGCGTAGAAGACGCCTTGCGTAACGACCGAGAACGACGCGATTTTCCAGAATGCCGCGCTGCGCAGGATGTGCCACGTACCCTTGAACTGCGCGACGATGCTCGCCTGGCGATGCGTTTCGCGCGCGTCCGGAGCGAGCGTCCATTGCGCGAGCGCAACCGCTACCGTCAGCACACCGAGTCCGACGCAAACCGGGCGCCAGCTGGAAAAACCGAGCACCCACGTGAGCGGCGAACCGACCATCACGCCGCCGAAACCGCCGATCGCCATGACAAGCCCGTTCATCAATGGCAAACGCGCCACCGGAAAATGCTGCGCGAGCGCCTTGAACGCGGCGCCGAGGCACACCGACACGCCAACGCCGATCAGCAGCCGCCCGACCATCATCATGCCGAGACTGTGCGCGGCGCCGAATACCCAGATGCCGAGCGCGGCAAAAAGCAACGTGACGGAGGTCACGCGACGCGCGCCGAAGCGATCGAGCAGCACGCCAGCGGGGATCTGCGCGCCCGCGAAACCGAGGAAATACAGACTCGTCAGCACACCCAGATCGGCGGCTGACAGACCGAGATCGCGCGTGATGAACGGCGCGAAACCAAGATTGACGCCGCGAAACACGTAAGAGACGAAGTAGCCGGCGGAAAAAAGCAGGAAGACGCGCAGTTGGGTCGACGACATAAATCAGGAAGTAAACCTGGAAATGACCTCAAGAACCTCTCCCGAGGTTCGGACGGATCAGGACGGACCGGCACCCCGCGGCCAACGCGGCCAACGCGGCCAACGCGGCCGAAGCACGAACAATAAAGTAAATACCGCAAACGCGCAGGAATCGTCCGCGATCGGGTAGGAGGCGGGGTTGCCCCCGCCGTCCTCCCACAACACCGGACGTACGGATCACGTATCCGGCGTTTCCTGACGACTGGATTGCTCCAGCGAGCTTCGTTTCGT